>CADAAA010000012.1 GCA_902785785.1 uncultured Bacteroidia bacterium | reverse complement strand
CAAGAGCAAAAGTATTGGGTTGAAAGGGAACGCATCAAAGCTGGCATAAACGCCAATAGATACGCCTATTTCAAATTGTCGGGAAGGACGGACTCCCCCGCTTTGACATTTGACAAACTCCTTCAGAACGGAGTCAATGGCAATATTCAGGGAGGAATGACCATATCCGACAAACTCCTGCAGTACGTACAGGAAAACTTTTAGGTGCAAATAGAAGTGGAAACGAAAGGGGTACACAGTGGTTCAATTACGCGAATGCCAAACTTTCGATGAGCTAAGAGAACCGCTGAAGCCTCTTTTAGAAAATGAAGCGGATGGAGATTATTCTGTAATCTCTTCAAACCAACGGTAAGCCCCGAGCTGTTCTTGTCGAAATCCTTCGCCGAAAGTTGCCCGCCTGCGAGCAACTTTTTTTGATACATTTTCGGCAAAAATGGGACATTTTTTGGGCCACTATTTATGAAAAATCCCTCACAGAACGCTCTGTAAGGGATTTCAGCGGAGAGGACGAGATTCGAACTCGTGGTACAGAATTACCCGTACGTCGGTTTAGCAAACCGGTGGTTTCAGCCACTCACCCACCTCTCCAGTTCCACGCGGCGGAGATTCCGGTCGGGACTGCAAATATACGAAGAAAAAGTATTTTTACAAGGTTTTAAGCAATTCCTTCTCGAAGATGTCGCTGGCGACGATGCGGTAATGGGGGTTGTACGCTTTGCTGAAGGCTTCGCTGTGGTGCATGATGAGGTGGCCTTCGCCGATGAGGGAGTCGAGTTCGGCGAGTTCGGCGGCGGCATCAGGGATGTCCGGGAACCGGCTCCTGATGACGGCGGCGACCTTGTTCCATTTCTTTATCCAGGCCTTTTCTGAGAGGGTGCGGCCTTCGTTGGCGCTGCGGACGAAGGAGTTGAGGAGGGTATCCTCGTTGACGAGGCCGTCAAGTACGACCGAGAGGTCCACGCGGACGTAGTTGTGCTTGTCCCCGACGGGGACGTAGCGGAGCTGCGGCTTGGCATAGCGCGCGCTGTCGAGGTCCTCGCGGTACTCCTGCAGCTCGGAGAGGAGGTATGCCCTGGCCGATTCGGGATCGGGGATTAGGTGCCCCGGGCCGAGGTTGTCCTGGCAGAAATCCTTGTAGATATCCGTGACGCGCGACTCGGGATACTGGCGGAGCTGGGAGGCGATGGCGTCCCTGATGGCGCTCCGCTGACAGGAGGCGAGGAGGAGGAGGATTGAAAGCGCGGCCGCGATCCGCGCGATGGTGACTCTGGGCATAGGGGCAGACTTTGTTCGTTTCGGCGAATATACGCACAAAATCAGCGAATTCGTGCGCCTCGGCTGGAAAACAGGCTTGCTCGCGCACAAAAAAGGCGAAAACATGCGCGAAGACGGGAAAAAGGGCGTGTTGGCGCACGAAAATAGCGAAAACGTGCGCGAAAGGGCCGATTTAAGGGCAAAAGCGCACGAAATTGGCGAAAACGTGCGCGGAAGGGGAGGGGGCTGAACCGTTGGGAGCGGCGTGGGGGCATTTCATCCGGCAAATCGGGGAGTTCGTCCGGAAAGGCGGAGTCATTGAAACCTTTTAATCGACAATCTTGCTATATTTGCCCAACAAGGTGGGCGCGACGGCTTCGGACGAAGCAGGGTGACCGCTCCGGAAACTAACCGCATTCTGTTATGAAAGCAAGATTCACAATCGAATACCGCACCCAGTGGGGCGAGAACCTGTATCTGGTCTGCCAGGGCAGAAAATACCCCATGGAGTACTGCGAGGGTGGCATCTGGACTGTCGGGATAGACAAGTTCACGGGGGCCATGCTGTTGGACTATACATATGAGGTGGTCCGCGACGGGATCGTCGTGCGGCAGGAGTGGCGGCATCACAGCCGCAAGGCGGCGCGGGGCGAGACGTCGTTCCGCGACGCGTGGAACGACATCCCCGCGGGCGGCAACGGCTTCCTGCGGGAGCACTCGACCGCGATCTTCGACCGCGCGGGGTTCCGGGGAGCGGGTACCGCGATCCCGGTGTTCGCGTTGCGGAGCAACGACGGTTTCGGCGTGGGCGAGTTCTACGACCTGAAGCAGATGGCGGACTGGGCCGCGATGACGGGCCAGACCGTGCTGCAGCTGCTGCCGATCAACGATACGACGATGACGCATGAGTGGATGGATTCGTATCCGTACAATGCCAATTCGACCTTCGCGCTGCATCCGCAATTCATCAACCTGCCGGCGGCGGGGGTGAAGGTGACAGCCGCGTACAAGAAGCAGCGGGCGGAGCTGAATGCCTTGCAGAAGATTGATTACGTGAAGGTTAATGCCGCGAAGACCAAGCTCCTGAAGGCCGTGTTCGCAGGGCCGGAAGGGGAGAAGGTGCTCGCGAGCGAGAACTACCGCGACTTCTTCGCGGCCAATGCCCACTGGCTGCTGCCGTATGCCGTTTTCTGCGCGCTGCGCGATGAGAACGGCACGCCGGACTTCTCCCAGTGGGGCCCTTACGCCAAGTATTCGCTTAAGAAGGCGAAGGAGTACTACGCTGCGCATAAGGCTGAGGTGGACTACCACTGTTTCGTGCAGTACCATCTGGACAAGCAGCTCAAGGAAGTCTGCGCCTATGCGCACGGAAAGGGCGTGGTGTTCAAGGGTGACCTGCCCATAGGCATCAGTCGTACGAGCGTGGACGCATGGTGCCATCCCGACCTGTTCAACATGGATTCGCAGTGCGGTGCACCGCCGGATGCGTTTGCCGTGGACGGGCAGAACTGGGGATTCCCGACCTACAACTGGGACAAGATGGCGGAGGACAACTACGCCTGGTGGAAGAGCCGCTTGGGCAAGATGGCGGAGTACTTCGACGCATTCCGCATCGACCATATACTGGGATTCTTCCGCATCTGGGAGATCCCCGTGCCGGAGAAGAGCGGCCTGATGGGGCATTTCAGCCCGGCCATGCCGTACACCATGCAGGAGATTGCCGACAGGGGACTGGCCGTCGACGGGCTGTTCCTGGAGGATCCGCACCACAAGGGCCTCTGGCATCCGCGTATCAACGCCCGCGACACGGAGGCGTTCAAGAAGCTGAACGATTGGCAGAAATGGTCGTTCAACGAGTTGTATGACGACTTCTTCTACCGCCGTCACAATGAGTTCTGGAAGCATCAGGCCATGCGCAAGCTGCCCGAGCTGCTGGGCTCGACGGGCATGCTTGCCTGCGGCGAGGATCTGGGTATGATCCCGGCTTGCGTGCCGGAGGTGATGGATGCCCAGAAGATCCTCTCGCTGGAGATCCAGCGCATGCCGAAGAATCCGAACCAGACGTTCGCCATTCCTTCGCAGTACCCCTACATGAGCGTTTGTACTACTTCCACCCATGATATGAGCCCCTTGCGGGCATGGTGGGAGGAGGAAGACCGCGGCCTGATCCAGCGCTACTACAATGAGGTGCTGGGCAGGGGCGGCGAGGCTCCGGCAGAGTGCACGCCCGAGATCTGCGAGCAGATCATCGCGCAGCACCTGGCCTCGCCGGCCATGTTCACCATCCTGCCGTTGCAGGACTGGCTCGGCATGTCGGCTGAGCTCCGCTACGCCGAGCCCGCCGAGGAGCGTATCAACGTCCCGGCGATCTGCCCTTACTACTGGCGCTACCGCATGCACCTGACACTGGAGAACCTCCTGTCGCAGAAGGACTTCAACGACAAGGTCAAGCGCATGGTCAAGGAAAGCGGAAGGTAGACTACTCCAGCCAGGCGAGGAAATCGTCGACGCGGGCCCGGGCCACCGTCATTTCGAACGGTGGTCCGGGCTCGGCTTCTATCCGCAGCCGCCCGCCGAACTGGCGGGTGACGCTGCGGATGGCCCCGAGGGCCACGATGCAGCCGCGCGAGATGCGGAAGAACTTCTTGGGATCCAACTCTTCCGCGAGCGCGTCCATAGACGAGTCGATGATGTAGTGCGAACCGTCGTTGGATGCCAGGTAATTGTATTTGTCCTTGGAGTAGAAATATGCTATGTCAGAGACGTTTATCGGTATGATGCGTTCGCCGACGCTGACCACGAAACGCTCCTTGTAGGCTGGCGTTTCGGGCCGCCCGATGGCGCGCAGCAGCGCTTCGACATCCGTCGCTCCGCTCCGCTGTCTGCAGCGCTCCACGGCGCGCCGCAGCGCGGCCGGCTCTATAGGCTTGAGCAGATAGTCGACGCTGCCTGCCTCGAAGGCCTTTACGGCGTAGCTGTCGTAGGCGGTGGTCATGATGACCTTGGCCGTGACTTTCTCCTGGCGGAAGATCTCGAAGCAGTCGCCGTCCGAGAGCTCGACGTCCATGAAGATGATGTCTGCGGTGCAGGACGGGTCGCGGAGCCAGCGTAGCGTCTCCGCGACAGAGGAGGCGGCCCCGACGACTTCGATGTCGGGGAACATGGAGGAGATTGTCCTGGCGAGGTTGTCCCTTGCCATTTTCTCGTCTTCTACGATCAGCGCCTTCATATGGTTCTAAATCAGGGGGATTACTACTGTGTATTCGTTTTCGCCCATCCGGACGACGGGCGTCTTGCCGGCGACGTCCTGGTACTGCTCGCGCAGGTACTTCAGGCCGAGGCCGGTGGAAGGCCCGGAGGAGATCTTGGGGTTGAGGGTGTTGGACACGACGACGCAGTCGTCCTCACACTTGACCATGATCTGCAGGGGCTTGTCTGCGCTTACGGCATTGTGCTTGGTGGCGTTCTCTATCAGGAGCTGCACGGAGCAGGGGACAACGCGTCTGTTGAGCCTGTCCGCCGGGATATCTATCTGGATGTCAAGCCCTTCCGGGAAGCGGACCTTGAGCAGGTCCACATACTGGTCCACGAAGTCCATCTCGTCGCGGAGCTTGACCAGCCTCTCCTCCTCATTGCGCAGCAGGTAACGGTATATGGCTGCCAGTTTGTGGATGTAGGTTGACGCCTGGTCGGTCTTCTGCTCGCAGACCAGGCAGTCCAGGATGTTGAGGCTGTTGAAGAGGAAATGCGGGTTCACCTGCTGGCTGAGGTTCATGTAGCGGTACTGCGCCAGGCGCGCCTTCTCCCTGTCCTCGAGCGCCCGCGCATTGATGCGCATGGCGTTCTCGGCCAGGAATATCAGCGCGCCGAGGCTGAACACGTAGTCCACGATGATGCTCGCTACGATGTTCTCCCTGTCTATGCCTCCTGACAGGATCAGGAGGATGGTCAGGCGGACGGCAATGACGATCACGAAGGCCAGCAGCAGCCAGCGTACGCCGCTGCTGTCCGTGACCTGGAACTTGCCGTCACGCGACAGCCGCCCCGCGATCATGTAGATACCCCAGCCGACGATCTCGGTCGTGATGAACGTCGAGATGGGGTTGACGATCAAAGGCTCTGAGGCGAACAGGCCCAGCAGCGAGGAAATGCCTTTGGCAATGCCGAATCCGATGATGTTGGCGAGTATGAGGCTGATAGCCATGAACTTGGCGCTCATGCCGCGCCTGAGGCAGATGATCACGACGAGGAGCATCGTGAGCAGCGTCAGGACTATCTCGTCGGTCAGGCCGAGGGCGCGGCATCCGAACGCCAATCCTGCGTGCAGGAGGGCGAACAGATGGATTATGAGCGCGTCCCGTGACTTCGACAGCATACGGATAGGGGAATTAGGGCGTATTTTTACAAATATAGGAAATTTCGTCGTTCAAATCCAGCGGTCTGTCGCGAAAAACCCTCCGTTCGTCGGATACCATATATTACGCGTGCGAAAAAAATCATATTTTTGCCTCATAATGACACTAAAACGTTTAAGATGAACAAACGTAACCTCACTTTCTGGCAGATGTGGAATCTCAGCTTCGGATTTTTCGGAGTTCAGATCGCCTATGCGCTTCAGAGCGCCAACATCAGCCGAATCTTCGCGACGCTGGGAGCGGACCCGCACCAGCTCAGCTTCTTCTGGATACTCCCTCCGCTCATGGGCATGATCGTTCAGCCGCTCATCGGCAAGTGGTCCGACAGGACCTGGTGCCGCATGGGCCGCCGCAAGCCGTATCTGCTCGTCGGAGCCATCGTCGCCGTGCTGGTGATGCTCTTCCTGCCCAACGCCGGCAGCCTGAGCTTCAGCTCGCGGCTGCTTCTGGGCCTCAACGGAGCCATGTGGTTCGGCCTGTTCTCCCTGATATTCCTCGACACTTCCATCAACGTCGCCATGCAGCCGTTCAAGATGATGGTCGGCGACATGGTCAACGAGGAGCAGAAGGGCAAGGCCTACTCCATACAGTCGTTCCTTTGCAACGCCGGCTCGTTCGTGGGCTACCTCTTCCCGATCTTCTTCACCTGGATCGGCATTGCCAACACCGCTCCCGAGGGAGTGGTGCCCGACTCCGTCAAGTGGAGCTTCTACATCGGAGCGCTCATCCTCATCCTCTGCGTCCTCTACACCTTCGCCAAGGTCAAGGAGATGAATCCGCAGGAGTATGCCGAGTTCCACGGCATCGACCTGCAGAAGCAGCAGGAGCAGAAGCACGAGGGCATCTTCAGCCTCCTGGCCCATGCGCCGAAGGCTTTCTGGACCGTCGGCCTGGTGCAGTTCTTCTGCTGGTCGGCGTTCCTGTACATGTGGACCTACACCAACGGTTCCATCGCTTCCACGGTCTGGGGTACCACCGATGCCGCGTCCGAGGGCTATCAGGCCGCAGGCAACTGGGTGGGCGTGCTTTTCGCCGTCCAGGCGGTCGGCTCGATGCTCTGGGCCCTGCTCATCCCCAAGTTCCGTTCGCACCGTTCGGCTTACATCGTAAGCCTTGTGCTCGGAGCCATCGGATTCATATCCGTATTCTTCGTTCATGATCAGTATGCGCTGTTCGTGTCGTTCCTACTCATAGGCGCGGCATGGGCCGCCATGCTGGCGCTGCCGTTCACGATACTCACCAACTCCCTGACGGGAGAGCACATGGGCGAGTATCTCGGACTGTTCAACTGCACGATCTGCCTGCCGCAGATCATCGCGGCCGCCATCGGCGGCGTGGTGCTCCGCCTCGTCGGTGGTGCGCAGGTGAGCATGATGGTGGTCGCGGGCGTCCTGCTGCTCTGCGGAGCACTTGCCGTCCTGGCCGTCAAGGAAAAGAAAAACTAATCTATATCAATCACACAAACGCTTTATGAATAGAATCGTAACAAAGCTCGTGGGCATCATGCTGCTAAGCCTGATGACCACTTCTGTGTTCGCCCAGGGCGGATATCAGGTGAAGGGTGTTGTTACCGACGCCATGGGCCCCGTCATCGGTGCGACAGTCATCGAGCAGGGTACCAACAACGGCACCGTGACGGGCATTGACGGCGACTTCACCCTGAACGTCGCGAGCGCCGATGCGATCGTCGAGGTCAGCTGCATCGGTTACACGACCCTTACCTTCAAGGCATCCGAGGTCCCGGCCACCATCACCCTCGAGGAGGACAGCGAGTTCCTCGACGAGGTCGTGGTCATCGGCTACGGTACCGTCAAGAAGAGCGACCTCACCGGCTCGGTGACCGCCCTCAAACCTGACACCAAGAACAAGGGTGTCGTCGTTAACGCCCAGGATATGCTGACCGGTAAGATCGCCGGCGTCAGCGTTACCAGTGGAGGCGGTACTCCTGGTGGCGGCTCCACCATCCGTATCCGTGGAGGTTCTTCCCTGAACGCTTCCAATGATCCTCTCATCGTCATCGACGGTCTTGCAATGGACAACAACGGTGTCAAGGGTCTGTCCAACCTCCTCTCCATGGTCAATCCTGCCGATATCGAGAGCTTCAACGTCCTGAAGGACGCTTCCGCAACCGCCATCTACGGTTCCCGCGGATCCAACGGTGTCATCATCATCACTACCAAGAAGGGCCGTGCCAACCAGGCTCCCCAGGTCTCCTACAACGGTACCGTATCTGCCAGCATGCGCAAGAAGTCGGTCGACGTGATGACCGGCGACGAGTTCCGCAAGTTTGTCACCGACCTGTATACCGGTGTGAACGATGATCCTATCAATGCTCTCGGATCTGCCAATACCGACTGGCAGAGCGAGATCTACCGCACCGCCATCAGCCATGACCACAATGTCACTGTCACCGGTGCTACGAAGAACCTTCCTTATCGTGTCTCTGTCGGCTTCACTGACGAGCAGGGTATCCTGAAGACTTCAGATTTCCAGCGTGCTACGGCTTCCATCAATCTCAACCCTTCGTTCCTTGACAATCATCTCAACGTCAACCTCAACGCCAAGGGAATGTACGCCACGACGCAGTATGCCGACGGCAATGCTATCTGGGCTGCCACCAAGATGGACCCGTCCCAGAGCATCTATGACAAGACTTCTCCTGACGCCGCCAACTTCGCGAATTATTTCCAGTGGAGGGCTGACGGAGCTTCGCTCAACGACGATACATGGCCGTACACTTGGGAGCGTAACGCCACCCCTAACCCGGTTTCTTTGTTGAACCTCAAGGAGGACATCGCACATAGCCGTTCGATCATCGGCAGCGCGGAGGTCGACTATCAGGTCCACGGTTTCGAGGCTCTCAGGCTCCACGCCACTTTCGGTGCGGACCTCTCCTACGGAAAGCAGGATACCTGGACTTCTCCCAACAGCCCCTACGGTATCTATTACGGCAGCGAGGGCTTCGATGAGATTACCAAGCGCAACCTTTCCTTCAACACCTACGCCCAGTACAATCAGGACTTCGACGGAGGTCATCATTTCGACATCATGGGCGGTTATGAGTGGCAGCATTTCTGGAGGAGCCAGTATAACGACTACGTAGGCTACTATCCCAAGACCAACAACGAGAACCCCGGCGCCGTACGTCCCCATACTCCTTGGGAGTTCAAGACCGAGAACTACCTCGTTTCCTTCTTCGGACGTGCCAATTACAACTACGCTGACAAGTATCTCCTGACTGCTACCGTACGTTACGACGGTTCGTCCCGTTTCCGTCAGCACTGGTCCCTCTTCCCTTCCTTCGCATTCGCCTGGAAGATCAAGGAGGAGTCCTTCCTCAAGGATGTCGAGGCTCTCAGCGACCTCAAGCTCCGTCTCGGATGGGGTCAGACCGGTCAGCAGGAACTCAACGTCAAGAACGCCGACTATCCTTATTTCGCCGTTTATGAAAAGACCAGCGGTACCAACGGATTCTATCCTGTCACCGGTAGCGGAGAGCTTTTCCGCCCTACCGCCTATGACCCGAACCTCCACTGGGAGACCACGACTACGACCAATGTCGGTCTCGACTTCGGTTTCGCCAATGACCGCCTTACCGGAAGCCTCGACTGGTACAACCGTGTCACTACGGACCTTATCAACACAGCTTACGTAGCAGCCGGTTCCAACTTCCGCAACCAGATCACTACCAATATCGGATCGCTCCGCAACACCGGTGTCGAGCTCGCTTTGGATTACAAGATCATCCAGAGCCGCGACTGGTTCTGGACGGTGAATTACAATGTCACCTACAACCAGAACGAGATCACCGAGCTCATCGGTGGAGATGACGGTTATTTCGTCCCGACCGGAGGCATATCCGCAGGTACGGGTAACAATGCCCAGGCTCACGCTGTCGGCCATCCCGCTTCATCGTTCTATCTCTACGAGCAGGTGTACGACAAGGACGGCCTGCCTATCGAGGGTATGGTCGTGGACCGCAACAACGACGGTGTGATTAACGAGAACGACAAGTACTTTACCCACAGCCCGATGGCTCCCGTCACGATGGGTCTGTCATCCCGTCTGGAGTACAAGAACTGGGACTTCGGCTTCTCTCTCCGCGCCAGCATCGGCAACTACGTGTACAACGATATGATCGCCGGCTCCAGCAACGTCGGCACCAGCGAGATCTGGGCCCTTTCGACCTTCCTCTCCAACCGTCCGAAGAGCGTCCTCGCAAAGAACTGGCAGTCATACGACTGGGTTCTCTCCGACTATTTCCTTGAAAACGCTTCGTTCCTGAAGTGTGACAACATCACCCTTGGATACAGTTTCAACGAGCTCTTCAAGGGTGACCGTTATCACGGCATCGGCGGCCGTATCTACGGCACCGTGAACAATGCTTTCTGCCTCACCAAATACTCCGGTATCGATCCCGAGGTCTTCGGAGGCATCGACAACAATCTCTATCCGAGGCCGATTACGTTCCTGATGGGTCTCAGCCTGAATTTCTAACATGAAAAGGAGTACAGCAATGAAAAAGACATTCAAATATATCTCTGCTTTCGCTGCGGTCGTGCTCGGCCTGAGTGCCTGTGTCGGCGACCTTGACGTGACTCCCATCGATCCGAACCTCGTGCTGCTCGACGATCCTGCATACCTGTTCAACAAGTGCTATGCGAATATCGCCCTCGCCGGCAACGGCGGCGCCAACGGCGACTGTGACATCGACGGTCTCGACGGCGGTACCACCGGTTTCGTCCGTCAGATGTGGAATGCCAACGAGCTTACTACCGACGAGGCCATCTGCGGATGGGGAGACGAAGGTATCAGTTCCTTCTGCTACAATTCATGGGATGCCAGCCACCCCATGCTTCGCGGTTACTACTATCGACTCTATGCCGGTATCACCTACTGCAACCATTATCTCGATGTCGCTGCCGAGAACGATGCGACTATGTCGGCCGAGGTCCGTTTCCTCCGCGCCCTTCATTACTATCTGGCGATGGATGCCTTCGGCAATATCCCGTTCGTGACCACCGTCACCTCCGAGAAGGCTCAGCAGTACAGCCGCGCACAGGTGTTCGAGTTCATCGAGAGCGAGCTGCTCGAGATCGAGCCTTCGCTTTCCGAGGCCAAGCCCAAGACTTCGTCCGATGCCAATTATGGCCGCGTGGACAAGGCTGCCGCATGGCTCCTTCTCGCCCGTCTGTATCTCAATGCCGAGGTCTACACCGGATCTGCCCGTTGGGCTGATGCCGCGACTTATGCAAAGAAGGTCATGGATTCTCCTTACGCCCTGAATACCACCGGTGCCGGTGAGTACAGCGCATACCAGATGCTCTTCATGGCCGACAACGGCGAGAGCTCCGCAGCCAAGGAGGCCGTTTTCCCTATCCTTCAGGACGGTCTCACCACCACGAGCTGGGGTACCACCCTGTTCCTGATCGCTTCTACGACCAATGCCGACATCCCTACCGGAACTTCCGAGGCCTGGGGAGGCAACCGCGCACGCCGCGACCTCGTCGAGAAGTTCTTCCCGACCACCGAGGCTCCCAACGTGAACAGCACCGAGATGGCTGCAGCCGCCGGTGACGACCGCGCTCTCCTTTGGGGCGAGGGCCGTACCATCGACGCTACGGACGTTTCCACCTATACGAACGGTTTCTTCTGTGCCAAGTTCACCAACATCCGTTCGGACGGCGCTCCTACCCACGATTCACAGTTCGTGGATACCGACTTCTTCCTCCTGAGGGCTGCCGAGGCCTGGCTGACCTACGCCGAGGCTACCGCCCGCCAGAACGGCGGCAATGCCACCGCTGAGGGAGTCGCTGCTATCAACGAGCTCCGCACCCGTGCACATGCTGCTACGAAGGCTTCGTACAGCCTGAACGACATCCTCGACGAGTGGAGCCGCGAGTTCTGGTTCGAGGGCCGTCGCCGCATGGACCTCATCCGTTTCGGCTGCTATGGTGGCAGCAACTACAACTGGCAGTGGAAGGGCGGCAACCTCAACGGTACCAGCTTCTCCGCTGACAAGAACATCTTCGCCATTCCTACCACGGATCTCACTGCCAATGAGAACCTCAAGCAGAATCCTGGTTATTAATAGAATACGATTATGAAGAAGATATTATCCATCATATCGGCAGGCGTGCTCGCCCTCATGGCGGCTTCCTGCGTCCAGGAGGATCTGAAGACCTTCGATCCGTCCAAGGCTACCGCCCCCGTGCTGCAGTCCTATACCCTGGACGAGACCGGCATCGTCGCCTCGTTCACGCCCGGATCCTTCAACATGGGATTCAATGACAAAGTTCCCGTCAACCACACTCTCGTGCTGCTGAGCGCGGACGGCAAGGCGGTCAACAAGACCGTTTCCGCCACGGTGGACGGAGGTACTATCACCGCTACGGCATCCACTATCAACAAGCTGCTCCTTGGCATGGGGTATGAGGAGGGGGCCAGTGTCTCCCTCGAACTCCTGATCCGTGCCATGCTGCAGGGTACCGTCGATAACGGCAGCGGCAACGGCTGTGTCGATTCGCAGGGCCACATCACCGGCTCGTTCGTGGTTACCTTGCCTAAGGGCAATCCTTGGACCGAATATACCGATGTCAGCCCTTGGGGCATCACCGGTGCCATCGAGTCCGTCGGATTCAACTGGGACAAGGATATCGTCATGTACATGACTCCTGACGGCAACAAGCATGTCGCCCGCAACGTCAAGCTGGGAACTTCCGACCAGTTCAAGTTCCGCAAGGACGGTGGCTGGACCGAAAACTTCGGTGCAGAAGGCGATGTGGAGCCGTTCGTCATGAGTCTCGACACCGAGTATCCTGCTGCGGCTGGCGGAAAGAACCTCGCGGTTCCCGCTGACGGCAACTATGATCTCCTGCTCGATACCCAGGCCGGTACCTTCACCCTGTCCGAGGCGTTCCAGACATATCCCGGATACGATGAGAATTCCGAGTGGAGCGTCATCGGCGCCATCGCCAGCTTCGAGATGAACTGGGATAAGGATATCGCGATGATCACGGACGGTACCTGGCATGTTGCAGAGGGCGTCGTCCTCACCAAGAACGACCAGTTCAAGTTCCGCAAGAATCAGGCTTGGACCGACAACTTCGGTGCAGAAGGCGATGTGGAGCCGTTCGTGGTAAGCCTTGATACCGAATATCCTGCTGCAGGCGGCGGCAAGAACCTCGCAGTGGGCGAGGACGGTACCTATGACCTCCTTGTCAACCCTGACGCCCAGCTCTTCAAGGTCGTCGAGTCCCTCGGCGGCAAGAGCGGTCTCATCGGCGGCGATGAGCCTGAACCGGAACCGGAGCCTGTCACCGGCTGGAACATCATCGGTCTCAATGGAGACTGGGACAATGATGTCCTTGCCACTGAAGAAGGCGGCGTGTGGAGCGCTTATGTCACTGCCAACGATGCCACCGAGTTCAAGTGGCGCAAGGACGGCGGCTGGGATGAGAACTACGGAGGTGACTTCGTGGCACTCGGCGAGCCTTTCGCTGCAGTTCCTAACGGCAGCAACATCCCTCTCGAGCCCGGATTCTACAAGGTAGTCCTCGACCTCAGCGATGCCGATGCTCCCACCATCACCGTTTCCAACGGCCAGGTCTGGTCGCTGATCGGTGTGAACGGAGACTGGGATAAGGATATCGACATGGTGCTCAGCGACGGCAAGTGGGTGAGCCCTGTCACCAAGATCTCCGGTGAGTTCAAGCTCCGCGAGAATCACGGCTGGGACAACAACCGCGGCGGCGTGTTCGTCGCTGTCGGCGAGCCTTTCGCTGTGGAGCACAACGGTGCCAACATCAACGTTGAGGAAGGCAACTACATCGTGACCTATGATCCCGAGGCTGAGACCGTCGTCATCGACGAGACTGGCTGGGGCCTCGTGGGCACCATCAACGGCTGGGGCAGCACTCCTGATATTATCCTCAAGGAGGAAGGTCTTTTCCTGGTCGCCAGGAATGTGGCTCTCTCCGAGAACGATGAGATCAAGCTCCGCTACAAGAGCGACTGGGGTGTGAACCGCGGTGGCCGTACCGCCGTAGGACAGGCCGTCAAGGCCGTCCAGGACGGTGACAACATCAAGCCCGGCGTCGCCGGCAATTACGATGTCTACTACCGTCCCGACAGCGAGGTCCTCTTCGTGCTGGAGGCCGGTTCCGAGCTGACCTACTGGGGTGTCGTCGGTACTATCAACGGCTGGGGTGCTCCTGACCGCATCATGTACCAGGACGAAAGCGGCAAGTATGTCTATGACAACCTCGAGACTACTGGCGCTGCTGAGATCAAGCTCCGTCAGAACGAGGACTGGGCAGTCAACCGTGGTGGAACCTTTGCCGGTTTCGGTGAGCCTTTCGCCGTCGAGCACAACGGTGACAACATCAAACTTGCCCAGGACGCCAAGTTCTCTGTAGTCTATGACCCTGAGGCTGAGACCGTTACTCTCAATGGTGAGTACACTGGTGAGGCTCCCGCCCTTCCCGAGACGATGTACATCATCGGCGAGGCTGTCGGCGGCTGGGATTGGGCAGGTGACTATATCGTTGATATGGTCCCCGTCAACGGCAAGGCCGGACAGTTCTGGGCCATCCGTTACCTCGAGGCCGGCAAGCCCTTCAAGTTCTGCGCGGTCAAGGAGTGGAGCGGTGATTTCACCGGACTCGGAGAGGACACCGGCTACACGGTGGCAGACAACAACTGCTCCGTAGAGGAGAGCGGCGTCTACATGATCTATGTCGACACTGACAACAAGAAACTCTGTGTGGAACTTGCCAAGGTATTCGGCAAGGGAGACTGCTTCGGTGGTTGGGAAGCCGACCCAGTGGCATTCACCATCGAAGGAGACAAGGTTGTCGGCAAGACTACCACCGAGGGTGATATCCGCCTGTATGCAGACAGCAGTATCGCTACCAGCGACTGGTGGACCCGCGAGTTCGTTTTCTTCGACGGCAAGATCGCCTACCGTGGCAACGGCGGCGACCAGGAGCGCGTCAAGGTCGAGGCCGGCAAGACCGTCACCCTCGACTTCAACGCGGGAACCGCTACCGTCGAGTAATTCACGCTTTTGATGAAGGGAAAGCCGACCCGTGTGCCGGCTTTCCCTTATTTTTCTTATTTTTACACTTATGAAAAAGTCCAGATTCCTCCTCATTGCGGCACTCCTGTCCCTCGCGCTTTCCTGCAAGGAAAAGGAGCCAGAGCCCGCTCCGGCGACGCTGACGGTCTCTCCGACCGAGATCAGCTTCAAGGCCGATGATCAGTCCAACAAGCTTCTGCTGGTGACGACCACCGCATCATGGAACGCTGCGCCGTCCGCAAACTGGATCCATCTGGACAAGACCACCGGCTCTGCCGGCGGTTCCGTCACCGTGACCGTCGATCCCAACGAAGGGACTGACGACCGCAAGGGGACCATCTCTTTCACCGGAGCGCAGAAGGTCGACGTCACCGTGACCCAGGCCGGGTCCGACATCCGGCCCCTGGTGCCGAATCCTGCCCCCTTGGGGAAAGAAAAACTCTCCTCGACCACCTACCAGCTGCTGATTTATTCCTTTGCGGACAGTGACAAGGACGGGGTGGGCGATTTCAAGGGTATCCAGGACAAGCTAGACTATCTGGACGGACTCGGAGTCACGGCACTGTGGCTTTCTCCGGCGCATCCTACTTCGTCTTACCACGGCTACGATGTCAATGACTATAATTCCGTCTATTCCCTGTACGGAGGACAGCAGGCTTTTGAGGACCTCATCAAGGCCGCCCATGCGAAGGGCATCAAGATATACATGGACTTCGTGCTGAACCACAGCGGCAAGAACAACGAGTGGTTCAAGAGCGTACAGGCGGATCCTGAGAACAGTCCCTACAAGGACTACTATGTGCTCTCCAAGAATCCCGCTGCGGATGCAAGTGCCGGCAAGATAGACAATTATGGAGGAGGAAAGGATATCGGAATGGGAGGATGGTTCTCCCTGGGAGACGGTGACCTCGGCTACAAGGGCCGCCTGCATTTCAAGGTGCAGACCAGTGGCGGCAAGCCTTCCAAAGTGACCGTGACCGAGACCGATGAGGCTGTCACCGGTAGTGTTTCCGACGCTTCCCTCTGGATCTATGCCGGCAATCCCGGTAGGGATTACGCCATGAAGAAGACCTCAGACAATGTGTTTGAACTGGTGGCCGACATCGATACTCCCTGGGGCTTCCTCGTCCGCACAGTCAGCGGCGGCAACTGGCCCGACGGCAGCAAGTTCGGCGGTGTCGCCGGAAACAGCGCCATCACGTTAGGACAGCCGCTCAGCCTTACGGCCACGAATCCCCAGGACATCACTTTCGGTTCAACGACTTACTACATGGGTAGTTTCGGTGATTCGATGCCCGATCTCAACTATGGCCCGTATACTTCCTGCGAAGAGTCCGAGGCCTTCAAGGCTACCGTAGAGGCCGCCACGAAGTGGGTGAATCTCGGCGTGGACGGCTTCCGCCTCGACGCTGTACTGTGGGTGTACCAGGCCCAGGTCAAGGCCAACCAGCGCTTCCTGGACCAGTGGTACCAGGCAGTGAACAAGGCATATAAGGATGCCGGCCATTCCGATGACATATTCATGGTGGGAGAGGCCTGGGAAAAACACGATATTGAAAAGCAGTACTATAAGGGGTTGATCTCCAACTTCGAATTCGAGTATTTCGGTGCATTGACCAGGGCTGTCGGAGGCAGCGCAGACTCTTATGTCAGCAGTGTGACCGGGTATATCAACGACCATAAGGTACAGCGCGGCGACGCCGTCACGTCCATCTTCATGACCAATCATGACCAGGACCGTGCGGCAGAATCCTTTGGAAAGAATGCTGACAAGGAGAAACAGGCGGCGGCCATGATGCTGACCACCCCGGGCAAGCCTTTCATCTATCAGGGTGAGGAACTCGGCTATTGGGGCAAGACGGAGAAGGGAGACCCTTCCCGCCGTCAGCCCATGGCGTGGGACAAGGATCTCTCCAATCTGTGCAAGTTCGGACTCTCCGACAACCACAAGTCCGACCTGACCGATTACAATATGGTGACCGGCTCAATATCCGTGAAGGCTCAGGAGGAAAACGCGAACAGCCTGCTGAACGTGTACAAGGCTTGGAGCCGCGTCCGCAATACCTACCCCGCGCTTGCAGACGGTACTATGACCGCTTCGCCGCTGAATGGCGGCACGATAGCTTCGTGGTACATGACTTCGACCGACGGGCATAAGATGCTGATCGTCCACAACTGCGGTTCTTCAGAGAAGTCCATCGCGGTCACTGACGACATCTCCAAGCCCGTGGCCGTCCTCGGAGCCGTCAAGGCCGATAAGGGTACCACGCTGATCATGCCCGGCCACTCTTCGGTTGTGTTTGATTTATAGGATTTGATGCCTGATATGAGAGTTCGTCATTTTTCATTCATCGCTTTGGCCCTGGTGCTCGGCATCTCCTCTTGTGGAGGAAACCATGAGCCCGACCCCGGGCCGGTACCGCCGGAAGTCCCGGCGCGGACGCCCGGCAAGGATATGTTCTACAAAGGTACTACGATGTGCTTCGCATCGTACATGCAGGATGTCGGACTCAAGTACCGCGAAGGCGGCAAGGAGACCGACCCCTACGTGTCGGTGGCCCGCCACGGCGCCAACTGCGTGCGGCTTCAGCTCGACCATGTGCCGTTCGAGAGGTACAATGGCGTGAACATCGACTGGCAGACCTGGAACCGCGTGCTGGCAGATGCGAAAAAGGCCAAGGCGCAGGGCCTGGAGATCGTTCTTACGCTCAAGCCGGACCGTGATATCTTCGACTCGAACGGAACGAATCACAACAATCTCCCCTCGGATTGGTCGTCGTTGAACGATGCCCAGATCGGACAGAGACTTCACGACTGGGTCTACGACCGCTTGTCCGCGCTGGCAAAGGAGGGTATCTATCCTGCCATCGTCGCCGTGGGCAACGAAGTGAACCTCGGGTTCCTGAAGAACCGCAACGTGGTGGACAACAGCCGCACCGGACGTCTGCTCGCATACGGCTTCCAGGCCGTCAGGGAGTATGCGGAGGCATACAATCCCGCCTGCCTCTCCGCCCTGCACGTTGCCGACCCGGCCAAGGCAGTGTCCGGCGTGCAGATGATGGAGGCGGCGGGCGCCACGGACTACGATGTCGTCGCGATTTCCTACTATCCCGGCTCCGACATCGGACACGGGCTGCCGGGAGGCTCTTTCGCCTCCCTGGCGAAGTCTTTTTCCAAGCCTTTGATGGTCTTTGAGACGGCTTATACCTTCACCACCGGAACGGTGAACGGCAAATGGATGGGCGACTGGTGCGACAACGCGTACAATTATCCGGATTGGAACGAGACCCGCAATTATGTGAATTATACTCCCGCCAAGGCCCGGGCATGGCTCGGCGCCCTCGCCAAGGATGTGAAGGCCGGAGGCGGTCTCGGACTTATCACCTGGGGCACCGAGTCCCTTCCTGACGAGCTCTCCGGCAAAGCCGCAGGACACGGAAAGGAACTTTATACCTATCCCGCTTCCTGGGCATACGGAAGTACCTGGGAGAACAATTCTTACTGGGATTTCACCGATTCCAACAATCTCCACGAGGGGATTGACTGGATGAAAGACATACAATAACAGATTGCATGAAACGCATACTATATTTCCTGCTTATTGCAGCGCTGGCGTTCGGATGCGCCAGGAAACCGGTCCCGGAGAGGGAATGGCCGGACTGCTCCGTCGTCTACGAATTGAATACCCGCCAGTTTACGCCCGAGGGCACATTCGCGGCAGCGCAGAAGCAGCTGCCGCGCCTCAAGGCCCTCGGCGTCGATATCATCTGGCTGATGCCGATATATCCTATCGGCGAGCTTGAGCGCAAAGGCTCGCTCGGCTCGTATTATGCCATCCGCGACTACTGCGACGTGAACCCCGAGTTCGGTACGCTGGAAGACTTCGACGCTTTCCTTGCGGCGGCTCACGAGCAGGGATTCAAGGTCATCCTGGACTGGGTGGCCAACCACACATCGCCCGACCATCCCTGGGTGACGGAAGAGTCCCCGGACTGGTATTACCGCGATTCGCTCGGGCATACCATCGTCGAGTATGACTGGACCGATATCGCCAAACTGAACTATGGCAATATCGAGGTCGGTGCTTCAATGCGCAACGCCATGCGATTCTGGGTGAAGCGCGGCATTGACGGCTTCCGCTGCGACGTGGCCTACCAGGTGCCGGATACGTTCTGGAGCATGGCTATTGGCGCGCTGCGCAACGAGTCGCCGCGCTACCTGTATTTCCTCGCGGAGGGCGAGGAGACCTGGCTGCACAAGGTCGGATTCGACGCTACCTATGCCTGGAAACTGCACCATCTGCTTAACGATATCGCGCAGGGAGCCGCCGACGGCGATTCGCTGGCGCGCTATATAGCTTGGAACGCAGAGACCTATCCGGCAAATGCCAAGCGCCTGTCCTTCACGTCCAACCATGACGAGAATTCCTGGTCCGGGACCGAGTTCGAGCGCATGGGCGACGCCTGGAAAGCCATGACAGTGCTCTGCTGGACCCTTCCTGAGTCCCAGCCGCTGATCTACACCGGCCAGGAGATAGGCTGGGACCACCGCTTCGAGTTCTTCGAGAAGGATCCGGTACCGGAGTGGAAGGACAATGAGTATACTGAGTTCTATCAATATCTTACGAAACTGCGTCACGACCATCCCGCCCTGGACCCTGCGGGTTCGTTCAAGCTCCTTAGCGTCTCGCCCGAGTCCATTTCGTACAGGCGCAAGGCTGGTAGGGACAAAGTCACCGTGAAGGTGGACCTCGTCGCGCCCTGGTCATATTCCATCGATTGCAAATAAAACCAATATGAAAAGATATCTCATGACAGCCGTCAGCATTCTCGCGCTGTGCGCGTGCGGACAGGAAAAGAAGGTCCCGGAAGTTGCAGAAGCGACTCCGGAGCAGGTAACCCGCGTGGAACCCCCGTGCTGGTGGGCAGGAATGAAGACCGACCTCCAGCTTCTCGTCCAGGGGCCGGCCATTTCGGACTATGACGTCCGTATCTTCGGCGACGCCGAAGTGGCGGGTGTCCACAAGGCCGAGAGTCCGAACTACCTGTTCGTCGACGTCAAGGTCGGGGCTCCGGGCCAGATCTGGGTCGCGTTCGTGAAGGACGGACAGTACGCATTCAAGGTGCCTTATCAGATAGGGGAGCGCCGCGAAGGCTCTGCCGAACGCAAGAGTTTCTCCACCGCCGACTTGATCTACCTGATCATGCCAGACCGCTTCGCCAACGGCGATCCGACCAATGACAATACGCCTGATACTGACGACAAGGTTGACCGCGAGAAGCTTACTGGCCGTCACGGAGGCGACATAAAGGGCATTATGGACCATCTGGACTATATCGCCGACCTGGGCGCAACGGCCATCTGGAACACTCCTCTGCTCGAGGACAATGAGCCGCGCGAGTCCTACCACGGATATGCCTGCAGTGACTATTACCGCATCGATCCCCGATTCGGAGACAATGAGATGTACTGCGAGCTCGTGCGCAAATGCCATGAGCGCGGCATCAAAATGATCATGGACATCGTGACCAACCACTGCGGTGATGCGCATTGGTGGATGAAGGATCTTCCTTTCGCGGACTGGGTCCATCAGTGGCCGGAGTACACGCATTCCAACTGCAATTTCGCGATGCAGAACGATCCCAATTCTGCGACTATCGACCAAATCAATATGCAGAGCGGCTGGTTCGATACCTCGATGCCGGACATGAACCTTGACAACCCCTATCTGCTGCAGTATTTCAAGCAGTGGGCTGTTTGGTGGATCGAATATGCCGACCTTGACGGCCTGCGCGTGGACACTTACCCGTACAACGAGAAGGTGCCTATGTCCCAGTGGTGCGCTGCGGTGCGCAAGGAGTATCCGAACATCAACATTGTGGGCGAGGTCTGGACCAACAACATCGCCCAGCTGGCCTATTGGCAGGACGGGGCGATGAACCGCGACGGATTCAACTCCAACCTCCCTTCTATCATGGATTTCCCCCTGCATAGCGCTTTCTGCCAAGGACTTAACACTGATTATGAGAATTGGGACGAAGGTATCACCAAGGTGTTCGACGCCATCGCCAACGATGCTTTCTATGCCGATCCGAAGAACATTCTCGTCTTCTGCTCGAACCACGACACGGACCGTATCGGCGACGTGCTGAGGCGCGATCCGGACCGCATGAAGATGGTGCTGGCGCTGACCGCCACGCTGCGCGGTATCCCGCAGATATTCTCGGGTGACGAGCAGATGTTCACCCCGAGCAGCTATGCCCATCATGACGGTGGTCTGCGCGTGGATTTCCCCGGAGGGTGGAAGGGCGACAGTTTCGACCTGTTCACGTCTGAGGGGCGCGCGGAGTGCGACGTCGATTTCGACGGGTCGCCGCTGCGCGAGGGCGTGCGCGCCGAAGTCTTCGACTACGCGCGCAGGCTCTTCAACTGGCGCAAGGGCGCCGTTGCCGTCCACGACGGCGCGACGCTGCATTTCCTGCGCAGGGACAACACATACTCCTATTTCCGTTATACGGATGACAAGGCGGTGTTCGTATTTGCCAACAACTGTCCTTTCCACGTAGCCGTGCCGTGGGCATCGTATTCCGAGTTCACCGGGCCCCGCGGGCTTTCCGCCGGCAAGGACGTGATGACGGGGGAGCGCGTTGATTTCAGTTCCGAAGTGCTGGTGGGTCCCCGCCAGGTATTGATTGTCGAATTCTAACCAAACCAGATATGAAAAGGTTCATCGTACTAATATCCTTGACCTGCGCGCTCCTGGCCGGCTGCAAGACGCAGCCGGCGCAGGTCGCGCATACCCCCGGCACCGAGACTTTTGTCCTCTCTTCGCCTGACGGGATGCTGTTTGCAAATGTCTATCTGGACAGGAACGGAACCCCCGTCTATGAGCTGAACTATAAGGATACGCCCGTGATGTTGCCTAGCGCACTCGGTTTCGAGCTCCGCGGCACCGTCAAGTACCAGGGTCTGGAATACAAGGGCAGCGAGATCCTCAAGCCGGACGAGCTGCCTCCATACATGTTCAACAGCGGTTTTGAGATCGTAGATCATTCCTTCGACACGTTCGACGAGACCTGGGAGCCTGTCTGGGGAGAGGAGAAGAGCATCCGCAACCACTACAATGAGATGTTGCTCGAACTCCGGCACAAGGATGACGGCAAGCTCATGAACATCCGTTTCAGGGTGTTCGACGATGGTCTTGGATTCCGCTATGAGTTCCCTTCAGGCCAGCCGCTGGTGCACTTCGTCATCAAGGAGGAACTCACGGAGTTCAACTGCGCGCAGGACAACACCGCATGGTGGATTCCGGGCGATTTCGACTCGCAGGAGTACGAGTATGCCACCTCGAAGCTCTCCGAGATCCCCTCGGTCTTCCCTTCAAGGACCAACCAGTACAATTCCAGCACGACGCTCTACAGCACGGGCGGAGTGCAGACCTCGCTGCAGATGAAGACCCCGGAGGGGCTTTACGTCAACATCCACGAGGCCGCGCTGGTCGATTATCCCTGCATGCACCTGCTTGCCGAGGGCAAGAACCTGCGCTCATTCCTGACGCCCGACGCCGAAGGCTGGAAAGGGCGTCTGGAGACTCCCTGCGTGACGCCCTGGCGTACCATCCAGGTCGCTGAATCTGCTGTGAAACAGCTCGAGAGCCGCATGATCCTTAACCTGAACGAACCCTGCGCTCTTGACGATGTCAGCTGGATCCACCCAGTTAAATACATGGGCGTATGGTGGGAGATGATCGCCGGCGCCGGCAGTTGGGATTACACGAACGCCGCGTCGGTCAAGCTTGACAGCTTCGATTATGCCGCGGCTACGCCGAACGGCCGCCATTCCGCGAACAATGCCAATGTGAGGAAGTATATCGATTTCGCTGCGGCGAATGGTTTCGACGCCCTGCTGGTCGAGGGTTGGAACATCGGCTGGGAAGAATGGGCAAACTGCAACAAGGACTACGTCTTCGACTTCCTGACACCGTATCCGGACTTCGACATCGACGCCTTGAATGCGTATGCGCACTCCAAGGGCATCAAGCTCGTGATGCATCACGAGACTTCATCCAGCGTGCGCAATTACGAGCGTCACATGGAGGCTGCCTACTCGCTCATGAACAAGTACGGCTACGATGCCGTCAAGTCTGGCTATGTCGGTGATATCCAGCCTCTTGGCGAGCGCCATTACGGGCAGTGGATGGTCAACCATTACCTTTATGCAGTGACCGAGGCCGCCAAGCATCACATCATGGTCAATGCCCATGAGGCGGTGCGCCCTACGGGCCTCTGCCGCACTTATCCCAACCTCATTGGCAACGAGTCCGCGCGCGGTACGGAGTACCAGGCTTTCGGCGGCACCGTGCCGGAGCACTTGACTATCCTGCCGTTCACCAGGCTGAACGGCGGTCCCATGGATTTCACGCCCGGTATCTTCGAGCAGAACCTCAAGGAGTGGTGCGGCAACGATTCGCATGTCAATGCGACCATTGCCAATCAGCTCGGCCTGTATGTCACGATGTACTCACCGCTGCAGATGGCTGCCGATACGCCTGAGCATTATGCCCCGTTCATGGACGCATTCCAGTTCATTAAGGACGTGGCCGTCGACTGGGACGAAACGCGCTACCTGGCCGCCGAGCCGGGCGACATCCTGGTCATTGCTCGCCGCCCGAAGCAGTCGTCGCTGTCCGGCTCGGCCAAGGCCTTCAGTGCCGGCTGCGACACCTGGTTCGTTGGCGGCGTGACCGACGAGAACGCCCGCAAGGCGGAGTTCGCCCTCGATTTCCTTACGCCTGGCAAGACCTACGAGGCCGTAATCTACGCCGACGCCCCTGACGCCGACTACGAGAAGAATCCGCAGGCGTACGTAATCACGCGCAGAAACGTCACCGCCACGGATTCCATCTCCGTGGAGATGGCCCGCGGCGGCGGCTTTGCCGTTTCCCTCCGCGCCCTCTAGGCCGCCCGGACTCTCTGCTTCCCTCCTAAGGGCCTCCGCTTATACGGAGGCCCTTTTCCGTCTCTCCCGTGCTCAGCTATGGCAGTTTCGAGCACGGAAGCCCTCTCTTTGCCGCCTCGGTGCTCAGGGGACGCGATTCCGGGCACCGCGGCCCCTTTTCACGCCTCCCCGTGCTCCGCGAGGGCGCTTTTGAGCACGGCACCCCTCTCACTGCCACCTCTGTGCTCAGGTGAGGCGTTTCCGAGCACCGTAGCCCCTTCCCACGCCTCCCCGTGCTCCGCGAGGGCGCTTCTGAGCACGGCGCCCCTTTCTTTGCCGCCTCGGTGCTCAGGGGAGACGTTTCCGAGCACCGCAGCTCCTTCCCACGCCTCCCCGTGCTCCGCGAGGGCGCTTTTGAGCACGGCGCCCCTCTCACTGCCACCTATGTGCTCAGACGGCGCGTTTCCGAGCACCGCGGACAAAGGACTATCTGGGAGGGAAGAGTGAATCCAATACCTGCAGATCAAGCCGTAAGATACGGGCTATCTGCTGGTTATCAGCGTTATAGTCGTAATGAAGGACTTTGGCCAAAAGGACTTTAGCATCGCGGGACAGAAGGGGCGGCGAATCAACGTTGTATTCCGTTTTGCATTTAGATATGACAAAAGCATACAACTCAGAATCTGTGTAGAATATCCTTTCTCCAAGCTCCGCTGCAATGGTCTGTTGGCTTTCAATATCGTGTGAAACTTTGTAGAAATAGTGCCGTGCATCGCGGAATAACCGCTCAGCTACGGAAATGTCACAGAATGAAACGGGACTTACATATCCATCTATCGTCGCCAATCCACAGCAACCGTCCAGCAGGCGGGAGTGGAAGGTCTTTCTCAGATATTTCTGGGAAAGGCATTCATTGGAAACTCCATGGAAGCTTCTTAATTCAGGATTGAAATAGAACCTGTTAGCACCCCACGGATAAGAAAAGGGCGTTGAATCAGGATTGACCAGATACCCGTTTCTATTGATATATGCGATAACGTTCCGTATGTCATTCAGGTCTGAGATCTGTCGGGGGATACGGTTCCATTCTGAGAGATCAATGGGACGCGAAGTCCCTTTCAGATATCGTTCAAGGAATTTTGTCAGCATTGCAGCGAACGCCTTTACCCTTTCTTCCAATCCTGACACACAGAGATGCATGTGGTTGGACATGATTTCAAAAGTCAGTATCTTCACGTCAGGGAAAGCAATAGCACATATTGCTACAAGGTTCATCCCTGCCTTGAAGTCATCATTCGTTCCAAATACAATGGGAAACTGTTCCGGCGTATAGATGTGCCAGCAGTTTCCCAATTCCCGAAACTGCATCTCGCATCGGATTTCCTGCTCCCGGAACGGAATCTTGGAGTGTTGCGTAAAATCTTTCATAGTTTTCGATAGTTTTCAGGGCTAATATGCGGCAAAAAAAGATTTGTTATCGACAAAAAGATATTTTTCTCTCATTCAGTAACAATTACCACCGCATTTTTCAACATTCCGTGCTTTAGGGAGGCTTTTTCGAGCACGGCTGTTCATTCCCGGTCCCTTCCGTGCTCCGGGAGAGACGTTCTGAGCACCGCGGGTGCTTTTGGGCTCCTGCCGTGCTCGCGAAGGCCATTTCTGAGCACGGCTGCGCTCTTTCATCCCCTTCCGTGCTCCGGGAGAGACGCCTCGAGCACCGCAGGTGCTTTTGGGCCCCTGCCGTGCTTGCGGAGGCCATTTCTGAGCACGAATGCGCCGTTTCGGCCCCTTTCGTGCTCAGAGAGAGACGCCTCGAGCACCGCGGCAGTTTTCGGCCCCGTTCCGTGCTCCGGGAAGGTACCGTCGAGCACGGGGAAGGGATGCCGAAACAAAATACCCTGCGGGGACACACCCGCAGGGTATCTGCAATATCGACTGATCCTGTTGATCAGTCGATATTCTTCTTCTCGGCGGTCCAGCCTTCGCGCTGGGCTACGCCGCAGGGATTGCCCTGGAACATCTTGGCGGCTTCCTTGTCGCCCTGGAGCTGCCACTGCAGCCACGCGAGCGCCACGACGGAGAACTCTCCGCCGTGCGGCTTGCCGTAGGTGCCACCGTGGCCGACAGGATAGTTGGCCGCGAAGGCAGGCACGTGGTTGATGCGGGAGAAGTCGTCCATGCCATTGGCATACGCGATGTCAGTCTCGCCGCCGAGCAGGTACATGATAGGCACCTTGATGTCCTGGAGTTTCTCCTTGTCGGGCATGGGCATGCCGGGGACGGCGCCGGCCGGGTTGGAGAACAAGCCGCTGTTGCAGATCATGAGGGTCTTGATGCGCGGATCGGCGGAGTTGTCGAGGGTCTGGAGGCCGCCGCAGGACATTCCGGCTGCTGCGATCGCATTGACATCAAGCTTGTTGTAATAAGGGCTTTCCTTGTCGGCGTTGCGGGCGATGGCCCAGTCGATGCTCTCGATCTGCTGCGCGGAAGTGGACTGCGGTCCGTAGTTGCGCTTGCCTTCCTCGGGCATGTAGCCGGTAGCTACGACGATGAATCCGTGCGATGCGATCTCGCTCAGGAAGTTCTGATGCTCCCAAGGGGAATTGGTGCAGGCGCCGTTGCCCCAGACGAGGACGGGGAGGGGATTCTTCTTGCCGAAGGGGCTGAGGTCTTCCGGACGGAAGATGGTATGGGCGTCGAGGCTTGGCTCGGTGACCATGATAGCCTTGTAGGGGCCGCTGCCGCCGTCTTCGACGATTTTTTTCTCGGAGAATGTCTCTGCGGGCGTGCTGCCGCAGGACTGGAGCAGCGCCAATGCGCATGCCGCCATGATAAGGAATGCTTTCTTCATATTGTTGAGGATTATCAGTCAGTTAAACACAAATATAGCGTTTTCCCATAGTATATCGGTGAAGTTTTTCATAAAAAGAGGGATGCCTCCCGGCAGCCCTCTTTCCTTAACACAAACCAATTAACTAATAAATGTGCCCGAAACGGGCTCCATGAAGAGTATTTTCTGTTAAATCTTAGTTCCGTGCCATCCGTGCTTTGCACGGTTCATTGCAAATTTAGGGAAATGAGGCAGAAAAAAATATAAGGAAATTATCATTTCTTTTCAAAATACCACCATTCACGCGAAGTGGCATAAAAAAGGGAGCCGGCAAATAATTGCCGGCCCCCTTTTGCAGATGTCATCCACTGGGGATGACAATCATCATATTACCAACCGGGGTTCTGCTTGATACCGGTACCGGTCTCCTCGTTCCAAGGGTTGAGTTCGATGATGTCGAACGGGAACGGGTAGAGCTCGTGCTTGCCTTTCACGAAGCCGCCGCCCTTGGCGCCGTAGCCGTCATCATCCCACATGACGATAGCCTTGTGAGGACGTCCGGTAACTTCTTTGGAGCTGCCCACGATCTTGCCGCGTGTGATTCCTTCGAAGGTATAGTAGGTATAGGAACCTACCGTGACGGGAACCGGAGTGAGAGGCTTGGTCTTGTCCGCGGAACCGTTGGATGCCATCTCCCAGTTCATGAAGAAGTCGTCACGCAGATATGGGGTAAGGCTGTGGCTCTTGTAGGCCAGTTCCTTCTCTGCATCGCCCCAGCGGACGAGATCCCAGAAGCGGCAGCCTTCCCATGCCATCTCGAACCATTTCTCCTTCTTGACATTCTCCATGGTGAGGGAGGAGTAGGTCGGAGCACCGGCGCGCTGGGCAACCATGTTCAGGTATTGCAGACCGTCGTTGTCTCCGGTCTGTGCACAGGCCTCGGCATAGAGGAGAAGGACCTCGGCGTAGCGCATGATGGTCTTGTTCTCCTGAGTCGGGCCGGTACTGTTGGTGTTGAGGTCGGACTTGTAGGGGACGAACTTGAGGAAATACCATCCGTAGTTGGCATAGAGGTCGGGACGCTTGTTCAGGTCGAGACCGCGCTTAGGCTCCATGAGCTTCTGCTCCTTGGTCATAGGAGTGCCGTCTTCGTTGGTGTCCAGCCTTGAGTAAGGGAACTCGGTGAGGAGCTCCTCGTAGGTGCACATCCAAGCCTTCTGACGATAGGAGCCGGCCTCGTTCTCGAGGATGGCGTCGACAAACTTCTTGGAAGGAGCCATGTTGTTGCCCCAGCCGACAGCCTGAAGGGTGAAATCAGGGAAGAAGTTCATCTGGCGGAAGAACAGCGACTGGTTCGCCTGGTTGTCCCAACGTCCGTTCTTGCCATAGTAGTCATTGTCAACCATGTTGAGCTCGAAGATCTTCTCCTCGCATCCGTCACAGACCATGTGGAAGAGGTCGCGCATCTTGGAGCCGTCGACGAGGGCGTAGTTGCCCGAGTTGATGACGGCCTTGAGGGGCTCCTTGGCTTCGGCATATTTTCCGTTGAAGATCAATGCCTTGCCGAGGAAAGCCTGAGCGGCGCCCTTGGTGATCTTGACGGCGCCGTCCTTGTCGGTCTTGCCGTTGCGTGCAGGCAGGTCGTTCGCTGCATCCCTCAACTCGTCGGCAATCCAGTTCAGAAGTTCCTGATGGTCACTGTTGGTCGGCTTGGCATCGCCGGGGAGCACGTGGTCCACGAGGGGCGGGGTACCGAACATGATGGCGAGCTGCAGATGGGCCCATGCGCGGATGACGCGGGCTTCAGCCACGCAACGCTTCTTGACCTGTGAGTCGGCGAGGTCTCCACCGAAGTTGTCGATGACGAGATTGGCCTTGTAGATCAAAGAATAGCATTTCTTGTACCATGCGGTGATGTGACCGTTGTTGCTGTTGTAGGTCGCGCGGAAATCGTTGATCTCCTGTGCCGCCGTATGGTCGTCCTTGTTGCTGCCTCCCCAGTAGAGTTCGTCGCCCGGAGCGTTGAACACTATATTGTACGAGGGAGTATTGCTGGTGAGCTTGGCGTAAAGGCCGACAAACTCATGGTAAACGGTGACTAGCGCAGACTCGGCGTCGTTATCCGTCTGGTAGAAGTCCTCATAGGCGATGACGCCTTTCTGAGGGATATTCAGAAGGTCCTCGTTGCAGGAAGTGACGGTAAATGCCGCCAGGGCAAGGGACAGACTTAAGAGTATACTTTTTTTCATGATGCTGTCAGATTAGAAGGAAAGGTTGACACCGAGCAAAAGCTTCTTTGCATTGGGATAGGTACCCTTGTCAAGACCGCGGCCGGTGGAGCTTCCGGTGGTGGCAGCCTCGGGATCGAATCCAGGGTATTGGGTGAAGATGAACCAGTCATCCAAGGAGACAAATGCGCGGACGGCGCTCATGCCGACCTTGCTGAGCCATTTCTTGGGCAGGGTGTAGCCGAACTGGATCTGCTTGATCTTGAAGAAGTCACCCTTGAAAACGGTGGCGGATGAACTCCAGAAGTTGATCTTGTCGTAGATCTTGTCGATGGTCGGGATACTCTTTCCTGCCTCCAGGTAATAGTAGCGGAGAGTGTTGATCTTGGTATGCTCGGTACGGTAGATACAAGGTACGAGGTCGTTGCCGCTCGCTCCTGTTCCGAACACGGTGAGATCGAGACCCTTCCAGTCCATACGGAGGGTTACACCGTACTGGAATGTCGGGAGGGTGTTGCCGATGTACTTGAGGTCATTGTCGCTGGGGTTCGAAGTGAGTTCGCCGTCTGCATCGTAGAACTGTGCGAATCCGTCGGGGCCGATGCCGGCATACTCAAAGCCACGGAGGTACCAGACGGGATATCCTTCCTCGAAGTAGGTCTTGAGCTTGTAGTTGGCAAAGCTCGAACCGCTCTGGTGGCCGACTGTCGGCTCAAGGTAGGTGACCTTGTTGTTGAGAGTGGAGAAGTTGGCGTTGATGGAGTAGCCGAAATCTCCGATATTGTCCTGCCATCCGAGTTCGAATTCGAGACCGTTGTTGTTGACGGAACCGGCGTTGACGGTGGTGGAGGAGATACCTACCTCAGCCACAGGCGAAATCCTGACGAGCAGTCCCTCGGTATTCTTGTTGAACCAGTCGAATCCGAAAGTGAGCCGGTTGTTGAACATACGGAGGTCGAGACCGAGGTCGGTCTGTACGGAAGTCTCCCAGGTCAGGTCGGGATTTGCCAGGCCGTCGGGCTGGGAACCGTAGTCCAGCACATTGTTGTTCACGTGATACTGATAGGTCTTGCTGTTGTAGGAGATGGAGGTGGAGTAAGGATATCCGCTGAGCACGGAGATGTTACCGTTGACACCCCACGATCCGCGGAATTTCAGGAAGTTGATGACGTCGCGGTTTATATTCTCCTTGAACCAGGGTTCGTTGGAGACCGTCCATCCTGCGGAAACTGACGGGAAGTATCCCCAACGGTTCTTTGCGGAAAGCTTCGAGGAGTCGAAGGCATCTGCGCGGAAGTTGGTCTGGAGGCTGTAACGGCTGTCGTAGCTATAGGTCAGACGTCCGAAGTAGGAGATTTGGGTGGAGTTGCTGGGGCTTCCTCCGCCGATGCTCTTGGTACCGGATCCGTTGTCCTGGGTGATGTAGCGGAAGTTCTCGGCGTATCCCTTGAGGGGGTCTGTACCGGAGAGTCCGGCATTGACTCCGCGGCTGTCGTTGAAGGTATAGGACATACCTGCCATCGCGCCGATGTCATGCTTGCCGAAACTCTTGTTGTAGTTGGCGAAGTTCTCCCATTGGTAGTAGTAGCTCTGGGAGGAGTTGGCGGAGATGCTGTAGCTCTGCGAGTAGTGCTTGGGGTTCACATAGTAAGGCTCGCTGTAGTCGCTGGAATAGCTCTGTGCGATACGGTAGCCGAGGCGGGAGGTGAACACGAAGCCCTTGAAGGGAGTGATGTTCGCGAACAGGGTACCGCGGATATTCCATCCTTCGCTCTTGCCGTAGGCGCGTGCGACGTTGATGAGAGGGTTCATACCGTCACCCTCGACGATCTTGGAGGTGGAATAATAGTAACCGTCTTCGTTCGTGTAGAAGTTGTAGTCATAATGGACGCCGTCCACGACATAACCGCTCTCGTATGCGCTGCGCATGTTGGTAGGCATATCCTCGGGGGTCTTGAAGTAAATCGGGGTGAGCGGGTCGATGATGATGGCTCCGAGGAGGGTTCCGCCGTACTCGTTCGGGCTTCCGAGGTCGGACTTCTCGTAACGCTCGATGGAAGTGTTGGTTCCGATCTGGAACCAGGACTTGACCTTGTAGTCGGAGTTGATCTGGGCGGTGAGGCGCTTGTACATATCCTTGTTGCTCTTGGCCATACCGTCCTCGTCCATGTAGTTGAGGGAGAAGTAGTAGGATCCGCGGTCATTACCGCCCTGGGCACCGATGGTGTGGCTCCTGGTGACACCCTTTCCGTAGAGGACGTCAGCCCAGTTGGTATCGGTGACACCGTCCCACATACCGCTTCCGATGAGCTCCTCGCGGGTACCGAGCTGGCTGGCCTGGTGCTGCCAGTCGATGAACTCCTCGGCGTTCAGCACTTCGGCGCGGTGTGCGAGTGAAGTGATGGTGTGCTTGTAGTTGTAGAAGATGTTGCCGTCCTTGCTCTTCGAACCGCTCTTGGTGGTGATGAGCACGACGCCGTTACCTGCCTGCGCGCCATAGATGGCAGCAGAGGCGGCGTCCTTGAGGACCTCCATGGACTCGATCATTTCAGGGTCGAGATACTGGATGTTGTCAACCTTAAGACCGTCGACGATGAGGAGGGGTCCGAGGCCGGAGCCGCTGTTTGAGGAGATACCGCGGACGCGGATGTGGGCTCCTTCACCAGGTGCACCGGAATTGGTGTAGACCTGGACACCGGCAGCCTTGCCCTGGAGGGCTGCGCCTGCATTGGAGACCGAGCGGTCGGTGAGGTCCTGTGAACGTACTGACGCCACGGATCCGGTGAGGTCGCTCTTGCGCTGCACACCGTAACCGATGACGACGGTCTCCTCGAGGAACTCGTTGTCCTCCTGGAGGATGAAGTTGAATACGCTCTGCTGTCCCACGGGGACAGTCTGCGTACCGTAGCCGATGCAGGAAACGGTAATGCTCGATCCGGCAGGCACGTTGAGGGAGAAGGCTCCGTCAGCGTTGGTGACCGTTCCGAGGGAATTGTTCCCGACGACCATGACAGTGGCTCCGATGACCGGAAGCCCGCTGCCGTCGACTACCGTTCCGCTGATGGGACGGTTCTGGCCATAGGCCAACGTTCCCATCAGGCACATGACGGAGGTCAGGACGACAGCCGCCAGTTTCTGGAAAAGTTTGCTTGTCATAAATCAGTGGTTAATAATATTGGTTATGGGATAAAGCAATCCACCGACGGAGCCTCTAAACCCCATCGGTGCTGATTTAAGACAAGTGGTCAGTTGTACAAATATAGTAAGATTTTTAAAATAAGAAAGGCGCCATGTCGGCGCCCTTCTTGATTTATATTCGAATAGTGCGATTAACCCGTCGCTATTCGCCTTCCTCTGCAACGTTGAGGTACTCCCAGCCAAGGACATCCTTGAACTTGTTGTTGACCTTCCTGTCGCGAGGGAAAGGAAGATACTTGTACTTGTCCTCGAAGTTGTTGTACTTGACGGAAGAATAAGTGGTGTAGAGCTTATGCTCCTTCTGGTATCCGGGCTTGCCCTCTACGAAGAACTCGTCGAACACGGTAGGGACTTCCTTGTGGATACCCTTGCCACCCCAACTCGTATTGTAGATAGCCTTCATATCGACCTTTCCGAGGTTGTCCCAGCGGACGAGGTCAGGGAAGCGGCAGCCTTCCCACCACATTTCATACTGCTTCTCGTCCATCACGTCCTGGAAGGTGAGCTTGCTGCTGATCTTGCCGGAGCCGGAACGCTCCTGGACCTGGTTGAGGGCTGCAAGTCCCTTGGCCTCGTCGGAGGTTCCGATGCAGGCCTCTGCATAAAGGAGGAGAGCTTCCGCATAGCGGGCAACATTGAAGTTGGCCTGGTTGGAGGCTCCGCCCATAACGGCGTTGATGTTGTCACCCTGATATTCCTTGCCGCCGGTAAGGATTCTCGAAGGCTTGGCATAGGACATACGCTTCCACTCGAAGTAAGGACCGTGGCTGTAAATGCCGGTAACGTCGGAGATACCGCGCTTGGGGTCGGCCTTCTTTTCAGCGAGGGATGCATCGTTCTTGTCGGAGTTCCATTCCATTTCGTAGAGCCACTCGTCCTCGGTGATGAAGCAGGCCTTGCGGCGAGGAGAGTCTCCGTCGTGCTCCAGGAACTTCTTCGCAAAGTCCTCCTGAATGGCACCGCCGTTCCATCCTGCGCAAGGAGTACAGGAAGGGATGGAAGCAAGATGGTCGGTACGCCAGCAGAGAACGTCCGCTACCATCCAGCGGCTGCGGTTGACATTGTCCCAGAAGGAGAGGTTGGAGTCGTAGATGTAGTTGGGCTCGAAGATTTTCTCGCAGTTGCCGTCTCCGGGGACGTGGAAATTTGTCCAGTACTCCTCAGAAGGGGCGAGGGCATAGTTGCCGGAAGCGATGAGGTCGCCGAGGTATTTACGGGCGGTAGCCATATCATTGTCGAATACGGCAGCTTTTCCTGCTACGAACTGTGCGAAACCGACGCTCATACGGGCAGTGGCATCCTTGTCAGCAGTGCCGTTGCGTTTGGGCAGTGCACCGGAAGCGATGGCATTCTCGCACTCGGAAATGACCCACTTGAGTATCTGTGACTGGCTTTCTGCCTGGATCGGGAGCTCATCGGGCTCGAGCAGACGGTCGATGATGGCAGGGCGGTTCCAGAGGATGGCCATCATCATATGGATGTATGCGCGCATCACGCGGGCTTCAGCTACGCACTGCTTTGTATATGCGCTTTCCCACTTGGGAGCATCGCCGTTGCGGTTCTCGTTGGTGAAGTTGGAGATCACGAGGTTTGCAGCATAGATCGTAGACACGTAACGATCGTAGCAGGTCTTCAGGATTCCGTTCGTTTCGGGATAGCGGAACTCGCAGAAAATACGGAAATCGTCGTGGTCATCGATATGACCGCCGGCAGCAAGGATGTCATCAGAGGAGTAGTTGAGGATCATCAGCTCGGGATTGTTGATACCATTGGCAGAAGCGACACTCAAATATTTAGCATACATATTGGTGAGCGCAGCCTCGGCATCTTCATCGGAAGCATAGAACTCCAGGGTACTGACCGTACCCTTCTGGGGGATCTCAAGCTTCGACTCGCAGGATACTGCGAGGAGCGAGAGAGCTAAACAAACAGGGAGTATGACTTTTTTCATCTTGCAAATCATATTTAGAAGGTAATATTGACACCAAGGAGAATCTTCTGCATCGTAGGATACGAGCCGAAGTCAAGGCCAGCGCCGGAGCCGTTGTTCATAGAAGCGGTCTCAGGATCGAGTCCCGGATACTTGGTGAAGGTGAAGTAGTCGTCGAGCGATACATAGAAGCGGAGGTTGCTGATGGATGCCTTCTTGGTTATCCTGGAAGGAAGGGTGTATCCGAACTGCATCTGCTTGATACGGAAGTAGTTGCCCTTGAATACATTTGCGGAGGAAGACCAGAACTGGTAGTTTCCGACCGTCTCGGACGGTTTAGGATACTTGCCGCTCTCGTATGCGTCGAGGTAGTACTTCATGTTGTTCTTGAAGCCGGTACGGTGGAAGATAGGCATAATGACGTTTCCTGCAACTCCGGAGCCGTAGAGGGCGAAGTCGAAGCCCTTGTAGTCGAGGTTGAGGTTCAGACCGAAGGTATATTTAGGAGTGGTCTGTCCCAGGTATTTAAGGTCAGCGGAAGTGACGACTGTTGCAGGCTCGCCATTAGCGTCGAGGAATTCGGCCTTGCCGTCACTGGTGATGCCGTTGAACTCGTAACCGTTCATATACCAGATAGGATATCCTACGTCGAACACGGTCTCGACCTGATAGTTGGAGGAGCTGGCGTCGGTCCTTCTGGAAGGAGTGGATCCTTCTGCAAGTGCGAGAACTTCGTTGTGCAGGGTGGAGAAATTGGCGCTGATGCCGTAGTTCACTTCTCCGATGTGGTCTTTCCAGCCAAGTTCGAACTCCCATCCGGAGTTGAGCACGTTACCGCCGTTGGTGGTCACGGAGCTGAAACCGAGCTCGGAAGGAATACTTACGCTGAAGAGAAGGTCCTTTGTCTGCTTGTTGAAGTAGTCTGCGGTGAAAGTCAGGCGGTTGCTGAACAGGCGGGCGTCGATACCGAAGTCAAGCTGCTCGGAGGTCTCCCAGGTAAGGTTCGGGTTGGGAAGCTTGCTGGGGGCGGATCCGTTGATGGAGCCGATCTCATCCACGTGGTACTGGTAGGAACTGGAACCGATAGAGATGGTGGCGGTGTAAGGATAGCCGCTCAGCACGCTGATGTTACCGTTGCGGCCCCAGGATGCGCGGAACTTCAGGAAGTTGAACACGTTGGTGTTGATGTTGTCCTTGAAGAAACGCTCGTTGCTGAGGGTCCAGTATGCGGAGACCGAGGGGAAGTAGCCCCAGCGGTTGTTGGCGGGAAGTTTCGAGGAGTCAAATGCGTCGGCGCGGAAGTTGGCCTGGATCTGATACCTGTTGTCATAGTTCCAGATGAGACGGCCGAAGTAAGCAAGGGAGGCGCTTCTGCTGGGAGCGTTGCTCATATTCTTCGGAGCGTCGTCCAGCAGGTAGGAGATATAGCGGAAGTTGGGCTCGTATGACTTGAGGATATCCTCGCCGCTGGAGCTTGCATTCACGCCGTCGCTGTTGGACTCACGGTAAGACATACCAGCCATCACGGTGAAGTTGTTCCTGCCGATGTTGAACAGGTAGTTGGCGAAGTTCTCCCACTGGTAGTACCAGCCGGTGGAAGCGTTTGCGGAGATGGAGTAGGTCTTCTGCGATCCGCGGTCACCGATCCAGTAAGGAGAACTGTAGCTGTGGCTTACGCCGAAGTTGAGGCGGTAGCCGAAGCGTGAGGTGATGGTCAGGCCCTTGATGGGCTTGAGGTTGGCGAAGAAGGTACCGTTGATGTTGAATCCGCCGTTGTCGGAGTCGGTGGCGTCGCGTTTTGCGAGGGCGCTACCTTCCATGTCGGAGTACTTGGTGTTTGCGTACCAACCATTCTCGTCACGGAACAGGCGGTAGTTGATGTCGGAGGTTCCGGCCTGGAGAGCGTCGTAGACGGTCCTGAAAGACAGGGACATCTCGTCGGGGCTGGTCCAGTAGACAGGGGTCAGAGGGTCCATAAGGAGCACGGACTCGAAGGAGGAGCCGTAGCCGCGCTGGGAGACACTCTGGGTGCTCCACTTCTCGATGGAGTTGTTGACTCCTACCTGCAGCCACTTGAAGAGGTTGTAGTCAGCGTTGACCTGGGCGGTAAGACGCTTGTACACATCCTTCTTTCCCTTGACGACACCGTCGTCGTACACATAGTTGAGGGAGGTGAAGAAGTGGCCGTTCTTGTTACCGCCGGAGAAGCTGATGCCGTGCTGCTGGCTCCAGGTGGGCTCGAAGTATGCGGTCATCCAGTCAGTGTCGATGATCCCGCCGTCATACATAGGGTGCTTGTAGTCGTACATGCCGATACGGGAATCCACCCAGTCGTCGCCATACTCGTAACCGAGATACTTGGTCAGTTCGTCGCGGTTCATCATAATGCGCCTGTGGAAGTCCTGGAGGGTGGCCTTGCCATTGTAGGTGACGGTGGCGGTG
>CADAAA010000011.1 GCA_902785785.1 uncultured Bacteroidia bacterium | reverse complement strand
GGAACCGCATAAGGGAAATGCAAACCCGGGACCAATGCCGGAAAAGTGGACAAAACGGCACTGGAGATGACAGAAAGTCCATTTTTGAGACAAAATGACACCCACGAAAGACGATTAATCAATGATTATTGCTACTGTTTACACCGATAAATTCCAATTTATCGGTCTCTTGCTCTATCAAGAGTTAGGAGCTCCACCGCAAAGAAAATGCGGTTAGAGCTCCAAGGGGTCTCCTGACAAGAGGTTCAGGGACATAAAGCAAGTATAGCGAATGTAGCCGTTAAAAACGACTCGCGCAAGGCTTATGGACTCAATTTGATGAACTTTTTCTCCGGGTCTTCCGGTATCTTTTTTCTCTCCTTTTGTGCCACGACATACGCCGGCGGACGCTGGTCAAAGCACTTCTTCTGAAAAGCCTTCTCTACCACATCAGCCACTTCCCGTGCTACATCATCCTTGTTGATAGATAGCTCCGTGTTGCTGGCGAGAAAGTTCAGAGCATAGTTCTTCGCTTTCTCGTAGAGATTGTCGTTCGTGGTCGTGCGATCCTGGCAGACACAGATCTTGACTTGTATTACACATTCCTTGAACCACGAGCAAGATGAGTGGGGGGATTTCTTTCCCTCACTCATCAGAGCAGTATAGAGGCTGATGTCCAATATGTTCTGTAAATGACTCACCCTATATTTATGCCGCCATAGTGGGTGTGGGAGGGATGTAGATACCTGTCTTTCCAGTGGCGGTTTCAGTAGGGATGATCCCTCCCACGTGATTGATCCTGGTGTGCTGGCGGAACGCCTTCCCCTTTGGTTCCTCATTGCCCAGACACAGAATCCTGTTGATAGGGTTTCCTGAAAGGAGTTCATCCATCGTGAGGAGACTCCTGTTACTCTTCTTCACGGGTGTTTTAGGGGTATAGAATTCCTTGTACTCAGGGACATCGGAGAGGAGACTCTCCATAGTGGGAAGGTCTTCTTCAGACTTTCCCTGGTGGAGTCCCAGAACTTGATAGGGACACTTATGGTCGTCTTGATTCTTTTCCTTTCCCCCTGATGGTTGATGGACAGATAGATTGTGTGGTTCCCTGATTTGTTGGGATGGCTGCCTGATTCTAAATGGAAGGTCATAGTGCTTGATATTGATAGATTGATTTTGGCGACAAATAGGCGACAGAAAGTCTCCATTTCTTCCCGATAAGAGGCCTTTTGGGGATGGTTTTTCAATCTATCAAGGGGAGATCGGGCCGATCTGTATTGATAGAAAAACCCCTTTACAGACACTTGTAGAGGGGTTTTGATAGATTTGAAAGAAAATGCCCAACCTAAGTTTCCTTAGATCGGGCAATTCTCTGGGTGGTCCCAGCAGGGCATGATCCTGCGACTCCCTGATTATGAGTCAGGTGCTCTAACCAACTGAGCTATGGGACCGTGCGGATCTCCGGCAAGGATGCCGGAGGATCACTGTCAATCTTGTCAGACCTTGATCTCGACCTCGACACCGGAAGGAAGCTCAAGCTTCATGAGGGCGTCAACGGTCTTGGCGTTGGAGTCCTCGATGTCGAGAAGCCTGCGGTAGGAGTCAAGCTCGAACTGCTCGCGGGCTTTCTTGTTGACGAAAGTCGAACGGTTGACGGTGAAGATCTTCTTGTTGGTGGGAAGCGGAATAGGTCCGTTGACCTTCGCACCGGTGGCCTTCACGGTATCAACGATCTTCGCAGCTGATTTGTCAACAAGCATGTGATCGAAAGATTTGAGTTTAATTCTGATTTTCTGACTCATATCTGTTTAATTTTACAATTTTGTTTAACACAACTGATGATTGGCTAAAAGCCTTCCATATGCAACATCGCGTTGTAACCGCTCTTCTCGATGATCTCCTTGGCCATGAAGGCAGGGACCTCGGAATAGTGGTCGAAACGCATAGTGCTGTTGGCGCGGCCGGAGGACAGGGTCCTGAGGACGGTCACATAGCCGAACTGCTCCGCGAGCGGAACGAAGGCCTTGACCACGCGGGCTCCGTTTGAGGTGGAGTCCATCGCCGTGATCTGTCCACGACGCCTGTTCAGGTCGCCCACGATGTCGCCCATGTACTCCTCGGGAGTAACGACCTCGATGAGCATGATGGGCTCCAGGAGGATGGGCTTGCACTTAGGGCATGCATGGCGGAAAGCCATGCGGGCAGCGATCTCGAACGACAGCTGGTCGGAGTCCACCGGGTGGAACGATCCGTCGAGCAGCGTCACCTTGAGCGACTGCACCTGATATCCTGCAAGGCAGCCGTTGGCCATCGCGGATTCGAAACCCTTCTGGACGCTCGGGATGTACTCCTTAGGGACATTGCCTCCCTTGACCTGGTCGATGAACTGCAGGCCGGAGACTCCCTCGTCAGCGGGTCCGATCTCCACGATGATGTCAGCGAACTTGCCGCGTCCGCCCGTCTGCTTCTTGAACACCTCACGGTGCTGGTAGCTGGCGGTAACGGCTTCCTTGTAGTTGACCTGCGGAGCACCCTGGTTGATGTCCACGCCGAACTCGCGGCGAAGGCGGTCGACGATGATGTCCAGGTGAAGCTCTCCCATGCCGCTGATGACGGTCTGTCCGGTCTCCATGTCGGTCTTGACGGTGAAGGTGGGATCCTCCTCCGCAAGCTTGCCGAGCGCGATGCCGAGCTTGTCGAGATCCTTCTGGGTCTTGGGCTCGACTGCAATGCTGATGACCGGATCCGGGAACTCGATGGACTCGAGCGCGATAGGATGATTCTCCACGCACACGGTATCGCCGGTACGCAGGTCCTTGAAACCGACCGCGGCGCAGATGTCACCCGCCTCCACGAAATCGATGGGATTCTGGTGGTTGGAGTGCATCTGGTACAGGCGGGCTACCCTTTCCTTCTTCAGCGAGCGTACGTTGTACACATACGAACCCGCATCGAGATGTCCCGAATAGACCCTCATGAAGGCCAGACGGCCCACGAAGGGATCGGTAGCGATCTTGAAAACGAGGGCGCAGAAAGGATCCTCGGCCTTGGGATGGCGTTCGATCTTCTCCCCTGTCCGAGGGTTGGTACCCTTGACGGCCTCGATGTCGAGCGGGGAAGGAAGATAGCGCATCACGCAGTCAAGGAGGAACTGCACGCCCTTGTTCTTGAAGGAAGAACCACAGCATGCAGGGACGACCTGCATGGCGATGGTGCCCTTGCGGATGGCGGCGATGATCTCGTCCTCGGTGATGGAATCGGGATCGTCGAAGAACTTCTCCATCAGGGTCTCGTCGCACTCGGCGGCGGTTTCCACGAGGGTGTTCCTCCACGACTCGACCTCATCGACCATGTCGGCCGGGATGTCCTTGTACTCGTAGTTTACGAGTTCCTCACCGGAATCATAGTAGATAGCCTTGCGGGAAAGCAGGTCTACGATGCCCTGGAAATTGTCCTCGGCGCCGATGGGGAGGCACACGGGGACAGCGTTTGCACCAAGCTTGGAATGGATCTCGCTGACAACCGCGAGGAAGTCGGCGCCGACCCTGTCCATCTTGTTGACATATGCGATCTTAGGCACTCCGTACTTGTCAGCCTGACGCCATACGGTCTCGGACTGAGGCTGTACACGGCCCACCGCACAGAAGGTGGCGATGGTGCCGTCGAGCACACGGAGGGAACGCTCCACCTCGACGGTGAAGTCGACATGGCCCGGAGTGTCGATCAGGTTCACCTGATAGACGTTGCCGGCATAGTTCCAGAAGGCCGTGGTGGCAGCGGACGTGATCGTAATGCCACGTTCCTGCTCCTGGACCATCCAGTCCATGGTCGCCGCGCCCTCGTGTACCTCTCCTATCTTGTGGGTCTTGCCCGTATAGTAAAGGATACGCTCGGACGTGGTGGTCTTGCCGGCATCGATGTGGGCCATGATGCCGATGTTCCTCGTGTATCTAAGATCTCTTTTAGCCATTCAAACTACATACAGTTTAGAAACGGAAGTGGGCGAAGGCCTTGTTGGCCTCGGCCATCCTGTGCATATCCTCTTTTCTCTTGAATGCACCACCTTCGTTGTTGTATGCTGCGACGATCTCTGCGCAGAGTTTTTCTGCCATGGAGCGGCCGGAACGCTTGCGGGCGTAAAGTATCATGTTCTTCATCGAGAGAGAAACTTTCCTTTCCGGTCTCAACTCTGTCGGCACCTGGAAGTTGGCACCACCGATACGACGCGACTTGACCTCGATCTGAGGGGTCACGTTCTCGAGTGCTTTCCTCCAAATATCGAGAGGAGCCTTGTCAGAATCTTTCATCTTCTCGCCTACCATGTCAATGGCATCGTAAAAAATAGAATACGCGATACTCTTCTTTCCCTGCAACATAAGGTTGTTCACGAAACGGGTAACCTCGATGTCGTGAAACTTCGGATCAGGAAGTAGAATCCTCTTCTTAGGCTTCGATTTTCTCATTTTTTGGAAAAATTAAAGGTGATAAAAATTACTTCTTAGATTTCTTCGGCCTCTTGGCGCCGTAGAGGGAACGGGACTGGGTCCTGCCTTCTACACCAGCGGTATCCAAAGCTCCTCTAAGGATGTGGTAACGTACACCCGGGAGGTCCTTGACACGGCCTCCGCGGACGAGCACGATGGAGTGCTCCTGGAGGTTGTGGCCCTCGCCAGGGATGTATGCATTGACCTCCTTGGAATTGGAAAGACGTACGCGGGCCACCTTACGCATAGCGGAGTTAGGCTTCTTAGGCGTGGTGGTATACACACGCAGGCATACGCCCCTCTTCTGAGGACATGCATCCAGCGCGCGAGACTTCGACTTCACTTCGACAACCTCGCGTCCTTTGCGAACTAACTGTTGAATTGTTGGCATAAATGATTGTAAATCTATAATTTATGTTTTTTGCCCCCTTTTTGGGGACTGCAAATGTAGTAAGAATTTTCCTAATTAACAAAGTTATCAACAACTTATTGGACAGGAGGATAGGATTCGAAGATATTGATTATCTTTGTCGCGGACAACATTTTGGCACCATGAGCAAGCGTTTCCGAATACATCCCGTAGCGGCAGGACTGCTGCTGATCCTGGCCACGAACTGCGTGCGCAGTCCGCGCATGGACATCCTCAGCTACTCCGCAGAGCAGGAGACGGCCTCCGTAGCGGGCTGCCCCCTCACCCACAAGCTGGAGATCTCGCTGGAGTATCCTATGGTCAAGGGGGACAAGGGCATGGCCGCTACGCTCATCCGCCGATCCATCTTCGAGGCGGCCTTCGGGCAGACCTACGACACGCTGAGCGTGCAGGAGGCTGCGACGCGCTACGCCGATGACCTCGCCGCGGAGTTCAAGGAACTCAGTGCGGCGATGTGGCGCGGCTGGCAGAAGGCCGGCATAGCCGACCCCGCCGCCGCGCAGTGGTCCGACAGCATCGAGGGCTACTTCGCCGGGCAGAACGGCCCGTACCGTTCATATATAGTGAACCTTACCGACTACACGGGCGGCGCGCACAGCAACAGCACCACGCGCGCCTTCGTGTTCGACCTCAACGACGGCAACCTCGTGACGCTTGACGACCTCTTCGTCCCGGACTTCAACGACATCCTGACCGATATCCTCAACCAGCATGTCGCGGAGAGCGTCTCAGAGGAGGACTTGGAAGCCATGTTCGAGTCCCCCATCTCCCCCACCGGCAACTACATCCTGACTTCCGACAGCATCACATTCATCTACAACCCCTATGAGATAGGGCCTTATTCCATCGGCACCCCCAGCATCACCGTCCCCATCAAGGAGTTGAAAAAAGCCGGCATCCTGGCAAAGAAACTCAAAACCAAATAAAAAATAAGCGACCCGGTCGGGGTCGCTTATCTATTAAAAGGAAGTGAATCCTAGAGGTTGAAACCTGCGAACTCGACATCCTTGGCGGCGCGGGCCTTGAGGGCGTCGTTGGCATAGGCCTTCTCGAGGCTGGCCTTGACATCTGCGGCCTTGCCCTGGCGGGCGGCGATGATGGCCTTGAGGTAATGTACCCTGGCGTCGTTGCAGTGGACTGCAGCGGCGGCCTTGTCATACTGACCGGTCAGGATGTAGGCGAGGACGGTGTTGTTGCAGCATCCGGGGGCGTCGGCGAGCTCGTCGGCGGCCTTGGCATAGTTGCCCTTGAGGATGTCGACGATACCCATGTTGGCCTTGCCGTTGGCATCGCCGGCAGCGTTGAAGGCCCTGTAGGCGGCGTCGAGGTCACCCTTGTGGAGTGCTACGATACCCTTGGCGTTCTGGAGGTCGGCGTCAGCAGTCTTGACCTTGTTGAAAGCCTGCTCGGCGAGGTCGTCCTTGCCAAGGCTGAGGTAAGCGACGCCGAGGTTGAACTGTGCGCGGTCGCTGCCATACTTGTCGACGGCCTTCTTGTAGATGTCAACCTTCTTGTCGGCGTCCACGAGGGATGCGACACGGAGGAGGGCCTCCTCGTCGAGGACGTCGATGTTGTCATCGACAAGCTTCTTGAGCTCGTCGGCGGTGTAGTTCTGATACTCTACGTTGGCGATGAAGCGGGCGCGGCGGAGCTCAGGAAGGACGCCGGTCTTCAGCTCGGTGTAGACCTGCGACATGTTCTTGATCTCGCTCTCGCGGACTGCAGGGTCGCTGTACATGGAGAGGACGCGGAGGATGAGATCCTTGTCCTGGATGTTGGACTCGCTCACGAGCTCCTTGAAGCCTTCCCAGTCCTCACCGATGCTCTTGACTGCGGGGTCGGTGGCCTCGTGGCCCTTCACGACCTTGGCCCATGCCTTCTCGGCGGTGCCGGCGCGCTTGTCGGAGAGCTTGTCATTGAGGGACTCGCCGCCATCCGGGGATGCGTAAGCGACGATCTCGGTACCCTTGAGGGTCTTGCGGCTGTTGGCGTTGATCTCGTCGAGGGCGGCCTGGAAGTCAGTGATGGACTGGCCCTTGAGCTGGGCGGCGCGGACGTCGGCGGAGTTGATGGTGTAGAGGATCTGGCCTTCGGCGGTCTGAGGGATAACATCCTGATAGTTGTCAGCCTTGTAGCCGATGTTGCCGAAATCCTTCACGAGCATGTAGGTGGTGTTGCAGCCGTCGGCGACTTTGCGGGTAGGCAGGGTCACGGCCTTGGTCTTGTAGGAGGCAACACCGCGGAGCTCGAGGTAAGCCTTCTCCATACCGGGGACATAGGTGAAATGTACGCGCTCGGTGACGGTGCCGCCGGCGGCAGGGACTACCTTGTAGTTGTCCTTGACTTTCTCGCCCTGATACATGAACGGGGTCATGGCCTGCTCGCCACCCTCATATACGAGGACGGGAGTGACCTGGAGGAGAGCCTTGGGATGGAAATACTTCTCGGGATAGGTGACGTTGAGGGTGGCGTCGATGTTGCCGGCGACAACCTCAAGTACGGTAGGGTTGCATGTAACCACTACGTTGTTTGCCAGCTCGGCCATCTTCTCGGCGGAGGAGCAGGCGGCTGCGGTGATCGCGAGGACGGCCACAGCCAGGATCTTGATTGCTTTTTTCATAAAATATAGGTTGATGATTACTTTGTTGATTCCTTTTTGAGCATTATACCTTGCAAATATAGCTATTAATTTGCTTTTTTCCCACTGGGCCGGATGCTTTATTTAAAGCGAATTTCGTAACTTTGTCGGTCCCAAAGTATTCATATGGACAGTCAGGATTTACAGAGACTAAAGAACAGATACGACATCATAGGCAACGACCCTGCACTCAACAGGGCCCTGGAGACCGCCATTGCGGTGGCCCCCACCGACCTTACCGTCCTGGTCACGGGAGAGAGCGGAGTGGGCAAGGAGAACATCCCGCTTATCATCCACCAGAATAGCCGCAGGCGCAACGGCAGGTACATCGCCGTGAACTGCGGCGGCATTCCCGAGGGCACCATCAACTCCGAGCTTTTCGGCCATGAGAAGGGTTCCTTCACCGGTGCCACGGAAACGCGCAAGGGATATTTCGAGGAGGCCAACGGCGGTACGCTTTTCCTGGACGAGGTCGGAGAGCTGCCGATGAGCACGCAGGTCATGCTGCTGCGCGTGCTCCAGAACGGCGAGTACATGAAGGTAGGTTCGTCCAAGGTGGAGAAGACCGACGTCCGCGTCGTGGCCGCGACCAACGTCAACCTGCTGTACGCCGTCAGCCAGGGCAAGTTCCGCGAGGACCTGTACTACCGCCTCAACGCCATCCAGATCCGCATGCCGGCACTTCGTGACCGCAAGGACGACATCTATCTTTTTTTCCGCAAGTTCACCTCGGACTTCTCGGAGAAATACCGCGTGTGCAAGATCACACTCACCCACGACGCCATCATAGCGCTGTGCAACTACCGCTGGCCCGGCAATATCCGCCAGCTCAAGAACATCGCCGAGACCGTTTCGGCCCTCGAGTCCGTCAAGCTTACTCCGGGTGCAGAGCGTTGCGAGATCAACGCCGAAACCCTGCGCAAATACCTCCCGAAGGAGGAGGAGACCGTGCTGCCCGCCGTCAGCGAGTCGCACGGCAGCGCCTTCAACGACGACGAGAAGAAGATGCTCATCAAGGCCATCCTCGACCTGCGCCAGGAGATGGACCAGCTGAAGATGGCGGTCTACGGAGGAGGCCAGGCGGCGCAGCACCGGCTGCCGGCCGTCCAGACGGGGCCCGTACACGAAGTGTCCGAGGCCCGCGAGCCGGAGCCGTTCGACGAGGCCGACTGGCAGGAGCCCGACATGCAGGAGCAGGTCCCTTCTTCCGAGGCCGCGGACCTCTCCCTCCAGAAAGTGAGCGAGGACCTTATCCAGAAGGCCCTTGAGAAACACGGAGGCAACCGCAAGCTGGCCGCTGCCGAGCTCGGCATCTCCGAGCGCACGCTTTACCGCAGGCTCGCAAAGGAAATGAAGAAATGAAGACACTCCGCCACATATTCGTCGCCTGCGCACTCGCGCTGACCGCCATGCTGGCGGGAGGCTGCGGCATATATTCGTTCTCCGGAACGTCCATCCAGCCCGACGTCCGCACCATCACGATCAACTACTTCGAGTATACCGCGGAGAAGGTCAACCCCTCGTTGAGCAACCTGCTCACTGAGGAGCTCCGCACACAGTTCCGCAAGATGACCCGCCTCGAGCAGGTCGACCTCGACGGAGACCTCGAGATCGAGGGCCAGGTCACGGGCTATGACGTGAGCGCGACGGCCGTGACTGCGGATGAAGTCGCCTCCCAGAACCGCCTCACCGTCACGGTGAAGGTCACTTTCACCAACCGCCTGTATCCGGAAGACAACCTCGAGCAGAACTTCTCCGCCTACGAGGACTACGACTCGATGCAGCCTCTCGACGCCGTGCAGGAAACGCTCTGCAACCAGATCGTCAAGAAGCTTATAGAGGATATTTTCAATGCAACGGTAGCGCAATGGTAAACGGGTGCATACGTCTCAGTTCGCTCAACATCGACGAGCTCGCCGGAGTGGTGAACCTCTATCCGTGGTTCGGCCTGGCGCGCAAGGAGATGTGCCTGCGCATGTCGCGCGTTGGCGGAGAAGGCTGGGGCAGCCGCGACTACGCCACCAGCGCGCTCTACATGGGTTCGCGCAGGATCATCTCCGACATAGTCCGTGCAGGGAAAGCCGGGGATTACTCCGACCGCAACCTTGAAAACCTGCTCAAGAGCTATACCGTCGGCGAGGAGCCGGCCGAGGCCTCCGAGCCGAAGCACAGGACCCGCGTCGTGGGCGGCGATTTCTTCTCCCAGGACGAATACGACTCGGTCCGCAAGACCGACGACAACATCTTCTCGTCCTTTGCATCCAAGGCGAAAGGCGAAGAGGTCCGCGAGAAGTCGGAGCAGGAAATCGTCGACGAATTCTGCACCGAGACGCTCGCGCAAATCTATATCGACCAGGGGTATTACGAGCAGGCAAAGTTCATTTATTCGAAACTACTCTTGCGTTATCCAGAAAAAAATGCTTACTTTGCAGCCCTTATTCAAAAATTGGGGTAACAGACAGATAAATAAAACATAACGATATGAACGCATTATTTACTATTCTGACCATTCTCATCCTCCTCGCCGCGGCGCTCCTCGTCCTCGTGGTGCTGCTCCAGAACGGCAAAGGTGAGGGTCTCGCCAGCAATTTCGTCGCCGGCAACCAGACTTTCGGCGTCCGCCAGACCGCCGACCTTCTTGAGAAGGTCTCCTGGGGTCTCGTAGCCTTCATCCTCGTACTCTCCATCGTCACTTCCTTCACCACCGGTACCACCGGAGCCGACATGGACGTGACCAACCAGATCGAGAATGTCGCTACCCAGTCGCAGCCGGAGTTCCCCACCGCCCCCATCCAGCAGGAGGCTCCCACCACCCCGACCGAGTAACTGACAGATTGTCAGTCCGACAGGGCTGGAATATAATTTGACGGAGATCGTCTGTTCCTTCATTGGAACGGACGATTTTTGGTTATATGGCCGCCCCAGTGCGGCCGACAGATTATAAAAGGTATGGAAAAGACTGATTATCAATTTTTAAGCAAGTACGCCACCAACCTCAACGAGTTGGCGGCGAAAGGAAAGCTCGACCCGGTCATAGGCCGGGATGACGAGATCAGGAGGGTCTTGCAGATACTCAGCCGGCGCACGAAGAACAACCCTATCCTGGTGGGCGAACCGGGTGTCGGCAAGACCGCGATCTCGGAAGGGATCGCCGAAAAGATCGTGGACGGAAACGTCCCCGAGAACCTCAAGAGCCGCAAGGTCTATTCGCTCGACATGGGCGCATTGATTGCGGGCGCAAAGTACCAGGGCGAATTCGAGGAGCGTCTCAAAGGCGTGGTAAAGGAGGTCGTGGAAAGCGATGGCGAGATCATCCTCTTCATCGATGAGATCCACACACTTGTGGGCGCAGGGCGCTCGAGCGGGGCCATGGATGCTTCCAACATCCTCAAGCCCGCCCTCGCGCGCGGCGAACTGCGCACCATCGGCTCGACCACCCTGGACGAGTACCAGAAGTACTTCGAGACCGACAAGGCTCTCGAACGCCGTTTCCAGATGGTGATGGTGGACGAGCCTTCGCCCGCCGAGAGCATCTCGATCCTCAGGGGACTGAAGGAGAAATACGAGAACCACCACCATGTCCGCATCGAGGACGACGCGCTCATCGCGGCAGTGAACCTCTCTCACCGCTACATCAACAACCGTTTCCTCCCCGACAAGGCCATCGACCTCGTGGACGAGGCGGCTTCCAAGCTCAGGCTGGAGATGAATTCCGTTCCGGAGCCTATCGACATCCTCAATTCGCAGATACGACAGCTCGAGATCGAGAAGGAGGCCATCAAGCGCGAGGGAGTGTCCCTCAAGATGGACAAGATAGAGTCCGAGCTCAAGGAACTCGAAGCGAAACGGGCGGAGCTGATGAAGCGCTGGGACGAGGAGAAAGGCATACTCAAGGACCTGCAGGACGCACGCCAGCAGATCGAGGATTATCGCAACGAGGCGGCGCAGGCGGAGCGCGCGGGCGACTACGGCAAGGTCGCCGAGCTGCGCTACGGCAAGATGGCCGCCGTCCAGCAGCGTATTGACGCGCTGACCGCCCGCCAGGCGGAGATCAAGGACCCGATCATAAACGAGGCTGTCGATCCAGAGGACATCGCTGAGATCGTCGCGCGCTGGACCGGCATCCCCGTGAACAGGATGCTCGAGAGCGAGAAAGAGAAGCTCCTGCGGATGGAGGACGCGCTTCACAAGCGCGTCGTCGGCCAGGACAACGCCATAGCGGCGGTGTCCGACGCCGTCCGGCGCTCCCGCGCCGGCCTATCCAACGAGAAACGCCCCATCGGCTCCTTCCTCTTCCTCGGCACGACCGGAGTCGGCAAGACCGAGCTGGCCAAGGCACTCGCTGAATTCCTGTTCAATGACGAATCCATGATCACCCGCATCGATATGAGCGAGTACCAGGAGCGCCACACCGTCAGCCGACTCGTCGGAGCCCCTCCGGGATATGTCGGATACGACGAGGGCGGCCAGCTGACCGAGGCCGTGAGGCGCAAGCCCTACTCGGTCATCCTTCTCGACGAGATCGAGAAAGCCCATCCCGACGTGTTCAACGTCCTGCTGCAAGTCCTTGACGACGGCCGCCTGACCGACAACAAGGGCCGCACGGTAGATTTCAAGAACACGATCCTCATTATGACGTCCAACCTGAAGCAGGAGGAGATGAAGGCCGTGATGCGGCCGGAGTTCCTCAACAGGATAGACGAGATCATCACCTTCGACGCCCTGACCCCTGACAACATCAGGGAGATCGTGCGCATCCAGATGTCCATCCTCCAGAAGAAGCTGGAGGAGGACGGAGTGGAACTCACCTACACTAAGGCCTTCGAGGACAGTATGGTCGAGAACGGATACGATCCGGTGTACGGCGCACGCCCCGTCAAGCGCCTGATCCAGCGTGAGCTGGTCAACAAGCTTGCCCGCGCCGTGCTGGAAGGCACCGTCCGCAAGTCTTCGGCCATCGAGGTGGACTGCGGCCCTGACGGCCAGGCCCTTCTTCGAAACAAATAGGGCTGATTTTTGAAGAATTAATGCAGCGCCGCATTTGGAAAGAAGCGGCGGAATGAGTAACTTCGTACATCTTAATAATTCAACCAAGATGAAAAAAGTTCTCGTTGCCGCCGCTTTTGCTGCGCTGTTCTTCGCTCAAGGAGCGAAGGCCCAGACCAACTTCCAGACCTTCTACGACTTCGGTCGCAAGCACTTCACCACCACCCTCGAGGGTTTCCACCAAGATGACTGGGGCAACACCTTCTTCTTCATCGACTACGACTACAACAACCGCAACCTTGACGACAAGGTCATTTCCCCCAGCGGAACCTATTTCGAGATTGCACGCTGCCTGAATTTCTGGCAGGACAGCCCCGTCGCTCCCTTCAGCCTCCAGTACGAATACAATGGAGGACTGGGACTCGGCTTCGGCATCAACAGCGCATTCCTGTTCGGTATCGACTACTTCCTGCACTCTTCTGACTTCAACAACACACTCAACCTCAAGGTGCTGTACAAGCAGTTCATCGGCATGGACTCCAAGCTCCCGATGCAGTTCACCGCGGTATGGGGATGCCAGGACCTCTTCGGCGTACCGAGACTCCGCTTCTCCGGCTTTGCCGATGTTTGGTGGGAGAACGACATCGTGTTCCTCTCCGAGCCTCAGCTCTGGTTCGGTATCGGTGACCACGCCAGCATCGGCGGCGAGGTCGAATTCAGCTACAATTTCGGAGGACTGAAGTTCACGACCGGCAAGGATTTCAACATCATGCCTTGTCTTGGTTGGAAATGGGTATTCTAACCTTATAAACATTTAGATGAAAAGATTTGTTTTGATTGCAGGCGCCTTGATGGCGCTGTTCTCCTCCAGGGCCTTTGCCCAGAATGATAACGCATTCGAGATCGCATCCTCAGAATCGGGTGTCGTTTCGCTTGACGCTGCATCCCACATCGGATTCGGATATAATCTTCTGAAGAGCAACGACTTTACCGCCTCCGGCAGCGAAGAGTTCTTCGTCAACATCCTTAACCTCAATGTGTATCCCACAGAGTGGTTCGGAATCGAGGTCGGTGTAGACTACAAGACCATGAACTTCGACTCCAGGGAGAACGCATTCTTCCTCGACAGCGACAAGAAGATCCAGGCCGGCAAGATTGCAGACGTCATCTCCAGCAGCCCGGAAAAGTTCCGCAGCCGTTTCAGAAGCAACACCTTCTCCGTTCCCGTCATGTTCAAGTTCAAAGCCGGCACTACCAGCATCGGCCTGGGAGTCGAGGGTGACATGAACCTCAACGGCCGTATCAAGAACAAGTATGTCGAGGATGGAAAGAAAGTCAAGGACATCAAGAAGGGCGCACAGTTCAACAAGTACAACTACAACCTCCTCGCTACCCTGTCCTTCGACGGCACCGGCGTTTACTTCAGGTATTATCCGAAGAGTTCGCAGCTCCTTCCGGAAGGCAGCGTGAACGTCGGCTTCATGGCCGTAGGCGTAATCTTCGACATGTAGGATCATACACTTATATCTATAGAAAGGACGGGATGTACCCGTCCTTTTTTTGTGCTTTCATCCGAATGATAAAAAAAGTGAAGAAAAATTTGGTTTATAAAATAAACTACTTTATATTTGCACCAGAGTTCAACGCTGAACCGGTGCGCAACGGATCGGAGGAGAACCATAACAACCACTAAAAAGTCAAGAAAATGGAAAACAACTTCTCAGCAGAAAACAGCCTCCGCCTCATTGCGGAGACCATCGAGCGCAGTCGTCGCACGATTGCCAAGAACTCCGGCAAACCGCTCATCCTCTGGGGTGCGCTGGTAGCAGTAACAGCCATTGTCATCTGGGCTCTCTGGAGCAAGACCGGCAGCGCGGCCTGGAATTTCCTCTGGTTCGCCATGTCGGCCATTGGCGCCGTATCCATGCGCTTCATGACACGCAACAGTGAAAAAGTCCCCGACACCGAGGTCAGCCGAATGCTTGGCAAGATCTGGATGTGGTTCGGTATCTTCTCCACGGGCTTCTTCGCCCTTGTATGGGCCGCTTGGGGCCTCCGTTGCGCGATCGGTATCGAAGGACCGCTCAGAGTGGACCTGACTCTGATCATCGTGCTCCTGATGGGCCTCTGCGGCACTCTATCCGGTGCAGCGCTCAAATTCAAGCCCATTACCATATCGTCGGTCGTGGCTACCGCCCTTTCGGTACTCTTCCTCATGGTGATGCCAGAAGGCTCCGCCCTCCGCATCCTGACCTTCGTGATCCTGGGCCTTTTCGCCCTCATCATTCCCGGTGTGATCCTCCAGAAACAGACAAACAACTGAGCCATGCCCGACAATGGAAAACTGTTCAAGCCGCTTGATCCCCTGCTCCACTCGGAGCTTCGCCTCGCGGTGATGTCGATCCTCCTCGACGCTGGCAGTGCAGACTTCGTCTACCTGAAAGCAGAGACGGGTGCGACCTCGGGCAACCTGAGCGTCCAGCTCGACAAGTTGCAGCAGGCGGGTTACATCGAAGTGACAAAGGGTTTCAAGGGCAAGATGCCGCAGACAGTCTGCAGCATCACCGACCGCGGGCGAGATGCTTTCGCCGCATACGTAGACGCTCTCCGGAGCTACATCCCGGGCAGCAAAAACTAAAAAGAAAAGCCTCAGTTCAATGGACTGAGGTTTTTTTACGCGCCAAGTGACGTAGACGGTCCATTCCTTGGACCGTCTACGTCAAAAACGCCCCAAAACGCTGTAGACGGTCCATTTTCTGGACCGTCTACAGCACTCTCAAGTAATCTGACACATTGCATTATGCTTAGAAAAAAACTATATTCGTTCACTGAAACTAATCTCGATTCTTTTGAAAAAAGCTCTTTTCTTTCTCCTTTTCCTAGTCATTGGGGGCTTTGCACCCAAGGCTCAATACGTTCCGGTCGATGGCCCTCTCTCTTACAAGTGGGGTGGTATCTATGATGCAAATGGACATCGGTTATCGAGGGATGAGGGTAATGCCAATTATTTCCTTACTCCGCAACAGCAACGTATGTTCAAGAGAGGGCGGAATCAATATCTTTGGGGAGCCGGTATAACAAATGAATGTGTTTATCGGACTTGCAACCGTAATGGCATGGTACAGTCTTCCCTCTCTTTTGGGCCTCAACAATATGGATACGGGATGGCTATAACTTTCTAATCAGGGAACGATATGCTTGTTTACAGTCCTGGCGGCATGCTTGAGGTACCGCCGGATACGCCTCATTCTGGAACTCTTCTCATAGGCATCGCCAAACCGGTTCCTATCATCCGCGATATGGATCTTATCCGGCGACTGTTTTCTCAAGCCCTTTGCACGCGTACCATTTGGGTGTCGGGATGCCTTGGCTTTGGCAGTACTGACACTCAGTTCTTTTGTCAGTTTCTTAAACTCGTATTTTGAATGGAAGGTTTTGCCCATACCTCAATCCATGATCACTTTTCGTCCTTCTTCTATTATTCCTGCTTCCGAGATCAATAGTCACAAATATACTCATTATCAGCTTATTTCAAAACCACCCGTGTGCATCTATACGAAAGTCGGGCGCACTACGCGGCATCAGGGAGCGTGGACCCAGAGCGTGAATGCCCGTCCTTAGATCACGGATTCCGCCTCAAGATGATGTCTATCCCGGCAATGTGCCATATAAACCCTCTATGATCAACAGCAAGACTTGACTATTTATATCTTTCAAGGGCAATCTGAACATAGCCGCAAGTTTTGTTCAGATTTCGTCACTTTTCCGGACAATCTGAACAAAAACACACGAATTGTTCAGAGCAACCAGTCAAAAACCCCGACACGCTTCTGTGTATGTAGTTTCTTTATTTTCGCCATGTGCCATACTTCCGCCCATTTTCCCGCTATCTTTGGGAGCATGGTCACCTACTACTGCATATCCTTAGAAAAAAGCTTTGCGCAGGGCAAAGGCTGCCGGAAAAAGGCCCGTATGCTACTTCGTCGGCATAACACCTCGCAGAGGCAAGAAAGGATATGCCGTATAGAGGGAAGGGAAAGCGGTGGAACAGTATTCTGTGCTAAACAAAATCGCCCACCGAAGTGAGCGATAAACTGGAATTTACCGAGTAACCGGTCTACTGACTCCGAATCCATGCAACCGCATCTTCCAGCGGGGTCTCAGTTTCTACATCGGGAGCGATGGGGTCATCACAGAAGACCTCACCTGTCCGGGCAACATCACATCCGATGGTAATAAGGAGAGTGTAACCGTCCTCCATAGGAAAAGACTGATTGGCACTCGCATAACCGGCAGTAGGAATACCGAAGGTGCGAACATTTTCCAACCCTCTGAAGCACAGAAGCGTAGCCTCTCCTGAACTCCCGGTCCAGTCATTGACAAGAATGGCAATGGGCGTGTTATCCGTAAATTTGGAAATCTCCGCAAGACTCAGTCCGGAAGACCGAACCACGAAATCCAAAGTGATGGGTGAGGTACGTTTGCGCGTCTTGAAATTCAGGAGCGTTCCCTCGGGGAGCAGCGGGGCAATGGCCGATATCATCGGATACATATTTCCACCATGATTGTCCCGAAGGTCCACAATAACACCGACGGCGTCGAGATGGCTTTGCAGAAAATCCAGAACCACGTGCGTATAGTCGGCATCGGTTACTTTAACCCCGCGGTGGGCCGGAAGTTTCACATAAGCAATCCCATCATCGAGCATACAGGCTTCTGGAGCAAGTTCTTCAAATGTTGTGGTATCGGTAACAGGAGCCAGCAGCGTGGAATGTTTGCCTCCGGCAAATGCCAGTGCGCTATTCACTATCCTGTGAGCATCATCGAAATTGTCTATACGCTTTGCCTCTTTGAGGTATGATATACGCTCTACGCTCCAATCGGCACCGGCATGGAGGGCATATTTGTCTATTTTCCTGATACTGCTTCTGACATATCCGTAAGGGGTACTTTGATCATCGAAAAGACCACAGGCAGAAATGCCAAACGGTAAGGTAAAAAGAAGGATTCGTAAAAACAACTTACGCATATTCAAATCTCGATTTATCTGTAAGACAAAGCTAACTTATCAACACCACATATCTCGCACACATAATAGAAACGCCTATCGAAGTAAGCGTATAAAACAGGTTTATTTGGTAATAATAGGTTTACCTTCTGAGTCCAGAAGGGGCGTAAGTCCGCCACCATAACCACGGCAAACATAAAGATAGTTTACTCCTGTTTCCTTATCAACAATAACAACGGCATCAGTCACAAAACTGAGGCCCTCTCTTTCCTTGATATCAAACCTGTCTTTACTCATAATCCATTTGATTTATTATCTGTAACAAATATAGCGAAAACATCCTTTATATCTCTCACATAGAATGACGACTGGATTAGTCCCACTCCCATAATCGTTTTGGGGAATCTATTCAGATATCGACCTTAACGGGGGCAGGATTATCTGTTTTTGCGTTTCTTTGGAAGAGGTATTGAAAAGAGCCAAGCTTGCCGGTAAGCAACCAGGATGCTACTATGGAGGTATAACGCTTCGCAGCGGTAAGAAGGGATTTGCTGTTTATAAGGAAGGGAAAGTGGTGGAACAGTATTCTGTGATAAACAAAAACGCCCACCGAAGTGAGCGAAAAACTGGAATTTATTCGTCTTTCTTTGGAATCTTAGAACCGAGAATATAAAACAGGCCCAATAAGAACGCAACGACGAGGTTGCCGACGAAAAGAAGAAGGGTCTCCTTCCAAGAGTCTAATTTGCCAAACAACCAATAAAACAACGGGCTGGCAAAAGGGAATATAAGGATGGCTGGCAATGCCGCTTTCAACACTCTTTTTTGTTCATTGTCAAGTTTCATATTCAAAGCGTTAAATCTCGATTTTTCGGTAAGACAAAGCTAACATATCAATATCACATATCTAGCACACCTATTGGTAACGCCCACCAAAGTGAGCGTTAAATTAGAATTCACTTGGATTTCTTTTTGGCCCAAGTATTAGCCAGAATGACCACAATGATGCACATGAAGAATGTGAGGCCGACGAAGGACCATACTGCAGTCATTGTCTCTTCTCCAAGCATCAAGGCCGTCATGGGAGCCATAACAATCAGCAGACCGCCGGTCAAGCCACGGAGACGCTTGATGTTGTATTTCGCCCGTTCTTCCTTCGAGGCGGTGTTGTAACCGGCAATCAGATTGTCACCCTTGCCGATAAGGATGATAATGCCCATAACGAGAAGGAGGGCGGCAACAATAATCAGAATAGCCATAAAAAACTCGATTTGTCGGTATGAAAGATAGACATATTTCTGCGTGTTTCCAAAACAAGAGAGAAGAACCCAAGCAGGCATCAAACAGAGTCTTCAATTAAGCAGGATTGGCGTTAAAGGTTAAAACACGCTGATTTCACAACTTTTTCACAACCCTATCAAAAAGAAAAGACGCTTACATCTCTGTAAACGTCTCATTATCAAGTGTGGGACTTAGCAGATTCGAACTGCTGACCTCTTGCGTGTGAAGCAAGCGCTCTAAACCGACTGAGCTAAAGTCCCGTATGTCCCGGCTCCGAGAATCCGGGACTGCAAAGATAGGGTTTTTTCCGGAAAAACCAGCAATCGGCCGTGGTTTTTCGAAAAGGCGGATTCCTTCGCCGGCCTGGCTATTTGAACAACAGCTTGGCGAAGGTCTGGAGGTAGAGGCGCCAGTTCTTCCATTCGTGGCCGCCTTCGGATACGTAGAAGACATGCTGGAGGCCCTCCTCGGTCAGGATGCAGTCGAGTGTCTGGGCGCCTTCGTAGAGGAAATCGGTATTGCCGACACCCACGAAGTACAGCCTGTAACCGTCGTTCTTGAGGGCGCGCAATTGGGAACGGATCTCCGGGGTGTCCTGCGAGCTGATGGACAGCGGGCAGATGTAGTCGAAGGTCGAAGGATACAGCTGCGAGGCGGTCAAGGTATGGCCGCCGCCCATCGAGAGACCGGAAATGGCGCGGGCAGAAGGCTTCGCGATGACGCGGAAGCGCTTCTCCACGAACGGGATGATCTCGGTGACGAGGCTCTTGACATAGGCATTGGCATAAGCAGGATCGCGGGTATTGATGTTGGAGGTCCCGAGCCCGAGGGTCTGCGCAGCCTGCTGATTGGGGTTGCCGTTAGGCATGACGACGATCATTGGGACGGCCTCGCCGCGCTCGATGAGGTTGTCCAGGATCTGGGCCGCGCGGCCCATGGATGTCCACGCCTCCTCGTCGCCTCCACCGCCGTGCAACAGGTAAAGGACGGGGTATTTGGTCCTTTTGGAATTCTCGTAACCATAAGGGGTATATACGATCATGCGGCGGTTGAGGCCGAGCAGGGCGCTGTCGTACCACATGGTGGTAAGGGTGCCGCGATGTCTGGCTTCGTTGTAGACAGCGGAGCGCTCGCCGGGGACGAACACCATGTTGAGGTAACGGGTACCGTCACGCTGGACCTTATAGTTGACAGGGTCATTGACGGATACTCCGTCCACGATGAAGTTGTAGGTGTAGATCTCGGGCTCGAGGCCGGAGATGGTGACCTCCCAGATGCCTCCCGGCCCCTTCGTCATGGCAACGGGACCCTCGCCCTGAGCCATCCAGTTGCCGGAAAGGTACACCGTCGTGGCGTAGTCAGCGGCAAGGCGGAAAGTCACGGAGCCGCCGTCATACACTTCGGGAGAGACCACCTGCTGACCGCGGGAGAAATTGGCAATCTCCTGGGCAGGTGCCGTCACGGCAAACAGCAGAACAGCTGCAAACAGCATTGCAAGTCTTTTCATGTTATTGATTTTTAGTGGTTTATATTGCTTTGCACTTATCCCTCAGCCACTCTGCCTCATCAGGAGAGAGCATGGGTGAAAGGGTACGGAAGACACGAGCGTTGTATGCGTTCAGCCACTCGATCTCATCGCGTCCGAGCAGGTCGACGATGATGGCCGAAGTATCGAAGTGGCAGAGCGTGAGCGTCTCGAAGCGAAGCCAGTCGCCGAACTCGTTGCGGCTGTCCTCGACGCACAGGACAAGGTTTTCATGGCGCACTCCGTGCATCCCATCGCGGTAAATGCCGGGCTCATTGGAAGTGATCATTCCAGGGAGTATCGGGGTGCGGTTGAAATTCTGGCGTATGTCCTGAGGGCCCTCGTGGACTCCGAGGAAGAATCCTACGCCATGGCCGGTGCCGTGGCCGAAGCTGCGGCGGGCGCGCCAGAGCGGGCTGCGCGCCAGCGCATCCAGCTGGCAGCCCGCCGTGCCCCGCGGGAACACCGCCATGGCCAGGTCGATGTGCCCCCTCAGCACGAGGGTGTAATCCTCCTTTTCCAGCATGGTGCAAGGCCCCAGCGGCACTGTGCGGGTGATATCAGTCGTGCCGTTCATGTACTGCCCGCCACTGTCAACGAGGTAAAGTCCGCGCGGCTCCAGCACCGGAGCGCCCGAACGGGGCGTGATATAGTGCGGAAGTGCCGCGCCCTCGCCGTAGGCTGAAATCGTCTCAAAGCTATCGCCCCGGTATCCGGGAATCTCAGCCCTCAACGACCCGAGCTTGCGAGCCGCATCCCATTCATCGACTGTGCTGCCGCCCTTAACTGACTTCTCGAGCCAATACAGGAAACGCTCCATAGCCAGGCCGTCTTCGACGTGGATGTCGCGCATCCCCTCGATCTCGACGGGATTCTTGACCGCCTTGCGGAAAGCTACCGGCGATTCCCTCTCGACGATGGCCCCTTCGACGGAGTTTGTCTTCAGGAGATGGTAAAGATTGTAGTTCAGCGTGGCCGGATCTACTGCCAGACGCGTGATCATCCCGTCCTCCATCTCACCGGCAAGGGCGACGGACACGTCGTCGTACGGCAACACGGCTACTCCGTCATCCAAGAGTTCCTGGAAGGAGTCGCGTGTGTCAGGGTCGGGCTGTCCACCCTTCTTGACGAACCACTCTACGCTATCCTTCGCAACAAGAAGATATGATATGACCAAAGGATTGTACTCTATGTCAGAGCCGCGTACGTTCAGTATCCAGGCAATCTCATCGAGGGCGGTAAGCAGGGTCGCGTCGCAGCCCGCCTTCGCGGTTTCGACCCGAAGCCAGGCGATGCGGTCCAGACGGCTTTCGCCGGCCAGTTCAGCCCCCAAAGTGATAATAGGCGTCTGGGGTACGGGCGGACGGTCCTCCCAGAGGTCTTCAAGCATGTCCGGGACGGACACTATACGGAAACCGTCCTCGTCGGGAGAGCCTTCCGTGCGGCCTGCGGCCGCGAATGCGGCCTTAAGGCCTTCGATGGCGCCGACTCCCTGGCAAAGCCCGTCGACCGCTACGACCACGCAGCGGTCACGGCCGGCCAGGGCGTCGCCCGCCAGCCATTCCGGGATGAGCACTTGTTCCGGCACACGGGTCTTGTGAAGGACGATACCGCTGCCTTCCAACTGGCGTACAGCCTGTATGAAATACCGCGTGTCGGTCCAAAGCCCGGCGTGTGAGGCGGTGACGACTATGTCGCCCGCCTCGCCGGTAAAGCCGGAAAGCCACTCCACCTGTTTCCAACGGGGAGCGGGGTACTCGCTGCAATGCGGGTCTGAGCCGGACACGATGACGGCATCCCAGCCCCGCTCGCGCATCAGCGCCCGCAGGGCCTCTACCCTTTCGTGATGGACTGCTCCCATACTATTTGTTGTCGCTTCCTATCCAGGTGAGATTGCGCCAGAGAGTCTCGAGAGGTCCGCGCTGGTGCTTCTTGGACCACTGGTACAGAAGTACGATCTGAAGGATAACGATACCGATACCCACGAGCAGTGAGTAGGTGGTTCCGAGGACCTTGTACATGCCGAGTCCCCATCCGAAGAAGATGAATGTTCCAATAAGCGACGAGAGCAGATAATTGGTCAGCGACATCCGTCCGAAGAAACAGATATGCGACAGACTCTTCCTGAAACCTTCGAACCTGTACCACAGCAGCACGACGACTGCCATGATAAGCATCAGGATGGCGAGGTTGAACATGGGATGAAGCAGGCTGTCCAGCTGTCCGAAGCTCACGTCTCCGCGCCTTCTCTCACCGAAGATGACTCCGGCGGTGACAAGCGTCGCAGACACCGCAAGGATTATCCTCCAGATCTTCAGATGGTTGCCCTCGTTGTAAAACAGCCTGTGGCGGCCGAAAAGGATGCCGAGATAGAACAGGCCGAGGGTCTGGGTGATGCGGCCCTTGCCGATAAACCAGCCGATATCGGTCAGGAAACCGTACTTGAGGCTGGCGGCTGCGGACTCGAGGAAGGTTCCCTCGCCATGTGCGCGGCTCATGGTCATATATCCTTTCCCAACAAACGAAGTATCAGGCTTCCATCCTGTTATCAGGCTGTATATCTCGATAGGCTGGATCAGCAGGAAGATCGTGATACCCCACAGCACCGGAGTGCTAAGATATCCCGCGGGAATCATCAGCAGGCCGAGGATCGCATAGGTCGTCAAGATATCTCCATCGTACATTATGAGGTTCAGGATACCGAATCCCAGCAGGAGGAACATGCGCCACGCGAAGCGGAGGGAGAAGTCCTTGCCCTTCTGTTCCTGGTTGTCCCTCATGATGAAGAAACTGAGGCCGAAGAGGACGGCAAAGATGCCGTACATCTTGCCCGAAAGCAGAACCGTGAGGATGTTGAAAACCACTCCGTCGCAAGGAAGCGTGCAGGAAACCTTGGGAGAGAAAAGGTTGAAATGCTCTACCGAATGGTAAAGGATGATGCCGATCACGGCAAGGCCTCGAAGGGCGTCTGCCACCTCGATACGGCTGTTTTTGAGTCCTTGGGTCTTATACATATATCGTGGTTTTATCGGAGTGAAGATAAGCAAATTTCTGCGTGTCTCCAAAAATGCTTTATCGCGCACTGGCAGATCCGTTCCCTGCTCCCAGATCGACGCAGAGCGACTTTCCCTCCGTTCCGCGTGCAACGGAACATATTGAATCTTAATGATTTAAGCGAGTTCCCTGTACCGGTTTTCCGACAGGAAGTTTATCTAAGAGACTGAACATCAGACCATTATATTGCACGACACGTTGGTGTCATTCCGGTCATTCCCGGGAAATGATGCTATGGGATCCGTTGTAGGTCTCGTTGCTGGGAACTGCGGTCTTCTCGAGGCCCCGAAAATGAGGTTTCACCAGGCATCACTGCCGTAGACGGTCCAGACTTTGGACCGTCTACGGCATTTCGGGCCATTTTTGCTGTCGAAGGTCCAAAGTCTGGACCGTCTACGGCACTTCTGGTAGTTTTCTGATTATTTGGGGAAGAGCCCGAACACGGCAGATCCGCTTCCGGACATGGATGCGTATGTGGCTCCGGCGTCGTAGAGGGCCTGTTTGGCATCAGCTATGGCAGGATACTTAGCGAAGACGGTGGCCTCGAAGTCGTTGACGAGGCAGTCGCGCCACTCCGCGACGGGGCGCGAGAGCGCCTCGCGGAGCGGGCAGGCGCGGCCTGCGGCCGCCGCCTCGCGCGGCACGATGCCGCGGTACGCGTCAGCCGTGCTGACGCTTACGCCCACCGGCACATCGACCCGCAGTACATACTGCGACAGGTCGATGTCGCAGGGCTCCAGTATCTCGCCGCGCCCTGTACCTATCATCGGGCGGTTGTATACGAAGAAGGCGCAGTCGCTGCCCAGGCGGGCAGCATAAGCGGCGAGGGCGGCCTCGTCGAGGCCGAGCGCGAAGAGCTCGGAGAGCATCCGCAGCGCGAAGGCCGCGTCTGCCGAGCCGCCGCCCAGCCCCGCCCCCACCGGAGCGGTCTTCTCGAGGAATATCTTGACCGGCGGCAGATCGAAATCGGCATCCAGCAAGCCGTAAGCCCTGGCCGTCAGGTCCTCCAGCGGCTCCCAGTCCACCCCGTCCTTCCTCGCAATCGTTATCATCAGCTTCCCGTCTTCCCTTATCCCCTGCCAGATAGAGAGTCTGTCCTCCGGAGGTGTCCCGTCCCTGAAAATGTCCTTCGGCCCCCCCCCAAGCTTTTCGCTTGGTCCCCCCCCTCTTTTGAGCGAAGCGAAGGCATCATCAGATGCCCCGCGGAGGCCGGGTAAAACGGAAGGCCGGGAGCGCCAGTTTGGCGGGAGCCAGTTGGAATGGCCGAGGGTGGCACAATTTTCAGGGACGGGCACCTCCGGAACTCCAGGATAACGCTCGAACAATGACGCTGAAGTGCGGCTGAAATCGTCGCCGGAGATGATCTCAAGCGTATCGTGGATGTCAAAGCACGGAACGAACAGCGTCTCGAGGTCGTGATAGCCGTCGGGGCGCTTACGCAGGACACTCAGTCCAAGGTTGACCTTGACATTGGGATACGTGATCATAGGCTGCGGACGGTCTGCTCGATACGGGCGGCTATTTCCTCGCGGCGGTCCTCCGGGACGTGCTCCAGCACCGGCGACAGGAACGAGATCATCTGCAGCACTTTGGCCTCCTTCTCAGGGATGCCCCTGGACTGCATGTAGAACTGCGCCGACTCGTCGAGGCGACCTATGGTCGCGCCGTGCGAGCACTCCACGTCGTCGGCGTAAATCTCCAGCTGCGGGCGTGTCTCGGCGCGGGCCGCGTCGCCCAGCAGCAGGTTGTGGTTTGTCTGGAAAGCCTTGGTCTTCTGCGCATCAGGGGCGACGACGATGCGGCCGTCGAAGCCTGTCCTGGCAGAGCCGGCCACGATGCCGTTGAAGAGCTGCGTGGATACGCAGCCGCCCACGCGGTGACGCACCGTGACCTTTAAAGGAAATTCCCCTTCGCTGCACACACAGATACCCGACAGAGAAGCCTCAGCGCCTTCGCCGACGAGGTCGACGCTCAGCTCCAAGCCGTCGCATTCCCCAGGGAATGCCAGCAGGCATAGATCCAGCGAAGCTCCGGCCTCGAGGACGAAAGCGTGCCGGCCGGCCAGCGTGTAGCAGACCGCCAGACGCGAGCCGGCCGGCACCACGACAGCTCCCTCCGGGACCGGAACGTCCACGTAATGTCCTTTGTCTATGATCTTCTCCTTCATAGGCTAGAATGCGTCATATCCGTTCCTGTCGATGATGTCCACCAACTCGCGGCCGCCTGTCTTGACAATGCGGCCGGCCTTCAGGACATGCACCACGTCCGGGACGATATACTCCAGCAGGCGCTGGTAATGGGTTATGACGATTGCGCTCTTCTCCGGAGTCCTGAGCTTGTTGACGCCTTCAGCGACGATACGGAGGGCATCCACGTCCAGGCCGCTGTCCGTCTCGTCGAGTATGGACAGCATCGGGTCGAGCATCGCCATCTGGAATATCTCATTGCGCTTCTTCTCTCCTCCGGAGAATCCAACATTGACTTCGCGTTTGGCGAATTCGCCCTTCATCTGCACCATGGCCATCTTCTCCTTCATCATCTTGATGAACTCCGTGGGCTTGAGGTCCTCAAGCCCCTGCGCCTTGCGGCGGGCATTCACCGCCGCCTTCATGAAATTGGTGATGCTCACTCCGGGAATTTCTATCGGATACTGGAACGACAGGAAGATGCCCGCCCAGGAGCGCTCCTCGGGGCTCATCGCCAGGAGGTCCCGGCCGAGGAAGGTCACCGAACCTTCGGTGACCGTATAGTCCGGCCGGCCGACGAGCACCGCCGAGAGCGTGCTCTTGCCGGCGCCGTTCGGTCCCATGACGGCATGGACCTCGCCCTTGCTGATCGTCAGGTCGATGCCTTTGAGGATCTCCTTGTCACCAATGGAGGCATGAAGTCCGCGAATGTCAAGCAATATATCGTTTTCAGCCATAAATATCTGGAATTAAGCGTTCTTCTTGTAAAGTTTGCCCCAGTTGAGGAGCGAAATGATGCCGTTGATAAGGTACAGGCCGCAGACAATGGGCATGAAGAAATTGCCCACGGAAAGGTGCAGCGCCATCTGCGTCACATTGACGATGAGCCAGGCCACCCAGCAATCCCATTTCTTCTGAGCGGAGAGGAACTGGGCCATTAGGATCAGCACTGTCACGCAGGAGTCAAGGTAAGGATGCGGATCGGCGGGGAAAAGGCGGTCCAGCAACCACCCCCAGGCAAATGCGATAATGAAAACGGCAAAGATGCACAGTATGCGCTCAGGCCAGCTGAGCATGGTCACTTTCAGGGCCTTGCTGTCCTGGGAGCTTTTCTCATCATCCTTGGGATGGGTCCAACGGTAATGGCCCATGATATTGATGCCGAGAGAAACGGGCTGCAACATCAGTGAAGCAACGAGATTGTTCTGCCAGAAGAGGGCGAACAAGGCGGTAGTATAGAGATAGCCGACCCAGAAATTGTATTTGCTGTTCCGGCCTGCGAGTACGACGCAGGTGATGCCTAATATAGAAGCGAGTAGATCAAGCCAGTTCATAGTTTATCCGATGGAGCCTTCGAGTGAGACTTGCAGGAGTTTGCCGGCTTCCATTGCAAACTCCATGGGGAGACGGGCGAGGACTTCGCGGGCATATCCGCCCACGATGAGGCCTACGGCATCCTCGGGCGGAATGCCGCGCTGGGTGCAGTAGAAAAGCTGGTCCTCGCTGATCTTGGAGGTCGTGGCCTCGTGCTCCACGACAGCCGAAGGGCAGCGGCTCTGGATCACCGGGAAGGTGTGAGCGCCGCATTCAGAGCCGATGAGCAGGCTGTCGCACTGCGAATAGTTCCTTGCGCCGACGGCGCCGGGGTTGAAGCGCACCAGGCCGCGGTAGCTGTTCTGGCTGCGGCCTGCGCTGATGCCCTTGGAGACGATGCGGCTGCGGGTGCCGCGGCCGATATGGACCATCTTGGTCCCTGTATCGGCCTGCTGGCGGTTGTTGGTCAGGGCCACGGAGTAGAATTCCGATGAGGAATAGTCTCCCATCAGGATGGTGGAAGGATACTTCCACGTGATGGCCGAGCCGGTCTCGACCTGGGTCCAGGACAGGTGGCTGCCGGTGCCGCGGCACAGACCTCGTTTGGTAACGAGGTTCAGGATGCCGCCGCGGCCCTGGGCATCGCCGGGATACCAGTTCTGGACTGTCGAATACTTGACATCGGCGTCCTTTTCGACGATGATCTCGACGACGGCAGCGTGGAGCTGGTTCTCGTCACGCATCGGGGCGGTGCAGCCCTCCATGTAGCTGAGCTGCGAGCCTTCGTCGGCGACGATGAGCGTACGTTCGAACTGTCCGGTGCCCGCCGCATTGATGCGGAAATAACTCGACAGTTCCATAGGGCACTTCACGCCTTTCGGGATATAGCAGAACGAGCCGTCGGAAAAGACGGCGGAGTTCAGCGCCGCGAAATAATTATCCCCTGCGGGGACCACTGTAGCCAGGTGTTTCCGGACAAGGTCCGGGTGCTCCCTGACGGCCTCGGAGAAGGAGCAGAATATGATGCCTTTCTCGGAGAGGGCCTTGCGGAAGGTGGTCTTGACGGAGACGGAGTCGAAGACTGCGTCTACCGCGACCACTCCGGCAAGCGCCTCGCGCTCATGCAGCGGGATGCCCAGCTTCTCGAACGTCTCGGCCAAAGCCGGATCGATCTCCTTTGGCCTCTCACTGTCTTTCTTTGGGGCGGCGTAGTATATGATATCCTGATAGTCGATTTCGGGCAGGTCGAGATGGCCCCATCGGGGCTGCTCCATGGCCTGCCACTTGCGGAATGCGTCCAGACGGAACTCCAGGAGCCATTCAGGCTCTTCCTTGAGGGAGGATATCATGCGGATAATGTCCTCGTTCAGGCCCTTCGGGATATAGACCTGCTCGACGTCCGTGACGAATCCTTCCTTGTACTCCTGCTGCGTGATGTTCTGCAGCAATTCTTTCTCTTCCATTGAGTCCATAGAATACAAATATACTGTTTTTTATCTGAAAACACGGGGAAAAAGCTTATCTTCGCGAAAGACAAGAACGGACTTGATATGAACACTTTCGGAAGGATATTCAGGGTCAGCATCTTCGGGGAGTCACACGGAGAGGCTATCGGAGTGGTGATGGACGGAGTGCCCGAGGGCATGGCGCTGGACGCGGCAGATTTCGCCGCGGATATAGCCCGGCGGGCGCCGGGCGCCCGCGGCGCCGAAGCCCGCGGCGACTTCGCCGCGGCCGGGGGCGGCAGCCCTGCCTCCGCCCCTGCGGCGTTCGGCACGACGCCCCGCGTCGAGGCCGACGAGCCGCAGATCCTCAGCGGCGTAGTGGACGGCCATACCACCGGCGCCCCCCTGACCATTATCTTCCGCAATGCCAATACCAGGTCCGGCGACTACAGCGATTTCGACGCCATGCCCCGTCCGGGCCATGCCGACTATGTCGCCGCAGTCAAATGGGACTGGGCCAACGACCCGCGCGGCGGCGGACACTTCTCCGGCAGGATCACCCTGCCGGTCGTAGCCGCCGGCGTCGTAGCCAAGAAGGTGCTCGAAGGTATTGATATTCAGGCTGAACTGATAGAGGTCGGCGGCTGCGCCGACCGTGCCCGGTGGCCGGAGCTCCTCGCCGCCGCAGCCGCCGAAGGCGACTCGCTGGGCGGCGTGGTGCAATGCACCGCCACCGGCCTGCCCATCGGCCTGGGCGAGCCGTTCTTCGACTCTGTCGAATCGCTTGTCTCGCATGCGGTATTCTCCATCCCCGGAGTCCGCGGCATAGAGTTTGGCGACGGATTCGCCGCCTCGCGCATGAAGGGCTCGGAGCACAATGACCCCTTCGGGGCTGACGGCCCCGTCAAGAACGGCGCCGGCGGCGTCAACGGCGGCATCACCAACGGCGCGCCGCTCGTCTTCCGCGTCGCCTTCAAGCCCACTTCCAGCATCGCCAAGCCACAGCGCACCTGGAATTTCGCCGAGAACCGGGAGGACACCCTCAAGATCAAAGGCCGGCACGACGTCTGCTTCGCCCTCCGCACCCCCGTCATCGTCGAGGCCATGACCGCCATCGTCCTCGCCGATCTCCTCTGATTCCTCCAGTCAGCGTCAGAGGATGTCGGCCAGGGCGTCGCAGATCTGCTGCATACCCTTGATGCTCGGATGGCCCCAGCCTTTGTCGATGCCCTCAAGCCGTACATACTCCATCCCGTAATGCTCCGCAGCCTTCACTATACCTTCGGTGATCTCCGGCTTCAGGCCGTCATTGACGATATTGATCACACGGGATTCCGGAGCATATAGCTTGTAATAATTCAGCATATAGCAATAAGCCGGCAACGCCTGCTTCAGGTCTTCCTCCGTCCAGTCGGCGAACTTCAGGGAACCCAGCGGAGCATCCGACCATGAGTCATTGGTCCCGCCGAATATCAGAATGATGTTCGGCCTCTCGGCACTGTATCCAAGTGTCTGGGGCATCCTGGTGATGAAAGACCTGTCGGAATAGTCCGCCCCATCATAGCCGGTATTGCATACGGTCGAGCCGCTGTAACTGTTGTTGCCCAATAATTTAAGTCCTTCCTTCCGGCACAGTTTGTACCACCAGGTCTGCTGCACGGCAGTGACGTCGTTCTCCTCCTTGGGATTCGAGTCATACCAAATGGCAAACCCCTCCGGCACATACCCGTCGAAAGTAGAATAGGAGTCACCGAGGATGACCACGGTCTTCTGCTCCCGGCAGGATACCGCTGAGAAAAACACCAATAAAATTGCACCCAGAACGACTGTTATCCTTACGACAGCCGGCAATCCTGTCCGAACGAATGACCTTTCCATTTTCTATTCTCTTGATTTCACCATAAATATAACCAACCGTCCCGAAATAAGCAATTCCTTCCGCACCCAAGGCATTTCACTCGCCAAACCGCTGCATTCGCCTAACCGATACGGATCAAGCGATACGGACCAAGAGATACGGATTAAGCGCTACGGACCAAGCGCACTTTCGGCCTCCTACGCGCGTTTTTGCGCTAGATACGACAATCTAATGTGCCATCTGGAGCAAAAACCTTCGCCAAACGCCGAAAATGCGCTTGATAGAAATTGGACCGGTAGTAATACCTAAGAGAAGCGGCATAGAAGTGGAGCAAAAAGATTCTGTTGAAGAGATAGGGCTAAAACACTCAGTTGGAGGGGGCAAGGTAAAGAAACTCTGTTGGAGAAGCGTGACTGAGGAACTCTGTCGGAAGGACAGGACTAAGAGACCCTGTTGAAGTGGTGAAAATAAGAAACTTAGTTGGAGGAGTGGGAGGAACGGGAAGGGCGGGAGAAGAGGGAGGGAAGGAAGATGGCGGCGATCTTGATTCCGATAGCCGTCCTAAGGATGCCGTTGATCGCCAGAAGGTGTATTGCCTTTACTTTTACCATCGTCTACCAAAACAGCGTGTTTTGTAAAACTCTTATTATCAGCGGGATGCGCAAAGTCTCCCTTGCAAAAACAGCGAGGGAAATATCCTTTAATTACCTAAACATCAAGCTGTTACAAATCACGGCATAACGATTGAGGGGTTAAGGGTCGGGACGGAGTTAAGAATGACGGGAGAAGAAGGGAGAAGGGGTGGGCGAGGGAGTGCGGCTGGACGGGCGGGAGGGATGGGAAGGACGGCGGGAGGGATGGGAAGGACGGCGGGAGTTACTTCCGGGAACGGAAGGAGGCAGGGAGGAAGATGGCGGCGAGGGCGACGAGGCCGAGGGCGAAGGGGTAGTAGAGGTAGCGGATGATGGCGGCGGCGCAGCCGCCTGCGAGGCCGGAGGCCATCAGCAGCTGCGCGCCGTACGGGATCAGCCCCTGGACGAAGCAGGAGAAGGTGTCAAGGATGCTGGCGACGCGCTTCCTGTCAAGGCCGAAGCGGTCGCTGATATCCTTGGCTATGCCGCCGACGGTGATGATGGCGATGGTGTTGTTGGCCGTGCAGAGGTTGGCGAGGCTGACGAGCGCGGCGATGCTGAGCTCGGCGCCGCGCCGCTGGCGGCGGGATTGCCGGTCGGAGCCGGCAATGACGGGCGCCGCGGCGCTTTCAGGCGAGGAGACGGCAGCAGGAGAGGCGGCGAGGCGGCGGGTGAGGGCGCCGACGAGCCAGTCGAGGCCGCCGCCGGCGCGGATGAGCGCCATCATGCCGCCGGCCAGCAGCGTCACGATGATGAGGCTGCCCATGCCGCCGATGCCTTCTCCGACGGAAGACAGCCAGTCGGCCCATCCGAGGCTGCCGGTCACCAGGCCTATCAGCAGGTTCACCCCCAATCCCAATGACAGTATAAGCATCACGTCCATTCCAGCAAAGGCCAGGACCAGCACAAGCAAGTATGGCACAAGCTTCAGGGGATCAGCGGCTTCAGGGGTCACATCCACGCTGACTCCCAGGCCCTTGACCACATATATGGCAAAGACCAGCAATACAGCCGGGGCGACGATGCGTATATTGGCTTTGAATTTGTCCCTCATGGCACAGTCCAATGCCTTTGTGGCGGCAATGGTGGTATCGCTGATGAAGGAAAGATTGTCTCCGAAGAAAGCGCCGCCGACAATGATGGCGGCCATGAATGCTTCGGAGAATCCGGCCTCCTGCGCGATGCCGGTGGCGATGGGGACCAGCGCCACGATAGTACCGACGCTGGTGCCGACGGACATCGAGATGAAGCAGGCGGTGAAGAAGAGTCCGGCGAAGAGCATCGAGCCGGGAATCACCCGAAGGGTAAGGTTCACCGTTGCATCGATGGCCCCGACATCCTTCGCTGTCTGCGCGAACGCCCCAGCGAGGATGAAGATCCAGACCATCAGGAGGATACGGGGATTGCCAGCTCCCTCGGAGAAAAGGTCCAGGCGCTTCCTCAACGTGCCCTTGGAAATCAGGACGGCATAAACCGACGCCAGAAGGAAAGCCGAAGCCACAGGGACCTTGTAGAAGTCCTTGATGAGTATCGACGTGACCAGATACACCCCGAGGAAAACCAGGATGGGAGTCAGCGCTATGAGTCCTTTGTTCTTCATCTACCTGTCGCAGAACAATGTCAGGAAATCAGGGAATGACTTGGCGACGCACTGCTCGTCGTCGATGACGATCGGCGACGAAGCACCGAGCGACGCCACTTTCAGTGCCATGACCATCCTGTGGTCATGGTTGGAGGTGTATTCTCCGCCTTTCAGGAGATTGCCGTTCAGCAGGCGGCTGGACAGGGAATGGCCTCGGATGACCATCTCATCCCCTTCTATGGCACATTCCACTCCCATTTGCGTGAGCATGTCCGTAATGGCCTTAGCACGGTCGGACTCCTTGTTGGCCAGGCGGCCGGTGCCTGCGATGCGGCTTTCGCCGGGGCAGAATGCCGCCAGCACGGCCGTTATCGGGAAGAGATCCGGAGCGTTGTTCAGGTCGAACGAGAAGGCGTTCAGCGGCGCCTTGACGGCGTTGACAGCCCCCGTATGGGGGTTGACGCCGGCCGCAGCCGCCGCTGCACTGACCTCGTCCACGCAGTCATTCTCGAACTGCGAAACGGAGGCGCCGGCCTCCACGAGGATGTCCATGATGGTCAGGTCTGCCTGCAGTGACTGCGTGTCGAGGCCGTCGACGGAAGCGCTGCCGAAGATGGCGCCGGCCACGAGGAAGTTGGCGGCGCTGCTCCAGTCTCCTTCGAGACTGAGCTCCGCCGCCTTGTAGCGCTGGCCGCCCTTGACCTTGAAGGTCAGGCCGGTGCAGTAACTCCAGTCCCTCGTCTGAAGGAACTCTTCGTCACCCTCCATCTCGTTGCCTATCCGTATGCCGAATTTCTGGAGGACATCCAGTGTGATGAACATGTAAGGGATGCTCTTGGGCTCACTTACATAGACGGTCGAAGGGGCCTCGGCCATCGGCAGGGCCATCAGGAGGCCGGAGATGATCTGCGATCCTCCGGCCCCCGAAATGTCCGCCCTGCCGGGGACAAGCTTGCCCTCGACGGTCAAGGGAACATATATTTCACGGGAAGTCCGCGCAGCGTTGCGGAGCATGACTCCGAAGGAGGCCATGATGTCCGCAGCGCCCTTCAGCGGACGGTTTACCAGGGTCTTTTCGCCTGTCACCAGAACGGATCCGGGGCCTATCTGGGACATGATCGGGATCATCATCCTGGTCAGGAGACCGGACTCACCGCAATGAAGGGAAGAGATGTCGAAAGGCCCTTCTATCGGACCTATTCCCTTGATGGTCAAGACTTCGCCTTCCGTAACTTCGGCGCCGAGGGCGCGGGCGGCGGCCACGGCAGCCGCAGTATCTGCGCAGGCTGAATAGCCGCGCAGATGCGAAGTGCCTTCGGCCAGGGCCGCCGCAATGATCGCCCTCTGGGCAAAACTCTTGGACGACGGCATATTGAGATGCTCGGCATAGAATCCCTGGGCTCCGTGATACACCGCTTCGTTCATACCGGCGAGGGTCCACTGGCCCGGCGCGGTCCCGTCCCCTTCACCGAGTGAAACGTAGGTGAAAGGGGCCCCGCGCCGGAGGCACTCCAGTCGGGATTCCTTCCCGGCCTCTCCCATACAGAAAGCCACCAGGGTACCCTCCTCCTGTGTCCTTCCGTCCGGATAGGTCATTCCGTAAAGGTCCATTACACGGGCGACATCCTCCGGACTATGCGCCATGGTTGCGACCTTGATGACATCCGATCCGAAGATGCGGCATTTGGTCACCATCTCCGCAATGGTCTCAGCATCAGGAGTTTCATCAAAGTTGTGGTAAGAACGGATGAGGGTAGTGCCGCTTTCGCGGGCGGCCCGGCGCAGGCGCTTGCCCATCGGCGCCGGGGCCTCAAGCTCGACGTCGACGTATTTGGCCCCGGCCAGGATAGCGGTCCTGAGCCGGCGCTCCGCCTCCTGCATGCTCGCGCTTCCGGCGATGCGGCAGGTGGCGATGAGCGGAATATCCGTACCGGAAAACAGGCTCTCTATATCCTCTTCGTCCAAGTCTGGACAGAGGTCCAGACGGATTTCCGCCATTTCAATATCACCCTGCTCCAGGATGGAGAATATCTCCTCAAGGTTCTTGTTCTGTATGCAAGTACAAATCATAGGTTTGCAGTTTCAAGCAATTGGATGATGGTATCGACGGGCAGCAGGCGGACCTCCACCTTGCCGATGTCGCGTATCAGGACGAAATGGACGGAGCCTCCGTCGGCTTTCTTGTCCCGGGCGATGGCTTCGCACATCGCGGAGGCCGGGACCGGGCAGGCCGTAGGCAGTCCGACGGCGGCAAAGTCCGCCTCCAGCTGCGCGGCCAGGCCCCTCCGGCATACGCCGAGGGCCTCGGACAGCCGCGCCGCCTGGATCGTCCCGATCGCCACGGCCTCGCCGTGCGAGTACCGCCGGGACGCATCCGACACGGTCTGCCACCACTCCACAGCGTGCCCGACGGTGTGGCCGAGGTTCAGCACCCGGCGCTCCCCCGTCTCGAACTCGTCGCGCTCCACGACGCCGCACTTGATGGAAGCGGCGGCGCGGATGAGCTCCGCGTCAGCCCGGGCGCCGCTGCACAGCAGCTTCAGCGCCCGGCGGTAATGCGCCGCGTCCGAGATGATGAAACTCTTCAGCATCTCGGCCACGCCGGAGCGATACTCCCGCTCCGGGAGCGTTTCCAGCGTATTTCCCGCCACATAGATGAATTCCGGCTGGCGTATGACTCCCAGGATATTCTTATAGCCATCAAGGTTGACACCCGTCTTTCCTCCGATACCGGCGTCCACCTGCGCCAGCAATGTCGTCGGCAACGTGGCAAAACGCACTCCGCGCTTGTAGATACACGCGGCAAATCCAGCCATATCGGTCGTTATACCGCCGCCAAGCGCAAGTACAAGCGCTTTCCTGTCAGCTCCAGCCTCCAGCAGGAAGCGGCAAATGGCCGTAACGGTATCGAGGTTCTTGGCGGCCTCGGAGGCGTCGAGGGCCATCGCGCCCTTCAGGGCGCACAGGGCCCCGACGCGCTCCGCCGCCCACGACACATTCCTGTCGTAGACCAGATAAACTTCTCTCTCTTCCTTCAGGAGCTCCGGAAGTCCGGAGAAATCCTCCCTTACATATAGTTCTATCTTCATTTTCCTAAGGTCGTATCCCGTAAAGGTATCCCAGCAGGGCCATCTTGCCCCTCATCGTTTCGCGTGGAGTGAACTCGCCGTTCACCCACATATACCGGATGTTGAAAAATGACTCCTGGCGCGGCCAGCCTCCGTCGTTCCACGAAGGATAGCAGCGTGTAAGGATGATCTGGGCATCGCCGCCGTCACCCCTGGACCAACTCTCCGTTCCGTTGAACGGCGTCTGGCCCGGATGCGTTCCGGGCACGCCGTCGTTGCGGCCAGTCGAGTAACAATCAGTGATATGCCGTTCTCCCAGTCCGGTCATTTCCACGGTATTGGAAGGATTGCGGCCGAGGCCCCAACCGGCTTCGCTGTACATCGCGCGTTCCAACTCTGCCCGCCGCGCGGGCGACTTCGCCACATAGTGCGCCATCATCACGAGCTGGAGGTTCTCGGAAGTCTGCCAGCGGGCATCATTGGCCGCGCGCCGCGACGGGCGCAGGGCCATCAGGCTCACATTGTTCGCATCGGCCTGCGCATCCACGCTCGATACCAGATCAGCATAAAGTTGTGGATAATGCCTCTCCTGCGGACAAGCCAGATACGCTGCCGCCGCCCAAATCTGGTAGAAGCCCCCCATGCGGCCTTTGTTGAACAATTCCGACTTCGGGCCCTTGATCATGCTCTCCTCCGCCATGATGTCCTCCCATTCCCGCTCGCCGGTGACATTGTACAGGAAGGCTGCGGCCTGCTGGCGGAAGTCCCTTCCGCGCATACGGGCGCTGCCCACATCCTGCATGTCGTCAAGTTGCTGGTTTTCCTGCCTTGAAGCGAAGCGGAACGCCTTCACAGCCTCGTCCCGATAATAATTCCGAAGACTGTCGATCCCGGCTATGCGGAACGCCTCCGCGATCGTCGCGCAGTTAGCCGCATTGGCCCAGGCCGCCATGGTCGTACACCCGGCCTGGAACATGATCGTCCACTCCTTCGAAGGATTGGTAACTCCCTGGGAATAAGCCTCTCCGTCCCGTATGCTCAGGAAGAAGTCGACTTCGTTGCGCGCCTCGTCGATGATATCTGGAATGCCGTTTCCGCTCTCGCGGATACCGAGGTTATCCTCGCTGATGCGGCCTCCCGTCAGGATGTACGGAAGCAACAAATCGTAGATATTGCTGACATGCGCCAGGTGGCGGTCCCAGTCGAACGCGTCGGAATGCCCGCCGCGCATCTCGGTATTGACGGGATTGCCCGGCAGCCTGTGCTGCCAGAACGCCGACTCCAGCGCCGGCTTGAAATGCGGCTCGTCCCAGACATCGCCGCGCAGTCTCCGCCAGTCCGGATGCCACGGCTGAAGGTCGGTCTTATAGACCGTGAATCCCACCGGATCCACCTCCGGTATAAACTGCGGCTGGCGCGGCACAGGGCTCACCGAAGGGTCGATAGGCTCGCCTATACGCATGTAATAATACCCCCTGACCGAGTACCGGTACGGCTGGAAATACACCTCGTCCGAAATGTCGAAGTCCATGCTGCACCCCACATCCTCCACCACGAGGCGGTAGCGGCCGGGAACAGACTCCTTGAAATCGATATTCCACACATCCGAGCCCGTCAAGTCCTTGCCGCCGGCCTCGGCCGAAGCGGCCGAATGCGGCTTCCAGTACTTGACCGTCCCGACCTTCTTCGACTGGCCGGTAGCCACGTTGTAGAGATATACACTCTTGCCTTGGAATGACCTGTAATTGCGTCCGCCGCCCTCTCCGAGCCACAGATAGAGGTCCGCCTCCTTGACCGGCTCGGAAGGAAGATATCCCAGAATGTTGACGTGTACGGCCTCCGACAAAGTATTCCAGATGTCGAAACAGACGCTCCCCTCGGACGCATCGCTCCCTATCCCGGCCGGGATCGAAACGGTATATGTGCATCCCTGCTTCATGGATCTCGGGAGCTTCAGGAATATCCAGTGGTCCAGCTCGCTGGTCAGGGTGTGGTCGGTATTCATAGGCTTGGACTTGCGCCAGGCCGCGGCGGCCGTACGCGAGCCGAAAGACTTGTCGTCCTTCGAGCTGACCGTCCAGGCGCCGGCATCCGCCGCCGCGGCCGGATCCAGCCTGCGGCCGAACACCACCAGCGTATCGTCCCCCTCGACAAACGTATGTCCCAGATATGCGCTCTCGCCCGTGCCGCTGTCCCGATACCTCACTTCCCCGTCCCGGAAATGCACGCACAGGTAATCCTTGTCGATCACCTTCAGTTCAAGGTACTTGGTCGCACCGGCCTGCGAAGTCAGGAGCAGCGCCGCAGCACTCAACACTGCGCAGAGATATCTACCGATTCCCATAATTCCTTTCCAGAAGCATTAGAATGACAAGATAAGGAATTTATTTGATAATCGTGGAAAAATCCATACCTTTGCACCGTCCACAATCCACTGCCCGAGTGGCGGAATGGTAGACGCGATGGACTCAAAATCCATTGTCCCTTAAAGATGTGCGGGTTCGAGTCCCGCCTCGGGCACGCGATTTCGCCCGGCCCTTGACGGCCGGGCCTTCACGTATATGGGTGCCTTCTTAGTGGCAATGTATACGTCACTTTTTTCGCAATCCAGCCCACAGATGACAACCAATAGTTTCATATTAATACTTGATCTTAAAGTAATCAAGTAACACTTTATAATTGTCCTGCGCCGAAAGACAGGTATCCGTAAGATAACCGTTAATATGTCCCCACTCTCTAAGGCCTCTATAATAGAAAAACTTAAGCTCCTCAGTAATAATATACGGTACTATTCCGTTTGCCAGGCATTCCTTGAACATAACAAGTCTTCCTACCCTTCCGTTTCCATCCTGGAACGGATGGATTGCTTCAAACTTCTGGTGGAAATCAATAATATCCACTAACGCCTTGGGCGACTTTGCGTTGTATGCAGAAAGAAGGGCTTTCATCCTTGCATGGACCTCTTCAGGAGGGCAGGTGGCATTCCCGCCTACCTCATTAGGCAACTTTTTATAATCTCCTACGTTGAACCCTGACTTGAGACTATCGGATGTCCCGGTCTTAAGTATTCTGTGAATCTCTTTAATAAATGGCCCTGAAAGTTTCTCCTCTGCCCGGTCTATGATAAGGTCTATGCAACGGAAATGGTTTGTGGTCTCGACGATATCATCGACATTGATACTTTCATTTGTAATGCCTATTGTATTTGTTTCGAAGATTAAACGGATCTGCTCATGAGTTAGGCGACTCCCCTCTATATGATTGGAGTTATAGGTTAGGTCAATCTGGGTACGGTGATAGATGCCGCCGCTGATCTTGCCTTCCTTCTCTTCACGGAGTCTTTTAAGTAGAGGTGTCGCTTTGGTCTTGCCTTTTCGTGGCAAAGAGGCATCGACAGGAATGTTCCAGGTCTTTCCTACAAGAACCGCCCCATTAATCTTACCCGTTGCACACCAGTTCCTAACAGTGCGCTCAGAGAGTTCGTGTTGCTGGGCAAATTGGCTAACAGATATGAGTTCCATCTTTATCGGCAATTATCTTATGTAAACCGAACACAAATATAGCAATTCTTGCCGATATCGGCAAGAATTAACACAAATATCTAGGTGCCTCTTTCACAATAATCACTTTACATCCATCTGTACACCAAACTGACACACGGCATCGAAATCTTCAAGAATTGTTCGATTTAAGTTAACAAGCCCGCACCATGAAAGTCTTTACCTGAACAAAGGGGGCACTTTGCTGCGTTTCTCTTAACGATTAGTTTACAGCTGATTCTCCGCTAATAATCGACACTCAGCATGGTTTAAATGTATAAAATTTGTGTACTATGAAGATTACTGATAGTTCATTTAACGATTTTCTAAACGAGAGAATTTTATCCCTTCCTTCTTATTTGGATTCGTCCAAAAGAATGTCTTTTTCATTCCGAGATGGGAAAGAAAACCAAAATATTTTTGCTTACGCATCGTTGAAGGACGAAGCAATAAATGGGAAAAAAGGGTGTCGTATTCTGGATTATAATAATAGCGACGCTTTGGCTAATGAGCGATTCTTTGATAGAATAGAATCTATTCCCCAAATGTGGCAGGATATCAGTGGGGATGCCTTTAATTGTTTATGGTTCTATACGAAAGATATATCTGAAGACAAGGCAGTTGAAATGTTTCAATATATAGAAGGCTTTGCTTATGATGAAGAAAGCAAAGCATACATTAAGGAGTTGGAAGCAGAAAAAAACGCACCCGAATAGGATGCGTTTTTTTCATTTAGTGTAAACTAGTATATCGTTCCCTATTTAAAAGTATCTTACTATAACAGTATTTATCGAAAGAAATGAGTCTCTTAACCCTTTATGCTCACATGTGTTGTCGCGCTCACATGCTTGCCATCGGCCATACCGATATCAATTGTTATGTCGGTCTCGATAGGAGCTTCCTCGGGGCTTTGCGTCATGTGGTAAAGGCAGATAGGAAGTACTGTCGGCCTCAATGCCAGATAATCCTTGATGCTCATACCATCATATCCCATCTTCCCCAGCAAAGCCTTACTATCATAATTGAACAAATAAACACTATAATCCCCACATGAGTCCGGAATCAGCTCAAACATGTCGGAAATATCGGAACCTGCTTCCCGGCCGAAAAGGGTTTTAGTAGAGGTTATTGTTATAGAGGTGCACCCCGCCGTCCTATATTCTAAGGGATAAGTTGTCACATCACCAAAATCCGTATCAATAGGTGCAAATGTGACTCCTCCTCCTATTAAACCTTTTTGACGGGGCTCTCTCCGACTTATTATGTACTCCTTTATTTGTTGCTCCATTGAGGGGTCCCCAGGAATTCTTTCGCTCATCAGTGCATTCTTTGTTCGCCCCTTATCTGTAAAGACGTCGTTCCTGAAATCAGTATAATCCTTGTGAAACACACCCGCCAGGATGAACAGGCTGTCAGCAGAAATCGGCCCTTTATCTTTAATATCGGGCTCATATACACGGTCATACATATCGGTATTCGCAACTGGTACTATTTCTACAAGTCGAAGATTGTCAAAAAGAAGGACGTTGCACTCACGATTGCATAAAGCAATGTTCGCACCTATGCTATTCTGAACCATTTCGTGCCCATGATCCAAGGAGTTGCAGGAGCAAAGCATCGCAAAGAACAATGTATACAGTGTTGATTTAAAGTTCCGTAAAGCCATAATATATTCTTTTGTTTTTACTAAACACACTCTGGCTGTTATAATACCAACTGGATGATGCATATAATGCATTATAAGAACTGATAGAATCCTTTTCATAAATCAATCGCCTAATTACAAAAATAATACATATTTTGGTTTGAACAGCATTAAATACTGAACTCTCCGACATATTCAAGTCCGGAGGCTGTCGTGATGAGGAGGGTGTAGTCACCCGCGTATCCACTGACTGGGATGATGATGGTTCCATCGGCGGTGTCAAACACCGTTGAGTAATCGTCCCCAGCCGTAGATGTAAGACTGACATCTACAATCCCATAGTAAGTATAACTGCCAAGTAACACATTCCCGTTCGCAAATTCAGCAAAGAAAGGATTGTATGCGGGCATACGAGGAGACCCGGATGGGATTGTAGAGCTTTGGCTTATTATGATCTCTTCCGGATCATCTTGTCCAGGATTTTGTCCTGATACCTGGATCATGTTTCCTGCGAAAAGAAGACAGGAAATGATTAAGAATACGCTTTTTTCATTTTGTGTTTTTAATTAAGATTAGCGTTTTAAAGTTCGTCATCAAAAAGGGAAAGACAAGGATTATGAGGTAACAGTATTTCCATGTAATCAACTTGATATACAGATGGTTAGAAATAGTATTTGGTAACAATTCCTTCCCAATCGTTATAATAATCTTCCTTTTTTAGTATTTTTGAACAAGAAAAGCCATGAGACAAGCATTGATCATATCGACCGTTCTATGTATGTTGCTATCATCCTGTTTCTGCCCTGATACACGGGAGAGGCTGGATCAGGCAGAGTCATTGCTTCAGCCGAAACCAGATAGTTGTCTGGTTATCATGGAGTCTATAGATGTAAATAATCTGAGCACGCGTGAAGAGAAAGCACGTTATGCTTTGCTGATGAGTGCGGCACTTGACAAGAACTATGTCGATGTCCTATCTGATTCGTTAATTAAGATAGCGGTTGACTATTACTCTTCTCGAGATGACCTGCGCCACAGGATGATGGCCAACTATTATAATGGGCTAATCCTGAATAACATCGGAAACTATATGGCATCCATTGTTTCCCTGGAAATGGCTGAGAAAGATGCGTTGGCTATTGACAACCATCTTTATGCTGGTCTGATTTATCGAACAAAGGGTGATGTTTTCAGTAAAACAAATAACAATTCTATGGCCATTGAATGCCATAAGAATGCAGTTTGTCATTTTAAATCCTTAGAGAACCTTGACTATGCGGCATATGCTGAGCTTGGTCTGGCTTTTAGTTATATTAATGATCAAGATTACGACAATGCCGAAAAAACGTTAGACTTTGTTCTGGAAGAATACAACAACGATTATCTTAATACTCTTTGCCGGCTAAAAAGAGCTATTATCAATGTTGAAAAAAAGCAGAACTTGCCAGAAGCGATTGAGGTTTTTCGCTCCACTCCAAAGGCTCTTTTTGAAAAGCAGGAATATGGCTATTATGCAATTGCTCTTGAATGTCTTAGTCTTTGTGATTCAACGGATAAGCAAATTGCAAAAGCCTATGGTTTATGTCGGAATCAAGCTGACACAGCTACAATAGACTTCATGCACGCCAAGATACTTCATCTCCGCGGAAACGACAGTGAGGCTTATCGTCTGACTCGCAAAGCGGCATTTGTCCAAGACTCATTAACTCGAGTCCTGCTCCAGCAGTCTGTAAGCAACGCGCAGAGAGATTACTACAAGGCAGAGTCGCAGCTACAGGAAGAGAGGGCGAAGCGGCTGCGCGAGCGGAACCGCCTCGGTGCAGCCGCCGCCCTGCTCGCCCTGGCCCTGCTGTCCGGTGCGACGCTGTCGTACCGGAAGCGCAAGGAGCAGGAGATCAAAGAGCAGATGCTCAATCTCTCCATCGCGCAGGAGGAACTCCGGCAAGCGGAGCAGACTAGTGCCTCTCTGTTGGGCTCGCTGTTCAGCGAAAAACTCAACCATCTCGACAGGCTCTCTGAAGACTATGTCCGCGCGGACAGCGACAAAGAAAGAATTGCCGCTTTGAGAGAGTTCAAAGAAGAGATTGCGGCCATGCGAACGGACGAAGACTTGTTCGTCTCCCTAGAAAAGGATCTTGACCGTTATTGCGACGGAGTAATGTCCAAACTCCGCAAGCAAATACCATCCATCAAAGGCGAGAATCTAAAACTTATCACACTTTTCTTCGCCGGGCTGCCTTACAGTACGGTTCAGCTGGTCATGAACCGGGTCTCCATCGAGAGTCTCAAGATGGCCCGGTCCCGCTTCCGCAAGGACATAAAAGCCGCGAATGCCCCCGATGAGGCGCTTTTCATTAAGCTATTGGAGATGAAGGGCAACCGTTCCGCCCGATAATTAGATGTCATTCTTTTCGAATCCACGATTCACATCAAGCGCATTTTCGGCCTCCTAGACACGAAAACGCGGCAGATGCGGGATCGTAATGTCGCATCTGCCGCGAAAACGGCCGTGAAACGCCGAAAATGCACTTGCACGGAATCGGAGCCAACATGCTTCTAACTTAAATTACACCCGGACATTTGATAATATCTCTGATAATCAGTACCTTTGGTCTGTATACTACTATGACGAATACGATCGTGACACACACAACGACATACAACCTCCTTGATCTACCTCAACAGGAAACCGTCGGGAGCACCATCGTGATTGACCGCAAATACGCCTCAGACGGTACAGTCATGCAGGTCAACCATTACTACCCGTACGGAGGCTTGATGATCGATCCAAGGCACACAATTTCCTCAACCAACGCTTCCGATAGCCGCTACCGCTTCACCGGCAAAGAACTGTCAGAAGAAAGTGGCGAATACGACTTTGGCGCCCGTTATCTCGACCCGATTCCCGGCCGCTTCACGACCATTGATCCCCTCGCGGAGAAGTACTACAGTTTGAGTCCGTATGCTTATTGTGCCGGGAATCCTATGAGTTTTGTGGATCCGGATGGAAGAGACACAGTATATGTTATTGATTCTCCTGTAAGACCAATGGATAGCGGTCGACCGGGGACATCTTATATATTATGTTCATAATGGCGTTTTTTCCCCGGTATATCGCGGCAGTTCGTATCCTAATTCTCGCTCCAACTCAGACAATACGACAAAGTATAATACCGTAAAAGAAGGAGAATACAACTATAACAACCAGTTTGGGCATAAAGGCGGAACTCAAAAGGGATTGAATCTAATTAATGAGTCCGGAAAACGGTCGGTACCAGCATATGATCCCCAGGGAAATGACATTACGGCTACAAATGTTAACGTTCATTCTGGAGCAAGCGATCGAGGAAACTATAATAGTAGAGGTTCTCAAGCATGCATAACAATACATCCAGAGGATGCAGAAGCCTTCTTTTCTAACTTTAACTGGACCAATACTCAAAAAACTGTTGGCAACTCTTCAGGTATGATAATAATTATTAGAAGTGATGAAGAAAAAGAGTATTTTAGAAATAATGCTTTATAGCGTCTTTACTTTCTTTGTTTTGTCTTTCCCTTCTTGTCTTTTTGCACAAGAAAATAGTCGTTGCAATGAGCAGAATTGTTGTTGTCAAGACAAGGATAAGGTGTCAAATGTCATTACTTACATTTTAAAGACAGAGAATACTGATGTTGAGACCAGAGAAGAATACAACGAGCTTTTGTTCTGGTTTCTCGCTCATGAACCTCTGAATTCTATTCGTGCTATTTCGGAATTATCCTCTAGTGGTTTTGCGCAAATCTTGACAGAGATACTGAATCCGGTTAATGACAATATTGATATTACCTTGGCTTTGAATTCGATACGAGAATGTACAACCAAATATGATGCTATTCGTGAGGTTTTGGTAGAGGCACTTAGCATTGTTTTATCTAAATCTAGTCAAGATCAAGGAAGAGCTTTGGTCTTGGATTAACACAATGCGTTAAAGTAATATTGTTTGCGCCGTGACCTATTTAGTTGCGGCGCTTTTTACCAATAGTAATTTATCCTCGTTAAGAAAGAAATATGACTATCTTGTGAGTGGTTTCTCCATTAAATGCCGATAAATTAATAACGGCCGCACAACCAAACAAAATGAAAAAAAAGAGGTTGCTAAAGTCTCCTATCGTGCGGCCGTTAAACGTCCGGACACGAAAAAGGCATAGGGTACTCCTGTGCCGTTCTTGAGGCTCTGGAAAGCCCTGTCTCCGTCACAGGTTCCCCTATGCCTAAGGCATAAGGGAATCCTAATGAGCGGACAGAGACTAAAATTTTCCAGATTTCAAGAATGTCCGTCAAAAAGATTCCGTATAGGATATCGTTTTGTTACTTATGTTGCTGACGCAAAGATACGTAAATAAAATGGAAAAACATCTACGATTAGTATCGAGCGCATTTTCGGCCTCCCGGACACGAAAACGCGGCAGATGCGGGATCGTAATGTCGCATCTGCCGCGAAAACGGCCGTGAAATGCCGAAAGTGCGCTCGCTCAGAATTGGAACACACAGATCCCTAGAGTTTTCCTACGTTTCCCCGTTTGGGTAAGCATTTCTATCTGGGGACAATTTGTCCCCACGTACTCTGCCAACTCTGGTTCGCGTTTCCTCATTTTCGTGAAACGCCGAAAGTGCGCTCGCACGGAATCGGAACACGCGGCTCCTGACGTGCGGCCACCTTTCCCACCACGCTTGGCAACGGTTTTTTGCTAAAGTGTGACAATTTGTCACGGTTTCGTTCCCTTCTTGCTCGCGCTTTATGCACTTGTTTTCCTCCGCCAGATTTCCAGTCCACCCATACCCGATCTGTACAACTATATTCCGTACAAAAGGGATTTGTTGTACAGATAGTTGTAAAAAAGCCGGGAATTACAAGAATACCACACCATCTGTACAAATAGAGATACATTAGTTTACTTTATTCTGTACAGATAGGAAAAGGGCGATACTCTATTGGACTTTGTTTTACCACAACTGCCCTGAATTACAACAGGGAGCAAAAACGGCCGTGAAACGCCGAAAATGCACTTGCACGGAATCGGGACACGCGGGCTTTTGACAGGATATCTCACCAGGGGGTCACTTTGCAACGGGATTTCTATATCCATCCACACAAGACTCCGATCCCTCAATCATGGTGTTCTTTGAGACACCTGGTTCGCTTAGGAATCTCCGTCTAGTGGAGGATAGCGCAGTACCATATCCGCTGACACTGCTGAAAGAAGACTGCAGGATATCCAGATTCAATGCTATCTCCAGACGGGCTATCGTCTCCAGAGTCATATTACTGCTCCCTTTGAGCAAGGTTGAAACATATTGCTGGGAGCATCCCATACGCTGGGCCAACTGCACCTGTGTCATTGACTGCTCATCCATTGACTCCAGCACTCTCAAGGCAATCATTCGAGAGTACTTTAGCCAGAATGCGTTGTCTCTGCGCCACTGAGCATCCTCCCTCCATCGGGATTGAATCGGCGATTCATTGGCCTTGAAATAATCAATTGCTTTGCTCATTATTATAATCAATTAAACTGTCAACATCAAAAATTCCGTTGTCTATCAAAAAATTCCTTACATGCTCCAATTTCGCAAGTTCTGCCAAAGTATGACTTCTTTCCGTCATCTTAGCAGTCAACTTTATCGCGCCTCCAGTGACCAAATAAACACCCGGCTCTATCTTAATAGCATATATCCTTAACCAAGAAGGATGGTTTCCGATACCATAACCTTTAGCTTTTTCTTTCCCGAGAGAGATTTCTGCATAACGACTGTTCTCTAAATGTCGAAACAATAAATCCAAATCTGCGTCGGGAGAGATATCAAGCATCAGGCATTCTAATTGTGACGCTTCATCAATGGTTTCCATAACTGCCTGATATACATCAGTAATCCTAAAGAACGATGACAAGTCAGATAAATTATTCTGAAAGAATGATTTAAGCCAGCCTATGTCAAACCATTGAGAGAATAGCGCATCAAAACAATTGTCTTTCTCCCCGTCATATATCACCGCCCATAATCTAGCATCCTCAAGTATTCTCACAAATTCCATAGCAAAAGTTTTTACAAATATAAAAACAACTTTTATATTGTACAACCTTTGTATTGTGTTTTCACAAAGTTAAGCACCTACGAGTGTTGTCTCTTATCCGACACGGCAGAATCCGCCTGGGCACTATTTCCAAGGCTGCCCGGTTCTTACCCTTATCAGGCGGCAGCGGAGGCACTCACGCCGACGTAGAGGACGACAATGCCAATGAGAATGACTATCAGGGCGAGTAAGGTGAGGAGGTAGTACCATCCGGTCTTTACAGTAAGCCCAAGACTCTTTTTCCATCCAAGGCCGAACAGTTGGGCATAGTCGATAGCCAGAAGGACAGCCATGAGGCCGACGCCGATCTCGCCTTTTTCTTCAACGGCAAAGAACAGGGAGAAGAACATGAAGAAACAGAACTGGCATAGGACGTAGGCGGCCGTGGCCGCGCAGGCCGATTTGTTCATGTCCTTCTTTCTCAGGGCAAAGCACATCGCGATCCAGAGCAGCAGGAACTGCCCCAGGAACAGGTAGATGCCCTGGCTTCGCAGAGCGTTTTCAACAGCCGCAAGCGAAGCCTTCGCCGGCGTGTCGACCCTCTCGGGATGCTTGTCCAGGCTCAGGAGCTCTACGATATCCATGATCTTCACGACTTTAACCGCCGTACGAAGTCCCTTGAGATCTGACTCCGACAGGGAATCAGCAGGATTGGTTTGCGCAGTTGACACCACCAGCACGGAGTCCCTGGCGGCTCTCGAGGCTGAATTGGATTCCGGGTGATAGCTTGAATACTCCGGATTGACTACGGCCGAGATGAGGGCGAAGAAGGCATAGAAGATGATCAGGGATGTCAACGGGGCCAGATACCTCTCGTGCTGTCCTTTGATGTAGTCCCGGATCATGTATCCCGGGCGCAGCAGGAGGTGCACGAAAGTGCGCTTCGCGTCATCGTTGAGGAAGGGGATGGTGTCGAAGGCCCCCTTGTAGAAATCCCCTTTACGGGATCTGGAGCGAGACTTCGACCATGGCATGAAACCGAGTTTCTGCCATATCGCGAATGCCCTGAGGCGGACTTTCAATCTATGCTTGGACATGGTTAATCATGCTAACTCATTCCGCGCTGGCGCTTGATGGTCTCGTAGGCGTCCTGGATCTGGCGGAACTTCTCTTCGGCGGCTTTCTGCACCTCCGGGCCGAGGGACGCGACCTTGTCCGGGTGGTTCTTCATCGCCATACGGCGGTACGCGCTCTTGACCTCGTCGTCGGTGGCGTTGGGGGAGATGCCGAGGACCGCATAGGCGGACTCGTCATTCTCCCGGTAGAACATCGCGATGACGGAGTTGATGTCGGAGTTCTGAAGCCGGATGACAGCGCCGATGGCCTCGAGGACAGACTTCTCGGACTTGCTGAAGATGCCGTCGGCAGTGGCGATCTGCACCAGGTAATGGAACAGCTGCAGGCGCTGGGAGTAGTTCATATTGTCGGCGATCTGGGGGCCGACGGAGTAGATGTTGACCTGCTGGCGGTTGAAGCCGTCGAGCATAGTCATAGCTTCATTCACGGCAGAGTCGCCGAAATTGCGGCGGATGAATTCGCGCACGCAGTTGAGCTCGGACTGCGAGACCTGTCCGTCGGCCTTGATGACGGCCGACGACAGGACCATAAGGCTGACGAAGAAGCTGTTGCGCTGTTCGGTGGTGGAATAGCCCCGGCCGCCGGTCGACGTGCGGTAGCCGCCCGTCTGCTGCTGATAGCCGCCGGGGCGGCCGGTGTAACCGCCGTAGCCGCCAGTACCGGCTCCGCCGCCCGAGCCATATCCTCCTGTTCCTGAGCCGTCGCCCGGCAACTGTCTGGCGACATCTATGAACTTTTCAACGGCTGATCCCAGGAAGTATCCTAGCAGGGCTCCTATGGGCCCGCCGGATACCCAACCCAGAAGACCACCTATCCACTTTGCTGATCCCATTAATTATTTGTTTAGCCAATTCATTCTCAAAATCCGGTCCACAGCTGCCCGACTGACATAATGGCGCATCGTGCACCGGAACTCAGGCAAATTCGATTGTCGCCGACCTCAAGTCCCTGTCCGACAGCTTCAAGGGCGACAAACCAGTCCGCCCCCGAGGGTCCGTGATTTGTAAAAGTTTGACAATTAATGGAATAAGCAAAAGCTCCCTTGCAGTTTTCGCCAGGGAGTTTTTGCTTATTCATCAGATTATCAACAACTTATAAAACACGCTGCTATTTGAGAGCCTCCGGGTCGTTGTAGCGGATGTTGACACCGAAGTCGGTGACGACGCGGTTGAGATTGCCGTTGGAGTGGTCCTCGACGCCCTTGCGCTTGCCGGAGAGGACCTCCTGGGCCATCTTCTTCTCGTCAAGTACACGCTGGAGAGTCTCGGGATTGTCTCCATGATAGTGGCCGGGATAGAGCTTCTCGATGCCGTTCTTCTGCATGTATTCCGCTGCGCGGGTGCAGGTGTTGATCAACGTGCTGAAGGGGCCGGAGAAGAGCAGCAGGTTGGTCGAGCCGAAGGCGTCGCCGCTGAAGCCATAATGATGGTCCTTGTCGAAGAAGGTGACGGACCCGGCAGTGTGGCCGGGGGTGTAAAGCACCTCGATCTGACGGCCGCCGAGGTCTATGACCTGGCCGTCCTCGAGGTGGTTGACCTTGCCCTCGTAGCGGCGCAGCATGGATTCGTCGGCAGGATGCACCCAGACCTCCGGGAAGCAGCCGATGCCGCCGATATGGTCGCCATGGCCGTGTGTAAGTGCCATGATCACCGGCTTGTCAGTCAGTGCAGCGACGAGCTTGTCGAGGTGGCTTACGCGTGAGCCAGCGTCGATGACAAGGACCTTGTCGTTACCTTCAACGACGTAGATGGATTCGTTGTAAACAAGGTGGCCGTTGCCTTCCCAGGTATGCTCGTCGATCTGGCGGAAAACGACATCCTGGTCGCGGAGGACGAACTTCTCAGCGTAATTGCCGCGATACTTCTCAGCCTGGTCGGCACTCCAGGTGACGATGGCGGTACCGTTGCGGAAATAGGTCTCAAGGCCGTTGCGGCCGAGGTTTGAAGGTTCAGTGGCGGCAGTGCCGGTCTCCATCTGATTGACAAGTTCCTGCATCTCGCGGATATAGTCCATTCCAAGCTCGCGGCCCTTGGGCAGATTGAGCCAGTCCTTCTGCCAATAATGGCCACCATACACCTGGAGCTTGTCAAGGTTGACTCCGTTCTCCGGGTCCTCAAGCCACTCGACCAGATGCGGGACGGCAGAGACATAGTTGTAGAATCCGTCCTCGTTGAAGATCCACACTCCATGGCCGGAGCCTATGGCATCACCGGTGAAGAGGAGGTCATGTCCCTTAAGATAATAGACCACCGATCCTACGGTATGTCCGGGGACCGCGATGGTCTCGACCTCCATGCCGCCAAGGTCAAAGACCTTCCCTTCGCGGATGAACTCGCGGCGATCCTCGGGGATGCGGTCCGCGAAGCGGGCGAAGTCCTGCTGGGGCAGCGCGAAGCGCGTGCCCGGCAGGTCCAGCATCGCGGGCAGCATGCCGGTGTGGTCGCCGTGACTGTGCGTGAACGTGACAGTCACGGGCTTGCCTCCGGCACGCTCGGTAATGATGGCGCGCAGCGACTCGTCGGCATTGTCCGCCCAGTCGATACGGTTGGAGAGGTCTATGACAAGGGCTTCATTCTCACCGACTATCAGATAGATGTCCGAGCAGTTGTTGAAATGCGTCTTGTTGCCTTCGGCATCGAAGGCCTCGCCGGCCGGATTGGCGGCGTTGTAGTCCTGGATGTGATAGACGTTGTCCTCGATGACAGAGACGGTGTACGGTCCGACTTCGACGTCATTGGGACCGCCGCAGGAGGCGATGATGGCCGGGACTAGAACAGCCATGAAGGTTTTCAAGATGTGCCTGAGATTCATATCGTAAAAGGTCTGGTTTCTATTTGCGGGGAACAAAGACAAATTTAGTCTTTTTTTCGAACGATTGTCTATTTCCTCCGTAAATCCCGGGGAAATAGCTAAATTTGGAACTTGCGGGAGTTATCCTGCATAACTAAAACCAATAATGATGAAACGTTTCTTTATTTGCATCGCAGCATTGCTGGCCTCTTTGGCCATATCATTCGCACAAACACCTGAAGAAATCATCGGCCGCATGGATGCCGAAATGGCCAAGGCCGATCAGATGGGCATGACCATGACCATGGACCTCACCATTCCCATCCTCGGCAAAGTATCTTCCACAATCAAGAACTACGGAGAGAAGGCCAGCACCGAGGTCAACTACAAGGACAAGAAGGAATACATTTGGATGGACGAAACCACTACCTGGACCTACGATCCTGAAAAGAACGAGATCGAGATCGACAACCGCAAGCCTTCGGACTCCAAGTCCAACGACGACAATGCCGAAATGCTCAAGGGCATCACCGACGGCTATGATGTGACCATGACCAGGGAGACCGACAGCGCATGGTATTTCGACTGCAAGAAGTCCAAGTCCAACACCAAGAAGGACGACCCCAAGAAAATGTCGCTGATAGTAGCCAAGAGCAACTACATGCCCCTCGACCTCACTGCCAAGATGAAAGGTGTCACCGTCTCCATCAGGAACGCCTCCATCGGCGTGTCCGAGAAAGAGGTCACCTTCGACGCTTCCAAGTTCCCTGGCGCGACAGTCAACGACAAGCGGAAGTAATGTCTGACGGGAACGAATTACTGATTCTCGTAATCATTTTCGTAGCGGCGCTCGTAATCGTATGGGCGCTGACGCACGTCATCGTGACGCTGCGCTGGAAGGGCCGCACGCTGCAGGCGCTCTCCGAGAAGAAAGTCGAGGAGGCGCTGCGCAAGCAGCAGGCCGAAAGCCTGCAGCAGCAGATGGCGTCCGTGCGGGCCGAGATGACCGCCCGCACGGAGGAGATCCTGCGCGCCCGCGAGGAGGAGCTGAGCCGCAAGGCCCGGGAGACCTTCGAGGGCATCAGCGGCGGGCTCTCCCGCGACCTTTCGGCCATGAAGGACGCCTTCGAGGCCGGCAAGAAAGCGCAGGCGGAGGACGCCGCGACGCTGCGCGAGCGCTTCGACGCGGCGGTCCGCGACCTGGAGGCGCAGAGCCGCGCGATCGGCGGCAAGGCCGACAGGCTCGCCGACGCCATGCGCGGCCAGAAGAAGCTCCAGGGATGCTGGGGCGAGACCGTCCTCGCCAACCTTCTCGCAGCGGAAGGCCTCGTCGAAGGCCGGGACTACGACAAGGAATCTACCTTGCGGGACGAACTGGGATTCGCCCTTCTGGGCGAAGACTCGGAAAAGCGTATGCGCCCGGACTTCATCCTCCATCTGCCCGACAACAATGACATCGTGATTGATGCAAAGGTCTCCCTCTCCGCTTTCAGCGACTATGTGGAGTCCGAGGACGCAGATGTCAGGGCTGGCGCGGCCCGGCGCAACGCGGAAGCGGTGCGCGAGCAGGCGAAGCGCCTCGCCCGCAAGGGCTACGAGCGCTACTTGCGGCCGGGTCGCCGCATGCTGGACTACGTCGTGATGTTCGTCCCGAACTACCCGGCGTTACAGCTGGCGTACACCGAGGACCCTGCGCTCTGGCGGGACGCCTACGCGCAGGGGGTGCTGATCACCAGCGAAGAGACGCTGATGCCTTTCCTCAGGATGATATCCATCGCCTGGACCCACGTCGAACAGGTCCGCAACCAGCAGCAGATTATCGCCTCCGCACAAATGATGATAGACCGCGTAGCCGATTTCGCCAAAGCCCATGCGGAAATGGGCAACAAACTCAAGGACGCTCAGGAATGTTATGACCGCTGCGCCGACAAGCTCAAGGACTCAGGTCGCAGCATCGTCCAGTCCGCCCGTCAGATCGTCAAGCTCGGCGTCCCCGCCAATCCCAAAAAGCCGTTGCCGGAGGAATAGCCGGCTGTTTCATCCCGTCTCCCGTCACCCGCCTCCGTCCTCCTTCCCTCTTTCCCACTCCCTTCCCGCCACCTTCTTTCTCCCCTGCATCCTTTCCCCACGCATTCTCTCCATTTCGCCGTGCAATGCAACACATTGATTATTAGACAATAACGAATAATCCCTGTCCCAAAAATTGGACAGGGATTATAATTAATACATTGTAAATCAACCCTTTACACTGCACGCATCCAACTGGGGAGGGGGCGTTATTCAGCCGGAGCTTCGGCCGGGGCGGGGGCGGGCTCGGCGGCGGGAGCCGCAGCAGCAGCCGCCACGGGCGCAGCCTCAGGCTCCGCGGCGGGTTCGGCTACCTGCTCGACCTTCGGCTTGCGCTCGATACCCATGAACTTCAGGTTGTTGGTGAAGTAACCGACGGCGAAAGCGACGACCAGCAGGAAGATCAGCCAGCGGAGGATACGCTTCCAGAGCGGAGGACGCATCGAATACGGATCGGCGACATGCACCTTCGGATACTTGGCCACGGAGGTCAGAGTCTTGCCGAAGAGGATGTTGACCAGGACCGAGGAGTTGACGGCCCAGCCGTTGGCATTGAGGACCGGTCCGAGGTTACGCTTGCGGAGCTTGCGCCATGCGATGAAGCAGGCGGGGCCGGAGATGATAAGCATCAGCACGGCTATCAGGATCAGCCACTTCCACCAGACCAGGCCCTTGAGGGCGTTGACAATGATGGCCAGGACGCCGGCAACGGCGGCTATGGCCATTGTCACCATGGCTGCGATACCGGCGAACTTGGCGACATCGAACGGGGCGGCCTTAGTGGCGGCATTTACTCCATCTGCAGGTTTGTTGGTCGCGTTGTCCGAAATGTTGGACAATGTACTCATTCCCTTGGCATCCTTGTCGGCAGCAGACTTGTCGATCTTGTCGGAGATGAACTTGCCGAACTTGCGGTAAGGGCTCCAGAAGGCCTGACGGACGCTGATGGGATTATCGACGACCTTGGTGATGACGGCATCCCAGTCCTGACCGTCACGGTCATAGAACACACCGTTCTTGCCCGGACGGAGGTTGCGGATGCTGCCGGCAGTCATCAGGGCTACGATGTCCATCGTACCGGCCTTTACCTTGGATGTACAGGTACAGTAAAGGAGGAACATGCCGCTGAGTGCGGCGACATCGGCATGCTTGCCCATGTCTGCAACGCGGATACAGAGCTCACAGCAACGTTCGTCGATATAGAGCTTACCGGCATCGAACACTGCGAGCTTCTCCGGATCGCGGGTATAGAAATCGCTGAAGATCACGTAGTTGTTCAGAAGCTTGGCGAAATGCGCATAGTAGCGGACGAGCTTGCAGACCTCATCGATACCGTTGGCTTCCTCCTCCTGGGCCTTGTCGGAATCGAGGAGGGCGAGGAGGGCCGGCTTGCGGTCGGCCGCGAGCAGGGCCTTGACCTCGTCAAGGCCGAGCGGCTCGACCTCGGCGCCGGCCTTGGCGGCCTTCCAAGCGTTATAAGGGGCGAGGCCGGCCACGACCTCGTTCCACTCGGCCTCGGTCACGCCCTTCTTGTCCGCGAACGCGGGAACAAGGGCCTTGACCGTATCGACGGCCGCTTTCCAGGCGGGGTTGATGCCCGTGAACGGGAGCACCTGGTCCTTGGACGGGCGGGCTATCGGATACTCGGCGATCTGGGCCTCCTGGTCGGCGAGATTGCCGCCGGCGATGGCGACGATCTTCTCGACGTCGACATCCACGGCGGGGGCAGCCGCATCGTCGAAGGCGATGAGCTTGCAGCGCATGAAGAAGTCCTGGACTTTGGCGTTGACGGCCTCGACGGCGGCGTTAACCGCCTCGGTGTCGGCGCCGTACGGCATGGCCTCGGCCCCGGCCGCCTGCCAGGCGGCGTACGCCTCGGCCGCCTCGAAGAACTTCTCGACCAGCTCGGCGGTGATGCCGGGCTCGCCGCTGCGGTCCTCGACAGAGCCGACCGCCTCGATGACCTGTCCGATTACTTTCTTGATATCTTCGTCATCGGAAGAAACGGCAGTGATGACTCCGTCGCCGTTGAACTTGGTACCGGCAAATATCTTGGTGGTGTCCTCGATATCTTCGAGAGCAATCTCTTCCTTATCCAGGCCGAGATACTCCAGGACACGCTTGGCAGAATCGTAAAGCTTCTGTCCCGCTTCGTTACCCGTGTCGATCAGGGCAAGCGGAAGGGCCTTGCGGCCTTCGAGAATGGAATTGCGGTCCTTGATGACCGTCGTCAGCCATTCGGCGGCGGAAACAACTTCAGGGACACGGATCTTCCCGTCGGCATCCGTATCCAGTAGCTCCAGTGTCTTGCCGTCGAACTCCAGGCCCTTGGTAGGGCAGCTGAGAACCGTCCAGAGCTTCTGGTCCAGTTCTCCGAGATGGGCGAGATCCTCGCCGCTCGCAATCTTGACCCTGACCACTCCACCTACGGAGCAGTACTGCCAGTTGTATTTGCTTTTGTCTTCCATGATGAGAGAGAATTTGCTTGATTCGTAAAGATACGAAAAAACTTTCAGGATGCCCACAGGGGCACCCTGAAAATCAATCTGAAACACCGAAAACTGTCTACGGAAGACAGTTGCTCGGCCTATTTCTTCTTCAGGACGACGTCAGCCCTGGTCTCGAAGGCTCCGCCATACCAGCTCTTATCACCTTTCTTGGTACGTTTGACTTCAGGCGTCGATTCCGCTTTCTCGAATTCACCGCCATTCGCATCACCGTCAATATCCTCGAACACGACAGTCACGTGATGCGGTGCATCGAAAACGCTCCTCGTCAGTTCATAGGATCCGCTCGAGTCAGTAAAAACCGTATCGGACTCGAACCAGTCGTTCTGGTCATAGATGACATTCGGGGTATTCTCATAATGCCTGTGCTGCTTCACAGCCACCTGTATGCCTTCGATCGGTTTTCCGGTATTGTCCTTCACGGTTCCGATTGCCTTGAAGTCGGCATGAGGTTCTCCGTACATGCATAATCCTATTCCCAGCCATTCGCAGGAAGAGAAGCCCAGCAAGCCGAGTGCTGTCGCTGCAAGGGATCTGAAAATGCTTTTTACTTTTGTATTCATATCTGTGACATTTTTTGCATCAAACATTGGACCAGCCGGCCGTTTTCATTGCGGAGGTGCATACCGTTGCCGCGGCAATACTTCCAATAACGGCAGTCGGCACATTCATCCTTCTTCATCCAGCTGCGGTCGCGGTAGGACTGGTACTTATTTTTCCATACATCAAGGAAATCGTCCTTGTAGATATTGCCCTGAACATAGTCCGCGCGGATGCTGGGACAGGCGGAGATCGACCCGTCGGCCAGGACGGAGCCGACGGTCACGCCCGCCTCGCACATATAGAACTGGTCGCGGACATCCCCTTCATAGTTGCCCAGGAAGCCTTCGCAGGCGAAAGAGGCCTTGATGCGGCCTTTCTTGCGGGTGGCCTTGATGAAGTCCATCAACTGCCTGAGTTCAGCCCCGTCGAGAAGGAGTTCCGGATCGCCGGCTGCCCGGCCGACCGGGAATATCGTGAACAGCCGCCAGGCCTTCAGGCCGAGGCTGATGAGATATTCCTTCAAGGCCGGCAGTTGGGGAAGGCTGCGCTTGTTCACGCAAGTGACCACGTCGAATTCAATTTCACCCGAGTCGATAACCATCTTAATGGCTTCGGAGGCTTTCTTGAAAGTCCCTGGACGGCCGCGCATCCAGTCATGGACCTCGCCGAGGCCGTCCAGGCTGATGGTCATCGAACGCAGGCCGCTGGCCAGCAGGCTGGCGTAGCGCTCAGGCGTGAGCGCCAGGCCGTTCGTGACCATCCCCCAGGGGAATCCCCGCTCGTAGATCACCCGGCCGCAGGCCTCGAGGTCCTTACGGACCAGAGGCTCCCCGCCGGTGATGTTCACCATCACTTTATGCGGATCATACTCACGAGCAACCGAATCCAGCGCCATGCAGAAGTCCTCCACCGGCATGTCCTTGACCGCCGACTGGACATGGCAGTCGCTGCCGCAATGCCTGCAGGACAGGTTGCAGCGCAGCGTACACTCCCAGAACAGCTGCCGGAGCTCATGCTCCCCGACAGCCTCGTCCTGCAGTCTCCTGACTATGTCCAGCGCTATCCTGCGCCTCAGTTTCAGCGGTTCCATTCAGTTCCCGTTATTCCCAACAGCCGACATTATAACTCCGTCCCCGCCGGAATCCTGCACAAAAATACGAAAAATCCACTCCCAAAACCCTCTTCTCACATCCCCCGTGCAGAAATACCCCCATACCCGCTCCAATAACAACCAGTGCGAGAAAACGCCCAAAATTCGCACGATTTCAAGCGCACTTTCGGCCTCTGAAGCTCAAAAACGCGGCAGATGCGGGATTACAATGTCGCATCTGGAGCAAAAACCGACTTGAAACGCCCAAAGTGCGCTCGCACAGAATCGCACCCCGCCAGCTCATACCTCCCGTGCGAGAAAACGCCCAAAATCCGCACGGAAATAAAGAAAAAGGAGTATTCGTGCGGAAAAACGCCAAATACTCGCACAGACGTGGAGATAAAGGGACACTCGTGCTCAAAAACGCCCACAATTCGCACGGATAAGGGGGTAAACTGGCATTCAAGCGCACTTTCGGCCTCTGAAGCTCAAAAACGCGGCAGATGCGGGATTACAATGTCGCATCTGGAGCAAAAACCGACTTGAAACGCCCAAAGTGCTCTCGCCCAGAATCGCACCACTGTACACCATACCTCACGTGCGAGAAAATGCCAAAAACTCGTACGGAGAAGAGAAAAGACAAGTCGGTGCGGGAAAACGCTCAAAACTCGCACTGACGTGGGATGAAAGTGACACTCGTGCGAGAAAATGTACAAAAATCTCACGGGTGAAGAGAATAAGACAAATCCGTGCGAGAAAACAGCCAAAATCCGCACGGATAGGTAGGAAGAAGATGTTTCGTGCGGGAAAAACAGCCAAAACCAGCGTAGGTGGGAGCAAGAGGGGTCAGTCGGGGCTGACGTACGCAAGGGTGGCGACAGAGATCCGGGTCGGGAGAGGGAACGCCTGCCTGAGCACGGCACGGCAGGCGTTCAAGGTCGACCCGGTGGTAAACGTGTCGTCAACCAGGAGGATATGGGCTGCAGAGCATGATGCCTTTATATCGCAACCTGCGTGGGTTCCCTGCAGGTTACGGGCAAGGGTGAAGGCGCCGTGGACATTGGCCGCCTTGGCCGCCATGGGCAGGTGGACCTGGGAACGAGTGCGGCGCGAGCGGCGGAGGATGTCCGTGCGGAGCTCAGCGCCAAGCACGGAGGCGAGCTCGCGCGCGATCACCTCCGCCTGGTTGTAGCCGCGCCGCCATTGCCGCGTCCAGTGCAGCGGCACCGGGATGACGACGTCCACGTCGGCGAACTGCGGCGAGGCTGCCAGGCGTTCGCCCAACATGCGGGCGAAATGCCGCCCGGCCGCGAGTCCGCCTTCATACTTCAGGTGCCAGGGGATATGGCGGTAGTTCGAGGAAGAATTGTAGAAGAACAACGCCGCGGCGAAGGCATACGGCTCGTGCCGGCGGGAAGACGTTTCGGCTGGATCTGCCTCCGGCTGGCCATTCAGGCACAAAACAGGTATTTTTGTGCTTGAATCAGCCGACAACGGCCCAGACGAGCACAGAACTGGCGGATTTGTGCTCAAACGATCGGGAAAAGAGCAATCCGAGCACGAAAACGACGAATCTGTGCTTAAATGGCCACGCCGAGAACAATCCAAGCACAAAACTGGCGGATTTGTGCTCAAACGATCGGGAAAAGAGCAATCCGAGCACGAAAACGACGAATCTGTGCTCAAATGGTCACGCGAAGAGCGATCCGAGCACAAAAATGACAAATCTGTGCTCAAAGGGTCGGGAGAGGGGCAATCCGAGCACAAAACGGGTAAAACTGTGCCTGAGCCGGAGGAGGAATCGAGGTCCTCCTGGATGCGGGCGTTGAATTTGTCAGCCATGGGATTGCGGGAGAGTTGCCAGTAGTGCGTGAAGGGGAAATCAGCCATGCAGGGCAGGCAGAGGAAACGCTCGCGAAGGGTGAGCGGACGTTGACAGACGATGCAGCGGCGCGGCATTGCCAGATCGAGCAATGCCGTGCCGGCATCCCGCAAGGAGATGCTGGTGAAAACGGAGTCCATAATGGATTCTTAGCTCAGATCAGTGGCTGACAGCAACTGGCCGTGGCTGGCAGGAACTGGCAGTAACGGGCGGTGGTAAGCCAGGGCTAGCAGTTCATGCCGCCGCAGCAGTGGATGACCTGGCCGCTGACATAGGAGGAGAGGTCACTCGCGAGGAAGAGGGCCACATTGGCCACATCCTCGGGAGTGCCGCCGCGCCGGAGCGGGATGGTCTTGACCCACTGCTCGCGCACGTCGTCAGGCAGTGCCGCCGTCATGTCCGAGATAATGAAGCCCGGGGCGATGCAGTTGGCGCGGATGCCGCGCGGTCCCATCTCCTTGGCGATGGACTTCGTGAGGCCGATCAGGCCGGCCTTCGAGGCTGAATAATTGCACTGACCTGCATTGCCGGACACGCCGACGACCGACGACATCGAGATGATGCATCCGCCCCGCTGGCGCGCCATGACAGGCGTCAGGGCATGTATGAAATTGAAAGCCGACTTGAGGTTGACCGTAAGGACGGCATCCCACTGCTGCTCGCTCATGCGGAGCATGAGGCCATCCTTGGTGATGCCGGCATTGTTGACCAGTATGTCGATGCGTCCGAATTCCTTCAGTATCTCTTCCACGACTGTGTGGGTCTCGTCAAAAGAGGCGGCGTTGGATGCGTAAGCCTTGACCTTGTGGCCGAAAGCTTCGAGCTCCGCGACGGTCTGTTCCGCTGCCTCGTTGATGACCAGGTCCGTGAAGGCGACATCAGCGCCTTCTTCGGCATATTTGAGGGCGATGGCCTTGCCAATCCCTCTCGCTGCGCCGGTAATGAGCGCAACCTTTCCTTCAAGCAATCCCATATTTCAATTTACAGATAGACAATTATATAATACATCATGAACCCGGCTGCAATCAGCTTGACGCCGGTGCCGCCGAGAAATCCCATAAACGCTCCGATGGAGGCCTTGAACGAAGCCCAAGCGCCTTTGTCCTCAATGAAGAAATCAGCGAGGAAAGCACCCAGGAGCGTACCCACGATGATACCGATAGGGGGAACGAACAGGCCGATGAAAAGGCCGGCGATGGCCCCCCTGGCCGCGACCTTCGAGCCGCCTGTAAGGCGGGTGAAATAGGCCGGTATGATATAGTCCAGCACCGTCACTATGACCGTGACGGCAAGCCAGATGATGAGCAGCCTGGTCGTCATCGGGTCACCGGATCCGTTCGTGCCCTTGGCAAAATAGGCCAGGAGCATGCCCAGCCAGCTCAAGGGCGGTCCCGGAAGCCCCGGGATGACGCTTCCGACTATGCCGACGACGCCGGCAGCAACTGCGAGGATGGCAAGGACACTCATAAGGCGCTATGCCTTGTCCGCCGCCATCGCAGCCTCGACGTCGTCGGGGGCTATGGGCAGGCGGTTGGCGCCAAGCCTGCGGGCGCCGCCAGTAGTGATAAGCACGTCATCCTCGAGACGGATGCCGCCGAAGTCGAAGTAGGACTCGAGCTTGGCATAATTGACATAGCCCTTGTCGGTATCTTCCTTCTTCCACTGACGGATGAGGTCGGGAATAAAGTAGATGCCAGGCTCGTCCGTGACGACATTGCCGGGGACGAGCGGCCGGGCCATGCGCAGGCTGCCGAGGCCGAGCTGCGAGGACCGCTTCTGGCCGGGGCCGTAGCCGACGATGTTCTCTCCGAGGTCTTCCATGTCGTGGACATCCAGGCCCATGTTGTGGCCGAGGCCGTGCGGCATGAACAGGCCGGCGATCCCGGCCTCGACCATGCCGTCCAGGTCGCCTCTGACGAGGCCGAGGTCGGCAAGGCCTTGAAGCATCTTGCGGGCGACGCTCAGGTGGACGTCGAGGTATGCGACGCCGGGACGGGTGATGTCGAATGCGTGCTCATTGCACTCATACACAATCTGATAGATATCGCGCTGCCTGGGGGTGAACTTCCCCCTGGTAGGATATGTACGGGTGAAATCCGAAGCGTAATGGGCATTGGTCTCGAGGCCGGCATCGATCACCAGAAGCCTGCCGGGCTCGATGGGATACTCGTGCGAATGGCAGTGGAATATCTCACCGTGCTGGGTGAGGATAGTGGCAAAAGAAACGCCCCAGCCCTTGGCAAGGGTAAGCGCCTCCATGGCGCCGACTATTTCCTGCTCCTTGACGCCGAGAACTATGCCCTGACGGGCAACCGTATGCATCTGCTGGCCGAGGGTGCATGCGTTGTCCAATTCCTCAATCTCTATGTCTTCCTTGACCAGGCGCATCTCGACTACGGCACGGACCATCTCCGCAGAAGCCGCGGGGCAGCCGGCCTTGCCCTTGCTGAAGGTGTCATAAGGGTCGATGCCCAGCAGGGAACCGAGCTTCATGGCATTGTAGTACCGCGAGGCCGGCAGGAAATGCACGCGGCGGCCGAGGGCGCGGGCACGGGCGACAGCGTCGTCCAGCGCGCCGTACGGCGCGGAATGGGTGACGCCCACGCCGGCCGCCACCGAGGCCACCGACGGCATCGGGCCCATCCAGATGATGTCGTCTATGTCGACATCATCCGCATAAACGGTCTCCTCGCCGCTGTCAAGGTCGATGACCGCGGCATACCGGGGGTCATCGATGCCGAAATAGTACAGCCAGCAGCTGTCCTGGCGGAATTTGTAACAATTGTCCCTATACTGGGCCGGAGCTTCGACATTGCCCACGAAAAGGGCTATACCGTCCGCTCCCTGCGCCTTCATGCTGTCAATGAGCGTCTGACGCCTCCTGACATATACATCCTTTGCAAACATAGCATAGCAAAGATAGGGAATTAAGACGGTATTTCCGAAAAAGTATCAGATTATTCCGAACGTCAGGTACACGTCGCCGAAATGTCCCTCGACGTTGTTGTTCTTCTCCAGATACTTGCGTGTCAGCTGCCCGCGCCAGACTATGTCGTCGCGGGAATTGAACGGTATCTCTATGTCGAAACCGTATCCCTTGGACTTGATCTTCACCTGGGCAGAGCATTTCCAGGTGGTCAGGGTGCCTCCGTCATCCTCGGTGATCATGAAGGCGAGCGACTCCAGCTGCTCCGTCCACTCCGAAACGATAACCGCGTTGAACGGGATCTTCTGCCCTATCTGGCTGCGCTTCACCACCACCAGGAAATCCGTTATCGACGGAGAATACAGCCTCATCTCCGCCTCGGTGCTTGCATAGAAATCCTCGACGCTTCCCGCCTTCACCCAGAATTCGCTGCCTCCGGCGAACCAGCTGTCGTAATTCCTCGCCGCCTCGAACTCCTTGAGGATCAGCGTCCTTGGGGACTCGAAGCTTTCAGCCTTGGTATCCTTCCGGATGACGATGGAGCCACCCTTGCCCCAGTCGGGGTCCTGTCGGCGGAGCATCTCGATGGTCTGGTATTCGCTGTCGTCGTTGCGGTTCATTACCCATACAGGACGTTCCTTCGCTGTCCTTTCAGACACCACGACCTCTTTAATCGTTCCGTCCTTGCGCATCTCGTAACCTATGTTAGCAGTCATGCCGTCCCCCGGATCGAAAGTGATAATCGGCATGCTCGAGCCATCCCAGTCTTCGGAATAAGGCCAGTATATCTGCGCGTCCGACTGCGTCAGGGCGGAGATATACTCGGCCGCACTGCCGGGCGCGGGCAGGACTGCGTCAGCCCGCGTGACGTACGCCTGCTCGAGGTAATTCTCGAGCAGGCTGCGGAGCGGGCGCTTCCACCGCCCGGAGGCGGCCTTGGTGGCGGCATCCGCCGCCCCTACGCCCGCCCCGGGCGACTCGAACAGGTCCGCCATCATGTATTCCTCGTCATAGCCGTTCGCCAGTGAAGAACTCACCGCAGTATGCACCTCTTCCAGATGCTCCTGCTCGAGAGGCAGCTGTGAAAAGATATACGCCAGCTCCTCCAGGGACACCGGCGAAGGGTCGTCCGGCTCGTCCATGGCAGGGAATTTCTCGCATGAGGACAGCACCGCCGATAGCATCAGGAGCAGCAGTACCTTGACCGCCGTCCCGCAAAAAGACAGGTTTTCCATAGTTCCTTCGTTTCAAAAAACACTCACTGCAAAGGGAACACTATTTATCCGTTTTCACAAAATGGAAATGGATAAAAACAAAAAACGGCCCCTCAAGGCCGTCATTCAGCGTTTTTCGAATAGACTACGAAACGATTCCTGTCAAAAATGTCAGTAACCAGAGTGGTCGAACGGAATCCAGCGGAGCGGAAAACGTCCTCCGTCTCCTTTCCAAGGGACTCGTTGATCTCGGCCATGCCACGGCCTTCCTCTGCGAGGAAACGCCGGGACCAGGCGGCGACGGCGCGGTAGAACACCAGCGGGTCGCCGTCGGGCACGAACAACGCCAGGTGCGGTTCGTGCTCCAGCACGTTACGGTGCATCCTGTCCTTTTCAGACTCCGTGATATACGGCGGATTGCTCAGGATCAGGTCAAAAGTCCCGTAGTTGAAATCCTGCTCAGTATCCAGGACATCTGCGCAGACAAAAAGCGGCGCCTTGGCCTTCCTCTCCTTGCATTCGCGGGCAAAGTCCTGCGAGCGTGCGACAGCCAGCGCCGGCTCGGAGATGTCGACGGCCACAACCTCAGTCCCCGGGACGGAGAGCGCCACCGACCAGGCTATGCAGCCCGAGCCGGTGCATAGGTCGAGGACGCGCACAGGCGCAGCGTGGCGCCCGTACGGGCTGCGCTGCCGCTGCAGGCGCGCCGCCTCTTTCACCGCCTCCCGTACCAACTGCTCCGTCTCCGGCCTCGGAATAAGCACGTCAGGAGTAACCTTGAACCTGAATCCGCAGAAATCGGCAAAGCCCAGCACGTACTGGACAGGCTCGCCGCCGGCCAGTCGGTCCAGCGCGGCGAGCAGTCCCGGCTCCAACGAAGGGTCGACTACGGTCTCCGGCTCCACGATATGCGTATAGCTCTGAACGCCCAGCAAGGCCTCGCACAGCATCAGCACGATGTTGTGCGCCTCCCTTGAAGGGTACAACGACTCAAGGGACTGTGTCCCCTTATGTATGAAATCGGAAAGCAGCATCTGCTACGAACCCTCGATGATGGTGGAAAGGAATGAAGTCATGTCCATCCCTGCGGTACGGATCATACGGGGTACCAGTGAAGCGCTGGTCATACCCGGTATGGTATTGATCTCCAAGAAATAAAGTCCCTCGTCAGAGAGGATGAAATCGACACGGACCACGCCCGCGCAACCCATGCGGCGGTAGATCTTGCACGTGGTGTCCTGGACCAGTTCGCGGATGTCATCCGTGACCGGGGCGGGGCAGATCTCCTGGCTGAAGCCGTTGTACTTGGCGTCATAGTCGAAATAGTCGTTCTCCGAGACGATCTCGATGAGCGGAAGCGCACGGACTTCCTTGCCGTCGAAGTAGGCGGCGCAGGTAAGCTCGCGGCCGCTGATGCCCTGCTCCACCAGCACTGTAGGTCCCTCGGAGAAGGCGTACTGGATGGCGGGCACGAGGTCCTCGGGCTTCACTACCCTCGAGATGCCGAAACTCGAACCTCCCTCAGTGGGCTTGACGAACACCGGGAAACGGAGCCTGGACACCGCATCGGCGGCGAAGGCCTCGAGATCCGCGCCCTTGCGCACGAAGGCGTCGGGCGCGCACTTGACGAAGTCCACGTCCCTGAGATAGTTCTTGCAGGCATACTTGTCGAAAGCCACGGCGCTGACAAAGGCGCTGCAGCTGCTGAACGGGATCCCGAGCATCTCGAAATAGCCCTGAAGCAATCCATTCTCGCCGGGACGGCCGTGCTGCATGATATAGACGAAGTCGAACTTGACCTTCTCGCCGAGCACGTTGACGGAGCAGTCGTTCTTGTCCACTTCGGGACGCGCTCCCTCCGGGAAAATGACCCTCATGGCGTTCTTCTTGCGGTAGGCGACAAGCTGCCACCGGCCGAACCTCGCCAGGATCTCATAGACGTCATATACATGCTCGTCGATGCGGGAGGCCGTATACTCCCCGCTCCGGCAGGCGACCTCCCACTCCGAGGAATCGCTGCCGTAGAAGACTGCAATGGAACTGTACTTGGACATATGTCAATCGAAATAATACTCTTCTTCTTTCTTCTCGCTGCTCGTCTTGGGCTCCTCGACCGTACCGATGATCTCCGGCAGCAAAGCCATTCCGGCCGGCTCGATGAAGGAGTCTGCCTCGTTGATGCCGAGGGTACCGTCCTTGAGGACTTTCTTCATCCAGATGCCCCAGATGGGCAGGGCGGCATTGGAGCCCTGTCCCAGGGCCGTGGACTGGAAGTGGACCTGACGGTCCTCGCAGCCCACCCAAACGCCGGCGGTGATGGACGGCGTATAGCCGATGAACCATCCGTCGGAGTTGTCATTGGTAGTACCCGTCTTGGCTCCGATCTGGCCGCGCAGGCCGTAGACTGAGCGGAGGCGTCCGCCGGTACCGCCGTTGACGACGTTCTGCATCATCTGGACCATGGTGTAGGCGACATTCTCATTCAGGGCGTCACGCTTGCCGCCGGTGAACTCGCTGATGACGTTGCCGAGGTTGTCCTCGATGCGCGTCACGAACACCGGCTCGCAGAACACTCCGCCCGAAGGGAAAGTGTTGTATGCCGCGACCATCTCGCAGATGGAAAGATCGGCGGCGCCCACGCAGATGGACGGGACAGGCTCAAGATGACCGGTGATGCCCATCGTGCGCATGAGGCTGATCATCTGCTCGGGACCGCGCGAGAACGTGGGATCACCCTCGCAGAGCTTCTTCATGATGGAGGCTGCGATGTTGTTGCTGCTTATCTGGAGACCCTGGCGCATGGTCAGGGCGCGGCCCCTGTACTGCGCCGCGTCGGTGGTCCTCGGCGTCCATTCCCTGCCGTCGGCGAACACGAACGATACGGGATTGTTCATGAACTGCTCGTCGGGAGACATGCCGCTGAGGATGCCCGTGGTGTAAAGGAAGGGCTTGATGGTCGAACCGACCTGTCGGCGGCCCTGCCCGACGTTGTCGAACTTGAAGTAGCGGTAGTTCGGGCCGCCGACATAAGCCTTGACATGGCCAGTAGCGGGCTCGATGGCCATGAATCCGGCGCGTAGGATGGACTTATAGTAACGGATGGAGTCATCCGGAGTCATGGTCGTATCTACCGAAGTGGGCTTGCCGTCCTTGCCCCAGGCGAAGACCTTCATCTTCTGGGGCTGGGAGAACTGCTTCATGATCTCGGCGTCGGAGACACCCGCGTTCTTCTGCAGGCGGTAGCGGTCGCTCCAGCGTCGCGCCTGCTGCATCAGGCGGTTGCGCGTCGCCTCATCTATGTCATTGGCGAAAGGCTTGTTGGTGAGATTGCGGGACTCGCGGTTGAAGCTGTTCTGGAGGGTCTTGCCGAGGTGCTCCTCGACGGCCTCCTCGGCATACTGCTGCATCTTGTAGTTGATGGTGGTATAGATGCGCAGGCCGTCGCGGTCAAGGTCGTAAGGCTCGCCGTTGGCTTTCTTGTTCTTGGTCAGCCAGCCGTACAGCTCGTCCTGGATCCACCTCAGCGAATCGGCGGAAAACTCCTCGCGGTCGCTGTATGAGGAACGCTTGGGCTTCTCTGCGGACATCACGCGGCGGAGCATGTCGCGGAAATACGGGGCATGTCCGGCGTTGTGGTCCTGGACCTGGTAATTGTCGACGTTGATCGGTATCTGGCAGATGGAGTCGCACTCCTCCTTGGTGAGATAGCCGGACCTGGTCATTCGCTCGAGGACGGTATTGCGGCGCTGCAGGGCCTTGTCGGGATTGAGGCGGGGATTGTAGCGGGTGGGTTTGTTGACCATGCCCACGAGCATGGCGCTCTCCTCAACCGTCAGCTCGGACGGCTGCTTGTCGAAGAACGTCAGGGCTGCTGCCTTGATGCCGTAAGCGCTGCTGCCGAAGAAGATGGAGTTGAGATACATGTCCACGATCTCCTCCTTGGTATAGTTCCTTTCGAGCTTCACTGCGGTGATCCACTCCTTGAGCTTGGTCCAGACCATGACGACCTTGGACCAGCCTGGGATCTTGCTGTTCACCTCGCGACGGGGATACAGGGTCTTGGCCAGCTGCTGGGTGATGGTACTTCCGCCGCCCTGGCTGGTGTCAGTCATGAGCAGGGTCTTGAAGAACACGCGGCCGAGGCCGATCATGTCGATGCCGGAATGCCTGTAGAAACGCTTGTCCTCGGTAGCGACGGCCGCCTGGACAAGGCTGGGAGCCAGTTCATCGTAACTGGCGTACGTGCGGTTCTCGATATGGAAAGTGGTCAGGATCTCGCCTCCGTCGGCAATCACCTGGGTGGCAAGCTTGCTGTCAGGGTTCTCCAACTCCTCGAAGGAAGGGATCTTGGCGAAGATCCATACGAGGATCAGAAGCGCCAGGATCAGCGCCACCGGAGCGGTGATGAGTATCCAGAACCACTTGGTTATTTTCTTGCGAGTGCTGTCTTTCATATTATATATTTTTCTCGACTTCGTCGAGTCCTCGAAGCCGGAGGACAATCCCGACAAAATTACGCATTAAAATTTGGAAAATTGCCCAGTTTGTGATTTTCTTTGCAGTCAATTATAAATTTGACAGACTAGTGATGGAGAATTTGGTAATCGTGGAGTCTCCGGCGAAAGCGCAGACATTCCAGAAGTATTTGGGGAAGGATTTCACTGTAAAGGCAAGTTTCGGCCACATTCGCGACCTGCAGGACAAGAAGCTCAGCGTCAACGTGGACAAGGGCTTCGAGCCCGAATACGTGGTCCCCGCCGACAAGCGCAGGGTGGTGGCCGAGCTGAAGAAGGCCGCTGCCGAAGCGGGCACCGTCTGGCTTGCTTCTGATGAGGACCGTGAGGGGGAGGCCATCTCCTGGCATCTCTGCGAGACCCTCGGCCTCGATCCCGCCCGCACCAAGCGCATCGTCTTCCACGAGATCACCAAGGACGCCATCCAGAACGCCGTCAAGAATCCCCGGACCATAGACATGAACCTCGTGAACGCGCAGCAGGCGCGCCGCGTGCTCGACCGCCTCGTAGGCTTCGAGCTCTCGCCGGTGCTCTGGCGCAAGATCCAGCCGAAGCTCTCCGCCGGACGCGTACAGTCCGTCGCGTTGCGCCTCATCGTGGACCGCGAGAAGGAGATCATGGCGTACAAGAACGAGGCTTATTACCGCGTGGACGCGGTCTTCCACCCCGAGGGAACACCCGCATCGGTAAAGGTCAAGGCCACGCTCGGCACGCGTTTCAACAGCCTCGAAGAGGCCCGGAAATTCCTTGAGGACAGCATCGGGGCACGCTTCACAGTCGGCTCCATGGAGAGCAAGGAGACATCGCGCTTCCCCGCTCCCCCCTTCACCACTTCCACCCTGCAGCAGGAAGCGGCCCGCAAGCTGCATTTCCCCGTGAGCGTGACCATGCGCATCGCGCAGAGCCTGTACGAGCGCGGTCTCATCACTTACATGAGAACCGACTCGACCAACCTTTCCTCGCTCGCCCTCGGCACATCCAAGAAGTTCATCCTCGACAATTTCGGAGAGGAATACGCGCATCCGCGCCAGTTCCGCACCCATTCCAAGGGTGCGCAGGAGGCGCATGAGGCCATACGCCCGACTTTCATCGAGAACACCACCATCGAGGGTTCGGCCCAGGAGCAGAAGCTCTACAACCTCATCTGGAAGCGCACAGTCGCATCGCAGATGGCGGATGCGCGCGTCCTCAACACCGCCATCAAGGTGGATTCGGACAAGCGTGAGGAGAAGTTCAATATCCAGGCCGCCCAGGTGCTCTTCGACGGCTTCCTCAAGCTCTACATGGAAGGGACCGACGACGAGACCGGCGACAGCGAGGAGACCGTACTGCCTCCCGTGCACGTCGGGGACGTCATGGAGCCCAAGGGCATCACGGCTGAGTGCAAGTTCACCCAGGCCCCGCCCCGCTACTCCGAGGCCACCCTCATCAAGAAGCTCGAGGAGCTCGGCATTGGCCGTCCTTCGACATACGCCCCGACCATCAGCACGCTCACCACGGGCCGCGGATACATCATCAAGGGCGACAAGGAAGGCACCAAGGTCCCCGTCACCAACCTTGCACTCAAGAACGGTGTGGTCAGCGAAAACTCCAAGGTGGAAATAGTCGGAGCAGAAAAGGGAAAGCTCCTTCCCCAGGAGATCGGAATGATAGTCACGGACTATCTCGTCCAGAACTTCCCGGACATCCTCGACTACGACTTCACCGCCAACGTCGAGAAGGATTTCGACCGCATCGCCGAAGGCGAGCAGGTCTGGAATGCCGTCATCGGATCGTTCTACTCCCCGTTCCACCACAAGGTGGAGGATGTGCTCGGAGACCACCAGTACAGCAAGGTCAGCCGCGAAATCGGCATCGATCCTTCGGACGGCCAGCCGGTCATCGCGCGTTTCGGGCAGTTCGGCCCGTACGTGCAGAAGGGAGAAGGCGAGAAACGCCAGTTCGCCAGCCTCGAAAAGGGCCAGCTCATCGAGACCCTCACCCTTGAGGATGCCTTGAAGCTCTTCCGCCTCCCCAGGACGGTCGGATCCTTCGAGGGACAGGACGTGATCGCCACCAAGGGACGCTTCGGCCCGTACATCAAGCACGGTGACAAGATGATCTCCCTTCCCAAGGGCGTGGATCCCCTCAAGGTCACCCTCGAGGAGTGCATCAAACTGATAGAGACAGACAGGAATACCCTTCCGATCAACGCCACGATACTGGAGTTCAAGGACAGCGGCATCAGCGTCCTGAACGGAAGGTTCGGTCCGTATATCAAGAAGGACGGGGCCAATTACCGCATTCCCAAGGGAAAAGACGCATCCAAGCTTACGGAGCAGGAGTGTCTGGATATCGTTAACAATTCGAAACCTGGAGGAAAGACCTATAAAAGAAAACGGTAAGCACGGCTAAAGATTGACTTATAACGATTTAAATAGAGCAAGCGTTGCGGTTATAAAAAATTTTTATTTATATTCGCAACGTTTTGCTTTTAAATCGTAACTGACATGGCTACAACCTACCATATCGACGAGATCGACCAGAAGATCCTTTCCTTCCTGGTCAACAACGCCAGGATGCCGTTCCTTGAGATCGCAAGGGAGTGCGGAGTGTCCGGAGCGGCTATCCATCAAAGAGTTAAGAAGCTGGAGTCCAACGGCGTCATCACCGGATCCCGCCTGCTCGTCAAGCCCCAGGCGCTCGGCCTGAACGTCTGCGCATTCATAAGCGTGGTGCTCTCCGAGGCCAACAAATACCCCCAGGTGGTCAACTCGCTCAGGCATATCCCCGAGATAGTCGAGTGTCATTTCGTAACCGGCCGCGCGGCGCTGTTCGTCAAGGTGTTCTGCTTTGACAACGACCACTTGATGGAGGTGCTGCTGAACACTATTCAGAAAATCCCGTACATCCAATCCACCGACACGATGATATCCCTTGACGAGGCGTTCGAGCGCCAGGTCTGGGTCAAGGACTATTCGAGCGTCAGCTTCACTGCCAATTCCTTATCGTCAGAATAGCTTTCGCGAAGTCCAGGTCGTCCCTGGTGGTGATCTTGATATTGTACCTCTCTCCTTCGATGTAGGAGAGGGGTATATTCTTTTTCTGGGCGACGGAGGCATCGTCCGTGAAGGCAGTATCGAACGCCTGCTCGTATGCAGCCTTGATATCCTCCGAGAGGAACATCTGCGGAGTCTGCGCGCGGAACACCGTCTCCCTGTCCAGGGATACGTCGGGAACGGTTTCGAGAGTCTCGTTTCCCAACCCGTCGGTCACCTTCCGGAGCACCTTGAGCGTGTCGATGGAGGGGAGGACGGGGATCAGCGCGCGGCAGGACTCCATGCGCTCGAACATCCTGGCGGCGAGCTCCGGCGTCAGGAGGGGGCGGACACCGTCCTGGATGGCCACCACGGCCCCGTCCGGAACCTTTTTAAGGGCGTTCCGGACCGAGTGGAAACGGGTAATCCCACCTTCGACAAGGATCTGGGGATAGTAGAAATTGTTCCGCGTGCATAGGTCCTTCCACCCCTGCATATACTCCTTCGGGAGCACCGTGACGACCTTTATGTCCGGCACGGCGCGGACGAAGCACTCGATGGTCCGCTGGAGTATGGGCCTGCCCGCCAGTTCGATGAACTGTTTGGGCAGGGCGGACCCCATGCGGGCCCCGTGTCCGGCCGCCATGACGACCAAATATTTTTTTCTCTCCATAAGTACAGAAAAACTCCCACAAATTTAACTATTTTTCGTACCTTTACATTTCCATTCACCAAACATTTTTTTTGAGTTTCCATATGGCACTTTCTTTTTGGACACAAGAGCTGGCAATGGACCTTGGCACGGCCAATACCATCATTTTCCAGAACGACCAGATCGTTCTCGACGAGCCCAGCATAGTCGCCATCGACAATAATTCCGGCAAGTGCATCGCCATCGGCCAGAAGGCCAAGCTCATGCACGAGCGTTCCAACCCCGGCATCAAGACCGTGCGTCCCCTCCGGGACGGCGTGATCGCCGACTTCAACGCCGCGGAGATGATGATCCGCGGCTTCATCAAGCAGGTGAACTCCAAGCACAAGTCGCTGTTCACCCCGAACATCAAGATCGTGGTCGGCATCCCTTCGGGCAGTACCGAAGTCGAGATCCGCGCCGTCCGTGACTCTTCCGAGCATGCCGGAGCGCGCGACGTATATCTGATTTTCGAGCCTATGGCCGCCGCCCTCGGTATCGGTCTTGACGTCGAGGCCCCGAAAGGCAACATGGTCGTCGACATAGGCGGCGGCACTACCGAGATCGCCGTCATCTCCCTCGGAGGCCTGGTGGTCCAGGACAGCATCCGTACAGCAGGTGACGTATTCACCAGCGACATCCAGTATTACCTGCGCCAGCAGCACAACATCAAGGTAGGAGAGATCACCGCCGAGAAGATCAAGATCGCCGTCGGCGCCGTCATCCAGAACCTCGACGAGGAGCCGGAACCGTTCGTGGCCCGCGGCCCGAACCTCATGACCGCCCACCCTGTCGAGGCCACCATCACCTACCAGGAGATCGCCCACTGCCTCGACAAGTCCATCGCCAAGATCGAGACTTCCATACTCCATGTACTCGAGCAGACTCCCCCGGAGCTCTACTCCGACATCGTCGAGAACGGTATCTTCCTCTCGGGCGGCGGCGCCCTTCTCAGGGGCCTTGCCAAGCGTTTCTCCGAAAAGGTCAACATCCCGTTCCACGTCGCGGAGGATCCCCTCCATTCCGTGGCCCGGGGCACCTGCATCGCACTCAAGAACACCGAAAACTACTCCTTCCTCATGAGGTAGAATGGTCGACGAGAGGAAGATATGGGCCAAAGTCATTGGCGTGGTGACCTTCGTATTGCTGGAGATCGCTTCGCTGAGCATGCTCAAGCATGCCGGCAGCCTCCAGGACATCTGGGTCAGCAAGGCCTCGCACCGCTTCATGGCCTGGGCCTGGGGCGGTTTTGACAGTATCGGGCACTATTTCTCCCTCAAGACCGAAAATGAAAGCCTCGCGGAAGAGAACGCCATGCTGGCCGAAGCGCTCAGGCGCAGCCAGGACCGCGTCCGGACAGCGATGGAGAACGGCATGCTCACCGACTCCACCCTCGTGTTCTCCGGCTTCGACCATATCCCTGCCAGCATCGTGAAGATAAGCCGCAACAAGCAGCACAACTACTTCATACTCAACAAGGGATATGAGGACGGGGTGCAGCCTCAGTCGGGCGTCATCACCTCCTCCGGCATAGTCGGCATCATCGATGCGGTGGACAAACATTACGCATACGGCCTGTCCTTCATGAACACCGGCATCAGCATCAGCGCCCGCCTCGGAAACGAAGGCGCGGTGGGTCCCCTCACATGGGACGGGGTGACGATGGACGGTGCGGTGCTCAGCGAGATCCCCCTCCAGTACAAGTACGCCCCTGGAGACACCGTATGGACCAGCGGATACTCCTCGCTCTTCCCGCCGGACATCCCGCTCGGCATCGCCGGCTCGTCCCGGGTGGTCAACGGAGCCGTGAACGAGATCGAGGTCGACCTGTTCCAGAACTTTACAGCGCTCCGCTATGTCACGGTAGTGTCCAACTCCGGACGCGAGGAGATCCTGTATCTCGAGAACCTTGAAAACCAGAACGGGGAGGACTAGCCATGAACAAGACAAGATTCTTCACGACCTTCCTCCTGCTGCTGCTCGTCCAGATCTGCATCGCCAATTTCTTCAGGCTTTCGCAGTACGTCACGCTGTCGATCCTGCCTGCGATGATACTCCTCATTCCCATCAAGCACGGCAACGTCACTGCGCTGCTCATCGCGTTCGTAACCGGCCTGGCGGTGGACCTGCTGTCCGACGGACTGCTGGGGCTAAACGCACTTGCGCTCGTCCCGGTGGCCTTCTGCCGGCTGGGCATCATACGCCTGATCTTCGGAGACGAGGTCTTCGCGCGCAAGGAGGACATCTCCATACCCAGGCAGGGTGTCTGGAAGATGTCAGTAGCCATCTTCATGGCGCTGGCCATCTTCCTGTTCATCTACATCTGGGCCGACGGCGCGGGCACGAGGCCTCTGTGGTTCAACGGCATACGCTTTGCCGCCTCCCTGGCCGGCAGCTACATCCTCTCTATCTTCGTCGCGAACATACTGGCCCCCGAGAGGACCAGCGGAGCCAGGAGATAAGCCATGGACCTCAGCAGGAAAAACAAGCTTCTGATAGGTCTGGGGGCCGTCACCGCCGTCCTTCTGGTCAAGCTTTTCTCCATCCAGATCATCCATGACGAGTACAAGAAGAGTTCCGACAACAACTCCATGGTCTACGAGACCATCTACCCCACACGCGGCATCATCTACGACCGTAACGGGGAGATCCTCGTCGGCAACAAGACCGCATACGACATCATCGTGACGCCGCGCGAGGTCAAGGCCTTCGACACCCTCGCCCTCGCGGCGGCACTGGACGTGGACGTCCAGTTCATCCGCGACAGGATGGCCTATTACCGCAAGTACCGCTCGAGTATCGGCTACCAGTCGCAGACCATGATCAAGCAGATCCCGCCCCAGACATACATGAGGTTCGCCGAGATCCAGTACAAGTTCCCCGGATTCAAAGGACAGCTCCGAAGCATACGCGACTACCCTGTCGACGCCGGAGGCAACCTCCTCGGCTATGTCTCCGAGGTGGATGCGGACTACATGAAGCAGCATCCGGGCGAGTACCGCTCTGGAGACTACATAGGCAGGACTGGCATAGAGGCAGCACGGGAGCGTGAACTCCGCGGCACCAAAGGCTACCATGTATACCTGCGCGACTCCCACAACCAGATACAGACCGCCTACAACAACGGCGAAATGGACGTGGAAGCCATCCCGGGAGACGACATCGTGACCACCATCGACGCCCAGCTGCAGAACTACGGGCAGATGCTCATGCAGAACAAGGTCGGCAGCGTCGTCGCCATCGAGCCGCATACGGGCGAGATCCTTGCCATGGTCTCCAGCCCGGGTATCAGCGTGGACCAGCTTGCCGACATCGGCCAACACTACAACGACCTGATCAACGACCCTTACCGCCCGATGTTCAACCGTACGGTCATGGCATCCTATCCTCCGGGATCCGTATTCAAGCTTGTCAACGGCCTGATCGGCCTCGAGGAAGGCGTCCTGCAGCCGTCCGACAAGTATCCGTGCAGCCACGGATTCCCGTACGGCAACGGCCGGCGGCTCGGCTGCCACGGGCACGCCTCGCCACTGGCCCTGCTCGACGCCATAGCCACCTCTTGCAACGGCTATTTCTGTTACGTATTCCGCAACATCCTGGAAAACAGGAAGTACGCTTCCATACAGGACGCTTTCGACAAATGGAGGGAGTACGTGACAAGCTTCGGATTCGGGCGCAAGCTCGGCAGCGACTTCCCCTCCGAGCTGGGCGGGAACATCCCCACCTCGGCATATTACAACAAAGCCTACGGCCGCAAGGGCTGGCGCTTCCAGACCATCATCTCGCTGTCCATCGGACAGGGAGAGATCGGCGTGACGCCCCTGCAGATCGCCAACCTCTGCGCCACCGTGGCAAACCGCGGCTGGTACATCATCCCGCACATCATCAAGGACTCCAGGAACGTCACCATAGATGACAAGTACAAGGAGCGCCAGTACACGCTTGTCGATACGATGAACTTCAAGAAAGTCATCAACGGCATGTACATGGCCGTGAACGGCGGCGGCGCGGCTGGCGGAACGGCATACGCCGCCGCCGTCCCCGGGCTTGACATCTGCGGCAAGACCGGCACCGCCCAGAACCCCCGCGGCGCCGACAATTCCGTTTTCATCTGCTTCGCGCCCAAGGACGACCCGAAGATCGCGATAGCGGCCTACATAGAGAATGCCGGATTCGGCGCGACCTGGGCATGTCCTATCGCGTCGCTGATGGTGGAGAAATACCTGACCGGAGACATCAGGCCTGAAAGGAAATACGTGGAGGACCGCATCCTTCAGGCAGACCTCATGTCACGGGTAAAGACCGACTGACATGCTTGAGCCCAGCAGCCAATACAAGAGGGGCCTCAAGCAGGCCGTGGACTGGAGGATAGTCATCTACTATCTGATCCTCATCCTCATCGGATGGATCAACATCTATGCGTCCATCCATTCCTCCGAACCCGCCAGCATCTTCGACTGGACGGCCCGCAGCGGCAAGCAGTTCGTCTGGATCATCACTTCGCTCGGACTGGCTGCACTCATACTCTTCATCCTGAACCCACGACTATGGGAGGTCATTTCAGTACCGTCATACATAATGGTGATGGCGCTGCTGGTACTGGTGATATTCGTGTCCAAGGATGTCAAGGGCTCGCATTCGTGGTTCGAGTTCGGGCCGGTCAAGTTCCAGCCGGCGGAGATATCGAAGATAACGACATCGCTGCTCCTTGCAGCCACGATGAGCAAGCCCAATTTCAAGATAAGCAAGGCAAAGGACTTCCTCACGGTGGCCCTCATCATAGGACTGCCCATGCTGACCATCGTCGCCGAGAGCGAGACCGGATCCGCACTGGTCTATGTCGGTTTCCTCTTCGTGCTCTACCGCGAGGGACTCACGGGATGGCTCATCGCCATCGCCGGCATGTGCATCCTCCTGTTCATATTGACCCTTACGGCATCGTCATATACGTCCATACTGGTACTTGCAGGCATAGTCACGCTCGCATATTTCCTGCGGACGAGCCGTTTCGGCACATGGATCAAGCGCTGCGGACTGCCGCTGCTATTCTTCGCCTTCCTGCCGAGGATCTGGACCTGGCTGTGCGAATGGCTGGTCCCCGGCGGCGCTGCGCTCGGATCCGTGGACCCTTCCGTAGCCGAAGCCATCACCCTCGCCGCGGGCAAATGGACCATGCTGCTGAAGTTCAAGCCCATCTACCTGATGCTGGCAGTCTGCGCCTGCGCCATCCCCATCTGCATGGTCCGGGCTTACCGCGACAAGCACATCTACCTCTGGGCCGCCATCGGCGCGTTCCTGCTCGGAACCTTGCTGACGTTCTCGACGGAGTTCCTGTTCAACGACGTGCTGCAGGACCACCAGAGAGCCCGTATCGAGGTCCTTCTGGGCATGAAGGAAGACCTGGCCGGCGTAGGCTACAACGTCAACCAGTCCAAGATCGCCATCGGTTCCGGCGGATTGTTCGGCAAGGGATTCCTCCAGGGGACGCAGACCACCTACGGCTTCGTGCCGGAGCAGAGCACAGACTTCATCTTCTGCACGGTGGGAGAGGAATGGGGATTCGTCGGCTGCGCAGTCGTCATCCTGCTGTATGTTCTTTTGATCTCCCGTATAATAGCGGATGCAGAAAAAAGCCGTGAATCCTTCACGAGGATCTACGGCTATTGTGTGGCGAGCTGCATCTTCATGCACCTCTTCATCAATGTCGGCATGACCATAGGGCTGATGCCGGTCATCGGCATACCCCTGCCCCTGCTGTCATACGGCGGTTCCTCCCTCTGGGCCTTCACCATCCTGATATTCATCTTCGTGGCCCTGGACCGTCAGGAGAAGAAATACTTCTAGAGAACTGTGGCGAAATCCTCGACGGGCTTGTGGGCGTTCACGAGGACACCCGGTTCTTCGTTCGGGTCGGGATACCCGACAGCCAGCAATGCGGCAATCTCATAACCTGCAGTCTCAGGGAACAACTCCGCCACCTTGGCAGGGTCGAATTCAGAGAGCCACACAGTCCCAAGGCCGAGATCGGAGGCCTCCAGAAGGATATGCATGGATACTACTGCGGCATCAGTATCGGCGCTGCTCTTGTTGTCGAATTTGCGCACCCAGGCCTTTGCCCTGTCACAGCCGACCATGAACACGGCCGGAGCACCGGAAAAGGGGTTAACCTCGCGCATGCGTGCGAGAGCCTCGTCGCTGGTGACTGCCCATACGTGTACGGACGGGCAGTCACCCTGGGACGGCGCGATACGTGCCACCTTGAGTATCTTTTCTATCTTTGACGGGTTGATCTTCCTGTCGATGAAGGAATTACAGGTATAGCGCGTGGTAACCATCTCGGAGAATCGAGTCTCGAAATTGAGATTCGCGATATGCTTGTCCACACTGGAAAAATTGGCTCGATGAGCGATTTTCGTCAGGTCGCTGATCCTGTCGAGGAATGATTTCTTGGCCATTTCTATTAGTAATTACGTGGTAATCCTTTTGGTTTCGGGTTGTTAATTTAGATAGAATTCTCCTTATTTCCAAATCTTAGCCGCCTACTTCGAAATGCACGTCAAGGGTGTCTGTCCTGCATTTGACGGTCTTGGACTGCCCCGGCAGGAGCGGGAAGAAATTGTCGCTCCAGAATGCCGGGACCACAAGGTCACCTTTGCTGTCAAGTGCTTTGAGGATATTCATGACGGAAATGACGGAGGACCTGTTGGTGAGAGTAACGTCGTATCCGTCAGAAGATTGTGCTACAGTGACCTCCACCTCTGAAGGTCCCTGTCCGAATGCAAAACCCAGATCGGCATAGGACGAGATGGGTGTGACATACCAGTTCGACCTCCTCCATTCATAAGTATTGTCCGCTGCCGGCAAGCAGTAGAAATTGTCCGCTACCGGACCTTCTGAATCATTCAATTGAAGGGCCACGAAATGCGGTTTTCCGTCGTACCGCTTGAGGTCGAATACCGGGACAACGTCCCTGTAACCGACGTTGACGGACTTTGTCTCTTCCCCAATGAGGCGTGAGGACGCGTCGAAAACATTCAGGGTAGCCTGCAACTTAAGCGGTGCTGCACCGGCGCTCTCGTTCACGGCATAGACCTTCCTGTCGGAATAGTCGAACAGCAGCTGGACGGGTTCGCAGGCTTTCTTGGTGCCATAGTAACCGGCGGTAGGGACTCCGTACCAGTCATAGAGCTGCCAATACAACGACGGCCAGGCCGAATTCAGCATCCACTGGACTATGCCGGTTGTCCGAGGGACTCTAATGCGGAAAGCCTCGAACATGGCACGGGTACCGTCGTAGTCTACGGCGTGGGCCTTGCGGACGAAGTCCTCCAGGCCGTCAAAGCCGCCGTACAGACCGTTCACGGTCTGCTGCAGCACTCTGGTGGAGTTCATCGCGGAGCCGGAAGCGGTGCAATGGTAGTCCCAGGCATCGGAAAGAGGCCACAGCGACTCCTCCGGAATCATTTTCCGGAGGGATTCGAGCTGCGGCAGGTTCGCGCCGATGCCGGTCTCGGTATTCCAGCCGAAGGCGCCTCCGGCCCTGGTATCCTTGTACCAATAGTCAGGACCGACGTACTCGTAAGGCCCTTCCATCTTGGTACCGGACCAGCCGGCAAGGCTCTTGAGATTCTTGGCGGAGCAGATATAAGGACGATAATCCTCCGCTTCGTATATGGCAAGGTAACGCTCCTCAAGGCGTGGATTCGGGATGCGGTCGCTGCCTGTCAGCCAGGCGATCACCGAAGGATGGTTGTGCAGCCGCACCACCTGGTCATGGAAATAGCGGACAGCAAGTTCCTCAGATTCAGGAGTATTGATGCAACCGTAACCATTCACTTCCGGAAGGCCGCAGTAGTCCTCCCACTCCCACTGGCAACTGAAACCCACGAGGGCAAGCACGCCCAGGCTGTCACAGAGGTCGTACACCGTATCGTCCTTGCCCCACACGTTCTCGAAGCGTATGAGGTTCAAGTTCATATCCTTCACGTAGCTGAGCTGGCGGGAGATGGATTCGGGAGTATCCAGAAGGAAGATATCATCCGTCCAGCCAGCGCCTTTCAACAGGATGTCCTTCCCATTGAGGGTAAACTGGCGGTAACCATCCTCAGTGAGCCGGCTCTCGATCTTGCGTATTCCAAAGGTGGCTTCACCTGTGTCCGACAGCGATCCTCCTTCTTCTACCTTCACTGAGAGTCTATACAACTCAGGACTTCCAAGGTCATAGGTCCACCAAACCCGGGGATTGTCGATGTGCAGGATGGAGGCATCCGCGGGCGTGAGCGGGATGCTCCGCGTCTCCCCGGCGCCGAGGACCACAGGGACGGAAGCCGTGCCACCGGCTCCGAGGCCCAGCACCAAGGTGGCCTCGACCGGCCGATCCTCCTTGTTGCAGAGGGTAACGCGTACCGTAAGATCCGCCGTTGCGAAACTCTCAGTGTCCAGGTCCGGAACGACATATACATCCTCTACGGACACTGCACCCGTAGTGTGTAGTGTGACCGGCCGGACTATGCCCATGCTCTCGTCCAAAGGACGGGGATTCCAATCCACGAAACCGATGTTGAGGTCCCCTTTCTGCGCCCTGCGCAGCCTGACTTCCAATTTGTTATCGGCCTTCAGGAGATCCGTGACATCGTACTTGCGCTGGATGAACACGCCGAAGGTCGTATCGGACGAAGCTATCTGTCTGCCGTTCAGGAAGACATCCGCATAGTAGTTCAGACCGTCGAAGACAAGCTCCGCATGCTGTCCCTTCGCCGGCTTACCCGCAAAGGCGGTGGTATAGCTCCAGACTCCGTCGAATATCGACTTGTCGACTTTTTCATAGTTGCGGCCAACGAGGAGGTCTTCCCCGAAGAAGCCCGCCTCGTACAGGCTGCCGGCCACGGTGGAAGGAACCGTCGCCTCGACGGAAACACCGTCGCAGGCGACAGTCCAGCCCGTATCAAGCGGAGCCCTGTCACCAGAAATCCTGACGCTCCGCTGCCCGCAGGCGCAGAGCGTCAGAATGATCAACAAGCAGCTGAGCTTCCTCACCTGGCAGGTCACGGAAGCTACAGCAGCTTCTCAGCGGCCTCGACGGCCTTGAAATAGCGGTAGCTGTTCACCTTGACCTCGCCGATGGCGGCCTCGTCGCAGACTATGATGCCGGCGGGGTGCTTCTGCAGTGCGCTGACTGTATTGTAGTGCGACATAGGGCCCTCGATGGCACTGGCAAGTGCCCGGGCCTTCTTGGAACCATAGGCAAGGATCATCACTTCCTTGGAGTCCATGACAGTGCCTACGCCGACGGACAAGGCTTGTGCCGGAACGGCCTCGGGGTCGCCTCCGAAGAAGCGGGAATTGACTTCGCGCGTGTCCTGGGTGAGGGTGACCACCCTGGTGCGGGACTCCAGCGGGGAGAACGGCTCGTTGAAAGCGATGTGGCCGTCCTCACCGATACCGCCCATGAAGAGGTCGATGCCTCCTGCCTTGACGATGGCCTCCTCATAAGCTGCGCACTCGGCGGCAAGGTCGGGAGCGTTTCCGTTGAGGATATGGATATTCTCCAGAGGTTCGTCTATATGGTTGAACAGGTTGGTGAACATGAAGGAGTGGTAGCTCTCAGGATGCTCCACTGGCAGGCCGACATACTCGTCCATGTTGAACGATATGACATTCTTGAAAGAGAGCTCGCCCGCCTTGACCATGCGGACCAGTTCGGCATAAGTGCTGAGCGGAGTGGAACCGGTGGGGAGACCAAGGACGAAGGGGTCGGAGGTACGCGCAGCCTTCTCCTTGATCTTGGCGGCGATGTAACGGGCAGCCCACAGGCCGCCTTCCTTTGCGTTGTCGCGGATAATGATTCTCATATTGTTAAAGCTGTTTTATAGATTTGTCTTTGCTCGAATGCAAATCTACATAAAACGCTCGAAAAATCGAACAGCATCCGGCGTTTTCCTCCATTCTCTTATTCTCCGCCCCCACCAGCCCTCACGCGCACGAAAACGCCAAAAAGATGCGCCATTCGGCAAAAAACTGCTCAAAAGCGCACGAAAACGCCAAAAAGGTGCGCTTTTGGGGCGAAAAAAGCACGAAAAAGCGCGAATTGCAGCAGAAGCTATCATTCCGCCGATAGATAATGGCTTTCCGTTATCGTGAAGGTATAAGTCTGTTGACTGCCCACGTTGTTGTATTCATATGACATGATAGATAAAGGGCTGGTACGGTCTGCAATCGTGTCATCTATGGTTTCCTTACTGTATTCCAGTTTCTTGCCGTCATCAAAGACAATGGAACAAGTATAGAAGTCCATTACCGCCAGGGATAAGAACCCGCTCATGATATCCTGATATGCAGAAGTCCCTTTGGGAATTTCAAGGGATATAATCTTTTTAAGGCCGGAAGGTTTCCGTGTTTCTTTATCAATTACCCCTTTGGCCTCTGATATCTCTATGGATAGGGAATGGCCAGAGTCATTTTTGAACACATAAGTGATTATCCCCGACCTATCTTCCTCTACATCACGTTCACATGATGCGGCACAGAAAACGATGCAGAGTGACAAAAGGATGAACAGTATGTTTTTCATGATTCTCATATTATTTCATAGACATTATTTATTCCGCAATCCTATAATGATCCTCCGTGATAGTGAAGGTCCAGACACACATGGTCTCGAGACGGTTAATCACGTACTCAGACGGATTAAGCGGACTTGGAGGGCCCTCTACAGTGCTGCCCTTCTTGTACGTCAAGACACGCCCGTCATCAAACGTAATGACGCAAGAAGTAAATAAACCGGGGGAGAAGATATAGAAGAGCATCTCCTTCGATGCGTAGGAGCCGGACGGAATATCCAATGAACAGAACTCCTTGTCACTTTTTCCACTCGGGTATCGGACATCCACATGCAGGGCATGTCCGGTCCTATTCTCAAAGACTACGCTATTCAGCCAGTCCGAATCTTCTGAGCCATAAACATGGCAGCTTTCAAAGGACAATGCTGCCAGAAGAAGGCTTAGTATCATGCAGGTTGTGTTAAATCTTGCTTTCATATCACTGTTGTCGTTTAAATTAAAAAGCTATTTCTCAAGTTCGATCCAGTCGGATGAGATGACGGTGTAGGCACCGCAGACGCCTGAACCGCCATTGACGTTAGTGTACACGAATGACGGGGGCGCCAGGCCTAGACTCGAGAAGTCGTTGTTGCTGACATTGTACTGGGCTTTAAGATAGTTGTAACAGCTCTCGGAGAAGCGGTAAAGGACAATACGGTACTTGTAGCGGTATTCCGTCCAACCGTCAGTATTGCCTCCGGTATAATCCGTATGGGCTGGCTGCTCGCTGCATCGGGCAGCGATGGTCATATGGCGGTTCCGGTCCGAAGGAACGGTGAAAGGCGTATCGCGCCAAATCTGTACGCGCGGATACGAACCGGACAAGGTGTTGAAGTGTTTCGGAGAAACGCTGACGGGAGCCTCGCCTTGGGCGGACAGCAGCTCGTCCACATTCGCAAGACCGCTCGGAGGAAGCGATCCGCTATGTGTCGTGTGATAGATTTCTCCCCAATACTTCTCTCCGGTCTCAGCGTCATAATTCTCCCACTGGCTGTCCTCTTCGTAGTACTGCATTACCGCAGCGCCGTAGTATCCCCCGTCCCCGGGGCCTTCATAGTCGAGATCCACTATTATGGTAAAGGAGGTCGGTGACGACCTCGGGACCAACCTGCCCTTCCAGGTATAATCCGGAAACGCCTCCGGCACCTCGCAAGAGGCATGTACGGAGCCGGCTCCCGGCACCAACGCCGATGCCTCCACCATGTCCCCTGGCGAGAAGACATGGTCAGTAGCATAGAACTGAACCCGGTCCGGCACCGATCGCCTGCCATCCTTCTTCATGACAAGAGACTGGCCGTTTACTCGGACATCAACTGTCTCCCCATTGGTCTTGAGCGGGTCCGTGATCCCGGCCAACGGAGTCGTCCCCTGGACTATGAAAAAGGTCGTGTCATAGTCGTTGGAAGGGATGAAGCTCATCCATACAGTATTGTCCCCCACCTGACTGGTGATATCGAAACTGCGTTCGCACGCAACCAGTGCGATGCAGAAAACCAATATAACTAATGCTCTCTTCATGGCTCAGAATCTCAAGGTGTAACTGAAAGTCGGAATGATGGGAATAAAGCCGACAGATTCGCCGACATATTCTCCGTCTTCATTGATTCCCACATCGGCATAGACGGTATTCATCCGACAGTAGACATTGTAAATGCTTAAGTTCCATGTCCTTATCTTACCGTCAGGCCGCTGCTTGATGAAGTTCATGCCGACGTCCAGGCGGTGGTAGTCAGGAAGCTTGACGTTGTTCGGACCCGTAAAAGCCTTTTCGTAGTAGTACATCGTCTTCCCGTCGGACCGCGTTCCCGTTCCAAGGTATTTCCCCTGCGAACCTACAGTCATGCGGTTTCCGGAGTGGTAAATCCAGCCGCCGTAGATCTCGAACTTCCTGCTGAACTTGTGGGAAGCGGTGACATTGAACTTGTGACGGTTGTCGTTGCGGTCTCGGTACCACCTGTCGCTGAACTCCGAGAAAAAGCGCTCGGTCCACGAAAGAGTGTAAGCCATGTCGACCTTGGTGTCCTCGTCTTCCCAGCCGAAAGACATCTCTGCGCCATAGGCTCGACCCCGACCTTCAGTGAAGGCCGACTCCCACCGGTCTATAGGAGGATAGAGCGCCGCAGGGCCGGAATACTCGTAGATGTGCTCCAGAGTCTTCCAGAAACCTTCGACATCCAGATGCATCCCGTGCGGAAGGCGCGAATAGACACCTGCCGCGGCCTGCTGGGAATGCATCGGGTGTATGCCGGCCGTACTGGGCAGCCACAAGCTGGTCGGCAGGTCCACATATGTGGTCTGGATCCAATGCTCGAACTGGTTCATCCATGTGTACGAAGCCTTCAGGGCTACGGCGTCGGAGACGTCGTAGCGCAGCGCGAAGCGCGGCTCGGGCAGCGCGTACGCCTTTCCCTTTACAAGGAAAAAGGCCGCGCGCACGCCTGCATTCGCCGTCAGGCCCGGCAACAGGGTCATCTCATCCTCAATATACAACGACGGTTCCTCGCCGCCATAACGGGTGCCAATCGCCCCATTGTATACCTCTTCCGTCTCCTTACCACGCTCCTCCCACTGGCGCAATGAACGGTTGGGGATATAAGCGTGATGTTCCCACGACGCACCGAAGCGTATGTGGTGCGAAGCGGTCGGTTCCCAGTCGAAGTCCGCCCCAAGACGGATACCATGGATACCGGAGCGGTCGTACTCCTCCACGCAGGAATAATTGTTCTGATCGTCAAACCAGGACCAATAACGGCCACCGAACCTGACGCAGGAAACATTGTAAGAATAATAAAGCCCCACCCGTGATACAAACTCATCCGAGAAAACATGGTTCCAAGTCAGCCCCGCCGTAGTCGAGCCCCATGCCAATCCGCCGTTGGTAGAATTGTATCCGGTATGCTGTAAAGAGCCTTTATCATCATAATTCCGTGACTCCTGGTTGTTACCTATCCGCAGACGGTCCATCCCGTTGAAGAAACGCAGGCGCAGTATATCCCTGCCTGTCAGATGGTGAGTGATGCCTAAATTCATGTCCCAGAATGCATAGTGTCCGTGGGACTTGTCTCCCTTCCTTGTACTGTTCAGATAGGCTATCATCGGAATGGTGACTGTGTCCATCCAGGTCCTGCGCAACCCAAAGATGAAGGACGTTCGTCCGCGTACCAACGGTCCTTCAAGCTGGATACGCCCGTCGATCAGGCCCAGCGAGAAAGTTCCGTGCCTTTCGTACAAGTCGCCGTCACGTGTGGTGACATCCACCACTGATGACAAGCGGCCGCCATACCGTGCAGGAAAGCCGCTCTTGTAGAAATCAACTCCGTCCACCACATCGGTGTTGAACGCTGAGAACAGGCCTATGAGATGGCTGGTATTGTAAATGGATGAACCATCCAGGAGGAAAAGGTTGTCCCCTCCCGTTCCGCCGTGGACGAACAGTCCGGACATCAGCTCCGTACCGGAAGCCACACCCGGAAGGAGCTGGAGAGTCTTGATGAGGTCAGGGGTGCTGAACACGGCGAAGCCTTTGTTCAGCTCCTTCCCGTCAAGGCGCGTCAGGCCGGTCTGCGTCCGCGTGACGCGGCGCAGGCGGTCGGCAGACACCTTCGCCGCCACGAGAGTGTCCCTCCAGGCAGCCTCGATGCGTGCGGGACGCAGGGTGTCAAACATCGCCGCCGGCTCTTCGTAAGTGACCCGGGCCGGTTCTTCAGCAGCCCGCAATATGACAGTATGTCCCCGGATCTCGTACCTGATACCACTCCCATCGAAAAGGTCCCTGATGCTCTGCGTCAGCGACGTACAGCTGCTGACACTGCGGCTGGACCGGTCCAGCGGAAGGGAAGACTCATATACGAAGGTGACGCCATACTTGTCTCTCAATGCCTGCATCTCAGAGAGATAAGTCGTCCCCGTCTGGGCCCGCAGCGACGGCCCGGACATCACCGTCAAGGCTATATCGATAAGTAGAATCAATATGACAAAATGTGCTTTCATACTATTCTATAATCGTTGTAGCGAAGTGTGTTGTGGTAACTATCTCTTTAAGAATCAATGGATTCCTTAATATGACTACCCCCTTCTGCAAGGGGTAGTTAAGTACGTCATCCTTCTCATAATCAAGCATTTAACGACCACGGGGCATCAGAGACTGTCATCAGGGGAAAGGATATCGACGCCCAGGGCTGTCTCGATGGCGGAGACAATGTGGGCGAGGCCGTCGGAGACCAGGAATTCTCCGGTGAGGGACGCGCTTTTGGCATTTCCGCGGGTAACGGTCAACTCCGCTCCGAAGAGGGAGGACAGCTCAGCGAGGACATCTCCGAGCGGGACGGCATTGTACACCAGACGTCCCGTGGCCCAGGCGTCGGGATTGGTGGATGTCCGGACGATGACGGGCATTTCGGAGCCGTCCATGAGGACGGCGAGCGTCCCGGCCGTCATTTCGAGACCCGCGTCAGACTGTTCTTTCGCGAACAGGACACGGCCCTCGCGGACGTAGACTTCGCTGCGGTCCGCGTCGAACTGGAACTTCGTTCCGAGGACGCGGACGCGGGCTTCGCCGGAGAGCACTTCGAAGGGGGAGGAAGGATTGCGCTCCACTTCGAAGTAGCCTATGCCGCTGAGGCGGACCGTACGGTCCTTGGCGAAGCGGCGCGGCTGGAAGGCCAGTGAAGATCCTTCCTTGAGCATTACTGTGGAGTGGTCCGGGAGCACGACGGCAGAAGCCGTGGTCTCCTCCCAGACATTCATCCTCAAGCGGTGCAGCGCCATCCCGGAAAGGATGAGCGCCACCGCGGCGGCAGCGGCGGACAGTCCCAGTACCGCCCTGCGCAGCATCCAGGCCCTGTCAATACCGACATCCTTGCGCAAACGGCCTATCGCGCTGTCAGGATCGAACAGCCTGCGACGGTAATGGCGCAGGACAAACTGGAGCGACTCTTCATTGTTTTTTACAGGCATACAGCAGAGTTTTTACCATTAAGACTCTGCAATAGGGAAAAAGTACTATCCTGTGCAGAAGAAAAATGAGAAAAACTTCAATGGCAGGCTCCGGAGGCCTTCCAGAGCCTTGGAGATATGGTTGCGGACAGTGTGGACGGAGATGCCGAGGTGGTAGGCGATGTCCTCGTACTTCATGCCGTCGCGCTTGCTCATCAGGAGGACCTGGCGCCTCCTTTCCGGCAGGGAGTCGATGGCTGACCACATCCTGGCCTCTATCTCGGAACGGTCTTCGAGCCCTTCGTCCGGAAGGTCTTCCAGCATGCCGTCCGAAAGGCCTTCCGTACTCTGGCGCTGTTTCTTCAGGAATGTCAGGCATCCGTTCCGGACCGATGCGTAGAGATACGGCTTGACGTCCCTGATATCATCCCTCCTTTGCCACAAGCCGACGAAGGCATCCTGCACAATGTCCTCGGCCGCACCCGCGTTCTCGACGAAATGCAGGGCGTAGATGCACAGTTGCCTGTAATACTGCTTGAAGTTTATCTGGAAGGAATGGTCGTTCATCTTATGCGCATTTGCTCCGCCGGCAGGTTGGAGTAGTCCGGCAGGACGTATGAGGCGTTGCGGAGGTAGAGGGCGCTTTCGCGCAGGCCGCGGAGGATGTTGGGAGTGCTGGCGTACTCCATTTCCACCACATAGCCCTTCATGCCGGCACGGGCGGCGTTCTTGAAGATCGCCTCGAAGCCGACCATCCCGCTCTGTCCGATCTCATACTTGTCCTTAATGTGCAGGAGTTCGAAACGGCCGGGATACTTGTTGAAGTACTCCACCGGACTGGCCTTGCCGATGACAGCCCAGTACACGTCCATCTGGAAGAAGACATTCTCCGGGGAGGTATGACTGATGAAGTAGTCAAGCACGGTGTTTCCGGCGACGACATTGTACTCATGCGAGTGGCTGTGATACCCGAAGCGGATGCCGGCTTCGCGGCATTTGGCGCCAACGGCCTCGAGGAAAGACGCCATAGCCTTGAGCTGGGCTTCGTCCTCGGGCAGAGGCAGGGAGGTCAGCACTATCCTGGGGATGCCGGCGGCCTTATGGGCAGCGATGCAGTCATCCCACCAGCGCATGGCGGCCGAGAAGTCGCCGGAGGCAAGCTCCGACTTGAGCAGGCCGCGGGAGGCATGCGAGGAGACGATCTTGAGTCCGTATTTCTCCACCTCGCTGCGGAACGCCGCAGGGGTAAGGCCGGAGAACATGCCGTCGGCATAGCTGATGGCCTCGACTCCGGTGTAACCCAGCTCGGACAGTCTCCTGAGCACATAGTCATGGTTCTTGGCGAACAATTCAGGAGTACCGATGAGCGAACGTACCGAGTAGAGCTGGACCGCCATCTCCTTTTTCGGGGCGGTCAGTTCCTCTGTCGTACGGTAGCTGATATAAGCGAATTTCTTGCTGTCAGGACTCCAGGAATTGACGTTGATGCTGCCCTGGCCGCCGAAAAACTCCACAAGGACCTTGGGCTCGCCACCGGTAGCGGGAATCATGCGGATCTGCACGTTCAGGTCAGGCAGATGCTGCGAAGGCTGGAGCTCGTAGTCATGATAGGCGATGTATACGACTTTCTGGCCGTCAGGGGAGATGTGCGGGAACCATGAGTTCATGTCCTCGTCGAAGGTCATCTGCGTCTGGTCCTTGCCGTTTGCCCTCATGCGCCATGCCTGCATGCGGCCGGTGCGTTCGCTGTTGAACCAGATATACTTGCCGTCACGGCTGTATTCCGGGCCGTCGTCCACGCCGGGAGCGTCGGTCATGCGGATCTCCTTTCCACCCTTGACCGACATGGTATAGACATCCTGGCTACGCTCCTCACCCGTCCCGCGCTGGGCGAAATAGGCTATGGTCTTCCCGTCAGGGCTGATGCCGTGGAGGTAGCTGGTGCTGAGCGGAGTGATCTTGCGAGGCTCGCCGCCCTCGAAGGGCATGATGAACACATAGGATCCTCCCCTGCTGACCGAAGGGTCGTTGCTGCTGAGGCCTATCCATTTGTTGTCGACAGTGACGACATGGTCGTTGTTGCACTGGGTGATGGAACCGGTGGGGATTTCGATCGGGTCCGTAGAGCCGTCGGGGGCCATCTTGTAGAGCTTGCCGCCGGAATTGAACACGAGCCACTGGCCGTCAGGGGTCCAGTCAGGGGCCTCTACGACATAGTCGAACTCCTTGATGACCTTGTGGGTGCCGCTGTCCAGGTCGTATATCTCAAGATAACTGTGCACCGGTGTCGGATGCTGGGCGAATGCCACGAAAGCAGCGAAGGAAAGCAGCGCAAGGCTGAGGATTCTTTTCAAATTCATATTCGTTTATAGCTAAGGTTTTTCTTTTCTGCAATATACAAAGAAAGATTGAATCCGTCTTTAAATCGTGTTATTTTCCTATATTTGTCTATCTAACCGCTTGCAGACATGAGAATCCCGCTTTTCCTTGCCGCCATGCTTACAGCGGCGCTCGCCGCCCCTGCCCTGCGCGCCCAGACCGTGATCCCCCTCCATCAGGAGACGGACGGACGCTACACCATGGAAGCCTCCGTCAACGGCGTGGGCGTCAGGACATACTACACTCCTGAAAGTTGGTATGCCAGCGTATCGTCTACCACCTATATGTTCCTATATGAGAACGGGTACATAGCCGATGCCGACGTGAACGGAATGACCACGGTGAAGATGCCCAACGGCACTTCCACCAAGGCCGCCTCGTTCGTGATACGCAACCTCAAGATAGGCAAGGTCATAGTCCAGAATCTTCCTGCATTCGTCATCACCAAGCAGACTGTACCGCTGCTGGTCGGCAACTCCGCCTTCGACTGCTTCGGCACAGTGTCGCAGGAAGGCAGCCGGCTCATAGTCGATGACCGTTTCGAAGAGGACTTCCAGACAGCTTCCGCACCCATCGAGGAGGAGACGGACCCCCTCGAGGAGATGGTGAGAACGCTCAAGGCCCACATGGATGCCAAGGAGTACGCCCAGGCGGCGGACATTTTCGCCACCCTTCGTGAAATGGACGTGCTGACCATGTACAGCGAATACCAGTACGCGATGGTGCTGAACATACTTCGCCGCAACGACGACTGCATCTCCCTGACCAACCAGTGGATCGACGCCAACCTCGGCAAGTCCCTCACGCTCGACTACTGGATGTACGACGCGCTGGGTGACTGCTACGCGCGCAAGGGCAGCAAATCCCTGGCTATCAAGTATTACGAAGAGGCCGTAGCGGCCTACTGCCGCATGTTCAACACCACGGAGAAGGAGATCCGCAAGAGCAAGTTCAAGGACGAAACCCTAGGCTATACCCTCTACGACCTGGCGATGCAGTATGCCACCATCGATATCAGCCAGACATATTATTATGCCTCGCTGGCCGCCAAGAGCGGCAACGCCGCCGCCATCGACTACTGCCTCAAGTCCAAGGTAAGCTTCTAACACACAGACACAAACCAACCTACCATGAAGAAAATACTGACCGCAGTACTCCTCGCCTGCCTGCTGGGCACTGTCCAGATGATGGCAATCGACCACAAGGGGATAGCCCATCATGACCTGTCTCCGGACCGTTTCCCGGTGATAGCCGGAGGCGTTCCCACCGCCATACTTGCAGACGCGGCTGACAACAGCGCCGTGCAGATTGCGCTGAAAGCGCTCCAGAAGGATTTCAAGGCCGTCAGCGGCAACGAAGCGCCAGTCCTGAACGAACCCCGTTCCGGCAGTATGATCATCGTCGGAACCATAGGCACGAAATACATCTCGCAAATCCTTGACAGCGGCAAGATAGACCGTTCCGCGCTAGAGGGAAAGAATGAGAAATACATCATGACCGTGGTCAAGAACCCCCTCCAGGGGGTTTCGGAAGCCCTTGTCATCGCGGGAAGCGACCGCAGAGGCACGGTCTACGGCATCTACGAGCTCAGTGAGCAGATAGGCGTTTCGCCATGGTATTTCTGGGCTGATACGCCCATCGAGCATCTCGACAATGTCTCCATCGAGCCCGGCACCTACACCGCCGGAGAGCCCGCGGTCAAGTACCGCGGCATCTTCCTCAACGACGAAGCCCCCTGCCTCACCGGCTGGGTGAAGAATTATTACGGCACGGACTTCGGCGGGCATGAGTTCTATGCCGATGTGTTCGAACTCATCCTCCGCCTGCGCGGCAATTTCATGTGGCCCGCCATGTGGGGGTGGGCGTTCTATGCCGACGATCCGCTCAATTCCAAGACCGCCGACGACATGGGCATCATGATGGGCACCTCGCACCATGAGCCCATGGCACGCAACCATCAGGAGTGGGCCCGCAATCCCAAGGCCTACGGCGGCGTCTGGGATTACACCAAGAACAAGAAGGAGCTCCAGCGCTTCTTCCGCGAGGGTATAGAGCGTTCGAAGGACAACGAGGACCTCATCACCATAGGCATGCGCGGCGACGGTGACGCCGCCCTTGCCGGCTCCGACGAGCAGAACATCAAGATGATGGAAGGCCTGTTCAAGGACCAGCGCAACATCATAAAGAAAGTGACAGGGAAGCCCGCCGAGCAGCGTCCCCAGGTGTGGGCCCTCTACAAGGAGGTACAGCTCTACTACGAGAAAGGACTGCGCGTCCCGGACGATGTCATCATCCTTATCTCCGATGACAACTGGGGCGATGTCCGCAAGCTCCCCGATGCCGCCGAGCGGCAGCACAAGGGCGGCTGGGGCATGTATTATCACGTGGACTACGTGGGTGCCCCGCGCAACTCCAAGTGGCTCAATGTCACCCCTGTACAGCATCTCTGGGAGCAGATGCAGTTGACCTTCGACTACGGTGTGGACAAGATCTGGGTCCTCAACGTCGGCGACCTCAAGCCCATGGAATATCCCATTTCGCTTTTCCTGGACATGGCCTGGAGTCCGTTCAAGTACTCGGCTTCCACGCTGCTCGAGCATACCTACGGATTCTGCGAGCAGCAGTTCGGCGCCGACCAGGCGGAGGAGGCCACGCGCATCCTGAACCTCCTCTGCAAATACAGCGGCCGTATCACGGCCGAGATGCTCGACAAGAACACCTACAACCTCGAGTCCGGCGAATGGAAGCAGGTCGCGGATGAGTGGGCCCGCCTCGAGGCGGAAGCCCTTCGCCAGTACCTGACCCTCGACCCGAAGTACCGCGACGTGTATCAGCAGCTCATCCTCTTCCCCACCCAGGCCCTGGCCAATGTCTATGACATGTACTATGCCCAGGCCATGAACCACAAGCTCCTCGCCGAAGGCAATCCCGCCGCCAACGAGTGGGCCGACCGTTGCGAAAGGGACTTCAAGCGCGACACGGAACTCAACGCCGCGTACAATACGGACATCGCCGGAGGCAAATGGAACGGCATGATGACCCAGAAGCATATTGGCTACACCAGCTGGAACGACAACTTCCCGGCTGACACCCAGCCGGCCGTAGGCCGCTTCGAGGAGGTCAAGCCGGGGCTTTACGAGTTCACGGAGAAGAACGGTACCGTGACCATGGAGGCGGAGCATTTCTATGCCTCCAAGGATGCCGCCGAGGCCAAGTGGACGGTCATTCCGTATATGGGACGTACGCTCAGCGGCATCTCGCTCCAGCCTTACAGCAAGGCCACGGACGGAGCCGAGATCAGCTACAGATTCAAGCTCACCTCCGATGTCAAGAGTGTCAATATCCATTTCATCCTCAACGCCACGCTCGCTTTCGCGCGCCGTGAAGGCCACCGCTTCACCGCCAGCATAGACGGCGGTCCCGCCAAGGAGATCAACTTCAACGGCCGCCTCAACGAGGAGCCGGAGAACATCTATTCGGTATATTATCCCACCGTGGCCACCAGGGTTGTCGATGCCGTCGAAAGCTTCGACATCACCAGGGCTGGCGAGCACACGCTGACCATCAAACCCATCGAGCCAGGAACGGTGTTCGAGAAGATAGTGATCGACTGCGGCGGCTTCGAGCCTTCGTATCTCTTCGGCAACGAGAGCCCCGTGGCGAGGCCTTCCGAAGCGAAGGAAGCGCCCAGCAACAGACCGCTTTGGCCAAGACGTAGAAACTAATCCATGAACACTATGAAAGATAAACAGATGTCCAGAAGATCATTCGTCAAAGTATCCACGGCCTCGATGGCCGCGATGTCCGTGCCTTCTATCGCCTCCGCCCGCCAGGCAGCGGCGGATGCTCCGGCGGCGCAGCAGCAGCGGCAGGCCGCCGCCCAGAACATCATCCCGGCATGGAGGCCGGGAGATCCGGATTCCTTTACAAGGTATTATTTCGATTCGCTGATGCTCGAGACGAGGTATCTCGACTCGGACATCCCTTCGACGAAGTTCGAGCTGTTCGGCGAGACCTTCGACACCCCTATCATGACAGCAGCCCTTTCGCACCTGCACAATCCCGCCAACGGAATGGCCATCTATGCCCAGGCGGCGAAAGAATGCAACGCTGTCCACTGGATGGGGATGGGCGAGGACAAGGAGCTCGAGGAAGTCATCGCCACGGGGGCCAGGACGATCAAGGTCATCAAGCCCCACAGGGACAATGCCGAGGTGTTCAGGAGGATCAAGCACGCGATAGGAGCCGGATGCTTCGCCATCGGCATGGACATCGACCATTCGTTCAATTCGACCGGCGGATACGATGTTGTGATGGGCGTCCCGATGAAGAACGAGACCTTCGAGGACCTCAAGTCGTTCGTCAAGGCTTCCAGCCTGCCGTTCATCGTCAAGGGCGTGCTGAGCGTAAGCGACGCCCGCAAATGCCTGGACGCCGGCGTAGCCGGCATCGTGCTCTCGCACCACGGCGGCCGCGTCAAGTATTCCATCCCGCCTCTGATGGCCCTTGAGCCCATCTTGGATGCAGTCGGCGGCAAGATGAAGATATTCCTGGACTGCGGAGTGGTCAGCGGCATGGACGCCTACAAGGCCCTCGCGCTCGGCGTCGACGCCGTCTCGGTAGGGCGGCACCTGATGCCGCTCGTGCAGGACGGCGTAGAGGCAGTGGCGAAGCGGATGCGGGCCATGACGGCCGAACTGGCCGGGGTCATGGCCGCCACCGGAGTCACCAGCCTCGACAAGATGGATCCCACCGTCATCCACAGGACAATGTTTTAACAATCGATAATGGCTTCAAAGACAGGGAAAATACTGGTCGTTGACGACAACCTCGGCATCAGAAGGGCGCTTGAGATACTTCTGCCCATGCATTTCGCCGAGGTGAAGACTATCCCATCCCCTTCTACTTTAGTATCGACGCTGGAGCAGTTCCGCCCGGACGTCGTGCTGCTGGACATGAATTTCTATACCAGCATCAATACCGGAAACGAAGGGCTTTACTGGACAGGGGAGATCAAGAAGATGGCTCCGGAAGTGGAGGTGGTGCTGTTCACCGCCTACGCCGACATCGCCCTGGCCGTAGAAGGGATGAAACGCGGGGCCTTCGATTTCATCGTAAAGCCTTGGGAGAACGACAAACTCCTGGAGGTGCTCACCGCGGCACGGGACAAGGCCAGGAAAGCGATGAAGAGGGATTCTTCCGGCCCCGGGAACGGAGACTCCCGTTCCGGGCGAAGCGAAGAAACCATGTTCTGGGGCACATCGCCTGCGATGGTGAGTATCCGCAAAACACTCGACAAGATAGCCCCTACCGAAGCCACCGTACTGATCACCGGCGAGAACGGTACAGGCAAGGATGTCCTCGCACGCGAGATCCACGCCCGCAGCCTTCGGAGCGGGAAACCGATGGTCGCGGTCGATGCCGGCGCCATCACGGAGACATTGTTCGAAAGCGAGCTCTTCGGCCACGTGAAGGGAGCTTTTACCGATGCGCATACCGACCACGTCGGCAAATTCGAGCAGGCCGATGGCGGCACTTTATTCCTTGACGAAATAGGCAACATCCCCCTGCATTTGCAGGCCAAACTGCTGCGTGCCATCCAGAGCCGCAGCATCGTCCGGGTCGGCGGCACTGAGTCCCGACCGGTGAATATCCGCCTGATCTGCGCCACCAACATGGACCTGGAAGCGCTGGTGCGCGAAGGGCGTTTCCGCGAGGATCTCTACTACCGTATCAATACGGTCCATATCGCACTTCCGCCGCTTCGCGAGAGGAAGGAGGACATCGTTCCACTGGCACAGATGTTCATGGAGCGCTTCGCCCTCAAATATCACCGCCCCCTGACCGGGCTTGCCCCGGAGGCGGCGGCCGCCTTGAAGGACTGCCGCTGGAGCGGCAATATCCGCGAGTTGCAGAACTGCATCGAAAAGGCCGTCATCCTGAGCGAAGGGAACGATCTCACCGAGAAGGACATGCAGCTTGAGCATGCCTCAAGACCGTCAGGAACGACCGTCAAGGCTATCAGCGAAGCCGATGAAGAGAGGATGGTCCGCGATGCGATGGAACGCGCCTCCGGCAACATCTCCTCAGCGGCAAAGATGCTCGGAGTGAGCCGTCCCACATTGTATGCAAAACTGAAAAAATACGGCCTGTAGCATGCAGCCCTACCAAGTCATACTGCTCGTAGTCATCGTTGCCGCCATCGCTGCAGTGGTCGCAACGCTGCGGACCAGGCGCAGGGACATCAAGAAAGTCGCATACATGATGGACGCGCTCGAGGACGGGGAACTGAACTTCCGCTTCCGCGACAAGAACAAGTTCAACCGTACCCTCAACCGCATACGCACCATCTTTGAGAAACAGCGGCAGGCCCACGAGCAGGATTCCTGGACCAAACTCATCCGCGTGCTCACGCATGAGATCATGAATACCGTCTCGCCCATCGCTTCCCTTTCCGACGCGATGGCCAAGTCGGTGGACGAGAACGGCCACAGCGAGCTGGACATCAAGGCCGGCCTGGAGACCATCTCTGACTCGTCCAAGAACCTCATAGGCTTCGTCCAGACCTACAGGCAGTTGTCCGGCGTAGCCAAGCCTATACGCAAGGCCCTCGAACTGAAGGAGTTGATGGACAAGGTGATAGCCCTGAACGGCGAGCCCCTGACTTCCTGCGGAGCGGAATGCACTTATCGTCCGGAAGATCCGGACCTGATGATCTACGCCGACGAGGGACAGATCTCGCAGATCCTCATCAACCTCATCAAGAACGCCCTTCAGGCCGGTGCAAAGCATATCGTCATTTCAGCCAGGATGGGAAAGGACGACGAAGTCATCGTACGCGTATCAAATGACGGCGAACCGATACCCGCCTCTGCCCAGGAACAGATATTCATCCCGTTCTTCACCACCAAGACGGAAGGCTCCGGCATCGGCCTGTCCCTGGCCCGCCAGATCATGCGCAACCACAACGGCAGCATCGAACTGGCCGGAAGCGACAAGCTCCAGACCGTCTTCGAGCTCCGGTTCAGATAGCTCCATAAACTGTAAAGTGTAAAGCGAAAAGTGTAAAGGGTTGTAAAGTCCTTTACACTTTTTCCGTATCCCATCTTTTCGCATTGTGCTCATAATCAGCACCTTAAGCCTTTTGGCACGGCAAATGCTTGCTTTTTATGCAGAAAAGATGTTAGAATTATGGATAGAAAGCTTTTCATAAGCGTTTGTGTTGCGGCGATCGGGCTCTTCGCGATTAACGCGGGAGCCCAGGAGCCGCGTGTCATGAACCTGCACGACTGCATGGAGTACGCCATTTCCAACTCGACGAAGATGAGGATCCAGCAGGCGGCCGTCGGCGATGCACAGATTGACCGCCGCGATGCGGCGCTGGCGCTGTTCACCCCGCAGATCAGTGCGAATACTTATGCATACTACAACTTCGGCCGAAGCATCGACCCGCAGACCAACACCTATTTCAATACGACCTCGTTCCACAACAACTACGGAGTGAGTGCCGGGTACGACCTCTTCGACGGGTTCAAGGCAGTGAACAACTACAAGATTTCCAAGACGGGACTGCTGATCGCCGACTCGCAGGAGAAACAGGTCGAAGCAGACATCTGTCTGGCAGTGATGGAGGCGTACTACAACGTGGTGTATTACAAGAGATTGGTCGACGTGTACGAGGAGCAGGTGTCCGTGGCGGAGCAGGCGCTGGTCAAGGCCCGCCGCCAGGAAGAACTGGGCCAGAAGGGCCATGCCGATGTCGTGCAGATGGAGGCAGACCTTGCAGACCGCCAATATGACCTCACGAACACGCGCAACATGTATGAAAGCCAGAGAATGACCTTGGCCGACCTTATGTTCTGGCCTTTGGATGAGGAACTGGTCATCGACACCTCGATGCCTGTTTGGCAGGCAGAACAAGGTGTCGCCGATGAAGCGGTGAGCTTTGCCCTTGAGCATAATCCGGCTGTCAAGATTGCCTCCATGCAAGAGCTCAACGCCAAGAGGGAGCTTAATACGGCCAAGTGGCAGACACTTCCTTCCTTGGGCCTTTATGCCGGATGGAGCACCAGTTATTATACCTATCAGGGCTCCCAGACGGCCCCCTTCCAGGCCCAGTTCAAGAACAATGGCGGCGAGTATGTGGAAGTTTCCCTTTCCATTCCCATCTGGAACCGCATGAGCAAGCATTCCACCATCTCCAGGAAGCAGCATGCGCTGGAGAAGGCCTCGGCCACGCTCGACCAGACGCTGCGCGACGTGGAGAGCGAGGTACGCCGCGCCGTGCAGGACCGCGACGGCGCCGCCACCGCCTACCGGCAGGCGCAGCGCAAGGCCGAGGTGCAGGAGGAGGCTTACACCTTGAACCTGAAGAAACTGGAGCAGGGTCTCATCTCTCCCCTGGAATTCCAGACAGCAAATAACAACTACCTCAAGGCTCAGGCCGACGAAATGGACAGCCTGTTCAAGTATCTCATCAAGCAGGCGGTAGTGCGGTATTACAATGGTGTTGAGTATGTAAATCAATAGAATCATGGATAAGATCATCGAGAAGAAAACCGGATGGCGCGTAGCGTTTACGAAGAAGGCCCTGCCCTGGTGGCTGGGAGCACTGCTGCTGGCATTCATCGTCTATCTGATCGCGAGGCCGAACGCCAAGACCCTGCGCGTGGACAAGGATACCATCACAGTATCGACGGCAGTCCGCGGAGAGTTCAACGACTACATCCGCATCAGCGGCCGCGTACAGCCGATGACGACGGTTCAACTTAGCCCCCAGGAAGGCGGTATCGTGGAGCGTATCCTCATCGAGGAAGGTTCTCCCGTAAAGGCAGGAGACCCCATCCTCGTGCTGTCCAACGACAATCTGGACCTTCAGATCCTGAATTCCGAAGCTGAACTTGCGGAGAAGGAGAACATCCTCCGCAACACTCAGATCCAGATGGAGCAGCAGAAGCTGGACGTTCGCCAGAACGTACTGGAGTACGGCACCCAGGTGGACCGCCTAAAGCGTGCCTACGAGCAGCAGAAAGCGCTCTACGAGGACAAGCTCATCGCCAGGGAAGACTACTTGAAGGCCGAGGAAGACTACAAACTTGCCCTCCAGAAGTACGACCTTATCCGTGAACGCTCCAAGCAGGACAGTCTCTACCGCGGCACCCAGATCGACAGGATGGAAGAGTCCCTGGAGAACATGCTCCTGAATATGTCGATGATCCGGAGGCGCAAGGGCAACCTCATCGTGAAGGCCCCCATCGACGGTGAACTCGGCCTGCTGGATGTCGTACTTGGCCAGAGCATCGCCAGCGGCACCAAGATCGGCCAGGTGAACTCCGTCGGATTATATAAGGTGGAGGCTCAGATCGACGAGCATTATATCGACCGCGTCGTAGCCGGTCTCGAAGCCACCTTCGAGCGCCAGGGCGAGACCTATGCCACCAGCATCCGAAAAGTCTATCCCGAGGTGCGTGACGGAAAGTTCCAGGCGGACTTCAAGTTCGAAGGTCAGCAGCCCGACAACATCCGCGCCGGCCAGACCTATTACCTCAACCTCCAGCTCGGCCAGCCCGAAGAGGCCGTCATCATCCCTCGCGGCACATTCTACCAGAAGACCGGCGGCAAGTGGATCTATGTAGTCAACAAAGAGGGCACCAAGGCCGCCAAGCGCGAAATCCGCATCGGCCGCCAGAACCCCCAGTACTACGAAGTCCTGGAAGGCCTGGAGCCCGGTGAGAAGGTCATCACCTCGGGGTATGATACCTATGGTGATAGTGATGTACTTGTGTTTTAGACTATGAAAAGCTTTTGGAACTTCCTTAAAAAGAACAAGTTATACGGGGCTATCAACCTCGTTGGGCTGACGGTGTCGATGGCATTTGTGCTCCTATTGGCGGCGTATATCCAGCGGCAGCTGTCCACGGATTCTTTCCAGAAGAATGCGGACCGGATTTATGTGATTGCCAATGAGGATAACGTGATGATGGGTTATTGGCTGGACAAG
>CADAAA010000010.1 GCA_902785785.1 uncultured Bacteroidia bacterium | reverse complement strand
ATCCCCGGAGCTTTTCGCAGCTTACCACGTCCTTCTTCGCCTACGGAAGCCTAGGCATCCTCCGTTCGCTCTTGTTCTCTTTCTCTGAATGAATCAATTTCGACTGTACGGACTCCATTTCTCAATGGATGCCCTGTCTCTCTTGATTAAAACTCGTTTGCCTATATGAAATTGCAGTCCCTAATGCAACTCGAAAAAACTCGAATTCTTATTACAGACTTTAATCTCTAACTTCTTTACCTCGTTGTAATCTCTCTCAGTATTGTCAAATAACTAGCCGTTCTTTCGAAACGGGCTGCAAAGATACGCACTTTTTTCAATCCTGCAAATCTTTTTATCAAAAAAACGAAAAAAAAGAGGGCCTTGCGGCCCCCCTTTATCCGGCATAGAGAGAAATGATGTTCAGAATCACTTTCGAAGCCGCTTCCATGCTTTCCAAAGGTACGAATTCCATCTTGCCATGGAAGTTCAATCCGCCTGCGAAAATATTCGGGCAAGGCAGGCCCATGAAGGAAAGGTTGGCCCCGTCGGTGCCGCCCCTGATAGGCTGTATCTTCGGTTTGATGCCCTCCATCTCCATGGCCTTGACGGCCTTTTCCACGACATGGTAGTGAGGCTCTACCTCCTTGCGCATATTGTAATACTGGTGGCGGATGGTGGCAACTGCCGTTCCTTCACCGTATTTGCGGTTGATGAAGTCGACGCACTCCTGCATCACAGCCTTCTTGTGCTCGTAAAGGTCCATGTCATGGTCCCTTATTATATAAGATATGGTAGCCTCTTCGACCGTGCCGTTGAAACCGATCAGATGAAAGAATCCTTCATATCCTTCGGTATACTCCGGCTTCTGCTCCACAGGGAGCAGGCCGTTGAGCTCGATGGCTATGCGCATTGCATTCTTCATCTTGCCCTTTGCATAACCGGGATGGACGTTACGGCCCTGGATGCGTATCGTGGCGGCCGCTGCATTGAAGTTCTCGAACTCCAGCTCGCCCAGGTCGCCTCCGTCAATGGTATAGGCATAATCGGCGTCAAACTTCTTCACGTCGAACTTCACGACGCCGCGGCCTATCTCCTCGTCAGGAGTGAATCCTATCCTGATCTCACCGTGCTTGAACTCGGGGTGGGCCATGATATACTGGACCGCGTTCATGATCTCGGCAACGCCGGCCTTGTCGTCGGCGCCGAGCAGCGTCGTACCGTCGGTAGTGATAAGGGTCTTGCCTTTATGGGCAAGCATTTCCGGGAACTCAGAAGGCCTCAGGTACAGTCCGGGAACGCCCTTCAACGCGATGTCCCCGCCATCATAATCCTCGATGATCTGCGGCTTGATGTCCGCTCCGGACGCATCGGGGGAAGTGTCGACATGGGCAATGAAACCCAGCTTGGGGACCGGCTTGCCGGTATTGGCCGGAATGCGGCCCATCACATAACCATTCTCGTCAAGGGTGGCCTCGACGCCGAGGGCGCAAAGCTCGTCGCGGAGCATCGCCAGCAAGGTCAGCTGCTTCGCGCTGGAAGGCTGGCTCTCCGACTCCTCGCAGGACTGGGTGTCCACTGCGACATATCTGAGAAATCTGTCAAGGATCTTTTCCATACTTTTATTTATCTTTTTTCATCGATGCATAAATCATGTAAGCCACAAGGCAGAGGAAAGGAATGATGGCCACGGCTTCGCCGAAACGGCCGTTCCAGCCGTACATGAACCAATCCACATTGGCGAACTTGAGGATGGCGCTGACTACGCCCATGAGGGCGCCGCCCGCGATGAAGCCGCTGGCGATGAGCGTGCCCTTCTCCTGGCGGGCGGCATTGACCGCCGCATCCTTGGAGCGCGAGCCCACATACCACGAGATCGCACCGCCGACGAGCAGGGGAAGGTTCAGGTCGATAGGAATGAACATTCCGAGGCAGAATGCAAGGGCCGGGACCTTGAAAACGGTAAGCAGTATGGCGATGAGCGCGCCTATGCCGTAGAGCAGCCAGGGCGCGCTGCCGCCGTTCATCATCGGCTGGATGACGGCGGCCATGGCATTGGCCTGCGGCGCGACAAGCGCGTTGTCACCCACGAATCCATAGGTCTTGTTCAGCACAAGCATGACGCCGGCCACCGTCACCGCTGCGACGAGGGTGCCGACGAATTTCCAGGTCTCCTGCTTGGCAGGGGTGGTTCCGATCCAGTATCCGATCTTCAGGTCGGTGATGAAAGCACCTGCCATGGAAAGCGCGGTGCAGACGACTCCGCCGATGAGCATTGCCGCCACCATTCCGGCATTGCCCTTAAGGCCTACGGCCACAAGGACGAGCGAGGTGATGATGAGGGTCATGATGGTCATGCCGCTGACGGGGTTGGAGCCAACGATCGCGATGGCGTTGGCGGCCACAGTGGTGAAAAGGAACGATATCACCGCGACGATCAGCAGGCCGATCAGCGCCTGCCAGACATTGCTGACAACGCCTCCGAAAGCGAAGAAAACGAAGATGGCCAGGAGCGCTATGACGATGCCGAAAATGACGGCCTTCATGGAAATGTCCTTCTGCGTACGCTCAACGGAGACAGACGCCTCGCCTGGCTTGCGCTTGAACTCGCCGGCGGCCAGGCCGACCGCGGACTTGATGACACCCGCAGAGCGGATGATGCCTATGATACCCGCGGTGGCGATGCCGCCGATGCCGATATGCCTGGCGTAATCCTTGAAAATCTGGTCCGCAGACATCTGGCTGATGGTATTCACTACACCGGTGTGCATGAGGTCGATGACATTGCCGCCCCAGATGAGGTTCATCAGCGGGATGATCACAAGCCACACCAGGAAGGAACCGCAGCAAATGACGAAGGCATATTTCAGGCCGATGATATAGCCGAGGCCGAGAACTGCTGCGCCTGTATTGAGTTTCAGTACGAGCTTGGCCTTGTCGGCCACGACCTGTCCCCAATGCATCACGGTAGTGGTGACGGTCTCGCTCCAGGCTCCGAACGTTGCAACCACGAAGTCGTACAGACCGCCTATTATACCGCTGATAAGCAGGGTCTTGGCGCCCTTTCCGCCTCCTTCACCGTTGACCAGCACCTGGGTGGTGGCGGTAGCCTCCGGGAAGGGATACTTTCCGTGCATTTCCTTGACGAAATACTTCCTGAAAGGAATGAGGAAAAGAATGCCGAGCACGCCTCCGAGCAATGAGGAGAACACCATCTGCCAGAAATTGATGTCCAAGCCGAGGATATAGATCGCCGGCAAGGTAAAAATGGCTCCGGCAACGATCGATCCGGAACAGGCTCCGATGGACTGGATGATGACATTCTGGCCGAGTCCGCCCTTTTTGCCGAGGGCTCCGGTCACTCCGACCGCAATGATGGCTATAGGGATGGCAGCCTCGAACACCTGGCCGACTTTAAGGCCCAGATATGCAGCGGCAGCGGAGAATATCACCACCATGATCAGGCCCATGACCACAGAATAGGGGGTCACCTCCGGAAAACTCTTTCCGGCACCGAGGATGGGCTTGTACTCCTCGCCCGGCCCGAGCTCGCGATGCGCGTTCTCAGGCAAAGAATAGTTCTTTTTCTCTTCCATGAATGGATCGGTTATTTGTTTTTCCGGTTCTCCTTCCTCTCTTTCTGCCGCTCGAACTTCCGGATATACTTCTCTAGTCGCTTCTGGTCACGGGCCGCATCCTTTTCGGCATTGATTACCAGTTTCAGTGTACGCTTGCGCTTCTTCTCCAAAGCCTTGGCATCCTTGGCCGCCTGTTTGGCGGCGTCACGCGCGTCAAGCCTCTCCCAACGTGCCTCGCGCGCGTCGATGCGCGCCTGGCGCTTGGCTTCGGCCTCCGCCTTGCGGGCGGCCTTCTCCGCAGCCTTCTGCGCGGCTTCAGCCGCCTTCAACTCCTCCGGAGTCATCTCGCGCTCAGGAACGGCAGGCTTGACGGGCTTGCCTCCGGACATGACCGTATCTGCAGGAGAAACGGCATTCTGAGGAGAACCCATATCAGGCAGGGAGTCAGCCGGAGCGACGGTATTGATGGAGTCCGCGGCGGCCTGAAGGGAATCGGCCGCAGCGGCCATGGCCGCCTCCTGCTCAGCGAGCGCATGGCGGCGGCGCTCCTCCGCATGCCGGACCTGCCGGAGCGAGTCCGCAGCCGCGAGCTTTCGGGCTATGGACTTCATGTGTCCGGGGAAATACCGTTCAGTCTCCGTGAAACGCGGCATAGGACGTGCAAGGTAACGGACGCGTTCCGACCTGCGGAGAGGCAGGTCCGTTATGTCCTCCTTGCCCTTTGGACGAATGTCCGGCTGCCAGTTGAAACCCTTCATCTGTCTCTCCTCCTCGGGGAGCTGGACAAGGGGATATGCGTCATTCTTCGGACTGTCGAAATAGGATATCCTGTCGATCTCCCCTTCGACAAAATCAGCCGTTATCATCTTGGCCTCGACCTTGTTCACAGTGGCAAAGGCGTCGTTTTCCTTGAGATAGAAAAGAGCCGAGGAGCCACCGAGGGCATCGAAGCGCTTCAACGCGGTGGTGGAATCGAAATACGCCATTATCTCTGTACCACGTATCTGGTCGAAGCACATGGTATCCTCCTGTATGATGATGAAGGCGTTGGACATCAGGCTGGCCTTGTCCATCCTCTGGTTCTTGACAGATATGGTAAGGCTGTCCGACGTGTACTGCCGGTTGCCCTCATTCCACACGATGGGCGAAAGGAAAAGCCTTGCAAGGGAATCCAGGTCAGTATACTCCAGAGAGTCGCTGCGTGCCTGCATGTCAGACTTGAACATGCGGATATGGCCCGTAGCCCTGAGGAAGCCTATGGCTGTCGTGTCGCGGCTGGCCAGCGAATCCTTGACAAAGAGCTCGCGTTCGGCGGCAAGGGCCTCGGCCTCCGCGATCGAGTCCAGCACGGCCTGCTCGGCCCGTGCGATGGAATCGAGCCGCGCCTTCTCGGCCATGGCCAGAGAATCAAGCAGGACAGGCTCGTTTACCGACAAAGAATCCGACGCCTCTTCGAGCATCCTTTCATCCTCCTCCACAGGCATTTCATTGTCTATCTTCAACGATTCGATATCAGCCTCCGCCGCTTTTTGTGAAATGCTTCCACTGTCCGCAGAACCGTTTCCTCCCTGTTCCGACGCAGGTGCAGAAGACTTAGTGTTTTTCCCCCGGTAGGCAGCCACCGGATCTGCCGCAATATCGGTAAGACGCTTTTCGGCTGCCGCAACTATGTTACCATTGATGTCGCATTTGGGCACCGTCCAGTAGACCATGTAATCGGCACCCATATATACAGTATCTATCTGTCCGTCCTGATCCGTCTCGGCTATGACAGCGGCCTCCCGCTCAAGAGTAACCTGCGAGAGCGAATCCACGTAGAAGAGGCGCTTGGACAACGCCGACACGTTGCGGGTAGTATCCATGACCTGGACGTTGCCGTACATCTCTATGTCGTTGCGGGAGCGGTCGAAATAAAGTGAATCCGCCCACCCTTCCTGGGTGTCGGACATGATATGTACGTCATCCGTAAAGAAGAAACGGTCGTTCGCCTTGTCGTACGAACCTTCCTCGGATGAAAGCATGTTCTTCCCTTTCCATGCGTCGAGGCCGCCGAAGAATTCGGCGAAGTCATAGTCGGTATGGTACAGCAGACGCCGAGTACTGACATATACGGAGTCGGTGTACATATTGACATTCCGCTCGAAAGTGAAAAGCTTCTCCTTGGAGTCGTAAGTACCGTTCGTGCTCTCGATCACCTGGCCGTCCTTGTCGCGCATGGATGCACCGCGCTCGAATACGGCGACGCTGTCACGGGTATTGTAGTCAAGGAAGTGCGTCCTCAGGGTATTGCCGTCCTTGTCCAGAAGCTGGACCTGCGGTCCCCTGAACTGGGCAAGGTCGTCGTCGATAATGTAGTCCAGACGTTCGCTTGACAGCACTGTCCTGTCCTGGATGATCTGGACATTGCCGAAGGCATTGATAATACGCATGTCTACGTTCCAAAGGGCGGAATCGCAGACAAGATAAGTGTTGTTGTGGAGGAAACGGGCCTCGATGGCCTTGCGGTAATGCATTCCGGACGCGCTCTCAAGCAACTCAAGCGACTTGGCGTTCATCAACACCACGACGCTGTCGGTCTGGCCACGGTTTCTCTGGGCAGACAGCGGCTGCAGCACGGCGACCGCCAGCAACAAAGCTATGATCGTACGACGGAATGACATCGACGGGGACTGCTATTCGCGGAACTTGTCCTTCCAACCGCTGCGGTTGAACTCGCAGTCCTGGAACAAGGGATCCAGGACGATATGGGTGGTCGCGATCTTGTCGTTGATGAATTCGTCGATCACCTTGGTCTGCTTCTCGAACTTGACCTGTTCGGCCAGGTCCGTGAAGTCATTCTCGAATGATGCGGTATGGGCGGGGATGATCTTGTCAAGACGGATGATCTTGTACACGAGGTTGCCGTCGCGGCCTTCATTGTCGAGGGACGCTATGGGCTCGGATATCTCGCCTTCCTGCAGGTCGCGGATAGCGGCATAATCCTGCGGCTTGATCTGGTCGACCTCGAAATAGGAACTTCCGGTATTGGGATCTGACATCTGCCCGCCGTTGGTGCGCGTAGCCGGATCCTCTGAGTAGAAACGGGCGGCAAGCTCGAAGGTGACGGCCTTGTTCTGGATCTCGGTGCGCAGGGAATCGAGCGTCTTGAAAGCCTTGTCCTGATCCTCCTGGGTGTACTTGGGACGGAGGAGGATGTGGCGCGCGTTGAACATGTCGCCCTTCTTCTCGAGGACCTCTATGAGATGGAATCCGTCAGGGGTCTCGACTATCTGTGAGATGGTTCCGGGCTTGAGCGCCATGGCCGCATCGGAGAAAGCTGGCCAGTAGATGGACTTGGAGGCCATGCCGAGCTCTCCTCCCCTCCTGGAGCTGGCGTCCTCGGAATAGAGGCGCGCGAGCGTTGCGAAACGCTCGCCATTCAGGATGCGCTCGCGAAGCGCAAGGAGCCTCTCCTTGACGGCGAGAGCAGCAGCCTCGCGGTCAGGGTAGATGCAGATCTGGCTCATCTGGTATTTCATCGGAACGACTGGCAGTGTGGAAGGATCCGCGGTCTCGAGGTACTTCTTGACATCATAGGGAGTCATGTCCGGAACCTTGGCGGCAATATCCGCCTGCTCCTGCTCGGTCAGGCTCTGGTCCTCCAGCTGACGGCGCCACTCTTCGCGAAGGCGGTACAAAGGCTTTCCGAAATACTCCTCAAGGCCCTCGTCACCTCCGAAATAGGTGCGGTACTGGTCGATCTGGCTGTTAAGCGCATTCTCGACATTGTCGTTGCTTATGGTGAGAGAGTCTATGCGAGCCTGCATCAGGAAGATCTTGGACTCGAGCATCTTCTCCAGCACTTCGCAGCGGGCGCTCCTGTCGGAGGGCATTCCCTGTGCGCGCATCATCTGGATCTGAGCCTCGATGTCTGAAAGGGAGATCATTTCGTTGCCGACCACGGCAACGGTCTTGTCGATCAATCCCCCCTGATATCTCTGTGCAAAAGCGGCGGTACAGCAGCACGACAGGGCGACGGCCGTTGCCAGCACGATGATTGTCTTTCTCATTTGTCAGAATAAATAATAAAGATTTCCTTGGCCAGGGCATCATCCAGCAAGTCTTGTTCCAAAGTAGTCAGCAGACGGTGTTTCCTGTTGCTTATGATGATGTCGCGGATGCGGTCCTCACAATAATCCAGCGGAGCAAGGGTCCCGGCCTTGCGGGTTTCAAGGACATAGGCCACCTTCATGTCTCCCCTTTCCTCCTTCATCTCGATAAAGGAGCCTGAAAGCTTGGAGAGCATGGTTCCGTAATCGGTGCCGAACTCACGCGCCAAAGTGACCGCGTCAATCCAGCGCTCCGACCAGTCGACATAACGCAGGGCGGAGGAATATGCCAGGCTGTCAGCCTCGGCGATGTCTTCGTATTCGTTTGACGACATCCGCCTGCGTATGGTCTCGTAGTTCGGGGAATCCTCCATGATATCGAGGAAACGCGCCTTCAGGATGGGGATTTCCAGCACGAACAGGTCGCTGTGGTCCTCATAGTATTTCTCAATCTCCTGGCGGGTGACGTTCGTGTCAAGGCGCTCGTTCACGTAACGCTGCTCATAGCGGTAGCGGAGCAGGGAATTCTTGTAATCCTCGAGCTCGCGGGACACGTCCTTCTCGGACTTGGAGAGCTGCTGCTCAGCCATGTCGGCATAAAGGCAGCCGGTGGCCCAGGAACGGATGTACTGTTCTGCCAACCGTGTGCTGTCCTCTGGCGACACTCCGTTGGGAATGAAAGCCTCCAATTCGGAAAGGTACAGCTTATGCGACCCGACGCTGGCCGCCACATCCCCGTCATGTATGAAATCCCCTATCGCGCGGCAGGAAACCAGCAGCGCGAGTACGATGCATGCGAGGAGTATACGGCAGTTATTCACGATATATTCGTTTGTAACTGGCAAATATACGAATAATCTTTATCAATTAAAAACAGGAGGCACCCATAGGGCTCCCTGACGGGTATCGCGGGCCTCCAGCCGGTCGTCCAGCAGATGGAGTATCTGGAAGTTGCGTATGAGCCCCCAGCGGGTCTTTTCGACGAAGCGCGGCGGAACTTCACCCGCTATCCTTTCGATATAGAGGTCGGGGCGTAGACGCTCCAATATGTCGATGATGAAGTCGAGGTACTCGTCGAGGGTCCATTCCAGGAAACGCTCCGGATGCTCACGTGCCTCAGCCTCCATCCTGGTACCCTTGACCAGCTGCAGCTGGTGGAATTTTATGCTGTTGAGAGGCAGAGAGTTGATAAGCGCGCACTGATCGAGGAGCATCTGCCTGGTTTCACCCGGCAGGCCGAGGATGAAGTGCGCACCGACATCGAAGCCGCGCGCGGCCGTCGCTTCGACAGCCCTGCGGGCGCACTCGAAGCCGTGGCCGCGCCCGATGTGCTCAAGCGTGGAGTCATAACATGATTCTATGCCGTATTCTATTTGGATGACCGGAGTCCGGAAAGGGGCTTCCTTGCCAGACATGGGTGTATCACGGAGCTCTTCCAGCAGGTCCAGCCTGGGCACGTCGATGCAGTCCGGGCGTGTCCCGATAACGAGGCCGACGACCTTCGGATGGGCCAGTGCCTCCGTATATACCTGACGGAGGCGTTCCACCGGACCGTAGGTATTGCTGAAAGACTGGAAATAAGCCAGGTAGTGCGATGCACCGCGATACCGCACTTGATGGAAGGAGATACCCTCATCAAGCTGCTGTGCAATGGTTTTGCCCGGAGTGCTGTACCCAGGGTGGAAGGCTGCATTGTCGCAATAAGAGCATCCGCCCGTTCCCACCGTCCCGTCACGGTTGGGGCAGGTGAATCCGGCATCTATCACCAGCTTCTGCAGGCGCTCCCCGTATTTCTTGCGGAAATACCCGGCGTATGAATTGTATCTCTTGTCCATGTACTCCGGCAAAGTTACGGGAAATTGGCTATATTTGTAACAAATGGCACTGATATGAGAAAGTTTGTCGTCCTTCTGGCATCCGTCGTTTTTGCCGCGGCAGCGGCCGCCCAGGTCCCTTCGGGAGAAGGGCGCCGCTGGGCCGTCGTCGACCTGTCGGTCAATTTCATGCGGGAGGCCCCCGACTACACCGCGGAAAACGGTGACCAGACCCTCATGGGTACGGTCGTAGAGGTCGTCGGAGAAGAGAGCTACTGGCGCCAGATCGTTAGTCCTGAGCCTTACAAGGCATGGGTGAACGAGCTCGGCCTGGCCTTCATGACCGAGGACGAAGTCAATGCCTACATCGCCAGTCCCAAATACATCTGCACGAGCGACTATACGCATGTTTTCTCAGACCCATTCTTTTCCTCAGGGTACGTAAGTGACCTTGTCATGGGTTGTCTGGTACGTCCCGTCACCGACAGCCGCGGAAAGGCGGTCAGGAAAGGACGTTTCCTCGCCTGCATGCTGCCGTCTGGCAGGACCGGCTGGGTGCCCAAGGCAGACGTTGCGGACTTCGCCGCCTGGACGGCTTCGCGCCATCCTGACGGGAACAGCATCGTGGAGACGGCCATGCACTTTCTCGGCGTTCCGTACATGTGGGGCGGCACCTCCATTAAGGAAGCGGACTGCAGCGGATTCGCCCTGTGCACTTACTTCATGAACGGCATCCTTCTGCCGAGGAACACTTCGCAGCAAGTGCGCGCCGGAGCCCCGGTGGAGCTCGACTCCCTCCAGCCCGGCGACCTGCTCTTCTTCGGCACTCCGGCGAGCGATGAAAAGCCCGAACGCGTAAACCACGTCGGCATCTACATCGGCGGCAGCCGCTTCATCCATGCATCGCAGCTGGTACGTATCAGCTCGTTGGATCCCGCACAGCCCGACTACTACGAGCGCAAGCCCCTCCGCGCCCGCCGCATCCTCGGTCACACTTCCGACAATACCGGCCCATCCCTTTTAGCTGAGAGCCCCTGGTATTTCATTCAACCTGAGAAGTGATTTTCTCGGTTTCAATGCCCCATCCATGCCGGATTCGTGGTACATAACTCGCTCTGACATAGACTTTTCATATAACTGACTACCCCTCGCTCATTGGGGTAGTCAGTTATATCAATTCATTATTAGAGAAGCGGTTAGCTACCACACCGATTGTTCTGACCGTCTATTCTCCCGAATATAGATAGTTTTCTAAATACTCGGAAAAAACAGGTGACATCAAAAAGGACATCGAATACGTGCTCAGCGCGTTCGTGGATGACTGCTGTTTCCTCGCCACCTGTAACCCGTCCATTCCCGATGACAAGCTCAGCGACATCGTGAAGGAGTCGAAATAATCATCCCCATACCTGGAAAACAAAAGTGACCGATAATCTTATCGGTCACTTTTTTGTAATCGTTCTACCCCATCCCCACCGAATTATTCTCACAATTGAACAAAAGAGCGCTTTTTGTTCAGAAATCAATGATTCATGCTCTATTCTGAACAAAACTGATATTTTTGTTCAGAGAATCAGTAAAAGAAGGCCAGCCTTGCCTGGAGACCAGGTGTTTAGTGCATCGAACTTTTTGAAAAGGGCCTTCACCAAGGCGGGGACGTCCGCCACCTTATTTCAAAAACAGGCAATCATTCTATCCAGCCTCCGAAAGGCTGACGGGACGAGCCGTTATTGTAGGCAAAAACCGGTGAAGATACCCCGGCCACCCCGTTAATTTCATAGTACCAGCAATACTCCTCCTGTGAATTCAAAGGATTGACCGCTCTGGCTGCATGACCGAAATAGACCAGATTGTCGGCAGCATCCCAGATTTTGACATAATACAGTCTGGCTCCATCTGGGACACCCTCTCTATAAGCATACTTTGTTCCTTCATCCTTGTCTATATCATAGTCAGAAAACAGATAATCGAAATACAGACTGGAAGCAATAATCGAATAGTCACCTCCTAACAACATGGCAGAATAAATTGATCCGGGCCAATGTGCATTTCCGTCAATTTGATATTTCATCTCAACCTTAGTCCCATTTACATCACAAGGGAATGCCGAAACGAAGATTAACTGTCATCCCCTCGGGGAACGTTTTTGGAATCGCTTGGATACGGTCAGCATAATCAGACCAGCCCCGAGATCCACGAACTCAAGAAACAGCTGGAAGGTCAGTTGAAGCGCAAGATGAAAACCCAGAACGACTTCATTTTCCTCAGCGGTGTGATATGGGACCGTACTCACTAGACCATCAGCTCCACCACGCTGAAACGTCTCTGGGGGTATATAGACGGTGCGGACGAGACACGGAGCAGTACGCTTGACATTCTGTCTAAGTTGCTCGGTTACCAGGACTGGGACGATTTCCTGACCCATATGGATAAAAACAGCGGATCCGATCCGGTCATATCTTTCCACATAGGTGTCGATGAGCTTAAAACCGGCGACCGGGTATTCGTCTCCTGGAAGCCTGACCGCCGTTGCACTTTCCGCTATCTCGGCAATGCAAAGTTTGTTGTCGAGCAGGCCGAGAACTCTAAACTCAAGGCAGGTGACACGTTCAGTGCCACTTTGTTTATCCTTCATGAACCGCTGTATCTGAACAATCTCCTTCAAAACAACAATCAGCCTGTGCCATTTGTCGTCGGCAACAGGAATGACCTGTGTGAACTGCGAATCGTTGTCTGAGCACCCCGTCCACCGACAAAATCGCCGGTTCTCTGAGTCATCTCATCGATAGGCGATCTTTTGAATGATCTGGCCGGGGTCGATGCTGCCCGTGACGTCCGCATCGAGAGGATGTCCCAGCTGGTGAGCATCAGCTCCCTTGACGCACCGTAGGTACGCTGAACAAAAATGACCTGATTGTTCAGATTTCCTCTTTTTTTGAAGGAATCTGAACAAAAACGACGAATTTGTTCAGATCTGACAGGTGAAGCGCAAGCCTCCTTCCCAGGAGCCGGCCATCTGACTCCTGATTTGCAACGTCAAAATGAAAACACCCCGATTCACCGACAAAATAGCCGGTTCACCGAGTATTTTCCTAAAATAATGCGTGCATAAGTACCTTCGTGGCGTAATCAGAATCGAAAACGCCATGAAACGCACAAGCACCATCCTCCTGTCCATCGTACTTCTTTCAGCCGGCCTCCCTGTACTCGCCGGGAATGACAGGACCGTCCCTACCGATGACCGTAACGATCCTGTAGCCGTTCCTCTCAAGAAAGAGATTGCAAAGTCCGGCTGGAACATAGGCCTGTTGCCTGCGTTCTACTACAACAGCGACCTTGGATTCTCTGTCGGCGCTTTGGCCCAGGTGTTCGACTATGGCGACGGTACCGTATATCCCAACTACCGTCACAAGTTCACAGCCAACGTGAACCTGTATTCGCGAGGTGCGAAGCAAATAAGCATGAATTACGACTCCAAGTATCTGGTACCCGGCAAGCGTGTGACGGCCTCCGTTTCATATATGGACAATCCCCTCTGCGGATTCTATGGATTCAACGGCGCCGTGTCGCCCTACTACGCCGACCTGGACCTGCGCAAATCGTCCGATGACTCGGACGGGATCGCCTTCTATGCGACACATCAGCAGCAACTGAGCGCCAATGTCGACCTGCAGGGACGTCTGGCCGACGGTCTGACCTGGTTGGGAGGTGCAAGTTATTCATGGCAGCATTATGACGACGTCAACTTCAGGGTCTACGACGGGACTGAATCACTTTACCATCAGTATGTGGAGAACGGACTGATCCCCGAGGAAGATACCCACGGCCACAGGGTGGGACTGAAGGGTGGACTGGTATACGATACGCGCGATTTCGAGACCAATCCGGAGCGTGGATTGTTCGCATCGGTGACGACTTCGGGCAGCGCAAGCTTTTCCAACGGAGTCAAACCTTCATTGACGCTCTCGGCCGACCTGCGGCAGTACATCCCCCTGTGGCCGGGACACATCACGCTTGCATGGCAACTGGCCTATAATGGACTGCTGGCGGGATCGCTGCCTTTCTACGCGCTCCCATCCTTCGCGATGCGCGGTTCTTTCGGAAGCAGGATAACCGGCAACGGCGTGGCATGGGCCAGCGCCGACCTGCGGGTCCGCCTCGCCACATTCCAGGCCTTCAGGCAGAACTTCGAACTGGGGCTGGTAGGTTTCGCCGATGCCGGAGCGGTCGTGCAGTCTCACCGGCTCGCTGAGCAGACTGCGTTGGAGACCTGCCAGGTGACGAAGACCCTGGACGGACAGGTCATCGGCCCGTATGCGAGTATCCATGACCACATGATTGCAAACCGCGAACGGCTGCATACCAGTACAGGTGGCGGATTCTGGTTCGCGATGAACCGCAACTTCCTTACAGCCATCGAATTCGGAAGGCCCGGGAATCCTCAGGATGGCAACTTCGGGGTGTACATCAATATGGGATTTTCGTTCTGAAATGATTATCTTTGTGTGATAACGACCGATATATGTCACACAAACGCCTGACCATTTTCCTGGGAGTACTGCTGGCCCTGCTCATCGTACCGACCACGCTCCCATACATCCTGGGGCATCTCATCCTTCCATGGTGGGCATTCGCCTTCTATGCCATCATCATCCTGGTCAATGCAGGTATATATCTGATACAGCGCTGCCTGCTGATTGACAGGTTTTTCGTCCAGGGCAGGATAGTGCTATATGTGTTATCAAGCATCGCAGTCTTTTTCCTCGGCCTCGGGCTTCAATATCTGGCGCACTCAGTATTTGGCAGTTTTGAAGTAGAAGAGGGTGTAACAGCCAACGAGATCCTTGGTATTAATGCTATTATTGCTCAACTGACCCTGATGTCAGTCTTGCAGCTGGTCACGACATTCATCGCGCTGGCCGTGGGAATGTCGGACGAATGGCGCATGGCAGCGTTCCGTTATCACGAGGCAGAGAAGAACAAACGGTCGCTCGAAAGGGATGTCGAAAGACTGCAGGGACAGGTGGACGCGCTGAAACAGTCGGAGTCGGGGGATGATACCATTACCGTCAAGGTTGACCTGCTGAAAAGAAATATGAGGCTTGATGATATCCTCTATGTCAAAAGTGACGGCGACTATATCGTCTTCCATCTTTCTGACGGCCAGGCCCCGATGGTGCTGATGACGCTCAAGACATTGGAGAAAAAACTCCCCTTCGGGAGGTTCTGCCGTATCCACCGCTCGTATCTGGTCAACGTCGAAAAGGTGGAAGGCCTGAAGGGAGGAAAGGTCCTTCTGGCCGGGGAAGCACTACCGCTGTCGGACTCCTGCAAGGCAGCTTTCTTCGAAATCCTTTCACACAGATCCTTCATCCTGAATAACTAGACCGATATGAAAAAAGCAATCCTGATTCTTTTTGCCGCCCTGTCTTTGTGTACCGTTACTAACGGAAAAAACCTTAAGGGAAGCAAGTTTGATTTTGTTTGTCAGGACAGCCAGTTCAAGAACCCGTTCGTAGATGTAGACAAGGAGATCACCTCTCCGGTGAGATGCCGCTACATACACGGCGGATTTGATGACGGCACATTGTTTTCCTTTTATTTCCCGCTGAAAAAAGAGGACTACACCGGGCGTTTCTTCCAGTACATCACCCCTTTCCCCGACAGCGAAACCTCGGCACAGGCGATGCCGGTCGAATACAATCCCATCGTACACAGCATCGTCAACGGAGCATATTTCGTGGAGACGAACGAGGGCGGGCAGCTTGACTTCAATGATTCCTCAAGCAGGAGGGACGCCTCGATCGGGGCATATCGCGCCAACGCGGCTTGCGCGGAATTCTCAAGGCATATCGCAGAATTGATATATGACTGCGGACGTCCGTTCGGTTACTGCTACGGCGGAAGCGGCGGAGCATATCGTACCGTGGGTGGAATGGAGTCGACAGAGGGCGTTTGGGACGGTGCCGTTCCATACGTACTGGGGTCTCCCCAGGCTATCCCCAATGTATTCGCTGCGAGGATGTATGCACTTCGCATCCTGCGGGACAAGATGGATGACATAGATGACGCGTTGGAGCCCGGCGGAAGCGGCGATCCGTATGCGACGCTGGATGCAGAGCAGCGTCAGGTACTTCAGGAAGTGACCAGGATGGGATTCCCCATAAAGTCATGGTACGGCTGGAAGAACATGGACGCACATGGTTTCCTGGTCCTATATAGGAGCGTGGTGGCATCTGATCCCGGGTATTTCCGGGAAGACTTCTGGCACAAGCCCGGTTATCTTGGCTATGACAATCCCCCGTCCCTTCAGCGCGACCACATTCAGGAAAAAGCAGTGGTGAAGCGGATCATCGGCCAGTTAGAAGCCGAACGGCTGGGTTTGGTCGAGCCCTTGTCCGAATCCGACCGCGGCACTGCCGACCGTGCCTGGGCCAGCATGGGTACAGAAAACAAGGAGAAGCCGATAGCCTGTGAGATAAACCGCGAAGTCAATATGCCGACTTTAGGAGGAGAACTGATGCTGCTCTCCGGCAGTGGCAAGGGAGAACAACTGCAGATAACCGGTGCCAAAGGCCATTATGTTACCTTTGCATCGGTCAACGACATGCAATTGCTTGCAAAACTCAATTCAGGCGACAGCGTACAGGTGGACAACAGCGACTGGATCGCCGTGGAGACCTACTACCGTCATCAGGTCCCTACGCCGGACTATTATGCCTGGGATCAGTTCCGGGGCTTTAATGACCAGCCTATCTATCCTCAACGTCCGATGCTGCTGGGGCCCTTGTTTACGCAAGACGCCGCCGGATGTCTGCCTACCGGTAAATTCCACGGAAAGATGATCCTGTGCTGCTCGGTGTGGGACCGCGAAGCATTCGCCTGGCAGGGCGACTGGTACCGCAAACACGCTGCCGGATATCTTGGCGATGCAACTGATGACAATTTCAGGCTATGGTACACCGACCGATGCACCCATGGAGAAGTGGATGACCCTACGGAGGTGATCGATTATTTTTCCACTCTCTATCAGGCCCTCCTTGACTTAAGCGACTGGGTGGAGCGGGGCATCGCGCCTTCGCATACCACGACGTATGATGTGAAGGATTGCCAGGTGCTGCTCGGGAAGGACGGGCGGAGCCGTGGTGGTATCCAGCCCGTGCCCTATGCAACCATTGACGGCAGGGAACTGGCAGAAGTAAAAGCCGGAGAGGAGGTTACAATCCATGTGGCGGTCGATGTCCCGCAAGGGCAAGGCAAGATAGTCAAGGCGGAATGGTGCCTGGATGATTCCAAGGAATACACATTGCCGGTAGACTTGGGGCTGGCCAGATACAGCGCGGATGGTGAACATGTGGAATTTGACACGACCGTCAGCTACGACAGGCCGGGAACATATTTCCCAACGGTGCGAGTATACTCCGAACGCCACGGAAGGGCTGATGTCGATTCATACGTCCTTATTCCGAATCTTTCCAAAGTCCGGATCGTCGTAAAATGATATGGATAATTCTGATTATTCCGTATCTTAGTAGATGAATCCGAAGTATTTCCCAAAAGATCCTGATTATGAGAAACACCTTTTCCAGAACTATCGCGATATTCGCTCTGTTTGCAGGAGTATTTTCCGGCTGCAGGCCGGATGAGCCTACTCCTGCGCCTACCCCGACGCCTACTCCCGAGAAGGTTACCGTAACCGGGGTTACCCTCAACAAGACAACTCTATCTCTGCTGGAAGGAAACTTTGAAACCCTGACAGCTACGGTCTCGCCGGACAATGCTTCCAATAAATCCGTCACCTGGAAGTCATCCGCCACGGACATCGCCAAGGTCGACGACAGCGGCAAGGTCACGGCAGTCAAAGCCGGCTCCGCCACCATCACCGTCACGACGACAGACGGAGGCAAGACCGCCGACTGCTCCGTTACGGTGACCGAACAGGCGACGATCATTATCACTGGAAACACAGCCAATATCCCCTTCTCCGGCGGAATTGTCGGATTCGATATCCAATTCAATACTTCCTATACCGTCGAGATAGAACAATCAGCCAAAGATTGGCTCCATTATGTCGAGACCAAGGCCATGCAGAGCGGCACGTTGGTTTTCGAGGTGGATGCGAATGAGGGAGAAGCCCGTACCGGCAAGGCCACGGTGAAAGACAATGAGGGGAAACTGAGCCCCATAACCCTGATATTCGAGCAGGAAGAAAACGTAGGTTCGGAAGAAGAGCAGATTAAGGCTATACTGATGCAGATTTACGATGCCATGGATGGACCGAATTGGAAGAAACAGGACAACTGGGGTACAGATGCCGGTCTCAACACTTGGGCCGGTGTCGGATTCGACAATGAGAATGGTATCTATTCCCTTCGTTTCGATGATTTCGGCCTTAAGGGAGAAATACCGGATGCCATCGGGGAACTAACGGGCCTTCGGGAGTTCTTTTTCAAGAATGAACCCGGAGTTACCGGGACATTGCCGGATTCATTCCGCAAGCTGATCAATCTGACTTCAGTCAATATCCACAATACTTCGATGACCTCCCTTCCGGATCTCTTTGACGGAATGAAGGAATTGGATTATGTGTTTGTCTATTACAACAAACAGATGACCGGGCCGCTCCCGGAAAGCCTGGGCAATTCAGAGAAGCTGCAATCTATCTTGATTCAGGACAATGCTTTTACGGGAACGATACCTGCTTCATGGGCCAGGCTGCTGGACGTGCAAGGAACGAATTTGCTGTGGAACCACTTGTCCGGGGAAATCCCGGAGACCATCCTCCAGGCAAAAGGAGAGCAGCTGGCATGGCGGCTTGCCCGCATTCTGCAGCAGGAAGAAGGCTACGGTTTCGACATCAGCGATATCGACATTCCAGGCTACTGGCCGAAGGGAACTATAACCGGTTTTGACGGGAAGACATTTACTTTCGCCGACGTGGTCAGCCAGAACGAGTATACCGTCTATCTCAACTGGGCAACCTGGTGCCCTTACTCTGTCGTCCTGATGCCTTCCTTGAAAGAATACTATGAGAAATACCGGCAGGACGGCCTCGAAGTCATCGCGACGGTCTGGCATCCGGATAGGCATGACTTCAGCGACAGCGAAAAGGCCCTGGAAGAAAAAACCATCTACGAGAAGGGATATGACCAATGGTATAATTTCTTCTATAAGCCCTACTACGGTGAATTGTTCATCTGCCACAACACCCCTACAGCGGAGGTCTATGACAAGAACGGTAACATCCTTTTCAGTTCCGTGTATTATTTGCCGGACCCTGTCCGCAAACGATACGGGTCTTACGAATACGAAAAGTCTGCTTTCAATGACTTGATTCCTTTTCTGGAAACGCTCCTCGGACCTGCCGACGCTCCGGTCTATGAATCGAAGGACTTCTCGCAGGACGGCAAGGTCCTGACGCTGCAGAAAGCCTCGGTGGGCAAGGGCATCAACATCGTCTTCCTGGGCGATGGTTACTCCGACAAAGATATGGCTGCCGGAGGTCTCTACGAGAAGCTCATGCAGCAGGCTATGGAAGAATTCTTCTCCATCGAGCCTTACAAGACCTTCCGCAACCGGTTCAATGTCTATACGGTGAAGGCCGTCTCCAGACACGACCGGATCGGTGAGGGCTATACCACTGCACTCGGCTCGACGTTCGGCAACGGCTCCGAAGTGAAAGGTGACCAGGCAAAATGTTACGAGTACGCGCTGAAGGTCCCGGGAATCACCGACACTAAGAATCTGTTGATTCCCGTGATGGTCAATACCCGCCGGAATGCCGGTACGGCCTACATGTCCGAATCGTTGCAGTCCAGCGTTGCATTCTTCTCAAGCTTCGGTAACCATTCGGATGCATTCAGCGCTATTCTCCAGCACGAGGCGGGAGGCCACGGATTTGCTTTCCTGGCCGATGAATACGTGTCGTACGAAAACACCGTGCCGACTGAAACCGTCAATGAATACAACCGCCTTTACAATGCCTACGGCTGGTATTCCAATGTCGACTTCACGAATGACCCGTCGAAGATTCGCTGGAGTGCGTTCCTCTCGGATAAGCGCTACGAGAAAGAAGTCAGTGTTTACGAGGGAGGTGCGCTCTATTCGTCCGGTGTCTGGCGTCCTTCTGCGAACAGCATGATGAACGAAGACGCACCTTATTTCAACGCGCCTTCACGTTGGGCGATCTACAAGCGGATCATGGAACTTAGCGGCGAGGCAGCTTCCTTCGACAAGTTCCTTGAATACGATGCCGTAAACCGTCAGGCTTCGGTCAACGCCGCCGCGGCCAGACCTCCGATGAAGGCTGCAGAGAACAGCCGCCGATCCTTCGTCCCGACAGCACCTCCGGTGATTGTCCGTTAGTTGAGGCTATGTTTTGCGAAAAATCACTATATTTGCAGCGACAATTCTAAACGGTTGAGAAAAATGAATCTTCGTGACATCAAGAAAGGTCATTAAGAATTGTAATCATTGATGTCAGGATATAACGAAACAGGCCGCAGTGAAGCGGCCTGTTGTTGTGTTAATGATTCTGTAGAATCTGCATATGTCGACGTTGTAATGCCGTCAGGATACTGCGTTCCGTCATGGGCGTTAGACCAGCAAATGTGGTTTTGGCCTTCAATTCATCCAGCGGCATTTCAAGTAGAAGTTTCGCAATGCACTCATCTGCAAACGAATTAGTAACGGTATCTATGCCGGTAAAGTCAAGGACAACTTTCTCGTCTCCATCCAAAAGTGGACGGAGATCGGCCCTGATCCGAGCCCCGAGGAGACGTGTTCCCATACTGTCTCCATATTTGGAAAACTTAAACACTACCATAACTTTTCTAATCCGGTATGATTTTCCAAAAACAATTCATTGAATTCCTCTGCCGGGTCTGTTCTATGGTCCACCACAGAAGAAGGGTCGATATCCATGTTGGCCCGCAGTTCAAAATATACAATTGTTCCACCCCACGGCTCTGATTCTGAGACTCTCATATCTCCGTTTGCAGTAAGCGTATGACTTCCGGAGCGAATAATCAGTTTATGGCCTGCAGTATTGATCAATCTGGATGTGGAATATAGGCCGAACCCCATACCCTTACCGTCAGACACCCTGTCCTTGATGCAATACTCAAGCGCTTGCGGCTCTGTGATTGAAGAATACTCGTTGTTCTGAGCTAGTGACGCTTGAATACCCATCCCGTCATCGGCAACAAGAATCTGAATCAGATGCTGCTCTTCCGAGTAGTTGGTAATGACAATGCCTACAGTTTTGCCGGAATGAATGAGTACGTTATCCATTACTTCGTAGAAACAATAACTCATTGCCTGAAGCAGAGAAGTTTCCACTTCAGGTTGATGAATCAGAACTTCTACCAATCTGCGGTACACCTGCTGGATGTTCTTTTCATCGAACAGCTCTATGCAGACGTTGTCCGCTACAGGAAAGTACTGATGTAATAATGTATCTACGTTCATAATGGCTCAACCAAACACTCTCTTGCAAAGATAACAACACGTCGCGAGAAATCAAAAAGAAGGGGGATAATCAAGGACAATCACTAGCTTTGCTCCAGAATTAATACCAAGAGAATCCAATTGCGCTGCGATTGCAAACTATTGCAAGGTCCTGCCCGCAGGATTTGCTGGATAGGCTGATAATAATTATATTTGTAAGAGAGGCATTTTATTATTCGAATCGCTATGAAACAGACTATTTACCGTTTTGTATCCCTGGCAATAATGTTGGTTATGGCCGCAAGCCTTACCGTCAGCTGCGGACCTACCGAGCCTGATCCGGACCCGACACCCGCGACTGTCGCCGTCACAGGAGTATCCCTCGACAAGACCTCGCTCGACCTGATCGAGGGAGGCACTGAGACACTTACCGCGACCGTCTCTCCCGACAACGCGACCAACAAGAAAGTCAGCTGGAAGTCCTCCGACACTGCGGTGGCAACGGTTGACGACAACGGCAAGGTCACGGCAGTCAAGGCCGGATCCGCCACCATTACCGTCACGGCCGACGGCGGCAAGACCGCAACCTGCTCCGTAAAGGTCACCGAGCAGGCGAAGATCGTGATCACCGGAAATACCGCGAAGGTACCCGTCCAGGGCGGTACGGCAGAGTTCAAAATACAGTACAACACTTCCTACACCATTGATATCGAACAGGCTGCCCAGTCCTGGCTCCACTTTGTGGAAACCAAGGCCATGCAGAGCGGCACGCTGGTATTCAAGGTCGATGCAAATGAAGGCGAAGCCCGTACCGGCAAGGCCACGGTGAAGGACAACGAAGGGAAAGTCGCACCGATTACCCTGACTTTCGAACAGGACGCGTTCATTGCCGTAACCTCCGTCCAGATCGCTCCTAAGACCGCGGAACTGGAGGTCGGAGAGACGCTGACTTTGACTGTCACTGTTCTTCCGGAAAATGCAACTGACAAGACCGTTACATGGTCAACGGACAATGCATCCGTAGCCACTGTAGCCGAAGACGGTACAGTAACAGCCGTCGCACAGGGCACAGCCACCATCACCGCCGCAGCCGGTGAAGCCAAGGCTTCTTGCGCCATTACGGTCACGCCTCCGATTCAAGAAGTGGAGCGTGCCGCGCTGATCGCATTCTACAAGGCGACAGGCGGAGACAAATGGATCCATAATCAAAACTGGTGCTCGGACAAACCGCTGAGTGAATGGTACGGAATAGTCTTGAATGGTTATGGGCGAGTTAGCAGTATTTACTTGTATGAAAACAATCTTGATGGTCAACTTCCTTCCGAGTTTTTCTCCCTTTCTGACCTTGAGGTTCTTGAACTCTCATATAATAACCTGCACGGCGAGATACCAGACCCGTTTTATGACTTAAAAAAGCTCAGATTTGTTAATATGGATTCTAACCGGATTTCGGGAGAGCTTTCCGAAAGACTATGGAGTCTGCCCGACCTCGAACAACTTCTTCTTACTAACAATAATATCTCTGGGCAATTGACTCCTGCCATAAAAAACGCGAAAAAGCTGACGTGGCTCGGGCTCGGATCAAACCAGCTTACTGGGACCATACCTAAGGAAATAGCGGAGTTGACGGACCTCCACTATTTGAGTCTTGAGAACCACGAAATCGCTCTTGGTCATTTTTCCGAAACGTCGAATGAAATTTCCGGCCCCATTCCTGATAATCTTGATAAACTCCAAAATTTGGAATACTTCCTGGTTGAGAATAACAATCTGGAAGGGAATATCCCCATATGTTTCGCCAAAATGCCAAAGTTGATCGATCTTGAACTGTATGGGAACCGTCTTTCCGGTGTTGTTCCGGAGGAGCTGACGTCATGTTCCAATTGGGACATCTGGGCCCCGGATAAATACATTATTCCCCAGCAAGAAGGCTACACGCTCACGTACGACTATTATGAGTCCACAGATTATTCCAAAGATGGGCAGGTAACCAAATTGCAAACCCATGAAAAAGGTAATGGTATCAATATTATAATCACGGGTGACTGCTTCACGGACCGGGATATAGCCGCCGGATTATTCGATGCGGTCGCGCGACAGACCATGGAGGATTTCTTCAGTATCGAACCGTTTACCTCTTTCCGGAATCTCTTTGATGTGTATGCCGTAACCGCTGTCTCCAAGACAAATTATTCAAATTATGAGACTGCGCTTGGAGTAGTATTTGGGGAAGGTTCTTCTGTTTCCTGCGACGAAGAGATCGTCAAGCAGTACAGCCTCAAAGCGGTCAACAATCTGGACGAGACCCTGACTATTGTGATGGTCAACAAGAACAGTAATTCAGGAACAGCCTTTATGCCCCCTTATCCTGCTTTTGATACGGACTATGGATCTGGATTCTCATATGCATGTTTCGGCTTGCAGGATGATGAAGTGGCTCGCCGTCTGCTTCTCAACCATGAGGCGAACGGCCACGGATTCACAAAATTACAGGACGAATATTTCTACAAAGGCGGAACACCTTACCCGGAAGAGCAAAAGCAATATATAATAGACAATTTCTTCTCCAAGGGATTCTATTCGAATATCGATTTTGAATCGGATCCTACCAAGGTCAAATGGGCGAGATTCCTCTCAGACGAACGATATAAGTATGATGGGCTCGGAGTGTTTGAAGGAGGGATGACTTTTGAAAAAGGAGTATGGCGTCCTACTTTCAACAGTATCATGCGAAATGATACTCCTACTGGAGAAGGTAGCCGGTTCAATGCACCCTCACGCCTAGCCGCTTACTATCGCATCCACAAACTTGCCTACGGCAGCGCCTGGGAGTTTGATTATGAGGAATTCGTCAAGTATGACGCCATCAATCGTATGACATCCGCCGATGCATCGTCCGCATCATCTCTGGACAATATCGCAGGAGATATGGGATTGAGCTTTTCGAAATAATTACTATCTTTGCAACGTATTTCAAAACAGAAAGAAAGTTATGAATCTTCGTGACATCAAAAAAGACATCGAATACGTGCTCAGCGCGTTCGTGGATGACTGCTATTTCCTCGCTACCTGTAACCCGTCCATTCCAGATGACAAGCTTTCAGGACTCCTCGACGAGGCCATTGAGCTCTTCAACGATCTGAAGGACAAGGTCAACGTCAAGCCTGAGAGCAGCAAGAAGGCATATTTCAACGGCCTCCGCAAGGAACTCCTCGAGAAGACGGACGCTCTATACGACAAGCTCAGCAACATCGTAAAGGATTCGAAATAATAATCCGCGTTATTTACCGTAAAAGAAAGACCGGCTATTGTGCCGGTCTTTCTTCGTTTACGATTTGAACAGGGCCTTTACCAGGGCTGGGACGTCTGCGACCTTGACGACTTGGATCCCCTCTGCGGATTTCTTGTCAAAGGAGGAGAATGACGACACGAAGACCTTGCGGAAGCCGAGGCGGGCGGCCTCGGCGATGCGCCGGTCGGTCTGGCCGACCGGCCGGATCTCGCCGCTGAGCCCGACCTCGCCCGCAAAGCAGACATCCGACGGGATGGCGAAGTCGAAGTTGGACGACAAAACGGCGCAGATGACAGCAAGGTCGCAGGCCGGGTCGCTGACCCGCAGGCCACCGGCCATGTTGAGGAAGACGTCCTTGGCACTGAGGTGGAAGCCGGCACGGCGCTCGAGCACGGCGAGCAGCATGTTGAGCCGGCGCACGTCGAAGCCGGTCGCCGAGCGCTGCGCCGTGCCGTAGGCGGCGGAGCTGACGAGCGCCTGGACCTCGAAGAGGAAAGGACGCGAGCCGTCCAGCATGGCGCTCACGGCCGTGCCGCTGAGGCCCTGCTCGTGCATGGGAATCAGCAACTCCGACGGATTGGACACTTCTCGCAGGCCCTGTCCGGTCATCTCGAAGACTGCCAACTCGGAGGTGGAGCCGAAACGGTTCTTTATGCTCCGCAAAATGCGGTACGAACCGCGGTTCTCCCCTTCGAACTGGAGGACGACGTCCACGATGTGTTCCAGGATCTTTGGCCCGGCGATGAAACCGTCCTTGGTAATATGCCCAATCAGTATCACAGGGACTCCCGTCTCCTTGGCGAAACGCAGGAGCTGTGCTGCAACTTCCTTGATCTGGGACACTGAACCCGGAGCCGAATCAAGCGTCTCCGTGAACATGGTCTGCACCGAATCGACTATCATCAACTGAGGCATCATGGAGCGGGCCTCTGAAAGGATGTTCTCCATCAGCGTCTCGCTGAAGATATAGCACTGTCCGGCATCACCTCCGAGGCGTTCAGCACGCATCTTGACTTGGTTGACACTCTCTTCACCCGTGACATAAAGGGTACGGAGATCATTGCAATGCAGAGGTATCTGGAGAGAGAGCGTGGACTTGCCAATGCCCGGCTCGCCGCCGATCAGCACGAGCGAGCCCGGGACTATGCCGCCTCCAAGTATGCGGTCCACCTCACCGTTGTGAAGCGAAATGCGCGCCTCGCCGGCAGCCGAGATGTCCCGCAGCTGCACGGGGCGGCGGCGCTCCCCCACAGGGGCGGATCCGGAAGCGGGCTTCCGGCTCTCGCGGGGCTGCTCCACCATGGTGTTCCATTCGCCGCAGGCGGGGCAGCGCCCCATCCATTTCGGGCTTTCATTGCCGCACGATGTGCAGTACCAGACGGTCTTGACCTTTCCAGCCATAATCAATTCTCCTCCGCAAGTAAGGTGATGATGCGGTCCATGATGAAATTCATCTTAGATGAAGGGACCACGGTATTGTTTGTCATTATCGAGAAAACGATGGTGTTCTCAGGCTTCCCGTCGGAAGCCAGGATGTATCCGCTGAAACAGCGCACGCCGTTCATGCTGCCGCTCTTCATCCGGACGCGCTTCCGGACGGACTCCGGAGCGCTGCGCAGGCGGCTGGCCAGAGTGCCGCTGCCTGCCTGCGGCAGGGACGACAGATAATCCTTGTAGCCCGGGACCTTGGTCATCGCCGTCAGGAAACGGACGGTGAAATCGGGGGTGATGTAGTTCTTGCGGGCGAGGCCGCTGCCGTCGTAGAACTGCACCCTGTCCGCGCCGGAGACGCCGAGCTTTGCGAAGGCGTCCTGACGCGCGGTCTGGCAGGACTCGAAAGAGGCCGAGCCCGTACGCTCCTTGGCAAGTATGCGCAGCAAGGCCTCTGCGTAGTAATTGTCGCTCTCGCCGTTAGCCTGCTTTATGATATCCTTCAAGGTCGGGGACTTGCTCTCGCCGATGAAGGTCAGGGCGTCCTGCGCGACGGCTGCGCGAAGCTCAGCGCCGTCGCCGGCAAAGTCCCGCAGACGACCCGAAGGGTCTATGTCTGCGGGACCTTCGGACGCCGTAATACCTTTATTCTCAAGATATCTGTAGAAATAGAATGCGCACGTAAGGGCCCCGAACGGATTGGTGCAAGTGATGCGCTTGGCCGCCGTACCCAAAGCCAGGGAGCCTGTCATGGAAGCGACCGGAGCCAGGTCGGTACACGCATAATAGAGCTGGTCCCCGGACCCGGAAGGGCCGGTCACAGCAGTATGCGTCCAGTTCATCCAAGGTGTATCGGGGAAAGACGGCGTGACCTTCACGGGGTCGCCGGCTTTCGTGCCGGGCGCGACAGTGAAGGCCTGCAAGCCGCTGCCGAAGCCGAGGCCGGTCATGACCGTCCCGTCACCCGTCGCAGCGTCCTCCAGCTGCCAGGAGACATTCTGAGGCTCACAGTCAAGCCAGCGCCCGTCGCCCACGACATAACCTTCTATGGATTTGATTCCCGCGGCGCGGACCAGCTTCTCCCAATCAGAGAAAGACTTCTGCAACGCGAAAGCCACACTATCCCGCGCACCGATGGTGGGATCGCCCCCTCCGACGATATAGAGGTCACCCTTCAGGACCCCGTCCTCGATGCTTCCGCTATAGGCCAGCCGTGTCCTGAAACGATAATCCGCTCCAAGTTCATTGAGCGCCAGACCGGTCGTAAAGACTTTGACGTTGGAGGCCGGCATCATACGCGTGCGCGAATTGTACTCTGCGATGCCTCCGCCACCGACCTTCACAGCCCTGATACCCCAGACGGCTTCCTTCAACTCATCCGTGGTCTTCAACTGCTCTACGTATTTCTGAACGGCATTCTGGCCCTGGGCCAGCAAGGCAGTGGAAATCACTGCAAGGAAAGCCATCAACAATCGTCTCATATCACACAAATTTAGCCATTTATTCTTAACTTTGACGGCACAAAAACGGATTTGATGATGAAAAAGACTGTTTTGGTATCGGGGGGCGCCGGATTCATCGGCAGCCATGTTACCGTGGAACTTATCGAGGCCGGTTACGATGTAGTAGTGGCCGACAATATGTCCAACTGCGACATGACAGGTTTCGAAGGTGTGACCAAAATCATCGGACGCAGGCTCCCGTTCATACAGATGGATTTCTGCGACATGGAGGCGGTTGACAGGCTGTTCTCCGAGTATCACATTGACGCCGTCATCCATTTCGCGGCCTTCAAGGCCGTTGGAGAGTCCGTCGAAGAGCCCGTGCTCTACTACCGCAACAATCTTTCGTCGTTCCTCAACGTCCTCGAAGCCGCACGCACACACGGCGGCTGCAACGTCCTCTTCTCATCGTCTGCGACAGTCTACGGCGAGCCGGACGAACTGCCCGTAACCGAGCGCTCGCCGCGTCAGCCGGCCACTTCGCCTTATGGCAATACAAAGCAGATGTGCGAGGATTTCCTGCGGGACGCGGTGAAAGCATACCCTCAGATCCGCGGCATTGCCCTGCGTTACTTCAATCCTATCGGAGCGCATCCTTCCGCCCTCATCGGCGAGCTTCCGCGCGGAGTCCCCAACAACCTTGTCCCTTTCATCACCCAGACCGCCATAGGCAAGCGGGAGTGCCTGAACATCTTCGGCAATGACTACCCTACCCCTGACGGGACTTGCCTGCGCGACTACATAGACATCGTAGATTTGGCCAAAGCACATGTCTGCGCCGTATCCCGGATGCTCGACGGCAAGATGAAAGAGTCTTACGAGATCTTCAACATCGGCACCGGCAGACCGGTCTCCGTACTTGAGCTTGTGACAACCTTCGAGAAGGTCAACGGCATCAAGCTCAACTACCGTTTCGCCCCGCGCCGCCCGGGCGATGTCACCGCCATCTGGGCCGATCCCACACTCGCCAACAAGGAGCTGGGCTGGAAGGCGGAGCGCAGCGTCGAGGAAACCCTCGCCGCCGCCTGGGCCTGGGAAAGACACCTTGCAGAAAAATAATCCTTATCTGCATGCAGTAATTTCATATCACCGTCGTTTTTTAACCGGAAATATGAAAACGCAAGCAGATATCGCCGCCGTGGCGAGACACAGGATAGCCGTAGACGGGGATGGAGTGAACACCCTCGTCGTTTTCATGACTTGCCCGCTGCGATGCAAATACTGCCTGAACCCGCAGACGCTGGATGCCGGCTTGCCGCACAGGACCCTGACGCCTGACGAGTTGTATGAAGAGACCAGAAAGGATGAGCTATACTTCCTCGCTACAGGCGGAGGAGTGACCTTCGGCGGGGGCGAGCCGCTGCTGCGGCCGGATTTCATCCGGGCTTTCCGCAGCCTATGCGGCGATGAATGGAAACTCAATGTGGAGACTTCCCTCAACGTTCCGGAAGATAATGTCAGGGGACTGATGCCCGTCATCGACTACTGGTTCATAGACATCAAGGACATGGATCCGGACATCTACCGTAAGTATACGGGAAGGGACAACGGCAGGGTCATCAGCAACTTGCGGCTGCTGGCAAAGGAAGGACTATGCCAACGATGTACGATACGCATCCCGCACATCCCCGGCTACAACGAAAATGCCGACCGTGACAGGAGCATCAAGGAGTTGGAAGCCATGGGCTTCAGCGATTTTGACAGATTCGAATATAAAACATACATAGATGGAAAGAGGAAAAGAAATATGCCGGATCCTCAAGGAGATCAGAAGGCAGATAGCCAAGGCGAATGACATAGAATTCGTAACGGAGGAATGCAGGCACAAGGGTGATTGCGCCGGGACCTGCCCCAAATGCGAGTCCGAGGTGCGTTACTTGGAAGAGCAGCTGGAGCGGCGCCGCCGGCTCGGCCACGTGGCCCGCGTCGCGGGCCTGGCCATAGGCCTCGCCGCAGTCGCGCCCGCCATAGTGACATCCTGTACTAAAGGCGATATAGATAAGCCTGACGAAGAGCAGCTCCAGGGAGACGTTCCCCCAGAGATGGGCATTGTCGCTCCTCCAAATCCTTCCGGCGGCCAGGAATAGACGGTATTATTATCTGGGAAGATTGAAGACCTCCATGTCGGATATCTTCCCGTTTTCTATGCGGAAACGCAAGGCAGTGCGCACGACATGCCAGCCTTGGATGCCGGCGGCACCGGGATTGATAGTCATCATGTCGTACTGCGTGTCACGCATGACTTTGAGGATATGGGAATGTCCGCAGACAAAGATCTGGGGACGCAGGCTGTCGATAAGAGCCCTTGCCCGGAGATCGTAATGCCCGGGATAGCCTCCGATATGCATCATCAGCACTGACATCCCGCCGCACTCGAAGAACTGGTGGTGCGGATACTCCATCCGGATGTCCTGTCCGTCGCAATTGCCGTAGACTCCGATCAGCGGTTTGAAGGCAGCTATCTTCTGTGCTGTCTCCAATCCCCCGCCGAAATCCCCGGCATGCCAGATCTGATCGACTGGCTGGAAGAATTCCTTGAAAGGGTCACTGAAGACTCCGTGCGTATCTGATAGCAGGCCTATATACATGATTTACATCCCTTTATCTCCGCAGTAATGGAAATAGACAGCCGCTACCGCGGCCAGCGCAGCCGTCTCGGTGCGGAGCCTTGACGGCCCCAAATGCACCGGCCGGAATCCGCACTCCAGCGCCAACGCCACTTCCTCCCTCGAAAAATCTCCCTCGGGTCCGATAAGGATAACTATCTCAGAAGCCTGGCTTTCCGCCAGCAACTCTCCAATTGATGTCCTCTTCTCCTCCCCCTCATAGCAACAGCAGATCAGCTTAAGTACCTGCTCTCCGCTGAGGGTACTGTCCTTCAAAACTGTGCCACCCTCGGCAACATAAGAGGGGGGGACCCAAGCATTTTGCTTGGGGGGGGTCCGAAGGACGTTTTGAGGGTCAGTACCCTCAGCGGAAGCATATGACCGGATAAGGTCGCGGAGCGGAAGGGCTTCGTCGACCTGGGGCACGGCGCCCTTGAGGGACTGTTTGGATGCGGAGAGAAGGATGCGCTTCAGGCGGTCGGTCTTGAAGACCTTGCGCTCGGAATGGTCTCCGATCACAGGTGTGATCACATCCACCCCAAGCTCGGTGGCCTTTTCCGCAAACCACTCGTAACGGTCGGTATTCTTCGTCGGACACACCGCCATCCTCAGCCTGTAAGGATGCGAGCCCCAGTCGCGCTCCACCCCGGTCACCTGTGCCTCCACCTCTTTCGGCGAAGCCGACAGGATGCGGCAGGTATATAGCGTGCCCTCGCCGTCGATGACATGGATGTCGTCGCCCTCCCGGTGCCTGAGCACCTTGACGCAGTGCGCCGACTCGTCAGCGTCCAAACGGCAGATGGAGCCGTCGATTTCCCTCGAGAAGAACAGTTCCATGGCCTAAGGACGGATGATGGTCACTTCGCCGTCGACCTCCAGTTTGATGATCTGCGAGGCCAGGCCGGTCGATCCCCTTTCCAGGGAAGGCTCCACCACATAATCCACGGCAGTGCGGATCTCCTCCGGGATATCGGCAAAGGCCTTCGGCGAAGGCTCGCCGGAAATATTGGCGGAAGTGGACACCAGCGGACGCCCGAGACGGCGTACGAGTTCCTTGCAGAAGTCCATCATCGGTATACGGATGCCGACGGAACCGTCCTCCGCAACAGTGTTCCATGCCAAGTGCCAGCGGTCCTTAGGGGCAGACTCCCCTTCTGCGGGAGCCTGCGAGCAGACCGCCCCGGGGTAGATGATGGTCATCGGCTTGTCATTGACCTCCACGAGGTCGATGGCCACATCTGGAATCTTGGTGATATAACGCGCCACCATGTCCAGGTCGCTGGCCAGCAAAACCAGCGACTTGGAGTCGGAACGGCGCTTGATCTCATAGACGCGCCTTACCGCATCCGGGTCCGTAGCATCGCACCCTATCCCCCAGATGGTGTCAGTAGGATAGAGGATAACGCCGCCCCTGCGGAGGACTTCCAAAGCCTCAGCCATGACGGCAGGGATGTCCGCTTTCTTCATTTTCAATTGATTTTCAGTCGGGTAACAATAGGATAATGGTCCGAGTACCGCTTCCTCTCGACCTTGTGGTACAGTGCGTCGCATTTCTTGGGCAAAAGCACGTAGTCGATGCGGATGAACGGCCACAGGCCGGAATACGTCCCTCCCATGCCCTTGCCGGCCTCGATGAAAGAGTCCTTGTTGCCCCTTTGCAACTGCTGATAAGTATAAGACATCGGGGTGTCATTGAAGTCACCGGTGACTATGGACTCCACCGGGGAGTTACGGATGTCATCGAGGACTATATCCACCTGCTGGGGACGGCGGGTGATGGAGTTGCGCATCTTCTCCTCCGCCTCAAGGACCTTTCCATCCTCTCGGCTGGTGAATGCCTTGACCAGGCGGGGGATGGACAGGCTGTAACTCTCGAAATGGCAGTTATATACGCGTATAACTTCACCTCTGATGTCCAGATCGGCGTAATGCGCTTGGTTGGAACTCTCCTCGAAATCGAACTTCCCCTCTCCCACGACGGGGAAACGGCTCAGGATGACGTTGCCGAAATAACCTCGCCCCGTTATGCGCGTATAATGCTCTACATTGTACCCGGGCATGACCTTGGCGAAATACTCCTCTACCCCTACACCCTTCGGCCCGCGGAACTCCTGGAGGCAGACGATATCGGCGTCAACGCTCCGAATGAATGAAAACACCGAATCCCTGCAGGCTTCAATGCTCTCCAGGCGGGAGTGCGACGGATACATCGAAAACTTCCCGACATTGAAGTCGACGAGCGTCACTGCATCGTCCGAAACCTGGTCGTGACCGGAAAACTGTACATAGCGTCCGATGAGAAACACCGACGGCAGCAATGCCAGCAACGGAATGACGAACGAACCGGAATGCCTGCGCAGGGCCCAGACAAGCAAAAGCAGGTTGACGATGAAAAAGACGATGAAGAGCAGTCCGAAGATCGTCATGAACCACGCCTTGGCGGGATTGACGTACATGGACAGGTAGCTCAGGATCAGGACACCGGCGTTCATGAGCATCAATGTCCGGGCGGTCAGCCCGAACAAAAAGCGTCCGAATCCTTTTTTCTTTTTCTCAGCCATCCTAACGAAGAACTAGTTGCGGTCGAAGAGCGTGCCTTTCTTCCTCCAGTACTTGATCAGCAGCCAGCCGAAGAGCATGCCGCCCAGATGGGCGAAATGCGCCACGCTGACCGCCGTGCCGGTGATACCGAAGAGAAGCTCGGCAACGGCGAATATGATGACCATCCACTTGGCACTCAGCGTAACGGGAGGGAACAGCAAGGTGAGGCGGGACTCGGGAAAGAGCATGGCATATCCGATGATGACTCCGTAGATGGCGCCGGAAGCGCCGAGGGTGGGAGTCATCTTGAGCATGGCATACGACTGCGCCGCAGTCGTGGAACCATCCGCCATCGCAGCCATGTAACCCTGCGCCTGGAGGAACTCGACTCCCGTATGAAGGGCGACGGCGCCGAGACCGCAGACGAAATAGAAGATCAGGAACTTCTTCTCCCCTATCATACGCTCAAGCACGGAGCCGAACATCCACAACGTGTACATGTTGAAGAGGATGTGCCAGAACCCACCATGCATGAACATGTGGGTCAGTATCTGCCAGGAGTGGAAATACTGCGATGCAGGATAGAACATCGCGAAAGTCCTGACCATGAAATCTTCGTTGATCAGGGTAGCGATGAAGAATATCACGTTGATGATGATGAGGTTGCGTGTCACGGTAGGGACGCTGGACATGAAACCTCCACGTGAGTTGTCATTGCCGTTATAATAGTAGTAATCAGGCATAGGCGGTCAGAATTTCTTGTCGATATCCTCGACTGGAATGATGTTAACTATGCGGCGGCCGCGGGATGTGAGTTCGGCATTGCCGGAGGCGAAGAGCGAGTCGATCAGATGCTGCGCCTCGAAAGGAGAGGAAGGCAGCTTGGCCGAAGAGGCTCCGAGGATGGCGAACTTCTCCGCCAGGGACGAATGCATGGTCTCGGAGAGGGATGCATGGCCTTCGGAAAGGATCAGAAGCAGGTCGGAAACCATGGCTTCAACCTTGCCGCTTTCGCAGGAAAAACCGTCCGGAACACCATTCACGACTACGGTATCGTTGCCGAACGGGGTTATGTCGAATCCGAGGGACTTCAGCAGTCCGGCATTCTCGTCGAAGAGGAGGCGGTTCTCCACCCCGACACGGACCTGCTCCGGGAAGAGCGAGGCCTGCGACACATGCTCACCCTTGGACAGGGCGCGGAGGAAACGCTCGTAAAGGATGCGTTCGAAAGCCCTGCGGATGTGGACCACCATCAACCCGGAACGGGCGGTCGTCACGATGTATTTTTCTTTCACTGTCAGGACTTGCGTCGTGGGCAGGACCTTGGACTCGAAAAGCTTGCCGTAATCCTCATGCTTGTCCACATACTGCGATGTCCCGGCAGGATGCTTCGCAGGCCCGGGTTCCGAAACCGGGGAATAGTTGGAAAAATCGTAGTCCGACGGGATCGGAGCCGGTTCGAAGGGATTGTAGTCCGGATCGGTTGCGACGGCAGGAGAGACGGAAGGCTTGTACTCGTCGAAACTCTTGCCGATCACAGGCATCTGGGCTGCTGCCCCGTTGTCGAAATCTATGCTGGCCCCGAAGGAGTTCCGTCCAAGCGTCTCGCGAACACAGGCATACAAGGTACGGAACACGAGGTTGTCCTCCTCGAACTTGATCTCGGACTTGGTAGGATGGATATTCACATCTACCGAACCGGGATCCACCTCGAGGAAGATGAAATATGACGGGGTGAGGCCCTCCGGGACGAACTCCTCATAGGCCTTCATGACCGCCTTGTGCAGGTAAGGGCTGCGGAAATACCTTCCGTTCACGAAGAAGAATTGGTTGCCAAGGGTCTTCTTAGCCGTGTCGGGACGGCCGACAAAGCCCCTGACGCACATCAGGGAAGTATCCGCGCTGATATCGACGATATCCCCGGCGACATTGCTTCCAAGGAGGTCCAGTATCCTGAACTTAAGGGACTTGGCGGGCTTGAGCACGAAGATGTCCCGGCCGTTGTGCGAGAGGGTGAAGGAAACGTCCGGACGGGTGATGGCTATCCGGGTGAACTCCTCTACGATATGCTTGAACTCGACGTTGTCGGACTTGAGGAACTTGCGGCGTGCGGGAACGTTGTAGAAGATGTTGCGCACGGCGAAGGAAGAGCCGCTGGGAGCAGCTACTTCTTCCTGCGAGACGAGCTTGGAGGCGGCGAAGACGACCTCGGTGCCGACCTCGTCTTCGGGGCGGCGGGTGCGCAGGGTGACTTCGGCCACCGCCGCTATCGAGGCCAGCGCCTCGCCGCGGAAGCCGAAGGTCATTATGTGCTCAAGATCCTCGGCAGTAGCGATCTTGGAAGTCGCGTGACGCTCGAAACAGAGCACGGCGTCGTCAGCGGACATGCCGCAGCCGTCGTCGATGACCTGGAGGAGCGTGCGCCCCGCGTCGGTGGCGACCACCGACACGCTGCGCGCGCCGGCGTCCAGGGAATTCTCCATGAGCTCCTTCACCACGGACGCGGGCCGCTGCACGACCTCGCCCGCGGCGATCATGTTGGCTACGTTGCCGGGCAGTATCCTGAGCTCCGGCATTACAGGAGAGAGTAGAACTTGAGGATATAGAACAACACTCCGACCACGAGCATCAGGCCCACAAGGCCGATGAAACTCTGGGCCTTGTTACCGGTACGGACAGACTTCTGGTAATTGCCGTCACGGAGCGAACCCTTTATGTATGAGCCTGGCACATATTTCTCGTCTTTCATCTCCTTCTCCACCGTACCGTCCACATGTCCGAACTTCTGGCGGAGCTCGTCCTTCTCCTTGTCATAGAAGATCGGCTTGTAGTCGAAAGATTTGTGTTCCTGCTCTCCGAACCAGTTGAAAATTCCCATAACAATGTCGCTTTATGATTTACAAAAATAGTGATTTTATTTGTAACTTTGCACATTCTTAAAACATCCGCCTATGTCATTCATTGAACAAAGAGCCGTACGCGAAGGACTCACTTTCGATGATGTCCTCCTTGTGCCGGCATATTCGGACGTACTCCCGCGCGAAGTCGACCTCACCAGCAGGTTCTCACGCCACATCACCCTCAACATCCCCATCGTTTCCGCAGCCATGGACACTGTCACCGAGGCCCCTATGGCGATCGCCATAGCCAGGGAAGGAGGTATCGGCGTCATCCACAAGAACATGTCCATCGCGCAGCAGGCTGACCAGGTCCGCCACGTCAAGCGCGCTGAGAACGGCATGATCACGGACCCTGCCACCATCACCGCAGACAAGACGGTCGGAGACGCCCTCGCCATGATGCGCGAGCTCAAGATCGGCGGCATCCCCGTGGTAGCGGAGGACAACACCCTCGTGGGCATCGTCACCAACCGCGACCTGCGTTTCCAGCAGGACTACTCCGTAAGGATTTCCGACGTAATGACTTCCAAGGGACTCATCACCCTGCTGAACACCGAATTCAGCAATGAAAAGATCAAGAAGACGCTGCTCGAGCACCGCATCGAGAAGCTCCCGATCGTTGACAAGGACTTCAAGCTCGTAGGCCTGGTGACTTACAAGGACATGGTCCGCCAGCAGAACCATCCCAACGCCTGCAAGGACGGGCGCGGACGCCTCCGCGTCGCCGCGGGCATCGGCATCACCGCCAACGCGCTGGAGCGCGTCAAGGCGCTGGTGGCCGAAGGCGTCGACGCCGTAGTGCTCGACTCCGCGCACGGACACAGCAAAGGCGTGGCCGACAAGCTCAGGGAGATCAAGGCCGCGTTCCCCGATCTCGATGTTATCGTAGGCAATATCGCCACCGCCAAGGCTGCCGAAGACCTCATCGCAGCAGGTGCTGACGGTCTGAAGGTCGGCATTGGCCCCGGCTCCATCTGCACCACCCGCATCGTAGCAGGCGTCGGCGTCCCGCAGCTCACCGCCATCTTCGATGTGGCTGAAGTGGCTGCGAAGCACAATATCCCTATCATCGCCGACGGCGGCCTGCGCTACTCCGGCGATATCGTCAAGGCCCTGGCCGCCGGAGGCGACTGTGTCATGTGCGGTTCGCTCTTCGCCGGCACCGAGGAGGCCCCCGGCGAGACCATCATCCTCAACGGCCGTAAGTTCAAGACATATCGCGGCATGGGCTCGATCGACGCCATGAGCGCCGGATCGTCCGACCGCTATTTCCAGGACAATGTCTCCAGCGCCAACAAGCTCGTCCCCGAAGGCATCGTTGGCCGTGTTCCCTACAAGGGCACCTTGCAGGAGACTGTATTCCAGCTCGTTGGCGGCATACGTTCGGGCATGGGTTACTGCGGGGCACACACCCTTCCGGAGCTCAAGAAAGCCGAATTCGTGCGTATCACGTCCAACGGCGTAGTGGAAAACCACCCGCACGATGTGACCATCACCAAGGAGACCCCCAATTACAGCAGAGGCGAATAATTATTAGAAACAGATACTTAACATTATGACAACAGGTAACGTCCGTCCCGCAGACATGGAGCGTATCACCACTCCAGCTCTGGCCAAGAGATTTATTGATGAACAGATTAAAGAACTCCGAGCTCAGATCGGTGACAAGAAAGTGCTGCTGGCGCTCTCCGGCGGCGTGGACTCATCGGTTGTGGCGGCCTTGCTGATCAAGGCTGTCGGCAAGCAGTTGGTATCCGTCCACGTCAATCACGGCCTTCTGCGCAAAGGCGAGCCCGAGCAGGTGGTCCGCGTGTTCCGCGACGAGCTGAACGCCAACCTTATCTATGTGGATGCCGTCGACCGTTTCCTGGACAAGCTCGCAGGCGTGGCCGATCCCGAGCAGAAGCGCAAGATCATCGGAGCGGAGTTCATCCGCGTGTTTGAGGAGGAGGCCCGCAAACTGGAGGGTATCAGTTTCCTGGCCCAGGGAACCATTTATCCGGATATCATCGAATCCGGTCCCGTCAAGTCCCACCACAATGTAGGCGGCCTTCCGGAAGACCTTCAGTTCGAGCTCGTTGAGCCCATCAAACTGCTGTTCAAGGACGAGGTCCGCGTAGTGGGCAAGGAATTGGGACTGCCCGACAACATGGTTTACCGCCAGCCGTTCCCGGGCCCCGGTCTGGGTGTCCGCTGCACGGGCGCCATCACCCGCGACCGCCTGGAGGCCCTTCGCGAGAGCGATGCCATCCTGCGCGAGGAATTCGCAAAGAACGGTCTGGAAGGCAAAGTCTGGCAGTACTTCACCATTGTTCCCGACTATAAGTCCACGGGCGTGAAGGACAACAAACGCAGCTGGGACTGGCCCGTAATCATCCGTGCCGTCAATACCCGCGATGCCATGACAGCCACCATCGAGGAGATCCCCTATGAGTTGCTGCACCACATCACAAAGCGTATCGTCACGGAAGTCCCGGGTGTCAACCGCGTACTCTACGACCTCACACCGAAGCCCACGGGAACGATAGAATGGGAATAAGGATAGGTCAGGGATATGATGTCCACCGGATTGCGGAAGGCATTCCGATGTGGCTGTGCGGAGTGCGCATCGACAGCCCGACGGGCTTCGTGGCGCACTCCGACGGCGATGTCGCCATACATGCGTTGTGCGACGCCCTGCTGGGCGCGCTCGCGCTCGGCGACATCGGCCACCATTTCCCCGATTCTTCAGATGAGTTCAAGGGCATAGATTCCAAGATACTTCTGGCACGGGTGATGGATCTTGTCCGCGGCAAGGGTTACTCCGTGGGCAACGCTGACATTACCATAGCACTCCAGGCTCCGAAGATCGGCAGTTATGTCCCCGCGATGCGGGAAACGCTCGCCGGTCTGCTTGGTGTCGGCGTGGACTGCGTCAGCGTAAAGGCCACGACGACCGAGCGCCTCGGCTTTGTCGGCCGCGGAGAAGGCTGCGAGGTCTGGGCCGTCTGCCTGCTCGAGAAGGCTTGACGGGACCTAATTTAAGTAACAAGCGCGGATTTCTGCTGAAAATCCGCGCTTTTGTTATTTCGGGACGCAGGATTACAGGACAAGACAAGTTATATTTGTGCATGCAAGAAGCGGAACTGGCCAGACTATGCGCCCGGGGGGATGCCAAAGCCCGCGAGGAACTGTATCGTACGTACAGTCCCCGCCTGCTGGCCCTGTGCATGAGATACGCTGCGGACAGGGATTCCGCAGAAGATCTCATGCAGGATGCATTCATAAAGATTTTCCGGGTCATACGCAAGTTCCGCTGGGAGCGCCAAGGCTCCCTCTACTCATGGATGGCACGGGTGACGCTCAACCTATGCTTCGACTCCATGAAGAAGCGCCGGAGACTGGCGGCACTGATCCGGGACGATTCGGGACTGGAGCAGATAGCCGAGGATCCGCCCGACTACGGAGAGACGGCCTCAATCCCGGTCGAAAGACTGCAGGCGATGGTCGAGGAACTGCCGGAAGGATATCGGACGGTATTCAAGCTGCACTGCTTGGAAGGCCTGTCGCACAAAGAGATAGCCTCGACGCTCGGGATCAAGGAGAACAGCGCATCCTGCAGCCTTTCAAGGGCAAGGGTGATTTTGGCAAAGAAGATTAAGGAGTACAATCATGAGGACTGATACGCAAAAAGAATGGACCGACGCTTTCCGGGAAAGCTTCCCGGAGGAGGTCCGGCCGACTGACGGCGGCTGGGAGGCCGTCGCCGGGCGGCTGCGGCGCGCCGCAGCGAGGCGCAGGGCCGCCATTGCGGCCGCAGCCCTCGCCCTGCCGCTCGCCGGCGGCGTCTTCTTCCTGAACCGCCCCGACAACGGGGAGACCCTGATAGAAGTGCGGGAAGCTCCCGGGCTCGTAGCACAAGTCCCCGAACAGAGCGACGGTCTGACGAACGATACCCCGGTGCTCAGAGATACCCGTTCTGAGCACAGAGGCACGGCAAATGAGCCCTCGGTACTCAGCGAAGCCCATTTCGAGCACGGAGGCACGGCAAATGAGTCCTCGGTGCTCAGCGAGACCGGTTCTGAGCACAACGGCATGACGAGCGAGTCCTCGGTGCTCCGAAACGCCAATTCTGAGCACGGAGGCACGGCAAACGAGCCTCCGGTGCTCCGAAACGCCAATTCCGAGCACAGTAGCATGGCAAATGAGTCCTCTGTGCTCAGCGAGAGCCGTTCTGAGCACAGCGGCATGACGAACGAGTTGTCGGTGCTCCGAAACGCCAATTCTGAGCACGGAAGCACGGCAAACGAGCACTCGGTGCTCAGCGAGACCGGTTCTGAGCACAGCGGCATGACGAGCGAGTCCTCGGTGCTCCGAAACGCCAATTCCGAGCACGGAGGCACGGCAAACGAGCACTCGGTGCTCCGAAACGCCAATTCTGAGCACGGAGGCACGGCAAATGAGTCCTCGGTGCTCAGCGAGACCGATTCTGAGCACAGCGGCATGACGAGCGAGTCCTCGGTGCTCAGAGAAGCGGATCCGGAGCACGTCAGTGCAGACTTCTACGATGCCGAAGAGGCGACGCCGGCCAGGAGGGCGCACCGCCTGACGGCCGGCATAAGCGCGGCCTCCATGGCCGACGGCGCCCCCACCACCGTCACCGTCTCAAGCCTTGCAGGAGGCCTCGTCACCAAATCGTCAAATGTCGCCTCAAACAGCTTCCTGAACAACTCGAAAGGAGTGATCATGCAAAAGGAATACGTTCATGACCTTCCCTTGAGTTTCGGCCTGAGTGCAAGGTACTGGCTGTCAGACAGACTCTCTGTCGAGAGCGGTCTCGAGTATTCTTACCTGCATTCCAGACTCGACGATATCCACACCGTCATGCATTTTGCCGGCATTCCACTCCGGGTGGATTACAGCCTGTTCAACGCAGGTCCGGTCGAATTCTACACCGGGATCGGTGGGAAAGTAGAGAAGTGTCTGAAAGCAAGCCTCGGAGGGATGCGTGTCAAGGAACGAGACCTTCAATGGTCAGGATCCTTCAATGTAGGTGCACGGTCCAGACTCTCAAAGAACGCGTGGATCTACTTTCAGCCTGACATTTCCTACTACTTCACGAGGACCAACCTTACTTCATATCGTACTGAGAACCGCCTCGGACTCAACCTCAGAGCAGGCATTCTCTTCGACATAAACCATTGACAATGAGGGCCATGATAAATAAACTCCACATACTGCTGATGGCTGTTGTCTTGGCATCTGCATGTTCCAATATGGACACCGACCATCCGAATCCATGGAACAGCGATCCCGGAGAAGACGATACCCCTATTGTCTTTCTCCGTGAAACCGACTACGGCGCATGGACGCATTTAGAAGGACTGGAGGAACGTTTCAGTGCATGCGAAGTATCGCCTGAAGTCCTGAATGCCAAGACTACGAGGGCTCTGGGGCTCTCCATCCTTCATTACCCGTTGAACGGTATCGTATATGCATACAATTATTGGGATGTACCTGTCAAAATGATATACGACAGAAGCAGTCTCCACCAGGCACTCGCCGCAAGGAAGGATGCAGCCACCGTACTGATAGATATATTTGATAGGACAAGGATCGATATCAACCTTACAGTTTCTTCGGACTATGAGGTCATATCCCTTATGGACGAAGTATTCCTCGAATTATTCCTCGGTACAAGACTTGTTCCCGGCATGGACTCCAACTCCAACAAGGAGAGACTCAAGACTATCGTCTCTCGGAAAATGGCTGAGCGCAAGGCTGACAGTTCATTCTCAAACGATTCCCTGATTCCCCTTGCATACATGAACGAACGCCTGGGACTCGGTATCAAGTTCGATGACAATATAGTAGAAATGATGCACCTGTTCACTCTAAGAGACGGATTGTTTAACAAATAGCTTTTATCATTATGAAAAGATTGTTCCCATTTATCGCCATATGTCTGGGGCTCCTCGCATTTTCCGCTTGCGACAAGGAGTCCGGCGACAGGCTATCAGATGAAGAACTTACCAAGGACGTTCAGTTCAGTTTCACCACCGGCAAGCTGACCCGGACAATTGAAGCCAAGTCCAGTGATGGCGAAGAATCCGTCCTTGCATGGAGGGTCGCTCTCCTAAGAGATCCTTCCGACATCGAAGGATGCATTCATCTTCATGCTTTCACCAATGGAAGGATGGTCGATGATTCTTTCTTTTTAAGCCTTTACATGAAAAAAGCTGGCCTGAAAAAAGGAGCGGAACCGGAATTCGAAAGGACATTGTTATGCCTCCCGCTCTCGAGTTACTCAGGAGATTCATCCTATTCGTTTACCGGGCACATCTACCTCAAGGAATACGACGGTTCCAGTGTCACTCTTCGTTTCGACAATGCAGTTTTCAACAACTACATCCTGAACGGCGACCTTACCTTCGTGACCGGTGAACTGACCGATTACTTCAAATAATACAGAGCATAATACAGAGCAAAAAGAAAGGAACTTGCTGATAATTAGCAGGTTCCTTACTTTGTTATGTCGGGGTGATGTGACTCGAACACACGACCCTCTGGTCCCAAACCAGATGCGCTAGCCAACTGCGCCACACCCCGAGATGTCAACCCCTTCCATTCCGGAAGGGGTTGCAAATATACGGCTCTTTCAAGAAAAAAACAACTGCTACTTCGAGAGATAGTCTTCGACAAACTGTCCGTCACGCATGAATAGGCATCGGTCGCACATGCCGGCCAACTCAGGATCGTGCGTGACGATGACGATGGTCTGACCGAGGCGGTCACGCAGAGAGAAGAAAAGCTTGTGGATCTCGTCCTTGGTGCGGGTGTCGAGGTTGCCGGAAGGCTCGTCAGCGAAAAGGATGGCGGGGCGGTTCACCAGCGCCCGGGCGATAGCCACGCGCTGCTGTTCGCCGCCTGAGAGCTCGGAGGGCTTGTGGCCCTCGCGCTCGGCGAGTCCCATCATCCCGAGCAGTTCCCGCGCCTCGGAGCGGGCCTGGGCCACAGGCTTGCCCGCGATCAGCGCGGGAATCATGACGTTCTCCAGCGAAGTGAACTCCGGCAGCAGGTGATGGAACTGGAACACGAAACCCAGCCTGAGGTTGCGGAAGGCCGAGAGTTCCTTGCTCCCGAGAGCCAGCACGTCACTGCCGTCGATTACCAGCTGCCCGGCATCGGGTGTGGAAAGCGTACCGAGTATCTGCAGAAGCGTGGACTTGCCCGCGCCGGAAGCGCCCATTATGGAAACGACCTCCCCCTGGGAGGCGGAGAAATCAACCCCCTTCAGCACCTTGAGGGAGCCGAAAGACTTTTCGATGTTTTCAGCCTGGATGATCATGGTCCAAAGATATGAAAAAAAAGGGACACTTGCGATAAGTGTCCCTCTGTCATTCCGTCACGACATCATTTGTTGCTGTCGGACTTCTGCTGCTGCCGGCGGTTGCCGTTGCCGAAATTGCCCGGCTGCCCCATCGGCTGCCCTCCCATGGGCTGGCGGAGCCTGTTGATCTGGGACTGGCGGAACCTCTCCTCGCCAAGGAAGAGCTTGGCCACCTTCTCGGCAGGAAGTATCTTGAGATACTCCTTGAGATACCTGGAAGAGACATCCTGACTGTCAATCGCCCTGGTATATTTCTCCAGAAGGGTATTGATCTCCTTGCCGGTCTTGCCGTCACGGATAGCCTTGTCAAGCTCGCCGAAGGCCTTCATGGAAGCCTCGATGGCTTCGCGCTGCTCCTTCTGGGCCTGGTTGTAAATGGGCCAGAAAGTCTGGGCCTCCTTGGGGGTGAGGGACATCTCGTTGGTGAGGAAAGCTATCTTTTCGCTCTCGATCCGCTCCTGCCACTGACGGGCGAAGTCTCCCATGCCGTTGTTCTGGCCGAAGGCTGCAACGGATACCGCCATGAGGACGGAAACGAAGATGGCTCTGAATAAATTTCTCATATCCTATTGATTCAAAAGGTAAGCGATATAATCCACCGAGGTACCGGAGGAGATCAGATACTGCACGACGTCATCCTCGGAACTGCTCTCCATCGTATAGAGGTCCATAGGAGCATCGTCATAGATGGCGTATGGATTGGTGACCGGTATGAGGTCAGCCATGTAGTAGTCCTGCAAGCCGAACTCCGCCGGTGCGGAAGCCTGGTTCCGTCCAAGGAAGAAGTTCCCGATGAAAAACGCCATGAGCATACATGCTGCAAGCGCGACATAAGGGCGCACCCTCGTCCACAGCGGCATGGCGACAACCGAAGCACGCTCCTCCGTATGCTGCGAAGGAATGGCCTCGAGACGCTTCTGAAGCGAATCGAAATAGCCGTCCGGCACTTTGTAAATATTATTCATCTCTTTCATAACCGATCCTTAGACATGAATGTTTGAAGCAGGTTTAAAATCAAACGGAAATTTTCTCCTTCAACTCCTTTTTAATCTTTTCATAAGCAAAATGGTACGAAGCTTTAAGCGCCCCGACCGAAGTGCCCATGATCTCGGAGATCTCCTCGTACGAGAGCTCCTGATAGTATCTCATGCAGAAAACAGCCTTCTGCTTCTGGGGAAGTTTCTGTATGGCCTTGCTGAGCTCGAGTTCGACTTCGTTGCCGTTGAACCACGGATCCTCGTCGACCTTGCGCTCGAGACTGTCCGAAAGGCTCTCGAACGAGAGCGCGGAACGTACTTTCTGCTTGTTCAGGAAGTTCAGCGCCACGTTGGTGGCGATCCTGTAGAGCCATGTAAAGAACTGCGCATCCCCCCTGAAGGAAGGAAGCGCAGTCCATACTTTCACGAAAATGTCCTGAAGGAGGTCATCGGTGTCCTCGTGGGAGCATACAAGCGAGCGGACGTGCCAGTAGAGCCGCTCGCTGTAATTCTTGACGATCTCGTTGAACGCCCTCTGCTGCTGTCCGCCGTGGTACAGCTCGAGGATCTCCTTGTCGGTCATTTACTTTCTTGCAATCGCTTTCTTCGCGGCTTCGACGATATGGTCGGCATCCAGTCCGTAGGCCTTCATGAGCTCGGCCGGGGTACCGGACTGTCCGAACTTGTCGCCGCCGTTGATGAACTCCATCGGGGTGGGAGCCTTGCGGGCGAGGACGCCGGCGATGAGCTCGCCGAGGCCTCCGTGCACGCTGTGCTCCTCAGCCACCACAACGGCTTTCGTCTTCAAAGCTGATGCCAGAACGGCCTCCTCGTCGAGGGGCTTGATGGTCGCGATGTCGATGATCTCGGCGCTGATGCCCTGCTCCTCGAGAGCCTTGCAGGCCTGGAGAGCCTCCCATACAAGGTGTCCGGTGGCGAAGACGGTCACGTCCTTGCCCTCCTCGAACACGATGGCCTTGCCGATCTCGAACTTCTGGTCCTCAGGGGTGAAGATAGGGACGGAAGGACGGCCGAAACGGAGGTAGACCGGTCCGACATACTCGGCGGCAGCGATGGTAGCGGCCTTGGTCTGGTTGTAGTCGCAGGGGTTGATGACCACCATGCCGGGAAGGGCGCGCATGAGGGCGACATCCTCCATGGTCTGGTGGGTAGCGCCGTCCTCGCCGAGGGTGATACCCGCGTGGGAGGATGCGATCTTGACATTGGTATGGCCATAAGCGACCTCCTGGCGGACCTGGTCATAGACGCGGCCGGTGACGAACTCGGCGAAGGAGCCGATGAACGGGATCTTGCCGGTGAGGGCGAGACCGGCGGCGGAGCCGACCATGTTGGCCTCGGCGATGCCGCACTCCACGAAACGCTCGGGGAACTCGGCTGCGAACTTCTCCATCTTCAGGGAAGGGAGAAGGTCGGCGGTCATGGCGACGACGGCGGGATTCTTCTTGCCGGCCTCATAGAGGCCATCGCCGAAACCGCTGCGGGTGTCTTTCTTTCCAGTGACGATATATTCTTTCATGATAGTGTCGGGTTTAAGGATTAATAATCACCGAGGGTCTCCTCGAGCTGGGCGAGGGCGGCATCGCGCTGCTCCTCGGAAGGAGCTTTGCCGTGCCACTTGTGCGTACCGGCCATGAAGTCGACGCCATGGCCCATCTCGGTCTTGAGAAGGATCATCGAAGGCTTACCTTCGGACGCCTTGGCGATATCGAACGCTGCAAGGATCTTCTCGAAGTCATGTCCGTCCTCTACGACGATGACGTTCCATCCGAATGCGCTCCACTTGTCGGCGAGGTCGCCGAGTCCGGCGACGTTCTCGACGGCACCGTCGATCTGCTGGCCGTTCCAGTCGGTGAAGGCGATAAGGTTGTCGAGCTTGTGGTGGGCGGCGAAGATTGCGGCCTCCCAGATCTGTCCTTCCTCGCTCTCGCCGTCTCCCATGAGGGTAAAGACGTAGTTCTTCTCACCGTCCATCTTCTTGCCGAGGGCGAAACCGGCGGCAACGGAAAGACCCTGTCCGAGGGAGCCGGAGGGCTGGAAGATGCCAGGAAGTCCGGTCTCCACACAAGGGTGGCCCTGCAGGCGGGTACCGAACTTGCGGAGGGTGCCGAGCTCTGCCGGCGGGAAATAACCGGCGCGGGAGAGAGTGGCGTAATAGACGGGAGCCAGGTGGCCTGCCGAAAGGATGAAGACATCGGCGTCCTTGCCGTCACGGGTCCACTTGGCCGGATCCTGCTTCATTACATGGAAATAGAGAGCCGTCATCACGTCGGTGCTGCTGAGCGATCCGCCCGGGTGTCCGGACTTGGCTTCGCAAACCATCCGGACGATGTCGCGCCGGATCTGGGATGCGGTTCTGGTCAATTCTTGTACTGTAGACATATTGTTAGGAATTAAGATAGTTTCAAACATACAAAGCTAACAATTTTTTGAATTATATTTGCATATAAATTGCCCCCGCGAGATGAAACACATCAGAAACTTCTGCATCATAGCCCATATTGACCACGGCAAGAGCACGCTCGCCGACCGCCTGCTGGAGCTCACCAGCACCCTGAGCGCCCGTGACATGGAGAACCAGGTCCTCGACGACATGGACCTCGAGAAGGAGAAGGGCATCACGATCAAGAGCCATGCGATCCAGATGCTCTATACGTACAAGGGCGAGCAGTACAAGCTCAACCTCATCGACACTCCCGGCCATGTGGACTTTTCCTACGAAGTCTCACGCTCCATCGCATCCTGCGAAGGCGCACTGCTGGTCGTTGACGCTTCGCAGGGCGTGCAGGCCCAGACCATCTCCAACCTCTACCAGGCGATCGACCACGGTCTGGAGATCATCCCCATCCTCAACAAGATAGACATGGAGTCCGCCCAGATAGAGGTCGTTACCGACCAGGTCTGTGACCTGCTGGGCTGTGATCCCGAGGATGTGTTCAAAATCTCGGCTCGTACGGGCGAGGGCGTAGCACCCATACTCGACGCCATAGTCGAGAAGATCCCGGCCCCCGTAGGGGATCCGGATGCGCCGCTCCAGGCCCTCGTCTTCGACTCGGTATTCAACTCCTTCCGCGGCGTAATCGGCTACTTCAAGGTCAAGAACGGCTCCATCCGCAAGGGTGACAAGGTCAAGTTCTTCGCCACGGGAATGGACTACGAAGTCGAGGAGGTCGGAGTGCTCAAGATGAAGCTCGTCCCTACCCAGGAAGTGGGCTGCGGTGATGTGGGTTACATCATCACAGGCATCAAGAGCGCCACCGAGGTCAAGGTGGGCGACACCATCACGCATCTTGGCAAGGACGCCTGCGCCGAGGCCATCGCCGGCTTCGAGGAAGTCAAGCCCATGGTCTTCGCCGGCATGTATCCCGTGGATGCCTCGAAATTCGAGGAACTCCGCGCCGTGCTGGAGAAGTTCCAGCTCAACGACGCGTCGTTCGTATACGAGCCCGAGTCGTCGCTGGCGCTGGGCTCGGGCTTCCGCTGCGGATTCCTCGGTCTTCTGCACCTCGAGATCGTACAGGAGCGCCTTTTCCGCGAGTTCGACATGGACGTGATCACCACGGTGCCGAACGTGTCGTACAAGGTCTACACTACCCAGGGGGAGGTACTGGACGTCCACAACCCTTCGGGACTCCCCGCCCCTACCCTGATAGACCATATCGAAGAGCCGTTCATCAGGGCGCAGATCATCTCCAAGGCCGATTTCTTCGGGCCCATCATGAAGCTCTGCCTGGACAAGCGCGGCACACTCGTAAGCCAGCACTACATCACCGCAGACCGGGTCGAACTCAACTATGACATGCCCCTCTCCGAGATCGTATTCGACTTCTATGACAAGCTGAAGTCCATCTCGAAAGGCTATGCCTCCTTCGACTACCATATGACCGGCTTCCGGCCGGCGAAGCTCGTCAAGCTTGACATTCTGCTCAACGGCGAGCCGGCCGACGCACTTTCGACACTTATCCACGAGGACAACGCCTACGACTTCGGCCGCAAGATGTGCGTCAAGCTCAAGGACCTGATACCCCGGCAGCAGTTCGACATCCCGATCCAGGCCGCCATCGGCGCCAAGATCATCGCCCGCGAGACCGTCAAGCAGGTCAGAAAGGATGTCACCGCCAAATGCTACGGCGGCGACATCACCCGCAAGCGCAAGCTGCTCGAGAAGCAGAAGGAAGGCAAGAAGCGCATGCGCCAGATCGGCACCGTGCAGGTGCCGCAGAGCGCTTTCATGGCCGTCCTGAAATTGGATTGACACTAGAACTGAACCCATAATGGCACTGACACAAGAAACTAAGGGTTTCTACAAACTCTCATGGCTCCAGAGGATCGGTTTCGGTTCCGGAGACCTTGCCCAAAACCTTATCTATCAGACTATCAGCATGTATCTGCTGATATTCTACACCAATGTCTTCGGACTTGCGCCCTCGGTCGCGGCCACCATGTTCCTCGTAGTCCGTCTCGTGGATGTCCTTTGGGATCCGGTGGTAGGAGCTTTCATAGACAAGCACCACCCCCGCTGGGGAAAATACCGCAGCTATCTCCTGCTTGCCGGCATCCCGCTCTCGGTGTTCGCCATCCTGTGCTTCTGGAACGGCTTTTCGGGCAACCTGCTGTATGCCTACGTGACGTATGTCGGAATGTCCATGTGTTACACCCTGATCAACGTGCCTTACGGAGCGCTCAACTCATCGCTGACCAGGGACACCAATGAGATCACGATCCTGACTTCCGTCAGAATGGTCCTGGCCAATGTGGGAGGCCTGATCGTGTCGGTCGGAATCCCCATCATCGTCGGCGCCCTGTCACCTGACGGCAAGATGAATTCCGCCGCGTCCGGAGGGGCATGGTTCACGACCATGACCATCTACAGCATCGCAGGGCTCCTGCTCCTCATCTTCTGCTTCTTCCAGACCAAGGAAAGGGTCGTCATGAATGCTAAGGATGCAGTAAACGTCAAGGTCAGCGACCTGTGGATGGAGTTTGTCCGGAACAAGCCCCTGAGGGTCCTCGCTTTCTTCTTCATCGTGACCTTCACAATCTCGAGCGTGGGCAATGCCGCCGGATCCTATTTCATGATCTACAACGTGCATGCTTCCACCAGCCAGGTCTCGGCCTTCATGGGGCTCAGCGCCATCGCTCCCATCATCTTCCTCCCCATGGTGCCGTTCTTCAAGCGTCTCGTCGGAAAGAAGAACATGTTCTACATGTTTCTCGGGATAGCCCTTCTCGGTATCGCTATACTCTATCTTGCATCCACCGTACCGGCCCTGAAGGACAAGATATGGTTGATCTACGCCGGCCAGTTCATCCGCTCGGTAGGCACGATGGTCACTGGAGGTTACATGTGGGCTCTCATCCCCGAAGTGATCTCATATTCCGAGTACACCAGCGGAAGGCGCATCGCCGGCATCGTCAATGCCCTCACGGGCATCTTCTTCAAGGCCGGCATGGCCCTCGGAGGAGTCATCCCCGGCATCGTGCTTTCGATCGTCGGCTTCGACCAGACCAACGAAGTCACCCAGAGCGCCTTTGCCCAGCAGGGCATCCTCTGGCTGATCACGGTCATCCCCGCCATCCTCATCGTCATCTCGATGCTGATCATCAAGCAGTACACCCTGACCGACGAGGTCATCGACAAGATCAACATGGAGATAGAAGCCAGGGACAGTCAAGAATAACACACAACAATAACAATAACCAATCATGGAAGGAAATATGAAAGTCGCCCTCATGACGGGCATCGGCAAGATTGAAATGGTGGAGCGTCCCATCCCCCAGCCAAAGGATGACGAGGTTCTAGTAAAGATCGAATACGTAGGCATCTGCGGATCCGACCTGCATTATTTCGAGGCGGGACGGATCGGGGATTTCATCGTAAAGGCCCCTCTCGTCCTCGGCCACGAATCCGGTGGTACGGTCATAGAAGTCGGCAAGGATGTAAAGCATCTCAAGGTCGGAGACCGCGTAGCGCTCGAGCCCGGCAAAACCTGCGGGCATTGCGAGCATTGCCGCAACGGGCACTACAACCTCTGCAAGGACGTGGAATTCTTCGCTACTCCGCCTGTCGACGGCGTTTTCCAGGAGTATGTCGCCCACGAGGCTGACCTGTGCTTCAAGCTTCCCGACAATGTGGACACCATGGAGGGCGCACTCGTCGAACCGCTTGCCGTTGGTTTCCATGCTGCGAACATAGGCGGCGCACACGCCGGACAGGTCGCAGTGGTATTCGGTGCAGGCTGCATCGGCCTTGTAACCCTCATGGCCCTCAAGGCAGAAGGTGTCAGCAAGGTGTATGTCGTGGATATCCTCCCGAAACGTTTGGAGAAGGCTCTCGAACTCGGAGCGACGGAGGTCATCAACGGAAAGGAAGTCGATGCTGTCGCAAGGATCATGGAGCTTACCGGAGGGCGCGGCGTCGACCTCGCCTATGAGACAGCAGGAACGGAGATCACCGCGAGACAGTGTCTCTATTCGACCAACAAGGGCGCAACCGTCGTCTTCGTAGGATACACCGCCTCCGGAGAGATGACCTTGCCGCACAGCCAGATAATGGACAAGGAACTGACGATCAAGGGTATATTCCGCTACCGCCACATCTATCCGATGGCGATAGAGGCTATCTCGGACGGAAGGGTGCCGATCAAGAAGATCGTCACCAACATGTTCGAGTTCCCCCACGTCCAGGAGGCTCTCGATGCCTGCGTCGGCGACAAGGCCAACATTATCAAGGGAGTGATCAGGATCGGCTGATCTGCCCTAATCGCAGCTGACTGTGAAGTTTGTGACCGGATGACCCGAGTCATCCAGGAACCGGACGCAGAATTCGCTCATTCCGATACCGTTTATAGTGGCGCCGCGAAGGATGTTCTTACCCTTATGCAGCGTCACTTTCTTTGATACCGCGCTGTCCACGCCCATGTGACGGTCGCTGGACATGAGCAGCAATTCCTGGCCGTTGAGCCACCACATGGAGCCGCAGTTGGAACCGACTGCAAGTCGGACGTTCTCCAAATCCTCATCGCAGTTGATGACAGTGACTGACCAGAATATCACGCCGTATCTGGTCTTGTCCAGCCCTGTAGCGAAGCGGAACAGCTTCACGAAGAAATGGTCGCTGTCCAGCGCATGCCAGTACAGGTTGGCCTTCACCATCTTCTGCTCGTCTCCGCCGGGGACGGACGACCTGTTGGTGGTCAGGTCCACGGGCGGCTGATACTCCATCGTGACCTTAACCTGGTCGCCGTCCTTCGGAAGGGCGGTAAACTGACCGGGGAAATACTCATGCATGATGGCATTCCTCGTATAGCTGTCGGTAAAAACCCGGTTCGTGTTGTTGATCTTGCTTATGGGGTCCAGAAGCATCCACCTCCTGATGAATCCTTCACTGTCTGGTCTGGCGCTGTCGCCCGTAGCGAGGGTGAAATACCCTTCAAGCGCCTTTGCAACGTCAGCATTCTTCATCCTCTTCTGACCGCTGGCAGAAGGGCAGGCTGCAACCGAGATGGCTGATGCCAGAACAAGTATCCTTATAATGTTTCTCATATCGTCAAAGTAAAAAAGTCACACATAGTTACTTTATGGGAGAATACCGCTTGAAGTCCCACTTGCAGTTGTCGCTGCCGAAATCGAATTTCGCCAGCGTAGCCGAGGAATCGCCGAAGCAGACCAGGGCCAGCGGCTCGCTGTGGCCGGGTACCTCCTTCGGCATGATGCGGAACGTTCCGTCGGTGAGCTGGTCTATCCGCCAAAGCTGCTCAGGAGCGCCCGTGAACTCGGGGACGGCCTCGACCTCTGCGTCGGGAGTCGCGGCGAGGGCTTTCCCGGTGCCTTCGATGACGATCTTGTAGTAGGGCCCCGCAAGGGTACCACCAGCCTCAGGCACGGGGATTATCGACCACCTCTGCCAGGGGCGGGCCATATAGTAGCCGTTCCTGACTTCAAGGACACCTTCCGGCCATGTATCTATCACATCCTCAAGCTTCTGCGCCTCGATGCTGACCTTCGGGACATCCGTGGCATTGCGGGCGACACGCATGCCGCCTTGTGCACGGATAAAGTCCACGGCGACCTCCAGGGCATATCCGCTCCTGAGGGACTTGATCTCGTAGGTGCCGGGGACAAAGGCGTCGCCGGCCTCCGGCCAGCCGTCCTTCCAGAGGAGGGGCCTGATCCCAAGCACGCTCCTGCCGCTCTGGTCCATGTCCGCCTCCCAGTGGAACGACATTTTCTCTACACCTTCCTCCTCGATGTAACGGCCGAAATGGCCGGGGCCTACCAGACGGCCTTCAGTCGTGATCACGGCCCGTCCGCCGCCTTGGATCATCGAGCGTCCCACATTGTCGATGAAAGGTCCCCTGGGGCTCCTCGAGCGTCCAGCGACTATGTTGTATGTGGAATTGACGCCGTCGCAGCAGGTCCCATGGGTTCCAAGCATATAGTACCAGCCATCGCGGTACATCATGACGGATGCTTCGAGATTACGGCCTATATCGATGGCCTCCGTGCCCTCTACACGTGCCCCGGTCTTAGGATCGATCTCGACCTGCCGGATATGTCCGAAATATGTTCCGCAGGTCAGCCAGAGCCGGCCGGTGGTGGGATCCAGCATGAGGCCAGGGTCTATGGCATTGAAATCTTCGTCCACGAGGGATTCGTATACCGTCACCGGCTCTGAATATGCGAAATCCGGGGACTCGGGATCGAGGGTCTTGTTCCACATCGTCACGATCCTGCTGGCATGGCCGCCGCCGGTCCCGCCGCCGGTGGTCCCATAGACGACGAGATAACGGTCGCCTATCTTCATCGCATCGGGAGCCGCACCGCCGCCGGGACGGACGGCGCCGGGATTCCAGGTCCAGCCGTCCTCGGAAATGAGGCCTCCTCCACCTGTCCCGAAAGTGTAGTATTTCCCGTCACATTCGACAATAGTCGAAGGGTCATGGATGTAGGGATTGCCGGTCTGCGCGAATGCAGAAACAGAAGCAAGCATGACTGCCACGGCTCCGGCAACTGTTCTCATAAGCTTTTCCATATTCAGAAGATGATTTTGAGCCATTCGTTACAATATAGCAATAAAATGCGACATATCACACAGATGAACGAAAATGGGGCTGACCTGACGGCCAGCCCCCATTCCTTATAGTTTGGTATAAAACTACAGGTTGGGATTCTCCTTGCCCCAGTCGGCGACTGCAGGGACGATGCCGAGGGAAATGATCTCGTCACGCATCTTGCAGAGGTGCTCGTAAGAAGCCTGAAGGGCAGCCATCTCCTCGGGAGTGCCCTTGGGAGCCGTGTAGTGGACACCGTCGGCGTCGATAACGGTCGGCATGGCCATCATGACGTTCTTGAAACCCATCTCGTCGCTGTTGACATAGCATCCGGCAGGCCAGGTGAACTTCTCGCCGCCCATCGCGGCCTCGATCATCTTGACTGCCTGGTAGGCAGGGCTCTGGAAGGAGCTGCGGCCACGGAGCTTGATGATGTTGGAACCGCCCTGGATAGTATTGTGCTTGATCTCGGCCCAACGCTCCTCGGAGATATTGAACTCGTCGATGGGCTTGCCGTCGATGAGGGCCTCGGAGGCGAAGACCGCCATGGCCTCGCCGTGACCGCCGTAAGTATAGGCATTGGTGACCTTGCACTGCTGGACACCGCACTCGGCGGCGAGTGCCTCCTGCAGGCGGGTGGAGTCAAGGGCAGCAAGGGAAGTCAGCTGGTTGGGCTTGAGGCCGGAACGGATGAGGGCTGTGAGGGCCGTAACATCGGCAGGGTTGAAGATGACGACGACGTGCTTCACGTCGGGGCAGTATTTCTCGATGAGCTCGCCGAACTCAGCGGCGATCTGGCAGTTGCCCTTGAGGAGGTCCTCACGGGTCATGCCCTCCTTGCGGGGAGCTCCACCGGAAGAGATGATATACTTGGCATCCTTGAAAGCGACCTCGGGGTCGACGGTCCAGGTGATGTTGGCATCCGGGAATGCGCAATGGTACATCTCCTCGGCGACGCCGTGCACGCCGGGCTCATAGATGTCATACAGACAGATGTTCGGAGTGAGACCGAGCATCATAGCGGTCTGGGCCATGTTGGAGCCGATCATGCCGCCGGCACCGACAATGAGCAATTTTTCGTCAGTCAGAAATTTCATAACTAGTTATTGATTTAAATCATTATTCTGTTTGAGCATGCAAATATACTTAAAATATATGACAAAAAAATCGAGCGCTTCTTGGAAATCAAAAAAAACGCTATATTTGCAATGTTGAATTTGTGACACTTATATGGAGCCTCCCAGTTCTAATCAGACAGACAACGGCATGCAAGCGGATCCAGCCTCTGAGGACCCGTTGACAGCCACTCCTATACAGAACATCAGCTTATACGACGCCGGGATGAAAGTCCCAGGCGCGCTCCGTCGTGTCCGTACCATCCAAGAACCGAACTTTTAATACCGAATATGGCACTTTATTTACTGAAAGAGCTTGACAACAACGCCAAAGTCGCCGTCTGGCAGATAACCGAGACGGAAGAGGAACTCCGCGCCCTCAGCTCGACTCCCTCCGATGAAATGGAAGAGATCTCCTTCATCAAGAGCGAGTCGCTGCGCAAGCAGCGCCTGGCGGTCCGCGCCCTCCTCAACGAGCTCTTCGAAGACAAAGTATACCTCGCACACCACGACAACGGCAAGCCGTACATAGAGAACAACTCCATCAACATCAGCATCACCCACACCGAGAAATACGTCGCCGTCATACTTGACAGGGACGACGAAGTCGGCATCGACATCGAGTCCCTGGACCGCGATTTCTCCGTCGTCGAGAAGAAAGCCCTGTCCGAGGACGAGATCGATGACCTCGAGGATGACCGCGAGGAGAAGAACGAGCAGCTCGCCATCTACTGGTGCGCCAAGGAAGCGATATTCAAGAAAATGTCGCAGTACAACGTCGACTTCGTCGAGCAGATCGAGATCGAGCGCTTCCGCTCGAAGGGCGAAGGCGAACTGGAGGCCACGTTCATCCACAAGGACGGCTACGAAGAGGACCTCGAACTGGAATACATCACCTTCGACCGCCACGTCCTCGTATGGGTCAGGGAGTAGCCTTTTCCGGCATTTCCAACAAATACCACAATTTATAAACCTGTTAATCAACGAATTAACAGGTTTATTTCATGATTGTTGATAACTTTTTGGGGGCTTTCGGCCCCACACATTACATTATATGCTATCTTTGTGATGTGGGAGGCATTGTCTCCGGCAACCAACCAAAAGACCAAAGCAGACACCACGCGATATCTAGATATTCGTGGAATTGAAAAACCGTGTTGTTCAGATAGACGATACGTATTTCACTTTGTCAGGGGCGCGGGCAACAGCTCGCGCCTTTTATTTTATCTCGGCCTGAGCCAGGGAACGGGGTTCTGGGGACCCTTCGACGACCATAGCTGGAAATGCAGCTGGGTGGAGCCTCCGATGGGTTCGACGGCGCCGAGTACCTGCCCGGTCTTGACCTTGTCACCGGCCTTGACCGAAACGGTTCCGAGCTTGCAGTAGAAAGTGAAATAATCTCCGTGCTGGACCAGCACGCATTTGTTGTATCCGGGTTGGACGATAACGCTCTTGACTACGCCGTCGAACACGGCCTTGACTTGTGCGCCGTTGGAGAGCGCAATGGAGATGCCCTCGCTGTCAGGCAGTTTGAGTTGGGTGTACACAGGATGGTATTGCGCGCCGAACTTCTCGACAACGGGGCCTTCAGCCGGCCAGGACAGTTTGCCCTTGTTCGAAGAGAACTCCTTGCCGAGGGTATAGTCTATAGGCGCGGCCGCAGCCTTCGACGATGACGAGGAAGACTTCTTGTTGCTGCTGCTTGACTTGGCCTTGGTATTCATGGCCTCCGCGATGATGCGGGCTATCTCCTTGTTCAAAGCCTCGACCTCCTTCCGCTTGGAATTGAGCTGACTCTGGTATTTGTTCTTTTCCTTTTTCAGGACCTGTATGGTCTGCTGCGCGGTAGCCTCCTCCCTCCTCAGGGTCTCCAGCTCGGCCATGCGCGCTTTCTGGAGCTCGGCGGCTTCGGCCCGCATACCGGCAAGCTGTTCCTTCTCGCCTTCGAGGACTTCCTTGGCAGCCTTGATCTTCACGCCCTGGCTGTTCATCTCGCGCGAGAGATTCTTGAGGAAAGAATAACGCCTCAGGCCCTGTGCAAGGTTCTCGCTGGCAAGGATGTACATGTACCACACGCGGGCATCGCGGTTCTTGTACGCACCCTTGACGAGCTTGTTGTAATAGAAGGTCATGGTATCAAGACGGACCTGGAGGCTGTCGATGCGCATCTGCTTGCGGCGCATCTCGCCGTCCAGGCGCGCAATCTCCTGCTCACCTTCCTTGATGAGCCCACGGCGAAGTTCGATCTTCTGCTGGACAAGTGAGAGTGTATTGAGAGCGTTGGAATTGCGCGTGGCGTTCTCGCGCAGCTGGCCGTCGATGATGGCTATCTCATGCTCCAGACGCGCCCTGCGGGTCGTCTGGGCGGAGGTGTCCTGGGCTGACGCCGTATAAGCTGCCGGAAGCAGCAAGGAAAGGACGAGTATGGACAGGAAGCGCCTCATCTGCCTATCGCCTTCATGCGCTCCCCGATCCTTGACACGAGGTCGGGTATCTCGTTGTCCGTATCTTTCTTGACAGCATCGTCCCAGTAGACCTTGGCCAGGTCATACTCTCCGAGAGAATAGAGGACCTCTGCATAGTGGTCGAGTATGGTGGCGCTGTCCTTGCCCCCGTAGAGCATGGCATGCTTGAAATAGGACTTCGCCTCCTGCGACTTTTTCTGAAGATGAAGGATCCACCCGTAAGTGTCGAGATATGTGGCGTTGTCAGGCTCCTGCTCCACGGTGATGCGGCTCATCTCCGCCGCCCTCTTGAGCTTCTTGCCCTTCAGGGACAGATAATAGGCATAGTTGTTCAGCACCGGGGCATATTCCGGATTGATCTTCAGTGCCTTTTCATATGCAGCGAATGCCTCTTTCTCGTTGTCGAGCTGGTGATAGGTGTCACCTATGGTAGACAGCGCCTGGACAACGACATCTGGATTGTCCTTGAAAGCCTCCGCCATGCGTGCGCTCTCGGAGATGACTGACTGAAGGTTGTCCTGGTTGTAATAGGCCATTATGCGCATGTTCAGGAACGCAGGCTCGTCCGGGAAGGCGGCATACGCCTCCTCGGAGGCCTTGAGCAGGGCATCCCAGTCCTCGCTGTAGCTGAGTGACTGGATATACATCGCACGGGCGTTGAAGTCGCCGGGGTACAAGTCGCTGTTGGTCTTGAACAGTTCCACGCCCCTGTCACGGCGGTCCGACCGGAAGAAATACGTGCCGGCTGCTAGGAGCATGGTGGAGTCTGACGGATGTGCCTTCACTCCGTTGTCGAACAGGGAATCCAGCTGGGGCTGGAAATTCTGGAAGAACCGCGCATCGAGGTACTGTGTCAGGTTGGAGAGGTACTGGCTCTTGGCCTGGGCGGGGATGGATGGGCTGGAAACGAACTCCTCCAAAGTATTGAAGAAGCCGTCGAACGAACGGTTCATCCTGTACACCTCCGACTTGCCCAGGAGCGCAGGGGCATAGCCTGAATCAAGGGCGAGGGCCTGGTCATAATAGGCCATGGCCAGCGAATCCTCATCTGCGGCAGCCTTGGAGTCTCCCATCATTGCAAGTACCTGAGGCGTAGGGAAATCCTCGTTGAACTCCTCCAGCACCGAGAAAGCCTCCGCGGCCTTGTCCTGATGCATGAGTATGTCGTACCGCGCAAGTGCGGTGGTCTCGTCGCGCCCCATCACCCGCTCGATCTCATCGAGGGTCTCCAGGACCTTGTCAAGGCGGTTCTGCCTGACATAAAGGTTGACGAGCGAATAGTGGATCTCGGTCTTGCGGGGGAAATCGGCAAGCAACGCCTCGTATGTGGCCACCGCCTGGTCGTCCTGTCCGTTCATGGCATAAAGCGAGGCTAGGCGGTCCCTGTACCAGTAATTGTCGGGAGCGAGGCGGACGGCCTCGCTTATCTCTTTAAGTCCGGAAGCGATATCCCCGAGACGGGCATGGCACATACCCTGGTAAAAATGGGCGGCATCATTGTCGGGGAAAGCCTCGAGAATGGCGGAGAAGCGGTCCATGGCAGCCTTTGTCGCACCGCTGTCATAAGCCTGGACGGCATCCACCAGAAGCGACTCGGCAGTATCCCTGAGGCGGGAAGTGCGGTCCTGAGCCCGGAGTGCGGGGGCAGAAAGGACAAGAAAGACAAAGGTATATAGGATAACCGCGGTTTTCTTCATGTTACAAAAATACTACAATTATTGGTTTCGCTGAGGCTGTTTTCTGATATTTTAGCTAATTTCGTACCACGATTTGTTAAAAATTCGGATGCGTCATGCAACATTTCGGTGACAAAACGCATCTTATCACACGGGTGACAGCCCAGAAACCAACTTCGGAGACCGTGACGACCCTGAACGAGCAGCAGATCATCGCACTTTGCAAGAAAGGCGACAGGGCTGCACAGAAGGTGTTGTTCGACAGGTTGTCCGCCAGGATGTTCCCCGTTTGCCTGCGCTACATGGGCGCAAGGGAAGCGGCAGAGGATGTCCTACAGGAAGGCTTCATATCACTGTTTTCAAAGTTGGACAGCTACACGGGGGAGGGATCCTTCGAGGGTTGGGCTCGCAAGGTCTTTGTCAATACTGCACTCATGACGCTTAGGAAAAGCGACGTCATGCGCCAGAGCGAGGACATCGAATACGCCCGAAGCCTTTCGAGCGACGATCCCGGAGCCCTGCAAAGCATATCGTACAAGGAGCTTATGGGTATGATAGCCGAATTGCCGCCGGGATTCAGGACCGTTTTCAACATGTTCCTGATCGAAGGTTACACGCACAAGGAGATCAGCGAAACGCTGGGCATAACGGAAGCCACTTCCCGCTCCCAGCTCCAGCGCGCCAGGGTCATGTTGCAGAACAAGATAAAGAACAGAAAGTAAGATGCAGAACGACAAGTATACAGATTTCGATCTCGAATTGAAGCGGATGCTTCAGGACGCGGAGGAAGAAGTTCCTTCGCGGATCTGGCATGCTGTGAGCGACGAGCTCGACCGCCGGGATCGCAGGAAGGTCGTCGCCCTCAGGTGGCGGCGGGCTGCCGTCGGCTTCGCAGCCGCCGCAGCCGTCCTGTCGGGCATCTTCGTATTCCTCGGCCGCGACCGTGCCGCCGAGCCAGACCTGACCGCGACGGCGGTGAAGGAGCAGGCCGCAAGCATGGACATGACCGCCGAGGAGACCGTTCCCACCATCGAGGAGCAGATAGTTTCCGCCGGTACAGCGCTTGCCGATGTCCCGGCACGCAGTTCCAGGAGCACCGTATCGGGAACCGTCCCGTCCGAGATCGTCCCCGCCGATGCTTTCGTCCCTGCGGAGGAAGAGACTGCGGATGCCGTTGTCGAAACCCCTTCGGAGGTCGCAGTAGAGACAGAGGCGGTATCCAATGAAAATGAAGTGGTTGCGACTCCAGAAAGCGCTTCGCTCGTGCAAGATCCCGTTGCCCGCCCTGCGGAGACGGACACCCGTACCGCCATCACCGGCACTCCGGACGACCCGTTCGCATGGCCGGAGGATACCGACGCTGAAGAAGGCAGGCACCTCCCGTCACTCGTTGTCGCCGGCAATGCCATGACCAATGATTTCAGCGGTCAAGACATCCGCCAGATGCGCGCACCCGCCTCCGGCATCAAGACACGCACCGGCGTTGAGGACAAAGGGTCTTCCACCTTCTCCATACCCATCACTTTCGGTCTCGGAGTCCGCTTCGATCTCTCGGACCGCTGGGCAGTGGGCACCGGCATCAACTGGTCCAAGCTCTCCAGGACTTTCAACGGTGTCTATACCGAGGTGAACGACAACGGCGATATGGTCCGTAACATCAACTCCGAGATAGTCAACGACATCCATTATATCGGCATCCCGCTCAACCTGTATTTCAACATCTTCGACAGCAGGAACCTCCGCTTCTATGCATGGGGAGGAGGAAGTGTGGAGAAGGGCCTCGTTAGCCGTTTCCGCATCCAGAGCAATCCCGGAGACATCTCCTACAAGGAAAGTGTTAACGGATTCCAGTGGTCTGCGGCCGCGGGACTCGGTCTCGAGTTCCTCCTCGGCGAGCACCTCGGACTCTATCTCGACCCCAGCGCCCGCTACTACTTCGACTGCGGACAGCCCCTCAGCATCCGTACCGAGCGTCCTTTCATGATGAACTACGAGGTAGGTCTCAGATTCAACCTATAGGGTGATGAAGCATGTCATAGTCATTCCAGACCTTCCCTCCATCGACACGGCGGCGAAGGATTTCATCGCACAGACACAAGGCCATGACCTCATAGCCTTCTACGCTCCCATGGGTGCCGGCAAGACTACTTTCACAACGGCGATATGCCGGGCTCTCGGCGTCGAGGGCGACGCCATCAGCAGCCCGACTTTCTCGATAGTGAACGAGTACCGCACGAAAGGCGGAGAGTCGATATTCCACTTTGATTTCTATCGCATCAACAAGACTTCGGAAGCGCTCGACATAGGATTCTACGACTATATCGACAGCGGCTGCCTGTGCTTGATGGAGTGGCCTGAGAACATCGAGGACATCCTCCCTGAAGAGACGCTCAGAGTCTGCATAAACGTCGGTGAGGACGGGTCAAGAACCGTCTCCTGGGAGGACTAAATCCTTCTTTATCAAAACCTCCACTGCAGTGATAAAACCGTTGATATCCGGACGGAAGACAGTATCCCCATCCTTCCAGAGAAACGGCGTCTCCCCGGGTTCCGCAGGATTGATCCCTATATAGAAATCACGTCCGCAGAGACAGGCGTTCCTGAACGAGAAGAACAATGCCGGGCTCAGATAATAAGCAGACGATCCGCTCGGAGCCATCACGATGACCTGCCCGTCTCCGTAGATGTTCATGCTCGCCCTCCAAGTACCGTCGGTGTATGCCCAGCGCCGCACAGTTGTACTTCCCATGGTACTGAAATGCATCGTTCCGTTGCGGATGCGGATGTCGTACGCGCCTTCGGCACCCAAGTTGTCCACGGGGGTTCCCTCTCCGTCCTCTACGATATACCAGAACCTGCCGTTTCCGGACAGCCCCGCCTCCCAGTAACTGAAATAAAGGTGTCCGCTGTCACGGTACAGCGCTCCCGTCGGATATTCGGGGTTGTCGGACATGTGGACTGCTATGTAACCATCCTTGCGCGACAGGATCTCCCCACCGTTCCGTCTGAGTGAAAAACCGCCTCCGGAACGGTTCTGGCCAAGGGTATAGACATCCCCGTCCTCGACCAGCAGGCCGCACAGCAGTTCACGGCCAGGGTAGGAGAACAACTCCTCCCCGTCAAGGCCGATGACGGTTTTTCCATCGGTACAGTACTCCGTATACAGATGGCCATCTACGAGATGGTGCAGGTCGGGATCCAGACTGACGCGGGAACCGGAACCCGCAGGTACGGAGAGTATCTTCTCTCCGTTACGATACAGTTCTATGCTGCCGCGGACATTGCCCAGAGAGGTATCACGACGCCAGTCGTAATCCTCCGGGAACGATACGGCCGTCATGAATATTGACGTATCGAGCCTTGCATGCGCCGGAGCACCTCCTCCCCCATTCCTCCGCACCTCGCGGTAACGGTCGGGGAAGGCCATTAGATGCGACTTGCCCGTGTTTTCCTCATCGGTCATGCAGGACGCGGCGACCGCCAGCAAGACAACCGTTGTCAGAAATACTTTGGAATTCTTCATAGTCCTTGTCTTTCAGGTCATTGTCCGAGATTCTGGCGGTCAAGGAAACGATAGCCGGCCGCCTCTATGATATGCCCTGCCTTGATATCATCCGACCCGTCGAGGTCAGCGATGGTCCTGGCCACGCGTATGATGCGGTAGAAAGCCCTCATGGAGAGGCTCATCCGATCCATGACCTTCTCCATCGCCTCCCGTCCGGTATCGGACAGGGGACAGTACTTTTCGATCTGTTTGTTGTTCATTTCGGCATTGGTGAAGATATCGTCCGCGGCGAACCTCATCTTCTGTATGATGCGTGCCTTCAGCACCCGCTCGGCCACCGCCGCACTTGGCTCTCCCCTCCTGAGGGACATCATCCGCTGCGGATCCACCGGGTGGAGCCAGAGATGTATGTCTATCCTGTCCAGAATGGGACCCGAGAGCTTCGAGAGGTAAGTGATCCGCTGAGAAGGAGAACAGGTGCATTTGTCACCCTCGCCATAGTACCCGCATGGGCAGGGATTGGATGCTGCCACAAGCATGAAGGAAGCGGGATACTCCACCTTGGCCTTGAGGCGCGATACCGTCACTTTGCGGTCTTCAAGCGGGCCTCGCAATGCCTCGATGACTGACCGCGGCATCTGGTTGAACTCATCGAGGAAGAGCACTCCTCCGTGAGCGAGTGTGATCTCCCCGGGAATGATATTGTCACCTGCGCCGCCGCCGACTATGGCCGGAAGCGAAGCGCTGTAATGCGGCATGCGGAAGGGACGGGAACGTATCAGGCCCAAAGCTTTTTCCCCTATGCCGGCAACGGAATATATCTTGCTGGTCACCACCGACTCCTCATGCGTCATGTGCGGAAGTATGCCCGACATGGCCTTGGCCAGGGAACTTTTCCCGCTGCCTGGCGGGCCGAGCATTATGAGATTGTGCCCGCCCGCAGCGGCTATCTCGGCGCCACGCTTTGCCCCCTCCTGGCCGATGATGTCCTCGAAATCCATCACGCCGGCAGCGGGCACGGCATGATGCCGCGCCCGCTGCATTTTCCTCCATGTGCGGGTATTCCTTACAAGCAGTCCTTCGCACTCCTCACCGGAAAGGATGCGGACGCAGTCAGCGAGCGTTTCTACTCCATAAATGGAAATATCGGTGAACTCGGCCGCCTCCAGGGCGGAATGTAGTGGAAGTATGCAGGCTTTCATGCCCCTTGAACGGGCCATATCAACGATAGGAAGGGCTCCTGCGATGTCGCGCACCGCGCCGTCCAGCCCGAGCTCTCCCATAACGAGATACGACCCGAGGTCAGGGAAGGAGCGCTGCCCGGAAGCAGCGATAATGCCCAGTGCGATGGGCAGGTCATAGCCGCTCCCGCTCTTGTGCAGGTCTGCGGGCGCGAGATTGATGACTATCTTGCGCCCCGGAATCCTGTATCCGAGCGCCTGAAGGGCGGTGATCGTCCTGAGAAGACTCTCCTTGACGGCGGTATCGGCCAGTCCGACGAGGTGGATCCCTATGCCGAGGATCACGTCCACTTCGACGGTGACGGGTACTGCATCGATCCCGATGCACTTGGCTCCTGTGACATTTATAAGCATGGCGGAACAATAGTTTTCCGCTAAGATGCACCGCAAAATCATCTTTATCCTATCAAAAGATGTTTTTGTCAAAGAAAAATGGGTTTTTGTATGTTTTCCCAGTAAAAACTGCCGGATTCACATGTCGTGAACCACTTTTTGACGGAATTGACACGATTTTTTATGCGTCTTGTGCGTTTTCTGCCTATTTTTGCGTAGATAGAATCAACTTAATAACATCGAAACGATACCGACATGAAAAAATCACTCATCTTGCGCATCGCGCTCGTTTCGGCCTTGGTCCTGCTGTCCTGTGCAGCGGCATCCGGTCAGAAGAAATCAAAGAAGATCGACGTCGGTGAGGCCCTTTCCGGGTATTTCACCGTTGCAACCGACGAGGCTGCCACTCCCGACTCCAAGGGATTCATCAGAAGGTGGCTGCTCCTCGAGCCGATCAGCAAACCCAACCGTTCCAACACCGTCTTCACGGACAGCTATATCCGTGATGCTTTCGCAAAAGAGCCTTATGAGGGCATGTTCACCACCCTCCCCAAGGACGGACAGAAGGTGAAGGTCATGGTTGAGAAGCAGGCCCCTGTCAACCTCACTGCAGGCCGCCCGCAGATGCCGACCGGACCCCAGGAGCCCGTTTTCGAAAAGGCTACCCTCACCTGGTACGCCCTCGACAGCAAGCTCTTCAACGTGAAGCTTTTCCGCTTCGCTACCGGGCTTGACAAGGAGCGTTACGGCGCCATCTTCGAGGCTTACACCGTCGTCGAGTGCGACGAGGATATCGAGAATGTCCGCATGGCCGTCGGTTCCAACTCCGCCTCCATGTGGTGGCTCAACGGCGAAGAGGCCGTCATCCTCTCCGGCGACCGCCGTATGGTCGTGGATGACTGCATGTCCAAGCGCCTTACCCTCAAGAAGGGCCGCAACATCATCCGCGGATCCGTCATCAACGGCCCCGGCATGAGCGACTTCTGCGTCCGCTTCATCGACGAGAACGGCAAGCCCGTCAGGAACCTCAAGATCTACAGCAAGTAAAACCCCTAAAAGACATTCTACCATGAAATCAAGGATAGCACTTCTGGGGGCCGTTGCCCTCGTATCCCTCTTCGCTTCCAAGACCGCCATTGCACAGGTCGGTGCTCCTTTCATCCACGACCCTTCCACCATCATGGAGTGTGACGGCAAATATTACACTTTCGGTACCGGTGGCGGCGGCCTCATTTCCGAGGACGGCTGGAGCTGGCACAGCGGAGCAGTCCGCCCCGGTGGCGGCGCCGCCCCTGATGCAGTCAAGATCGGCGACCGTTACCTCGTCGGCTACAGCGCCACTGGCGGTGGTCTCGGCGGTGGCCACGCAGGCCGCATCCTGACCATGTGGAACAAGACCCTTGACCCGGAGTCCCCGGACTTCGAATATTCCGAGGCGGTCGAAGTCGCCGCATCCCTCGTTGACGAGGACTGCGACGCCATCGACATCGGCTTCCTCCTCGACCCCAGCACCGGACGTCTCTTCTGCACCTACGGCACTTACTTCGGATTCATCCGCCAGGTCGAGCTCGATCCCAAGACCGGACATCGCCTTGCGGGCAACGAAGCCATCGATGTGGCCATCGACTGCGAGGCTTCCGTCATGATGTACAACAACGGCTGGTACTATCTGCTTGGCACCCACGGCACCTGCTGCGACGGTGTGAATGCTACCTACAATATCATCTGCGGCCGTTCCAGGAACCCTAACGGACCGTTCATCGACAATGTCGGCCGCACCATGATCGAAGGTGGCGGCAAGATGGTCGCTGCAGCCGAAGAAAGGCGTTTCGGCGCCGGCCACTTCGGACGCTATGTCGTTGACGAAGGTGTCGAGAAGGCTTCCTTCCACTGGGAGGCTGACCTCGACCTCAGCGGCCGCAGCACTCTCGCCATCCGTCCTCTCCTCTGGAAGAACGACTGGCCGGAGGTCGGCGAGCTCGTAGCCGAAGGCACCTATGAGATCGAGTCCGTCCGCAGGGGCTATGCCCTTGAGCTTGCTGTCGACTTCGTCCGCGCCGCAGGCGGCATGAGAGGCTTCGGCCGCGGAGGCGACCAGCCCAACGTCGTCATCGAGAACCAGAAGCTCGAGGAGGTCTGCGAAGGCTGGCCCGAGAAGACAGAGATCCGCATCAGCGACTACATGAACCGTCCTCACCAGAGGTGGTCCTTCGTAGCTGTCCCTGAGGCCGGAGGCTACCTTGGCGGTCCTTACTTCAAGATCGTCATCGAGGGTACCGACAGGGCTCTGACCGCTACTGCTGACTGCGAGCTCGAGAGCGCCGCTTTCAACGGCTCCGACGCCCAGCTCTGGCGTGTCGACCAGCTCACCGATGGTACCTACAGGATCATGCCTAAGGCTGTTCCCGGATGCGATGAGGCTCTCTGCCTTGTCTCCGTTGCCGACAGCACCCCGTCCCTCGCGAAGTTCAACTTCAACAGCGACAACTGCAAGTGGAACCTCAAGCACTTCAACGCACTGAAGTAAGACTTACTGTAATATGACTGAAAGTCCGCGGCTGGCTGCCGCGGACTTTTTTTATTCGTTCCGATGCAGTATTTTTGTGAACAGTCCGTTTAGAGGTCAAAACGCATTTTGATATGAAGAAGACCGTCAGTTTCATCGCAGTCTGTTTGCTTGCCATCGGAACCCTTTGTGCATGCAACAAGCAGAATCCAGACGACCCGGGCAACGATGTTCCGGACAAGCCTTTTGAACCCATAACCCTCACAAAGGCCGAACGGGAGATCAACACCGCCTCCAACCAGTTCGGATTCGATGTCTATCACAAGATTTACGCAGGAAACAATATCCTCATCTCGCCCCTGAGCCTGTCCCTCGCCCTTTCAATGGCGACAAACGGAGCCGAGGGCAAGACTGCGGAAGAGATGCTTTCGACTCTGGGCTTTGCAGGCCAGGCCAAGGACGATATGAATTCCTACTACCAGAAGATGATCTCGGCGCTTCTCGAAGCCGATCCCAAGACCACCTTCGAGGTCGCCAACTCCATCTGGGCCAACGAGAGCATCGGCATAAAGAAATCCTTCACCGACGTCACCAAGAAGTATTTTTCATCGGAAGTGTATCCTGCAGACTTTTCGGAGCAGGCAACGGTAGATAGGATCAACAAATGGTGCTCGGACAAGACTCACGGCAAGATCCCTACCATCTTGGACGGTCCTGACCCTGATTTGGTAATGGCGCTCATCAACGCATTGTATTTCAAGGGGACCTGGGCTTTCGATTTCGACGAAAAGGTCAAAAAGGAGGATTTCACCACGTTGTCCGGGAGCAAGTCCAAGGTCGAAATGATGACCGCCCAGCGCGAGTCTTATGCTGAATACGACGGTTACGGCATGGTAAGCCTGCCATACGGCAACGGCGCTTTCACCATGGACGTCATCCTTCCCCCGAAGGATGAGGACTTTGCAAAGGCGGTGGCACGCTTTGATGCCTCTACCTTTATGGCACTTGCGGCAAGTTCCAGACCCGCCAAGGTGAACCTCAAGCTGCCGAAATTCACCTTTGACTACACCACGATGTTGAATGATGCACTCCTGGCACTAGGCATTAAGGCTGCGTTCAATGGTTCTGATGCAGATTTCTCCGCTATGGCGGAAAAGCCATTGATGATATCCATGGTCAAGCAGAAGACCTTCATAGATGTAAACGAAAAGGGTACCGAAGCCGCAGCTGTCACATTCATAGGATTCGTGACAACGGCATACAGACCGGAAGAGCCACCGACGGTGGATTTCTTCGTCGACCGTCCTTTCCTGTTCGTCATACGTGAAATAAGTACGGGAGCGGTATTGTTTATGGGACAGAAAGTTAAATAGAAGATTGTTATGAAAAGGGGGTTTTTGTTTGCCTTTTCGGCACTCGTTCTTGTCGCTGCATCTTGCGGGAAAAACGATCCTGAGTATTCGGAAGGCGCCATTCCACTGACCAAGGCGGAGGAAGGCATCAACGCTTCCGCCAACGACTTCGGTTTCAACGTATTCCACGAACTCTACAAGGAGGATCAGGTATTGTTCTCGCCCCTGAGCGCCTCCCTGGCGCTGTCGATGACAGCCACCGGAGCTGCAGGTGAGACCGCATCGCAGATGACCAAGGTCCTGGGGTTTGACAAATTCTCGACGGACGATGTAAACAGGTATTACCGTAAGATGATAGATGCCTTGCTGACGGTCGATCCCGGTACGGCCTTCGAGATTGCCAATTCCATATGGATAGATGACAAGATAAAGGTAAAGCAGGGATTCATCGACGACTGCAAGAAGTATTATGCATCCGAGGTATATCCTGCGGATTTCTCATCACAGGCCACGATAGATAAGGTCAACAAATGGTGTTCTGACAAGACTCATGGCAAGATAACCAGCATACTCGAAGAGCCGGATCCCGAGCTGGTGATGGCTCTCATGAATGCCTTGTATTTCAACGGGTCGTGGAAGTATACGTTCCCGGAGGTGTTCAAGGATCGGTTCACAACCATCTCGGGCAAGACTACGGGGATGGAGATGATGCAGCTTTCCACGGAGCTTTCCTACGGAGAGTACGACGGTTTCAGGATGGTGGATCTCCCTTACGGCAACGGAGCTTTCAGCATGAAGGTTATCCTGCCCGACGAAAAGGAGGATTTCGGCAAGGCGGTAAAGCGTTTCGACGCCGGAATCCTGGACAAGCTGAATGGCAAGCTCACCTCTAAGGACGTATTCCTGAAGATGCCGAAATTCTCTTTCGAGTACCAGAGCGACCTTGACAAAGTCCTGGTCGCGCTGGGGATGGAGGACGCTTTTGACTGTGCAAAAGCCGATTTCTCCAAGATGAGCGATGGACTGTACATCGGATTCGTAAAGCAGAAAACCTTCATTGATGTCAATGAGAGTGGTACAGAGGCCGCGGCTGTTACCATAGTCGGAATGTATAAAAATGCGATTGACGGCAATCCGCAGGACATAGTCATGTTCATCGCGGACAGGCCGTTCATATTCGTCATTCAGGAAAACAGCACCGGAGCGGTGTTGTTCATAGGGCAGAAAGTCAGTTGATGTACGACGAACGGCAGCTTTCCGAGCGATGTGCAAGAGGAGAGAAGCCGGCCTGCAGGGAGCTGTATGACAGCTGTGCAGGACGGCTCCTTGCCCTAAGTACGCGCTACACCGGATCCCAGGAAGCTGCCGAAGACGTACTCCAGGAAGCCTTCATCAAAGTATTCTCATCCATTTCGTCATTCCGCTATCGCGGAGAGGGATCGCTGTACGCCTGGATACGGAGGGTGGTGATCAACCAATCCCTGGACTGGTTGAGAAAGGAGAAAAGGAACGGGACTGTTCCTATCGAAGAAACGCGTACATCCGCGGAGGTGGATGAGGATGAAGTGGCCGTCGTCCCGGAGGATGTCCTGGCGGGGATGGTCGAAGACCTGCCGGACGGATACAGGACGGTTTTCAACCTTTTCGCCATCGACGGATACTCCCATCGGGAGATAGGCAAAATGCTTGGAATCAAGGAAAAAACATCCTCTTCACAATATTTCAGGGCCAGGGCCCTGCTGGCAGGAAAGATCAAGGAATATATAAGGAACAATGGATAACAACAAGCATAACGACTGGACCGGTGCTGTCCGCGAACGGCTGGAGGGCCGGGAGCTGACGCCGTCCGATGCGCTCTGGGGGCGGATCGGTGCGGCGGTGCCGCAGGCGGGCGCGCCGCGCAAAGTGCGGCGGCTCGCCTGGGGCGGCGCCATCGGCGCCGCGGCTGCCGCCGCCCTCGCCGGCATCCTCTTCCTGCGTCCCGCAGGGACCCGGGAGGATGCCGGCCGCATAGAGGTCGTCCCGACCACAGCTGCGCCCATGGCCGAGCAGAGAGTCATCGCGGAGCAGGATGCCGTCACCGAACCGGCTGCCGCTACGGAAACCCAAAGCGTCGCTCCAAAGAGATCCGCCGCGACGATAAAAATGGTGGAAGCTCCCATCCTGATCGAAGAGGTCCCCTCTAACGCTGGGTCTGTTGAAGTCACAAACGTTCAGCCTAAAGTAGAAGAATATACTCAGCCGGCGGTTGCCGCCGTAACAAAAACAGATTCCGGTACTGTGAGTTCTATGACTGCGACGGAAAAGCACGTTGACGCGGATGAAAAGGCGATGAGCCTGGAGGACTACCTGAATGTGGAAGAAAAGAAGCGCAAGCCGGGCCGTCGCCTGACTGCCGCAGTCTATGCTGCGGGCATGGTTTCCACAAACGCCCTCATTTCCAATGATCTACCTGTCATGCAGGGTAATTACGCCGTCAGCAACAACGAAAAGAAGGGCGCATCCTTAGGTTCCAGCACAGGATTCGTCAGCGCGGACAGCGGCATCTCGTACAATCCCGAAACTCCGCTGGAGTCCAATCATTTCCAATACTATACCAACAATCCCGGACCGGACATGAACCATTCAAGACCGGTCAGCGCCGGTGTCGCATTGTCATTGCCCCTGAACGACCATTTGTTCCTGGAGAGCGGGCTTTACTATTCGTACCTGCATTCCACTTCCCATACTGTTTCGGACCAGTCCCTGCATTTCGTGGGCATACCGGTCAAAGCGGGCTGGCGTATGGGCATGTCGCGTCGCACTTCGCTGTCTTTCAGCGCGGGCGCGAAAGCGGAAAAGTGCATCCTGGCATTACGCGACGGGCAGAGATTCAAGGAGCCTGGCATCCAACTGGCTGCAGTCGGAAGCGCAGCCTTCCAATACGACTTTACCCCGCACGTGGGCATATTCCTCGCCCCCGAGCTTTCCTATTGGTTCACCAAGACGGAACTTCCGACCTACAATACAGAGAACCCCTTCAACCTCTCGCTCAAGGCCGGTATCAACCTCACGGTCGGGAACTAGATCAGAAGCGGCTCCAAGACATACTGGAGCGTACTGCGGCTACCCTGCTTGACTATAATGTTCTTGCAGCGGAGGAACGCCTCCTCGACAGGAGTCGGCCCTTCGGCACGGTAGTGCCTGACGGTAAAGAGTTGCAGACCGACATTGTATTTCACGCTGAAACGGTCTGACAAACGTGAAAGCAGCCCCTTGAGTTTTGCCTCATCATAATCGAAACAGATGGAGAGCATGAGCGCGGAAGTCTGCATCATGTTGGCATGGATATGCAGTTCGTCGCAGGTGGCGAAAACTATCTGGAGATTGTGCTCGTTCATGAACGAATAATCCCGCGGCGAGATGGAGACCAGTACCTGGCGGTCCTTCACGATATACGAAGGGACAGACGTCTCGCGTGATGATGAGCGCGCATCCTCGCTGCCGTCGATGACGGTAGGATCGGACGAAGGGTCGAGAAAAGACTGCACCTTCAGGCGTATGTTCTTGTTCTGCAACGGTTTGATGGTCTTGGGGTGAATGATGGTAGCCCCGTAGAAAGCCAGCTCGATGGCTTCGGAATAGGAGATCCTGGGAATCTTCACCGTATCGCTGAAACGCTTGGGATCGGCATTGAGAAGTCCGCTGACATCCTTCCAGATAGTTACTTCCTCCGCATCCAGGCAGTTGGCGAAGATGGCCGCGGTATAGTCAGAGCCCTCCCTTCCAAGGGTGGTGGAATCGATCCCGTCGGCAGTGCCTCCGATAAAGCCCTGGACAACGAACACTCCCCCCGGTTTATATGCCGCGTTCAGCGGTTTTATCCGCCGCGCGGTCTCATCCCAATCCACTCCGGCGGCGCGGAAAACGCGGTCCGTGATGACATAGTCCCGTGCATCCAGCCATGTCGAAGGTATACCCCTGCTCTCAAGATAAGCGCTGACTATGGTAGTGGAGATAAGCTCGCCGAAACACACCGTACGGTCATAGTGCCGGTCATAGTCCGGCTCCGGATCTTCCAGATGTGAGCGCAACTCTTCGACGAGATGCGAAACTGTCTCGTACACAGGATGGAAGAGGTCCGGAAAAAGCCCGGACATGATGCCTTTATGATACTCTATCAGCGGCTGGATAGTCCCGGGATCGGGAGAGCCGTTGCAACGGCGGTACTCGGCCAGTATCTTCTCCAAAAGGTTGGTCGTCTTGCCCATTGCGGAAACTACGAGCAGGATGTTTTCACCCACCCTTGACGAGACGATATCCGCAAGGTTGCGGACTGCGGCGGCATCCTTCACGGACGCTCCTCCGAACTTGAATACCTTGTTGATTCCTGACATACCGGAGCTTTCGATTATGCTATGCAAAAATAACGATTTTTGCTTATCTTTGTAAACATGGAGAAAAAACAAGCTACCCGCATACAGTCTTCAGTGCTGAACGCCTTGGAACACAAGGTTTTGATCTGGCTTGCCGCACGCCAGCCCAAGTGGGTGACTTCCGACATGCTCACCGCGGTCGGCACTGCCGGCGCATTCCTCATCGGACTTGGATATGCCCTCACTTCCATAAACATCAATTTCCTTTGGCTTTCCACTTTCGGACTGTTCGTCAACTGGTACGGGGATTCCCTTGACGGAAACCTCGCCAGATACCGTCGCAAACAGCGTCCGATCTATGGTTATTACATTGACCACACCATGGATGTGATCAATGAAGCCATGATGTTTTTCGGCGCCGGTATGGCACCATTCTTCGACATGAGGCTCACTGTCGCTGCATTCGTTCTATACTTAGTGCTGACGCTGAATGTCAGCATGAACGCACATCTCAGGAGCGAATTCAAGCTTACCTATCTCAAGCTCGGTCCTACCGAGTTTCGTCTCATCATCGCCATAGCCAACACAGTGATGCTGTGTTTCGGAGAGCGTATCCTCAGTTCCATCGTCCCCAATTGCTTCATTGGATTTGTAGTTTTGATGCTGTGCATCATTTATGTCATTACCGTAATCTCCGACATCAAGTACTATTCGAAGATCGATCCGCTGCCGAAGGATGACAATGAGCAATGATAGTCCAGACTCCCTTCACAGGCTTCCGAACAGCCGTTTCACCCGCCTGGCGGTTTTCCTGGGCAGGCTGCTGTTCTGGCGGAGGAAGGTATATGGCAAGGAAAATATAGATTTCTCCAAACCCGGCGTTTTCACCTGCAATCACGGAAGGACTTCCGGACCGGCATCGGCGGTGATACATCTCCCCGTCCGGTTCAAGCCTTGGATCAATGCCTGCATGCTTGACCGCGAAGAGGCTACTGCGACGATGATGCGCACTTTCAGGGACAAGTTCACTTTTCTCGGTAACGGTATCAAGCGGCGCTTGCTCTACGCAGCGTCCGGAGTAGTATGCCATTTCCTCAACTCCTTTGAGCCCATACCAGTATTCAAGGGCAAATCCAAAGAATCCCTGGAGACCATACGCCAGAGCGTCGACGCACTGGTGCAAGGATACAATCTCCTAATCTTCCCGGAGAAGCCGGGAGACCGCTATGATGAACACTCATACAAGGAGTTCAACACCGGTTTCGCCGCACTGGGGAAAGTGTATTTCGAACGTACGGGGGAACGCCTCGACTTCTACCCCATCTGGTCAGACGGCAAGTCCCACAGTTTCAGGATCGGTAAGCCGGTCAGCTTCGACCCTGCCAACGAAGACCGTGCGGAAAAGGTCCGGATTTCCTCTGAGCTAAAGGAGCGCATGATCGCACTTAAGGATTCATAATTTAACTCTAAATATTATCACTATGTCTAAACGGATCTCCTTAATCCTTGTCCTGGCCACGGCGATGCTCTTTGCCGCCTGCCAGCGTTACGAGTATCCTTTCCAGAACCCCCGTCTCAATATCGACAAGAGGGTTGAGAATCTCCTGTCCCTTCTCACTCCCGAAGAGAAGATCGGACTTATGATGAACGGGTCGGTATCCGTCGACCGTCTTGACATCCCGGCTTACAACTGGTGGAACGAAGCCTGTCACGGTATCTGCTACGACGACGTTACGGTATTTCCCCAGGTGATCGCCCTCGGAGCGACATTCGATGCCGACCAGCAGTATGAGATCTACACCGCCGTGTCCGATGAAGCGCGCGCCGTGTGGAACACGACCGACCATCATGTCCTCGGCGTCACCGAGCCCAACGGCAGCATCTGGCATCAGGGACTTTCATTCTGGTGCCCCAACGTCAACATCTTCCGCGACCCCAGATGGGGACGCGGCCAGGAGACCCCCGGCGAGGATCCCTACCTCAGCGCCGTGATGGGAACCCAGACCGTCAAGGCCATGCAGGGCAATGACAAGAAGTACTTCAAGCTGCATTCGTGCGCCAAGCATTATGCTGTCCACAGCGGTCCCGAGCCGCTACGCCACAGATTCGACGTGTCCGTCTCCATGCGCGACCTATGGGAGACCTACCTTCCCGCATTCAAGTCCATCGTCGAGGACGGAAATGTCCAGGAAGTCATGTGCGCATACCACCGCTATGAGGGCGAGCCCTGCTGCGCCAGCGACAGGCTGCTCCAGGACATCCTCCGCGACAAGTGGGGATTCAGCGGCATAGTGGTATCCGACTGCGGCGCCATCAACGACTTCTACCGTACGACCAACCATGGCACCCATCCTGACGCTGCCACCGCATCCGCGGATGCAGTGCTCTCAGGCACGGATGTCGAGTGCGGTACCGCCTACAAGTCCTTGACCGAAGCCATCGAGAGGGGACTCATCTCCGAGGCCGACATCGACGTGAACGTCCGCCGCATCCTCCGCTCCCGCTTCGAACTCGGTATGTTCGATCCTGCCGAGATGCTCCCTTGGGCCAACCTCGGACTGGACGACCTCAGCAGCCCCGCACATACAGAGCTTGCCAAGAAGGCTGCCCGTGAGGCCATCGTCCTTCTCAAGAACGAAGGTAATGTCCTCCCCCTCCGCAAGGACAACATCACCATCGCCGTCGTCGGCCCGAATGCCGACAACGCCCGAGTTATCCTCGGCAATTACAACGGCTACCCTACCGCAGCCAACACCAAGACCATCCTCGGAGCCATCCGTGACGCAGCTCCCGGCGCCAAGATCATCTACGAGCAGGCTTGCGACCTCGCAGATCCTTCCATCACCACGCACTACATCTCCCGCTTAAACGGCGGCGCCGGCCTCAAGGCCGAGTATTTCAACGGCACCGAGTTCGGCGGAGCCACCGTGGCCACGGTCAACTACGACCAGCCGCTCTCGCTCAATACCACTTCTCCCGCCCTCGCACACGAGGACTGCGCATGGGTAGAAGGACTGAATCTCACCAATTTCTCCGCGCGTTACAACGGAAGCTTCACTTCCGACTTCACCGGCGACATGGCCTATACCGTTCGCGGAAGCGGCAAATACACTTTTAAGGTCAACGGTGAAACCGTAGCCGAGCAAGCCGGCGCTCCCGCAGGCCGCGGATTCGGCGGTTTCGGCAGGGGCTTCGCTCCCACCACCTTCCCCGTCGTAGCCGGCAAGACCTATGATATCTCCATCGAGCTTTCCCAGCCCGAAGCACGTTCCGCATCCTTCTCATTCGACCTGTTCAGCCGCAAACCCGCGGACTTCGTACCCGTCGTTGAGAGTATCCGTGACGCTGACGTGATCGTGATGGTCAGCGGCATCTCCTCCGACATTGAAGGAGAAGGCCACGACCGTTCCTACATCGAGCTCCCCGAGATCCAGCAGCAGCTCCTTGCCACACTTGACGCCACCGGAAAGCCCGTCGTCGTCGTCAATGTTTCCGGCAGCGCCATCGGCTTCGGTCCCGTTGAGAAGCAGTATGACGCCCTCGTCCAGGCATGGTACGGCGGCCAGGCTTGCGGCATTGCAGTGGCCGACGTCCTCTTCGGTGACTACAATCCCGCAGGACGTCTACCCGTCACTTTCTATGCCTCGACAGACCAGCTCCCCGACTTCCAGGACTACTCCATGGACAACAGGACCTACCGTTACTTCAAGGGCGAGCCGCTCTATCCGTTCGGCTACGGCCTGAGCTATACCAGCTTCAGCTACGGTGAAGGCAAGGTCAACGGCGGCGCCACGAATATGACCCTCACCGTTCCCGTCACCAACACCGGTGCACGTGACGGCGAAGAGGTTGTCCAGGTCTACGTCAAGGCACTCGACAATCCCAATGCTCCTATCAAGTCCCTCAAGGGCTTTAAGCGCGTGAAGATTGCCTCCGGCAGCACCGAGACCGTCACCGTACAGCTCAGCGACGAAGCCTTCAACTTCTATGATGAGAGGGTTGACGGCCTGTCGCTCAAGCACGGCCGCTACCAGATCCTCTACGGCGGATCTTCCCGCGACAGTGACCTCAAGGCCGTCGAGGTGACCATTTAGGATAAAAGAAAAACGCTCCGTGCTTCACAGCAAGGAGCGTTTGCAATTCTAACCAAAATTTAACCTATGAAAAAACTATTCGATTACAGATATTGCAATGACTATGCCATAACTGAAAAAAAGTTTTAACATAAATCAAATTTATTCGTCAAGAATGATTAATCTTTCGCAAGGGTGATCGAAACGATCTTGACATCGTTCAGGGGACGGTCCTTCTGGTCGGTCTGGACGGCTGCGATCTTGTCGATCACATCGAGCCCCGATATGGTCTCGCCGAACACGGTGTAGTCACCGTCAAGCGCAGCGCAGGCGGCCTCGTTCTGCACGATGTAGAACTGCGAGCCGGAAGACTCCTTCATCGGGTTGGCGGCGTCACCGCGGCGTGCCGCGGCCAGGGCGCCCTTCTTGTGGGTATACTCGGGAACGAACTCGGCCGGGACGGTATATCCCGGACCGCCGGTACCGAACTTGTCGGCATTGGCGGGATTCTTGGTGAGCGGGTCTCCGCCCTGGATCATGAATCCGTTGATCACACGGTGGAAGAGCAGTCCGTTGTAATAGCCCGAAAGGGCGAGCTTGGCGAAATTTTCGCGATGTTTGGGAGTGCCCGAATAGAGCCTGATCTTCATCGTGCCCATGTTGGTGACAATGTCAAATACCGGTTCATCCGGCAGTGTGGCGATAGTGGCCATGGCTTCTTTCTGTTTTTGTTGCATTTCAACCTGCTCGAGCGAGTCGAGGCGGGCCTGCTCGGCCGCGGCCTCGGCGGCCTTGCGTTCGGCTTTCTTGGAGGAATTGCCGCAGCTTGCGGCGAGGAGGACGGCGCCTGCTATGCAGAGCGCGCCTAAAAGGATTCTTTTCATATCATTAAACGTTAATCAAGTCTTCGGTAATTGTATCCCATGACTTCGAGGATCTTCAGTTCATGCTCGGAGAGCTTGGTCCTGAAGCCTTCGAAATCCTTGTTCTCAGGCTTGCACCACTGCACCTCGCTGAGGGCCATCAGGCGCGGCAGCAGCATGTACTGAAGGTGCTCCTCGGTGGCGATGTACTCTGTCCATAGATTGGCCTGGACTCCGAGGATATGCTTCCTGTCACTTTCCGGAATGCCTTCAAGCGGCTCGAAGCCATATACTTTGTCAAGCGGGAGGAAACCGCCGATGCCTACGGGCTCATTGTCGGTATCCTTGCTCTGCATGTAGTCGAAATAGAAATGCGACGTGGGCGTCATGATCGCATCGAAGCCGTGCGAGGCGGCTTCCCTGCCGCCATCCACGCCACGCCAGGACATGACGGTAGCGCCCTTTGCAAGCTCACCCTCGAGGATCTCGTCCCATCCGATGATCTTCTTGCCCTTCGTGGCAAGGAACTCCTGCATGCGCGAAGTCACGTAGCACTGCAGGTACTGTTCCGCGCTGAAGCGGTCATCGGCCTTTAGCCCCAGTTCGGCAATCTTGGCCTGACAATGCGGACACTTCTCCCATTCCCCCTTCGGGCATTCGTCACCACCGATATGTATGTACTCCCCGGGGAAGAGATCGGCGATCTCGCCGAGGACATTCTCAAGGAACTCGTAGGTCGTCTCCTTACCGGCACAGAGCACCTGGTCGGCAACGCCCCACTTGTGCCAGGCCTCGTAAGGGCCGCCGCTACAGCCGAGCCAAGGATAGGCCGACATCGCTGCGAGCATGTGCCCGGGCAGGTCGATCTCCGGGATGACCGTAATGCCCAGTTTCGAGGCATAGTCCACGACCTCCCTTATCTGGTCCTGGGTATAATATCCGCCATAGCGGATCCCGTCATCGGAATTGAAGTCCCTGCCAATCATGGTACCGCTGCGATATCCGCCTACCAAAGTGAGCTCAGGGTACTGCCTGATCTCGACACGCCATCCCTGGTCGTCGGACAGATGCCAATGGAAGCGGTTGAGCTTGTAGACTGCCATGATATCGAGATACCGCTTGACTACGTCCACGCTGAAGAAATGCCTGGCGCAGTCGAGATGCATGCCGCGGTAGGAGAAACGCGGTTTGTCGGAAATCACGGCGCAAGGAAGGTACCAACTGGCCTTGACGCCGACGGACTTGCCATAGATGGCCTCCGGGAGCATCTGCTTGATAGTTTCAACCGCATATCTCAAGCCGGCGGAACCGGACGCCCGGACTATCACGGACTTCTTGCCGATCTCGATGCTGTACCCTTCATCTGCGATGTGCGCATCACGGATGAATACGAATCCCTTGATCTTGCCGGCAACGACGGAGGAAGAGATGCCTACCGGCACGGCAAAAGAACTCACCTTGCCGGTCGCCAGGGACATCCTGGCGGCGAAATCCTGGGCCACCGTGCGCGACGCTGCATCGAATGCATCGTCGCAGTTGACACTGGCTCCTATGGCCTTGAAGGTCCCTCCCGTCAACTCGATACTTTCGGGTTGAGGTACGATGCGGATGAACAAGTCCTTGGCAGAGCCGGTAAAGGGCAGCATTATCAGCAGTACAGCGAGTATCGTCCGTAATCTATTCATGGTCCGGAAATTTAGCGGATGCTAAGATAGTCAAAAAAATCAATACAGCAGCAGGCCCATCACTCCCGAAAGGACGATCAGGAGGATGGGGTTGACCTTGAACTTGAACGATGCCAGGAAAGCCGCCGCAAACAGGCACCAGCTCTTCCAGTCGGGGAAGTTCTCTTCTACAACCTGCAATGACGGGACAAGACCGTTCCAGTCAACCTTGAACATCAGGACGATTGCTGCCGCGCCGATCAAGCCTACCACGGCCGGACGGATCACGCTCATGACACCCTCGAACATAGGACTGCCTTTGACACGGTTGTAGAACCTGACCAGCAGAAGGACGATGATGAACGACGGCAGCATGATGGCCAGCGTGGCCGTAAGAGAGCCGACTATGCCCATCAGATGCCCGGCCCCGGAGGTAGCCAGGACATCATAGCCCACATACGTGGCGCAGTTGATGCCTATCGGGCCGGGGGTCATCTGCGAGATGGCCACGATATCGGCGAACATACTTTCGCTCAGCCATGCATGCTTGACCACCACCTCCGCCTGTATGAGCGAGAGCATGGCATAGCCCCCCCCGAACGTGAACATGCCTATCAGGAAGAAGGTCAAGAAGAGTTGCGCGAGCAGTGCTATCATTCCCGCCCCTCCTTTCCTTTATGCTCGCGGAACATCGTGACTGCCACGGCCAGCACGATCAGCACAAGCAGTATGTATATCGGCGAGAATTTCAGGACGGCTACGGCCACAAGCGCGGCTGCGGAAATCACCCATGCCCACCACGTATGGTTGTTCTTGACGGCCATGTTGATCATCGGCACGGCGATGAGCGAAGCCACTACCGGGCGTATACCCTTGAATATCCTGATGACTACGGGAGAATCCTTGAACGAGGAGAAAAGGATGGCGATAAGGAGGATGGTCACGAAGGACGGAAGCGTCGCGCCCAGCGTAGCGGCGATGCTGCCCTTCACGCCCCGGAGCTTGTAGCCGGCAAAGATGGACATGTTCACGGCGAGCACGCCAGGAGCGCTCTGCGCCAATGCGATGATGTCCGGAAGCTCGTCTTCCCCTATCCATCCGCGCGAATTCATCTCGCGCTGGATGATGGGAATCATGGCATACCCTCCACCTATGGTGAAGGCCCCGACCTTGGCGAAAACGCCGAAAATTTCCATTAGTGAAACCTGCTCTTTCATCCTCTGTTCTCCCATGGGAAAACAAAGATAAGGAATTGCTTCCGAATGATTCAGGGAAAGGGAGTTTTTTTGCCTTTTTTGTCAAAAAAAATTTGCTGGGAAAGAAAAAGTAGTTATCTTTGCAGCCCGTTTCGATAGAAGCGGCCAGTTATTTGACAATATTGAAAGATAAGTACAAGCAAGTACCGAGAATAAAAAAGAATCGAGAGCGTTGATTTCTTTGAAAAGCGTCAGGACAGACTAGAGTTATAGAAATTATACAAAGAAGAGTTTGATCCTGGCTCAGGATGAACGCTAGCGGCAGGCTTAACACATGCAAGTCGCGGGGCAGCGCGGGTAGCAATACCTGGCG
>CADAAA010000009.1 GCA_902785785.1 uncultured Bacteroidia bacterium | reverse complement strand
CCAGCGCATCTTCGAGCTCGTCCAGAGGATGAAGGCTGCCGGCGTTCCGATCGACGGTATCGGCATGCAGGGCCATTACAACATCTACAGCCCTACCGCTGAGGAGATCGATGCTGCTATCACGAAGTATAAATCCATCGTCAAGCACATCCATATCACCGAGCTTGACATCCGCGTCAACACCGATCAGGGTGGCCAGCTGAACTTCAGCCGCGGCCAGAGCACTCCTCTCGAGGCTTGGCAGACCGCTCTTCAGAACGACCAGTATGTCAACCTCTTCAAGGTCCTCCGCAAGCACGCCGACGTGGTCGACTGCGTGACCTTCTGGAATGTGAGTGACCGTGACTCCTGGCTCGGTGCCAACAACTCGCCGCTCCTCTTCGATACTGAATATCAGCCCAAGCGCTCCTATTTCCTCGTGAAGGGCTTCGATCCCGCTCAGGACAAGGCCGTTATCCGCGAGGACTTCAAGCCTTCCGAACTCAACCAGCCCGGCCAGCAGTATCCGATGGTGAACTCCCAGGGCTATGCCCGCTTCCGCGTTTATGCCCCTAAGGCTCAGTCAGTCATCGTGAGCCTCGGCCTTGGCGGTTCCGGCGGCACCGTCCTTCATAAGAACGACGACGGTTACTGGATGGGAACCACTTCTGGTCCCATGGATGAGGGCTTCCATTATTATCACCTGACGATTGACGGCGGTGTCGTCAACGATCCCGGTACGCACAACTACTACGGTTCTTCCCGTTGGGAGAGCGGTATCGAGATTCCCGCCCACGACCGTGCCTTCTACGAGGAGCGCAACGATATCCCTCACGGAACTGTCGAGCAGGTCCTGTTCTGGTCCGAGAGCACCAAGCAGATGCGCCGCGCCTTCGTCTATGTCCCTCCGACCTACGACACCTCCAAGAAGAAAGCCAAGTTCCCCGTCCTCTATCTGCAGCATGGCTGGGGTGAGAACGAGTATGCCTGGTGGAATCAGGGCCATGCCAACCTCATCATGGACAACCTCATCGCCGAAGGCAAGATCGAGCCGTTCCTCGTCGTCATGACTTACGGTATGACCAACGAGCAGCGCCTCGGCATCCCCGGCCCGACCAGCGCCGACTTCGGCACCGTGCTCTGTGACGAACTTGTTCCTTATATCGATTCTCACTACAAGACCCGCACTGACAAGTGGGGCCGCGCCATGGCCGGCCTTTCCATGGGTGGCGGTGAGACCCACACGATCACGCTGGCCCGTCCCGAGGTATTCGGATACTATGGCCTGCTCTCCGGCGGTGTCTATACTCCCCAGGAGATCCAGGATCCCAAGCAGGTGAGGGGTATCTTCATCGGCTGCGGCTCCAAGGAGAGCGCCGAGCGAACGCTCAATGCTGTCGCAGACCTCAAGGCTGCCGGCTTCAATGCCAAGGGCTATATCTCCGAAGGTACCGCACATGAGTTCCTGACCTGGAGGCGCTGCCTCCTCGAGATGGCTCCGATGCTCTTCAAATAGAGATACTTAAGAGGGTGACTGAGAAGTCACCCTCTTTTGTTTTATATTGCTTAAGTCTGAAAAGCTTAGCGTGAATTATATACCTCGAGGGCCTTGGCAAGGACTTCCAGGGCCTTGCCGAGATCCTCGCGGTTAAGCACGTACGCCAGGCGTACTTCGTCCCTGCCTTCACTCGGATCGGTATAGAAGCCGGATCCCGGAGCCATCATGACGGTCTGTCCATTGTACGAGAAATCAGTCAGGCACCACTTGCAGAAATCCTCAGCATCCTCTACGGGAAGGCGTACCATGGTATAGAAAGCACCCATCGGTATCGGCGAATAGACGCCGGGAATCTTGTTGAGCCCGTCGATAAGGAAATTGCGACGGGCAAGATACTCGTCATAGACCTGTGACATATACTCCTGGGGCGTACTCAGGGAAGCCTCGGCAATGATCTGTCCGATGAGAGGCGGACTGAGGCGGGCCTGGCAGAACTTCATCACCGCTTCACGTATATCCTTGTTCTTGGTAATGAGTGCCCCAATGCGTATTCCGCACTCGGAATAACGCTTTGATACCGAGTCGATGAGAACGACGTTCTGCTCGATCCCTTCCAGGTGGCAAGCGGAAATGTAAGGCTCCTTCGAATAGATGAATTCGCGGTAAACCTCGTCGGAAAACAGGAACAGGTCGTGCTTCTTCACTATGTCACGGATCCTGCGCATCTCCTCCTTAGTGTAAAGGTAACCGGTAGGATTGTTCGGATTGCAGATGAGGATGGCCTTGGTCTTGGGTGTTATCTGCTCCTCGAAACGCTCTACAGGCGGCAGCTTGAAACCGTCTTCGATAGATGTGTGAATCGGCTTCATGACGGCACCGCAGCTCTGGGCAAAAGCCATGTAGTTGGCATAGGAGGGGTCGGTGACGATTATCTCGTCTCCCGGATCCAGACATGCCATGTATGCGAACTCAACCGCTTCCGATCCTCCGGTAGTGATGATGATCTCATCCGGACTAAGGTCGATGCCGTATTCGGCGTAGTATGACACCATCTTTGCCCTGAGGCTCAGCATTCCCTGGGAGGGACTGTACTCCAGTATACTGCGGTCAACTCCTTTCAAGGCCTCCAGTCCGCAGACAGGAGTCTTGATGTCCGGCTGACCTATGTTCAGATGATATACGTGGATGCCCTGGCGCTTGGCGACGTCGGCGAAAGGGGCGAGCTTGCGTATCGGCGAGCTCTGCATGCTCCTTGAACGGTTGGAAATCTGCATATCCTTGGCTTTAATCAGTGACAAATATAATCAATATCCCTTTAACATTATTCTTCATTGGAAAGAAAGAACAAACTGTCCGTTTTTGTTCTTGTACGGCGTGAAATTACTTAATCGAAGAACAAAACGGCACGATTTGTTCTCAAAACGAGGGAATAACACAAAAAAAAGAACAAAACAATGCGTTTTGTTCTTTTTCGCTTATAAAACGATTCTTTGGAGAGGACAGTTCCCCTCCGAAAAGAATGATTAGAACGCGAGGGCGATGGCAATGAAATCATCAGCCTTGAGGGAGGCGCCGCCGATGAGGCCGCCGTCGATGTCGGGCTGGGCGAAGAGTTCCTTGGCGTTGGAAGGCTTGCAGCTGCCGCCGTAGAGGATGGTGAGGTCGTCGGCCACCTGGGCGCCGAACTTGTCGGCAACGACCTTGCGGATGAAGGCGTGGATCTCCTCGGCCTGCTCGGAAGTGGCAGTCTTGCCGGTACCGATGGCCCAGACGGGCTCGTAGGCGACGATGATGCTCTTCATGTCTTCGGCGGTGAAGTTGTAGAGGACGTTCTTGATCTGGGCCTCGCAGACGTCGAAATGCTTGCCGGCTTCGCGCTCGTCAAGGTTCTCGCCGACGCAGAGGATGACCTTCAGGCCTGCGCCGAGGGCAAGCTTTGTCTTTTCGACAAGTTTCTCATCGGTCTCGCCGTAATACTGACGGCGCTCTGAGTGTCCGAGGATGGTATATTCGCAACCTGCAGAAACGAGCATATCGGCCGAAACCTCGCCGGTGTAAGCGCCCTTGGCGTGGTCCGCGCAGTTCTCGGCGGACAGGCCCACGACGGTACCCTTGACGACCTCTGCGACGGGATACAGATGGGTGAAGGGGGTGGCGACGATCAGTTTGACTTCTGCAGGGACCTCTGCGGACCTTGCGACGACTGCCTTGGCAAGCTCGATGCCTTCAGGAACTGTGGTGTTCATTTTCCAGTTACCTGCTACAATGTTCTTTCTCATAATTGTGTTATAATAGTTCGTTGATTTCCGTAGACTGCAAATATACTCAATATTCCGGAAATAATGTCTATCTTTGCATGATTGTAAAACTCAGAATCAATTCATTCGATGAAGAATTTCGTAGAAGAACTCAGGTGGAGGGGCATGATACATGACCTTACCCCCGGGACCGAAGAAGAACTCAAGAAAGGACCCATGTCTGCATATGTCGGCATCGACCCCACGGGTGACAGCCTCCATATCGGGCATCTGGTCAGTATCATGATACTCAAGCATTTCCAGGCCTGCGGCAACAAGCCTTTCGCACTTGTCGGAGGGGCCACGGGCATGATAGGCGACCCTTCGATGAAGAGCCAGGAGCGCAACCTTCTGGACGAGGAAACCCTCGCTCACAACGTTGCCTGCATCAAGGCCCAGTTGTCGCGTTTCCTCGACTTCGAGTCGGACGCCCCCAACAAGGCGGAGCTGGTGAATAATTACGACTGGATGAAGGACTATACCTTCATCAATTTCACCCGCGACATCGGCAAGCTTATCACCGTAAACTATATGATGTCCAAGGACTCCGTCAAGAAGCGCCTCAGCCGCGACTCTTCGGAGGGCATGTCCTTCACGGAGTTCACCTACCAGTTGCTTCAGGGATATGACTTCCTGTACCTCTATGAGCACAGGAACGTGCATCTCCAGCTCGGCGGCGCCGACCAGTGGGGCAACATCACCACCGGCACTGAGCTTATCCGCCGCGTACTCGGCAAGGAAGCCCACGCCCTTACCTGCCCTCTCATCACCAAGGCTGACGGCGGCAAGTTCGGCAAGACCGAGAAGGGTAATGTCTGGCTTGACGCCGAGCGCACCACCCCTTACCAGTTCTACCAGTTCTGGCTCAACGTATCCGACGCTGATGCGGAGCGCTACATCAAGATATTCACCATGCTTGACCGCGAGACTATCGAGTCCGCGATCGAGGCCCACAGGGCCTGCCCCGAGCGCCGCGAGCTTCAGAGGCTTCTCGCCAGGGAGGTGACCATCATGGTACATGGTGAGAAGGAATACGACAATGCCGTCAAGGCTTCCCAGATGCTGTTCGGGAAGGCTACGGCCGAGGATCTCCGCAGCCTGGACGAGAAGACCTTCCTTGCCGTGTTCGACGGCGTTCCGACCTTTGACATCGAGCGCTCGAAGCTCCCTTTGGGGCTGCTTGACGCGCTGGCGGTCGAGACCTCCGTGTTCCCCTCCAAGGGCGAGGCACGCAAGATGATCCAGGGCAACGGTTTCTCGCTCAACAAGGAGAAGCGCACGGATCCCAACGGGATGCTCACCGAGGATGACATCATCGACGGCAAGTACATCCTGGCCCAGAAGGGCAAGAAGGACTATTACATCATAAACGTGAAGTAGGCATGGAGAAGGCACCGAGTACAAGGCAGCTCAAGGTTGCGCGGGAGATCCAGAAGGACATGGCCGAGATCCTGCGCAGCAAGGGCATGGCCGCCTTCGGCGGCGCCATGGTGACCGTCAGCGAGGTACGCGTGAGCCCCGACCTTTCGATTGCCAAGACCTATGTCAGCATCTTCCCTTCGGCCAAGGCGGAAGAGGTCATGGGCATCCTGAACGACAATGTCCGTACATACCGCGGCGAGCTCGGCCACATGGTGGCCAAGCAGCTCAGGATCGTCCCTGAGATAGTCTTCTATCTGGACACGTCGCTCGACTATGCCGAGCATATCGAAAAGTTGCTCAAGATGTAATGAACCTGCCGTTCTTCATAGCCGGCCGTTACCTTTTCGCCAGGAAGTCCCACAATGTCATAAACATCATCTCGGCGATAAGCGTCATAGGCATGGCCATTGGAACGGCCGCCCTCATCATTTTCCTGTCCGTATACAACGGCTTCGACGGCATCATCCGCAAGTCTCTCAGCGACCTTGACCCGGATTACCTCGTCACACCCGCACGCGGCAAGGCCTTCGTTCCGGAAGGGGAGGCCTTCGACTGGGCGTATTCATGCCCGTATGTACTGAACATGAGCGAGGTGCTGCAGGAGAATGTCTTCGTCAGCTACGAGGGACGTCAGGGAGTGGCCAAGGCTAAGGGAGTGGACGCAGTTTTCGAGGAAGAGTCCGGCATACGCGAGCATGTAAGGATAGGGGAGTTCCGCCTCCACAACGGCTCCCTGCCTATGGCGGCGGTGGGCTCCGGTTTCGCTTACAAGATGGGCATCAGCCCGAACTTCATCGCGCCGTTGGAGATTTGGTTCCCGGACAGGTCGGGGAACATTTCCCTTACCAATCCCACCGCTTCCGTCCATTCCGTCAAGGCGAGACCGTCCTGCGTGTTTTCCATCAACTCGGACGTCGACGCTTCCCTGGTCATCCTGCCGATGGAGTCCATGCGCACCTTGCTCGGTTATACCGATGAGGTCACGGGCGTGGAGATACGCCTCACGCCTGATTGCACCCGCCGTCAGCGCAAGGAGTTCGAAAGTACGCTCACGTCGCTTCTGGGTGACGGTTTCAAACTTGCCGACCGCATACATCAGAACGAGTCCCTCTATAAAATGATGAAGTATGAGAAAGCATCTCTCTTCCTCATACTCGTTTTCATCATCATCATCATTGCCTTCAATATTTTCGGAAGCCTTTCGATGCTCATCATCGAGAAGCAGGAGGACATAGGGACTTTCCGCAGCATGGGCGCTCCGGATACCCTGATCCGCAAGTTCTTCGTACTCGAAGGATGGCTTATTTCGCTCCTGGGACTTGCCATAGGCCTCATCCTCGGCATAGGCATTACGCTCATCCAGCAGAAGTTCGGGCTTATACCGATGCCGGGCAATTATCTCGTATCCACATACCCTGTCCAGTTGCGCTGGAGCGACGTGCTCGTCACATCGCTGAGCGTAGCTGTCATAGGTTATCTGATAGCGCTTATACCGGTCTCTACTTCTTTTCCCAAACGCCGGTAATCTCCCCGATATACATCGTGTGGACACCCATCTCGTCGTACATGCGTTCGCGGATGTCCTGCGGCACCCTGTTGAGGTCGAAGGGCGCTGAATACATCTTGCGGCATTCCATGGCCAGTCGGCCTTCCGCGAAGATGGGATTGCCGGCCTCGGTGAACTCCACGGTCAGGCCGGCGTTGGCGGTCTTGTCAGGGTCGTCGCGCAGCGAATGCGTGCCGATATAGACGAGCGCATCCTTGCACGCCTTGGTGCGGGGGAAACCCGTCACGGTGAAATATGCGTTTTCGTCCATCATTTGCTTGGAAGCCCTGTCGGATGAGACGAAGACGATCACGACGGGCTTGTTCCACAGCTCTCCTATCGTCCCCCACGAAATGGTCATGGAATTGAAATGGCGGCTGTTGCCCATGGCAAGTGCCATCCAGTCCTGGGCGAAATCGGAGACGGGATTCATATTGAGTTCCATGGGGTCGACGGGCGTCCAGGCGTGCTCCGTCAGTACGGTGTCAGCCTGGACGGCCTCCTCCGGGACTTCGTGCTTCCTATCCTTGCAGGAGATAAGACATGCGGCCGCCATGGCGGCCGCAAAAAAAGCCAGGTGTTTCATACTTCTATTCTTCGGGAAGGAACATGGGATCCCAGGCGGGCAGGAGGACAGGCTTCTGCTCGAGCATCTTCAGGACGTCGGCGGGGACGTATTTCTTCTCGAGCACGAGGCGGAACATGTACTCGTTGAACCACTCGTCTGTCATGATGATATGTCCCTTGTAACCGGAAGATGCACCCCAACTGTTCTCGACCATCCATTTCCTGGGCTTTCCGGAAGCGTCAAGGTCTACAGCCATGAGTGTCATCGCGTGGGTTGAGCCGCTCGCGTGCGTCATGATGCGCTCACGCTTGTCCATGGTGAATTCCACCCCCATGAGAGAGTCGTAATCGAAGTTGTTGAGGTCCGCGACACCTTTGCTGCGGTTGAGGAACTTGTTCACGTCGCAGGAGAAGTACATCGCGGTATTGTCCTTGATGGACGCGATGGCCATCTCCTTGATCCTCTCGATGGGGAGGTTGATGTACAGCCAGTTCTGGCCGTCATAGACATGGCGGTCATAGTCGATCTCGTACACCTTGCCATACTCGCGGGTAGGGTCGTTCATGACCATGATGTAGTTGTTCTCCAGATCAGCTCCGATGAACTCCTCATAGAATGCCTTGGGCGTGTACACCTTGCTGCTTACGAACTCTCCCTTGGAGTTGTAACGCGCCCATTCGAACTCGGTGGGCGGTACTCCGAGGCAGAGGGCGAGGATGTGGTAGACATCCTTCAGCATTTCGGTCTTCATAGCCTGGAGATCGTCCCTGCGCCCGGCGGCGCGGAGTTTCAGACCGTCCTGGCGCAGCAGGGTCTTGATCTGGGTGGACATTGCGGAGGTGCTGTTGGCGTTGAGCGTCTCGGGCATGACCTCCGCCGGCACGAGGCCGTACTTCATGATAAGGTTGGAGACGCCGGTGAACTGGCCGCCGTCACCGATAGGGTTGGCGAAAAGCCAGTCGACCTTGCGGTCATCGAACGGCAGGTCGCGGGTATCGATGACTCCCTGGAGGAAGAGGTTGGCTTTCTCCAGCTGGTCGTAGAAGAACAGGTAATTCTGCGAGAACGAGAAATCGCCGAGGTCGAACTTGTCGATCATCCTGGCTCTCAAGACATTGAGTCCGGAGAATAGCCAGCACCTTCCGGAAGACTTCTGGTCGGTTATGCCACGTGTCTTCACCTTGTCGGAGAAATGCGTGTCAATCATGGCAAGATTGTCCGCATTCTCGGCGAGGATGGTGATAGAGGTGGTGTTGAGGGCGTTGCGGAGCGCCTTGTCGGCGGCGGTACCGGCGTATCCCTTGCTGATCTCCTTCAGCATGTCGGCGGAGATGCCGCCGCCGGCGGTCTGGGCGCTCATCCCGGCGGGGATGAGCAGCACGGCCGCAGCCGCGATGGCTAGTCTTTTCATCTTCATGTCGTTATGTTTTTCAAATCAATCCAAAACCTGTATGACGGCGCCTATCCTTTCCTTGCGGCACCAGAGCCACATCTTCCCGGACCTGTCAACCTTCTTTACCACGAAGGTGAGGCCGTTTCTGGTGACAACGTCGCTGCGGCTTGTCCAGGTAATGCCGCCCTTTACCTTCTGTCCTTCTCCTGTCGGGACGTAGCTCAGGTTGAGGCAGTAATAGTCGGACATGTTGTCGGTATGCACGCGGAATTCGCCTTTCTCACGGTTGAAAGCTACCTGGCAGGTAAGGGGATCGTATCTGAACACCATGTCGTCCTTCACCTTGAGGCTGAAGTCTGAAGTCGCCACGAACTCGGGGTCGACCTTGTTCCCTGTACACGAAGTGAACTGTGACACCGCAAGCAGGAAGAGTGCAATATATATAATATTGAGGCGTTTCATTGTACGGTGATTGTTTTAGAGATGATGTCGCGCGTGCCGTTGTTGTAGTCTATGATGGCCTTCAAAGTACCGTTGCCCAAGATGGTATAGTATCCGGAACCATCGGTGCTTAGGACATTGCTTCCGAAATCCCAGGTAACCTTTGCGGCATCTGGCGCATTGAAGACGCGCAGCGGCATCTTGCCGTTCTTCTTAAATGATCCGTTCGCGTTGCGTTCGGCGGAGTTCAGATAGATGAAAGGATAGCCGTCCTTGTAGTATTTCTTGGTGGTAAAGCTGGCGGAAACGCTCTTTTTGCGGTCTCCGGGCTTGAAAACGGCCACATTGTAAGTGGTGTTTGGCTGGAGGCCCTCGAAAGTATAGGAATAGCTTCCGGGAGCGTAAGGCTTTACGGTAAACTCCTTCCGGAGCGAGCCGCCTTCTATGGATATGCTGGATCCGCTTTCAGACTGATCCAGCATCGTCCACAGGACGATGGCTGCGTCCTGGAATTCCTCGACCTTCTCGATGGACAGTGAACCTGTCACGGTGAACTTGATGAAATTGCCTTCCCTGCTTATGCCGTTGAGGCCTATCTCCGCTTCCTTTCCGCTCCAGGATACGAAAGACGGAGTCGTGCCTGCATTGAAGGATGTATGGGTTCCGTTTGGCCAGAATACCGAATAGACATCCTTAGCGATGGGGACGGCCTCGATAAGGTCGAAGCAGGGGTGGTCAGGATTGCAGTTGGCTTGATTGTACCACCACCTTTCCCGGGCGGTAAGGTTGTGACGTTCAGACGTGGAGTATCCCGCATCGTTGTCCGAAGCATCATAGTGATAAATGAGCATGCCGGAACCGCCTACGAAACTGTCCCAGCCTTCGGCTGCGCGGCATTCGAAGAAATAGTATTCTCCCTCCGCATCGGTTTCCGATATGAAGTAGCGCTTCTGGGAACCCAGGGGGGCAAGTATCTGCTGGCCGATTTCAAGGGTCTCGGCATTGCCAAGGCCGAGGGACCAGAGCTCCATGGCGTTGTAGTTGGGAGGGGTGTTGCCGTTGTTGTTGTAGTTGCCGTGGTCCATAAGGCTGGTATAGCCCCATACGGCTCCACGGCTTTTTTCATCTCCGAACTCATACAGGCCGCCGCTGTCTTCGCCGTCGGTGTCGTACAGGTCCCAAAGCCCGAGGGCATGGCTGTATTCGTGGCAGAATGTGCCGATACCCGTGAATATCTCTTTATGCGTGCCGTGGTCGAAATCGTAAGTAAGTTCGGTCGAGATGGCGTAGGAGTTGATCTTGGTCCCGTCCAGGTTGAGCCTTACGCCGGCTTCGTCCAGATACCACTGGTGCGACCAGATATGTGCAGGACTGGCTCCTTCAGCTTCGTCATGCCCGGCAACGAAAACGAACACGTTGTCGACCTCTCCGTCTCCGTCTCCGTCGAATTGTGAGAAGTCTATCTGTGCGTCGACAAGGCGGCAGGCTTCGGCAACCGCTTCGTGCGGCCGTTTATCCAGTCCCTGGCTGTCATTCTCGCCATAGTAGGCGTAGCCCTTGGAGAGGGTGATGACCGGGCTGACGATGAACTCGAAATCGCACGCTCCCTCGAACTGGTCATTGAAATAGTCCATGGCGCTGCCCTGGGCCCCTCCGTAGGAGTATCCCTTCTGGGTGAGCATGTTCACGAAATCATTCCTTCCGAACTTGAAGCCCAGGTCCGTGAATTGTGCAAGTATGATGATGGCTTTCCTGGAAACGGGACCTGCCTTGGTCCCGGGAGGGACGCGGAAGCGGTGCTCGGCGCGGAGGCGGTTTACAGCCGCGCGCCTGCCGGCCGCTGCGGCGCGGAGAGTCCCGTAGGGGATGATCCTGGCCGCAGCGGCCGCCGCCGTCGCCGTCGCCCCGTTAATGGGGCTGACGCGGACTCCGGAACTTCTCTTCGCACCGTTGATGTCATAGGCTGCGTAGTACCAGTATCCGTCCTCACCCTGCATGACGGCGCATCCGTCCTCCGTCCTTACCATTCGGTAGAACTCGTCTCCGGATACTATGATGCGCAGTTCGCTGCCGTCAGGCTGCCGGACGGTCATCGGGATATTCCGCGCCGGAATGGCGGAAACGCGAAAGGATACCGTCAGCAGCAGGAGCAAAGAGAAAAATACGATTCTTTTCATGCCTTAAGCACACCGCAAAAAGTATGCATAGTTACGAAAAATGGGGGAGAATAACAAAAAAAGAAAGAGCCGGACACCTCACGGCTCCCGACTCTTAGACGTGTACTAAAACCTAAACCTACTATATAGATGCAAAAGGTCTTAGAAACGTTGCATGAATAATCAAATTTTTTTGACTTTTTATTTCTTGGCCTCTTCGACGGAAACTTTCCTGAATTCCTTGAGGTCCTTCATCAGGTCAAGGGCGACCTTGCGGGCGCGGGCGCCGGCGGCTTTGTTGCCCTTGGCAACCTGGGCGCAAGCGTTCTCCTGGAAAGCTGCTGCCTCGGCAATGATCTTTTCAACAAGCTGTTTCATTTTAGCAAAATTTTAGGGTTAATATGTGAATAATTACAAAAAAATCAGGTTGTCTATAGTCTCACGGAGTGCAAGATAAAAATTATTACACTCAAATCCAAATATTTAGGAACTTTTTGCATTAAGAAGATTCATCGCTCTTTCAGGACCGGCCGTAGTAAAGGTCTCGATACCTGAAACAATGCGTACACTAAGTTCCTGTACCGTTTTTTTCTGTTCTTCACTTATTTCCCCGAGCACGAAATCGATCTGTCCTCCCTGCTTGAAATCGTTGCCTATGCCTATGCGTATCCTGGCGTACAGCTGCGTACCCAGGGCGTCTTCGATGTCCTTGAGGCCGTTGTGCCCGCCGTCACTGCCGCGCATGCGCATCCTGACCGTACCGAACGGCAGGTTCAGGTCGTCGCAGATGACGATGATCCTCTCCGTCGGGATGTTCATCTTGTGCATCCAGTAACGGACGGCGTTGCCGCTGAGGTTCATGTATGTGGAAGGCTTGAGGAGGATCAGTTTCCGTCCCCTGTAGGAGCACTCGGCTACGCTGCCGTAACGCCTGCTTTCGAAAACAAGATTGGATGCCTGGGCCCAGGCATCCAATACCATAAATCCCATGTTGTGCCTGGTAGAAGCGTACTCAGCGCCGATGTTTCCCAATCCGACGACAAGATAGTTCATACCGGGTTCAACGGGTTTCCGGCTACTCAGCAGTCTCCTGAGCCACCATGTTGCGAGTAGACTTGACACCGCAGATGATAGTATCCTTGTCGGAAATTACGGAAATCTTGTCGAACTTGAGGTCGCCGGCCTTGATCTTCTTGTCCAGTCCGAGGTTGGAGATGTCGACGGTGACATCATCGGGAAGATCCTTCATGAGGGCGCTGATGCGGATGAAGCGGGAGTTCTGAGTGAACTTACCACCCTGCTGTACACCGACGGAGTGTCCTGAGATGATCACGGGAACCTTGATGGCGATGGGCTTCTCCTCGTTGACTGCCAGGAAATCCACGTGCAGGCAGCGCTCGTTCACGGGATGGAACTGAAGCTCGTGCACGACTGCGTTGTAGGTCTTGCCGTTGTCGAGGACGAGGTCCACGATGAAGGACTTGGGAGTGTGGGTGAGACCCTTGAGCTCTTTCTCGTCCACGGTGAAGAGGATGTTCTCCATTCCGAGACCATAGAGGTTGCAAGGGACGACGCCCTGCTTGCGGTAAGCCTTGACGACCGCTTTGTTGCCGACCTGACGGATCTGGCCTTTCAATTCAAAATGCTGCATTTTTTAAAGTATTAAAATGTGTTACTCAGCCCCGGACCTGCCGGGGCCCCATTGCACCAAAAGCCATTGGCTTTTAAAATGCGGGCGCAAAGATAGGAAAAAAATTGTTAATCAACAAGTCCCGTCGCCTTGTTCCAGGCGAGAGCCTTGTATTTGTTGTCCAGAAGCGTGGACCCGTTGCAGGGAAGGTACATGGTCATACCGCAGAAAGTGTCTATGGCAAACCCTCCGTAGGATTTCAGGAACTCTTCCGTGGCAGCCTTGTAGAGGATGCAGCTGTTGAGAGCGGAGGAGAGGCTGCTGTGCTCCGCGGAACTGATACCGGCCTTTACAAGGATATCCTCCAGGTCGTAGAACCAATGCTTGTCGTAACGGTAGAAGCGTTGGACGGAAGACGGATTAAGCCCGTCAATCTCGGAGGCATACTTGGAGAAAAGAGTATTGCATACGGAAGCCAGGCCGTCCAGCTGCTTGCAGTCTACCAGTGATATGGTCGCTGAACGGTCGTTCTTATCCTTCTTGGCTGCGTAGTATTGGTAATAATCGTCCACCACCGCGCGGGTATCCGCCTTGTCCGAGCCTAGCAGGTGTCCTGCGAGTTCCTTGTAGTTGAACCCGTCTGCGAGGATCTCAGCCGGCGAGAAGCCTATCTGGTCGCATACATCCTTGAACTCGTATGCGACTTCTATCCCTCCTGACAGGCATGCGTCCATCAGCAGGTAATCCAGATGCATGGGGATGGCATTCTTGAAGTCTGTCATCTCCATCTCGGTCGCGGTCTTGGTCCCGTTGGTCAAGGTTAGACTCTTGGTCAAGGGCTCGCCCGGGAGCAACTCAGGCTCGATATAGGGATAGGCGCCGTCAGGCAGGCTTACAGGCGCGCTTCCCTTCCTTCCGCCTGAGTACGAAGGCTCGTAGGAACCGGGATTGTTGTAGTAGCCGACAGGCATCCAGCCTGTGGCGTGCGAGGAGAAAACCATTCCGTAGTGCTCGGAAGGGAACTGCTTCTTGATGTCCGAGAGGATGATGTTCATCGTTGACTTGTCCGAGAGATCACCCGTGTAGGACTTGAGCGTGTCCAGCACAACGCCCTTCTTCTTGTCGGAATAGACGCGTATGAGCTGGGGGGAAGTCTCGGTACTGTAGTCGCCGCGCCTGACTGAGAGATGGCTGACCACCAGGAAAGCCCGGCTGTCCCTGATGCCGGGTGCATAGCCTTTCTTCAGGTCCTGGATATCTTCATAAAGATAGTCCCTGAGAGAGTTGTATCCGGCCGAATATAATATCAGCACCCGGTTGTATCCTGTCTTTTCGGGATTGTGCCTGTCGCACTGGCATCCGCTCACCAACGAGAAAGCCGTGGCGAGAGCGAGGAGTATCCTGGCTGCAGTCTTGTTCATAACAAGGACAAAGTTAGATATTATTTTTCTTTTCTGCGCGGATGATGTGCAAGAATCGAGCCTTGCCATGAGGACGAGTCCATGTGGGTGTAAATCTCCGTGGTCAGGATGCTTTCATGTCCGAGCATCTCCTGGACGACGCGCAAGTCTGCACCGTTCTCGACGAGATGCGTTGCGAAGGAGTGGCGGAAGGTATGCGGGGAGATCTCCTTCCGCACCCCCGCAAGCATCGCCTGCTTCTTGACCATGTTGAATATGGAAACGCGGCTCAGGGACTTGCCGGAACGGTTGAGGAAGACAAAGTCCTCGTAGCCGCGGCAGGGCTCGGGACGTGCGCCGTACCAGGTCTCCAAGGCCTCGGCGGCCATTTCCCCGAGGGGGATGATGCGTTCCTTGTCACCCTTGCCGACTATTCGGAGGAAGCCTTCCTTGGCGAAAATGTCGGACAATCGCAGGCCTGCGGCTTCGCTGACGCGCAGGCCGCAGCCATACAGGACCTCGAGTATCGCCCGGTCCCTGAGGCCTGCGGGTGTAGACGTGTCGACCGAGGCGATGATGTCGTCCACTTCCTGCACGGAAAGGACTTCCGGCAGGTAACGGCCGATCTTGGGCGGATCGACGCCGTCGCAGGGATTCTCCTTCATGGCGCCTTCCAGTATCATCCAGTCGAAGAAGGAACGGAACGCGCTGAGCAGGCGGGCCTGGGAGCGTTTGGAGAGGGTGTCCGAGCGCTCGGACAGATAGTCTACGATGTCGGCCGGCGCAACCGAGGCAGGATCGAGCCCGCTCTCCTCGAAGAAAAGGGAAATGTCGGAAAGGTAGCCTGCCACCGTATTCGGTGACAGGCCACGCTCTATCTTCAGGTAGTAGGCGTAGTCCTTAAAGAGCCGAATACTCCCGTCCATACTTGAGCATCTGGCCGAGATAGTCGTCGGTATACTCCACCTTGTAGTCGGTTACCTTGCCGTTCTCCATGACGGGGATGATGTCAGGATTGACGAAACCGCCGTAAGGCTTGAGGTTGAGGGATGCGTAGCGCTCGAGGACTTCCTTGTGCAGGACGGGGTCGATGTGTACGGCATATTTCTCCACGAGAGCCTTTCCGGCCTCGTAGTCGCCCTCGGACTTGATCCTCTGGATTTCTGCCAGCAGGTCTCCGAACAGTTCCCGCAGGGCCTTGTAGTCGTTCACGACGAAGTAGGTCTTGCCTTTGCGGACTTTCTTCTCGATGACCTTGTCAGCGAGGCCGCGCTCATAGCACCATTCGGAGATGAGCTTGCGGTTCTGCATGTGGGCCTCGGTATTGGGGCGGCCGAGCTCAACGCGGCTGAACTGCACCATCAGTCCGTTGCGGATGTAGTTGGCATATTCGGCCTTGTAGGCTTCGGCATCAGGCATGATGCCGAGCTCGACCATCTTCGGGTCGGCGCAGTAGTAGAGGCCGAACAGGTCGGCCCGTGCCTCTTCGAGGGTAGAACTGTATTCGCCGAGTGCATTGGGGGAAGTGCCGGGCAGAAGCTGCCCGGAAGCGTGCCCGAGGCACTCGTGAAGGTCGGTGTGGATCTCGTCGGTGATGGTGAGGTACTTCTTGGCAAACTCGATCTCCTTCTCGTTCCAGGCGAACTCGGTCAGGGTACTCTTGGGGCACTCCTGCGCGGCATAGTCATACGCGTGTGTGATGTTGGCGATGGTCACGCTCTTGGAGCCGTGCTCCTTGCGGATCCAGTCGGCGTTGGGAAGGTTGATGCCGATGGGGGTGGAGGGATAGCAGTCGCCGGCAAGGCACGCTGCGTTGATGACCTTGGCGCTGATGCCCTTGACCTGGGATTTCTTGAAGCGTGGGTCGACGGGTGAGTTGTCCTCGAACCACTGCGCGTTCGCACTGAGGATGTCGCTGCGCCTGGAGGCCTGATGGTCCTTGATATTGACCAGGGCCTCCCAGGCGCCCTTGCGGGCGAGGGGATCGTTGTAGTCTTCGACGAAACCGTTCACGAAGTCCACGGTGCCGAGGGTGTCATTCACCCATTCGATATTGTACTTGTCCCACAGGCGCAGGTCGCCGGTACGGTAGTAATCCACCAACGTGGCGATATACTGCTTCTGGAGGTCGTTTTCAGCAAAGGCAGCGGCTTTCTCAAGCTCATCGATGATGCGGTCGATGGCGGGGCCGTACAGGCCGCCCGACTTCCACGGCAGTTCGACAATGCGGCCGTCGGCGTCCTTCACGACCTTGGTGTTGAGGCCATAGGATATGGGCTCGGGATCTTTGGGATCTGCAATGGAGGCGTAATAACGCTCGACTTCGTCGCGGGTTACGCCTTCATAGAAATTGACTGCCGAGACGGCGACAATATCGGTTGCGGGATCTGTCGATTTGCGTGAAGGCAGGAAATCACGGTCGTATATGACGTGCATCATTTCACCGCACTTGTCCCCGTCGCCAACGGCCTGCATCAGGCTCATGAAATACTCCTCGGAACACTCCGGGAAGAATTTGTCCTCGGCGTAGTGATGATGTATGCCGTTCGAGAAGAACACGCGCTTCGCATAGACGGTGAATGCCTGGAACTCGTCACAGTCGCGGTCGCCGTCATAGTTCTCGAGTATGTTCTCCAGGACCCTGCGGACGCCGAGGTTATAAGCCCCGTTCTGGTCCCAATATATGTCGCGGCCCCATTTGGCGGCCTCGGACAGGTGATACACGTATGCTTTCTGCTGGAGGCTGAGGTCCTCCCATCCTTCGATCCTGTACCTGATGATGCGGAGGTCCGCAAACTGGTCTATGAGATACTTGAATCCGTCTCCGCCGGCGGAATCCTGCCGGCATGACGTAAGCGCGAGAAGCGCGCCTGCAGCTGTAAATGCCATCCTTGCAAATCTTTTCATGATGAACAACAATTTAGGCAAAGATAGGAATTTTGAGTAAATTTGCAGTTCCAATCATCCGGAATATGGCAGACAACGGCAGCATCGTCATCAGAAGGGCCAAGGTCAACAACCTCAAGGACATCACCGTGGAGATACCACGCGGCAAGTTCGTGGTCGTGACCGGCATCTCCGGCTCCGGCAAGTCCTCGCTGGCCTTTGATACGCTTTTCGCGGAGGGCCAGCGCCGTTTCGCCGAGAGCCTTTCGTCGTATGCCCGCCAGTTCCTTGGCAGGATGAGCAAACCGGATGTCGAGAGCATCGACGGCATCCCGCCTGCGGTCGCCATCGAGCAGAAGGTCAACATCCGCAATCCCCGGTCGACCGTCGCCACCACCACCGAGATATACGATTACCTCAGGCTTGTTTTCGCCCGGATAGGTCGTACATTCTCTCCCGTCAGCGGACGCGAAGTCAAATGCAACAGTTCAGCTGATGTCATGGCTTACCTGTTCGACGGTGAACCCCATGTCGTGTACCTTCTTTCGGACATAGGATGGAACGCCCGCGAAGACAAGGTGGAACTGATGCTGAAGCTCAAGGAGGAGGGATATTCCCGCTTCTTTTCGGACGGGAATGTCATCAGGATCGAGGATATCATGCAGCGCTCCGCTACCGGCGATTTCCCCACGGACCTTTATCTGCTTGTCGACAGGATGAAGCTGGACGGCGGAGAGCCCGATGCCGACCTCCGCACGCGCATGCTCTCATCGGTGGACACCGCTTTCTCACGCGGGGAAGGTACGATGCTTGTCTCCCGTGACGGGGAACTCCACACCTTTGTGAACCGTTTCGAACTCGACGGTATCACCTTCAGGCGTCCCGATGAGTACATGTTCAGCTTCAACAGCCCTTTGGGCGCGTGTCCGACCTGCGGGGGCCTTGGCAAGATAATCGGCGTCAGCGAGGACCTCGTGATCCCTGACAAGACCAAGAGCATTTACGACGGCGCCATCGCGTGCTGGAGAGGTGAGAAGATGGGCTGGTTCAAGGACCATCTTGTCGCCGTATCGCAGCGTTACGGCATCCCTGTGTTCGAGCCATACTGCCAGCTCTCCGACGAGGTCAAGCGCAAGATATGGGAGGGAGTTCCCGCCGAGCGGGAGGAGGATTCCCTTATCGGCATAGATGAGTTCTTCCGCTGGATCGAGACGCAGAGATATAAGATACAGTACAAGTACATGCTCAGCCGTTTCTCGGGCAGGACGACCTGTCCCGACTGTCATGGCAGCAGGTTGCGCAAGGACGCGCTTTATGTCAAGGTCGGAGGACTGAACATACATGAAGTACTTAGCCTGAACGTCGAGCAGGCCATCGATTATTTCAGCGGGCTGGAGCTCAATGCATATGAAAGGTCCGTTGTCAAGGGGCCTCTGGACGAGATACTTTCACGCCTCCGCTGCATCGGGGATGTCGGCCTGGGTTACCTGACGCTCAGCCGTCCCTGCAACACTCTTTCAGGCGGAGAAAGCCAGCGTATCAACCTCGTGACGGCCCTCGGCTCGTCCCTCGTGGGCTCGATGTACATCCTCGACGAACCGTCCATCGGCCTTCATTCGCGCGATACCGACCGCCTGATAGCTGTCCTGAAGCGGCTCAGGGACCTCGGCAATACCGTCATAGTGGTCGAGCATGACGAAGAGATCATCCGTGCGGCGGACCTGCTGATCGACATGGGGCCCCGCGCCGGCGTGAACGGCGGAGAGATCGTTTTCCAGGGGAGTACTGCTTCGAAGATAAGTGAGGAGGATTATAAGCGTTCGCTGACACTCCAATACCTGTCCGGACGCCGTCCCCGCCTGACCCGTGAGAAGCGCCCTTGGCATTATTCCATCGTAGTCAAAGGGGCGATGGAACACAATCTCAAGAACATCGACGTGAGTTTCCCCCTCGGAGTGCTGACGGTTGTCACGGGAGTAAGCGGAAGCGGAAAGTCCTCCCTGGTGGGCGATATCCTTTATCCTGCCATGTACCGGAGGCTGAACGACAGCGGAGACCTGCCCGGAGTGCACAGGGGACTGGCCGGAAACCTGGACCGCATCTCACGCATCGAATATGTGGATCAGAATCCTATAGGCAGGAGCACTCGTTCCAATGCCGTCACCTACCTTAAGGCCTTTGACGACATCCGCAAGCTCATGGCAGAGCAGCAGTACGCGCGCATCAACGGATTCGGCCCCAACTATTTCTCGTTCAATCAGGACGGAGGCCGCTGCCCTGAATGCCAGGGCGACGGTTTCGTCAGGATCGAGATGCAGTTCATGGCTGACGTGACCATGGTCTGCGAGTCCTGCGGAGGCAAGCGCTTCAAGCCCGACGTGCTTGAGGTCCGGTACAACGGCAAGAATATCGACGATATCCTGAACATGAGCGTGGATGAGGCGATCGAGTTCTTCTCCGCGGGAAAGGAAACGCTTGCACAGGGGATAGCCCGCAAACTGAAACCCCTCGTGGACGTCGGCCTCGGGTATATCAAGCTCGGCCAGAGCAGCAGCACGCTTTCGGGAGGCGAGAGCCAGCGTATCAAGCTCGCTTACTTCCTCTCCATGAGCGAGAACAGTTCGTCGATGGCTTCCAAGAAGATCCTGTTCCTCTTCGACGAACCTACTACCGGCCTGCATTTCTACGATGTGGAGAAACTGCTCAAGGCATTCGACGTCCTGCTCTCGAAAGGACATTCCCTCATCGTCGTAGAGCACAACCTGGATGTGATCCGTGCCGCAGACTGGGTCATCGACCTTGGCCCGGATGCCGGAGACAAAGGCGGGGAAGTGGTGTTCGAGGGTACGCCCGAGGATCTTGCCGCCCGCGGTGATACATTTACCGCGCGTTATCTGAGAGAATCTTCCTCATAGGATGGATGCAGTCATAACATATGTAAACGGCCTTGATCCGGTCTGGCAGGAAGCGTACCGTTCCCGCCTGGGGGAGGACATTAAACGCAAGCATTTCCGGGACTGGGGCACCTTGAAGTATCTCCTCAGGGGCATTGAGGCCCATCTCCCGTTCGTACGGAACGTATTCCTGGTCGTATCGGGGGAGAGTCAGGTGCCGGAGTGGGCTGACCGCGAGGGGCTCAAGATCGTATTCCACCGTGACATCATTCCTGCGCAGTTTCTGCCTGTGTTCAACTCCACTGCGATAGAGATGTACCTGCACCGTATTCCGGGTCTTGATGAGGAATTCATATACCTGAACGACGACTTTTTCCCAGTGAGGGACTGCAGGCAGGAGTACTTTTTCCGTGACGGGAAGGCGGCAGCGGCATTCCACCGGCATCTGTTCGCATCAGGACTGTACAAGAGCCATTGCCGCAATTCCGACCGGCTGGCCCGCGAGGCCGCGGGACTGGCTCCGTCGCCGCTATACCTGCGTCCGCAGCATACTTGCGGATCCTTGCTCCGTAGTGTCTGCGAAGATCTGTACGCCAGGGAAGGTAAGCGTATTGAAGAGTCTGTCTCTCCGGTCAGGAGCATGGCCAACTACAACTATTACCTGTTCATGGACTATGCCTTCCATACAGGAAGAACATTCGCCCGCAAAGTGTCTAACCGTCATTTCTCGACGGCCGTGGCTTCCGCGGACAAAGTCTGCGGCTTCATCGCGGAACCGACCGCTGATTTCGTTTGCATCAACGACGTGAATATGTCTGAGGACAAGTTCCGGGTCTTCCGTGACCGTCTGCTGGAGGCATTTGCTGCCGCCTTGCCCGTCAAGTCGCGTTTCGAACTCTAGGGGTTTACTACTATTATAACCAGGAATCCGTCGTTCACCGGCGGACCTGCGTCGATGGTGAACATTCCCGTACCGTTTTCCCTCAGGGTGAGTACGAGTCCGTGCCCGTCCGGGTCCATCTCGTAGGTGTAGATGCCCCTTTCTACATCGAAATCAAGGTCTTCGCGGCTGATGTCTATGGGAGTATCTTCAGGATAGACCTCGCACCATACATGGACTTTTTCCCCGTTCGTACCGGTGATGAACTGGCCCGGATAAAGCCTTATCCATCCTTCGCCGATGACTTGTGCCGGGGGTACGGGAGTGTCCGGATCGGTGCTGCCCTTGCGCGTGATTAGCAGGCTGTATGAATACTTGACATTGCGGCTCAGACCGTGAGGCCCTGACGTGTATCCGAATCCCTCTCGGTTGATGTCTACGGGATAATAATAGGTGGCGCCGTCGATGTCACCTTGCACCACCATGCGCGTGGGAGGGCTTCCCATCATGTCGTCGTCCGAATCATTTGGATAGCAGTAGAGGTCAACGGGGCTCCATTGCCCGGGAGTCACGGCACGCCTTATCATCTCGGGATGCTTCATGCTTGCAAGATACGCCGGGTCGAGCCTTCCGGCGTTTTCCAGCTCCGACACGCGGAAGCCGTCCTGCCGGAGTATCTCGGTGCTGCCGGAGAGGTTGGTGAGGAAAACGCTGCAGTTCTCCAGCGTGCGGCTGCGGTATCCCCGCCCCGAGAAATCACATTTCAGGAAGTCTAGGCATACATCAGCCATCAGAGGTGTCAGTTTGACGGAAGTGTATCCTTCCGCCCCTGCACTGATCTGGCACTCGCCGCTCATGACCGGCCTGGCGGGATCCTCGTCCTTGAGCCTCCAGACGACGCTTTCGAGGGAAGAGTAGCTCTTGAACTCGTCGTACGTGAAAGACCTTCCCGTGCAGTTCGCCAGGATGACGACAAGCTTGTCACCGGCGCTGGAATTGACTTGCAGGTAGGCCGTCTCCGGCGTCCCGATGCTGCAGTAAGAGTCCAGGCGCCGGACCTCGTCGTCATTGTACACGAAGATGTCCAGCCGGTCGATGCCGGAAACAGCTGCCTTGGTAGGGTGCTCTTCCAGCGCCAGGATGTCGGGAAGGAAGATAGTGGTCTGTACTTCAGTACTTGAAAGAAAAGGATCGGCGGTCCCGCACGAAACCGCAGCTCCGGCCGGGAATAGCAAGCATAAGACTGAAAGATGAGCCAGAATCGGCAGATGGGTCCTTCCGGACCTGGGCGACCGCCCGAAGAGAAGCGATGCCGGGAAGTGAGGTTTCATCATAGCGTTGAGGGTTGAAGGTCGAGGTGACGCCTTGCGGCCACCGCCGGTCTTTTCTTCGGCAAAGCTAATCAATCATCTTCCCGCCGACGTACAAAAAGATATCTTTCGGGGGGTACGGCGATATTTTTATATGGTATGTTTTTAAATGAAAAGAATCCGGTCAGCATGGCTGGCCGGATCCTTTATCCGAATAGGTATTTTAACCTCCGAAGTTGTCGTATAAGACATTCGCGGGATCGACTCCGAGCGAATCAAGCAGGTTGTTCACAGAGGAGACCATCATAGGAGGTCCGCACATGAAGTACTTGATATCCTCCGGAGCCTCGTGGTCCTTGAGATAGGTCTCGTTCATCACGTTGTGGACGAAGCCGGCGGTGTAAGGCACGCCTGCTGCGTCAGCAGCGGGATCCGGACGGTCGAGGGCAAGGTGGAACTTGAAGTTCGGGAACTCCTTCTCGATCTCGGCGAAATCCTCGAGGTAGAAGGCCTCGACGAGGGCGCGGGCGCCGTAGAAGAAGTGCACCTTGCGGTTGGTCTTCATGGTCTTGAACAGATGCATGATGTGGCTTCTGAGCGGGGCCATTCCGGCGCCGCCGCCGACGAAGATGTACTCCATATCCTCCGGGTCGTTCTTCGGGAGGAGGAACTCTCCGTAAGGTCCGGAGATCATCACCTTGTCGCCCGGCTTGCGGGAGAAGACATAGGTCGATGCGATGCCCGGGGGAACTCCCGGCACGAACTTGAACACGCCCTTGGGCTGGGTCTTGTCGAAAGGAGGAGTCGCAATACGTACGTTGAGCTTGATGACATCCTTCTCGGCCGGATACGAGGCCATGGAATAGGCCCTGATGGTCGGAGTGGTGTTCTTGAACTTCAGGCCGGTGATGCCGTACTTGTCCCAGTCGCCCTTGTAGATGTCAGCCACGCCCATGTCGGAGAAGTCGGCTTCGTACTCGGGGATGTCGATCTGGATGTACTCGCCGCTCTTGAAGTCGATGTGCTCGCCTTCAGGCAGCCTGACGGTGAACTCCTTGATGAAGGTCGCAACATTCTCGTTGGAGATGACTTCGCACTCGAGCTTCTTGACGCTCAGAGCGGACTCCGAGACCTGGATCTTGAGGTTGTCCTTGACCTTGACCTGGCAGCCTAGCCTCCAGTCGTCCTTGATCTGCTTCTTGTTGAAGAAACCGACCTCGGTAGGGAGGATGGTGCCGCCGCCCTCGTGGACCTGGACCTTGCACTGGCCGCAGTTGGCCTTGCCGCCGCAGGCGGAGGGGAGGAAGATCTGGTTTTCGGCGAGGGTGTTCATCAGCGATCCGCCGGGAGCGACGCTGAGGACCTTCTTGCCGTCATTGATGTCGATCTGGACAGTGCCCTTCGGAGTGAGTTTCGCCTTGACGAAGAGAAGGATGGCCACCAGGAAGAGGATGACCAGAACCATGAAAAGCATGGAAGAAATGATAGTACCTGTCATAATCTTGTCCTCCTTCGTTTACAGTGAAATACCCATGAAGGCCATGAAGGCGATGCCCATCAGGCCGACAGTTATGAACGTGATGCCGATGCCCTTGAGGCCGGCGGGGACGTTGCTGTAAGAGAGCTTCTCACGGATAGCTGCGAGGGCGACGATGGCAAGCCACCAGCCGATGCCGGAACCGAGAGCATATACCGCAGCTTCTCCGATGTTGCCGAAATCCCTCTGCTGCATGAAGAGCGATCCACCGAGGATGGCGCAGTTCACGGCGATCAGCGGGAGATAGATGCCGAGCGAAGAGTAAAGCGCGGGCATGAACTTCTCAACGACCATCTCCACCACCTGGGTGAAGGCGGCGATGACGGCGATGAACAGGATGAAGCTGAGGAAACTCAGGTCCACGTTCGCGAAGCTGTCACCGAGCCATGAAAGGGCGCCCGGGGTGAGGACGAACTTGTTGAGGAGATAGTTCAGGGGAAGTGTGATGATCAGCATGGCGATCACGGCGATGCCGAGACCGTTGGCCGTCTTGACATTCTTGGATACCGCCAGGTATGAACACATACCGAGGAAGTATGCAAAAATCATATTGTCAACGAAGATTGACTTTACGAATAAGTTTATATACTCCATAACCGATACGTGTTAATAGTTTTCCTGGAGATCCTTCTGGATCGAACGCTGGACCCAGATGATGCAGCCTATGAGGATAAGGGCCATGGGCGGCAGGATCATGAGACCGTTGTTGGTGTAACCGAGGGCCGAGAGCACCGGCAGTCCGAAGAGGGTGCCGGAGCCGAAGAGCTCGCGGAAGAACGCCACGATGATGAGGATGAGACCATATCCCACGCCGTTGGCGAGACCGTCAAGGAGCGAAGGGATGGGCTTGTTGCCGAGGGCGAATGCCTCGATGCGTCCCATCACGATACAGTTGGTGATGATGAGGCCGATGTAGACCGAGAGCTGCTTGTCCAGGGGATAAGTGCCCTCGAAGGACTTGAGCACCTGATCGACGAGGATGACCATCATGGCCACGACCACAAGCTGGATGATGATGCGTACGCGGTTGGGGATGGTCTTGCGGAGCAGGGAGCAGATAAGGCTCGACATGCCCGTGACGACGATGACAGATAATGCCATCACGAGTGCGCCCTTGAGCTCGACGGTCACTGCCAGCGAAGAGCAGATACCGAGGACGAGGACGGTGATGGGATTGCCCTTAAGAATGGGGTTCAAGATGGTTTCTTTCATTTTCGCATTCATAACTGTACCTCCTATTCTTCAGGGTTGTTCTTGGTCAGGTATGACTTGTAGGCTTCGATCCAGACGTTGATGGCCTCGTCGAGTCCCTTAGAAGTCATAGTGGCGCCCGAGATGGCGTCGATGGCATTGGCCTTGCCGGCGGGAGCGCCGCCCTTCACGATGCTGAAGGCAGCCTTGGGATCGTTGAAGTCAATGGATTTGCCCTTGAACTGGGCGCGGAACGAAGGATCGTCCTTGATCTTTCCGCCGAGACCGGGGGTCTCGCTCTCATGGTCGAAGTATGCTCCGGCGATGGTCTTGAGGTCGGAACCGAGGGCGAGATAGCCCCAGACCGGTCCCCAGAGGCCTGCTCCGTACACGGGGATGACGGATACGCCGTTCTTGAAGATGTAGACGGGAAGCTTTGCGGCGCTTCCGTCCTTTATGTTGTAGTTCTGGGCTTTGAGCTCGGACTTGCCGTAAACGGTGGCGTCAGCTGTGCCGAGGTCGCCGACCTTGTTGCCGGAGGCGTCGATGAGGACGGCCTCGGCGACATTCTGCTTGTAGAAGTCAAGCACGGCCGCGTTGCCCTTGGCCTGCCACTCGGACTTCTCTCCGAACTGTGCCGCCGTAAGGATCTGGCTTATGGTCTCGGCTTTCTCGTTGGCGTCCTGCTTGGGCTTGAGGGACGACGATACGAGGGCGAGGAGCGCAGCCACCAGGACACACACTACTGTAGTGTATATCACTGTATATACGTTGCTGTTTGTATTCATATCCCGATAGGTTTAAGCGGCTTTGACAACTCTGTTCTTCCGGGCGATGTGACGGTCGGTGACGTACCAGTCGATCAGCGGGGCGAAGGTGTTGCCGAGCAGGATGGCGAGCATCATGCCTTCGGCATAGCCGGGGTTGAAGAGCCGGATGATGACGCAGACCGCACCGATGAAGAATCCGTAGATCCATTTACCGCAGTCGGTCTGGGCCGAAGTGACGGGGTCGGTGGCCATGAAGACGGTACCGAAAGCGAAGCCGCCCATCACGAGGTGATAGAGGCAAGGGATGTCAGTGCCGCCGCAGAGCTGGGCGAGCCCGCCTACGAAGATGGCGCCTGCAACCGAGGATGCCATGATCTTCCAGCTGGCCACACCGGTCCAGAGAAGGATGACCGCGCCGATGAGGATAGCGATGACGCTGGTCTCGCCGACCGAACCGGGAACCGTTCCGATGAACATGTCCCAGAATCCGGTGCCATACTGGGCTCCGGAATTGGTGAGGGCGTCCATGCCGTCTCCGAGGAAGGAGAGCGGAGTGGCGCCAGTTGCGCCGTCGACGAGGGTCTCACCCTTGCGCATAGCGATCCAGGTCTCGGATCCGGACATGCTGTTCGGATAGGAGAAGAACAGGAAAGCGCGGGTAAGGAGGGCGGGATTCCAGATGTTCATGCCGGTGCCGCCGAAGACTTCCTTGCCGAAGATGACGGCGAAGGCGACGGCGACTGCAAGCATCCAGAGCGGAACGTCCACGGGAACGATGAGAGGGATGAAGAATCCCGATACGAGGTATCCCTCGTTCACTTCCTCACCGCGGATCTGGGCCGAGGCGAACTCGATGGCCAGACCGACCACGTAGGAGACGATGAACAGGGGAAGTACCTTGAGGAAACCGAACCACAGGTCGGCCCAGAATCTCGGGTCGGCGCCGGTGGCGAGGGCGTGCTGGTAGCCGGTGTTCCACATGCCGAACAGGGCGGCGGGAACGGCGGCTATCACGGCGATGATCATGATGCGCTTGAGGTCGACGGCGTCCCTGACGTGCGCGCCCTTCCTGGTGACGGTGCCGGGCACGTGAAGGAATGTCTCGAAAGCGTCTACGGTCGAGTGCAGCCAGTAAAGCTTGCCGCCTTTTTCAAATATCTTGTTCATAGTACTACTTTCTTTAAGCCATTTCCTTGAGCATCAGGTTGATGCCGTTCTGAATAATGTCCTGGACATAGTTCTTGGACGGGTCCATGAACTCGACCAGTGCGAGGTCCTCGGGAAGCACTTCGTAGATGCCGAACTTCTCCATGTTGTCAATGTCCCCGGCAAGGCAGGCCTTGATGAGATACAGGGGATAGATATCCATCGGGAGATGTTTCGCATAGTATGAGTCAGGCATGACGAACGCACGCGGGCCACCGTGGAGGTTGGTGTCCATGGCGACTTCCTTGTCCAGACGGCCGAGGCACCAGTTGAAGTAGCTGTGGTCGGCGCTGTACTGGTTGAAGCGGAACGGACGGGCCCAGCCGAGGAGTTCGGGCTCGGTGCCTTCCTTGAGGAGGGTGACCTGGGTGTCGTAGAAACCGAGGTAGCCGTCCTCGCCGGCATTGGTGCCGCTGAGGACGTCTCCGCTGATGATGCGGATGCCGTCGGCAGAACCGTAGCACTCCTTCAGCGCGGACATCGGGATGCCCGGGAGGGTGTCGATGTACGCGGGCTCGGCCGCTGCAGGGCCTCCGACCGCAACCTTGCGGCGCACGTCGTAACGGCCGGTGGTGAACAGGCGGCCGATGGCGGCGAGCAGCTCGAGGGAAACGGTCCAGACGGTCTCTTCCTTGCGGATGGGACTGATGTGCGAGATCTGGACTCCGACGTTGCCGGCGGGGTGCTTGCCCTTGACGACGTGGATCTCAGCGTCGCGCAGCTTTGCGAACGCGGAATCCGCGGACTTCACGGACACGTGGACCTTCGCAAGCTTTGCAAGGGCGCTGACTCCGGCCTGGAGCGCTGCCGTTTCATTGCCCAGAGTGAACTCGGTGTCGGCGGCGAGAGGGGCGGTGCTGAACGCGGAGACGAAAATGGCCTTCGGCGTGGCGGCCGGATCGGCCACGATGCCGTAAGGGCGCTGTACGAATGCCGTCCAGAGGCCGCTCTTCAGGAGCCTGTCCTTGACGTCCCCTGCTGAGAGGCCGTCTTTGGCGGCGCCGAAATCCAGGTACTCCTGGTCCTTGTCGGCGTCGACGAGCACTGCAAGCAACTTTCTCTTGTCTCCGCGGACGACTGCCTTCACCGTGCCGCTGACGGGCGAGGTGACGAGCACGTCGGGATTCTTCTTGTCAGCCAGGACGGGCGATCCTGCCAGCACCTTGTCACCCTCGCGGACGAGGAGTCTCGCGTTGAGCCCCTTGTAGTCCGAAGGTTGTACGGCGACGGTGTCCGGCAATATCGTTCTCTTGACTACGAGGGCCGGAACTCCTGCCAGAGGAATGTTCAGGCCTTTTTTCAAAACGATGTTGTTTGACATTATGAGTAACTAGTTTGAGTATTTACGAAATGCGATGCGAAGATACGCATTTTTTAGTAATTTTGCGGTAATTATGGAGAACAAAGTGAATGCTATATTCGAGGGGCTGAACAGTGAGCAGAGGAAAGCTGTAGCCTGTGTGGACGGACCGGTGCTGATAGTTGCAGGAGCAGGCTCTGGCAAGACAAGGGTGCTGACCTGCAGGATTGCCAATATCCTTGACCAAGGCTGCGAGCCGGACCGGATCCTGGCACTCACTTTTACCAAGAAAGCCGCGGGGGAGATGAAGGAGCGCATCGCTGCGATGGTGGGGGAGAGACTGGCCCGCAGGCTGTACATGGGGACCTTCCATTCAGTATTCATCCGCTTTCTCAGGGAGTATGCCGCCTCCCTCGGATATCCTTCGAATTTCACCATCTATGACACCTCGGACTCCGTGAGCGCCATCAAGGCATGTATCAAGGAGCTCGGTCTCGATGACAAGGTCTACAAACCCAGGGAGGTGCTCGCCCGTATTTCATTGGCCAAGAACAACCTTGTCACGGCCGGGAAATACCGCTCCGACCCCAATCTCATAGCCAACGATACCCGTGCCAAGAAGCCGAAGATCTGCGACATCTTCTCGCGCTATGCCGACCATTGCAAGCAGTCCGGAGTGATGGATTTCGATGACATCCTTCTGAACATGAATATCCTGCTCCGGGACAATCCCGAGGCGTTGAGGGATATTTCAGGCAGGTTTTCCTACATCCTAGTGGACGAGTACCAGGATACGAACTTCGCTCAGTACCTGATCCTCAAGCGCCTGGCGGAACCGCACCACAACATCTGCGTTGTCGGTGACGACTCTCAGTCCATCTATGCTTTCCGCGGGGCCAAGGTCGAGAATATCCTGAGTTTCCGCAAGGATTATCCTGAATGCAAGGTTTTCCGGCTGGAGCGCAACTACCGTTCCACCCAGGTGATAGTCGGTGCGGCCAATTCGCTGATAGCCAGGAACGAGAACCGCATCCCGAAAGAGTGCTACGCCGTAGGCGAAGAAGGGGAGAAGATCCGGCTTATCAGCGCGTACAACGAGCAGGAGGAGGCTATCCTGATCACCAGCGGTATCATTGACCGCATGCGCGAGGATCGTGCAGAGTATCAGGATTTTGCCGTGCTTTACCGGACCAATTCGCAGTCGCGCGCCATCGAGGAGGCCCTGCGCAAGCGCAATATCCCTTACATGATCTACTCCGGCAACTCCTTCTTCGACAGGGCGGAGATACGGGACATGATGGCTTATTTCAAGCTTGTGGTGAATCCTCACGATGACGAGTCGTTCAAGCGCGCGGTGAACAAGCCGGCGCGCGGCATCGGCGACACCTCGCTGGAAGCGCTCGGCGCCGCAGCCCGCGCGCATGGGGTGTCCCTCTTCAAGGCCGCCTATGCCCCGGACCTTATGGAGTTCGGCCTCAGGGCTGCGGCCATCACCAAGATCAAGGCATTCTGTGACATGATCAATGGTCTTGCTGCCCGTGTCCGGTCGACCGATGCCCTTGAACTCGCTCAGCGTGTAGCCGATGATTCAGGGCTGTACGCCTTCTTCAAGTCCGACACCTCCATCGAGGGTATCTCCCGCACATCCAATATCGAGGAGCTCATCAGCAGCGTCGCGCACTTTGTCGAAGACCGCCAGAACGAATACCTCGCGGAACTTGAAGAGGTTGGAGGCGGGAGTCTGCCTCCTGAAACGTCCTTCGGACCCCCCCCAAGCGAGCTTGGGTCCCCCCCTCTTACGATGCCGAGGGTGGCACGGTTTCCGGAGACAGACTCCCGCCTCCAACTCCCTATCGTGACGCTCGGGGATTATCTGGAGAACATTTCGCTGCTGAGCAGCGTGGACATGGCCGATGAGGAGGATACCAACAACAAGGTCGCGCTGATGACAGCCCACTCTGCCAAAGGACTTGAGTTCCCATACGTATTCGTGGCCGGAATGGAGGAGAATCTCTTCCCTTCCGTCAACATGCTGTCCTCCGCCACCGAGATAGAGGAGGAGCGCCGTTTGTTCTATGTCGCGATGACGCGTGCCAAGAAGACCGTCGGCCTGTCCTTCGCCTCCTCCCGCATGAGGAACGGAAAGCACGAGTCCAATTCCCCCAGCCGTTTCATACGGGAAATAGATCCGAAATACCTGGCCAATCCCTTGAGGGAGAGGGATTTTGAGGATGATGGGGACGATATGTATGGATTCGGTTTCGGCGGTTTTGGCTCACGTTTCGGCAGGACCCAGACTCCCCGTCAGAATTACAGGTACGGTGCGTCGTCCGGGGTTACTTTCTCCCGTGGGGAGCGGCGTCCCGAGCCGGCTGCGTCGGCTCGGCCGGCACAGCCTGTGCCGTCTCGCCGGCCAGTGTCTTCCGCGCCTGCGGTTTCCCGTTATGACGACGCCACCTTCGTACCGTCGCCCATGACCGATTTCAGCATCGGGCAGCGCATCGAGCACAACCGCTTCGGTCCCGGACGGATCCTGGACATAACCGGGACCGTACCCGAACTCAAGGCCAAGATAGCCTTCGACGATTATCCGGAGCCGAAGACCATACTGCTCAAATACGCCAAGATGCGTCCAGAGCAGAAGGGATAATCTTTTCTAGAATAAGTAGTTGGATCCCATGATGAGGCCGAATCGCCCGTCGTCATGGTAGAGCGGACGCGCCACTTCGACCGACATGATGAAATTGCGGTTCATCACGAGCTTGAGTCCCGCTCCGAAACTACCGTGGAACTTGGTCGCATCCTGGTACAGCGAAGAACCTCTCTCTGCTCCAAGCCGGAAAGGCGTGACGATGGCCCCGCAGTCGAAGAATGGATTCGTGGCGATGTAGAACGCCTGGTTCCTGGCAATGAAGCTGAACAGTTTGATCCTGGTCTCAAAGTTGGCCCAGACATAGCTCTTGCCTATGAAGCGGTTGTAAAGGGTACCGCGTATGGTGTTCTTGTTGCCAAGACCCTCGTTGACGGTCTTGTTCACGACCAGGGAAGTGATGTTCTGAAGGACATAGAATGGAGGTTCTCCTCCGATGATCCCCTGGTATGCAAGGTGATAGGCGAAAGTGAGCCTGTCGTTGTCCACAATGCCGACATAATGCCGGAAATGCGCGCTGAGCCTGTTGTAATGGTATCCCGTCCCGAACAGGTCGGGAGCATAAGTCAGATATAGCTCGGACCAGATACCCTTGGAAGGAATGGAAGTGGCATTCCTGGTGTCGTATACCAGCCCGGCGTTGAATTCCAGGACATTGCCGCCGCCAGCCTCGTCGGGGCGGATGACTCCCGAATCAACATAGCGGTTGTACAGGGAGTTCTGAGTGTCGTATCCGTATTTGGGGTTGAGGCTTCCTATCCTGTATGAAAGGAAATTGACTCCCGCCGCCCAGTCGAGTTCGTCCAGGATGCTGCCTTGGAATGTCGCTACAGCCCGGATGAACTTCCTGTCAATGTCATAAAAAGCTGTACCATCCTTGCGGTCCAATGCGCGGTTGACCGGCGTGGCGGAACCGTTGAACCCGTAGAAATGGTACATTGGGTTCATGTTGTAGGCCAGGGCGGTGGAAAAACGTATGCCAGGGATGAGGTATGCTGACTGGTAAGTCAATTTGATCCCGGTCTGTCCCCTCGTGTAGCGCGAAAGCTCCACGACGGCTTTGTGCCTGTAATTGGGGAAAATGGATCCGTCGCCGTAGTCGAAGAAAGTATAGTTGATGCCGTATTGTATGCCGAGGTCGTCACTGTATCCGATCACAGGGTAGGGGACGGAGTTGAATCCGTGCTTCACCTTATCCTGGGCGAATGCAGTCGCTGTTGCGAGCAGAAGTATGATGGCGACAAGCGGTCGGTTCATTAAGCGGCGTTTTGGGAGACCAAAATCGTGCTAATTTATCGATTATTTTCCGGAAATGGATGGAAAACATAGAAAAATCCCCGAAAACTTATGTTTCCGGGGACTTATCAGGTGTCAAGACAATTCTTTGGAAAGACTAGAAACCGCCTCCTCCGAACTGCTCCCTCATGCGCTGCTGCTCCTCGGAGTAAGCCTTGTACTGCTCGGCAGTGAGGATCTTCTTGATCTCCTCGTCCTGCTTCTTCATGTTCTCCTGCATCTTGCTCATGTCGGGCATTCCGCCTCCCTCGAACATCTTGGCCATCTCCTCGCTCTGCTTCTTGAAGAGAGCGGTGAGCTTGGTCTCCTGGTCCTTATTGAGCTTGAGGCTCTGCTTCATCTGCTCGACGCGCATCTTTGCCATCTCATCGGGATCGAAGCTGAATCCGCCCGGGCCCTGTGCGCTGGCGGAGGACATGCCTGCGAAGAGCATCATTCCGGCCGCCATAAGAATCATCAAAAATTTTTTCATGATTTTTGGGATTAATTAATTATGTTTTTGTAACGCAACCCATCCTTCCGGGTGGATCCGATACGTTTGACAATAACTCACCGGCAAGGTTTAAAATAGGACCGTGATTTTTCTCAAAGGTACTAAAAAAAGCCTTTATATATCCATTTTGACAAAAAATCGTAAAAAAAATGATAATTTTTCCGGAAAACCTTTGCGAATTAGATTAGAATCACTAATTTTACATCGAAGTTTTTCATAGTTTAAGTTTAGGTTAAGTAGCGGGGCGATCGCAGTGATGCGATTGCCCCGTGAAAATTTCCGCCCTATAGCAAAAACATACTGATCCGTAAAGATTCTTCCGCGACCCCAGGATTGTTATGTTTTTGTATGTCTCGAACCTTTTTTCTTCATAGATTTGTTTTGGACTTAAACTGTATCGCGCTATGAAGAATACCTTTTCCCGGTTGCTGGCTTTTTCTGCCCTCGCATGCATGATGGCTTCCTGTGAAGCGTTCATCCCGGAGCGGTCCCAGGGCCGTCTTATCGTCCGGTTTTCTGAAGATGTCTTTTTCTCTACCCGTGCCTCAAACGAGATCCCTGACACAAATGACTTCATCCTCACTATCCTTGATTCCGGAGGGAAGGAACTGTATTACGGCAAGTATGGCGATTCGCCTACCTCGCTGGAGCTTCCTTCCGGCAGTTATTCCGTCTCTGCCGTTTCTTCCGAATTCAAAACGCCGAAGTTCTCCGCTCCCCAGTACGGGGACCGTCAGGTCGTTGTCGTTTCTTCCGGAAGGGACTGTTCCGTGGAGCTTATATGCCGTCAGTTGAATTCAGGGGTCAAGCTCAATATAGCCCCCAGCTTCCTGAACTCTTATCCCAACGGCTCGCTTATACTCAAAAGTGATGACGGCAAACTCCTGTACAGCTATTCTGAAAAGAGAATAGCGTATTTCAACCCGGGGAGAGTCTCCCTTATCCTCAGCGATGATGGAACGGATGAGTCCCTCCTCACACGCGTTCTGGAACAGCAGGAGGTACTCGTCCTGAATGTTTCAGCACCGGATGGCGGACCTTCTTCGGCCGGAGGCATACGCATCGCCGTCGACACTACCCGCTACTGGTCGGTTGAGGACTTTGTCATCGGGCAGGGAGATTCAAAGGGCAAGGAGACAGACAGCGCCTATAATATAGGTCAGGCGCGTGCCAATGTCGGCGAAGAGGATGTCTGGGTATGCGGATACATAGTGGGAGGTGATTTGACATCGTCCTCTGCTTCCTTCGAGCCTCCGTTCAAGTCGCAGACCAACATCCTGATCGGATCACGCTCATCCGTCACGGACAGGGATGCCTGCCTGTCGGTACAGCTCCAGAAAGGAGATATCCGGGATGCCCTCAATCTTGTGGACAACCCGGATATCCTGGGACGTTTCGTATACCTGAAGGGTGATATCGTCGAGGCCTATTACGGAATGCCCGGGGTCAGGAATATCACCGAGTTCAGGTTCAAGGATGACTAATAGCCGAATATGTCTTCAAGCGTGACCTGTTTTACAGGACCGAGGGTCCGGAGGTAGTCCAGGTCGAGCAGGGAGGCGTCCCCAAGGATGCCGTATACATAGGTGCGTCCCTTGACCCACTTGCGCTGGGTGGCTGCCAGGTCCTCCAGGGTGACGCCGTCGAGCTTGCTGAAGATGTATTTTTCCACAGGTTCGTCGAGTCCGAGCTCCTTGGAGTTCAGGTAGCTGTTCAGGACGGACATTCCGGTAGTCCTCCGGGTGCGGAGGCTACCGTCAAGCGATGACTTGGCTATGTCGAATGACTTCTGCGATTCGGGCATGTCGTTGATGATCTCGTCGAAAGCTTCCACGGCCTGGCGGAGCTTGTCGCTCTGCGATCCGATGCGGGCGTAGAAGGAGTAGCTGTCATCCTTGAACGAAGGCGAAGACAGGTATGCGCTAGCAGAGTAAGCGAGGGCCCTGGCCTCGCGCATCTCCTGGAACACGATGGTGTTCATGCCACCGCCGAAGTACTCGTTGAACACTTCGATGGCGGGGGCGTCCTCGAGGGCGAACTTCTCACCGCGGTCGGAGTACTGTATGTAATTGAACTGGCGGGCATCGTAAGGAGCGATGAATACGCTAGCCTCAGGAGTAAGTACTTTCTGCGGATATTTGCGCTCCAGGGGCTCCAACTCTCCTGCGACATCGTGATGCTCGGCAAGCAGGTTCCGGACTTCGTTCTCGCTCATGGGACCATAGTAGAGGACCTTGTGCTGCTTGGTCAGCAGGTTGGTGACCTTGGCAAGCAGTTCCTCGGAGCTCAATGCGACCAGCTGGTCGTTGGTCAGGGTAGTGGAGCGGATATAATCCGGACCGTACATGACGTAGTCGTTGAGTGCCGAGTTGCAGCTGCGCTGGGTCATCTTGTTGACGGCACGGCTCTGGAGCATGTCAGCCTTGAGCTCGGATAGGATGTCCTCGTCCGCCTTGGCGTTTGCTACCAGGTCCTCAATGATGTCAAGGGCATTGCCGATGTTCTCGGAGAGTCCTGTTACACCGAACGAGGTCTGGCTGGTGGAGGAACGGAAGAAATGGCTGCATGCCAGTCCGTACATCTCGCTGGCAATCTCTTCAGCACTGCGGGTTTCGGAACCGAGATAGCTCACATAGTCCGTTGCGAACGAAATGGCCGGATCGGTGAGGGCGCCCTCGTCGAAAAGGAACTGCAGGGTGGCTATGTCGTTGATGTCATTATGTTTGTAGAGGACTTCGATGCCGGACTGTGCCTTGAATACCGACATGTCCTTGGAATAATCCACGAATACGGGCTCGATCGGCTTGACCTCACTCTCCTGAAGGGCGGTCAGGAAATCGCTCTGCTTGTCACGGTTGGTGACGATGGGGGTAATCTCCGGGGCGTCGATCTTCTCGTTCTTGGGATTTGGACCGACGCGCTTGTATGCAACTACGTAGCTGTTTTCACCGAGATACTGGTTCGCCCAGTCCACGATGTCCTTCTTGGTGAGTTTTGAGAGGCGGTCGAGCTGGTGGACGTCATCCTTCCAGTCGTGGCCGTCGACGAAGGAATTGACAAAAGCCATGGCGCGGTTGCTGTTCCTCTCCAGGGCCCGCATCTGGCTCAACTTGAAGTTGGCGACGGAAGCCTCGACGAGTTTCTCGTCGAAGTCTCCGCTGCGAAGCTTCGCCACGGAGGCGAGGAGCAGGTCGCGGACTTCCTCGAGGGTCTGGCCCTGTTTCGGGTAACCGTCGAGGAGGAACTCGCTGTAGTCGGTGCGTGCGTAGGCCATGCCTTCAGCGGCGAGGACTTTCTGCTGCTGGATGAGGTCGATGTCCATGATGCCGGCCATGCCGTTGCTGAGCACTGCGGCTACGATGTCGGCAGTCTCACTCTCGATTACACTGGAGCCGGGATATCTCCAGCCGATCATAACGAATTCGGCTTCAGTCCCATAGACATCCTTCTCGACTGGGGAAGTGATGGGATCCTCGGGACGGCATGTGAATACCGGAAGCTCGGGATTGGGCTGCCAGTCGCCGAAGTACTTCTCGACTATCTTCACGAACTCGTCCGGATCGAAGTCTCCGGATACGCAGATGGCGGTGTTGTTCGGAACGTAGTAGGTGGCTTTCTGCTTCTTGATCGCCTTGATGGAAGGATTCTTCAGGTGGTCGGATGTACCGATGACGGTCTGGGTGCCGTAAGGATGATTCTTGAACAGCACGGAGTCAATGGCCATCATGGCGTTCTCACTGTCCTCGTTGAGGTACATGTTGTACTCCTCGTAGACAGCCTCCAGTTCGGTGTGGAATCCGCGGATGACCATGTTCTTGAAGCGGTCTGACTGGACCTTCGCCCAATTTTCAATCTGGTTGGAGGGGATATCTTCGGTATAGCATGTCACGTCATTGGACGTGAAAGCGTTGGTTCCGTTTGCTCCAATGATCGCCATCGACTTGTCATACTCATTGGGTATGGAGATCTTGGAGGCTTCATAGCTGAGCGAATCTATCACGTGATAGATAGTCCTGCGCTCCACGGGATCGGTCTTGGTGCGATATACCTCATACAGTTCTTCAATCTGGTCGAGGATGGGTTTCTCGGCGGCATAGTCAGTAGTGCCGAGCTGCTCGCTGCCCTTGAACATCAGGTGTTCGAGATAGTGTGCGAGTCCGGTATTGTCGGCCGGATCGTTCCTTCCGCCTGAACGGACTGCGATGAAAGTCTGGATTCTGGGCTCTTCCTTGTTGACGGTCATATAGACCTTGAGACCGTTTTCAAGCGTGTAGATCTTGGTTTTGAGCGGATCTCCCTTGACTGTTTCGTACTTGGATCCGCAGGAGGTGAGGGCCAGTGCGATCACGGCCATCACCAGGATGATAATTCGTTTCATATTGTCTTGTTATTCTGGACGAGTGCAAATATAACTATTTTCAATTATTTTAAAAATAAAAGGACGGTCGCGGGACCGTCCTTCAAACATTATGTCAACCAGCTATTCGTCAAGACCTTCGATGGTACGTATCGTACCGTCTTCGTTGTATTTCAACTCGCAGACTTTCAGGCTGCGGAGACGGTTGATGCCCTTTGACGGTACGCTGTCGTGGTGGAAGAGCCACCATTTGCCATTGAACTCAACTATGGAATGGTGGGTGGTCCATCCGAATACCGGGGTAAGGATCACGCCCTTGTAGGTGAACGGTCCGTAAGGATTGTCACCGATGGCATAGCAGAGCTTGTGCGTATCTCCGGTGGAATAGCTGAAATAGTATTTGCCCTTGTACTTGTGCATCCAGCTGGCCTCGAAGAAGCGGCGGTCGTTGTCGGCGACGGTGATCGGCTTGCCGTCCTCGTCGAGAAGGACCACCGGCTTGGGATCCTCGGCAAACTGCATCATGTCTTTCGCCAGCTTCACGACGCGTCCGGGGATAGCGGGCTCATTGTCCGCAGGGTAGGAGGTACCGCAGTCCTTGGCGAGGTTGTCCTCGTAGCGCTGGAGCTGTCCGCCCCAGATGCCTCCGAAATACATATAGTACTCGTCGTCGTCATCGTGCAGGATGGCATAGTCGATCGAGTAGCTGCCGCGGATCGGGTCCGGCATGGCCTTGAACGGTCCGGTAGGGGAGTCGGAGACTGCAACTCCGCAGCGGAATATGTCGGTCTTGTCCTTGGCGGGGAAATACATGTAGAAGCGGCCGTCGCGACCCTTCACGACTTCGTTGTCCCATAGCTGGCGGCGTGCCCAGGGGATATCCTTGATGTCGAGCACGTTGCCCCAGTCCTTGATAGGGGAGGTCATGGGATCGTCACCTTCGAGCGAGAGGACGTGGTAGTCCTTCATGTCATACTCGCTGCCGAAATCATCGTCCGGAGCTGCGGACTCCCAGTCGTGTGAGGGATAGATGTAGAGCTTGCCGTCGAACACATGCACCGACGGGTCTGCCATGTAGTCTCCGGGAAGGAGGTATCTTTTCTTGACTTTATCTGCCATAACTTGTTGTGTTTATGTGGTTTGTTATTCTGCGAGGTGCTTTGCCTCGATCGCGGTGTTGATCTCGTCCATGCGCTCGTCGGAGAGCTCGTACTTGCTGATGATCCAGATGGCGAGGAGGAGGAGGATGGCGGGGATCACGCAGACCAGCCAGAGGATACCCTGCTCAGCAAGCGGGGTCTGCTTGACGGCGTCGGCGTTGAAGCCCACCCATGCGAGGACGAGTCCGGGAACGACTCCGCCAAGCGCCATGCCGGCCTTGAAGAAGATGCCGGTAAGGGCGTTGACGATGCCGGAGATGCGCTTGCCGGTGGTGTATTCGCCGTAGGAGATGACCTCAGGGACTAGGGCCCACATGTAGCCGGTGGCTGTGATGATACCGGTGGACTTGACGAACTGTGCCAGGCAGAGCAGGAAGAAGTTGGTCTTGAGGGCGGGGATGGACACGAATGTGTACATCATGATCATACCGACGATGGCAATGCCGAGGAAGAGGTAGAACATGCCCTTCTTGCCGATCTTGCGCTTGATAGCGGGGACAAGGGGCATGAAGATGAACGCAGGGATGGTGCCGAGCCACATGAAGAGGGTGGTGAGGAGCGGCGTCGCACCCACGTTGAAGGTCATGAAATAGGCATCAGCGGCATTGCTGACGGACATCATCGCAAATGCGGTGATGAAGAAGAACGCCACGATGCGGAGGGGCCTGTTGCGAACGAACTCCATCCAGAGGTCACTGACCTTGACGTTGGCGGACTCCTTTTCATCCATGACGACCCTTTCCTTGCACTGCGTGAAGCAGAAGATAAGGAGCGCGAGGCCTGCGAGGGCGAAAATGGTCATGGTGATGAACCATGCACCTGCGGCATCGGGAGTATTGTAGACAGCAGTCTGCTTGCCGGTTGCGGGATCAAGGACCTTAGGAGCAAAAATGGCGATGATCAAAGGCAGGGACTTGACGCAGAGGGCGCCGAGGTTAGCCATGAACATGCGGGTGGAAGTGAGGATGGTGATCTCGTTTGTGTCCCTGGTGAGGGAGGCGTTGAGGGCTCCGTAAGGTACATTTACGAGCGTATAGCACATGGACATGCCTACATAGGTGATATAGGCGTAAAGAAGTGAGCCGCTGAATCCGTTCCAGAAGCAGAGGATGGCGAGACCGACCAGCGGAATACCGCCGAGGATAAGCCACGAACGGTACTTGCCCCATTTGGGGGTGCGCTTGTCCACGATGGTACCGACCACCGGGTCCCAAAGCACGTCAACGAGACGGACTATCAGGAACATGACGGCGGCTACGCTTGGCTTGAGGCCGAATACGTTGGTGTAGAAGAAGAGCAGCCAGATGCTGATGGTCTGGTAGATCAGGTTCTGGGCCATGTCACCGGAACCGAATCCGATGCGCTGGGCCCAGCTGAGCTTGTAGAAGCCTTTTGCTTCCGATTTGATTGCGTCCATATCTGAAATTAATGTATTGGTTTCAGTTTGCGTGTCCCACAAATATACGAAAACCCTCCGTATGGAACATCAATTTTTGACGCAAAGTCTTTAAAAAAGTCAGATCTCAAGCAGTTTATTGAGCGCCTCCTCCTGCCCCGGAACCGAGTATTTGTTTACGAACTCCTTCGGTGACAGGCCGAAATACTCCTTGAATGAACTGGAAAAATAAGAGTGCGTGGAGAATCCGACGCGGTATGCCACCTCGGAAATATTGACTTTGTTGTTTACAAGGAGATATGCTCCCTGCTTGAGCTTTATGGATTTGATGAAACTGCTCGGCGAGATATTGATGCTCTCCTTGAGCTTCCTGTTCATGTGCACCCGGCTCATGCCGATCTCGCGGCTCAGCTCCTCCACGCCGAAATCCGGATCGCTGATATGGGCCTTGATGGTCTCGACTACCTTTGGAAGGAACATCTTTTCAGCGGAAGGGATCGTGATCTCCTCATAGTCGTATGACATGTCGCTGGTGTACTTGTTCCTTATGGCTTCCCTCGTAGAAATGGCCTGCTGGATAGATGTGCGCAGCAGGTCTACGGGAACCGGCTTGACCAGGTAGCGGTCGGCGCCGTTCTCCGTGCACTTGCGGAGAGTCTCCTCATCCCATTGTGAAGACAGGATTAGTACCGGGACGAGATTCGTGCTGGGATTGTGCTTGATCTTGCCGCAGAGGTCGGCTCCGTCCATTTCTCCGCCTGTGATGAAGTCGGTGACGACGGCATCTGGGATGGTGCCCACGATTCTCTTCCAGGCCTCCTCAGCACTTGCGCAAGTCTCAATGTTGAACTGGTTCCTGAGCTCCATCTTGAGATATCTGCGCATCTCGGCATTGTCGTCGACGAGAATGAGGTTCTTCTTGGACTTCAAGGCTTTTTCCTCCATCTCTTCGGCGGGACCGGTCACTTCCGGTACCTTGTATTCGGGTATTTCTTCAGCCTCAGCCAGCCTGGACTCCTCGAGCCTGTTCATGTGTTCGAGTATCTGGGATGCATTCCTGTACATCATCTCGTAACTCTCCTTCTTGTCCGCATCTTCTTCTTTATCAAGGAGTTTGCGCAGTGGAGCCATCACCAGGTTGAGAGGGGTGCGTATCTCATGGGAGATGTCGGTGAACATCTGGAGCTTCGTCTCCTTCATCGCGGACTCCCTCATCTCCTGCTTGTGGAGACGGTCCTTCTTGAGGAGTGATAGTATCAGCAAGGCAGCTCCTGCGAGCAAAGCGCCATAGATGAGGAAAGCCCAGAAACTGTGGTACCAGGGAGGAAGGACGCGGATAGCGATCTCCCTGATGGAATAATTGTCCTCGTCTCCGTCGAAATAGGCCTTGACGCTCATTTTGTACCGTCCTTCGGGAAGGTTGGTGTAGGTGGCGGTGCGGCTCATGGGAGAAACGGTCGTCCAGTTGACATCAAACCGGTCGAGCCGGTATGCATATCGGATGCGGTCCGGGTTGGTGAACTCGGGAACGGAATACTCGAGCGAAAAGGAATTGGCGGTAAAAGGCAGGACGATTCGGGTTGCTTCGGTGATGTTCTTGTCGAGGATGTTGTCTTCGCTTGTGGCGTCATACTCCACTTCCTTGTTCGCTACCGTCAGTCGGGTGAAGACTACCGGTGGTACATCGTGCAATTTCTGGCTGACAACCTGAGGGTAGAAGGCGGTCAGGCCTTTGGTCCCACCGAAGAAGAGCTGCCCTCTGGCGCTCTTATAGATGGCATTCGCCCTGAATTCGTTGCCCTGGAGACCGTCGTATTCGTAGTAACGGGATATCCTGCCCGTTTGCTGGTTGATGCGGTTCAGGCCGTATGCCGTTGATACCCAGATGGATCCGTCATCTCCTTCCAGTATGCCGCTTATCATGTTGCTGGAGAGTCCGTCGTTAACTGTGTAAAGCCGTGTTTCTCCTTTTCCTTGGTCGAAACGGGCCAGTCCTTCTCCCGTACCGATCCAGAAGATCCCTTCTTTCCCTTCTTGTATTGAATACACCCGTGTGCGTAAAAGCGCCTGGTTCTTGAGGTCTGCCCTGAAGAGCTGCCCTGTCTCGGGGTTATAGCACCAGGGACCGCTGTAAGTCCCTATCCACAATGTTCCGGATTTGTCGAAGGTCAGCGAATTGATCCAGTTGTTCATTCTCTCCGACAGTATCCTGACGACTTTCCTGGTTGCGGGATCAATCACGGCTACGCCATTGCCGTGTGTACCGGCATACAGCAGGTCGTTTCCCTCGTCATAGACCAGGCAGTAAATCTTCTCGGAGCCGATGCTGGCATTGTCCTGGAAACTTTTGAAACCTTCTGGTGCATTGTATGTTACGATGCCGTCAAGGTATGTTGCTACCCAAAGAGTTCCGTGCTTGTCGAATGCCACACCCATGACCGAATCGTCCGGCAAGCCGGAGTTGCTGCTGTTGTAGTTGACTGAATTACCGTTGCTCTCAAGGCGGAATACTCCGTTGCCGTCGCTTCCGAGCCAAGTGTATCCTCCTTCCGTGTCATGGCACGCTGATGTGAGGCAATAACTTTCGTCACCTGGACGGTCTTCTGGCCTGAAACTGTAATACCTGAATCCGAACATGGACTGTGGGATTATCATTAGTCCGGTCTGATAGGCTGAAACCCACAGGTTCCCCTGGTTGTCTTCGAGCAATTTGTGCACTTTCCAACCGTCTGTCTTGTATGGGATATTGGGGAAAGAGACAGGATTGAGCGCTCCGCTGCCGGGAGAATACAGCTTTATACCTTCGTTTTCCGTCCCGACTAGCAGCGCTCTCCGGTCCGGTATCTGGAAACTCCGGGGTGAAAGCAGTGACATTACCTTGCAGCTCCTTGCAGCTGCATTCTCCGCAAGGAGTACCCTTCCCAAGCTCTCCTTATATGTAAGAATACCATAGTTGGATGTCCCGATGATGATATCGCCGGAATTGCGGTCCTCAGCGAAAGATGTTGCAATTATCCTCTGGGGAAGAGAAGGGTCAAGTCCTTTCCACATGTCCTCAAGGAGAAGGTCGCCGTTGGCGTTGTACACATACATCCCGCCAAGTTCGGATCCGGCCCAGATACGGGATTTCGAGTCCACGAAAAGTGTGTTCAGGTTAACCGAGTGTTCTGGCTGCGTGAACCGCCTGCGCCTCGTGGAGTCAGTCTGGTGAGTATCCGCATCTATGAAATAAACCCCGAACTGGGAAGCTGACGCGAGAATGCCGCTCCTGCCTTGCTCCAGCGGCACTTCGGTGAGCCCAAAGATAAAGCGGGAGACATTCCTCACTCCCATTTGGAAATCGGTGAATGTGTTGTACTCGGGATCGAAGACTTGAAGTCCGGTGGAAGTGCCTATCCAGATGACTCCCTTGCTGTCTTCGTATACTTTCATAACAAGGTCACTGCCTATGGAGTTGGGATTGGACTCGTCATGGTGGAAATCCATGAAGTTTATCCCGTCGAACCGGTACAGTCCGTTGTTCGTCGCTACCCACAACAGACCGCTGCTGTCCTGGAACAGGTCGTTGATCTGGGTGTTGGGCAGTCCCGACCCTGAATCGTACAGGCGTGCCGTTTGTGCTTTCGTGCCGGCTGCAATACAGAAAAACAGTGTTGCAATTAATAGACAGCGGAGTTTCATTTGTCGTAGTGTGGGTTATATTGGTTACAAATCTAATACATTTATAGTGAAAACTTGAGTACAAATTTGATAATTGCTGTCAAATATGAAACAAATGGATGCTTTGACGTCGGTGTTTCTTTTTTGATAAGTGATTCTGGACTCTTATGCTGTTTAAAATGTTTTGTTTTTAATTTTGTTTTATCGGTTTAATATTCTTACCTTTGACCGTTCCCGTTCACGGAATCAGCCGTGCCCGGGCGCAGACAACCATTAACTAATAATTAATCACAGCAGTTCTATGAGATCAAAAATCGGATTGATTTTCAGATTCGCTATCCTTGGCATGCTGGTATCCTTGCAGCTTAACGCTCAGAATATCAATGTTAAAGGAACGATCGCTGACTTGAACGGAGACCCGGTTATCGGTGCAGCCGTACAGGTTCAGAACACGACACAGGGCGTCGTTACGGGCGCAGATGGAACATATTCCATCTCAGTGCCCCGGAATGCCGTTCTTGAGATTTCTTCACTGGGTTTCCGTACCCAGACCGTGCCCGTTGACGGCCGCAGCCTGATCGACATTATCCTTGAGGAGGATACAGAAGCCCTGGAGGCGACTGTGGTCATCGGTTATGGTACAGCACGCCGTTCTGACGTGACGGGATCCATCGCTTCAGTCGGTGGAGAGACCCTCCGCGCCATCCCTGCCAACGACATTTCCCGTGCCATCGAAGGCCGTGTCGCAGGTGTCGAAATGACGCAGACCAACTCGAAGCCGGGTTCCTCCATGCAGATCCGCATCCGCGGTCAGCGTTCGCTCTCCGCTTCGAACGATCCTTTGATCGTCCTCGACGGCATGCCGTTCATGGGTTCGCTTTCCGATATCTCCCCGAACGACATCAAGAGCCTCGACATCCTCAAGGATGCAGCATCGACCGCCATCTACGGTTCCCGCGGCGCCAACGGCGTCATCATGATCACTACCTACAAGGGTGTGGAGGGACAGGACGCCCGCGTCTCTTTCAACGCATATACTTCCATAAAGAAGGCCGTCAAGTATCCCATGATGCCCAAGGACAAGTACATCCAGATGCGTGAGATGGCCCACATCTATTCCAACTCGCTCGACGAGTCCAACGATGTGTTCACCGATTGGCAGGATATGTTCTACCGTACCGGCGTCACCCAGAACTATGACCTGAACGTCACGGGAGGCACCCGTACAGGCAACTACCGTTTCGGTACCTCTTATTATAAGGACCAGGCCGTCATCCCGACCCAGGAGTACAACCGTATCTCCCTCACTGGAAGCGTGGACCAGCGCATCGGGAAATGGTTCCGCATCGGTTTCACGACCAATACGGGATACAATACCAATGACGGTAACCAGGTCGATATGTATTCCGTCCTCTCGAAATCCCCTATTGTCAATCCTTTCAACGAGGACGGCTCCTTGAAGGTCCGCGTCAACATGCCTTCGGACAACGACCAGTACATCGTTACCCGCGAAGTCGCGGAGAAGCTCCAGGCCAACGGAACTTGGGTAAACGAGACCCGTTCTATCTCTACCTACAACACCGGTTACGTCCAGTTCAGCTTCCCCTGGATCGAAGGCCTTTCCTATAAGCTGAGCGGCGGTCTGAACTATCGCAACTCCAAGGGCGGTTCCTTCACCGGCGTCGGCGTCAACGGTTCCGCCACCTCCAACAACTCCGCTTCCTGGTCTTTCAACCAGACCACCAACTGGACGGTCGAGAACCTCCTTACCTACGACCGCATCTTTGCCGACAAGCACCACGTGAACGTCGTCGGACTCTATTCCGCGGAGCAGACCACTTCGCAGGGCCAGTCCCTTTCCGGAAAGAACATCCCCAACGAGCTCTTCCAGTATTACAATATCGGAAGCGCCGTGGCGTCCGACATCACCGTGAACGGCGGTTCGCATAGCCAGTACGGACTCCTCTCCTACATGGGACGTCTGATGTACACCTATGACGACCGCTACATGCTTTCCGTCGCCGTCCGTTCCGACGCCTCCTCGCGTCTGGCTCCCGGCCATCAGTGGCATACCTATCCCGCCGTTTCCGTCGGTTGGAACCTCCACAAGGAGAATTTCATGGCCGACACCCGCGGCTGGCTCGACGAGTTGAAGCTCCGCGTCGGTTACGGCGAGACCTCCAACCAGGCCATCAGTCCGTACGCCACCCTCGGTTCGCTCAGCACCACCGTTTACAACTTCGGTGACGAGAAATATGCTACCGGATACTATGTGTCCACCCTGCCGAACAGCGAGCTCGGATGGGAGTATTCCAAGACCTGGAACTTCGGTATCGACTGGTCCGTCCTCCGCGGCCGTCTGCGCGGTACCATGGAGTACTACTCGGTTCAGACCAATGACATCCTCCTTTCCCTCGGCCTTCCTTCGACCGCTGGCGTAGGTTCCTACACGGCCAACATCGGAGCCACCGAGAACAAGGGCTTCGAGTTCACCCTCAACGCCACCCTGATCGACAGCGGCGACTGGAACTGGACCGCGGGCCTGAACGTCTATACCAACCACAACAAACTCATCGCCCTCGCTGACGGTTCCGACCGCAACGAAGGCCAGGCTTGGTTCGTCGGCTATCCTCTCAACTGTCTGTATGACTACGAATACGACGGCCTGTGGAACGAGGGCGATCCCTATATGGACATCCTCGAGCCCAGCACCTTCAACTCCCTCACCGGATACAAGGACGCCATCGGTACCATCAAGGTGAAGTATCACGGCGAGTATGATGAAAGCGGAGCTCCCGTCAGGGCATTCTCCTCCGACGACCGTGTCCCGATCGTAACCGATCCCAAGTTCGCCGGCGGTTTCAACACCAACGTCAGCTGGAGGAATTTCGATTTCTCCGTCATCGGTGCTTTCCAGTGCGGAGGTATCCTCCTGTCCTCGCTCCATACCGGCAACTCTTATCTGAATATGCTCACCGGCCGCCGCGGCCAGATCGACGTGGACTATTGGACTCCCAGCAATACCAACGCCCGTTACCCGAGGCCGGGTTCGATCCTCAGCGGTGACAACCCCAAGTGGAATTCAGTCCTTGCCCAGTACAACGGTTCGTATGTCAAGATCCGCACCATCACCCTCGGCTACAGCCTGCACAGGATGGCAGCCCTCAAGAAGGTCGGCATCTCCAACTTCCGCATGTACTGCACCCTTCAGAACCCCGGCATCGTCCTCTTCTCCGACTTCTTCAACGAGACGGGGCTCGATCCGGAACCGAACGCCAATGGCGGCTCCACGGCCTCCGGCCGTCCCGGCCCCAGCCGTCTGTCCTATGTCGGATACAATACTCCGAATACCCGCAATATCCTCTTCGGCGTCAACTTAACCTTCTAATTGCACAGGAATATGAAAAAGAACAGAATCATCATAGCCCTTGCAGGCGCGGCCCTTCTCCTTTCCTCTTGCAACTTCGTTCTCGAAGAGCATCCGAAGACCCGCTATACGCCTGACTTCTTCACGACCCAGGCCGGCGTCGAAGGCGGTCTGACCGCACTGTACACCCATATCCGCACCATCTACGGAAATGCGTACACGTACAACTTCCTGACGACCGGTACCGACGAGGCCACTTACGCCCAGTCCGCCGACGGCAACTTCAAGACCGCCGACATGTCCGGAAACGGTCTCATCTCGCCTTCCAACGGCAACCAGGGAAGCTTCTGGTCCTTCACCTATATCAATACTGCCAACGGCATCATCGAGAATGCGGCTTCGGTGGGTCTCGATGCGTCCCTGATCGCGGAGGCGAAATTCTTCCGCGCTTTCGAGTACTTCACGATGGTCCAGATGTTCGGCGGCGTTCCGCTCGACCTGGGTTCCGGTGAACTCGCTTTCAACTCCACCCCTGTACGTACTTCCGTCCGCAATACCGTTCCCGAGGTGTACACCAGGTGCATCTTCCCGGACCTGAAGGAAGGCGTGTCGGCCCTGCCGGCCAAGGGACGCGTCAGCGGAGCCGTTACCAAGACTGCGGCCCGCATCCTTCTCGCCAAGGCATACCTTACCTATGCATGGTGGCTCGAGAACCCCAAGAATATCCCTACTTATCCCGAGTGCTCCCGCACCGATCCGGACGGGCACGATGCCAAGTGGTATTTCCAGCAGGCCTATGACCTTGCCATCCAGGGCATCAACGATCCCGGTCCGTTCGGCCTCGAAGATTACTATTATAAGGTATTCCTCGGCTCCAACGACCGCAACAAGGAGCAGGTCTTCTATGCCGACCATACCGAGAACAGCGAGCAGTACAACGGCGCCAGCCTTTCTTACGGTTCCGGCGGCGGCCAGGACAACTTCGCCAGCTGGATGCTCCAGTGGAACTATCCCAATATGACTGCCGTCAGCAATACCGGCGCCAGGATCAATCCCGTGCTCCGTACCGACAATCAGTTCCTGGGACGTCCCTGGACCCGTATGGCCCCTACTCACGAGGCTCTTGCGACCTTCGACAACAAGGACAAGGATTCCCGTTTCGACGGCACCTTCACCTGGATCTACCGTACCAACTGGGCCCAGGGCGGCAACAAGTCCGAGTGGGTGGAAGGACCGAACGGCAGCCATATCGGGATGGGCGAGCCTTTCCTGGTGTTCCTGCCCGAGGATGACCCCACTGTCCAGTATACCCAGGACGCCTCCCAGGAGGTCGTCGGCGTCTCTCCCAATTACAACTATTATGTGATCAACCCGAGCGGAGTGAGCCGCAACGCATATCCCGGCATCTGGAAGATCGGTCCGTACCGCACCAACACGACCGGTACCGGCCAGCCCAATGCCGCTTCCACCCGTCCGTTCATCATCCTCAAGTTCTCCGAGTTCTACTTCATCGCCGCCGAGGCTGCCGTCAAGGGAGCTACGGGCTCTATGAGCGCCCGTGACCTCCTCAACGTGCTGCGCGCCCGCGCCGGCAAGTGGGAGTACAAGAACAACGAGGGTGTGGAGTATGTCGCGGATTTCAGCGCCGAGCTCACCGCAGAGACTCCTCGGACCATTACCATCGACTATCTCCTCGACGAGAAGATGCGTGAGAATTTCGGTGAAGGATTCCGTTGGTTTGACCTGGTGCGCACCCAGACATGGGCCGAACGTGCCGGTTCCTACACTATCGCAGGAGCGGGAAAGGCCGACCACACTCCCGTGGTCACCAAACGTGATATCCAGCCTTACCAGTATCTGCGTCCCATCCCGAAGGGCCAGATCGACGCCATGATGATGGATGACACCGAGAAGGCGGCTTATCAGAACCCCGGTTATCCGACTGAATAGTATCGATATACGGAAAACCTAGACCTGTCTTGACGGACGGAGGGCCAGAACGGCTCCCGTCCGTCTTTTTTTGCGAATGATTCAAAAACGAAAAGAATGATTCCCTTTCATGTTCGTTTTTCAGGAAAAATCACTATCTTTATCCAATGAATTAATAACACCATAACAAGTATAGGAAAACAATGTATTCTCTAGGTATTGACGTCGGTTCATCATCCATCAAAGTCTCCCTCCTTGATATTGAGAAGGGTATCTGCGTGACCTCATCTACCAATCCCAAGGTTGAAATGCCCATCTCCGCACCCGAAAAGGGTTTTGCTGAGCAGAATCCGGAGATGTGGTGGAAGTATATCCGTGAAGGAGTCGAGGATATCGGCTCGCGCTGCGATCTCAAGCAGCTGGCCTCCATCGGTATCTCGTACCAGATGCACGGCCTCGTGGCCATTGGCCAGGACGGCCGTCCCGTACGCGATGCCATCATATGGTGCGACTCCCGTGCCGTCTCGACTGGCGCGGAAGCCCTTCAGGCCATCGGTTACGACCGATGCATGACGCATCTGCTCAACTCCCCGGGCAACTTCACGGCTTCCAAGCTGGCCTGGGTCAAGCGCAACGAACCTGAGATCTACGCCAAGATATGGCGCTTCATGCTCCCCGGCGATTATGTCGCATACCGCCTGACGGGCGAGCTTACGACCACTGCCACCGGTATGTCCGAGGGTATCCTCTGGGATTTCGTGGACAAGCGCCGCGCGCACTTCGTGGCTGACTATTTCGGCATCGAGTCCGACAAGTTCTGCCCCGTCGTTCAGGCTATCGGCATCCAGGGCCGCACCACCCCCGCCATCGAGGAGGAGCTCGGCATCCCTGCCGGCACTCCCGTTTCATACCGTGCCGGCGACCAGCCCAACAATGCTTTCTCGCTCGATGTCCTTGAGCCGGGAGAGATCGCTGCCACGGGTGGAACCAGCGGTGTGGTATATGGCGTCACCGACGTGCCCAAGGCCGACCCCCAGTCGCGAGTCAATACCTTCCTGCACGTCACTTCTGCGGATGCTTCGGAGCCCCGTCTCGGAGTCCTGCTCTGCATCAACGGTACAGGTATCATGAACTCCTGGGCGCGTCGCAACATCTCCCCGGAGCTCTCCTATCCTGAAATGAACGCCCTGGCCTCCACGGCTCCTGTCGGAGCGGACGGCATGCTCGTCCTTCCTTTCGGCAACGGTGCCGAGCGCGTCCTTGCGAACCGCTCCACTGGCGCCCGTATGATCGGCATCGACCTTGTCCGCCACAGCAAGGCCCATATCCTCCGCGCCATCCAGGAGGGCATCGCGTTCTCGTTCCGCTATGGTATCGATATCATGAAGGACCTCGGCCTCAAGCCCGACGTGATCCGCGCCGGCAAGGCCAATATGTTCCTCAGCCCCTTGTTCCGCTCCACTCTTGCCACTCTGTGCGACTCCCGCATCGAGCTGTTCGACACCGACGGCGCTCTGGGCGCAGCCCGCGGCGCCGCGCTTGGCGCAGGCATCTACAAGTCTACGAAGGAAGCTTTCGCCAACCTTGAGAGGCTCGACGTCATCGAGCCGGAGGCGACTTGGAAGCAACCTCTCGAGGCGGCTTACAACCGTTGGAAACAAGAAGTCAGCAATTCACTCAAATAATCTTATCAACACTAAATTATGGCTAACAAAGAGTACTTCCCGGAGATCGGGAAAATCAAGTTCGAAGGCAAGGATTCCAAGAACCCGCTTGCATTCCATTATTACAATCCCGACCAGGTCGTCTGCGGCAAGCCGATGAAGGACTGGCTCAAATTCGCCATGGCTTGGTGGCACACCCTCTGCGCAGAAGGTGGCGACCAGTTCGGCGGACCTACCAAGTCGTTCCCTTGGAACGATGCCGAGTGCCCCATTTGCAAGGCAAAGCAGAAAGTTGACGCTGGTTTCGAGATCATGCAGAAGCTCGGCATCGGCTACTACTGCTTCCATGATACCGACCTCGTAGACGAGGCCGCTACCATCGAGGAGTATGAGGCCAACCTCAAGGAGATTGTAGCTTATCTTAAGGAGAAGCAGGCCCAGACCGGTATCAAGCTCCTCTGGGGCACCGCCAATGTCTTCGGCCACAAGCGCTATATGAACGGCGCTTCCACCAACCCTGACTTCGACGTCGCAGCCCGCGCCATGGTCCAGATCAAGAACGCCATGGATGCCACTATGGCTCTCGGCGGCGAGTGCTACGTGTTCTGGGGCGGCCGCGAGGGCTACATGAGCCTCCTCAACACCGACATGAAGCGTGAGAAGCAGCACATGGCCACCATGCTCGGCATGGCCCGTGACTATGCACGCGCAAAGGGCTTCAAGGGCACCTTCCTTATCGAGCCCAAGCCTATGGAGCCTACCAAGCACCAGTATGACGCCGACACCGAGACCGTTATCGGTTTCCTCCGTGCCAACGGTCTTGACAAGGACTTCAAGGTCAACATCGAGGTCAACCACGCCACCCTCGCAGGCCACACCTTCGAGCATGAGCTCCAGTGCGCCTCCGACGCCGGTCTCCTCGGCTCCATCGACGCCAACCGCGGTGACTACCAGAACGGTTGGGATACCGACCAGTTCCCGATCGACCTCTATGAGCTCACCCAGGCCATGATGGTCATCCTGAAGAACGGCGGCCTCGTCGGCGGTACCAACTTCGATGCCAAGACCCGTCGCAACTCCACCGACCTCGACGACATCATCATCGCCCACGTCAGCGGCATGGATGTCATGGCCCGCGCCCTCCTCGTGGCTGCCGACATCCTCGAGAAGTCCGAGCTGCCCAAGATGGTCAAGGAGCGCTATGCTTCCTTCGACTCCGGCAAGGGCAAGGAGTTCGAGGAAGGCAAGCTCACCCTCGAGCAGGTCGTAGAGTATGCCAAGACCAAGGGCGAGCCCAAGGCCACCAGCGGCAAGCAGGAGCTCTACGAGTCCATCGTCAACATGTACATCTAATTTTGAATTAGATACTTTTTCACTTTGTAAAGCGGCCGTCCCTTCCGGGGCGGCCGCTCTGCTTTCCTATTTGGCTTGCGATGATCAGAACATCCCGGTCATCCAGCGCATAACGCTATCTTCCGAGTAATCGTCCAGGAGCGGAACCCAGGAGAAATGCGCAATCATCGGCGGGATGCCGTAGGCTTGCATCTCTTCATCGGAATAGATCCTAAGCCTGTCCTGCGTCGCCCCAAGGCGCTTCCGTGCTTCGGTATAGGCCAGGGAGCTCGTGAGCTTGCAGGTCTGGTCGGAAGCGGCGTGGACGAAATACATCGGTAAACGTACGAAGGCTTCAGTGTCTATATCGGCAGGCTCCATCGCCTCGCCGTTCCATTTGTATACCTTTCCTTGGAAGGCAGTAACTAGATCATCGACGAACTGTCCGTCGTATTTCTCTTCCACCCTGTGGATTGGAACGATGGGGTCCATGGCACAGCAGGGGATAGCCGCCTTGAATCGGTCCGGGAACTGCATCATGAAACGCATCGTGCAACCTCCGCCGCTGGATGCGCCGGCGCAGAACAGTCTGTTGCCGTCGACCTTGCCCTCTGCGACCAGAGAGTCGATGAATGCCATCTGCAGGGCATTGTTCCTGTCGATGAGCTCGATCTTTTCAGGATAAAGGGATGCGCTGTAAGAATAGTTGGGATTGGCTATCGCGAAAACCAGGGCAGCGCAGGGGATGCCTTCAGTGGCCAGCGAGACCATGCAGCGGTTTGCTGTCGCGGCGGTCATCAGGTCCTTGTCGTACTCGCCTCCACCGATCTGCCATACCATGAGCGGTACGTTCGGGATATAGTTGCCAGCAGCATCCTTTGGCAGGTGAAGCATGTACTCACGCGTGATGCCTGCGAATGTGAAACTGCCCTTGATGCAGTCATCGATGACAGCTATGTGCTGTTGTCCGTTCACATCGGTTGAACCGAGGGAGAAGGCGGAGTCCGCCGCACAGTGCAGTTCCCATGGAATATGTCTGAAAAAGCCTTCGAACCGGCCGGCCATGTTGAACGGCTTCGCTTCGATGCGAAGCACCTTGCCCTTCCGGCTTATACTTATACCGTCGTCGGCGTATTCGGCCGGAGCTTCTCCGGTGACAGGATCGATGAAACCGCCTGCTACATTGTTGATGACGTCGAAGTCGGAAGGAGTGAGACCCTTAAGCGACCGTGCATCCTGTACGGTAACTTCCAGGGCATCCACCATGAAACCGTTGTCGCCCACGGATGTGAAGATATCGACATTCTCCACAACCGTCTCCGGACGTTGTCCGCAAGAGACGGCGGCCAAGATAGCCGCCGTCAAAAGAAGCTTTCCCGTTCTCATGGTCTCAGATCTTGGTTTCGGCCTTCTGGCGGATGTCATCGGATGCGGAGCCGAGCAGCAGTTCAAGCTGTCCGTGCTCGAGAGTCCAGGAGTTGGTATCGACATTCCAGTAACGCAGGTCGTCAACGGGGATTTCCAGCGTGACTGTCTTGGTCTCTCCGGCACCGAGGCTGATGCGGTCGAAAGCCTTGAGTTCTTTGGCCGGCCACTCTACCTTGGAGCCGATGCGGCGGACATACAGCTGGACGACTTCGTCGGCCGGCATGGATCCGTTGTTGGTGAGGTCGAAGGTCACCTTGACGGCTTTCTTCTTCGCAGAAACAGTCATAGGACCGTACGCGAAGTCAACATAGGACAGGCCGTGGCCGAAGGCGTACATGACCGGAACGTTCTTTGTGTCGAACCAGCGATAGCCGACGAGGGAGCCTTCCGTGTACTTCGACTCCGGAGAAGGTCTCTGAGCGCGACGGCCACCCTGCTGGCCGGCCATGTCCTGACGATAGCGTTCGGTGAATAGGTCGCCGCCGGTGGGATCTGCATTGGGGAAGTTGCCCAGCGCAAAAGCGGGGGAGTCCTCAAGCTTGACAGGGAACGTGAACGGGAGCTTGCCGGACGGCGCGATGTCGCCGAAGAGTACTTCGGCCAGCGCCGTTCCGCCCTCGGTGCCGTTCCACCAGCCCTGCACGATGGCGGGGGAGTACTGATCCAGTACCTGCAGGTCGCAGGGACCTCCGGAGATCAGTACAGTGACAAGGTTCGGATTGGCCTCGTAGAGGGCCTGGACTACAGTTTCCTGACCGACAGGGAGCTTTATGTCGCGACGGTCGCTGCCCTCGGTCTCGATGCTCTTGTTGGTACCTCCGAAGAAGATGACTACGTCGGCATCCCGGGCGGCTGCGACGGCTTCGGCGAGCAGGGACGGATCGGCGGGTTCGTCAATTGCGGTTGCCACGAGCGGATCGACCGTTGTGGGGGCGGGACCCCAGCGGCGTCCGGGGAAGTTCTTGTAACCGGGAGCATAGACCACTTCTATGGAATTGCCGGCGCGCTTCTGGATACCTTGGAGGGGAGTGATCTCGTAGAGAGCCTTCACGCCGGCGCCGACACCGCCGGACTGGGTCTTCAGGACGGCGTTCTGGCCGATGACGGCGATCTTCTTTATATCCTTTGAAAGAGGCAGGACGCCTCCCTGGTTTTTGAGCAGGACGATGGATTTCTCAGCCACCTTGAGGGCGATCCTCTGGCTCTCCGGCTGTGAGGTCATCTGGGTGTTTGCCACATCGGCGGGGATGACTTCGATGGCATAGCGGACGCGGAGGATCTGACGCACCTTCTCATCCACGAGGGATTCGGTGAGTGCACCGGTGGCAATGGAATCGATGACGGGCTGTCCAAGATAGTTGCTGCCGGTCATCTGGACGTTGAGGCCGTGAAGCATGGCTCCCATGGTGCTGTGTGTGCCACCCCAGTCGGAGACGGTGAAGCCCTTGAATCCCCATTCCCCACGGAGGATCTCGTTGAGCAGGTGCTCGTTCTCCGAGCAATAGTTGCCGTTGACCTTGTTGTAGGCGGGCATCACGCTCATCGCCCCGCCTTCGCGCACGGCGCGCTCGAAAGGCTTGAGATAGATCTCGCGCAGGGTGCGCTCGTCGACCTGCGCATCGACGCTGCCGCGGTTGGTCTCCTGGTTGTTCACTGCGAAATGCTTGATACACACGGCAGTACCCTGGTCCTGTACGCCCTTGGTATAGTATAGCGAGAGGAGGGCTGACAGGGCCGGATCCTCACTGAGATACTCATAGGTGCGGCCTCCTACGGGCAGGCGCTGGATGTTGACGGCGGGGCCGAGGATGACATCCTTGCCGCGCAGGCGGGCTTCCTTGCCCATACCCGTGCCGTAGAGGTAGGCCATTTCCTTGGACCAAGTGGCTGCCAGTGCCGAACCTGTAGGGAAATAAGTGGCTGAATCGAGAGTCCAGCCGGCAGGCTGGAATCCGTTCGGCACGCCTTCCTCGCGGATGCCGAACGGGCCGTCCGCGTAGTTCATGTCGGCTATGCCCAGACGGGGGACGCCGGCTGAGGACATATTGGTCTTGCTGTGGAGCATCTCCACTTTCTCCTCGAGAGTCATCTGCGCGATGATCTTGTCGATCTGCTTGTCATTGACCGTAAGCCGGTCCTGAGGGGACTTCGGCCCTGCACACGCCGCAACCAGCAGGGCAAGGCCGAAGAATTTCATGATGTTCTTGTACATGTCTATAGGGTGATAGTTGTTTTCAGGTTACTAATTTACTTATATATATCTTAATTGGCAAATGCATGAATATACGGAACAGCCCGATTCCGAAGGGAACCGGGCTGATCATGTGTCATGCTCCGATGATGATTACATCTGAGGGATGAATGGGGCGGGAGCCTGTCCCTGCTCGGGATTGTTGTTCTGCTCGTGATACCTGCCCCTGCGGATGCGCTCCATGAACTGCTCGCGGAGTTCCTCCGGGATATTGTCGAGATCGAACTCAGCCTCGGGACGCAGCATGAAGTTGTGGCGTCCGTCGCGGCGGGCTGACCAGCGCGCATACTGCTCTTCAGTGAGGATCTTCTTCATCTTCTTCTCGATCTTGATGCGTGCCTTGATGTCGGCCTGGGTCTCCTCGAGGGCTTCGAGACGGCTCATGGCGACAAGACCCTGCTGTAGGTCTGGATTGTTGGCAGCCTCGGGAGGGAGGTCGATCGTCGGTGCTGCCGCTGCTGTTGAGTCAGGCATCATGCCGGGGAAACCACCGCCGGGGAATCCGCCGGGACGTCCACCACCCATACCGGGTCCGCCGGGACGTCCGCCACCCATGCCTGGTCCGCCAGGACGTCCGCCGCCCATACCGGGACCACCCATGCCGGGCATTCCGCCCATGCGGGGAACGCCGACGCTATGCATGTGGTTCATGCGACGGTCGAGCTCTTTCTTGTTGAGTTTGGCGATCTTCTTGACCTGCTGGGGAGTCAGTCCGAGTTCGCGGCCCATACGCTCAGCCTGGTAGTTGGCAAGGGCGGTCATGTCGACGACACCACCGGCATACGACATGTTGAATCCGCCGCCACCGGGAAAACCGCCTCCTGGCATTCCTCCTGGAGGTCTGCCACCACCCGGGAATCCGCCGCCGCCCATAGGCGGCTGCGCTGCTGCGGATGCGCAGATAAGAGCGACTCCGCAAGCAATCGAAATGAGTAATTTAGCTTTCATCGTGTTATTGCTAGAAAATTAAACGCGTTTTAGTGGTTAGATTGGTCAAGCCTTCCAAAGTTTAAATCCAGTAGAGCAAAAAGACCGCGAAACAGCGCGGTCCAGGTAATAGAGCGGGATACGGGAGTCGGACCCGCCTCCTTGGCTTGGGAAGCCAATGCACTACCGATGTGCTAATCCCGCATTGCGATACAAATATAACGATTCTATCGAATATCGCAAAAATCTTTGTACCTTTGAAACAACCGTAAAACGCACTGTCATGAGATTCCTGCTGATCAATCAGCCTATGTTCAACCGGGGCGACGAGTCCGCACACAAGGCGCTCGTGTTTGCCCTTCTGCAGCATTTCCCCGACTGTACCATAGAGGTGCTTTTCACCGGCCGTCCGCAGGAGGCTGTGGAGGAGTGCAGGGTTGACGACCAGAGGATGATATATACCAATCTCCCGGTGGACGACAGGTATCTGAACAGCTATCTGCGTCGTTTGGAACGCAATACCCGTTTCCTGTGGTACTTCAATCCCATAGCCAGGGATATCGCCAGGCGTTGCCGCAAGGCCGATTGGATCATCTCGTCCCCCGGCGACAACAGTCTCGGGGCGCGTTATGACTGGGACCATCTTTTCTTCGCCACCATAGCGGAGTATGCAGGCCGTCACATGGCATATTACGGCCGTTCCATAGGCCCGTTCCTGGATGACAGCCCCCTTCACAAGAGGTTCAACTTGCTGTCCCGCAGGGTTTTGAGAAAGGCTGACTTCGTATCGCTGCGCGACCCGGAGTCATGCCGTATCGCGGGGGCGCTGGGCGCGCAGTATGTCCCGACTCTGGATACCTCTTTCCTCTATACGCCGATGGTGCAGCTGCCTATGGAGGTAAGTGATGCACTTGGAGAAGGGGAGTATATCGTGCTGGTTCCCAATTATTTGATTTCCAATTCAAAGGATTTTGGGGGACATTCCTCTCCGACGCAGGTCAAGCTCTTTTTCGCTGAACTGTCCAGGCGCATCCTGGAGCAATTCCCGGAGTGCCGGATCGCCATGCTCCCGCAACTTTTCTGCGGGCGCGACTATGCCTCCACCGATTACGCTTTCTTCAAGGATATAGCGGAGGATGTGTCTGACAATAGGGTGGTGGTTCTTCCGGATACCCTGCCCTCCGAGTGTCATCAGGCCGTTATCTCGGGAGCGAAGTGCGTCGTGGGAGCCCGTTATCATTCGATAGTCTTTGCTATCAACAACAACGTCCCGTTCGTGACCCTCAATTACGAGGGCCGTATCCTCGGAATGCTGGAGGCTCTGGGCAAGCAGGACCGTGTGGTGGATATCACGCTGGCGCTGGAGCCGCCGCGCGGCCGCAGGCCTGCGGCCGAGTCGCGCGTCGGCGAGCCCGCTGCGGGAGCGCTCACCTTCGAGGCCGAGGTGGCGATCGCACGCATCCTGGACAGGATGCAGCGGCTCGCCCCGGACGATGAAGCGCGCCGCAAGGCCAAGAATGCCACGACGGAATGCTTCGAGCGTTTCGTCAGTGTCGTCAAGGATTCTTCCCGTTCCCGGAGGAGATAACTACTTTTTTGAATCGTAACGTTCCAATGCTGCCCAGGCAATATCATTCCTGCCTTGGGCGACATTTGAAGACGACAGGCTTACGCTCTGCGATGACGGTAACTCTGGTGGGACTGCCATGAATGCACCAGTAGCGACACCGGTACCTGTTTTCTTCTCGCATCTCTTCAACCAAAGGTCATCCGCTTTAAGACACAGTTCGCGGATCGCATCAAGGTCATAAATACACTCTGACCGGTAGAAAGAACAGGGATACAGGACTGCCCCGAATCCTAGTGCAAGCAATTCATCGTCAGGAGAATGGCTCTGGGTCTCAATCTCCCATGCGTTGTACATGGGGCCTTTTATGCGCTTGGTTATGTTGGCACACACAGCATCAGGGTACTCTTTATGAAGCCTCATCAACCTCGTTGTCATGTCGATTGGATAGAAGAGGTCATCATCGACGGTTATTACGGGTCGTTCCCTGCCTTTCAATTCCTCCTTGAAAGTGTAATGGTATTTGAGGTGCGGCTTAAGATTATCATCGGCCCAGATGATCCTGAGACCCCGTTCAAAGTACGGTGCAAGGGACTCAGGCAGTTTCCTGTCAGGGAAATCGCCCTGGTATAGACACAAATTGATGCATGAAGGTTTTGTCTCCTGCCGCATCAGCAAATCTATCACCATCCATAGGTGTTTCATTCTGGGAGGAAAGGAAGTCATGGATATGACTGGCCCATCGCCACCAGGTAAAGCATTGGGAAGGGGTGGACGGAAGAGTTTGTAATTCAAGAAAATACGGAGACCGGTAAAGGAAGCCATGGCGCCAGCGAATGCCCGTGATACGGGGTTGCCTTTACGCAGCCTTGTGGTTCCCTTGTAAGCCTGATGCAGCTTCAGCAGTTTTTCTATCCTCATTTCCCGCTCTCCTTTTGTATCTCGTTATAATACTTGGTAAAGATATCCTTCGGCATCTTCCCGGTGAAGATGCTCCGGGTGATGTTGCGGTAGGTGAGCAGCTCCGTGCGGTGCGCGGGGCTCGGCCGCAGCGCTTGCGCGACGGCGGCCTTCGCGCGCTTGCCGGTCTCTGCGAGCCAGACCGGCACGGCCAGGAGCGCGTATTTCCATGGCTTGAAGTCAGAGAAATGCATCAGCGACCCGCGGACCGCCGTCGGCCTGATGGCGCGCATCATCCGCGAAGCGGTCGTGCGCCACTTGTGTACTACCTGCGCAGATGTATCGACGTACAGACTATATCCCTTGCGGCAGGCCAGAGTGCCAAGTGCGATATCCTCCGGAGTAAAGAAAAACCTCTCGTCAAACCATCCCAGTTCCCTGAACAGGTCGGTGGGGATAAGGAATGCAGCTCCGGTTATGTTCCAGGACCTGAATAATTTACGTCCATTGACTCCTGCCGCAGGCTCCTGCCCGGCGGTGCTGTCCTTCGGTTCGCTGAAGAGATGCCACTGCTGCAGCACATAGTGCCGGGCAGGGTATGGCGGCCGGCCGCAAAGCTGAAGCGTGCCGTCCGCATTCAGCAGCGTCGGACTCACTATTGCAGTCCCCTCCGGCAGCGCCTCGAAATCCTCCACCAGACGGTCAATCGTCCCCGGCACTTTTTTCAGAGTCCTCTCATCCTCTTCAGCCTTTATCCCGGTATCTTCCCAAATACCACCCTCCGGCAGTTCTGTGTCATCGTTCAAAATGAAACAATATCGGCCTTTCGCCTGCTTCAGCGCAAGGTTGTTATTCTCCGAGAACCCACGTATCTCATTGCTCTCGATAAATCTCACCCAAGGGAAATCCTCCCTTGCCTTCGCCAGCCCTGCCGGATCGTACATATACGCCACCACCAGCACCTCGTAGGAGACTCTGACGGTCGTCCTGCGGATACTCTCAAGGCACGGATACAGATTGTCCGGCCTGTTCATGCAAACGATGATGATGCTGACGTCGAACATGGAATACAAATATAGCGTTTATGTTGGAAACTTTGGGCAATGATTTTGTTAATGTCGGGTAAAATGAGTAATTTTGCATGAATATGGTTTTTTGAGTCCGGAGGGGCTGTAACACTGACCGTCCGGAGTTGAAGATACGACACGTTTATTATGGCATTTGCAAGCATTATAGGAAAATTATTCGGTACCAAGGCTGACAGGGACATGAAGCAGGTCAAGCCTATCCTTGACAAGATCCTGGCCGGGTACGACAGTATAGACAAACTCTCAAACGACGGGCTCCGTGCCCGTTCAGCCGCCCTCAGGGAGAAGCTCCGCGAAGTTGAAGCTCCGTTCGAGGCGCGCATCGAGGAGATCCGCCAGGCACTGGAGGGCGACCTCCCCGTGGCCGAGAAGGAAAAGCTCGCCACCGAGTCTGACAAGCTTGTGAAGGATGAGGACGAGGCCATCGAGAAGTGCCTCGACGAGATCCTTCCGGAGGCTTTCGCCATCATGAAGTCCACTGCACGCCGTTTCGCGCAGAACGAGTTCATCGAGGTGACCGCCACCCAGTTCGACCGTGACCTCAGTATCAATCACGACTTCGTACATATCGAAGGCGACACCGCCGTATACCAGAACCACTGGGTCGCCGGCGGCAATGAGATCACCTGGGACATGGTCCATTATGACGTGCAGCTCATCGGCGGTACCATCCTGCATCAGGGCAAGATCGCCGAGATGGCCACCGGCGAGGGCAAGACCCTCGTCGCTACGCTCCCGGTCTTCCTCAACGCCCTCGCCGGAAAGGGAGTCCACGTGGTTACCGTCAACGACTACCTGTCCAAGCGTGACTCAGAGTGGATGGGACCGCTCTACATGTTCCATGGCCTGTCCGTGGACTGTATCGACAAGCATCAGCCCAACAGTGACCAGCGCAAGCGCGCATATGACTGCGACATCACCTTCGGTACCAACAACGAGTTCGGTTTCGACTACCTCCGCGACAACATGGCTACCCGCGCCCAGGACCTTGTCCAGCGCAAGCATCATTACGCCATCGTCGATGAGGTAGACTCGGTGCTCATCGACGATGCCCGTACCCCTCTCATCATATCCGGTCCGGTAGCCCAGGCCGAGGACGATGCCCAGTACATGGAGTTCAAGCCCTATGTGGAGCGCCTTTACACCAGTCAGCGCACCCTCGTGAACCAGTGCCTGAACGATGCCAAGAAACTCATCGCCGCCGGCGACGAGGCAGAGGGCGGCAAGCTCCTCCTGCGTGCCCACAAGGGCCTTCCGAAGTACCAGCCCCTCATCAAGTACCTCAGCGAGCCCGGTATCAAGACCCTCCTCCAAAAGGTCGAGAACTACTACATGCAGGACAATGAGAAGGAGATGCCTGTCGTCACCGACGACCTCTACTTCGTCATCAACGAGAAACAGAACTCCGTCGTCAAGACCGACAAGGGCGACGCCATGCTGGCCAAGTCCGTCGGCAACGAGGACTTCTTCATCCTGCCCGACGTAGGCGCGCGTACCGCCGAGATCATGGCCGAGAATATCTCTGCCGCCGAAAAGCAGGAGAAGAAGGACGCCCTGATGGAGGAATTCTCGCTGAAGAGCGAGCGTGTCCACGTAGTGGAGCAGCTCCTCAAGGCCTATGCGATGTTCACCAAGGACATCGACTACATCATCTCCGATGACAACAAGGTCAAGATCGTCGACGAGAGTACCGGCCGTATCATGGAGGGACGCCGCTGGAGTGACGGTCTCCACCAGGCCGTCGAGGCCAAGGAGAACGTCAAGGTCGAGGCGGCCACCCAGACCTTCGCCACCATCACCCTGCAGAACTACTTCAGGATGTACCACAAGCTCGCCGGTATGACTGGTACCGCCGAGACCGAGGCGGGCGAGTTCTGGAGCATCTACAAGCTTGATGTCGTCGTCATCCCGACCAACCGTCCGGTGATACGCGACGACCAGGAGGACCTTATCTACAAGACAAAGAAGGCAAAGTACGCGGCCGTTATCAACCGCGTAGTTGAGTTGTCGAAGGCCGGCAGGCCGGTGCTCGTCGGTACCACTGACGTGGAGACCTCCGAGCTCCTCAGCCGCATGCTCCGTCTCCGCGGCATCAAGCACAACGTGCTGAACGCCAAGGAGCACGCGCGTGAGGCCGAGATCGTCGCCCAGGCGGGCCAGACCTCGGCCGTCACCATCGCCACCAACATGGCCGGCCGTGGAACCGATATCAAACTCTCGCCGGAAGTCAAGAAGGCGGGCGGTCTCGCCATCATCGGCACCGAGCGCCACGACTCCCGTCGTGTCGACCGCCAGCTGCGCGGCCGTTCCGGCCGCCAGGGCGACCCCGGAAGCTCCACCTTCTACATCTCGCTCGAGGACAAGCTCATGCGCCTCTTCGGCTCCGAGAAGATAGCCGGTGTTGTCGACCGTCTCGGCATGCAGGAGGACGAGGCCCTCGAGGCCCCGATGCTCTCCAACGCCATCGAGAAGGCTCAGAAGAAGGTCGAGGAGAACAACTTCGGCATCCGTAAGCGCCTGCTCGAGTATGATGACGTGATGAACTATCAGCGCGAGGCCATCTACTCACGCCGTCGTAACGCCATCTCAGGAGAGCGTATCGAGATCGACGTCATGAACATGATGACCGATACCGCCGCCATCATCGCCGAATCCGCCAAGGGAATGCCTTACGAGGATTTCGAGCAGACGGTGATGGCCAAGCTTTCCATCGACCTCGGTTTCGATGCCGAGTTCTACGAGAAGGCCAAGGAGCAGGAGATCGCCGACAAGCTCTGCGAACATATGTACGAGGTATACAACCGCCGTATGGATGCGCTCGTGACCAAGGTCGCCCCGATCATCAAACAGGTCTACGAGAAGCAGGGCTCCATGTACCAGAACATCGCTCTCCCGATCAGCGACGGACGCAAGATGCTCAACCTCTCGGTCGACCTCAAGAAAGCCTACGAGACCGAGTCCCGCGAGGTCGCCAAACGCCTCAGCCAGACCATTATCCTCTACCAGATCGACGAGCACTGGAAGGAGCACCTCCGCGAGATGGACGACCTCAAGCAGAGCGTCCAGAACGCCACCTACGAGCAGAAGGACCCGCTCGTGGTCTACAAGCTCGAAGCCTACAACCTCTTCGCTGCCATGCTCGAAGAGCTGAACCAGGACGTCCTGTCCTTCCTGCTGCGCGCGTTCATCCCGCTGCGCGACGATGTCTCGGCGCCCCGCCAGGCGCAGGCCCCACGCCGCACGGACATGAGCCAGATGCGTACGCAGCATGACAATCTCTCCACCAACGGAGAGCAGAAGGCCAACACCCCGGTCAAGGTCGACAAGCGCGTCGGGCGCAACGACCCGTGCCCCTGCGGCAGCGGCCTGAAGTACAAGAACTGCCACGGCAAGGGCATAGTATAACGGAACAAACAAATAAAAAGATATGGCTAAAACAATGGAACCTACAGTAAATGTGAACGAAGTCAGCAGGATCTCCACCGGCACCGTCGTCAAGGGTGAGATCTCCTCTTCCAACGACATCCGCATCGACGGCACCTTCGAAGGAAAGATCAAGTCCAAGGGCCGCGTGGTCGTCGGCGAGAAAGCCCTCATCAAGGGCGACATCATCTGCGCCAACGTCGACTTCTGGGGTACGATGGAAGGCAACTTCTATGTCAAGGACACCCTGTCGCTCAAGAGCTCTTCCAAGGTCAAGGGCGACCTCCACATCAAGCGCCTTCAGGTCGAGCTCGATGCAAGGTTCGACGGCACCTGCCAGATGATCACCGAGTCCGATTTCGACCGCCTGGTCGGCGCGGCCCCCGCGGCTGCTCCGCAGAAGCCGGCCGCCGCTCCCCAGCCCCAGCCGGTCCAGCCCAAGTAATCATTATTAAACCATCGATACCATGACACTCCTTATCATTCTTGCCATTGTCGCCTTGTTGGTGCTTTGGGTCATCGGTGTTCAGCGCAAACTCGTCGAGAAGGACGAGCTCTGCAAGAACGCGCTCAGTCAGATCGGTGTCCAGCAGGCAAGCCGCTGGGATGCCCTTACCGCCCTCGTTGAGCTCGTCAAGTCATACAACGAGCACGAGTACAATACTTTGCGTGACGTCATCGCCCAGCGCAAGAACATCACCGGAGAGAGCACGGTCGCCGAGGCGCAGGCTCAGGAGCAGGTCCTCACCGGCCTCGTCCGCAACATCAACCTCGTGGCCGAGCAGTATCCCGAACTTAAGGCCAATGAGAACTATGCCAAGGCGATGGACAGCGTCAACCTCTACGAGAACCAGGTCCGCCTCAGCCGCATGACCTTCAACGACACTGTCACCAAGTTCAACAAGGAGATCCGCCAGTTCCCGACCTCGATCGTCGCCGGCATGCTCGGCTTCAAGACCCGCGACTACCTCGACGAGGCGGTCGGCAAGTCGGATATGCCTTCGATGAAGATCTGATGAGACGTCTGATAGGCTCCCTGATAGCAGCATTGGCTTTTGCCAATGCTGTTTTCGCTGTGGATTGGGACATCTATGACATAAATGTCAATGTCCGTCTCTACCGCGACGGCAGCGCCATCGTCAGCGAGATATGGAACATTTCGGCCCAGGAAGGTACGGAGGTATATGTGCCCCGCACCAACCTCGGTGACATCGAGATTTCCGATTTCTCGGTCTCTGACGAGACGGGGGAGATTTATGAGTTCGAGAACCGCTGGGATGTGGACCGCAGCCTGGCCCGCAAGGCGGGGCGCTGCGGCTTCCACCGCATCCCGGGCGGAGTCGAGCTCTGTTGGGGCCTCGGCAGTTACGGTACGCATACCTACAACGTCCGTTACAGGATGTCCAATGTCGTCAAGTCGCTTAATGACTACGACATGCTGCATCTCCAGCTCATCAACGAAGAGATCTCCGCCCCTCCGCAGCACGTCAAGGTGACGATCGAGGCGCAGAATGCTCCGATCGACACCTCATGGGTGCGTATCTGGGGCTTCGGCTTCCACGGCAATGCCTCTTTCGAGGACGGCAAGGCCGTGTATGAGTCTACGGACCGTTTCCGCTACGAGAGCTCCCTGATCGCCCTTATGCGTTTCGACAAGGGCGTGTTCGAGTCCGAGAGCGTCCAGGACCGTGACTTCCAGTCCGTCCTGGACCGTGCCATGGAAGGCTCCGATTATCTGGATGTGCCCGAGAAGAGCTGGAAGGAGAAGCTCTTCGCTTTATTCATGTCCATGATCACGATCCTTATCGGTTTCCTGCTGATAATCCTTCCGTTCCTCAGGATGCTCAACGGAGACAAACTGTCTCGACGCCAGAAACGCAAGGTCCTCGGAGGCCCGGCCGACAAGGTCATGTGGTACCGCGACCTTCCTTTCCAGGGAGATATCTACAAGACCGACTATGTCCTTGACCTGCTCGAGACCAGGCGTCAGAGCAACGGCGTAGCTTCGGCGCTCATCCTGCGCATGCTCGAGAAAGGCTACCTGCTCGTATCGAAGGATGAGAAGGGCAAGGTCGAGATCCGTTTCGACGAGACCAAGGATATCGACCAGCTCGATACCCAGGAGAGAGGCCTTTACGACATGATGAAGGCAGCCAGCGGCACTGACCTGGTACTTCAGGACAAGGAGTTCTCACGCTGGTCGCAGCGTACCCGCAACCAGGATACCATCCGCCTCTGGGCGAACGGCCTCAACCTGGACGCCAGGCGTGAACTCCGCAGGGATAATATCGTGAACGGCAAGAAGTTCTCCGAGCAGGGCAAGATAGAGGCCAGGCGCGTGATGGGCTTCAAGAATTTCCTCAATGACTTCACCCTCAGCTCCGAACGCGAGTCTGTTGAGGTTGGTCTGTGGAAAGATTACCTCGTGTACGCGACGTTGTACGGTATAGCGGACAAGGTGGCCAAGGAGCTCAAGGACATCGATCCGAGAGTGTTCGAACAGGTCATGGCGTACGACTATACCATGTTCAACGACGTGGTCCGCATGACCAACAACCTCGGCAGGAGCATCACCAACGCCCGCTATGCGCCCCAGTCGTTCTCCGGCCCTTCGCGCGGCGGCTTCGGCGGTTTCGGCGGCGGCACCTCCTTCGGAGGTGGCGGCGGCTTCTCCGGCGGCGGCTTCGGCGGCGGAGTCAGATAGACTGTAAAAGGATGGGATTCAAGCACCTGATAATCGTTTTCGCTCTGGCCGCGGCCATTCCAACCGGCGGCCAGACGAAATTCGTCTTCTCCCCTCAGTGGATGGCCCAGGCGCAGTTCGCAGGCTACTACGTCGCGAAGGAGAAGGGCTTCTACGACGAGGAAGGCCTGGACGTGGAGATCAGACACCCCTTTGCCACCCAGACGCTTGAAGACCGGGTGCGCTCGGGGGGCAGCCAGGCTTATTCCATGTTCCTGTCCGAGGCCATGGAGCTTGTGGACAAGGGCGTGCCGGTGGTGAACATACTCCAGACATCCATGAACAGCAGCATGGTGATCGTCTCCCGCTACGGCGCCGATCCCCTCGGGCTGCACAATGCCAAGGTCATCACTTGGAGGGCAGGATTCGGGCAGGTCCCGATGTGTATGGCATCCCGTGAGCATCTTGACTACAAGTGGATTACGGCTTCTTCCAGCCTGAATCTCTTTGTAGCGGGGGCTGTCGACGCGACACTTGCCACCAGCTACAACGAGTATTACCAGCTCCTCCAGACGGGTCTGGTGACACCGGGGAAGGGCATATACCGTTTCTCCGAACACGGGTACAACATCCAGGAGGACGGGGTATACATGACCGCCGCGGCGTACAAGAAGGACCGCGACAGCGCGGAGCGCTTCGTGCGGGCCAGCCGCCGCGGCTGGGAATGGGCTGCGGAGCATCTGGATGAGACCCTCGAGATCGTAATGAAGTATGTCAAGGAGTTCCGTATCCCTACCAACCGTATTCTTCAGCAGCTGATGCTCGAAGAGGTACTGCGGCTCCAATTGGACCCGGACTCCGGCGAAAGGGAGTTCCGTCTCCGGCGGGACATGGTCAGTCAGGCCTCCTCGTTGATGCTTGAAGGCGGGATCCTGAAGGATGAAGTGACTGTAGAGAAACTCCTGCCATGAGAAAGCTTCAGGAAATATTCCGTACTTCGTTCCCTGTCAGGGTGAGTGTGTGGGTCGTCCTGACCGCTGCATTCATTTTCCTGGCTGCGCAGCTTTACGTTTCCTATGTCTCCAGGAAATCCGTCTGGAACGAGGCCGTGCAGCGTGCCACCCAGGTGCTGGAGAACAGTGAGTTGCGCCTGACGCGCATACTTGATGATGTTGAACAGACGGCCGACAATGTCGAATGGTTGGTCTACCGCCATCTGGACTCTCCGGATACCCTCTTCGAGTATACCCGCAATGCCCTTCAGGGCAACAGTGACCTTATCGGATGCGCAATAGCCTTCGAACCTTACTACTTCGAAAACCAGGAGTATTTCTCAGCCTATTCGAGCAATACCGACGGTGTCATCGAGACCAGCCAGGAAGGCGATGAAGACTACCAGTATTTCTATCTCGACTGGTACCTGATGCCCAAACTCCTGAACCAGCCTTGCTGGACAGAGCCGTATTGCGACTGGGATTACGACGATGACTATTCCTTGCAGACCGATATGCTGATTTCGTACAGCAAGCCTTTGACAGATGCCAACGGGGATTTCATCGGTGTAGTCTCACTGGACGTGTCTCCTAAGTGGCTCTCCGAGCAGTTGTCCTCCGTCAAGCCTTATCCGCATTCCGGTTGCGTGCTTATCAGCAGGGGAGGTACCTTCCTCATACATCCCGATTCGGAGAAGCTTTTCTATGAGACGATATTCACTCGTAACCTCAAGGGGGATGATCCTTCCCTGGAGTATGTCGGGCACGACATGCAGGACCTCAAGGAAGGATTCCAGGAGGTAAGGGTGAACGGTGAGGACACATACGCATTCTACAAACCGTTGAAGGACACCGGATGGAGCCTGGCACTCATCTGCCTGGAGAAGGATATATTCGGGGCGTTCGACAGGCTGCGCATCATCGCGAGCCTCCTTGCCCTACTCGGTTTGCTGCTGCTTTTCTTCTCGAACTTCAAGGTGATCGAACGGACGATGATCCCGTTGAAGGAACTGGCCATCGAAGCCGGCAATATCGCAGAGGGTGATTTCGACAGGCCCATTCCACAGACAGACCGTGAGGATGAGATAGGGACGTTGTCCCGATCTTTCGCCCACATGCAATCCTCCCTGGTTTCCTACATCGACGAATTGAAGGTGACCACGGCTAAGAAAGAACGCATCGAAGGGGAACTCCGCATCGCACACGATATCCAGATGGGGATGGTTCCGAATGTATTCCCTCCTTTCCCTGAAAGGAAAGAGCTGGACCTTCACGCATTGATGGCCCCTGCAAGGGAGGTCGGCGGTGACCTGTATGACTACTTGCTGCTGGGTGACAAACTGTTCTTCTGCATAGGGGACGTCAGCGGCAAGGGTATACCTGCCAGCATGTTCATGGCCACGACGCGGAGTATGTTCCGCGTCATGGGAAAGCAGGGTATCCCGCCTTCCGAAATAGCCAGGAGGCTAAATGATACGCTGTCCGAGAACAATGAGAGCATGATGTTCGTCACTTCCTTCATCGGAGTGCTTGATCTGGTGACGGGCAGGCTGGAGTATTGCAACTGCGGCCACAACCCTCCGGCACTGATGTCGGGCGGCAGTGCACCTGTTTTCCTGGACTGCGTGCCCAACACACCTCTTGGCGTCTTGAATGGATGCGAATACGAAGGACAGGTCCTGGATGACCTCAGGGGTTGCATGCTTTTCCTTTACACGGACGGCCTCAATGAAGCGGAGAACGTCGATCACGTGGAGTTCGGAATGGACCGCATCTCCAGCGTACTCTCCGGACTCAGTACGGCAAATGCTTTAACGGTGGTGGAAAGCATGCAACGTGCCGTCGCCTCCCATGTCGGCAAAGCCGAGCCCAGCGACGACCTCACCATGCTCTGCCTAAGGCTTAAAGCAAAGGCGTGAAATAATTTGAAAAAAGTTTGGAGTTGTCAAAGGAAAAGCCTACCTTTGCAATCCCAAAACGGAGGACTCGTTAGCTCAGTTGGTAGAGCACAACACTTTTAATGTTGGGGTCTCGGGTTCGAGCCCCGAACGGGTCACAAGAATAGTATACACAGTTCTTTCAAGATATACAAGCTTCCTTAGCTCAGTTGGTAGAGCACCTGACTCTTAATCAGGGTGTCTAGGGTTCGAGCCCCTAAGGGAGCACAGAGCGGCAGAAATACTTTCTGCCGCTCTTTTTTTGTCCCTTCCGGCCGTGTGTGGCATCCTTGGCTTTTTGGCCGGATATGAGTATCTTTGTTTGTTTCAAATACATCGAAGACATGAATATTGCAGTAGCAGGAACCGGTTATGTGGGACTCAGCATCGCCACGCTTCTCTCGCAGCGCCACCATGTGGCGGCCGTGGATGTCGTTCCGGAAAAGGTCGATCTGCTCAACAGTCGTGTTAGCCCCATCCTGGACGACTACATCGAGCGTTACCTGGCGGGCACCGATGCCGCAGGCAATCCCGTCTCGCTGGACCTGACGGCCACGCTCGACGGCCGCGCCGCCTATCGAGGCGCGGACTTCGTCGTCATCGCTACCCCCACGAACTACGACCCCAAGAAGAATTTCTTCGACACCTCGCATGTCGAGGAGGTCATCGAGATGGTCCTGGAGGTGAATCCCGATGCAGTGATGGTCATCAAGTCCACCGTGCCTGTCGGGTATACGCGCAGCGCGCGCGAGCGCTTCTCGTACCGCGAGCGCCTTTCCGACGGCACCATGAGGGTCGTCACTCCCAAGATCATCTTCGCACCGGAATTCCTAAGGGAGTCAAAGGCACTTTACGACAACCTTTATCCTTCCCGTATAATAGTCGGGTATGACGACCCTTCCCTCGGGGAGGCCGCGCATACCTTCGCCGGCCTCATCCATGAGGCTTCGCTCAAGGAGGATACTCCCGTGCTTTTCATGGGATCGACCGAAGCCGAGGCAGTGAAGCTCTTCGCCAATACTTACCTTGCTCTCCGCGTCTCGTTCTTCAACGAACTGGATACTTATGCTGAGATGAAAGGGCTTGATACCGAGTCCATTATCAACGGAGTATGCGGAGACCCGCGCATCGGCGGACACTACAACAACCCTTCTTTCGGCTACGGCGGCTACTGCCTTCCCAAGGATACCAAGCAGCTTCTTGCCAATTTCAACGATGTTCCCGAGAACCTGATCAAAGCCATCGTGGAGAGCAACCGCACGCGCAAGGACTACATCGCCGACCGCGTGCTCGACAAGGCAGGATACTACACGGCGTCCAGTGCATACGATTCTGCCCGCGAACACGATGTCACCGTAGGTGTCTACCGCCTGGCGATGAAGTCCGGCTCGGACAACTTCCGCCAGAGTTCCATCCAGGGTATCATGAAGCGCATCAAGGCCAAGGGCGCCAAGGTCATCGTCTATGAGCCTTCGCTGCCTGACGGCACTACTTTCTTCGGTTCGCGTGTAGTTAACGACCTTGAGACATTCAAGGCCGGTTGTGACGCAATCATAGCCAACCGCTACGAGAGTGTCCTGGATGATGTGAAGGATAAGGTTTATACCAGGGATATCTTCAAGAGAGACTAATATCCTATGATCAAGGCCGTTGCACTGATCTTCGGCGTGGCATTGTGCGTGTCGTGCGCCCGGGCCGGAGGACCGGGCCGGGCGGCGCTCAGCGCCGGCCTGGCCGGGCTCGGCGGCGCGGCCGCCGCTTCGCCCGCGCCGCTGCCGGATGGGGCCCCAGGCACTTATTCGGCTGCACCGTCTCTGGCCGGCACCCAAGGCGCTTCCGCCCCCGTTCCTCAGGCCGGCCGGACCCTGCGGGTCCTCTCCTTCAATATCCGCGAATGGACCCGCGACCGCGACGAATCCGGAGAATACTATTGGCGCAAGCGGATGGAGGCGATGAGGCGTATGATAGAGGATGTCGATCCCGATGTCATCTGCCTTCAGGAGGTACTGCCACCTGCAGGAAGTTATGTCCCGGACGGATATCATCGGGTAGGTGTCGGCGTCAGCCATCCGATCTATGTCCGTGACGGTCTGAAGGCTTCTCGTCATTCTTTTGCAATTTTCTGGGAAGCCTGTACAGTATCCGGTATCCGTATTGTCAATGTCCACTCCCGCTGGGAGAAAGAAATTGTGGAGCGTACGGTCAGGCAGGTCAACGGCCAGCTGACCGGGCGCGACATCGCCTGCGGCGACTGGAATACCGGGCTGCGCAGCATCGAGTCCGCCGGACTGCGGATGCAGTCGGCGCGGACTCTGCTCGGCGAGCCCGAGACCGATACATTCGCCAATTTTACCAAGTCCGAGAGCCACGGCGCGATCGACCATTTCTTCGTAAACGGTGTCACGCCCGTATCCTACCGCATGCTCACCGACGGCTACGGCGTTCCCCGCATCAGCGACCACTGGCCCATCCTCCTGGATGTCGAGCTCCCTTGATTGCCCATTGTTTCAGGTTTGAAGAAGCATATGAAGATTTACACAGATTCCATACATAAGATAGCTTATTCGACCGATGCCAGCGCGTACCGGGAGATCCCGCGCGGGGTGGCGTACCCGGAAAGCGTGGAGGATATCCGAGAGCTGATCCGCATCGCGCGGGATCGGGGCACTTGTCTCATTCCCCGCGCGGGGGGCACGTCCATTGCTGGCCAGGTGGTAGGCAATGGTATTGTCGTGGATATCAGCCGGCATTTCAACCATATACTGGAAATCAATCCCGATGGGCGCTGGGCCCGCGTCGAGCCGGGCGTTGTGCGCGATGAGTTGAACATCGCGCTGAAGCCTTACGGGTTGTTCTTCAGTCCGGAGACATCGACGAGCAACCGTTGCTGTATCGGCGGAATGGTCGGGAACAATTCGTGCGGAACGCATTCTCTCATCTATGGATCCACCCGCCATCATGTGCTGCAGATCAAGGGTTTGCTGGCGGACGGATCTTTCTTCGATACTGATGAGAGGGGAGAGGGGGACCTCGAGCGGAGCATTTATGCGCAGCTCGAGGGCTGGCGCAGAGACCCGGCGGTCCGGGGCCTCATAGAGGCGAATTTCCCGGACCGGTCGCTGCGCCGCCGTAGTTGCGGCTACGCGATTGACGAGGCGCTGGGGCTGGATGGCGCGGCAGGCGACTCCTCCGCCATGGGCAGCGTCCCACCCATCGACCTCTGCAAACTGCTCTGCGGCAGTGAAGGGACGCTTGCCTTTGTGACGGAGATCAAAGTGTCGCTGGACCCTTTGCCTCCGAAGGAAGGGATGGTCTTGTGCGCGCATTGCCCGTCACTCGAGGCCAGCTTCGAGGCGAATCTGGTTGCGCTGCGGCATTCTCCGGACGCTGTCGAGCTGATGGACGGGCGTATACTGGAGCTTGGGAAGGACAATCTTGAGGCGCAGCGCAACCGCTTTTTCGTCGAGGGCAATCCGGCGGCGCTGCTGATTGCGGAGTTCCGCGGAGCGGAAATGGACGCGCGCGCCGACGCGCTCGAAGCGGAGCTTCTCGCAAGCGGCCTCTCGTACACCTGCACGCGGGTGTACGGGGCCGACGTGGCGCGCGTCTGGGCCTTGCGCAAGGCCGGTCTCGGCGTGCTCAGCGGCATGAAAGGCGATGCCAAGCCGGTCGGAGTCATAGAGGACACGGCGATTGCGCCCGAACGCCTCCCGGCGTATATGCGCGACTTCCGCGCCATGCTGGACCGCCTCGGCCTGCAGTGCGTTTTCTACGGCCATATCAGCACGGGCGAATTGCATCTTAGGCCGATCATCAATTTGAAGACCGAGGACGGGCGGCGTCTTTTCCGTGCGGTGGCCGAGGAGACTGCCGCGCTGGTGCGTAAGCACCGCGGCAGTCTCAGCGGCGAGCACGGCGACGGCCGCCTCCGTGGCGAGTTCATCCCCCTGATGTACGGCGAGGAATGCTACCGTCTCATGCAGGAGGTCAAGCGCTGCTGGGATCCGTATAACGTGTTCAATATGAACAAGATCGTCGATGCCCCCGGTATGGATGAGTGGCTTCGTTTCGAGATTGGACAGCCATACGTCATAGAGGATGCGGAGACGGTTTTCAACTGGAGGGCGGCATTCGACGAATGCAAAGTCGATGGCGCCAGCGGCGTGCGCAGTCAGGCGCACGCGCTCATGTGCTCCATCGAGCAGTGCAACGGCGCCGGCGATTGCCGCAAGTCCAATCTCATCGGCGGCACGATGTGTCCTGCCTTCAAAGCCACTGGCGACGAACTGATGACTACCCGTGCCAGGGCGAATATACTGAGAGAATGCCTGACACACGGCGATGGATTCACTTCGCCGGAGGTCAAGGAAGTGCTGGAAAGCTGCCTCGCATGCAAGGGCTGCCGGGGAGAATGCCCCTCCAATGTCGACATGACACGCATCCGTGCGGAGGTCCTGGAGCAGATCCACGAGCGGGAAGGCACGCCGCTGCGCTCTTTCGCGGTCGCACGGATGGCCGCCGTCGAGCGGCTGGGCCATCTGGTCCGCCCGCTCTACAACTTCTTCGCGCGCTGGCGGCCGTCGGCGGCCCTGCTGAAACGCATCCTGCGTTTCGCCGCCGAGCGGCAGATCCCCGCCCTAAGCCGCCATACCCTCCGCCAGCTCCTCCGCCGCGACGGTTTTGCCTCCGCTTTTTCCGCCGCCTCGCCTCAGCCTGTCGCCTCGCCTCTCCCTGTCGCTCCCTCTGGATCTTCCGCTCCCTCCGGCTTATCCACTTCCGCTGGCTCGTCCACTTCCGCCGCTTCTGTCACCTCCGTTTCGTCCGCGGCTCCCACTGCCCCTTCCGCGCACGAATCTAGCGATTTTGTGCGCGCGGAGCCCCTTTCGGCCTCATCCGCGCACGAATCTGGCGATTTTGTGCGCGAGACATCCCTTTCGGCCCCCTCCGCGCACAAATCTGTCGATTTTGTGCGCGCGGAGCCTCTTTCGGCCCCTTCCGCGCACGAATCTAGCGATTTTGTGCGCGCGGAGTCTCTTTCGGCCCCCTCCGCGCACGAATTTGGCGATTTTGTGCGCGCGGATGGTTCGGGCGGCCGCCGCGTTTACCTGTTCGCGGACGAATTCACCAATTATCAGGAGGCGGAGCTCGGCCTGACGTTTGCGCGGCTGCTCCGCAGGCTTGGCTACGACGTTGTCGTGCCGAAGCATGTCGAAAGCGGCCGCGCGGCCATCTCCAAAGGCTGCCTGAAACTGGCGCGGCGCTTTGCCGTCCGCAATGTTCGCCTCTTGGCGGACCTGGTGACGGCCGACGCACCGCTCGTGGGCATCGAGCCCTCGTGCATCCTGAGTTTCCGGGACGAGTACCCGGACCTCGTGCCGCCGGAGATGCGGCAGACCGCGCGCGACCTCGCAGCCAACTGCCTGCTCTTTGATGAGTTCATCATGCGTGAGGTCGCCGCCGGCCGCATCTCGAAGGACCTCTTCCGTGATGATCCCGTCGAGGTCTGGCTCCATGGTCACTGTCACCAGAAAGCTCTTGTCGGTATCGACAAGACCGCCGCGGCGCTCCGGCTGCTACCCGGCGCCACGGTCCATGTCATCCCCAGCGGCTGCTGCGGCATGGCCGGATCTTTCGGCTACGAAAAGGAGCATTACCGCCGTTCTCTCGAGATCGGCGAAATGGTCCTTTTCCCCGCCGTCCGCCGCGCCCTCGGTCTCCGTACAAGCCCTGATTCTGCTCCCACTCCCGCGGTGGTCGTTGCGCCAGGTACGTCCTGCCGCCAGCAGATTCTCGACGGCACGGGCGCCCATGCCGTCCATCCAGTCGAGCTTCTTTACAACTGGCTCAGATGAAGACTTGCGGTTTTTAGATGTTTTTCCCCGGATGCTGTTCTTACCGGCGTGGCATTATTTGATGCCCAGGGCGGAAAACAATTGCCGGTAGGCGTCGGCTTTGCGCTCGAGCGGCAGGGGATAAGCGCGTGAGGTTGAGGGCATTCGCCAGAATTCAAGACAGCGGCCCTGGATGTCCAAAAGGGTGTGGCCGCCGACACGGGGCTCGTCGCAGCCGAAGGCTCCGACGATGACGTCGGCGGCCTTCTGGCCGGTAGTCACCACCGCCCGACAGGCGGGAATCAGCGCCAGCAGCCCCGTGAGGTCCGTCGGCTTGATGACCTCCAGGAACTTGTCCGAAGCATTGTCCTGCAGCCGACGGACCTCCGTAGCGGTGTCGAACATCGCAATGCCCTTTTCCTTGCAGAAATCCACGATCCGCTCCCTGTCGAACCGCCTCTCACCAGGTACAACGAAATGCTCCTTCTCCCAGAAGAATACCAGACCGATTATGCGCCAGAAATCATTGATGAAATTGGGGTAGAAGAACTCCATCGACCAGCGCTGCCTCGGCGGCGGAAAACTCCCTAGGAACAGCACTCGTGCTCCCTGCGGCAAGAATGGCTCAAGCGGATGTCGTTCTACTGTCATGGTCTGTCTATTAATCTCCTTATGCTGGCAAAACCTTCTGCGAAAATAGCCATTTTCCTCCATAAACGCTAATCCTGCCCCTCGCTTCATTCCTCCCGCTGCTCCTTGCTTCTCCGACCGGAGGTTAAGGAGATGGCGGAAGGCGGAAAGGTGATAGAAATATGAGAATAATTCGTATTTTTGTAAATAAGAGCCGTCGACGGCGGCGGCATAAGTACGGTCTGCTATATGAAAGGAATCGTTTTGGCCGGAGGATCCGGCACCCGTCTCTATCCGATTACTAAGGGCGTGAGCAAGCAGCTCCTGCCGATTTACGACAAGCCTATGGTCTATTATCCCGTCAGCGCGCTGATGCTGGCCGGGATCAGGGACATCCTGATCATATCTACGCCGCAGGATCTGCCTGGATTCCGCAGGCTGCTGGGAGATGGGTCCGACTATGGGGTGCACTTCGAGTACGCCGAGCAGCCGAGCCCGGACGGGCTCGCGCAGGCGTTCATCATCGGAGCCGATTTCATCGGCGACGATGCCGCCTGCCTCGTGCTCGGCGACAACATTTTCCACGGCGCCGGTTTCACTGCCTTGCTTCGCCAGGCCGTGAAGGATGCCGAGGAAAATGCCAAGGCCACTGTCTTCGGATACTGGGTAAACGATCCGGAGCGATACGGAGTAGCTGAGTTCGACGCCGAGGGCAACTGCCTGAGCATTGAGGAAAAGCCGAAAGTCCCTAAGTCCAACTATGCCGTAGTCGGCCTTTATTTCTATCCCAACAAGGTCGTCAAGGTCGCCAAGGGCATCAAGCCTTCCGCCCGCGGCGAGCTGGAGATCACTTCCGTGAACCAGGAGTTCCTGAAGGACGGCGAGCTCAAGGTGCAGGTGTTCGGCCGGGGCTTCGCCTGGCTCGACACCGGCACGCACGACTCGCTCGCCGAGGCCTCGATCTTCGTCGAGACGCTTGAAAAGCGTACCGGCCTGAAGATCGGCTGCCTCGAGGACATCGCTTTCGAGAACGGCTGGATCAGCGCGGACCGTTTGCGCGAAGTCGCTATGCCCATGGCGAAGAATCAATACGGCCAGTATCTCCTACAGCTGGCTGACGGCAAACTGAAATGACAAAGCGGCAATAACGCTATAATCCAATCATTTACGCGAATGTATAAGAGAACGATAATGATCACCGGCGGTGCCGGGTTCATCGGCTCGCACGTCGTGCGGCTTTTCGTCACGAAGTATCCTGACTATCATATCATCAATGTCGATAAGCTGACCTACGCCGGCAACCTCGCGAACCTCAAGGACATCGAGGACAAGTCCAATTATACCTTTGTCAAGGCGGACATCTGTGATTTCGACAAGATGTTCGAGTTGATGCAGAAAGAGAATGTCGACGGCATCATCCACCTGGCGGCGGAAAGCCATGTGGACAGGAGCATCAAGGACCCGTTCACGTTCGCGAAGACGAACGTGCTGGGGACCCTTTCGCTCCTTCAGGCCGCCAGGCTCTGGTGGGAGTCCCTTCCGGAGAAATACGAAGGGAAGCGCTTCTACCATATCTCCACCGACGAGGTGTACGGCGCGCTGAAGATGGACTGCCCGGAGGGCGTCAAGCCGCCGTTCACCACCAAGGCATCGTCGGGGGAGCATCATCTCGCGTATGGCACGGCTTTCTTTACGGAGGATATGAAATACCTCCCGCACAGCCCTTACAGCGCCTCAAAGGCATCTTCCGACCATTTCGTCAGGGCTTTCCACGATACCTACGGGATGCCGACAATCGTGACGAACTGCTCGAATAACTACGGGCCTTACCAGTTTCCGGAAAAGCTTATCCCTCTCTTTATCAATAATATCCGTCATCGTAAACCATTGCCGGTGTATGGCAGGGGCGAGAATGTCCGCGACTGGCTCTATGTCGAGGACCACGCCCGTGCGATTGACGTCATTTTCCACAAGGGGACGGTCGCGGACACCTACAATATCGGCGGCTTCAACGAGTGGAAGAATATCGACATCATCAAGGTGCTGATCCGCACCGTGGACCGGCTGATAGGCCGGCCGGAGGGTGCGGACGAGGACCTGATCACTTATGTGACCGACCGTGCCGGGCACGACCTCCGCTACGCCATCGACTCGACCAAGCTCCAGCGCGAGCTGGGCTGGGAGCCTTCCCTGCAGTTTGAGGAAGGTATCGAGAAGACTGTCCGCTGGTACCTTGACAATCAGGACTGGCTGGACAACGTCACCAGCGGCGACTATCTGGAGTATTACTCCAAGATGTATGACAACCGGTAAATGAACGACTTTTTTGTCTCTCTTATGCTTCTGGGCGCGCTGTCAGGCGGGCCCGGTGAGCCGCTGCCCTTCTGGGCGACGGCGAACCAATGGGGCCTGATGCCGGAGAACCAGGGCGCATTTGCACTTGTGCAGGCGAGGACGGAGTTCGATGCGTCAAAGACCTTCCAGTGGCGCTGGGGGGCTTCTTTTGCGGCGAACAGCTATATCAATGACCTGGATCCGGGGTCTTCTCCGCTGCATCTTATGACGGACGAACTGTACGGTTCGCTGCGCTGGAAGGCTTTCACCCTTGATTTGGGGATGAAGCACAGGGAGTTGGATTTCTACGGGGCGGATGAGCGCCTCGGCTCGCTGTCCACCACGGGTGGACACGTGGCCGAGAGCGGCAATGCCCGCCCCATGCCGGGCTACCTCCTTTCGTTGGCTCCCATAGCTGTCCCTTTTACTCAGGAGCACGTATGGTTATACGGAGCTTTCGGCGACTATAAGCCTTTGGGTATCAGATACGTCGAGGACCCGTTGGTACACAGGACTCGGATAGGATTCCGTTTCGACATTGGTGCAAGGTTGAGGCTTCATTTCCTTCTGGACCATTATGCTATCTGGGCCGGAACAATCCCCAACAAGGGGACCATGCCGGTCACGTTCGGGAACTATTTCCGGATGGTAACTGGCAGTCATGCTGGTGCCGACGGGACGCGGAGTGACCGGCTCAATGTCATCGGTGATCAGGGCGGCGGAGAGATGTGGGGTGCAGAGTACCTTGGTGACGGCTGGAAGATCAAGTTCCAGCATGATATACCCTACGCTGATGGTTCTGGAATGGGATTCCAGAATTTCCCGGACGGGGTGACTACGCTGCATTTCGGCTGGGACGACAAGTCCCGCTGGGTTTCGGACATCCTGTACGAGCATACCTATACAATGTACCAGTCGGGGCCTTTCAACGGCGAAAAGTTCGACGAAGAGGGGCACAGCATCACGCCTCCCGGTGTCAAGACTACGGGAGGTGACAACTATTTCAACAATGGAGAGTACCGGTCCGGCTGGACGCATTTCGGGCGGCCGGTCGGCACCCCGCTGATGTACCCTGTGGGTACACTCGCGGGGACCTGGACCTCGGCCGTTATGGTCGCCGGCCTCGAGAACAACAGGCTGAAAGCCCATCATTTCGCCCTTTCTGGCAAGTTGTTCCGCCAGCATCCGTACAAGCTGATGCTGACATATTCGCTGAACCACGGCACCTACGGGCGGCCCTACGCCGGCGAATCCGCCTGGAACAAGGAGTGGGGGAGCGTCGTCGAGACGCCGCTGCGGCAGCTGAGCGCCGGTTTCACCGGCTCCGTGTGCCTGCGCGTCACCCGCCGCCCCATGGACCTCTCCCTGCTTTACGGCATCTACGCCGACCGTGGCTCCGTCCTCCCGGACACCTTCGGAGCCACCCTCGGTGCTCGCGTCTCCTTCTAATCATCGCGACCCCATACATGTATCCATCATCCGTTGGGTGAGGGATAAGTTTTGGTTAAATTTAGGAAAAAAGTTTGCATTCCGTCCGCGTAAGAGGCTGTTAATGAGATTGTTCTGATTTTATCCATTTCCAATTTGTGGAAATGGATAGGCTTCTTTAATTTTGCCGGTAACTTAAATTAAAGAGGCTATGAAAAAGAAGATCAGCGAGGAATCTACTCGCCTGGAAGCCATTCTGGCTCCGCACAGAAGTATCGCTCTGGATGCTCTGACCGACATTATGATTGAAGCGCTTGATGAATTGGCGGGTTACTTAAACACGGATGAATTCATCGACTCGGACGGATGGGAGTTTGACCGGGGTGTCTGTGGATTCCGGCAGGAACAATTGGAAAAGGTATTCCTCAGTGGCGGAGGAGAACGCCTTCTGCACTGGGTAGCTGGGATGCAGGAGCAGGAAAGACTGTTGCTCCTGATGGCATTCCTCAATTGGGACCGCTTGAGAATGAATGATTTCCGTGCCCGATACCCGAATTCTTTCCTGAAATGGACTTCCGCCGACGATGAATCCTTGTTGGAAATGTACTCCTCGGGGAATTCCTGGCGTACGCTTTCAGATCATTTCGGACGCAACGTGAATGCCATCAAACTACGGCTCCAGCATCTTGGCATCGACCTTGGCGCGGAGGCCGGGCGTCCACGCTTCGCCCGCCGCTCCGATTGACTTTGGCAATGAAAACCCTTAATCTATGAAGACAAGAACAGAATTGAAGTACCAGGCACCCTTGACAAAGACGGTGCTTGCTGAGCTCGAAGGGATCATCTGCGATTCCATGCACTACACCGTCACTGTGGATGAACTGTACAATATTGACATACCGCCAAGCGGCCAGACTTCACCGTCCGAGACCACATATTTCGAGTTTTAACCCACTGAACTTGACTGAGATGAAAAAGCTTCTAATCGCATTTCCGACTGTAGCGGCAATGCTTTTGTCCGCATCCTGTGACGAAGGTTTCAGGGAGGAAAACGGCTCCGCCTCGATGTCACAAGACACAAATACACTGGTGTTCAGCTTGAGGAACGGTGTTCCTGATACCCGGTCAGAAACGTCCCCTTGCACTGACGCAAGGGGAATTACCATCCCCTTGGACAGTCCGGTCGAGGGGTATGGACTATTCCTGGAGGAGAGCATCACCACTTACGGGGCGGCCTTCGGAGCTCCGGACACCAAGGGCACGCCCATATATACCGAAAACTTCATCGAGATGTCCGGAGGAAAGTTCTACGGGCTGGCGTTCCCTGCTTCGGAAGGCGCTCTGTCCACGGCCCCCGCTATCCCTGACGGTCCGTTCATAAACGATGGAGACATCTGGATCAGGAAGTTCGCCTCCGATCCCTTCGAGGGCGATGATGTCCTGTACTTCTTTATGCGCGCACAGGAGAACGTGGAAGGAATGAGCGGGCTTCGATATACTCTGAGTGACGGTGGGGGAGTCATCGAATTCGATTACACGGTACCGCTGGATGCCACCGAACAGCAGGACATCCTCTTTGCCAGCCGACCCGTAAAGAAGGCGGAAACCAAGAATGAAATCCCTGTTCTCTTCCATCACGCACTTACCGGGATCAAGTTCGCAACGGACAATGAGAACTCCGACGATGTCAGTACGTTTATCACCAAGGTCGAGTTCCCCCAAGCTCTTACCAGGTCCGCGCATTTCAGGATTGTCTCCGCCTGGGAAAACGGGCAGTGGGTGGATGATGTGTCCGGAGGTGTGGAATTGGACAGTGGAGAGGCTTTCACCGTGGCCCTCGAGGACGATGACATAGTCGACTTCGAGATGGGTGGATCGTTCGCGAACAAAGGCCGGTATGCCGACTCTTTCGCCGCCGCCGGCAACCGGAAGAATCTCAACGACGCAGATGCGTCCAAGACTTTCTGGCTCATCCCCCAGCAGATGAACGACGATGTCGTGATGGACGTCACCTTCCATGTCGTGAGCGGAGGAAAGGATTCCGGCCCTGTCACGCGTCGCATCGAACTGGGTAAAGCCTTGACCGGCAATGTTTCCTGGAGAGCAGGGGAGATACGTACGTACACCCTTAAGGCAGGTCTTATGGACGTGGATATCGAGGATAAGGTCAGCGGTTTCGAGAAGACCGACGTGGTGATCACGAACACCGGCAACCTCGACTCCTTCATCCGCGCCCACATAGTCGCCAACTGGTATGGCAATGCAGGGGATGACTATGGCCTCGCCGTCGGATACCGTTCTGCGACCGGCGACGAGTTCGTCCCTGCCTGGCGGATGGACGCCTCTATGACAGGCGACAATTTCGGGGGCGTATTCACCGGCCTTCCTGGAAATGACTGGATTTACAACGAAAACGACGGTTTTTTCTATTATAGGAATGTCGTTCCTGCCGGGCAGTCCATTCCGGATCCGCTTTTCATCAAATATGCCTTGGACGCGAACCTGTCCGGTGTTCCCCCCGCAGTCTACTACTTTGACCGGAAGGCAGGAAAACAGCCCTATACCGATCTTGAACTTGTGATGGAAATCCCTGTACAGGCCATCGAGGCCGAGGAGGGCCGGACTTTCCGGCAGGCCTGGGAGGCACTGGGCGTGTCGTTCAATTGATTAACTAATGAAATGATGAAGAAATGAAATGCAAATATAAAACCTTGATAACCCTTGCAGCTGTCATTTTCCTGGTCCCTGCGGCCCATGCCCAGCCTGTTTTTAACCCAGAAAAGTACGTCTCGTTCCCGGATGAACACGTCGGACTGAACAAATATCTGAAATCCACTGAGCCGAACGCCGACGGAGAGTATACCCTGCGCCTCGAGACTTTCATCACCGGCTCGGTCTCCAAGCGCGTGGTCCCCACGGACTTTGTCCTCGTACTGGACAATTCCGGTTCGATGCTCGAAGACTGCCTTTACGGAAAGACAAGGCCTGACTACATCACGGCGGCGCAGCTGGCGGATCCTGAAGATCCCTATTACAATTTCCTGAGGGAGGCCCATACTTCGGAGAATTGTCATCTGGGTATACATTGCTACTCATACAATTACGGATATGACCGAGGTGACCCGATGTTCGACGTACCCACGACGAACACGAGTATCGATAGATACCGAATGACAGCCTGGTCTTACTTTGATTCTACGGAAGACAGTCCATCACCCTCCCTGTATTACTATCTTGAAGATGACGGTATATATTACAAGATAAAGAGGGAAGAATACATAGCCGGGGACGTTGCCTACTACAATCTGTTCATTATCAGGACAAACGGCCAGAAATGGTATCTCATATGCACCAAGGACGGATCAGGCTTCAGGACGGAATTGAGCCCGGAAGCACTTCTTTCCAATAACAACAGCCCGAACCAGATACTCCTCGTCGGATACGCGGGGGACAACATTTATCGCCCGTTGTCACGTGTGGATGAACTGCTGCCGGGAGTAGATGCATTCATACGGTCGATATACTATCATAATACTACGGACAGATTCGAAGCCGGGGTAACCAAGCACCAGATTGCAATCGTGGCTTTCGCTAATACTATGTCTTCCGGGACCGTTGCAAATCCCAGCATTGCTCCTTCTTCTTCCGGCATCTCTTTCAGAGCAAAAAGCAATACCAGGGTCGTCAAGGGCTTTTCGGAGATAGGCGATAACAACCTTGGCTCCTATTTGTCGGTGATAGACGACCATTTCAATTTCAGGGGCGGAACCTTGACTTTTTATGGTTTGCGTCTGGCAACACGGCTGCTGCAAAACTTGCAAAGACAGACCGGTATGGCACCCGTCAACGGAGAGGGCGAAGTGAGCCGTAACAAGGTCGTGGTAGTCTTTACGGACGGAGAACCTAAAGAGCTTTATGCGAACGGCACTTACCCGGGCGGAACAGGAGGGAGCAGGTTCAATACTGTAAGACTCTCCCTGCAGGAAGCCGGGCTGATCAAGTCTGATTATAGCACCGGAACTGGTAATTCCCAGGGAACGAGTGCGAAAATATACACGATAGATTTCGCTGACACAATGTACGCATCGGAGTTCCTTAAGTATCTGTCATCCAATTACAATGATTCGGCTGCCACAGGAGGACCGAATATGGCGGATATTGTCTATTCCGGTACGGCCATCACCCCTGAAGAAGATCGGATCTATTATATGGACGCCCGTCAGAGCGGCGGTTTGGAAAGCGCATTTGCAGACATCGCAGATGCTACTACCGGAGATACCGGCGCCCACCTGGTCGCGGTGGATGCCATCAGCGACAGTTTCGACCTTCCTGACGGGCTTGAAAGCAGCGGCAAGATACGCTTGTACACCTCTCAATGCATCGGCACCAAGGAGATAGACGGACAGACCTATCTAGCGTTCGCGGAGGATGTTCCGGTCGACTCGAGGCCGCCCCTTGAAGAAATATGGTTCGACAGGGTGGACGAACGTGGAGGGGTTTCCTGGACGAAAAAAACGAACCTCGATATCGACAGGGATATCTCTTTCGTGATAGATGGCAAGCGACTTATTTTCAATGGATTCGACTTTGAAAACCTATGGTGCGGGCTTGACGGTGACACCGACCATCACAACACCAGACAAATCTCTTCGGACGATCCGAATTACGCTTTCCAGCAAGATGGCTACCGTGGGTTCAAACTTGTTGCAGAGTTCCCCATAACCGTGGCGGAAGATGCTGTAGGCGGAGCTGATATACCAACCAATGCGACTGCGGATTCCGGACTTTTCATCTCTGACGGGAAAGGCAATCCCGAGGGCGAAGCGATTGCCAACTATCCGGAACCCGTTCTGACCATCCCAATCAGACTTATTATCCAGAAGATCGGTCTGGCAGAAGGGGAGAGCGCCAGTTTTACCATCCAGCGCAAATTGATTGACAGCGAAGAGGATTATTCGGATTTCACTTCTTTCATCCTTACTGGAACGGCGTCCGGCTCCGATGTCCCGGAGGTCAGGCTGCTAAGTCTCGATCCGCGATACCATTATCGCATCAAGGAGACAGGGTGGAGCTGGGCATATGAGCGGGCTTCATTACTCCCTTCGACGGAAGACAGGGGATTGACCAATCCTATAGTATTTGAAAACCGGCCTGCTGACAATACTCCCAGGCATGCCGAGGCCAAAGCCGTCAACAGGATGAGCTCAGTCGGATGTGTAGAAGTCGATGATGTCAGCGATGGCTTGCTGGCAGACGGGGCAGAAGGCTGAGGCGGAGTTGGTACGCATACGGCAGTCTTCCGCGCCGCGCCAGACGCCCTTGCTCTGGTAACCGCCGCCCTCGAAGAGGCCTACGCCCTCGATTGAGCGGCGTCTGGCGCGGGTGCCACGGGCAGAGTCGGAACGCGACGAGAGGTTTTTGAGGCGGGAGAGTATGCGGCTGCCGAGCCCGTCAGGTACATTGGCGACGACGCTGCCGTTCGGCAGGACGGTCCCTGCGGGCAGCATGTCCTGCCATTTCGAGGCGAAGTCAGCCAGGGTGGTGATATTGGGCTCCCAGGGCTCCGTATCGGGATAGTACATCTCGGAGTACTGGTCGTCGTAGAAGTATTCGTCGGCCAGACCGGCGAAGCTGTGGCCGAACTCGTGGACGACGACCGGCTTGAACTGTGCGTGATGCGCCGTAGTGAGCGTGTAGGAGTTGTAAATGCCTCCTCCTCCGTATGTATCTGTGTTGGCAAGGATGATGATGTGCTCGTATGGAAAGTCTGCCAGTACGTCGTGCAACTGCTTGAGCCTTAATGTGGTAAGGTAACGGTCTGAGTAGAAGGTGTCAAAGTGTGATCCGATGGCGGTCGATTTCCAGACACCTTCGCGCGGAACACTGACTCCGCTGTCGGCGGAGGGAGCGGCGACAGCGAGGATGTTGAAGCGGTCGCTCAGCGATGTGTACGGCTCGTGGTTGAAGAGTGACTCCGTGGCGGCCTCAGCGTCAGAGAAGAATACTTCCGCTTCCGAGGCGGTATAACCTTCAGCGAGGATGATGACGTCGATGCATTCGGCAGGGGAGCCGCTGTAGTGCGTATAGCGCGCCGGGATCCCCTTCGGGGAGCGCGCGCTACCGCCTTCGACGGCGTAACGGAGGACGTCGTCCTCCTTGAACCCGCCCTTCGGGCGGATCAGTATATCCACAGGATCCACCGGATGCGTAAGAGACGCAACTACCTTATTGTGAAAATCATATAGCTCTACTGTGATATTGACCGTGACGGCCGGCATAGGCAGCAGGAAGACATTCTCGAAACTCCTGCTTACCCGCGTCGCTTCCTCTGTCGCCTGCCACTCTTGGAACAGGGTGCTGAACGACATCCTGTACAGGGTGTCGCCGGAGGCCGCCGCTGTCATGCAGACCTGGCCGTTGCCCCGCAACGGCACGTCCTGCATGCGCCTTCGGCGGCCAGCCCATCCCTCTAGCCGGTTCAGCTCGTCCACCGCGATCCTGCACTCCTTGTCCGTCCCGCTGAAGATGTAGTCCACCCGAAGCGTCGCCTCCTGCAGCCTGTCGTCCAGGGCTGGAGAGTCCGGGGCGGGGCCGTCAGGCGCCCCCACCACATCCACACAGATGCCCGCCAGAAGGCTGAGCACCACCAATATAGTTCGAGTAAATGATTTCATCGGAGCCGGAATAGTAAGGTCTTCTCACAAAGATAACAATAAAAAAAGAAAACAGCCTTCCGATATCACATCGAACGGCTGTCCGGGCATTATTATTATGAAGGGATTTTCGGGATCAAAGTCCCGTGTCGATTATCGACTTTTCAAATTTACAAAATATTTTAAATATACAACTGTTTTATTTCAAAAATGATACCATTTTACTCCCTGACAAGCAAATATTGCCTCAAAAGCTGGATTTCGCTTGGCGTGAGCGGGTCGACGCTGTCCGAATGCCTTGTGGTCGCCCAGTTCAGCGCCAGATCATTTATGCTTGTACCAGGGGCACCGAATGTCCGCAGGTACGTGACCAGTTCGTAAAGGATATGTGTCTCCTCCTCGGTCGCGCGGTAGTTCCTAAGGCGCGTATTTGCCCTGCCGAAAGTCGTTAGCTCGTAATCCTTCGAAAGGTCGCTCTCCGACACGCCGAGCAGAGCCTCGATGAGGAATGCCAGCGAGCCCGTGCGGTCCGCGCCTCCGGCGCAATGGAAAAACACCGCACGACCCTCACCAAGCCACCCGATTATAGAACGGATGGCCTGCTGATAAAGCTCCTGGGTATTGCCCGTACCCCTTCCGAGATTCTTCTCGACGGGGAGTTTGAGATAAACCGTCTCCGGCATCACGGCCCCGACCTTGAACTCACTCTCCTTGATCCCTCGCAGGTCCAGGTCGACTGAAATGCCCAGATCCTTGAGGAATATCTCCCGCCCCTTGTCGGAGATCCTCTCGAGCGCGGCGCCCCTGTAGAGCTTGCCATAGGCAATGTGCCCTCCGGCGGCCTTCCAGCCGCCGAGGTCCCGCATGTTCCCGACCACGCCGTTGATCATGCGCAGGGGCCCTACGGGCACGGCGCATGCCTGCTTCAGCACCTTCCCGTCAGCAGCCAGCACCTTGTAATAATACTTCTCACCCGGAACGAGATTGAATACCTCGGCAGGGGAGGCCTCAGCCTCCACCTCGAAAGAATCTTCGAATAGGGGAGAGTTGGACATCTGGATCTTCGCGGCAGCCCCGCCATCCCATGATATCTTCACCGGCAGCGGCTTGTCGTTCGCACCATGCTCCTTCCTGTAATCCCTTGCAAATGACAGGGTATAGTCAGGATCGTTCGAATAATCGACCTCCTCCAGGAACATCCTCGTCCCGGGATTCTCGATATCGCACTCTTCCATCTCGAATCCAGGCTGGACGACGCTGACGCTGGAAACCCGGTGCACCGACGAGCACGATACACCTAAAAGCATGGCCGCCAAAGCGGCAAGCAAAAGGAATCTTTTTTTCATGATAAGGGAATGCTGATTGGTACGTAGGCCAAATATACAAATAATAATGCCTGCAAACAAATCGGGCGGCCCGGAAGGGTCGCCCGAATAAGAAACGATTAGTTGAATGTGGTGAAGTTGTTACTAAACTTACCATCCATCCATGCCAACTTCTCTGAGAAAGCAGTCTTCATTCGATTTACGGCAGCCTGGAAATCCAAAGTGTTGTCTCCGTTCTGGCCTTGATCTTGACTTGTATTGGAGTAGCCCCACATCGTAGTATTAAACTTTTCTGACTCGCGAATCTGATCAGCCATTGAATTAACGTAAGACTCGAATCCTTCCAAGTTGTTCTTGTAAAGGTTCCAGAGTTCAACTAAACGAGCCCTGAAGACCGGATCATTGCAGAGGGATTTGAAGTAGTAGCCGTTTTGGTTCGCTCCTGCCCACTTGGAAGAACGGGAAGTCAAGAATGTCAGATAATCGAAATCCCAGACAGGCCCCATAGTCAGTTTACCTCCTTTATCCTTATATAAATAGGTACTGTGAGGTCCTTTATATTCATCAGAATAATTCTCATTATAGAAATCACCATTGCCGGTAAGCTCGTTCACAAACATGAACCAAATGGCGGAATCTATATCGAAATCGTCCCGGTACAGCCCATTGGAAGCATTTTTGATTTTATCTTCCAAAGTGTTTATGAAGCTCTTCATATAGTCCGTAGCAGCAGTAGTAAGATCATCATCAGGATCTTTGAACATGTACTTGAGCTTAAACTGCGATGATTTGAACTTATTCGCTTCATCATAGTTATTATCAATCTCCATCATAAAGCCTCCGGTGATTTCAGTATCTTTCTTTTTCCATTTGGAAATATTCACACGATTCGCATCGATTTTAATCTGTTCACAGAGGTAATAATTGCCTCTGTGTTCACCATTGAACTCCAACTCAACGAATTGACCACGAACGGTATATGGCAATCCTAAACTCTTAGTCGCATCGTCAGGGTCAGGCATGACGGTCTGACGCGAGAGCCAGAAAGCAGCATCGTTACGAAGGAGAGTACGATCTTTCCAGTTTGCCAAAAGAATCCATCTTTTATGCTCGGGCATAAAAGATACAGGCTTCTTTTCTAAGAGTTTCAATGCATATGGTCTTTTATCATATTTCCACGTCGCGTTGCCGCGGCCCTTGATCTGCGTTTTATACTCCTGAACAAGCTCTCCATCGCTGCTCTCGAATCTCACAAAGACAGATGAATCGACAGATGTCTCAGATGGTCTCCAAATCCTCTCGTCGATTTTTGTACGTTCGCCCCATCCGGAAGATTGGGTATAAACACGATCAGCCTCAATAGTCTCCCTGGTAAAGGTATCTGGCGTAGTTGTAATCCTGACCACCGGCAGGCCGGTATTCTGAGCGATAAGTGTATAATCCTTCTCCGCAAACCCTTTGCATACCTTGATCGTGACAGGGCTGGATGCGTCAATGGGCGTTTCGCCGCTTACTATTACCTGATCGCCGACCATCAGTTTATCACCGGTGAAACTGTAGTCAAAAACAAGTTCGGAGAAGTCAGTGACAGTCGGAAGAGTAATGGTATAGGTGCATGTGCCCTCATCAAAACTGGCATAGTTGTAATAAATCGAACCGTCAGCCTTTTTAACACTGACACCATATCCTCCAGCTTTTGAGGAAACGCTGTCAAGGCTTAAGGTTTGTGGCTTCGGCGTCACCTTGAGCGGAGCCATCTTTTGAATCTCATTACGTTTGATAGTGAGGTCCATAGGAGCTTCTTGAGTGAAGATGCCTCCATCAGAAGTCGCAACTATCAGTGTGAAACCTCCTGTGCTCTGTTTAAACTCCGTGGGGGGAAGGACGAACCAGAATTCAGTATAATTGTCCGCTGACGAACCAATTATCACCGGCTCGTCGCATTTAAGGCGAATAACATTCGTTGAACCTTCCTGACTCATTACGACATTCGGAATGCCATCATTAGAGACCTCAATTGTACAGTCGCCAGCAAGAGCCTCACCGCCTTTTCCCTGAAGGATTACGGAAGCGACGGAAACATTGTCGCCATATAGCTTGAAACAGAGGTAACCACCGGCATTCTTGAACATAAGGTTCTTGCTTTCCGTCATTGAAACCATCGTGTTCGCCCCATTACCGAAAGACTTATTCAGATATGTCTGCTCTTCGGGAAGAACGAAAGAGATGACTCCGTCGTCGCTGATTGTCGTCCCCTCTTGATACGGATAAATCGCATAATACATGTTAAGAGGATTTCCTGTGTGGTACTCATTCTCCACCGGCTTAAAACTGGCGTAATTGGCACCATCTTGAATGCCTTCTGCGACTTTATACTCAGCTCCGTAAGTGTCCTTCTCGAAGATGGTGATATGGTCATCCGCGTTCCAACGGATACGGAACTCATCATTGGCGAAGACCTTGGTCTCCACGCCATATGGATGATCATCGATGGAAGCATAGAAAACTCTGCTTTCCATAGAATGATCATTTACCTTCTCAGGAGAAATGATTTCATCCACGGAACAAGATTCTGCCATAATAGACAGCAATCCGAATAATACATACGAACGCTTCATAAGCAGTGAATAACTATGGGTTAGTAGGCCACGGGTTATCTGGGTTATCATTGCCACCAGGATTCTCTGTATTTCCGCTCCCGTCCAAAATACAGGAGTGGAAAACAAATGAATGTACCTCCATCTCTGGAGAAACATATTCTTCTCTAATCAAGTTAATCTTTTTCATATTTATTTTTTAGAAAACCCTTTCGTACGACCCAGTGGGACGCCCGAAAGGGTTAAGCAAAACTAATTTACGTCGTTCGGAATTAGTCCGAAGTTACTGTTATAACAGTTCTACCATTGTTCTTGTAGTCGTCATATCCGGCTTCCTGAGTCTCGAAGTTATTGCTAGCCTTACTCTCAGAGTAGCGTACCTTAGGTGAGATGCCGTTGTTCTTGGAGACGTTGAAGATAATCGGGTTGACTGCGAAATTGTCGGTGTAGATATCTTCATCCGGGCCATAAGGCTCCGTCTCGCCGTCTGTCCGGGTGCCGGACACATTGTCAAGTGTATAGGTCCAATCCCAATCATCATCGATGATTATGTACTGATAGTTACCTTCATCACCTCTCGAAGGCAATCCTTTCAGGTACACTGACGGATCTCCCTGGCCTTTATGACGGGTAACGAACACAGTGGTGACATACTCCCACTCACCTGTTCCAACTCTTCTCTTAATTGAATACTTTGCGCTTTCACCCTCGGAAAGGCCAGTGGTCTGGATCTGGACATTGATAGGAAGGCTGACTGCCGGCGGGTCAAATTTGACAAGCATGTCGCCATTCTTATCCTTGATACCCGAGCCGGGGCCATTGGTAGCAACATTAGGTCCACCGACTGCGTCCGGATTGGTCACAATGGGGATCATGATGATGATCTTGTGGCCCTGAGCATCAACAGTAGTAGTACCCTCCTTCACTGGCCCGCACCAGTTGTCGGCATAATCAAAGCCTATGACGGTAATCTCATTGCCATTCACGGTGATACCACCGGCTTCCATGATAGCATCATCGACATCCTTGTCGGCCTTAACGAGGACCTTATTGCCGTCCACGACCTCGTAATCATCATAAGTGTCCGTGCTGTTGGGAGCAAGAGTCTCTGTTCCGAAATACAGTTCACCAGTCTCGGAATTGAAGAGATATGGAGCCGTGAAGACCTTGATATCACTAGCATTTGCGCCATCAAGAAGGAAACTGGAAGAAACAATATCTACAGCCTGAGACTCCTCGGTAAATGTCTCTGCCGGTGATCCGCCGGATTGACTGGCAATCGTATCAAAGATATCAGACAGGTCTGTATCTTCAGTGACAAGCTGGAAATAGTTGCCGGTATTGTCCTTCGTACCGGGTGTAAGGCCTTCGACGGTAATAGCGCCTAAGCTATTATCAGCGACTACCCAGGTATTTGTATTACCCAACTGATCAATACTGGAATCAGGATAATTAGAAGAAAGCAGATCCATAAGGTACTGAACTCTCCTGTAATTCCTGTACTCCCAGTTATTAGCTTGCGCTACAGGAGTAATAAGACCAACTGTAAATAATTTAGCTTTATAGTCTGCTTTAATCTGGTGGGCGTAATAAATCGCGTCATTTGCATATCCATAGTTGAATCTGGTGTTGCCACTACCTTCACCGGGGTCAGTCTGGCTCTGTACGGGATAACCATCGGTGAACATGACAACACTCACACTGGCCCCATCACGAGCCGAATCATCATCGGTAGTACCGGAAAGCAACTCGTCTATCGCCATCTTCAAGCCATACTCGGGTCGAGTACCGGAATGGCCGGTAAGATCAAACTCATCAATGACGTCATCTTTCAAGAAATCCCGTCCCGTAGCATCGACAGTAACCCATCCGCCGCTTTCAAGATAGACTTGGGTGGAACCGGAATATGTGATGATGGCTATCCTATTGCCAGGATATTGAGGATCCTGAGCCAACGCATCGACAGCATTCTGATAAATGGAGTCGACGAACTTCTTGGTAGCAACCTGAAGTGCATCAAGCCTGTCTGTATAGCCCTCATACGGATCGTCCATCGAACTCGAAAGGTCCAGAACGAGGATAACATCCGAAGGGACAGCCTTGGAGGTCTGAGTACCACTACCCGTTGCATAGGCCTCGAGTTTGAGCCAATAGGTACCATCAACAGGTTTTGAGATATTCTTCTTGAACCCGATATTGGCCTCTTCAGCGAATCCGCTGGTATCGCCAGGGAACTCAAGCGGACCAATCTCTTCCTCAATAGTCTGGGCATTCAAGCCCGGGACAAAGACAAACAGAGCAGCAACTGCGAGTAAATAACTATGTATCTTTTTCATAATCTTAATCTCCTTTTATGATTACTCTGTGGGGCCGATTTCAGGGTCATATCCTAAAGCTTTCTTCCAAGCCTCCTTCCAAGTATAATTGGTCTCACCATTCTTTTCTGCAGGCATCCTGGCAGAAACCGCCTGGGTAGAGATCTCAAGCTGGAAATGAATAGGATAAGTATTGGAACCTACTCTGACAAATTGAGGGAAATCAGGATTGATCGTGTAACTGGTAAACAGCGCGTCACCAGCAGCTTCCCCGGTTGCTACCACATTCTGATAGTAATAGAACCCATCAGGACAGAGCATCCAATTGTTAAGAGGATTAGTACCGCCCTTATATCCGGCAAGGCCGATAAAAGTGCCATGCGACACCCTGGAAGTCTCATCCTCACCTGCACCGAACTGGTCATCATACCAACTGTCGGTCTGCTCGTAATCAGTGATGTTGTCGACAAATCCGAACACCGGGTTCTCGTCGTTATCGAGCCACTGACCGATGATGGAAGCGCGGATGTACGCGTCGACACTACCGGTATTGGTGATAACGACGCCATTCTTTGTTGTGTTTGTGACGTTGTCCTCAATCATCACGTTCACGTCATCGATCTTGATGTAGAAGGTGTGGAGTTGGCCGGCCTTGAGCTCGATTTGGGTGTCAGTCTTGCTGAGATAGTCACCGAAATCGATGGTCCACTCACCGGGTTCCTCGACACCGTCGCGGGTGATGGTGTACTTGATGGTAAGCTTGACACCCGAGCCGATAGTCTGAGGCATGATCCAGAGGGTCTGGGAAGCGTTGTCATCGTTGAAGTTCCTGTCGCTGCCTGCGGCGGTAAAGCTCCCCGGGAAGGTAAAGTCGCTGGCAGAATAATCTGCGAAAGCATCAGCGATAGCACCGGTAGAATATGATGTGCCGGAAACAGGGCTGGAAGCCGGAGTCCAGACGGACGTTGATGCAGAAGAATAATTTGTGGGGTCATCCGAGTAAGATCCGCCCTCAGCGGCAGGAGTGACAACGCACGTACCCTTGTCCTGAAGTCCCCTGAAGAGGACTTCGTTGATCTTGATAGTCTCGTCATCGTCCGAAGAGTTGGAACTTGCGAACTTCACACCGGTAAAGACATGGTGGAAAAGGACGTCCGCACCTTCTTTCTCATTGTACTGGCCGTCACCGGTGCCTTTGCCGGAGAAAGACCTGGAAGTGAAGAGCAGGTCGGTCATATCCTTGGCAAGGACAGAATCAGCGCTCGCAGTCAAAAGCCCGGAACCGTCATACGTGAAAGTGATCTTTCCGCCTGAAAGATTGGAAACAGCGATACCGTTGCCGCTATTCACAGAAGCATCCAGATCACCGGGCATCCACATGTAAAAGGTAAGCGCGGCATTGTCCCATAGGTCGTTGGCATATGTCCTGATGTACTTTTTATAAGCATCGTCATAGACGAACTCGCCGTTCTCTTCATATGCGCCGTTTTTGCCGATAACGGTCGCTGTGAACTTGCCGCCGTAAAGGTCAATGACATTCTCGGTATACGCAGGGGTGCCCTTTGTATCGGGACCAATGGCGTCGAGGTCGGTAATGGTCTGCTCAAGGACGAAGCTATGTCCGCGGCCGTCGTTACCGAGGGGAAGGGTGACACCCTTCACGGTAGCAACACCGCCAGCCTTCGTGGTACGGGCTTCCTTGAGGTAGAACCCCACTTCGCCCTTCTCAAGCGGCTTGTAATTAATCTCGTTCTCCTGGCAGGACACCAGGGCAGCCAATGCAAGGACTGTCAATACGATGTAAGATTTTTTCATAATACTGTCCTCCATAGCTTAAAACTCAAAATAGAAATTCTGTGCTTCCTGAGCTTCCTCATCAGCATTCATGTTGTGAAGCTCATCCACCTCCATCAGGTAGAGGACGGATGAACAGATGAGTCCTTCGAGATCTGCCTGCGTCACCGTGGTGAGCGGGTCCTCATACGATCTTTTCTTTTTCAAGGTCATCATTTTGTCAAAATTAAATGTTACTATTTTTTGTATATATACTTCAAAAAAATACATGTAATTTGAAAAACCATCTCCGCGCCCGTTCCTGACTTACGAAAGAAACAATCCCTTCCACATTACAAATATATAAATATATATTGAAACTCCAGCATTTTTTTGCTCTTTTTTAGCCCGGAGGCCAAGTTAAATCAGTTTAGTTGTCATAGTCCGCTATCATCTAAGGATGATTCGGTGGGGTCGTCTCCGCTCAGTGTTGATAAAATTGTTCAAAAAAAAGTTAGAGAAACTTTGGATTCTGAATATTTGTATATAACTTTGCCAGTTGTAAACTGTGTACTATGGAATTTGCCGTTTGGGGATTTCGGCAGACGGGTTTTGAAAGGAGGGCGAGTTATCGTTTTGTTCCCATAACCGGCAATATAGGAAATTGACTGGGCAATTGAAACTATTAATAATATAAATCAACCATGTTTAATTTACGGGCAAAAAAGACTTACCAGGTACCGCATGTTACGGTGGCTGACGTGGATCTTGAAGGTCTCATCTGTAATTCTGTGCGCTTCAACGTGCAGGTTAACTCGTTGGAAAACATGAACGACCCGACTGATCCGACGAAGGGAGTCGGAGACGCGGAGGGTGAAGTGTTCTATTTTGAATCCTAACCTTTGAAAGACTGAAAGTTATGAGGAAGATTTACTTTGCAATGATGGCTATTTCAGCCATCCTGTTCGTCTCTTGTATGCAGCAAGAGCAGCCTTTCGACGATGTCAAATTTGGTGAGAACGATTTAGTTTTTACTATCGGGGAGCCAGCGACCAAGGCCGGTAGTTTTAAACCGGAGATAACACAGGGAGTTTCTATTCCCATGGGTAATGATGACCAAGGAAATGCTCTGTTCCTCGATGAAACAATTGAAGAGTTGAATCCCGCTCCCGCCACGAAAGGCGTTCCGGCCTATACCGTCAATGTCGGCACGTTGTATCCTTCTATGGGTGTATTAGCCACCTTCGATGAAGAAGAAGCAGATGAAGTTCGAGAATTCACGGCAATAGATATGTATGATCACATGGGAACCCCCAGTGATCCAAACGCTCCCAAGGGAACAAATACGGTGGGCGATGGTTGGCGTTATACATACTCCTATTCCGGCAATCCTTGGACGGATGATACTACGCCTGTTGACTTTTATTTCAATATGCCACTTTCACCGACAGGAGTAAACATCACATCAAGGGCTAATAAACAAATAAAATTTACTTATTCCAGCCCAACAACTGGTGCCGCACAGGAAGACATTCTATTTTCTACAGCAACCTACACTAAAACACAGCATGACGGGTACCTTCCCAACGGGGCTCCTGTCTTGATGTACCACGCGCTCACTGGCGTGAAGTTCCGCACCGGACACTTGAACGACAACCCTACCAAGACCATCATCACGAAGGTCGTGATCAAGGGCCTCAAATCTTCGGGCACCGCTACTTTCACCGGCAGCGATTTCGACTGGGATGTCGACGAAACCACCGCGAATTTCTCGCAGGAATTCAAGAACCAGGCCTGGTCCGCTGAGGCCGGAGTCGACGGTACCGTCACCTACACTCCTAAGGATAGCACCAAATTCGGCAATTCCTGGTATGCGGCGGCCGCAGACAAGAACCTCAACGACGAGAACGGTTCCCTGACCTTCTGGTTCATCCCGCAGGAGATCGACGACAACGTCACCATGGAAGTGACCTTCCGCGTCAAGACCAAGGACACCCAGGACGGTGAGGAAATCACCCACGAAATCGCTTTCGGTGAAAAACTGAACGAAGGAAGAACTGAGAATCTCGTCTGGAAGGCCGGCCAGCTCCGCACCTATACACTGAAGCCGTTTGATATTTCCGTCAAGATTGTTGACGAGATGGATGGCTTGACTAAATCCGACCTTCACGTCACCAATACTGGCAACGTGGACGAGTATGTCCGTATGATGGTCATCGGCAACTGGTACGGCTGGGAGACCGAGGCTGACTCTCTGAGTTATCAAAACACAGGAAAACCTGAACCCGACATCATGGTCGGCTACACCACCGACGGCTCTGACGGCACTAATGTGATGGTAGAGCCGTGGTTCCGGGAAGATCCGGTCTATGGCCAGTACTTCGACGACTCCTTCAAGGGCGGCCTTCCCAAGGCCGGCAGAACCGACTGGGTCAGAGGTACGGGTAGTTACTTCTATTTCACTGCGAAGATTGGTGCAGGTACGACGCTTGATTCCGCAACGCAAGCCCTGTTCCAGTACTATGACCTGCCGGAGGATAAGATCCCTGAGATTTACATCCCGATTGCGACGTCCAACAAGCGTGTCCGTGCGTGTGGCGTCCACTTGAAGATGGAGATTGTCGTCCAGGCCATCGGAACCACGGATCCGGATGGCAACGAATACGCTGACTGCTGGGCTGCCTGGTCAGGTGCAACCGGCGAGGAAATCAAGATTAAACCCTAACACCGACCTTGAGCAAACTCATAAATGATTCATACCATGAAAAATATATTTAAATTCATTACACTCGGAATTGCTCTTCTGGCTGGTACCATCGCGGCTAACGCCCAGACGACCTGGAACGAAGATGGCGGTGTCGCTACGGCGAAAACTGTTTCCGCCCCCGACGAGCATGGTCTGTATACCATCACGCTCGAGACCTACGCAACTGGTGAAAGCTCCATTACCGAAACCGGTATCCCTGTTGACATCGTGCTGGTCCTGGACGTGTCTGGATCGATGGCTTATTCGTTGTATGACTATAATGCAAGACCTAGCCAGGGATACAATTATAGCGGTTATCCGGATAATGAAAATAGTAGGTATTACTATCTCCATACAGACGGACAGTACTATCAGGTTCAGCGTTGGCGTAGATACAATTATGGTAATGATCGGTATCTCCGTTTTCAGGTTGGTGACACATGGTGGTATCTAAACGGTACGCAAGCCACAACGACCAGGCCAGGAGGAGCTGCCTCTAATACAACCATCTATACCGGTGTTCTCTACAACCGGGTTTCAAGGGGCACGAGTAAGATGACTGAATTGAAGAATGCTGTTACCGCCTTCGTCAACGAAGTTCATCACAACTCCCTGTATGATACGAAAGGTAATCTTCGCGGCACACCGCTTGATAACCAGATCAGTATCGTCAAGTTCGCCAGTGACCGTTATTACAGCAATAATAACCCCAGTGAGAGTTCTATTGCCGAAGGTAATCATATGGGCGCAGGATCTGACTCGGGTACTCACAGCGCAAGCAACGATTATAATTACACGGAAGTACTCAAGCAGTTTAAAGATGTAAGCACTACCGCCGGAGTTAATTCTCTGTTACAGCAAAACCAGGCTGGCATTAATGCCCTTAACGCTGGTGGCGGTACTGCGGCTCACTATGGCTTGACTAAAGCCAAGTATCTTCTGGATGAAGTAAAGGATCGCGAAAGTACGAAAGTAGTTGTGTTCTTCACAGACGGTATCCCTGGTATGACTGGTTGGAATGACGATTTCGCCAATGGTGCGATTGATGCAGCCAATGAGATTAAGAAAGCGGCAAACCAAGGAGGTTATGAAGCGATCATCTATAGCATTGGCGTATTCGACAATCTTGGGGCAGACGCAGCGAATGCTCACAAGTATATGCACTATGTGTCTTCCGACTACCCGAATGCTGCAGACATGACTACTCCCGGTACCGGTGGTAGCGATGACGGTGGTTACTATCAGGATGCCAGTAATTCCGACCTTACGGCTATCTTTAAGGATATCGCATCCTCTGCCAGCCAGTCCGATGCGACCGTCAATGCATCTACGCAGATCAGAGACGTGGTTTCCAACAGCTTCATCATCCCCGAAGGTGCCAGTGCAGACGATGTTACCTTCTATGTCATGGACATCACCGAGGATGGTAATGGTTGGGAAAACCAGCAAACTCCTACAGGCGTCACAGCGTCCTACAAAACTATGACTTGCTCTGACGGTGTGGAACGCGAAATGCTTTCCGTGGAAGGATTTGACTTCACGGAGGATGATATTAAAGATGCAGCCGGATTTACCACGCGTGAGAATATGGGCAATTTCGTCGGCGAGCGGTACAAACCCGATGGCAGCACATTCTGGGGTGGTAGGAAACTGGTCATTGAGTTCAAGGTTCAGGCCAATGGCGAAGCGACCGGTGGTGACGGTTCTGCCACGAACCATTCTGATTCCGGAGTGTATGTCTATAATCCAGACACCGACACTTACACGAATATCAACAGTTATCCTGTTCCGCATACCAACCTTCCGATGATCATCAAGATCAAGAAGGACGGACTTCGCCACGGTGAAAGCGCAACCTTCGAGATTCACATGTGCGAGCCTCTGAAGGACGATGACGGGAAGATCCTGTACAACGCCATCGGCAAGCCGAGGGCTGACACCAGTACGGAAAAGAACTGGTCCAAGGTGATCCTCACCAACAAGGGCGCTGATGGCGATCCGGTCGAGAAGATTCTCATGGCTTTGGATCCGCACTATGTCTATTCCATCATCGAAGACGACTGGGCCTGGTCCTACACACTGTCTGGCTCGGGTACTACGCTCACCACTTCTGAGGTGGAAGTGAATCCGTTCATCTTCCACAACACGGAAAAGACAGGTGTCCCCAAGCACGCTGAAGCGGTCTCAATCAACCACTTCGCGACCAGCGCCGAAGGCGAGGCAAGTGTAGAAAACTACCAAAGCTCCAAGGTTAAGAGCTTTTAATAGTCTTTCTCTTCAATAATTTTACTCGGGCGACCCAACGGGCCGCCCGAGTGCGTTTTAAGCAGTGTATTTTAGTACATGACAAAAAATTGAAATTTATGCTGTTAAACATCTAAATTTCAAGTGATTATATTTGCAAAAGTCCTTGAAAATTAGTAATTTAAAGGA
>CADAAA010000008.1 GCA_902785785.1 uncultured Bacteroidia bacterium | reverse complement strand
ATCCCTGGGAACCGGATTGATCACAAGGTCGTTGTACCTGGCCAGAAGCGTCTGGTAGGACAGGAAATCCATGAATCCCTCGAAGACGCAGCAGGATGGTGTGCGCTCCGACTTGCTCAGCGTGATGACGCTGGGTGCCTTGACCCCGTATGAACCCTTGAAGAAGGGATTCCGAATCTCCATCCCGCCAAGGATATTCATGAAGCAAAGGGCAAAGAAATGACGGTCACGGACGTCGTACTGAACCTCCTTGCAGTACCGCCTGCCGATTTCGGCAGGTATGCCTCGGGACCAGAGATAGCCTATGAGGGCCTTGCTTGTCAGGGGTTGGACCTGAATATTCTCCATCTCTGTCTCCGGACGCAAAGGACCGCTACTGACAATGGATGCCGTCAGGGGAGGGCCCTGCTTGAATCCCCGGCTCTGCTCCTCAAGCCAGGTCGCCGCAACCTTGAACGGACAGTTGTCGTTCAATGCCCTGGCGAGGTCGATGACGTTCCCGCCCCTTGACGTGCCGAAGTCATACCATAGATTCTTGTCCGAGGACACGCAGAAAGAGGCATTGTTGTCTTCCCGGAGAGGGGAGTGATAGAACCATTGCCTTCCGCCCTTCGCACTGGAGACCGGTTTATGCCCTAGATGGGTAAGGAGGTCCGTGATCGGAATCTCCTTCAATTCATAGAAACTCATAACTGACTGGTTTTACATGCTGTTTTTTTGATTGTGATATAGGGCGGATTGTACATCGACGACGCCCAAATATGCCAGCGCTTTCCGCATGTTTGGTTGTTTGATTCCTATATGCCCACCAAACCAAACAAACAACCTTACTTCTCATCCGAATCGTCAAGGTGGAAATCCCGGTTGTACACGAATCCCTGATGGGTTTGCTGAATGATATCCCTGTCGAGAAGGAACTGCCGGAGGTTGTAATGACAGTTCTTCTTCCTGTCGTAACCAACCTTCTTATAAGCCTCCATAAGCAGGTCTATCAACTTGGTGGCAGATGCAACCGGAACGGGGGTCTTGTTCTCCGCAGTTATGCCGAATACAATGTCCAGCGCTTTCCGGTGCATCTCCTCGGGCATCGTCCTATAATTGAACTCCCTCTTGGGTCTGTGTCTGAGATCCAGCCCTTCGACTCTCTCAGGCAAGCCCTTCTTATTGATCATGAAGGCGAAGGGTGCAAACTCCTTGTCGCGGATGAGAGCCGCATGTACCTCGCTGATTCTGTCGTCCTTCTCGTTCCTGCATATCTGGAGGATGGTCTCGGCCTTGTGGTTGAGCTCCGTTCCGATATGGCCGCGGACATTGTCGTCGCCCTTGTTCAGGTGCAGGACGGTATGGATGTGGAGATTGTATTGACTGGTCCATTTCATCAGCAGGCCAATCACTTCCGCAGACTCAGTTGAAGAATTGATATCAAAGAGAAGATCCCTCAGTCCGTCAATGATGACAAGGCCGACATCCGGCCGCTCGGACAAGGCGAGCTCGATGATCTGCCGTCGGTCAAGAGGGGAGTACTCGCGTAGCATCACGAACTCCAGGCGTTCGTTCTCCTGGTCCGAAGGAAGTCCTGCCAACTCGTTGATTCTCTTCAGGACCTTGTGACAGTGATAGGCGCTCTGCTCCGTATCGAAGTACAGGACCCTGCGCTTGCCTTCGGGAAAGGTCGGTTCGTAATTAAGGATCCTCCGGTTGGACAAGGCTGCGGCGACGATGGCGCAGACATTGAAGGTCTTCTTCGACTTGCCCTTACCGGTCGAAGCGCTGAAGTTGCCCAGCGTGCTGATGACCGAACCATTTATTTTGATGACCACTGGCGGAGTGGCGAACTGGTCGCCGACATGGATGAGTATCTGTTCCCAAATCTTGTGGAAATTCTCGCGGGTGATTCTTGATTCCATGATATGTTGTGCATAATTCGTTAAACTTATATCTGCTTCTGGGAGAGGCGGTCGTGCTTCGTGAATAGCTCGCTGGGGGAAAGGACCGGAACATTGGCATCTCCTTCAAGTTCCTCGCGTGAGGGGTTCCTGAAGCGTCCCAACCATTCCTCCAGATCCTCCCTAAAGAATAGGTAGCCCTTCCCTGGCGGCGTGTAGACCGGGAGCTGCATTTTCTTCACGGCCTCCCTCAGGGTGAATACGCTCACCCCAACAAATTTGCTGGCCTCCTCCGTGGTCAGGAAGGTCTTCAACATGAACATCTTCTCCTCGATACGCTTGAAGAAGGTGACGAGCTCATCCAGGGAGCCGAACCGGGCAAGGTATTCCTCGACAGACTGGAACTTTCCAAGTAGGAGTTCGATGTCCGTTTTCTTGCTGAGGAAGTCCGGAATACCGCTGGCCCTCTCGATCAGTTTGAGAATCTCATTTGAACTGAATTCCATACGCGATATACTTTAAGGTGAAACGAAATTGCCCCCCGAAAGCGAAGGGCTTACGGAGGGCAAAGGTATATCGCACTATGCTAAAGTGTCACTTCAAATAGTAGTAGCAAACGAACTGTTACTCAAATACTACTCTTTTATAGAATTTTTTGCAGTTCTTATGAGATCGACCCATCTGTCAATGCGCGTCTTTGCCGGACGATCCTTCGATCCGTACCGGATGAGGGCGACTGACAGGTCGTGCTGGGTCATGTAGTTGCGCCCCGTTGAACCCATAATCAGCCGATTGGTTGAGATCACAAGCTGGTAGTTAGCCGTGATCAAGCCGAAGCTGTTCATCTGGGAGAAGAAGTACGCAACGACGGTGTTCCTGTTGGCGACGAGAGGATCCTCGTCGTTGGCCGAACACTCGTTGAAGAGCAGCGCCATATCCTGTGGTGAGACGGGCCGCTTGAAAAGGGGGATGTCGTTGGCCGCCTGGGCCAGAAGGGAGAGCACCTTGTCACTGAAGAAGCACTCGAAGTTGAGAGTCCTCGCCTTGGTCTTGCCACCATCCAGCATCAGATCACGCATACAAGAGAGGAATGTTTCGTGGTCGGTCTCTCTGGAGTAGTACTTCCTAACCAGGTCTTCACGGAACATCAACAGAGCCGCGATCCTCCCGAGATTGACCAGGTGGTCGTTCCGGGTGGCGGGATTCTTCACATTGTGGAAGGTATGGGAGTTGATGAAGTCGTCACGGAAACGGTCGTAGGACACGCCACATTCCAGGACACACTTCTTGAACATGGAAAGGGCTTCCTGCCAGAGGCAGAAAAGCCCTTCGTCGCCTGCATAGGCACCTCTTTTAGAATGAGACTGTTTACCGCTCAAAAAGAGAGATGAAATAGGATTCGTTTTCCATTTCTGTCTTATGTTTTATATTCAACATGGTGTTTGTGATTTGCTCGAAGCAACACCATAGTACGATATATCACTGTTCATTCCTTGCAAGCGCTATGATTCCGTCAATCACGACGACAAAGTCGAACTTATCCCGACGTTTCATCACGTAACTGCCCTGAGTCTTTAGGGTGCTATAATTCAGCGGGTGACCGTTGTAGGTAAAACAGTCGCAGACCTTTTTGTGGATGTCCGGATTAAGCGGCTTGAAGAGCACCATGGCCAGATAGACGAGGGAGTTCTTACCTTCCGAGGTCCAGTTGATGGGGGAATAGGGATAATCCGACAAGTCCAGGATAGAGAGGAAGTTCTCAACCCGTGTATGCTTCTCGATGTACCCCATGCGGCGAAGGAGTTGGAATAGCTTGGTCGCCTGTTTCTCGGACAGGTCGGTCTTCAGCTTGGATTGATTGGTCTTCGGTATCACGAGACTCCACAGGTTCGCCTCCGGATACAACTGGGCGATTTCATAGATTGCCTTCCCCTTGGTCAGTGGGATAATGCTTCGGTGAGAATCACATCCCCAAAGCTCCTGGAAGTGGCACCACTTGTCCCGCACTCCGTATCCCATGATTGCGTTGAAAGCGGTCGCTATCAACTTGAGCTGGAAGCGCTCCGTACCCTTGGCGGGCATGAAGTCTTCCGTAAGGAGCCCGGCATCGACGGCCCGCTGCAGCAGCGCCTCCGACTTCTCATTGCAAAAGAACGGCGTGAGCTGGCCACTTATGCCCCGGTACAGTTTATTCCCATATTCCCTTAACTTGTCCAGCGTGTCGGCGAGTTTCCTGAGGATATCGTCATATTGCTGGTGTTCATGGTCGGAGTCAAGATATTCCCTAATCGTTTTCGAATCCGTGAGCTGCATGAGCGGCTCATAAAGGAGACGGTCCTTGTCTGTATCAACATACGAAATGATTTCGTCGGCGAGTTCTTCGTAGTCGAGGCAGTCCACCAGAGCCAGATTGAGAAGGTTGTCATTCCCGACCATGATGGCATAGCAGACATTCCAGGAATGCTTGCGCAGAAGGGCCGTGTTGATGACCGTTTTCTGTCTTGTGATTTCCATATGGCCTCCTTTCCAATAATGTTTCTAATCCATGGAGTCAAAGATAGTGGAAATCTTGTTCACCGCCTCCTGCTTACGCGAATCAATCAGGTGGGCGTATATCTGGGTAGTGGAGATCTCGCGGTGTCCCAGAAGCTTCGAGACGGTGTAGATGTCGGTACCTGAGCTGAGAAGGATGACCGCGAACGTATGCCGACTGCAGTGGAAGGTGAAATCCTTCGTGATGCCAGCGGAGAGGGCCCAGCGGCGCAATTCTACGGAGGTGTAGGCATCATACCTAAAATGCGGGAAGACCTTGTCCGTCTGCGCAGCGTCGCCTTGGACGCCCAGATACCTCTCGGCTGCTTTGGGGATGTCGAGGTACTCCTGTCCGCCGGTCTTCTTCTGCTTGAAGACCAGCCGCGTGTACTTGTCGAACTTGCGAACCTCGCTCCAGGTCAGTTTCTGGATGTCGCTCTTGCGCAACCCCGTGAAGCAGGCGAACATAAAGGCGCGTTTAAGGTAGGGGTCGCGGCACTCCGTCTCGGAGAGTTTCTTTACCTCTTCCATAGTAAGATACTGGCGTTCCGCCTCAGAAGCCTTGAATCCCTGTACCGCATCGGCAGGATTGGAATTGATGATCCCGTCCTTGAAGGCCTGGTTCAGGCAGGCTTTCAACTTGTTGAAGTACGATACCTTAGAGTTCTGGGACAGTCCGTTGAATTCCCCGTTCCTCGGTGTGTTGGATACCTTGAACGTATCTTTCTCCACAGTATCGAGGAAGCTTTTGAATCCCTGCACCCAGCGGGGCGTAATATCGCCGAAGGTGGTTGACTCCTTGCAGTAGATCTCCAGATACTTGAGGCAGCTGCGCCAGTTGCCCCAGTTGCCTACGTTGGCTTTTCTGTCCTCAAGGAGGAGCCTGTAGTAGGGGAGAAAGAGAGTCTTGCTGCCTTGATTCGTTCGGTCACGATTCCCGTGAAGCAGCTGCTTCTCCTTTTCAAGCCGGATGGCCTGCGCCTTAGACATGGTAAGGCGGTTCTTTTCCTTGATGGCAAGGGTGCTTCCGGGAAGGAGGGTCAAACCAATGCTTTCCCGGACCCTTTCGCCGAACTGGACATAATCCAGGAACAGGATCGTGTTCCCGCTGGCGCTCGTCCTCTTGCGTAACTTCACCAACTGTTCGGCATTCACTGTGGTTCCATTAGCCATAGTCAAAACTATTATATGAATTAAACCCCAAAGACCGTGCATAGACCTTTCCTGCACGCATCCAATCCCACTGCAAATATACGCACTTTGGGTCAATTACACAAATTTGAAAAGGAATTTTGAATGGAACTTTAGTATTTTCTTAAACCATTGTTTTACAATAGTTTATAACGAAATCAAAATCAATGATTTTTGGTTATGATTAAACTATTTTACCCAAACAAAAATGTATTCAAAAATCCTCCGGAAACATCTTAACATTTGCGAAATTCAAATCCGCCGAATTCGTCGATTTTGGCACACGAGAGCGGTAAATGTCACACGGCTGGCACACAATGTTGATTACACCTCTGGAAGAGTTGTAAATCAATATCTTGATGGTAAAAAGAAAGAGATCCAGGGGGCTTGTCCGGAGTCATCAAGAACTATGACATAGCAGTGTTTATCGACGACAAAACACTTTATCTGCGCCCCCGTATCGGTAAGTTTTTGTGCCAAACGGCCTTTTTCTTGGCACACGCTGGCACACGTGTGCCACCCCGTGTGCCAAAGTGCTCACTAGCTCAAACTAGGTCAAACTTAACTGACCTCAAGTCAAACTAGCAATAACCCCTTTCCGGATTTTGAATTTCAGCTAGTTTCAGTTGCAATCAGTTAAAGTTGAGCTTTAGACAGAAAGTCGTAACTAATTGATTTACTTGCCGATGCAGAACTTTTTAAAAATATTGCCGAGGACTTCTTCAGTGGAGACCTCACCGGTGATGGTGCCGAGGTAGTAGAGGGCTTCGCGGATATCCTGCGAGACCAGGTCGGTAGGGGTGTGTGAGGCGATGCCGGAACGGGCGAGAGTCAGGGCGCGGGAGGCGGCATTCAACGCGTTGAAATGACGCGCATTTGTTACCAAAGTGGCGGTTCCGGCATTAGCAATACGGGCCTTTTGGTGGCTGGAAAGGGCTTGAGAGAGCCTTTCGAGGTTCAAACCGGATTTTGCGGATAGTATAACGATATCTACCTTATTATCAGTTAATGAAACAATTTTGTTTAATTCGGTAACAATTTTGTTGACCGCCAAAGTCGCTCGATTTGACGCGTTTTCAACCTCCGAAAGCTTGCCTGAAGCGAAGCTTGGCCGAGCCTCTTCGAAACCTTCAAGAAGATCCGCTTTGTTGAGCACAATGATGAGCTGCTGACTCTTCAGATTGACTCTTGAAAGGATGTCCCGGAACTCGGAGCACAGACTCTCGACAGGGGAGTTGACATCGAAGACGGCGATGACACTATCAGCCAGCATCATCTTCTCGAAGGTCCTGTCGATACCGATGCTCTCGATCTCGTCGGATGTCTGCCTGATGCCCGCCGTATCGATGAGACGGAAGGCGGTGCCGTCGATGTTGAACACTTCCTCGACTGTATCGCGCGTAGTGCCCGCGACGGGTGAGACGATGGCGCGGTCTTCTCCGAGGAGGGCATTCAGCAGAGTACTCTTGCCGGTATTAGTCGCACCGACGATGGCGACTGGGACTCCGCGACGGATGGCATTTCCAAGACGGAACGAATCAGTCAGTTTCCGGATATGGGAAAGTACCGAATCCAATAAGGATATCAATTGGTTACGGTCTACGAATTCAACTTCTTCTTCACTGAAGTCCAACTCGAGCTCCATCAGTGACGTAATGTCGATAAGTTGTGAGCGAAGTTGCTGTAATTCAGTGGATATACCTCCTCTCAGTTGATGCATCGCTACATGATGGGAAGCTTCGTTCGAAGAGGCTATCAGATCGGCTACCGCTTCGGCCTGTGCCAAGTCCATCTTGCCGTTGGCAAAGGCCCGGCGCGTGAATTCGCCCGGCTCTGCCGGGACGGCGCCGGCCTCGGTCAGCAGCTGCATTAAGCGCTCCACGATAAACGGGGATGCGTGGCAGGATATCTCCACGGAATCCTCACCTGTATACGAGTGGGGAGCGCGGAAGACGGAGACCAGCACGTCATCGACGCCTTCGACGGTTCCATACTTCAGGGTGTAGCCTTGGGCAGCAGCACAGGAACCGTGCCGGAAAGCTACGACTTTGTCGGCTACGGCGAGCGCGTCAGGCCCGCTGACGCGGATTATCGAGACGGCCCCGGCGCCGACGGAAGTCGCCGGAGCGCAGATGGTATTGGAAATGTTCATCATGACATGCGAAGTTACGAAAAATCCGTTGGTAATTTATGGTAGAATTGTTAAATTTGCAGAATAGAGAACAAATGTTTTAACACCATATTTGCTTATATGATTTACACAAAGGAAGTGCAGCAGATGTGCTGCGTTGCAAAGGGCGCCAACCACGCCAACGCACCGATCCCCGAGGAGGGAAAATGGGTGCATGCAAAAGAGATCAAGGACATTTCCGGCCTTACCCACGGTATCGGCTGGTGTGCTCCGCAGCAGGGTTGCTGCAAACTCACCCTCAACGTCAAGGACGGCATCATCGAAGAGGCTCTCGTAGAGACCATCGGATGCTCCGGCATGACGCACTCCGCCGCCATGGCGTCTGAGATTCTCCCGGGTAAGACCCTGCTCGAGGCTCTCAACACCGACCTCGTCTGCGACGCCATCAACACGGCGATGCGCGAGCTGTTCCTCCAGATCGTCTACGGACGCACACAGTCCGCGTTCTCCGAGGGCGGTCTGCCCGTCGGCGGTTCCCTCGAGGACCTCGGCAAGAACCTCCGCAGCCAGGTGGGTACCATGTTCGGCACCAAGGCCAAGGGTTCCCGTTATCTCGAGATGACGGAAGGCTATTGCACCCGCATGGCCCTCGACGCCGACAACGAAGTCATCGGCTACGAGTTCGTCAACCTCGGCAAGCTCATGGACGCCCTCAAGGCCGGCGCTTCCGGTCCCGAGGCCATCGAGAAGGCCAAAGGCACCTATGGCCGTTTCAAGGATGCAGTGAAGTATATCGACCCCCGCAAAGAGTAAGAGACTATGGCACTTTTCGAAAGCTACGAGCGTCGCATCGATCAGATCAATGCAGCTCTCAACAAATACGGTATCAAGGACATCGATGAGGCCAAGGCCATCTGCGATGCCAAGGGTATCGACCCGTACAAGATGTGCGAGGACACTCAGAAGATCTGCTTCGAGAATGCGAAGTGGGCTTATGTGGTAGGAGCCGCCATCGCTATCAAGAAGGGCGTCAAGACCGCCGCCGAGGCCGCCGAGGCCATCGGTGAGGGCCTCCAGGCCTTCTGCATCCCCGGTTCCGTCGCTGACGACCGCAAGGTCGGCCTCGGCCACGGCAACCTCGCCGCCCGCCTCCTCTCCGAGGAGACCGAGTGCTTCGCCTTCCTCGCCGGCCACGAGTCCTACGCAGCCGCCGAAGGCGCCATCAAGATCGCCGAAATGGCGAACAAGGTGCGCCAGAAGCCCCTTCGCGTGATCCTCAACGGCCTCGGCAAGGACGCCGCCAAGATCATCTCCCGCATCAACGGTTTCACCTATGTTCAGACCGAGTTTGACTATGGCACCGGTGAGCTGAAGGTTGTCAGCGAGAAGCGTTATTCCGACGGTGTCCGTGGCGGTGTCCGCTGCTACGGTGCCAACGACGTCCGCGAGGGTGTCGCCATCCTCTGGAAGGAGAATGTCGATATCTCCATCACCGGCAACTCCACCAACCCTACCCGCTTCCAGCATCCTGTTGCAGGCACGTATAAGAAAGAGCGTGTTCTCGCGGGCAAGAAGTACTTCTCCGTGGCTTCCGGCGGTGGTACCGGCCGTACCCTCCATCCGGACAACATGGCTGCCGGTCCCGCCTCCTATGGTATGACCGATACCCTTGGCCGCATGCACTCCGACGCTCAGTTCGCAGGCTCGTCCTCCGTTCCTGCCCACGTCGAGATGATGGGCTTCATGGGCATGGGCAACAACCCTATGGTCGGCGCTACCGTTGCTGTCGCCGTCGCCGTTGCACAGGCTCTCTAAACCGTCAGGTCAGCAATAAAAAGAGAAGAAGCAGTCCTCAAAGGGCTGCTTCTTTCATTTTCTCCGCAACGATGATCGCTGCATTCCTGATGATCTCGGGGCAGGGACGTTTCCGGTAAAACTCCTCTGTACGTTCGGACGGTGTGGGACCTTCAGGCTTGTGCCCGCGCAGGCCGAGCAACTCGCCGCAGACGATGCTGCCGCCGTTGCGCTCGCGGAATGCGGCGGCCATCTCCTGCACGAGCGCATAGTTTGCCTTGCGCTCCTCCAGCCCCGGCGTGACCGCCGGGCGGATGAATCCGGCCATGATCGTGCAGCCGCTGAAACTGCCGCAAACTTCGCGCATGCGCGCAAAACCGCCTCCGAAACCCGATCCGATCGTCTTGAGCAAGTCTTCGTCAGCAAGACCTTCAGCTCCAAGTATGTCCGCGAAAGCCAGCAGGACGGCCTGGCAGCAATTATAGCCCTGAAGGAAACAATCCTTCGCGCGTTCTCCGCGCTCGGCTGGATCGAAAGACTCCGGAAGCGTCATTACGGACTAATAGGTATCGTAATACTTGGCCTCCCGGGGATTGACCTTGTTCATGTTGTCCAGGAGGTCTTCGTTGGTCTTGTACTCGTCCATCAGCTGGAGCATGAAGTTCATCGCCTCGATGGGGGTCATGTCGGCGAGGAGCTTGCGGAGTATCCAGATGCGGCTGCCGGTGCCCTTGTCAAGGAGCAGGTCGTCGCGGCGGGTGCCTGAGAGAAGCACGTTGACAGAAGGGAAGATGCGCCTGTTGGAGAGGTTGCGGTCGAGCTGGAGCTCCATGTTGCCGGTACCCTTGAACTCCTCGAAGATGACGTCGTCCATCTTGGATCCGGTCTCGGTGAGGGCCGTGGCGATGATGGTGAGAGAACCGCCGCCTTCGATGTTGCGGGCCGCGCCGAAGAAGCGCTTGGGCTTCTGCAGGGCGTTGGCGTCCACGCCGCCGGAAAGAACCTTTCCGGAAGCCGGCTGAACGGTATTGTATGCACGGGCAAGCCTGGTGATGGAGTCGAGCAGGATCACTACGTCGTGCCCGCACTCGACAAGCCTGCGGGACTTCTCGATGACCATGTTGGCTACCTTGACATGACGCTCAGCGGGCTCGTCGAAGGTCGAGGCGACGACCTCGGCACGGACGCTGCGCTGCATGTCGGTGACCTCCTCGGGACGCTCGTCGATGAGGAGCACGATCTCGTATACCTCGGGGTGATTCTCGGCGATGGCGTTGGCTATGCTCTTGAGGAGCATGGTCTTACCGGTCTTCGGCTGGGCGACGATGAGGCCGCGCTGGCCCTTGCCGATAGGGGCGAACATGTCGACGATGCGGCAGGAAATGTCACGGCCTGAACGGCCTCCGGTGAGGTTGAATTTCTCGTCCGGGAAGAGGGGAGTGAGGAAGTCGAAAGGCACGCGGTCGCGGATGAACTCCGGGGTGCGGCCGTTGATGTACTTGATCCGCACGAGCGGGAAATACTTGTCTCCCTCCTTGGGAGGACGGATCTCTCCGGTGACAGTGTCTCCGGACTTTAGGGCATTGGCCTTGATCTGGTTTTGGGAGACATAGATGTCGTCGGGGGAGTTCAGGTAGTTGTAATCGGACGAGCGGAGGAATCCGTAACCGTCCGGCATGATCTCGAGCACGCCCGTTGCTTCTACGGTGCCTTCGAACTCAATGACCTGCTTCTGGGGCCTCTGCTGCTGTTGGGGCTGCTGCTGGGGACGCTTCTGCTGGCCGTTCTGGGCCTGACCGTTCTGCTGGAATCCCTGGCCCTGCTGGGGCTGCTTGCGCTGGCCTTGCTGCTGCTCGCCCTTGTTCTCCTTCTCTTCAGGAGCGGGAGCATTTGTGGTTTCGGGTGCAGGAGTTTCGGATGCTGCGGGCTCGGCAGCCGCCGGCTGCTCGGCCTTCTTGGGACGGCCGCGCTTGGTCTTCGGCTTGTCTGCGGCCGCAGGGGCCTGCTCCGCGGGAGCAGCCTCGGCAGGCGCAGCCTTGGCCTCGGCCTCCTTGGCCGGAGCGGCCTTGGTCTTGGCCTTCTTGCCGGCAGCCTTGGGCGCTTCGTCCGGCTTGGCTTCAGAAGCCGGTTTTACGGCCTCTGGAGCGGCCTTGGAGGCTGAAGGGGATTCTTTCTTGGGACGGCCTCTCTTGGCCTTGGGCTTATCGGGAACGGGCTTGAGGGACTCCTCCTTGGCCTCGGCGTCCAGGATGGCGAAGGCGAGGGGCTCCATGTCCATTTTCTTTACATTCTTTACTCCATGCTCGGCAGCGATAGATTCAAGCTGCTCTCTGGTCATGGTACTCAGTTCAAACAGAGTGTGTGGCATTATTTTGATTTTGTAGGATAAAAAGGCGTCCGAAATAAAGGACGGCACTTGAAGATTTCAAGTGCAAAGATAGCGAAAAAAACTAATTATCCCAATAGCTGCTGCTCTTCTTGAACCTCAGCAGGTCGGAAAGGGTGGAGGAGTTGGCGGCTATGCGGAAGCTGTAGGACTTCCACTGGCCGGTCGGCACCCATGAGACGGCTATGTTGAAGCAGTGCAGGTCGTATGTAGCGCTGAATTGCGTCGTAGTGATCTTCAGGGCCATGAGGTCGAAGCCCGAACTCGCAGTGATCGCTAGCTTCGGCGTGAGCTTGAGATTTCCTGAAAGGCTGAGCGTCTGCGTATACCTGTTCTTGACAGTCAGTTGCTCGTTGGTATACGCATAGGATTTGGAATAACTGAAGGAATAACTGAAATTCAGGGACCAGGGACTGTTGGGATTGGTATAGTACAGCCATCCCCCGGGGATGTACTCTCCGGTGACCGGATGATAGTATATCCTCTGGTAGTAATCCGTCGCCGCACCATTCCTGCCGTCATCGCCGTTCATGGAACCTTTTCCTGTCAATGAATACGACATCGAAGCGCTGGCGTTCGTCAGGCGCATGAGATGTGCGGGATCTACCTGGACATTGAACTTGTTGATTTTCTGGCCCCTCTCATTGATGGCATAGGGGTCGAAGTTGGCATTGGCACTCACACTGAGTTTTCCGAATATGGAAGTGGACATCGTTACGCCTATGTTGCTCAGTTTCAACGAGTCCGCCAGGAAATTGTACGATCCGTTCAGGTTCAGCTGGTCCAGCAGCTTGACTTTCTTGGATCCGTTGCCGGTCGTGTCGGCGAAATCGCGGACCTTGGCTTCAAGGTTGTTGGCGATGGAGAAACTGGCGTTGGCTCCGCGTCCCTTACCGGGTGGGGAGTACATCTGTCCCGAATAGATGTTGTATTCGTAGTCCATCTCCTGTCCGTTCCTGTCTGTATAGTGAAGGGTGCGGTAGCCGTTGAATGCCTTGCCGAGGTCAGGGCTGAAAGACATGCTCACGCTCGGGGAGATGACATGGCGGATAGCCTGTATCCGGTGATACTTGCCGAAATTGAACATACCGTACAGACGAGTGCTCATGGAGATTCCGCCCGAATACGTCTGTGTGATGCCAAGGGTGCCGAACTGCTTGCCCTCAACCCTTTCCACCTGGTCGGTCTCTGGATTGTATTCGTACTCCGACTTCTTGAAGAACCAGTTCTGCCCGTACGATACCGAGGGGTTGAAATTCAGGTAGTTCAACAGAGTGAAGGACGGAAGCCCGATGGAGAAGTTGTGCGTCATGCCGTTCTGGAAACGGTTCAGGAAACCTTCCTGACCGAACTCCGAGGCCTTGAAGTTGATCTTGTTCTGAAGCGAAGTGGCGTATCCAAAGGATATCTTCTCGTATGCCTTTTCCTTGCCGACCCTGTTCTTCTGCTTGAAAGGGTAGAACGTGCTGATTGAGAAGGTGACGTTAGGGAGCGTGAACGTATACGAACTGTCCCTGGAGTTCTGGCTGTGCAGCGCGTTGATCGAGAGGTTGACCTTTCCGTTCCAGTTCCTGGAGAACGAGATGGATGAGGATACCTGGTTCTGTAGCGCTTCGTTTACCGAGCGGGAGTTGTACTTGCTGTTCGACGGGCTGGAGAAATTGACTGACGCCGAGAATGTCTGGCCGGGATGTGCCTTGGGATCCTGCGTATGCGACCATTTCAATCCGAAGTTGCGGCTCTGGAAAAAGTCGCTGCTGCCCCTCTCTCCTTTCTGGTCGTTCGAATACGTGGCCGAGAAACTGCCGTTGAACTTGTAGTTCACTTTGTACCTGGAGTTGACGTCCAAAGCCCACGAGCCGAGGGTATAGACATCTCCGGTAACCGAAAGGTCGAGGTAGTCACCGAATACGAAATACATACCCGCGTCGCGCGCGTAGAAGCCTCGGGCCTGCTCCTCGCCGAAAGTCGGCATGAGCATTCCGGTGGCGCGCTGCGGCTTCTTCGGGATGAATCCGAAGGGGAGGGCTATGGGGAGGTGGACACCTTCGATCACGGGATGGGCCGGACCGAAGACTGTCTTCTGCGTGGGTTTGGTGATGACTTTTGCCGAACTGAGGGAGAGATAGTAGTGCGGCTCATCCGCATCGCAGACGGTGTACTGGCCGTTGGTGATGTTGATGGACCTGTCAGGCATCATCTTGATGTTCCGTCCGTGAAGGATACCCTCATCGTCTGTGGTGGTCATGTTGGTGATGCGGGCCTTCTTCGAATTGAAGTTGTACCTCACTTTCTCCATCTCATACTGGTCCTTGCCCTGTTTCATGACGGGGAGGCCGCTCCATTCTCCTGTCTCAGGATCCTGTACGCCTTGCGCAAAGACTTCGCCCGTGGTCATGTCATACTCCATGTAAGCGGCGGTCAGCTCCATGTTCTGGTAGGTGACCTTGACATCTCCGTAGTAGTATACCATGCGTTTACCGTCGGTGAACACCTCGATGATGGAATCCTTCGCGCCGGAGAAAGCCGGCTGGTCCAGGGAACTCTTGCCAAGGAGTGAAAGGGAATCTGCCCTGTGGAGTGAATCGGCCCTGTGGAGGGAGTCCCTGCTGAATGCAAGGGAATCGAGGGCTATGGTGTCAAGGGAATCAAGCGCCAAAGACTCCGGCATAGCGACCGTCTCCGTACGGCTCGCGCGCCTTGCCTGGCGGCGGGACCGGCGGTCGTTCTGGGCCGGAAGGACGGTACTGCTCAAAAGGACGAGCAAAAACGTCACAAACAAGTATATGATGTTCTTTGAACGCAATTTTTTTCCTAAATTTGCAAAGTACAAATGTAAGACTTATTTCCAAGTTTACCAAAGTCCGAAGATGAATTTGAAAGCTATCATATACTGTGCCGCAATCCTTGCCTCAGGCTTTTCCTGCGGTCTCCAGCGGGCTTCCGCCCAGGACTCCGGAGCGCTGGGATTGCGCACCGTCGTCATAGATCCCGGTCACGGCGGGAAGGACGCCGGAGCCATAAGCAAGGACAGGAAGACATATGAGAAAAGGCTTACGCTCGAGATATCCAAGCTCCTTAAGAAAAAGATAGAGGACCTCAATCCAGGCGTCAAGGTCCTCATGACCCGCGAAAAGGACGAAGTGTTCGTTCCCCTCATCGACAGGGCCAAGTTTGCGACCAACAACAATGCTGATTTCTTCATCTCGGTACATATCAACTCCAGCGAGAAGACATCACCCAACGGCTATTCCGTGCATCTCCTCGGCCCCTCTACCGATAAGAACAAGGATACCTATGCCATGAATATGGACGTGGTCCAGAGGGAGAACAGCGTTATCTTGTTGGAGGACGACTATTCGACGACTTACCAGGGATTCGATCCGAAGGACCCGGAGTCGGACATATTCCTCCATCTCATGACCAACGCATACCGCGAGCAGAGCATACTTTTCGCCCAGCTTGTTGACAAGAAGCTGGCGGGAGGCCCCATCCGTAAAAGCAACGGCATCAGCCAGAACAATTTCGCCGTGCTGCGTCTCGCTTCTATGCCGGCGGCCCTCCTGGAGCTTGGCTTCATTTCAAATCCGACGGACCTTGAGGCGCTCCGTTCTTCCAGGAATCTTGACAGGATAGCCCAAAGGCTCGCGGAGGCTTTTACGGAATATAAGAAGTTGTATGACGAGAGCGTCGGTGCCGGAAAGGAGGCCGAGCCTTCGCAGCCGGATCCCGCAGCGGAAAAGGTTTCCGCCGCTCCCGCCCCGTCCTCCGAAGTGTGGTACGGTACCCAGGTCCTGGCCACCAGGAAAAACATGGATCCCAAGGATAGATATTTCCTGGGATACGAGCCCAGATGCGTCAGCACTCCGACTCTCAACAAGTATGTCATAGGGGTGTCGGAAGACCTCGGAAAAGCGCGCGAAGATTATAGGAAAATCAAGGCGAAATATCCCGACGCTTTCCTCGTAAAGGTAGATGACAACGGCTGCACGCGCGTCAAATGAGGATTCGCCTCTAATTTAGAATTAATCTAAATAAAGATGCGTCCGAAAATCAATCGTTTACGAAAAGGAGCGTTTTTAAATATCTGAAAATCCGCTCTTTAAAGATTAAGCATTTAGCCCTCTCCTAAATGCTTATATACGGAAAATATTTTTTACATACAATAGTGAAAAAGGTTTTTTATGAACTTTTTTTCACCCAATTTTGCATTCACGAACAAGACCACAATGCAAATTCAAGATAGACATATCGACGTCTGGAACAATTGCCTGCGCATCATCGAGCAGCTGATTGAGCCACAGAAGTTCGAGACCTGGTTCAAACCGATCAGGCCCGTGTCGATGCTTGATTCCACATTGACGGTCGAAGTGCCGACGGACTTCTTCCGCGAGTACCTCGAAGGAGCCTATCTTGACATCATCAAGAAGACTCTCAAGAGGGTTATCGGCGCCGATGCGCGCCTGGTGTACCTCGTGCATCCCGTCAAGGCCGAGCAGCCCATGCGTTATCCCGCATCACAGGGCCTGCCCCCGGTCAACCGCACCGTTTCGGTCAGTACGTACAATCCCGCGAACAATCCCGGTCCGCTCGTCTATCCCGGCCTCCAGAAGGTCAAGGTCAATCCCCGCCTCAATCCCGTTTACTGCTTCGGCAATCTCGTGGAAGGGGAGTGCAACAAGATGGGCGTCACTGCGGGGCTCAACATCTCCGCCGCTCCGGGCAAGACTCCGTTCAACCCCCTGTTCCTCTTCGGAGGTCCGGGCCTTGGCAAGACCCATATCGCCCAGGCCATCGGCATAGCGATCAAGGAGAAGTATCCGGAGCTCGTGGTGCTCTACGTCACCGGCAACGAATTCAAGACCCAGTACATGGACGCCGTCAACGTCCGCAACAAGCTCACCGACTTCCTTGCCTATTATATGAAGATGGATGTCCTCATCGTGGACGACATCCAGGACCTTATCGGCCAGGGGTCGCAGAACGCTTTCTTCAATATCTTCAACCATCTGCACCAGACTGGCAAGCAGCTGATCTTCACGTCGGACCGTGCTCCTGTGGATCTTCAGAACTTCGAGGAGCGGCTGCTGTCGCGCTTCAAGTGGGGACTCTCGGCCGAGCTCACGCGCCCGGACTATGCTACCAGGCTCGCCATGCTCAAGGCCCGCGCCTTCAGGGAGGGAGTCGCCATAGACGACAAGGTTCTCGAGTGCCTGGCTACGCGCGTGAAGTCCAATTTCCGCGAGCTTGAGGGAGCCCTCATCTCCCTGATAGCCCACGCCACCCTCACGCACCGAGAGGCGACCATCGACCTTGTACTGAACATTACGGAGAAGATCGTAGGAACGGAGAAGGAAGGCGTCACCATCGACAGGGTGCAGAGCGTAGTATGCGAGTATTTCAATATCACCCGCGACACGCTTCTCTCCAAGTCGCGCAAGCGTCAGATAGTCCAGGCCAGGCAGATCGCAATGTATCTGAGCCGCAACCTCATCGACAATTGTTCCCTCGCGACCATAGGCGCAGAGCTGGGAGGAAAGGACCACGCTACAGTGCTGCATGCATGTACTACTGTTTCGGATTTGATGTCCACGGACAAGAGCTTCAAGCAGTACATCACCGATATCAGTAAGATGCTTGTGCCTGTAGACAAATAATACAGCGCAATGACATCGGATTCAGTATTATCACATTTCAAGAAAATAACGGAGATCCCCAGGGAATCCGGACACGAAGAGCCGATGACTGCCTACCTGCAGTCATTTGCCGCTTCTCACGGTCTTGCATGCAAGACCGACGCTACCGGCAATGTCCTCATCACCAAGGAAGCCGCTCCCGGCAAGGAAAACGTCCCGACAATCGTGCTCCAGGGCCATCAGGACATGGTCTGCGAGAAGAACGCAGGCGTGCAGCATGACTTTTCTAAGGACCCGATCCGCTATGTGGTCGAGGATGGTTGGATGATAGCCAAGGATACTACGCTGGGCGCCGATGACGGCATCGGCATAGCTGCGTCCCTCGCTTTGCTGGAAAGCGACCTCCCTATGGGAAAGATCGAGTGTCTGTTCACCATTTCCGAGGAGACCGGCATGGACGGCGCCGAGGCGCTTGAACAGGGATTCTTCACCGGCAAGACCCTCATCAACCTCGATTCCGAGGAGGAAGGGGAGTTCTGCATCGGCTGCGCCGGCGGTCTCAACACCAAGATTACTTTCAAGTATGGTACGGAGAACCGCAAGGACGGTTATGACAGGCTTAAACTCTCGATTTCCGGAGCTGTCGGCGGTCACAGCGGCGAGGACATCAACAAAGAGCGCATGAATACCGTGCAGCAGATGGCCCGTTTCCTTTACAGCGAGTTGCCGTTCGGACTCCAGCTGCTGCTGATCAAGGGCGGCAACAAGCCGAACGCCATCGCACGCGAGTGCGAGGCTGTGATAGCCGTTCCCGACCCTGAGGCCACCGCCGCCCGCTTTGCAGCGTTCGGCAGGGATGTCAAGGCGGAGTTCGCCGTCAGCGATCCGGACGTCGTATTCGCTTCCGCTCCCGCCTTCCTGAACGAGAAGGCCATCGACGGCGACTGCGCCCGCAGGCTCATCACTTCGCTGTTTACCTGCCCTCACGGAGTGCAGGCGATGAGCCAGGAGATCAAGGGACTCGTGGAGACCTCCACCAACCTCGCTTCGGTCCGTATGACCGAGCACGGGGAGGTGACGGTCGTGACCAGCCAGCGCAGCTCCATCACCTCCGCCAAGAGGATGATCGCAGCTAAGGTCCGCGCCAATTTCGAAGCGGCCGGAGCCGAGGTCGTACACCAGTATGAGTATCCTGGCTGGAAGCCTGATACTCAATCGCATATCCTTCATGAGTGCGTGGAGTCCTACAAGCGCCTTTTCGGCGTTGAGCCTATAGTCAAGGCTATCCACGCCGGTCTCGAGTGCGGGCTTTTCCTTGAGAAATTCCCCGATCTCGACATGATTTCCTTCGGCCCGACCCTCCTTGGCGTACATGCACCCGGTGAGAGGATGGACCTGGCATCACTGGACAAGTTCGTCGCCCTCCTCGAGGATGTCGCCGTGAATTTCAAGTAAGATGAGACTGCTGGCTCCTTCCATCCTTTCCGCCGATTTCCTGCATCTGGAGAAGGACATCCGCCTGGTCAATGACCATGCGGACATCATCCATTTCGACGTGATGGACGGCACGCTTGTGCCGAACATCTCGTTCGGTTTCCCTGTATTGGACGCTGTCGCCCGCATAGCAGAGAAGCCGATGGACGCCCATCTCATGATCATCAATCCCGACAAGTATTTCGAGCGTTGCGCCAAGGCCGGGGTGAGCATGCTTTCCTTCCACCTCGAAGCTGCGAGGAAGGCCCGCAAGAGCCCCGCAAGGCTGCTTGACAAGGTACGCAGCCTCGGGATGAAGGCCGGACTGGCCATCAATCCCGACATTCCCGTCGAGGATGTGTTCCCTTACCTGGACCATGCCGACTATATCCTTGTGATGTCGGTTTTCGCAGGTTTCGGAGGGCAGAAGCTTGTCCCTGCGACCTACGACAGGGTGAAAGCCGTCAAGGCGGAGATTGTCCGTCGCGGGCTTGACTGCCTTGTGCAGATAGACGGCGGAGCGGATGAGTCCAACGCCGCTTCCTTGTTCGATGCCGGTGTAGATATAGTGGTGGCGGGAAGTGCCGTATTCAAAAGTCCGGATCCCGTCGCGACGATCGCCGTCATGAAGGGAGATTGAAGACGTATTCCTTGAAACAGTCATCCAGATACCGCCGTCCTTCGGCGGTATTTGTTTTTTCGGCACATGCCGAAAGGACCGAGTGGAAGCTTAACAGTTCCGCAGCAGGGTCGTAATGGGCGCCTGTCAGTGAGGCTATGGATACAGGATTGGGCAGGTCCTTGGGGAATTCCGTCTGATTGAGGTTGAGGCCGATGCCGACTATGCTTGAAGCGATGTCCTGCCCGTGGAGTATGTTCTCGATGAGTATGCCGCAAATCTTCAGGTCGCCGGTATATATGTCGTTGGGCCACTTTATCCGTATCTTTATACCCTTTTCCTCAAGGTACAGCCGAAGTGCCAGGGTTACGGTCTCCGTAATGAGCAGCGCATCGCGGGCTGCAAGCGGAGCGAGGCCGTTCTCCCCGAACTTCAACACGACGGTGAAAGTGAGGTTCTCGCCCGGCAGGCTGTGCCATTTATGGTCGCCTTGCCCGCGGCCCGCGGTCTGACAGCGGGCCGCTATGACTGACAGATTGTCAAGGCTCCCGATGAGCCTCCTGGCCTCGTCGTTGGTCGATTCGACAGTATCATACCATCTTATGTCAGTCAGTTTTTCCATTGGTGGATTTTTTGTAGTATATTTGTTTGCAAATTTAACACTTTTCAAGATTATATGATTACACACGACCTTCGCGTCATCGCGGATGCCATTCTCGACAAGAAAGGGCAGAACGTTGTTTCCCTCGACCTCAGACCTGTCGGTTCCTCCATCGCCGACTATTTCGTGATCTGTGACGGCGGCTCCACCACCAATGTGGGGGCCATCGCCGACAACATCATGAAAATGGCACGCGAGGAGCTCGGCATGAAGCCCCTGCGCACCCAGGGCCTGGAAAACGATTTCTGGATCATTCTCGACTACGGGCATATCGTCGTGCATGTCTTCCTGACCCAGTACCGGGAGTTCTACCGGCTCGAGGACCTCTGGGCAGACGCTCCGAAGAAGGTTTACAAGGAGAGGAGGAAGCCAGCCGCCAAGAAAGACGCAAAGGAGGAAGAAGACTGATATCATGGCAGAGAATTCTGAAAACAACGACAGGAAGGACGGGAAAGATCCTAAGCGGAAGGTTGTCCGCGTAAGGATCAATTTCTCTTGGTTCTATATCCTCCTGATCCTTGCTATCGGCTGGATGCTGTTCAGCCAGAACGGCACGCAGCCGGCCAAGATCGAATGGGCGGAAGTGCAGTCCATATTCCGGCAGGGGGACATCAAGGAGATCCATTTCGTCCGCAATGACTATAAGGGCACGATCACCATCAAGCCCGAAAGGCTGGCCAAATACGCCGACAAGTATCCGGGAGGGCAGGTTCCGGCCCGTTCCCCTCATCTTACATTCCTTGTTTCGGCGCGTTTCGACGCTGAGAAGGAGTTCGGCGAACTCAATGCATCGCTCCCCGAGGACCAGCAGGTCAAGATCATCATGGAGAACGATTCCCGGGCGTGGGCGGATATCCTAGAGTGGATTATCTTCCCGCTCCTGCTGATCCTCATGTGGGTATTCATGTTCCGCGGCATGAGCCGCAACATGGGTGGCGGCGGTGCCGGCGGTGGAGGCATTTTCAATGTCGGAAAGTCCACCGGAAAGCTCGCCGAGAAGGGTACGAACAACGTGACCTTCAAGGATGTAGCGGGCCTTTACGGCGCCAAGGAGGAAGTCATGGAGATTGTTGATTTCCTCAAGAATCCCCGGAAATACACAGCCCTCGGCGGCAAGATCCCGAAGGGAGCCTTGCTCGTAGGCCCTCCGGGCACTGGCAAGACCCTTCTGGCCAAGGCCGTCGCCGGCGAGGCGAACGTCCCGTTCTTCTCCATCTCCGGCTCCGACTTCGTGGAGATGTTCGTCGGCGTGGGCGCGTCCCGCGTGCGCGATCTCTTCAAGCAGGCCAAGGAGAAAGCTCCGTGCATCGTGTTCATCGACGAGATCGATGCGGTAGGACGTGCCCGCGGCAAGAATGTCGGCTTCTCGTCCAACGACGAGCGTGAGAACACCCTCAACCAGCTCCTTACCGAGATGGACGGTTTCGGAACCAATTCCGGGGTCATCGTCCTGGCCGCGACCAACCGCGCGGACATCCTCGACAAGGCCTTGATGCGCGCAGGTCGTTTCGACCGCCAGATACATGTCACGCTGCCCGACCTCAACGAGCGCAAGGACATCTTCCAGGTCCATATCAAGGGCCTGAAGCTCTCCAAGGACTTCGATCTCGATCTCATTGCCAAGAATACTCCAGGTTTTTCGGGAGCCGACATCGCCAATGTATGCAACGAAGCAGCATTGACCGCTGCCCGCAAGGGCAAGTCAGATATTGACAATCAGGATTTCTCCGATGCAGTTGACCGCGTGGTCGGAGGCATCGAGCGCAAGAAGACCATCATGAGTCCCGAGGAGAAACGCCTCACCGCATATCATGAGGCCGGACATGCAGTTGCCGGATGGCTCCTGCCGGGTTGCGATCCTGTTCTCAAGGTCAGCATCATCCCTCGCGGACAGGCCCTCGGACTGACCTGGAGCCTGCCTGATGAGAAAGTCATGATCTCCCGTTCGGATCTCTTGGACGACATGTGCTGCCTTGTCGGAGGCCGTGTCGCCGAGGAAATCATCAATGACGGTGTCCCTTGTACGGGAGCCCTCAATGACTTCGAGCGCATGACCAAGATGGCTTATGCCATGGTCACATACTACGGTATGAGCGAGAAGGTCGGAAACCTCTCCTTCTACAACATGTCAGACGGATACGACCTCACCAAGCCTTACAGCGAAAAGACGGCGGAGCTCATCGACTCCGAGGTCAAGGATCTGGTCGACAAGGTGACCGAGCGTACGCGCAAGCTCCTCCTCGAGAATTGGGAGGGACTGGAAAAGCTTGCGCAGCAGCTCATTACGAAGGAAGTCATCATGGCCGAGGATATCGAGGCCATCTTCGGCCCCAAGGCCGGCAAGCACGGCGAGGAGAGACTTGCGGCAGAGGACAATGCAGAAGCGGCCGAGAACCCGGCTGAAAATACCGCGAGCGATGAATAACCTTACAGTCCGCACCATGTCCGGAATCGGCTTCGTCCTTATCATGCTGGCGGGGCTCCTGGTGGACAAGTTCCTGTTCGCAGTCCTGGTCCTTTTCATCATGACCGTCATGATGATGGAGTTCTACCGTATGACCATCGGGGATGAGTACCGTACCCAGCAGGTCCTGGCTATCCTGGCCGGATGCATCATGTTCATACTCGTGTTCCTGAACTGTGCATTCCATGTTTCGGGCAAGTTCCTCGGTCTTACAATGGTTCCGGTCATCATCTTGATGATCAGTTCGTTGTACGCCAAGGACCGCGCCGATTTCAAGCGGCTGTCGCACATCTATACCGGACTGCTCTACATTGCTGCTCCGCTTACCCTTGCCAATCTTATAGCTTTCCAGGGAGGCGAGTTCAATGCTTTGCTCCTGCTCTGCTTCTTCGTCATCATCTGGTGTTCGGATATTGGGGCGTTTGCCGTTGGATGTACTCTGGGACAGAAATACGGCAAGAAGCTATGGCCGGAGATCTCCCCCAAGAAATCCTGGGCGGGATTCTGGGGAGGCATGGCTTTCGCCGTACTTGCCACGCTGGTGCTCAGGATGACAGGTTTGCTGCAGCTTCCTGTGATACACGGCATCATAATGGCTGTGATCATGCACATCGCCGGTGTTTACGGTGATTTGTTCGAATCCCAGTGGAAACGTGCCTGCGAAGTCAAGGATTCGGGCAGGATCATTCCCGGACACGGCGGCATGCTCGACCGATTTGACAGCGCCATCTTTGCCGTCCCGGCTGGCGCCATATACCTTTCACTGCTCAACCTGCTCTGACCCATGCACATAGACCACGACTCATACGGATCCGTAGCCTTGGCCTGGATCATCGGTGCCGTTCTTATAATTCTGTTCCGCCTGATCATCCATAGTCCCTGGGTTTTCTGGCTGCTTTCTGCTCTCATCCTGGCGCTTGTCGTATGGCAGACATTGTTTTTCAGGGTGCCGCAACGCGAGAGAGCAGGTTCGGAGCATATCGTAACTGCCGTGGCGGACGGACGCATCGTGATCAATGAGAAGGTCTACGAACCGGAGTTCCTCAAGAGGGAGTGCATCCAGGTGTCGATCTACATGGATTTCTTTGACGTCCATGCCAATTTCTGGCCAGTTGACGGTGTAGTGACATACTACAAGTATCATCCGGGAAAGCATTTCCTGGCTTTCAAGCCCAAGGCTTCCGAGGATAATGAACACGCATGTACGGCAATCCGTACTGACGGCGGCAAGGATATGATGTTCAAGCAGTTGGCTGGTTTTTTCGCACGCAGGATCGTGTGCTATTCAGAGCCGGGTATGCATACCAAGGCGGGGGAGCAGTGCGGCATCATCAAGTTCGGAAGCCGCATAGACATGTTCTTCCCCACAGATGCTGACATCAAGGTCAAAGTAGGCGACAATGTGCGCGCCTGCGAGACAGTCATCGCCCTTCTATAAGTTCCAGCAGGCGGTCTACCGCCTCGGTGTCCGGAACATGGCGCAGGACCGGTTCCTTGCCGTGATAGATGGACACCTTGTGGTTTCCCTCTCCGACATATCCCCAGTCAGCGTCGGCCATCTCGCCGGGGCCGTTGACTATGCATCCCATCACGGCGATTACGACGTCATGAAGATGCGAGGTGCGTCGTTTTACTTCCTCGAAGGCTCCCTGCAGGTCGTACATCGTACGTCCGCAACCGGGACAGGCTATGTATTCCGGCTTGTAGAACCTGCGGCGTGCAGCTTGCATCAGTTCGTCGGACAGGTATGCTCCGAAGCCCGATTCCTCCACGGATACTTCCTTGCCGTCCCGGATATATGTACCTGTAAAGCTGACCTCATCCAATTCCTTGTCCAAAAGGCGTTTGCCAAAATCACAGGATGCGTCTAACAGGAGTTTCTCCCTGGACGGGGCGTGATACTCCGCGACCGCGCAGCGGCCGTTAAGACCCAGCCTGACCATGCTGGATGCGGTGCGTCCTCCGTAACGGTCTGACAGATAACGGCCGACAGGGATCTCGTTCACAGGGTCTTCGGTCAGGGAGACACGGACGGTATCACCCAGGCCTTCTGAGAGCAGGGAAGAGATGCCTACGCAGGACTTGATGCGTCCGGAGTCGCCGTTGCCCGCTTCCGTCACGCCGACATGCAAAGGGAAAACGACGCCCCTTTCCTGCATCATTCCGGCAAGCAGGCGGTATGCTTCCACCATGACTGAAGTGTTGCTGGCTTTCAGGGACACGACTGTCTGCAGGAAATCCGCGTCGATGCACATGTCTACCCATTCCATCGCAGCCTTGGCCATGGCGAATGGTGTGTTGCCGTATTTCTCCGTGATATATGTGCCGAGCGATCCGTGGTTCAGGCCGATGCGGATGGCAGTGCCGTGATCCCTGCATACCTCGAGAAGACGTGCGAATTCCTGGCGAGCCTGTTCGTGATCCCTGTGGAAATTGCCGGGGTTGATACGTACCTTGTCCACCAGCGGTGCCACGGCAATGGCAGTAGCAGAGGAAAAATGGATGTCGGCCACGATAGGTGTATCGATGCCTTCGGCCTGGAGACGTTTCCTGACTTCGGCTATGGCTCCGACTTCTCTCTGTCCAGGGACGGTTATGCGGATGATCTCCGCACCGGCTTCTGCCATCCTTATGCATTGACGGAATGTCGCTTCCACATCGTCCGTATGGGTGTTGCACATGGTCTGCACTACGACGGGATGACCTCCGCCGATAGTGACATTACCGCATCTGACTTCCAAGGTTTTCATTTCTTTTCCTCCCCGAATACGATTGTCCTGGCCTCCTTGCGGAGCATGGCATTGGTCTTTCCCGTCTTCCTTGAGATATGGAAGTGCAGACCGGCTGTAACCATTACGTCCAAAGGGTATGCAAAGGAATAATAATACGGGCTGAGATAGTCCGGATTATAAAGATTGGACCAGCTGTACCTGACCTTTGCGTTGATATGGAACTCCACTGGGTCGAATGCCAGTGCGAGACCGGCACCGGCTTTCGCACCGAAATCAAAGCGCCTGTCGGTATCCAGGAAGCTATGTACTATATCTTCGTCGACAAAACCTCCTATCCTTTCTATCCTCAGGCGTTTACCCGCATACGGTCCGATGTTGAGCATGACCTTGACATGACCTATGTCGTAATGGAAATGGGCAAGAGTATGGATCTCGGCTATATCGTATACGCATTCGGTAGCTCCGCTGATGGTCGATATGTATCCGGTCTCCTCGTTCATCTCCATCTTGTAACCCTCGTGACCGTATGCAAAGCCGAGCTGGAAACCGAAATAGGGCATGTATCCGAACATCTTGCTGTATCTCGTGAACGTGAGCTCGTAATACTCGGGAGAAAACCTCCAGCTCTGGGAATAGGGTGGGTTGAACTGCATGCGGTTGTATCCGGCTCCGGCTTCGAAGCCTATCATCATGTAGTCGTTGGGCAGGGAAACCTTGCTTATGTTCACGGTATCCAGATAAATGTCCGTGTAAAGGGTGTCCCGTCCGGCATCCCGCTTCGGCTTCCTGTCATTGGCAGCCGGGGAGGACAGGCCGGTGCAGAGGAGCAGGAAGGCCAGAAGGATATATTGTTTAACTCCGATTTTCATCTCTCAATCCTTGAATAATTCCCCTACGTCTATTGATTGCTCGATCTCTGCAGCTTCCATGACCTCGAAACGGAAGTCGTCCTTGATCTTGAAGAACTTGACTTTCTCCGGCTGGCGGTGCTGGAGCAGCGAGCCGGAATCCACGATGGAATTGCGGTTCTTGTCCTCCGTGATGCGGATGCAGTAGGTCCCTGCCTGCAGGTACGGGAAACTGAGGGTACGGTCACTGTCGATGATGTACTGGCGCAGGACCTTGTCGCGTTTTTCCGTCAGGAAATCTATTATGTACTTCTGATGGACATTTGTCATGACAAGGTTGAGGGTACTGAGTTTCTCGTCGGTCGGCAGGCTAACCTTGACTTCCGTACTGTCGTTGTAGAATCCGTTGATATCCCTGAAACGGCGTGCAGGCACTTTCAGGATATAGTCGTAACCGGTGAGCAGCTTGCCTTCGGGCATGATGGTGAATTTCCTGATATTGGTGCTGTCCGGGATGACCTTGTACTTCATGGCTTCCTCCTGCTGCCTGGGATTGACCGAAAGGAGCCTGAGTGAATCGAAGCCTTCGTTGATGATAGGGTACGTGAATTCCAGCGTATACCCGTATTGCTCAACAGTCTCCGGTTCTACCTCCAGTTTGTAGACACATATTGTGTCTTCATGCCGTATGTCCCTTCTTGAACTTCTGGATGCGGTTCCGGTAGACTTTCCAGAACCGTCCTCCGGCTTGTAGTATATTTTGACATGTTCCAGTGTGGGGACAGCCTTCCCGACCGAGTCGGTCTTGCGGTAGTTCACGAACATGTGCAGAGTGTCCGGCTGGCGGCCCTTGTCATTTATCCAAACCTCCAGGCTGTCGCGCTGGATGTTGAACTGGGTGATGAGCTTGCCGGCGGGGACGCCGCGGATCCACATCGAGTCGATGTGGGCGTTGGGTGCGTTGAACGTGATAAAAGAGGAACGGTCGGAGACGCGTACGTTGCGGACGATGGCCTGACGGCTCGGTTTCTCCCTGAACAGAGGCATCTCGTATTCGCTCTTCCGGGCAAGACATGCCAACGTATCCTGCATGTCGAGTTTCTTGACTTCGGGAAGCGTATCGTTCACCACCGTTACAGGACGAACCGGCGAGTCGACGAATGCGATCAGTTCATTGTCGGATGGGTCATAGATGTTGTTCCCGTTGTCGTCCTTGACCGCATAAAGGCGATAGGAGGTGTCCTTGATGTTGCGGATGCAGAAGAATCCCCAGTCATCGGTCTTGGTGACGGCGAAGGGCTTGCTGAGCATCACCGCAGAGTCAGCGTGGTCCTTGTACAGCATGACTGTGATACCCTTGACGGGGTCCAATGTATTGCAGTCCTGCACTGTGCCGGTAAGCATCAGGGAATCTATGGTATTTCCCGTCGAGAACACATAAGTGAATCCGGGGAAAACGTTCCCTTCGTTGTTGTCTGCAAGGGCGTCGATGAAGTCCAGCGTATATGTCATGTCAGGCAGGAGGTCCTCCTCGAAAGTCACTACCACGGACTTGCCCTTGAGCCTGCTCTTTGGCGGGCGCGACTGGGGAGGGGAGAGTACGATGTTGGAAGCCTTCTTGATGGTCACGTACTCGTCGAATGTAAAGGTGATGGAGGTGCCGTGCACCGGAACGTTCACCGACTTGTGCTCAGGCGAGAACTTGACGATCCGGGGAGGGATCGTGTCCTTGACGCCGCCCGACGGGGCCTTGGTGGTGTTCGCGCACGAATGCGAGAACATCATCGAGCCCAGCACGAGCGCGACGGGGATGACCGGAAAAAACCTTGACAATATACTTCTCTTCATCATATATCAGTTCTGACGATCTTCTGGATGCCGTCTATGCTGCCCAGGTTCTGGATGATCGAATCGAGCACTTCCTTGTCATGGACAAGGAGCTCTATATAACCCTCGAAGATCCCGTCCTCGGATCCGAGGTAGATCTTGCGCATGTTCACTCCGAGCACTTCGGAAATGTAGTGCGAGATGGAATTCAGCAAGCCGACCTTGTCGATGCCGCGGAGTGAGATGCGCACTGGGAACGCCTGGCTGCCGTCCGACATGTCCCACTCGGGGATGACCACCATGTCTCCGTATTTGGATGCCATGCTTCCCGCCACCGAACAGGATTTCTTGTGGATGGTCACGACGCCGTCGGGAGTCTTGAAACCAAGGATGGGATCGCCCGGAATGGGATTGCAGCATGATGCCAGTACATATTTCCTGCCGGCAAGTTCGTCGGTCTTGACTTTGAGATGCTCCGGGCGCATCGAAGTGACCGGGGTAACTTCGGGGAAGATAGCCTTCATTATTGTCCCCGGCTTGATGACTCCGAGCCCGAGGCGGAAGTAGAACTCGTCCACATCGTGGACCTGTGCGGAAATGAGTATGCGCTGCACGTTCCTTTTGGTCTTGGGGATGCCGTTGGCGGAAAGCTCATTCTCAAACATCTGGCGTCCGCGTGCCGCAATCTCATCGCGGTTGTCCTTGAAACTCTCTATGACGATGTTCCTTGCGTGTCTGGTGACAAGGAACTGGAGCCACTCCATCTTGGGACGGGCATTCTGGGCCGTGATGATCTCCACCTGGTCTCCGGTATGGAGTACGTACGACAGGGGAACGAGCTTCATGTTGACCTTTGCGGCGATGGCCTTGTTCCCAATATGGGTGTGGATGAGGTATGCGAAATCCAGCGCCGTAGCGCCTTTTTGGATGGATTTCTGCTCACCCTTGGGAGTGAAGACTATGATGTCGCTGCTGACCAGGTCGTTGTGTATGATGTCGAGAAGCTCGAGGGCTCCCACATCGGGGCTGACGAGGATCTCCTTGACCTTGGCCAGCCATTTGTCCATCTCGCTGTCGTTCTCGCCGACATAGCCTTCGTTCTTGTAGGCCCAGTGGGCTGCGATACCCTTCTCCGCGATGTCATCCATGCGCTTTGACCGTATCTGGACTTCGATCCAGATACCGATCTGGCTCATCAGGGTGCAGTGGAGGGCCTCATAGCCGTTGCTCTTCGGGTGTCGTACCCAGTCCCGCACGCGGCTGGGCTGGTACTTGTAAATGCCGGTGATGATGGAGAAGATGTGGTAGCATTGGTTGCGTTCGGTCTCCTTGGAATCTGCCGGAGGGGTAAATATGATGCGGACGGCGTAGAGGTCGTAAACCTGCTCGAACTCGACGTTCTTGGTCCTCATCTTGTTCCAGACCGAATAGGGTGTCTTTATGCGTTTCTTGATCTCAAACTTGAATCCGGCATCCGTCAGGGCAGCCGAGATGGGGGCGATGAACTCGTCGATGCTCTTGTCCTTGTCCACGACGCTCTCGTCGATACGCTGGGATATCTCGCGGTAGGCATCGGGCTCCTTGTATTTGAGCCAGATGTTCTCCATCTCCGACTTAACCTCGTAGAGACCGAGGCGGTGGGCGAGGGGGATGAAGATGAACATTGTCTCGCTGAGGACCTTGTCACGCTTGTGCTCCGGCATGAACTCGATGGTCCTGCAGTTGTGCAGGCGATCCGCCAACTTGATGAGGACGACACGGACGTCGTCGTTGAGGGTGAGGAGGATACGCTTGAAGTTCTCTGCCTGTAGGGTGTCGACCTGGTTGAAATGACTGTCCTTCTTGTTCTCGTTGTCGAGAACGGTCTTGATTTTGGTCAGGCCGTCGACGAGCGAGGCTATCTTGTCCCCGAAGAGGTTGCGTATGTCTTCGATGGTGAAGTCTGTATCTTCGACTACATCGTGGAGGATGGCGGCACAGATGGATTTGCAGCCGAGGCCGATGCTCTCGACGACGATGCGGGCGACAGCGATAGGATGGAGCATGTACGGCTCGCCCGAGCGCCTGCGAACGTTCTTGTGTGCTTCGTTGGCGAATTCGAAAGCTTTCTGGACGAGTGCCATCTCCGCGTCCGTCCGGCAACGCCGGGCGGCCACTTCCTTCAGCCCTTCATACTCCTGGTTTATGAGGTCGTAGTCCTTCTGCGTGAACTTTGAAAAACTCATATGCTTTCTTCCTCCTTGTCTTCTTTCATTTCTTCCCTGAGGCGGTCCCACATGGGGGTGAAGTCCTTCAGACGGCCCTCAGGGATATGATAACTGTCAACGTTCTGTATGCCGTAGCAGAGCTGAGCTCCGTAAATGACGATCTGCCAGCTGTAGTTGAGCCACATGAGGAAGAGCGGGATGGCTGCGAGGACTCCGTAGACCGCGTTGAGGCGGGTGACGAATATCTGCGTCTTCAGGTACACGAACTGGAAGAGCACGAAGATGAATCCCGATACCAGGGCGGCGATGAAGGCGTTCCTGTAATAAACCTTTGGGGCCGGTATGAACTTGTACATCGCCGAGAAGGTGAATACGGCGACCGCATAGAACACCACCCATCCGAGGAAGGTCATGAAACCGGAAACCTCAGCGATATGCACATGGATACCGACGAGGCTCGTGATATTGGAATAGATCGCGATACCGGCACCGAACATCAGCACTATGAACGGGGCCAGGAACATGGCCAGGAAATAGAACGAGAAACGAGTGTAAAGCTTGCGCGGAATCTTGCGTATGCCCCAGACGTTGTTGAAAACCCGTTCAACCTGGAAGAAGAGCCAGATGATAGTCCAAAGGAACGCGAGAGCACCAATCACTCCCACTATGCCCGATTGTGCGATATGGACGATGTTGCCCGCCTTGTCCAGGACAGTGTCGATGAATTCGGGATTGCTCGGGAGTATGTTGTGGGCCAGTTCGGAGAGCTTGTCGTCCACGCCGAGGCCTCCGCCCACGGCGAAGATGAAGGCGGCGAACGGGACTATGGCGAGGGCGGAGAAATAGCTCAGTGCAACGCACTGGAATCCCATCCTCTGCTCAGCGAAGGTGTTGAAAGTGATGCGGATGAGCTTGATGAAACGGACTATCCTGCGCCGGATGCCGGACAGGCCTTCCGTGTTCAGCTCCCATAGCTGGTCACCGAAAAGCTTGTACGATGCATCCTTGATCCTCTTGATATTCATGGCGGGCGTCAGAATAATGTGGGTTCATCGTCTGAAACAGCCTCAGGAATGGAAGGAAGTTCGGCAGACGGGATCATGGCGAAGAACTCCTCCTCGCCGATGACGGGTATGCCCAGCTCCTCGCATTTGCGGATCTTCTCGGGGCCGGGTTTGGACCCGGCGAGCAGGAAGGAGGTCTTGCCGCTGACAGATCCGCTGTTGCGTCCTCCGTGGCGTTCTATCAAGGCTTTCATGTCATCCCTGGACAGGGAGAAATTGCCGGAAACGACAACGGTCTTGCCGGCCAATGCGTCGGAGCCGGCGGCTTGCGCTTCCTCCATGGAGAACCTCAGCCCGGCTTCCTTGAGGCGCCGGACTTCGTTCAGATGCTTCCCCTCCGCGAAGAAGTCGGCCACGCTTTGCGCTATGACTTCACCGACATCCTGTACGGCGAGAAGCTCTTCCTTTGAGGCCGAAGCCACGGCATCGATGTCGCCGAAATGCCGGGCGATCTCCTTGGCTGTCGACTCTCCGACATAACGGATGCCGAGTGCGAAGAGGACTCGCTCGAAGGGCACGGAGCGCGAAGCGCGCAGGCTTTCAAGGAAACGCTCGGCAGAGCGGTCCTTCCAGCCTTCGAGCATCAGGAGACGGCCTTTGGTCAGGTCGTATAGGTCCGCCGGCGTCCGTACCATGCCGAGGTTGTACAGCTGCTCGACGGTGGCATCACCGGCCAGTATGTTCATGGCCCTGCGGCTCATGAAGTGCAGCAGCCTTCCCTTGATCTGCATGGGACACCCATCCGTGTTGGGACAGAACCATTTGGCTTCGTCACCCTCGCGGACCAGGGCTGTGCCGCAGTCGGGACATACGGCAGGGAAGACCGGTGGCTGGGAGTCCTGCGGACGCTTGGAAAGCTCCACGGCCGTGATCTTCGGGATGATCTCCCCGCCTTTCTCCACATATACGCTGTCTCCTATACGGATGTCCAGCAGGGCCATCTGGTCGGCATTGTTGAGGGTAGCGCGCTTGACCATCGTTCCGGAGAGCAGCACGGGCTCGAGGTTGGCCACCGGCGTGACCGCGCCCGTGCGGCCGACTTGGTAGTCGATAGACAGCACACGGGTGAGGGCCTGCTCGGCCTTGAATTTATATGCTACGGCCCAGCGCGGGGACTTCGCAGTGAAGCCCAGCGTGCGCTGGAAGGCCATTTCGTTGATCTTGATAACTATGCCGTCGGTGGCGAAGGGGAGTGCTTTGCGGGCCGTATCCCATTCGCTGATATATGCCTCGATCTCCTCTATGCCGTGGCAGATGCGTCTCTTGTCAGAGACGGGGAGGCCCCAGCTTTCTGCGGCCCGCAAGGCCTGGTCGTGGGTCTCGAAGGACAGGCTTTCGCTCGGGATGTGATAGAGGGTGCACCACAGACCGCGGTGAGCGACTTCCTCGGGATCGAGGAGCTTCAGCGAACCGGAGGCGGCATTACGCGGATTGGCGAAGGGAGCCTCTTCCTGGAGGATGCGCTCGCGGTTGAGCCTGTCGAAAGCCTCGTAAGGCATCAGTATTTCGCCCCTGATCTCGAACTCGGGGGGATAGTCCCCATGCAGTTGCTGAGGGATGTTGGAGATGCGCCGGACGTTTTCGGTGACATCGTCGCCGACCACGCCGTCACCTCTCGTAAGGGCACGGAAGAGCCTGCCGTCCCGGTATTCGAGGCAGATGGCGGTTCCGTCGAACTTGAGTTCGCAGCAATATGTGAAGGAGGTTCCAAGGGTCTTGTCAGCACGCTGCGCGAAAGCCTCGATCTCGGCGATGCTGTAGGTGTTGCCCAGGGAAAGCATCGGGAAGCGGTGCGGATACTGCGCGAACTCGCGGCGGATGCCAGGCTCGGCATTCTCGCCGGCGCCCTGGGTTTCCAGGTCGCTTCCTACCCGCTGGGTGGGGGAGTCCGGCACGAGGAACTCGGGAAAAGCCTTCTCGAGGTCCTCGAGCTCATACATCAGGTGGTCATACTCATAGTCGCTGATGACGGGGGCATTGTCCACGTAATACCTGCGGCTGTTGTCCCGGATGACCTCCCGGAGCTCCTCTATCCGTTTTTTCGCTTCTTCTTTTTCCATAATGCGCTTTAATCGTCAAATATAGCCATTTAAATTGAAAAAGCCGCCGGTTCACGATGGAAACGGCGGCTTTTTCAATGACGGGTATAGCCTACGGCTATTCGTGCTCAAGCTTGAGGGTCATGGTAGGCTGGTCGCATACCTCCGAAGGACCCCAGTACTGGATGGCTCCGGGATACACGAAACGGGTGTTGAGAGCCCAGTCGTCGCGGTTGGCGGCGAAATACTTGAACGGGGCTCCGTCGAGTTCGACAAGAGCCTTGCGGATGACGGGCTTCATCTTTCCGCTGCGCTTCTCGAGGTTCATCATCATCGTGATGGGGACTCCGCCGGCGATCCACTTGTCAGCGGAAGCGGTGGTGTTGCGGATGACGGACATGTAGCCGGTCTTGCCGCAGGCGATGAGCCTGGATGCATTGTAACCGAGTGAGTAGCAGTAGTCTGCGTCGAAGTTGGACGGAGCTGCGCAACGGCCTTCGTAACCGAAGAAGTGGTGCTGTGCGGCGAACTTGCCGACGAACTTGCCTTCCTTCTTCATCTCATCAAGCTTCTTGCCGACCATCTCGGAGAGGAGCTTCTCGGTCTCGATGAGGGACACCTGGACATTGCCGTGAGGGTCGCGGTCCAGCGCAAGCTGGCGGGCGACACCGGCGGGCAGGGAATTGAAGGTGGCGAGATTGGCGGCACTGAGGTGTGCCTTCACGTACTCGATCTGGTTTTCGCGGGCGACGGACTTGGCCTCGTCGGTGGCGAGGGTATCGTTGAGCTCGGCGATGAGCTTCTTGATGGCGGGGATGAACTCGATGAGTCCTTCAGGCACGATTACGGTTCCGAAATTGTCACCGCGTGCAGCACGGGCGGCGACGGCATTGGCGATGTAAGCGACGATCTCGTCCAGGCTCTGCTCCTTGGCCTCGACCTCTTCGGAGATGAGGCAGATATTCGGCTGGGTCTGGAGGGCGCACTCAAGGGCGATGTGGGAGGCGCTGCGGCCCATCACCTTGATGAAATGCCAGTACTTGCGGGCGGAGTTGCAGTCGCGCTCGATGTTGCCGATGAGCTCGCTGTAGGTCTTGCAGGCGGTGTCGAAGCCGAAGGAAGTTTCGATCTGGCTGTTCTTGAGGTCGCCGTCGATGGTCTTGGGGCATCCGATGACCTGTACGCCGTACTTCTTGGCGGCATAGTACTCGGCGAGTACGCATGCGTTGGTGTTGGAGTCGTCTCCGCCGATGATCACGAGAGCCTTGATGCCGAGTTCGCGGAGGATCTTGATGCCGCTCTCGAACTGGTCCACTTCCTCAAGCTTGGTGCGGCCGGAGCCGATGATGTCGAAACCGCCGGTATTGCGGTATTCGTCCATGATCTCAGGGGTGATCTCCATGTACTTGTGGTCGACAAGTCCGCCGGGGCCCATGAGGAAGCCGTAGAGCTTGTTGTCCGGGTTGAGGGACTTGACTCCGTCGAAAAGTCCGGAGATGACGTTGTGGCCGCCGGGGGCCTGTCCGCCGGACAGGATGATACCAACATTGAACTTGGGGTACTCTACCGCCTCTCCGGGAACGAATTCCACGACGGGCATGCCGTAGGTGTTGGGGAACAGGGCCTTGATCTCGGCCTGGTTGCCGACGGACTGGGTCGCCTCGCCTTCGACTGCCTTCACAGCGCCCTTGAGGGCGAGGGGAAGCTTGGGCTGGTATGCCGCACGGGCGATCTGAAGATTGGATTTGACTGGCATAGTGTGTTTTATAAAAAGTTTATTCTGTTCACGTTGAATGGGAACGCAAATTTATTAAAAATTTTTATAATAATTCAGCGAATAACGATTAACTTTGTGTGGATTAGAAAATACCTACGGAAAATGAGTGACAAGCCGCATATCGGGACGCTTTGTGTCCAGGCCGGATATACCCCCGGGAAGGGAGAACCCCGTCAGATCCCAGTCATACAGAGTACCACGTTCAAATACGAGACCAGCGACCAGATGGGCCGTCTTTTCGACCTCGAGGAGCCGGGTTATTTCTATACCAGGCTGCAGAATCCCACCAACGACATGGTCGCCGCCAAGATCGCGGCGCTCGAGGGGGGAGTGGGTGCAATGCTGACCTCCTCCGGCCAGGCCGCCAACTTCTTCGCGTGTTTCAATATCTGCGAGGCCGGCGACCATATGATCGCCACCAACAATATCTACGGAGGCACCTTCAACCTCTTTGGCGTAACTTTCCGCAAGATGGGCATCGACGTGACTTTCATCGACTATGACGCTACAGACGAGCAGATCGATGCCGCGTTCAAGCCCAATACCAAGCTCATCTTCACCGAGACCATCGCCAATCCCGGCGTGCAGGTGCTCGACATCGAGCGCTTCGCCAATGCCGCCCATGCCCATGGGGTTCCCATGATCATCGACAATACCTTTGCTACTCCCGTCCACTGCCGTCCTATCGAGTTCGGCGCCGACATCGTGACGCATTCCACCACGAAGTACATGGACGGCCACGGCACCACTGTCGGCGGCGTCATCGTGGACAGCGGCAATTTCGACTGGAACGCCCATGCCGACAAGTTCCCCGGCCTCTGCACCCCGGATGCTTCGTACCATGGCATCATCTATACCGAGCGATTCGGCCGGGCGGCATACATAACCAAGTGCACGACACATCTCATGCGTGATCTTGGATCCATACAGGCCCCTCAGAACGCTTTCTACCTCAATCTCGGCCTGCAGACGCTGCACGTCAGGGTTAAGCGCCATACAGAGAGCGCCCTCAAGGTCGCTACCTTCTTGAAGAATCATCCCGCAGTGGCATGGATACACTACCCTGACCTTCCCGGCGACAGCCAGTATGAAAAGGCCAGGAAATATCTTCCTGACGGCTCATGCGGTGTGATGGCATTCGCCCTGAAGGGCGGCCGCGCCGTGGACAACAAGTTCATGGATTCCTTGAAACTCGTTACCATCGAGACCCATGTGGCGGATTGCTATACCTGCATCCTCCACCCTGCATCGCATACACACCGCCAGCTAAGCGACGAGCAGTTGCGCGAAGCCGGCATCGCGCCGGATCTCATGCGCCTGAGTGTCGGACTGGAAGATCCCGAAGATATCATTAACGACCTCTCGCAGGCCATTGAAACCGCCCTCAGCAAATGAAAGGACACACACTGAAGGCCGGCCCTTTCACGTTCGAGAACGGTGACCGCCTCGAAAGCATCGATATAGCATACCATACTTCTCCACGCGAGTATGACGGCCGCGAGCCCGTGATCTGGATATGTCACGCCCTCACTGCCAACAGCGACTGTGAAGACTGGTGGCCGGAGATGGTCGGCAGCGGCAAGTTGATCGACACGGACAAGTATTTCGTGGCTTGCGTCAACATGCTCGGCTCCGCCTATGGTTCCAGCGGTCCGGCTTCCATCAATCCCAAGACGGGAAAACCATATCTGCTTTCCTTCCCACGGGTGACTGTCCGCGATATGATAAATGCATCTATCCTTGTCCGCAAGCATCTGGGAGTGGAGAAGATAGACCTGCTCATCGGAAGTTCCATTGGAGGTTTCCAATCCATCGAGTGGGCTGTCATGGAGCCTGAGGTTTTCAGGCAGGCGCTGTTCATCGCGACCGAGCCGCGCGTCACTCCCTGGCTCACCGCCAGCGTCGAGACGCAGCGCATGGCTCTCCGCGCCGATCCTTCGTTCGAGGCCTGTGAGGACATCCATGGTGGAGAGGAAGGTTTGAAGTGCGCCCGCGCGCAGGCGATGATTTCCTACAGGTGTTTCCAGGGATACGGACTTACCCAGGCCGAGCAGGACGATGATACACTCTTTGCCGACCGTGCGGCATCATACCAGCGCTATCAGGGAGAAAAGATCATCCGCCGGGGATTCGACGCTTATTCCTACAACAGCGTCAGCACCTCCGTCATCAGCAACAACGTCGGCCGCGGTCGCGGCGGCGTCGCCAAGGCGCTTTCCCGCATCAAGGCCAGAACGACTGTTGTCTCAATCGACACCGACGGGCTCTTTCCGCCCCATCATATCGAGAAATGGGCTGCCCTGATCCCCGGAGCGACATACCTTGAGATCACTTCCAATTTCGGCCATGACGGTTTCCTCCTGGAGACCGCCCAGCTCACGGAGATTATCTCCAAGCTGCTGCCGTAGTATGCGTAAACCGATTATCTATCAGATGCTTCCGCGCCTGTGGGGCGAGGGGAGGATGTCGTCAGTGGACGACGCTACCCTCGACTATCTGCGCGGACTAGGCATCAGTCATGTCTGGTGTACCGGCATCATCCGGCATTCCACCGGCAAGCCTTTCGTCAAGGGAGATGCCGGCTCGCCTTATGCCATTTCGGACTATTACGACGTCAACCCGTATCTTGCCGATGTACCATCGAGGAGGATATCCGAGTTCCGGGCGCTCGTCCGCAGGATACATGACCACGGCCTGAAACTGATAATCGATTTCGTGCCGAACCATGTCGGTTGTGACTATTCCGACAAGCATGGCGGCATACCCCTCTGCGGCTGGCACGACTATGATTGGACCGACACCGTCAAGATAGATTATTCGGCGTCCGGTACTTGGGAGGCTTTGTATCAGATCGTAAGGTTCTGGGCTTCCAAAGGGGTGGACGGCTTCCGCTGCGACATGGTGGAGCTGGTTCCGCCCGAGTTTCTCAAATGGTTGATAGCCAGGATTAAAGAGGAGTTCCCGGAGATCGTTTTCATCGCCGAGGTTTATCAGAAGGAGAAGTATCGCCTGTACATAGACGATGTCCGTTTCGATTACCTGTATGACAAGTCTGGACTGTATGACGTGCTGCGTGCCATAACTGCCGGTCACGGCACGGCGCGCGCCATCACCTGGAACTGGCAGTTCCTACAGGACCTCCAGCCCAGGATGCTCAATTTCCTGGAAAACCACGACGAACAGCGTATCGCATCTCCATGGTTTGCCGGCAGGCCGGACGATTATTCAGCCCTGTGTGCGTCACTGATGCTCAATACCGCTCCGTTCATGCTGTATTTCGGACAGGAGACAGGCGTAGATGCTTCGGAGGGACATGAGGGACGTACGAGCATTTTCAATTTCGCGCGACCGGCATCGCTTCAGCGCCTGTGCGCCTATGTCCACGGCGGCAGCCTTACAGCTGAGGAAACCGCTGTCCTGGAGCGTTACCGTGCTGCCCTGAGGTTTGCATTGGATCCCAGCGTCAGCGAAGGACTCACCTATGATTTGTGCTACTGCCAGTCTGCAGCTGACGGATTCGATCCTGACCGTCACTTCGCTTTTCTACGGCACTCGGAAGGCGGGACTATGCTTTTCTGCTGCAACTTCTCCGGCTCTGCAGCCCGCCTGCGCATCCGCATCCCGCAGCATGCAGTTGATTATCTCGGCCTGGGATGCAACCTTTCTCCCGACGGCATTTCTTTGACCGTCAGTCCTTATGATTACACTGTGATTGTGATTTGATCAGTGCGCCAGCCGCCGGCGTGACTGAAGGAAAACCGAAATGGCAACTAGGGAGATCCCTATCCAGAAGGAGGGACCGACTTCGCGTGTCTCCCCGAACAGGAGGGCGGCGAAAAGGATGCTGTAGACAGGCTCCAGATTGTAGAAGACGTTTACCGTAAAGGCGTTAAGGTGCTTCAGGGCATGGATCTGCAGCAAGAAAGGAATGATGGTGAATACTGAACCGAGGGCGAGGAGACTCAGGAAGTCGGAACGTGAGGGGACTGCAGGGAGTCCGGGATTGAGTCGTACGTAGAATGGCATGCAGAGGGCCAGGAACACGACACAGCCGATCAGTTCATAGAAGAGCATCGTCGCACTGTCCTTGCCGGAAGAATGGGCGATGCGGACGTTCAGGATGGAGAAAACGGAATAGACGGCTGCGGAAAGGAGCCCCAGGGCGATGCCCAGGCGGTATCTTACGTCCAGACTGAAGATGAGGAGTATGCCTGCGATGGCTATGAAACTGATCAGGAAATCCTTCCACGACAGTTTGTGCCTGTTGATCAGAGGATCGAAAACCGCCGTAAAGAAACAGGACGTGGCGATGCATGCGACGCCGACCGAGACGTTGGATGCCTGTATGCTGGCGAAAAAAGCCACCCAGTGGATACCGAGCAGCACGCCGCAGCCTGCGATGGCGGCTGCCTGGGCGGCGGTGACACTGCGCAGGCGCCGTGCCAGGAGCAGTATCGCAGCAAGGGTCACGAGGGCGATCATCGACCTGTACCAAACGAGAGGAAGGCCTGCCAAAGAAATGATTCTGCCGAATATTCCCGTCCATCCGGCAAGGAAGACGGCAATATTCAGCAGAATCAGAGTACGTGTCTTAAGCTTCACCTGTTATTTGGTGCGGTACACCACGATCTTGCCCTTCTCCTTTCCGGGGATGACCTTCATCATGAGGGTATTGGTGATCTCGGTGCCGACACCCATAAGGGTGAGGGTAGCGGTGACGGTGGGCTGCGGGTTGGCTGCGTTGGAGATCAACTCCTTCTCGGTCAGCTGGCCGGCCCAGAGGACGGGACCATAGGAGTGGTTGAGCACCCAGTTGCCGGGATCGATGTCGTCGAAGACATACTCGTCCACACCGTCCTTTAGCATGAGGATCTTGGTGTCAGCTGCCTGGCGGTAGCCGGAGTTGCCGCGGGGACCGTCGCCGCGCTTGGCAATCTGGATTTCGGCGCCGCTGCCAAGGGTGGCGAGGGTGTTCTCCTGATAGGTAGGAAGACCGTCGTCAAAGGCCTCGACCTCGAAATAATACTCGGGACCGGTGTTCAGGCTGTGCATGTAAAGGGTATTCTTGCCGTACACGATATAACTGTTGTACAGCTTGTTAGGCTCGATGCCGTAGCGTACTACGTATCCGTCGGCATCCGGAACGGGTGACCAGAGGAGGTCAGCCTCGCGGCGGTCCTGAGGATTGCGGACGACCTTGACGTCGGCGACCTTGGAGGTCTTCATGTTCGGAGTGGTACCGAAGACGCGGAGATCCTTGATGCTGAACTTGGCGTTGTCATAGGTGGCGATGTTGGTCACCTTGATGTAGCGGGCGTTCACAGGGGTGTCGAACTCGTTGTAGTCGTGCTTGAGCTCGAGGTTGTTCTCGGGCTTGCTAATGACCTTGGTCCAGAAGTTTCCGTCAGGGGAGACGGAGACCTCGTAGCACTGGTAGCGTGTGTCAGGGCCGGGTGCAGCAGGAGCTGCGCCGGGAGCTCCCATGCCGCCGGCCGGACGGGCCGCCTGCTGCGCTCCGATGTGGTCCCAGTTGATCTGGATGGCGTTGACGCTGGCTATGCCGCCGAGGTCGACCATAAAGTACTCGCCGGGATCGCCGGTCTCAGCTGCCCAGCAGGTGAGGAAGTCCTCGTCGAGGGCGTTGACCGGGAGATAGTTGCCGGAGGTGGAGGAAACCTCCGTGCGCTTCTTGTAGGAGAGGAGTTTCCAGCCGGTGTAGTTGTCGGCGCCGCCGACCTTGCGGTCAGCAGGATAGTACTGGGGATAGTCGCCGTATCCGGTATCGGAATACATCACTCCGTCCTTGTCCACGGCGGTAGGGAAGATCGCGAGCTCGGAGCCGCGGCCGCCTTCGCCATAGTGCGCTGGAATCATGCAGATGGTCCAGAGATTGCCCTTCTTGTCATGGAAAGTGCTGCCGTGTCCGGCACCTACCTGGAAACCGCTGGTCTTGAAAGTCAGAGGGTTATGCTCTGAGTAAGTGAACGGGCCGGTAGGGCTGTCGGAGACATAGACGCCATGGGAATATGAGATGAACTCGAGGCCGATGGCGGCATACTGCAGATAGTACTTGCCATTATGCTTGGTCATCCAAGGGCCTTCGATCCATGGCAGTTCCTCGGGATTGTACTCGCGGCGGCCGTTGAAGATGGAGTAGATGACATCCTCGGGCTTGCGGACCTCGAAGCCGTGGTTCTTGATATCGCTGAAGAACAGCGGCTTGGGTGCGGACTTCTCCTTGAAGGTCTTGGTGTCGAGCTCCACCACCTGGAACGGCATGATCTGCGACCAGCCGAAGTACAGGTACAGGCGTCCGTCATCATCGGCGAAGAGATTGGCATCGCCGTAGCGGTCGCTGCTGAGCTCACCGATCTTCTCCCAGACTCCCTTCTTGGGATCTATGGCCTTGTAGACGTTGCGGTTGTTCATCGAGCAGCCGATGAGCTCGCCGTTGAACTCCACGACAGAAACGACTCCTGCTGGATAGTTCGGCGCGTCGACATAGGTCCAGTTCTGGAAATCCTTGGAATAGAAATAGCCCTTGCGATGTGATACGAAGAGGTAGTAGTCGTCCTGGAATATGAGGACGACGGGCTCGCCTCCGCGGAGGCCTCTCTCATGCCCTACGAGGACGTCGAGGGGATTGGCGAAGGTGTGCCTGGTCTGCGCGTTAGCTGAGATGCCGGCAGACAGTGCGCAAGCCACTGCAAGCGCGATAAGCAGTCTGTAGTGTTTCATTGGTTATTGAGTGTTAGTCAGTTAGAGGGCTTTGAATGCAGCGATGAGCTCGTCGTTGGAGTAAGCATCTGCACCGTAGCAGGTCTTGAGGTAGTCGATACCGTAGACGTAATCCTGCTCGGTGAACGAGTCTGTGGCTTCCTTGGCGACGACGACATCGTAGCCGAGCTGGAAGGCGTCGGCGGAAGTGTGGCGGACGCACATGTGGGCGTGAAGGCCGGTCATGATGACGGTATTGACGCCGAGCTCCTTGAGGAGGATGTCGAGATCGGTCTGGAAGAATCCGCTGTAGCGGCGTTTGGGAACGACATAGTCCTTGTCGCAAAGTTTAAGCTCGGGGATGACCTCGGCTCCGGGGGTGCCTGCCATGGCGTGCTCGCCCCAGATCTCGAGTTCGCGGTCGATCTTCGGCAGGTGGCAGTCATTGCAGAAGATGACGGGGATGCCGGCTTCGCGGGCAGCGTCGAGAAGTTTAGCGGTGGCGGGAACGATGTTGACGGCCCTTTCACAAGTGAGGGCGCCGTAAACGAAGTCCTGAAGCATGTCGACAACCAGCACAGCAGCGTGATTGAGGACCAAAGGTTTCTTGGTGTTTTCCATTTCTGTTATACTTGAATAATTGGATAAAACATACTCTTTGACGTGCTAAGTTAGTGAAAATACTTGTTTGATTTTTCTTTTCATTGTATTATTTTTGTGAAAGACTGATGGAAAACTGTTCGGGCATGCTTCAGACGCGCATATACCACTCCCTTCAGTTCGACCTCGCCACTGCAGGATCGGATAGGATATGCTATCTTCTCATGCCTGAAGCCCCGTCGAAGGAAGAGCTTAAGTGGCTGGATGACATGTCCGTAAGTTTCGACTGTACGATCGTTCATGTATCCGGTTTCGACTGGGACGACTGCTTCTCTCCATGGCCCGCCGAAGGACTTAAGAAAGGGGAGTGGTTCAAGGGAAGCGCAGGGATGACCCTCCTTGGCTTGCTGACCGACTATTTCCCGTTCGTCGAGGCTCCTCTCAAGATTGCCGCTCCCCGGCGCTCACTTGTCGGTATCTCCCTGTCAGGGCTTTTCGCCGTCTGGGCGGCGCACAAGTCGGACGCTTTCTCCGAAGTCGCGTCCGTCTCCGGCTCGATGTGGTACGACGGCTTCCCGGAGTGGGTGGCCAAGCATAAGGTTTCCCCTTCGGTCCGGAAGGTCTATCTGTCGCTGGGAGAGCGCGAGAAGAATACAATGAATGCCCGTGTCGCCAAGGTCGAGGATGCTACCCGCGAGGTGGCCGAAACCATTGCAGCACAGCAGATTCCCGTTGTGTTCGAGTTCAACCCCGGTACGCATTTCTCCGCACCGCTGCCGCGGCTTGAGAAAGCCCTTGCCTCGATTCTTTCCGAGGCCTGATCACTTCAATGAATTACGCTCCCAGAAGCATCCTTCGCTGAAGCCCTGGATACGTTTGTCCGTGTCCGCCATTTCCAGCCGCTTGGCGGCGAGAAGGCAGTACCCACGGTCGATCTCGACCCCGACGTAGTGTCGGCCGAGCTTCTTCGCCGTCACGCAGGCGGAGCCGCTGCCGGCGAAAGGGTCGAAGACCACTCCTCCCTCGGGACAAGATGCTAGGATGAGCTTGGCCATTAGCTTTTCAGGCTTCTGGGCGGGATGCTCGGTATTCTCGGGCATGGACCAGAAAGGAACGCTGATGTCGTCCCAGAAATTGGAAGGATGCGTCAGCCGGTATTTGCCCTCGGCGGTGTCCTCCCAGTCTTTCGGTATGCCGTTCTCGCGGTACGGGGCGAGGACGCGCCGTTTCAGCTTGACAGCGTCGACGTCGAAATAGTAGTGATTCGGGTCGTTAACTCCGAACCAAATGTCTTCCATGGCGTTTTTCCAGTTGGAAGAGGCTCCCCGGCCCTTTTCACGCTGCCATGTGATACGGTTCAGGACGGTCAGCTCCTCTTCCATGACGCGCTGAAGGGAGGACGAGCACTTCCAGTCGCCGCAGAGATACAACGAACCTCCGGGCTTGAGCTTCGTGCATACGCCGTGGAACCAGGTCCGGAGATAGTCTTCGTAGTCCTGCTGCGGCATCGCTGAGAAGCGTGTGGAGCGGAAGGTCTTAGTGAGATTGTAGGGAGGGTCGACGATGACGAGGTCGGCGAAGGCGTCCGGCAGCAGGCAGAGGACATTGAGGATGTCACCGTTGATAAGCACGTCGGCGAATGGGAGCGTCTCCGTCAGGTCTCCCGGCAGGAGGACCTTCGGCCCGAGCCGGTAGTCATCCTCCTCCGACAATGCTATCGTCCTGTTCCTTCCGGCACGTTGTTTAGACTTTTTCTCCATGTTATGTTTCCGTTCCGACACAAATTTAAGAGTTTTTTCTTATCTTCGTAACCGCTTCCTCAAGAAGTACGCAGCCGCTTGTCTCCAAAAAGTTCTATTTTTAATCCTTCTAAATTGGTTTTTTATCGGAATGGCTGATAATCAATAATATAACTTCTTTGTTGATTCATTTGTTAATAACTTTTAAAAGTATTTTTCACTATATGCGCAAAACCTTTCTATTTTTGTAGTGAGGGATGTGTGCAAGGTTGACAGATTGCTTCCGGGCAGTCTGTTTCCTTTCGGCCCCGGCCGGTGCACCGCCGCCCTGCTAACCACGGCATCAAGGTAATAACATATAGAAAGATACACACAATGGAAGTCCGTAAAACCAATGGCTCCTATGAGGAGTTTGACCGGGAAAAACTGATGAACGGCATCCGGCTGGCATATGTGACCACGGGCCAGCCATGTCCCGAAGACGTGGTCGTTTCGATTGTCGACAACCTCTACACCTACGACAAGATCTCCAGCCAGGAGATCCGCCGCCAGGTCGTGGAGTCGCTCATGTCCATCAACAAGAAGGTAGCCCTCGAGTATATCGAGACCTTCGACCGCGGCATGGACCTGCGCAAGAAGAACGACTTCATCAAGGACTACATCAAGGCTTCCAACGCCGCTACCGGCTCCAAGTTCGACTCCAACGCCAACATCACGCACAAGAACATCGTGACCCTCGGCAACGAGCTCTACAAGGAGAACAACATCAAGCAGAACCGCTACATCATGCAGGACAAGATCAAGTCCCTGTACGGGCGCAACCTCGCCCAGCAGTACATCGCCGACCTGGAGTCGCACGTGCTGTACAAGCATGACGAGAGCGGCACTCCCGGCTATCCCTACTGCGTGGCCATCACCATGTACCCGTTCCTGATCTCCGGCCTGCGTGAGCTCGGCGGAGTGTCCATCGCCCCGACCGACCTCAAGTCCTTCTGCGGAGAGTTCATAAACTTGGTGTATTCCGTGTCGTCCCAGTTCATGGGCGCCGTGGCTACCCCCGAGTTCCTCATGTACCTCGACTACTTCATCCGCAAGGATTACGGCGATGACTACATCCACAGGCTCGATGACGTCGTGGAGAACAATACCAAGCAGCGCACGCTGCTGAAGGTCATCGACAACTGCTTCCAGCAGGTGGTCCATTCCATGAACATGCCGGCCGGCAACCGCGGCTACCAGACCGTGTTCTGGAACATCGGCTATTTCGACAAGCCTTATTTCGACGGCGTGTTCGGAGATTTCCGTTTCCCTGACGGGACCGCTCCTATCTGGGAGACCCTGTCATGGCTGCAGAAGCATTTCATGCAGTGGTTCAACGAGGAGCGCAACCACTATATCCTGACCTTCCCCGTCGAGACCATGGCTCTGCTTACCGACGGCGGTGACGACTACGCTGATAAGGAGTATGCTGATTTCACGGCTGAGATGTGGGCCAAGGGCCACAGCTTCTTCTGCTACATCTCCAACAGCCCGGACAGCCTCTCGAGCTGCTGCCGCCTGCGCAACGAGATCCAGAAGGACGACGGGCACAACCACACCACCCACCAGTATTCGATGGGTACCGCTTCGGTCGCCACAGGCTCCAAGTCAGTCATGACCATCAACCTCAACCGCCTCATCCAGGATGCGGCCCGCAAGTATTTCCGTCAGGAGGAGAACGAAGCCATCGCTCCCGGAATCGCACTCAGGAAGGACCAGTACGACAAGGAACTCATGTATGCCTACATCCGTGAGGCCGTTACCGAGGAGACCGTACGCGTACACAAGTACCAGACTGCCTTCAACGAGATTATCAAGGACTTCCTCAAGGCTGACATGCTGGACGTCTACCGCGCCGGATTCATCGACATGCGCAAGCAGTACCTGACCGTCGGCGTCAACGGTCTGACTGACGCCGCCGAGTTCCTCGGGCTGGAGGTTTCGCCCAATGCCGATTACAAGGAGTTCGTCAACACCCTGCTCGAGACCATCAACGTCTGCAACAGCAAGGACCGTACGAAGGACTGCATGTTCAACACAGAGTTCGTCCCCGGCGAGAACCTCTCCGGCAAGAACTACAAGTGGGACAAGAAGGACGGTTACTTCGTGTCGCCCAAGCACAACATGTACAGTTCCTACTTCTACAATCCCGAGGATGAGAGCCTCTCGATGATCGACAAGTTCAAGCTCCACGGCGAGGACTTCGTCAAGTATCTTGACGGAGGATCAGCCCTGCACATGAACATCGCCGAGCATCTGAGCAAGGACCAGTACCGCAGGCTTCTCAATACCGCTGCGCATTACGGCACCAACTACTTCACCTTCAACTGCCGCAACACCGTATGCAATGACTGCGGATACATCAGCAAGGATACCCTCAGCGTCTGTCCCAAGTGCGGCAGCACCAACCTCGACTATCTGACGCGCGTCATCGGCTACCTCAAGAGGATCTCGTCCTTCAGCGAGATGCGTCAGGAGGAGGCTCACCAGCGCTTCTACATCGAGAGATGATCAAGTATGTCCCGGAAATGACCTCCGTCGTACTGGAGGAGATACCCGACCGCGTTACCCTGGCAGTGGACATATCCAACTGCCGGGGCAATTGCGTTGACTGCCATTCTCCTTTCCTGAAGGAGGACATAGGAGAGGAGCTGACTCCTGAGATCATCTCTCAGTTGGTCTCGGACAATTTCGGCATCGACTGTTTCCTTTTCCTCGGAGAGGGGAGGGATCCGGAGCGGTTGCTGGAGCTCGCGGCGCATGTCCGGGCCCTGGGACTCATCCCGGCCCTGTACAGCGGACGCCGCGAGGTCGACGGCCCTTACTGGGAGGCTTTCGACTACATCAAGGTCGGTCCTTACATCCCTGAGAACGGGCCGCTGAACAATCCCGGGACGAACCAGCGGCTGTACCGCGTCCTCGGCGCGGACGAACCGGCCCCGGAGGGGTCCGAGTTCCGCATGCGCGCCTCCGGACGCCGTTTCATCGACATTACGCCTCGTTTCTGGCACAGGGGCCTCGAATCACAGCGTCAAGACTGAAGACCTGCGGGTATTTCCCGCAGGTCCTTTTTTTCAAGAAGTAGAGTGGTGAAGTGAAAAAAAACGCAAGATATTTTGGTTTTTAAAAATTTTTTCTAACTTTGTAAGTAGTTGGTTAGACAAAGATATGTTAAATGGTTTCCAGAAAAAGCAGAAGCGCTCCCAGGCCCAGTCCTGGCAGGGCGTCTGTTGTCGTATCCACCCGGTTGGATAGCGAGCCATTTGCAGCAGATTACTTGTAAAAGCATATTATCCGGTTCTTCCAGCACGAAGAATCGGTTTTTTAATTTAAGATCAATATGGAAAGCAACAGACTGGACTTGGTCAGGTCTTCCTTCGAGAGGAAGGCGCTTCCCGTGGAAGTCCCCGAAAAGAAGATCTCGGAGTACTACGGAGAGCTCGTCTTCGACCGCCCGAAAATGCGCAAGTATCTCAAGCCCGACGTGCTGAAAGCCCTCCTCGACTGCATCGACAACAGCAAGCCCCTTGACAGGGAGACTGCCGACGGCGTTGCCCGCGGCATGAAGGAGTGGGCGTTGGACCATCACGTCACTCATGTGACGCATTGGTTCCAGCCCCTTACGGAAGGTACTGCGGAGAAGCATGATTCCTTGATTGAATACGACGGTCACGGCGGCGTGATCGAGCAGTTCGACGGCAAGTCCCTTGCCCAGCAGGAGCCGGACGCATCCTCATTCCCCAGCGGCGGCATCCGTGCCACCTTCGAGGCCCGCGGCTACACGGCCTGGGACCCCACCTCTCCGGTCTTCATCCAGGACGATACCCTTTGTATCCCTACTGTATTCATCTCATATACGGGAGAGGCCCTGGACTACAAGACCCCGCTCAAGAAGGCCCTCAAGGCCGTCACCGATGCGGCCCTGCCCATTTGCCAGATGTTCGACCCTGAGGTCAGGAAGGTATTCTGCTATCTCGGCTGGGAGCAGGAGTATTTCCTTGTGGACGAGTCGCTCTACGCCGCCCGTCCGGATCTCATGATTACCGGGCGCACCCTGATGGGACACATGTCCTCCAAGAACCAGCAGCTGGACGACCATTATTTCGGTGCGATCCCTTCGCGCGTGGCAGCGTTCATGCGTGAGCTCGAGATTGCCGGTCACCGGCTGGGTATTCCGCTCAAGACGCGCCACAACGAAGTCGCGCCCAACCAGTTCGAGCTCGCTCCGATCTACGGTGAGTGCAACCTCTCCAACGACCAGAACCAGATGGTGATGAACCTCATGAACTCCATCGCCCGCAGGCATGGATTCGTGGTGTTGCTGCACGAGAAGCCTTTCGAGGGCATCAACGGCTCCGGCAAGCACAACAACTGGTCGCTCGGTACTGATACGGGAGTTCCCCTCCTGGCTCCCGGCAAGGATGCCATGGGCAATCTCCAGTTCGTCACCTTCTTCGTCAATGTCCTTGCAGCCGTGCAGAGGCACAATGCCCTGCTGAAGGCCAGCATCGCCAGCGCCACCAATGCACACCGCCTTGGAGCCAACGAGGCTCCTCCGGCGATTGTATCTGCTTTCCTCGGCCGTACAATGACCGGCGTGCTCCGCAAGCTGCTTGACCTTCCCTCCGACACTCCTATCGAGATTGCCGGCAAGAAAGGCAGGGGAGTTGGCCTCATTGAGATTCCTGAGATCTTCGTGGACAATACCGACCGCAACCGCACTTCTCCATTCGCTTTCACTGGAAACCGTTTCGAGTTCCGTGCAGTCGGGTCCTCGGCCAACTGCGGCGAGGCCATGGCTACGCTCAACGCGGCCGTTGCGCAGCAGCTGACTGCTTTCAAACTCGACGTGGACAAGACCCTTGCCAGTGGCAAAGCCATGGATGTGGCTGTCATGGATACGCTCAAGCCCATCATCGCCTCCATACTTGATGTCGTCTGCTTCGACGGAAACGGCTACAGCGAGGAATGGAAGAAGGAAGCGGCCCGCCGCGGACTCGACATCGAGACCAAGGTTCCGGACATGATCAAGGCCTACCTTCGTCCTGAAGCCATCTCGCTTTTCGCCGAAACCGGTGTCTTCACTGAAAAGGAAATTGCCGCGCGCTGCGATGTCAAGTGGGAGACATACTGCAAGAAGGTGCAGATCGAGTCCCGCGTGATGGCGCGTATGGCGGCCAACCATATCGTCCCTACCGCCATAGAGTACAAGACTCACCTGCTCAAGGAGCTTTCCCTGACGAAGGAAGTGTTCGGCCGCCTCGAAGGCTGTGATACCGAGCGCAATCTCGTCATGGAGATGTCCGCCCTTATCGAGGAGATCCGCACCCGCGTTGATGTGATGCACAAGGCCCGTAAGGCCGCGAATGCCATCGAAGATTCGTATGAGCGGGCTTCCGCCTACCGTGACATCGCGGAGAGCCTGAACAGCCTGCGCAAGCCCATCGACCGCCTCGAGGAGATCGTGGACAACAGGCTCTGGCCTCTCCCGAAGTACCGTGAACTGCTGTTTATAAGTTAGTCAGTGTAAACCTCTTAACAATAATAGACATGGAAAAGATCAAAGTTGCGATTGTCGGTTACGGCAATATCGGCAAGTACTCGCTCGAGGCGGTCGAGGCCGCCCCGGACATGGAGTGCGTCGGCGTTGTCCGCAGGAGCGGATCGGCCGAAGGCTTCCCCGAGCTTGCCTCCTATAAGGTGGTTTCCGATATAAGGGAACTCGACCATGTGGACGTCGCTATCCTTGCAACACCTTCGCGCAAAGTCAAGGAGAATGCGGAGAAGTATCTTGCGATGGGTATCAACACCGTGGACAGCTTCGACATCCACACGGACATCGTCGCGCTCCGCGCAGCGCTCGGCCCCCTGGCCGAAGCCAACGGCGCGGTCAGCGTCATCTCCGCCGGATGGGATCCGGGCTCCGATTCCGTCGTCCGCGCCCTTTTGCAGGGCCTCGCCCCTAAGGGCGTCACTTACACCAATTTCGGCCCCGGCCGCTCCATGGGCCACTCTGTGGCCGTAAGGGCTATCGAAGGCGTCAAGGACGCGCTCAGCGTCACTATCCCGATCGGCACCGGCCTGCACCGCCGCATGGTGTATGTCGAGCTGGAGGAAGGCGTAGATTTCAAGAAGGTCGAAGCCGCCATCAAGGCCGATCCGTATTTCGTCCATGACGAGACCCATGTGCAGCAGGTCGACTGCGTGGATGACCTCAACGACGTGGGACACGGCGTCAATCTTGTCCGCAAGGGCGTTTCCGGCAAGACCCACAACCAGCACTTCGAGTTCGACATGAGCATCAACAATCCCGCCCTTACGGGCCAGGTGCTCGTGATGGCGGCACGCGCCGCCCTGCGCCAGCGTCCGGGATGCTATACCATGATCGAAATCCCCGTGATCGATTATCTCGCCGGTGACCGCGAAACGCTCGTGCGCCAGCTTGTATAGAAACAGTTAGTAGTGTAACCATTAATAATAAAACGAATTATGACTAAGTTTGCTGAAAAGTACGTTCAGTCCTTCATGACCGAACTCATTGCGAAGAATCCCGGTGAGACCGAGTTCCATCAGGCTGTCAAGGAAGTCCTGACCAGCGTCGTTCCCGTCCTCGAAGCCTATCCCCACCTCCTGGACAACAAGATCATGGAGCGTATCGTCGAGCCCGAGCGCGTCATCATGTTCCGGGTTCCCTGGACCGATGACAAGGGCGAGATCCACATCAACCGCGGTTTCCGCGTGCAGATGAACAGCGCCCTCGGCCCCTACAAGGGCGGTATCCGCTTCCATGCCAGCGTCAACCTCAGTATCATGAAGTTCCTCGCTTTCGAGCAGACTTTCAAGAATAGCCTCACCACCCTTCCCATGGGCGGCGGCAAGGGCGGTTCCGACTTCAACCCGCGCGGAAAGTCCGACGCCGAGGTCATGCGTTTCTGCCAGAGCTTCATGACCGAGCTCCAGCGCCACATCGGCCAGGACACCGACGTCCCTGCCGGCGACATCGGTGTCGGCGGCCGTGAGATCGGCTTCCTCTTCGGCCAGTACAAGCGTCTCCGCGATGAGTTCACCGGCACCCTTACCGGAAAGGGCCTCGCCTGGGGTGGCAGCCTGCTGCGTCCCGAGGCCACCGGTTACGGCGCCTGTTATTTCGCCCAGGAGATGCTCGCCACCCGCGGCGAGACCTTCGAGGGCAAGACCGTCGTCGTCTCCGGCGCCGGCAATGTCGCCCAGCACGCGGCCGAAAAGGCCATGCGTCTCGGCGCCAAGGTCGTCACCCTCTCCGACTCCGACGGCTTCATCTATGATCCGGACGGATTCAACGAGGAGAAGATTGCTTACGTGAAGCACCTCAAGAATGCCCTTCGCGGACGTATCAAGGAGTATGTCAAGCAGTATCCCAACGCCCAGTATACCGGTGACGGTGCCAAGCCCTGGGGCATCAAGTGCGACATCGCCATGCCTTGCGCTACCCAGAACGAGCTTAACGGCGAGGCTGCCAAGACCCTTCTTGCCAACGGCTGCTTCTGCGTGACCGAGGGAGCCAACATGCCCAGCACTCCTGAGGCTATCGAGGCGTTCCAGGCTGCAAAGATCCTCTATTCTCCCGGAAAGGCTTCCAACGCCGGCGGCGTGGCTACCTCCGGTCTTGAGATGACCCAGAATTCCATCCGCCAGAAGTGGACGGCCGAGGAGGTCGACGCCCAGCTCCACAGGATCATGTCCGACATCCACGCTGCCTGCCTCAAGTACGGCACCGAGGAGGACGGGTACATCAACTACGTGAAGGGCGCCAACATCGCCGGCTTCATCAAGGTCGCCAACGCAATGGTCGACCAGGGACTTGTATAAAAAGTATAAATGAAGAACAGCACGACACTCATGTCGAGGCGTATCCGCAGCATCCTGCTGATATGCAACAGTTACGACAGCTTCTCCCTCGAGGAGGACGGCCGTATCGAAACGCAGATCGCGCAGGAGTATGCGGAACTCGGCCTCAGCAACCCGCCGCAGATCCGACGGGTGGAGACCACTGCCGAAGCGCTCAACCTCTTCGAGGGGGGAGAGCGCTTCGACCTTGTGGTCACCATGTATTACGTCGGGGAGATCAGCGTTTTCGATTTTTCCGAAAAGGCGAAGGGGTACGATCCGGACATGCCGATCGTCCTCCTGTCGTCTTTCTCCAGGGAGGTGTACCGCAAGATCGAGGCCTTCGGGCGCTCCAGCATCGACTATGTCTTCTGCTGGAACAACTCCACGGACCTTATCATCGCGATCATCAAGCTCCTGGAGGACCAGATCAATGCCGAGGACGACATGCTCGGCTGCGGCGTGCAGGGCATCCTGCTCGTTGAGGATTCGATACGTTACTATTCGACGTATCTCCCTGCGTTGTACCGCATGGTGCTGCAGCAGAACAAGGAGTCCATCAAGGACACCCTGAACGAGCAGCAGCAGGTAGCGCGGAAACGCGCCAGACCTAAGATCCTCATGGCCACCAACTACGACGATGCTGTCGCGCTGTACCGGAAATACAAATCCAACCTGCTCGGCGTCATCACCGACGTGGGATTCGTCCTTCACAAGGGCGACAGTCCCTCCGAGGAGAAGATCGACGCAGGAGTGGATCTCTGCAAGCTTATCCATACGGACAATTCCCGCATGCCCATCCTCATGCAGTCTTCCCAGGAGAGCATGAGGTCCGTGGCTGCGGGGCTCGGTGTCGGATTCATCCGCAAGAGCTCCAAGATGCTCCTTCAGGAGCTCGAGGAGTACATCGAACGCGAGTTCGGTTTCGGTGACTTCGTGGCAGTCGATCCTTCGACGGGCATCGAGATCGGCCGCGCCAGGAACCTCTATGAGTTCGAGAGGCTCCTTGGCACTATCCCTCCCGGTGTCTTCAAGGCCCTTGCGGACAAGAACTATCTCTCCAAGTGGCTCTATTCCAGGGGTATATTCAAGCTCGGAAGGGCGTTGAATCCCATCCGCTCCGAGGATTATGAGGACATAGAGTCGCACCGCCGCTACGATCTCAAGATCATCCACGACTACCGCATTTCGCAGGCGCTGGGAGTGGTGGCGGCGTTCGATCCCCAGACTTTCAACGACACCATCTGGTTCTCGCGTCTGGGTACCGGATCCATCGGAGGCAAGGCGCGCGGACTGGCGTTCCTGAACAACATCCTCGAGAAATACAACCTCTACGACCAGTGGGAGGACGTGCACGTGATGGTGCCCCGTACCCTGGTCATCACGACCGACTGGTTCGACCGTTTCATCTCCGAGAACGGCCTCAAGTACGTCATTGATTCCGACATGAGCGACAGCGACCTGCTGTCGGAGTTCGTATCTTCCAACCTTCCGAAGGAACTGATGGATTCGCTCAAGGCATTCATCAAGGTTGTACGCCGTCCGTTGGCGGTGCGTTCTTCCTCGCGTTTGGAAGACTCTTACCATCAGCCGTTTGCGGGCGTTTATTCGACGTATATGATCCCATGGGCCGAGCATAGCACGCAGCAGCTCCGCCTGCTCTCCAAGGCTATCAAGAGCGTGTATGCGAGCGTGTTCTTCTCGTCAGCCAAGAGTTATATCCTCTCGTCCGGAAACGTCATTTCCGAGGAGAAGATGGCCATTGTCATCCAGGAGGTTTGCGGCAGCGAGGACGGCGGGTATTTCTTCCCGACATTGTCCGGTGTAGCCCGGTCCATCAACTTCTATCCTGTCGGACATGAGGAGGCCGAAGACGGCATAGTCAAGATCGCCTATGGCCTCGGAAAGGCCGTCGTGGACGGTGAGCAGGTGCTGCGTTTCTCCCCGAAGTATCCCAAGCATGCGTTGCAGCTCTCTACGCCCGAACTGGCTATGACGGATACGCAGAAGTCCATGCTGGCGCTCAGCATGCAGCCGGAGCATTTCAGGACTTCCGTCGACGACGCCGTCAACCTTGAGAGACTGAACATTGTGGATTGCTATAAGTTCAAATCGTTCTCGAAGGTCGTGTCCACATGGGATCTCTCCAATATGAGGATGATCGATTCGGCATTCCCGGAGGGACCTAAGTATATCACCTTCGCCCAGATGCTGAAATACAACACGGTTCCGGTGGCCGACATCGTGGACCGCCTGTTGCAGATAGCCAAGGAAGAGATGAAGTGCAACGTAGAGATCGAGTTTGCGGCCGACTTCGATCCGGACGGGCGTACGTTGTTCAACGTACTGCAGGTCCGTCCGATCTCGGTTGACACCCGTTTTGCGGATGTCAACTGGGACAAGATCGACACGGACGGCGCTTTCTTGACCTCTGGCTGCGCCCTTGGTACCGGCTGGGTGGAGGGCGTCTCCGACGTCGTTTATCTGAAGAAAGATGCGTGGGATGTGCTTAAGACCCATGACATGGCGAACGAAGTGTCCGCTGTCAATACCAGGATGCTGGAAGAAGGAAAGGGCTACATACTTATCGGCTTCGGCCGATGGGGTACGAGCCAGCCTTCGCTGGGCGTGCCGGTACGCTGGAGCGATATCTCCGAGGCCAAGGCCATCGTCGAGTGTTCGCTACCTGACTTCCAGATAGATCCGAGCCAGGGAACGCATTTCTTCCAGAATCTTACATCCTTCAACGTAGGATACATCAACGTCAATCCTTTCGCGCACACAGAGGATAGTCTGGATTTCAGCGTGCTTGACGCTCTCCCTGCGGTCTCTGAGACCGCATACCTGCGCCATGTGCGCTTCCCTTCCGACCTCCTGGTCTGTATCGACGGAAAGACGAACAGGGCAATGATCAAATGCAAAGAATAATCATACTTGATTTCGGCTCCCAGACCACCCAGCTCATAGGCAGGAGGGTCAGGGAGCTTGGAACCTTCTGTGAAATCCTCCCGTATGACCGCTACCCGGAAGATGACGGCGATGTCATCGGCGTCATACTCAGCGGTTCACCGCTGAGTGTCTATGCCGATGACGCTGCAAGGCCCGATCTTTCGCGTTTTCTCGGCCGTCTGCCCGTGCTTGGCATATGCTATGGGGCGCAGCTCCTGAGCTATACCTTGGGCGGGCGTGTGGAGCCTGTGGGTACGCGTGAATATGGCCGTGCGGGGCTGTCATTCATCGATCCGGCCTGCCGCTTGTTCAAGGGCGTCGAAGCCCCTTCGCAAGTGTGGATGAGCCACGGTGACAGTATCACCGCGTTGCCGGAGGGATACCGTCTGGTGGCCTCGACGGACAGCGTGAGGTTTGCTGCTTTCGAGAGCGGGAACGCTCCTGTCTGGGGAGTACAGTTCCATCCTGAGGTTATGCACACCCTTCAGGGCGGGCAGTTGCTGGAGAATTTCGTCGTCGGGATCTGCGGCAGCCGCCGCGAATGGACACCCGACTCCTTTGTGGAGAGTTCCGTTCAGGAATTGCGGACTATGCTCGGTGACGACAAGGTCGTCCTCGGGCTTAGCGGCGGCGTGGACTCATCGGTAGCAGCTGTACTCCTGAACCGCGCCATCGGGGACAGGTTGAACTGTATCTTCGTGAACCATGGCCTGCTGCGCAAGCATGAGTTCGAAGATGTCCTTTCGGACTATAAGGAACTGGGGCTCAACGTGACGGGAGTCGATGCTTCAAAGGAGTTCCTGTCAGCCCTTGCAGGAGTGTCCGACCCCGAGAAGAAACGCAAGATCATAGGCCGGAAGTTCGTTGAGGTTTTCAACGCCGAAGCCGCCAGGATAGAAGGCGCGAAGTGGCTTGCCCAGGGGACCATCTATCCCGACCGTATCGAGAGTTGCAACATCACGGGCAAGGTCATCAAGAGCCACCACAATGTCGGAGGACTTCCGAAGGATATGAAGCTCAGCCTTTGCGAGCCTCTGAAATGGCTTTTCAAGGACGAGGTACGTGCTGTCGGGCTTAGCCTCGGCATGCCGAAGCACATGGTGTTCCGCCAACCTTTCCCGGGACCGGGACTCGCAGTTCGCATCCTGGAGGATATCACGCCGGAGAAAGTCCGCATACTTCAGGACGTGGATGACGTGTTCATGCGCAGCCTGCGCGAATACGGTCTGTATGACCGCATCTGGCAGGCAGGCGCTATACTCCTGCCCGTCCGCACGGTGGGAGTCATGGGTGACGAGCGTACATACGACCATGCCGTAGTTCTTCGAGCAGTGACGAGTACTGACGCGATGACGGCCGACTGGGCCGAACTTCCGACGGATTTCCTGCGCAACGTAAGCAATGAGATCATTAACAATGTCAAGGGTGTGAACCGGGTATGCTATGACATATCTTCGAAACCGCCGGCGACCATAGAATGGGAGTAAACCATGTGTGGAATCGTAGGTTATATCGGTGACAGGGATGCCTGTCCCATACTGATCAAGGGACTTCGCAGGCTCGAGTACCGCGGTTATGACAGCGCCGGTGTCGCCCTTGTGGGCGGCGACGGCTCGCTCAACGTGTACAAGTGCAAGGGGAAGATCGATGCCCTGGAGCATTTCCTTGCCGACAAGGATACTGCAGGGACGGTAGGCATTGCCCATACCCGCTGGGCTACGCACGGCGAGCCGAACGATACCAACGCCCATCCGCATTTCTCGGCGGACGGACGGATCGCGATGATCCATAACGGCATCATCGAGAATTACCGCGTGCTGAAGGATGCGCTGACTGCGGCCGGGGTCACTTTCCGCAGTGAGACTGATTCGGAGGTGCTTGTGAACCTTATCGAATATGTCCGTGATACGGAGGGATGCACCCTCGAGGAAGCGGTCAGGCTCGCTCTCAAGAAGGTGGTCGGGGCTTACGCAATAGCCGTGGTGGAAAAGGGCAACAACGACAAGATAATCGCCGCACGCCAGAGCAGTCCAATGGCCATCGGAGTGGGGAAGGGTGAGTATTTCATCAGCTCCGATGCTTCCTCGATCGTGGAGTATACCCATGACATAGTTTATGTCGAAGACGGTGAGATCGCGGTGATCGAAAGGGGAAAACCTTTGCAGCTTGTCACTTTGGACAATGAGGAAGCAGAGTACAGGGTTACCAAGCTCGACATCTCCATTTCTGACCTTGAGAAAGGCGGGTATCCCACCTTCATGCTCAAGGAGATCAACGAGCAGCCGCGCACCATCGTGGACTGCATCCGCGGCCGCGTCAATGCGGACAGCGGCCGTGTCATACTCTCTGGTATCAGGGACAACATCGACCGCTGGCTGGCCGCGCGCCGTGTGGTCTTCGTGGCCTGCGGCACTTCCTGGCACGCGTCGCTCATCGGAAAGCAGCTTTTCGAGAATATCTGCCGCATTCCGGCTGAAGTGGAATATGCATCGGAGTTCCGTTACCGCAATCCCGTGCTCTTCCCGGACGATATCGTGATAGCCGTGTCGCAGTCGGGAGAGACCGCGGATACGCTGGCAGCCATTTCACTTGCGCGCAAGGCAGGCGCCTTCGTCTATGGTATATGCAACGTGATCGGGTCCAGCATAGCCCGTGCGACGGACAGCGGCACTTACGTGCATGTCGGTCCGGAGATCGGCGTCGCGTCCACCAAGGCCTTTACCGGCCAGGTGACGGTCATGGCCATGATGGCACTTGCCATCGCGGAAAGGAAGGGGACTGTCAGCAAGGAGTACTACGATGAAGTGGCACAAGGCCTGCTCTCGCTGCCGGAAAAGCTCAAGGAGGTCCTGGAGCTCAGCGGTCAGGTCGCCGACCTTGCCAAGATATTCACTTACGCGCACAATTTCATTTATCTCGGTCGCGGATATAACTATCCGACTGCACTTGAAGGCGCGCTTAAGCTTAAGGAAATCAGCTACATCCATGCTGAGGGCTATCCTGCCGCGGAGATGAAGCACGGGCCCATCGCGCTCATCGACGCCGAGATGCCGACCGTCGCCATCGTGACTCCGGATGTGACTTACGAGAAGACGCTCAGCAATATCGAAGAGGTCAAAGCCCGCGGCGGTAAGGTGATAGCTGTGATGGCCAAGGGGGATGCAACTGTGCCCGGCATAACCGACTACGTCATTGAAGTGCCGGCCGTAATCGACTGTCTGATGCCGATCATAGTCTCTGTGCCTCTGCAGTTGCTGGCATACTATATCGCAGTCTACAAGGGCCGCAATGTCGATCAGCCCCGCAACCTCGCGAAATCCGTCACGGTAGAATAGTATAGTTACTGTCAAGTCAGGCGATATCCCCCCTGAAAAGCTGTGATTCTTCCCTTCGGAAAAGCTTTTCAGGGGGGATATTGCCTGACTTTAGAGGCAGCGCTATCCTATGCGAGGACGGCGTCGGCGAGGGATTCGAGGGCGGGGATGTCCGAGGCTTTCATGCGGCTCCGGATGGTGACGACCTGGTCCACGAGCTCGATGTTCTTCATGGCACCGACCATCTCTACCATTACGCGGGCAGCGGAAGGTGCCCATGAACCGTTCTCGACGATTGCGACACGACGGTTGGAGTAACCCTTGATCTGAAGCCTGTGAAGGAACTCATACATAGGAGTAAAGAGTCCTGCATCATACGATGATGCAGCAATGACCATGGTCGGGTAGCGGAAGGCATCCTCGACATTTTCCGCGACATCGGAGCGGCAGAGGTCGCTGAGGACGACCTTCTTTGCACCCTTGGCGCGAAGGATGTCGGCGAGCTTCTCCGCTGCTTTGAGCGTGCCTCCGTGGATGGATGCGCAGGCGATGAACACGCCTTCGCTCTCCGGTGCATATTTGCTCCAGGTGTCATACAGGGAGACGTACTGTCCCAAGTTATCCTCAAGGACAGGTCCGTGAAGCGGGCGTATGGTCTTGACAGGCAGGTCTGAGAGCTTGCGCAGCAAGGCTTGGACCTGAGCGCCGTATTTGCCCACGATGTTGAAATAGTAGCGGCGTCCTTCGCAAGCCCAGTCGTCATCGTCACGGCCGTAGAAGCCGCATTTGGACAGGGCGCCGAACTTGCCGAAAGCATCTGCGCTGTAGAGCGCTCCGTCGGCGGCATCGAACGATACCATGACCTCAGGCCAGTGCACCATGGGCGCGGCAAAGAAGCGCAGTGTGTGGGTTCCGAGATCGATGACATCGCCTTCCTTGACGACCTTGGTGCGTCCTTCGAGGTCAATCCCCTCGAAGAACTGTCCCAGCATCTGGACGGCCTTTGCGCTCGATACGAGAGTGATCCCCGGATAAGCATCCAGTACCCACGCCACGAGGGCGGAATGGTCGGGTTCCATGTGGTGCACGACCAGATAATCGGGCTTGCGGCCTCCCAGGGCCTCGGCGAGATTGGCCTTCCACTGCTCTTCCTTGCGGATGTCAGCAGTGTCCATGATGGCGATCCTGTCGTCAAGGATCACATAGGAGTTGTAGGACATTCCTTCGGGTACGACATACTGGCTTTCGAAAAGGTCAAGGTCGAGATCATCGACTCCGATATACTTGACCATGCTGTTCAGGGATACTGTCATGATACGTGGTTGTTGAGTTGTGCAAATATAGCAAACTGTTTTGAGAAATGGACTTGGATAACTATATTTGTACATACATAGACAACCATAAAATTGCACTGCCATGACCAAGTATGTATGCAACCTGTGCGGCTGGGAGTATGATCCCGAAGCCGGATATCCCGAAGGAGGCATAGCCCCCGGAACCCCTTGGGAGGATGTTCCCGCCGATTTCGTCTGTCCGCTCTGCGGAGCAGGTAAGGAAGAGTTCTCAGAGGCCTGAAACCACTCGTTATGAAAAGATGCTTTATCATTGCGCTCATGCTGCTTGCCGGCATGAGCGCTCGGGCTGAATTGGCCCTGCGTCATCCTACGGGGGACCATATGGTCCTTCAACAGAATGCAGATGCCGCCGTATGGGGCTTCGCCAGCCCGGGTGCTGCCGTTACCGTCATCCCTTCCTGGGACGGAAAGGCATACCAGGCCAAGGCGGATGCCAAAGGCCAGTGGACTGCGTATGTCAAGACTCCTGCAGCCGGTTATACGGTATATACGATCGACATCAAGGGTGACGGCGGTTCCCTGACCATCAATGATGTGCTCGTCGGCGAGGTATGGCTGGCCTCCGGCCAGTCCAACATGGAGGTTCCGATCCGCGGATTTGACAATTGCCCGATAGAGGGGTATAACGAGTTGCTGACCCAGGCTCCGGCTTGGGACCGTATCCGTATGTTCTATGCCCGTGCTGACCAGTCCGACGAACCTCTCGCCGAGATCAGGCTTACCGATGGCTGGCAGGGAGCCGATCCCAATACCATTCCTGAGATGAGTGCCGTCGGCTATTTCTTCGCCCGCAAGCTCAACCAGGTGTTGGATATCCCTATCGGCATCGTCTCGTTTGCAAGGGGAGGTGCACGCGTGGAGAGCTGGCTTCCTCGTGAGATACTGGCTTCCTATGGCACTGAAGACCTTTCTCCGGAAGGAGTCAACAAGATGATCTTCTACCAGCGTCCGTTCCAGATGTACTATGCCATGGAGGTTCCTGTCCGAGGCTACACCGGACGCGGTTTCATTTGGTACCAGGGATGCTCCAACGTGGGCAAGGAAGACCAATTCGTAGCCCGAATGTCCGACCTCGTCAACCTGTGGAGGAAGGACTGGGGGGACAAGGACGCATCTATGCCGTTCTACATGGTGGAGATCGCCCCCTATCTGTACGACCCGGCCAACGGTGACAGCGGTGCGCGTCTGCGCAAGGCACAGCACGATGCTGCAAAGGCTATCCCGAACGCTGGGATAATCTGTACCAATGACTTGGTTGAGCCTTTCGAGGCGGACAATATCCATCCTGCGAAGAAGGAACCGGTAGGAAACCGTCTGGCATATCTTGCGTTGAACCGCGAATACGGCTTCAAGCGCGTGGCGTGCGACTCGCCGGAGGCTACGGAGGTGTTCAAGCGCCAGCCTCCGAAGGAGGGCGAGCGCCCGACACCTTTCGCCCGTCCGGTTCCACCGAACGAGATCAATGTGAGAATAGAGAATTGCCCGGCTGGCATAGACCGCCTGCATGAGATAGAGGGACTTGAAGTCTGCGGTGCGGACGGCGTCTGGTATCCGGTGACGGATGTCACGTTCAACCGTGGCACGATGAGCATCGCCATTGACGAAGTCCAGGATCCGCGCGCCGTCCGCTACGGCTGGGCGGATTTCAAGCCCGGCAATATCCATGGCGTCGAAGGACTGCCTCTTGTACCGTTCTACCTGACGCTTGAATAGTCCTTGATCCTACGTTGGCATTGACGATGGGAAGATCGTTCGATTTGATTGCAGCTTTGATGCTGCTTGTGTCCTGTGTCGCGTCAGCCCAGGGTGGACGCAATGTCGACCGTGACAGCCTCAACCGCGTCACCATGGCCGACTATGAGGACATGAAGGCTAAGATAGGTGTGCGGGAGACCAAGCCTCGCCGCGACGGACAGGCGGAAGATCCGGCGTTGAGGCCTAACTACGACGAGCTCAAAGCCAATCCTTTCCCTTTCTATCCGGATCCTTTCGTTACCTTCGATGGCCGTAAGGTAAGGAACGCGCGGATGTGGTACAAGATCCGTAAACCTGAACTTAAGGAAGTGTTCGAGAGAGAGGTTTACGGCCGTATTCCGGACAATGTCCCGGCTGTGGACTGGGAAGTGGTCAGGGAGTACGACGAGGAGCTGGAGGGGATGCCGATAGTCATCCGTGAGCTTCGCGGGGTTGTTGACAATTCGTCGTATCCGGCTGTCTCCGTCGAGATCCAGGCGCAGGTGATGTGGCGCAAGGGCAGCGGGAATAATCTCCCTGTAGTGCTGGATTTCTCATACATGTTGGGAAAGCCCTTTGCCTGGGGCGGAGGGACGACGTGGCAGCAGCAGGTCCTGGAGCGCGGCTGGGCCGCAGCCCAGATCCTGCCCAATACCGTCCAGCCAGATGGCGGCTACGGTCTTCGCGAAGGCATCATAGGCCTTTGCAACAAAGGACAATACCGAAAGCCCGATGACTGGGGCGTCCTGCGTGCGTGGGGCTGGGGAGTGTCCAAGCTGATAGACTATTTCGAGACAGAGGACCGTTTCAATGCTGCCAAGGTGGCTGTCGAAGGTGTGTCGCGCTACGGCAAGGCTGCGCTTGTGACGATGGCATTCGACGAGCGCATCGCCACGGCGATGGTCTGCTCGTCGGGCCGTGGCGGCGCAGGCGGCTGGCGCCGCGACTGTGGCGAGACCCTCGACAATACCTGTGCCTGGGACTCCTACCATTGGGTGGCGGGAAACATGATCAAGTATTCCGACGTGAACCGTTCCTGGGATGACCTTCCGGTAGATCAGCATGAATTGATAGGTATCTGCGCGCCCAGGCCGATATTCATTTCCATCGGTTCTGTTTCCGAACCCGAACAATGGGTCGACATGAACGGATCTTTCATCAGTGCGGCGAAAGCCTCGCCAATCTATGAGTTCCTTGGACTCAAGGGGCTTGGTACCGATCTTTTCCCCGGCGTCAACGTGCTTCTGGACGGAGACATCGCTTTCCGCCAGCATACCGGCGGCCATGAGGCCGGACCGAACTGGCCGTATTTCCTGGACTTCTTCGCCAAGTACTTATAAAAAAAGAGCCTGCTCAGCAGGCTCTTTTCATTAAAGCTTGACGCTTACGCTCTTGAGCGGAACGCCCAGCTCCTCGGACCTATGGGTGGGAGCTGCTGCTCCGACAGTGAACTTGTAGTTCCCCTTGAGAAGTTTGGTACTTCCGTCACGTGCGAACTCTTCCATCTGGTCAGGGGTAACGGTAAAGCGTACCGTGCGGGTCTCGCCAGGCCTGAGTGTAATCCTCTGGAAGGCCTTGAGCTGGCTGAAAGGAGCTCCTTGTCCGGCGTTGGGGGTGGAAACATAGAGCTGTACGGTCTCAGTGCGCTCTACATTGCCGGTATTGGTGACAGGAATCTCGAACTCGATGGGATTGCCGAGCTTGGGCTTCTTGGTGAGTACGCTCAGGTCACCGAACTGGCTGCTGCCGTATGAGAGGCCGTATCCGAAGGGATACATCGTATTGCCTGCCATATACTTGTAGGTGCGTCCCTGCATCGTGTAGTCGCTGAATGCGGGAAGCGCACGGGTGGATATGGGGAAGGTAATGGGCAGCCTGCCGCTGAAGTTCTTCTCTCCGAAGAGGAGCTCCGCAAGGGCGTCGCCGCCTTCCTGTCCGGGATACCAGGCCATGATTACGGCATCGGCACCAGCGGCGATCTCCTGGAGATTGACAGGGCTTCCACCAGTGACCACTACGATCAGGTGGTTGTTCTTGCCACGCATCTCCACAACTTTCCTGAAGAAGGACAGCTGGTTGTCAGGGAGGTCTATGCTCAGGCGGTCACCGATGCTGGGTGAGCTGATGGCGTCGCTCTCCTCGCCTTCGGTGGTTCCGTTGTTTCCCAAGAACATTATGGTGTAGTCAGCCTGTGCGGCCTGTGCGGTGGCATAGTTGCCGGGGTTGACATCCCTGGTAGGTACGATGGTGTAAGCCGGCTTGTAATTGACATTGGTTCCGTCGCTGACCTTGCTCACGATACCCTGGAGATAGGTGCTGTAGTGGTCGGAAATACCGTAATAATTGCCCATCATGGAGTATGTATCAGTAGCGGCTGTTCCGGTCACGTAAACGTTCTGGATATCCTTGCGCAAGGGAAGGAGGTCGTTGTCATTCTTGAGAAGGACCATGGACTCGACTGCAGCCTGGCGGGCGACGGCATAATGCTCGGCGCTTCCGATGACGGATGTCGGGATGCCGTAATACGGGCAATCAGGGTCGTTGAACAGGATGCCGAGCCTGAGCTGGGTCATCAGCAGAGGCTCAAGTGCCTTGTCGATGTCATCCTCAGTGAGGAGTCCGCGCTCGATGGCTGTCTTGAGGCTGCGGAAAGAGTTGCCGCACTCCAGGTTGAGGCCGGCCTTGATCGCGATGGCGCTGGCTTCAGCCGCGTCCTTCGCGATATGGTGGCCGCCGTAGATGTCATCTACAGCCCCGCAGTCTGACACGATGTGCCCGTCGAATCCCCATGTCTCCCGAAGCAGGTTGGTCAGAAGGAACGTGCTGCCGGACGCGCTCTCGCCGAACACGCGGTTGTAGGCTCCCATCACCACCTCCACGTCTGCATCCTTCACCAGCTTCTCGAAAGCGGGAAGATAGGTCTCGTACAGGTCCTTCATCGAAGGAACGGCGTTGAAGCTGTGACGTACGGACTCAGGACCGGAATGCACGGCGAAATGCTTGGCGCAGGCGGCGGCCTTCAGGTAGAAAGGATCATCTCCCTGGATGCCTTTTACATAGGCGGTTCCGAGCGTTCCGGTAAGGAACGGATCCTCTCCATAGGTCTCCATACCGCGGCCCCATCTGGGATCCCTGAAAATGTTCACGTTCGGAGCCCAGAAAGTCAGTCCCGTGAAGCGGCTGTAGTTCTCCATTTCGCGGGCCTTGTCGAACTTGGCGCGGCCTTCGTCGGAGACTATGTCGCCGATCCTCTTCACGAGCTCGGGATCGAATGTGGCTCCCAGGCCGATGGGCTCTGGAAACACGGTGGCGCGGCCGTTGCGGGCCACTCCGTGGAGAGCTTCGTTCCACCAGTCGTAAGGCTTGATGCCCAGCCTCTCCACGCCGGGAGTGCTGTTCATCATCATCCCTATCTTCTCATCCAGCGTCATCTGCGAGATCAGGTCGGCCGCCTTCTTGTGCATCGCGGCCTCCTTGGACGACTGCTGGGCAAATGCTCCTGTAGTCAGGAAAAGTCCTGCCACGACGGACAGGACCATAGTTTTGGCTTTCATAATTATTTGCGGCGTTTTACGGTCACATTCGCGAGCTTCTCCCAATACTGGATGACTCCGCAGTGATCGTCGTTGACGTGCCCGTCGCACTTGCAGGCCTTGAATGCCTCCAGGACCTGGGTGGTAAGGGGAATGGGGGCGTCGATGGCGAGGGCTGCATCGCGGACGTTCAGAAGGTCCTTCGTGTGCATCCAGATCGGGCCGCCGGGCTTGAAGTTGCGGTCGAGGATCATAGGCATCTTGGCGTCGAGCACGGTACTGCCGGCAAGGCCTCCGCGGATGGCCTGATAGACCTTCTCGGGGTCCACGCCGGCCTTCTCGGCGAACACCATAGCCTCGGCGACGGCCGAGAGATGGAGGGCTACCATAATCTGGTTCGCGAGCTTGCAGGTGTTGCCGCTGCCGATCTCGCCGACGAGGGTGACGGCGGCGCCCATCGCGTGCAGGACGTCCTTGACGGACTCGAACACTTCCTCCTTGCCTCCGACCATAATGGACATAGTGCCGTCGATGGCCTTGGGTTCGCCGCCGCTGACGGGAGCGTCGAGCATCTCGACTCCCTTCTCCGCCACGATGGCGCAGAGCTTCTTGGAGACGACGGGGGAGATGGAGCTCATATCAATGTAGATGGAACCGGGGCGTACGCCCTCGAGGATGCCGTTGGGGCCGCACACCACACTCTCCACGTGGGGGGAGTTGGGCAGCATCGTGATGATGATGTCGCATTTGGCGGCGAGCTCGGCGGGGCTGGCGGCCGATTTGGCGCCCAGCGCCACGACTTCCTGCACCGGCTCCGGCTTGATGTCGAAAACTGTAAGGTTGAAGCCTCCCTTGAGGAGGTTCTTGGCCATCGGCTTGCCCATAACGCCAAGTCCGACGAGGCCTATTTGCTTAGATTTGTTGTCCATTGCTTATGATTAATAATAAAGTGCTACTTCGTTCTTCAGCTGATTGGCGCTGAGGATATAGTCGGTGCCGTTCGCCGTGAAGACCAGGGTCTGTGTAGGTCCGGCCTGCTCTTCGAGTATTTCCTTGGTAAAGGATCCGTCGGCTTTATATCTGTACAGGTTAAGCGTGAGGGGGCCGCGGCGGTTGCCGACTACGATCACCGGTTCTCCCTTGAACATGCCGCAGCTCAGGCCGTGGCCGAACCACAGTTCGTCCGTGAATATCTTGTTCCAGCCTTCTCCATCCTTCTTGTAGACGTTCAGGGTATTGCCGTGGAAAGGCTCGATGGTCACGAGCTCGTCCACACCGTCAGCGTCGATGTCGATCAGGCCGAACTCGCTGACTTCGTGGTCGAACAGCCTGCGGACGGCCCACTTGCCGTCCTCGCGGACCATATAGAACACGCCTTCGGCTCCTGAGAAAAGGAGGGTGTCGTCTCCGGCGACATTGGCCTTGAGCATCCCGTGATGCCTCCAGATCTTGTCATAGACAAGCTCCGGCGTGCCGGGAAGGCCCGTGACCTCATCGAGCGGGATCACATAGAGTTCGCCGCTCTGCGACCAGTCGGCGGGTTCCGCCTTGAACTTGCTGCAGGATGCGGCGAAAAGCCAGTTCCTGCCTTCCTTTTCAAGGATGTCGCAGCGATGTGCGAAGGGGAGTGCCATAGCCTTGGAAGTCTCCCAGACCTCGCCGGTACGGCGGTGCATGAAGACGCCCGCCTCCATTCCGACGAAAGGAGGGAAAAGGCCCATGATGGAGTAGAAAAGGTCGGGATGGCCAGGAACGGGGACGAAGCTCATGACTCCGCCGGGGCATCCGTTGACAAAGCTGGAAGTGCTTGCCTGGAGGTCGTGCACATAGACGGCCGGAGTAGTCTCCGATCCGGCGCCTATATATGTCACACCGTCAATTGCAAATGCATTGGCGGTATAGACGGATTGGATTTCGAGTATTGATTTCTTGTTCATTTCTCAATCAGCAAAATATAGCATACATGGCGGACATGGTCAGCATTGCCGCCAGTCCGCAGCAGAATGTACCGAGGGTGTGGAGCTTGTATCCGGTCTTGATGTTCATTCCGGACATCTGGGTCACCACCCAGAAGAAACTGTCGTTGACGTGCGAGACCATCATGGCGCCGGAGCAGAGTGCCGTCACCAGGATGGCTTTTTCGAGCGGAGCGACGAAACCCATGACACCCATGAGAGGTGCAATGATCGATGCGGTAGTGATGATGGCTACGGTAGATGAACCCTGGGCGGTCTTAAGCGCGAAAGCGATCAGGAACGGCAGCCAGATACCGAGGTTGAAACGGGAGAGGGACTCACTGAGCACATCCGCGATGCCCGAATCCCTGAGGATCATTCCGAAGGAACCGCCGGCAGCCGTGATCATGATGATGATGGCGGCCGAACTGAGCGACTTGCCGACCCAACCGGTAGACGAGAGCATCTCCTTGTCGAACTTCTTCGGCAGGGTGAATGCCAGGACCATTCCTATGAGAAGGGCCACAACAGGCTCGCCGATGAAACCGACTATCTTGGCAAAGGTCCCTTCTCCGAAGGGAGCGGACGGGAAGGTGGACACCGACCTGAGGACAATCAGCAGAAGGGGGATCACTACGGGAAGGAAGGACCTCGTGGCGGAAGGGGCATGTTTGACTTTCTCGACGATGTCGGCATCCGTTTCGTTGGGGTCTGGGTCTATATAAGTGCGTGTAGCCCATTTGGTTACGAACAACCAAGCGACGAGCAGCGGCAGGATGCTGGCTGCTATGCCGGTGAGGATGACCAGGCCGAGGTCGGCTTCCATGATGCCCGCGGCTGCGATAGGTCCGGGGGTAGGAGGGATCAGGCAGTGGGTGATGGTGAGACCGAGGCCGAGGGCGCACGCAGTGGCCGCCAGGGTGATCCCGGCTTTCTTGGAGAGTGCGCGGTTCAGCGGAGTGAGGATCACGAAGCCGGAATCCGCGTAGACCGGGATGGAGATGAAATATCCGAGGATAAGCATCGCCAGCGGTACGCGCTTCTCTCCAACGAGTCCCAATACACTCCGGGCCATCACATATGCGCCTCCGGACTCTTCGAGGAAGGTCCCGATGATACATCCGATCACAATCACGATGCCGATGGAACTGACAGTGCTGCCGAATCCGTTGTTGACCGACGAGATGATCTTGTCGAGCGGTATGCCGGAGCACAGTCCGTATCCGATAGCCGCGATGATGAGGGCCAGGAACGGGTGCAGCTTGAACTTCGTCGTCGATATGACGATGAAGGCGATAGCCAGGATGAGGAGAACTATCAGCATAACCCGCTATGCGAGGAGTTCCTTGATAGTGTCTGCCATGGTGTGGAGGATCAGGTAGCATGATGCCGAGCCTGCATCCATCACGCCTCTGGAGCGTTCTCCGAGCCGGCTTGAGCGGCCGAGTTTGGCGACCATGTCCACGGTGCTGTCGCGGCCCTTGAGGGCTGCGGCGTCCATGGCGTCGAGGGCCGCCTCGAAGGAGAGGCCCTCGGCAGCTGCGCCGCTGTATGCCTCGTCCGCAGGGATGAGGACATCCATCAGTGTCTTGTCTCCAACCTGGGCGGGAGAGATGGCGTGGATGGCATTGAGGGCAGCCTTGAGCGCCTGGCCGAATTCGTCGCGACCTATCTCGGGCACGCCTTCGAGAGCCTTACCTATGGAAAGGAAGAACTTGCCGTAGAGGGGACCCATCGAACCTCCGATCTTCATCATGAGGATCTTGCCGAGTGTTTTCAGCCCGTATGTGAAGTCTCCGGGCTGCTTGTCAAGGGCCTCACGGCAGAGGGTGAATCCCTTGTTCATGTTGATACCATGGTCGCCGTCGCCGATGGCTCCGTCGATGTCGCTCAGGTACTGCTTGTTTTCTTGGATGGCGAGTATGAGCCTGTCAACGACCAGGCTACCCGCTTCTTGGGTGAACTTTTCCATTGTCTCTCAGTCTTTGGGATATTGGGTGAGACCGACGGAGTTGCATTCGAGGTCGAAGCACTCCTTGAGCTCGTCGTCCAGTTTCATGAGCGTGAGCGTGATGCCGGCCATCTCAAGCGATGTGAAATAATTGCCTACAAGGGCCTGGTGAACCTTGATCCCTTTCTCCGTGAGGATCTTCTCGACCTCTCCGTAGAAGATATACTGCTCGAGGAGGGGAGTGGAACCGAGGCCCGAGACGAGGACGACGACCTCATCGCCGGAAGCGAAAGGCAGGTCGGGCAGGATGACGTCGCACATGCGCTTCGCAATCTGCCCGGCGGTTTCAAGCTTCGCGACCTCGATGCCGGGCTCACCGTGGTGGCCGATACCGACCTCCATGTATCCGGGCTCGATGGTGAAATTGGGGTGACCCACTTCGGGGATGGTGCAGGGGCTGAGACCGACACCCATGCTGCGGGTGTTGTCGATGGCCTTCTGCGCGGCTGCAAGGACCTCGTCCAGGCTTCCGCCCATCGCGGCCTTGGCGCCTCCGACCTTCCACATCAGGATCTCTCCCGCGACTCCGCGCCTCTTCTCACGGGTCTCCTTGGGGGACGAAGGAACGTCGTCGTTAGCGACGACCTTGCCGACCTTGATACCGTCATCCTCTGCCAGTTCCATGGCCATGGCGACATTCATGTTGTCGCCGGCATAGTTGCCGTAAAGGATGGCGACGCCCTTGCCGGCGTCAGCCTCGTGGATGGCATCGTAGAACATCTGTGCGGGCGGCGAGGAGAAGAGTTCTCCGATGGCGACGGCATCGCACATGTTCTTGCCGATATAGCCGATGAAGGCCGGCTTGTGGCCGGATCCGCCGCCGGTGACGATACCAACCTTACCCTCGACGGGGCAGGCCTTGTATTTCAGGACGCGCTCGTTCTCGGTGGTTGAGACGATGTCCTGATGCGCTTTGACGAAGCCCTGGAGCATTTCGTCGACGACGCATGACGGGTCATTGATGATCTTTTGCATAATTGTGTGGTTATTTGGATTCAAACGATTGTTTCTCAAGTGCATGCATCTGGTCGACCTTGGGCTGCGAGCCGCCACCCTGGAACTCCGATGCGAGCCAGGCGGTCACGATGGTCTTGGCAAGTTCGGGGCCGATGACGCGGGCGCCCATGGTCAGGACCTGGGCGTCGTTGCTCTTGCGGAGCCTCTCGGCCGAAAAGACGTCGTGGCAGACTCCGGCATAGACGCCTCTGACCTTGTTGGCTATCATGGCCATTCCGAGGCCTGTGCCGCAGATGAGGATGCCCCTTTCAAAGGAACCGTCCTGGATCTTCAGGGCGAGATTGTATCCGATTTCGGGATAGTACGCGCCGGGATGGGATCCGAGATAGTCGAGATCCACGGCCTCGACTCCACTTTTCTCAAGATGCGCCACGATGGTTTTCTTCAGGTCGATGGCGGCATCGTCACAGTCAATTACAACTCTCATAGATACTTAAGGTTATTGTGTTTTATTCTTGATGAATTCTGAAGGCAGCTTGCCGAACTGTTTCTGGAAACTGAGCGTGAAATACGAAGGGGAGGAATACCCGACGAGGTATGCGACTTCGTTGATGCGGTAGTTGTTCTCCGCAAGGAGTTCGACGGCCTTCTTGAGGCGGCTGATCCTGACGTATTCGTTCACGGTCAGACCGGTATTGGCCTTGACCTTGCGGGTAAGGGTGGCGCGTGATACCGCCATGGCATCCGCCAGCCTGTCTATGGTAAGCTCGGTTTCCGAAATGTGGTCCTGTATGAATGAATGCAGCGAGTTCATGAAATCCTCCTCGATCTTGCTTACGCTCGAGAAACTGTAATGCGAAAGGGGAGAGGATGAGAACTGCTCGTTCCTGATATCCCTGTTGCGGAATAGGTTGCTGATGTTGGCTTTCAGGACATCCATCTTGAAGGGTTTCTCGATGTATGCGTCGGCTCCAGACTTGAGCGAACGTATATGCGTTTCGACTCCAACGGCTGCGGTAAGGAGCAATACGGGGATATGGCTCAGGCTGATATCCTCCTTGATGGCGTTGCAGAGCTCGCATCCGTCCATCTTAGGCATCATGATGTCGCTTACGACGAGGTCCACGCGGGAATTCCTTACAATGGAAAGGGCTTCTTCGCCGTCACCGGCTGAAAGGATATCATAGTCCTTGACCAGGGCGTCGCGGATGAGGTCGCGCATGGTATCGTTGTCCTCGACTACGAGTACGACGGCTTTCTGGCCGGGCATGTCCGGAATGTCGTCCTCCGGTATGGACGGCACCTTGGCGGCAGGAGTTTCGCTGCGGGTCTCCTGGACCGCTTTCTCGGGGATTTCAAGGACAAACGAGTTCAGGTCCTTGACTGAAGTGTCTAGATAGAGCCTGCCCTGATGGAGCGAAGCGATCTTGCGCGAATAGGTTAGACCGAGTCCCGTGCCGTTCTTCTCCAGGGACTTGCTCTGGTAGAAGGCCTCGAATATGAGCTCGCTTTCCTCTTCCGGTACGCGCACACCGTCGTTTTCCACGCGTATGACAACCTTTTCATTCTCTTCCTTGACATCGACGTCGATCTTGGAATTGGAGTACTTTATGGAGTTGGAAAGCAGGTTGCAGACAACGCTTTCGATAGCGTCGGCATCGCAGACCGCCATGATGGAGTCATTGGAGAAAGAGGAGGTGAACTCGAGTCCGCGTGCCTTGGCAGCCGTCTCGAAGGAGTTGATAGATTTGCGCACGATGGCGCAGATATCCTCGGTCGTGAATACAAGGTGTGTGCGGCCGCTGTCCATCTTGCGGAAGTCCAGAAGGTCGTCGCAGAGTTTCTTGAGCCTCTCGACATTGAGGCGCATGGCATTCATGTCATCCTTGACGCCTTCAGTGACCTTGCGTTCGGAAACGGTCTTGTCCAGCAGGATCTGCAGCACAGACACAGGGGTCCGGATCTCGTGGGCGATATTGGTGAAGAAATCCATCTTCTCGTGTGCGAGATCCTTTTCTTTCTTGGCTTCCACAAGTTCGAGACGGCGCTGGGCCTCAGCCTCGCGTTTCCTGTTCTTCTGGTGGAAATAACTGAAAACCAATCCGGCCAGAAGAAGCATGTAGATCAGCCATGCCAGTTTGGAACGATACCATGGGGCAACGACTGATATGTCCAGGGCAGCTTCTGTCGACTCATCTTCACTGTCGGCGAAATTGACGGTGAAGCGGTAGGCGCCGGGCCTCAGGCCGGCATAGGCAATATGGTTTTCGTCCGTCACGATATTGTTCCGGAACCCTCTCTTGACCAGCTGACACTCATATCTCTCGATATTTGGGCTCGCATAGTTCATGGCCGAGTAGGTGATGGAGATGAAGGCAGCATCCTTCTGCTTGACGCGTATGGACTCGGACGTGATGGATGAACGGCCCTTCTGGGATGCGACGGCGCTTCCTCTGGACGAGCCGAGCGTGATGTCCGTGATCCTGATGGGGGAGTGGCCGAACCTTTCCTGAATGTATTCGGGCTCGAACATAAGCAAGCCTTCGTTGGTACCGAGGAAAACGAGGCCGTCAGGAGACTTGTAATTGCTCCCGAAAGTGAAATGCTTTCCGATGACATTGTCGGCCTGCATAAAGGTTCCGAGTACTCTTTCTTCCTTGGGGTCGAAGTCTACCAGACCCATCGTGGTGGCAATCCAGAAATGACCGTCCTCATCCTCGGTAATGCTTCCTACGGAGTTGGACGGCAGGCCGTTAGACTTGTCAAAATGCTTGACCTCCACGGTGTTGCCGTCGGCAGATATGTCAATCTTGCATACTCCGGCTCCGTCCGTCGTAGCCCAGAGTGCTCCGCGTGAATCCAACGTAAAGCTTGTAATGGCTTCGCCCTGGGCTGCCTGGACCTTCCTGTATGAACCTGTCGGGAGGTCATAGATACCGAATCCCTGATAGAAAGTACTGATGACCAGACGCTCGCCCTTATCTTCAATGATACTGTGGACGAACGGCTTGCCGACCACGTCGACAAGCTCGAAAGCGTCGGCTGAAGCATTGAAGCGATACATGCCCTCCCTGGTGCCTGCGTAGATGCAGCCGTCGCTGGCCTTCATGATGGTCATGCAGTCATTGCTTGGCAGATGATACTTTCTCACAGCCTTTCCTGCTATGGGATCGAAAGCGGTGATCCCGTCTCCATATGAAGTGATCCAAATCATGGAACCGATGCGTGTAAGGTCGGTGATAGCCGTTCCGAAAGCTACGCCGGCATAAGGCGTGAAATCGGCAAACGACTGGTCCTTAGGGTTGAAGCGACAGAGATATCCCTCCTCACTTCCGATCCATACCATTCCGTCCGGTCCGTCACAGACCGCGCGGACGGTGTTGCCGACGAGGGTATGTGGCGTGTCATCGGAGACAAAGCGGCTGAAGCCGACCTCGTATGTCATCCAGCATCTAAGACCTCCATTCCAAGTCCCTGCCCAGACATTACCATACCTGTCGCTGAACAGGCAACGGACACTCTCGCCTCCGAGGGTGGCGATGTTCAGCTCATCCGGGAACTGTTTCTCTACTGAACGCGTGTCCGGATCATAGATGAGCAGACCGTATGTCGTGCCGATCCAGTACAGGCCATCCTCATGGAGGAGGCATTGTACTTCGGCCTTGTTCAGGATGAGATTGTCATCTATGAGGGACTCGGTGGAACCGGAATCAAGGTCGGCAAGGCAGACTTCGTGAAGGCCGTTGCTGACAAGCAGTTTGGAATCGCCTAAACTCTCTATGAACTGGAAACTCGCTCCGGGACGGTCAGTCCGTACGGATTTTACATTCCCGGAAGTGGTGTTGAGTACGTAAATGCTGTTGTTGCGCGCCGTGAATACAAGGTTGCCGTCTGATGTGACACATGCCCTGAATGGGGAGAAAGACGTGGACTCCGTCATGTTGGAAACATCACCTGTGGCCTTGTCATACTTCAATATGCCGTTTGAAGATGTAAGCCATACGGCACCGTCGGCCGTTATGTCGATGTCATTGACGACAGTATCCTGCAGGTCCTCGATAAGAGTGAAGCTGTCCGAGTAGATATCATAGTATCCGGTGCCATGCTGGGAGAGTATCCATACGCAACCATCGGCATCGAGGCTAACAGCCAAAGTGTTAGGGGCACACTGCCCGAGATAGTCGGAATTTGAAAACGGTACGAACTCCTCACCGGTATAGTAGAAGACACCGTCTTTGGATCCCACCCAGATACGGCCGAAAGCGTCCTGGCAGACGGAAGATATGTATGCCTCGGGCAGGCCTTCCCAACTGGTGAAGCGGGCATAGAAATGATGCGGCTGAGCGGCATTTGAGACGGTGCAGCAAAGCAGGATCGCGAGTATCGTCAGTCTGAAATTCTTCATATCGGATCAATAAGCTTCACAAAGTTAGGACTTCATTATAAAAGAAGGTATAACAATAACGCGGCGATATATAAAAAATGAATCTTTGGCGGCTAATTACATCTTATTAGCCGAAAATGATATTTTCAGATAAAGATAGTGAAAAGTAAAACCTTTTGGTTTGGTATTGTAAATAGCGGATCAATTCGTAAAAAAGCCGGGTAAGTGTTAAACCGTTTTATATTAAATGATTCGTAAATGGCATTCCATAAATATATATAACGGTAATTTTGGTCCAGTTGAAATCACACTTATTTTAACCAATACTCAATTCTATTTTATGAAACACCTAATTCAGAGCAAGTTTCGCATTTTCGCCATATTGGCGATCGCAGCGATCTTCGGCCAGGTGAGCGCTTTCGCACAGCAGAGGGCCATCACCGGCACCGTGCTTGATGGTACAGGCCAGCCTGTAATCGGCGCATCAGTCATGCTGGTGGGCAACAGTACTACGGGAACCGTCACGGACGTTGACGGAAACTTCTCGCTGACTGTCCCTAACGGTTCCACACTCAGCGTTTCCTGCATCGGTTATTCCACCCAGACGTTCGTGGTCGGCAACCAGGCCGTCTACAACATCGTCCTTCAGGAGGATACCGAGTTCCTTGAGGAAACGGTCGTTATCGGATACGGCGTACAGAGAAAGAGCGACCTCACCGGCTCTGTTTCCTCCATCCGTGAGGAAGAGTTCCAGAACAGGTCCACTTCCGACGCCGCCGCCGCCCTTCAGGGAAAAGCCGCCGGTATCCACATCATCAACAGTTCCGGTGCCCCTGGTGCTTCGGCAGCCATCCGCGTCCGCGGTTATTCCTCCAACTCCGGCAACATCGGACCTCTCCTCATCGTCGATGGATTGAAGGTTGACAATATCAGCTATCTCGATCCTTCCATGATCCAGAGCATGGAGGTCCTGAAGGACGCTGCTTCCGCCGCCATCTATGGTGCACAGGCCGGTAACGGTGTCGTGCTCATCACTACGAAGAGCGGTTCCGCCAACAACGGCCGCTCCAGCATTACCTATGATTATAAACTGACCCGCCAGACCCTTGGCAAGAAGGCTGAGATCTTCCGTGCGAAGGACTGGATCGCTTACAAGCAGGCTTCCGGTATCGACATGGAAGGCGCTATGGCAGCCAACAAGTATGACGGTACCGATACCGACTGGTTCGACGTCGTGTTTGAGCCGACTCTTTCTCCCCAGCACTCACTCTCCTTCCAGGGCGGCAACAACAAGGGTCACTTCTTCACCTCCCTCAACTACCTCAAGAACAACGGTATCATCGTAGGTGACAAGGATGAGTACACCCGTCTGAGCGCCCAGATCAATGCCGACTACCAGATCTACGACTGGATCCAGGTCGGTGTCAACACCTCCATGGAGAGCCGTTCCTCCAAGGGCGTCTCCCAGCAGGGACGCTATGGCTCCATGCTCGGCTCCGTCCTCACCATCGACCCTCTTACACCTGTCTATTATACTGATCCCCAGCAGTTCGCTCCCGGTATGCTCGAGGCTTACGAGAAGGGACAGAACATCATGAAGGACCCTGTCACCGGATATTGGTACGCCACTTCCAAGTATGTCGATGACGACAACGGAAGCCCGTTCATCCAGAGGGACAAGACCGACTCCACCAACGAAGGCCTCAACTTCCGCGGTACCCTTTACGCCAACTTCACTCCTTTCAAGGGATTCACTTTCACTTCCCGCTTCGGTTACAGGGCCGCCCAGTCGTCTTCGCACAGCTACAGCGAGCCTTACTATGCTACCAAGCTCGCTTACACTGACAACTACAGCATCTCCGCCAGTGCCAATACCAGCAGGTATTATCAGTGGGAGAACTTCGCCAACTACGTCCTCAATCTCAGGAAGCATGCCATCACCCTCATGGCCGGTATGTCCTACACTGAGAACAAGAGCGACAATGTCAGCGCCTCTGCTTCCGGTCCCGATATCCTCACCGGATACGAGCCCAACTTCAGGTATCTCAACTATGTGAATACCAATGACAATACTACCAGGACGTTCAGCAACGCCCCCGGCAGGTCCGCCAGCCTTGCTTATTTCGGCCGTCTGACCTACACTTACGACAACCGTTACAGCTTCCAGGTTAACTTCCGCGCTGATGCCTTCGACTCCTCCAAGTTGTCCAAGGCTTCACGCTGGGGCTACTTCCCGTCCTTCTCCGCCGGCTGGACCGTCAGCAACGAACGCTGGTTCAAGGATAACGTCAACCGTGACATCGTCTCCTTCCTCAAGTTCCGCGCTTCCTGGGGCCGCAACGGTAACGTCAACGTGCTGAGCGGATACCAGTATGCCACCAGCATCGGATACAACTCCAAGATGTATCAGTTCCACTACGACGACCCCACCTTCTCCTACGGTTCCGCTCCTAACGGACTAGCCAATCCCAGCCTGAAGTGGGAGACCTCCGAGCAGCTTGACCTCGGTCTCGATGCACGTTTCTTCAACAACCGCCTCACCTTCGGTTTCGACTACTTCGACAAGAGGACCAAGGACCTCCTTGTGAGCATCGCCCCTATCCCCGAGATCGGTGTGAACAGCACTTATGTCAATGCCGGTTCCGTCCTCAATACCGGTCTTGAGTTCGAACTCAGCTGGAAAGACAATATCGGCGACTTCGGCTACTCCATCAGCGGCAACCTCTCCAAGCTCCACAATGAAGTGACCTTCCTCGATCCTTCCATCTACCGTCTTGAGAACGGTGGCCTCTCCTACAACAACCCGTTCACTACCGCCTTCGAGGTCGGATATCCTATCTGGTACTTCCGCGGCTACAAGTATCTGGGTGCGGACCATGACAGCGGCCAGCCTATGTTCGAGGATGCCGAAGGCCAGACACTCGTGGGCAACAAGGTGACAGACGGCGACAGAAAGTACATCGGTAAGGGTATTCCTGACTACACCTACGGCCTCACCCTCAATTTCGACTACAAGGGCTTTGACCTCAGCATCTATGGAACCGGCACCATCGGCAACAACATCATGAACATGTTCTACCAGGCCGACTCCAACATGCGCAACTCCCTCCGTTACTTCTACGAGAACGCCTGGACCGAGTCCAACAAGGACGCCTATCTACCCAGCTGCCTCTCCGTAGCCAACTCTTGGCCGTTCTGGGCATCCTCCGGCGCCATGTTCGACGGAAGCTATTTCAAGATCAAGCAGATTCAGCTCGGTTATTCCCTCCCTTCGTCCCTGACCAAGAAGATCTTCATCAACAGGGCAAGAGTCTATGTCTCCATCGACGACTACTTCACCTTCACCAAGTATCCTGGATTCGATCCTGAGACCGCAACCTCCGGAACCTCCACCAACATGGGTATGGACCTCGGTTCCTATCCCACATCCAGGAAGATTGTCGGCGGTGTTTCCATAACCTTCTAATTACCAATGAGCAATATGAAAAAGTCTTTATTCATCATAATGATTGGTCTTGCAGGTCTTTTCACCACTTCCTGCAACGAGGAACTGCTTGAGATCCCGCAGAAAGGTGTGATCCCTATGGAGTCCTTCTATCAGACAGATGAGGATGCCGAATCTGCCCTGACTTCCGTTTATCACGGATTCGCGACCAACATGTGTTCCATCAAGGCCATCGGTCAGAACATCTTCACCGCCTACATGTTCGCCCAGAACCTTCCCGGTGACGACGTCTACGCCGCTTGCAAGGAGTACGGCAACAACGACTGGCAGGCCGAGATGGACGAGTTCCGCTACGATCCGAGCAACTACATCATCTCCACCCTCTACAGGAATTCCTACCTTGCCATCTATTACACCAACCTCGTCACTGACAACTTCAAGTATGGCGAGAGCGCTGTCAAGGACAGGGTCATCTCCGAGGCCAGGGTCATTCGCGCCTTCCTCTATATGACTCTTGCCATATACTGGGGCAATCCTCCGCTCGTGGACCACGTCCTCGAAGGCAGTGACAAGCCCGGCAACTATGAGGGCGGCCAGAAGGGCCTTCTCGAGTGGTGTGCCAAGGAGTGCGAAGAGTCCGCTCCGTATCTTGATGAGAGGAAGAGCACTGCCGACAAGGATGGTACCTTCCACGCTACCAAGGGTCTCGCCTGGACCGTCCAGGGCAAGTGCCTCCTCTTCCTCGGGGAATATGCGAAGGCCAAGACCGTCCTCAAGAAGATCATCGATTCCGGCAAGTATGCCCTTGTACCCGGCGAGCGCTGGAGCGAGCTGTTCCACGTCGAGGGTGATGGCAACGAGGAGAAGATCTTCGAGAGCAATGTCGCCTACAATCCCAATGTATCTTCCTTCACTGTAATGTACAACTATTCCACCTGGCAGCAGGCCAATATGTGGTGCTGGCGAGGTGACCGTTTCGCCCGTGTACCTATCCAGGTCGGTATGAACAAGAACGGCTGGGGCGGACTCGGCGTCAATGTCGATTTCGCCAGGGAATTCGTCGCGAACGACGGAGACTCCTACAGGCGCAAGGGTTCCATCCTTTCCTACGACGAGGTCCTGTACGAGCTTGACTACACCCAGGATGTCGATGAGAACAATGCCAAGTGGACTGTCAACGGCCAGGAAGTCGTTGGTCCCAAGACCCAGGATCCCCTCAGGGGTGTCAGCGACCTCCGCGGCGTCTATGGCAACGGCGAGTATCTGCAGTACAAGAGAATCGTCAGCCCCAACGACGTCAAGGGACACTCCGGCTGGAGCGAGGCGAACTATCTCTTCTTCCGCTATGCTGAAGTCCTCCTTATGTATGCTGAGTGCTGCGCCCGCGTCGGCGATACCGACGGAAGCGGCCTCAAGGCCCTGAATGACATTCAGAGGCGTGCCGGCGGCACCGCCCCTGTCACCTCTCTCACTCTCGAGAACGTCAAGAGGGAGAAGAAGTTCGAGCTGTGGACAGAATGCTGCCGCTACGCCGACTGCCTCCGCTGGGGCGACCTCGACGGCATGAAGAAGGCAGGTTCCGAGGTTCCTACCCTCAAGGACAGTTTCTTCTATGCTGAGAATCCTACTCCCGAGCATCATGCTGTCGTGACCATGCACAACTTCAACGACGATCCCGCTTATGGCAACGGCAAGGAGCACGGCTTCAAGACCGGCAAGCACGAGCTCTTCCCGTTCCCGGATCTCGAGACTTCCATCAATCCCAACATAGTTCAGAATCCCGGTTGGTAATAATATTGGTTAATAGGGAATTATCATGTATCACTGGGTAAAAACTATCCTTTGCCTTGTTTCGGCTTCTCTTCTTTCCCTGCAGGCTTTCGCCGCAGGGGAAGGGGAGAGGGCGGAGCTCGGCCATTACTTCGCTCCCGCTACAGCAGAACCTATTACTCCGGACTCTGAAGGCTTCATACGCAGGTGGACTATCCTGGAACCCATCGCAAAGAATTTCAGCAGCAATGCCCAGCTCACGGACAACTTCCTCATGGAAACCATGTCCGAGGAATACTTTAAGGACCAGTTCACGGTCATACCCGTGGACGGTTCCAAAGTCAAATATGGCAAGTCCACCCTCCTTTGGCACTCGCTTGATTCAAAGAAATTCTTTGTCAACCTGTTGCGCTTCGCCGAAGGCTACGGCAAGGAGTACTTCCAGCAGATGTACTGGGCTGTGGCCATCATCGACTGCGAAGAGGATATCGAGGATGTCCGGCTGGCTGGCGGAGTGAACTCCGGAGCCGTCTGGTATCTGAACGGCGAGGAGGTCCTCAGGCTCACCAACGACCGTGACCTTATCGTGGACGACTGCATGTCGCAGAGGTTGACGCTCAAGAAGGGCAGGAACATACTTCGCGGAGCAGTGCTCAACGGCCAGGGAATGGCCACATTCTGCCTGCGTTTCGTGGACGGCAACGGCCGCCCCGTCACAGGCTATAAGCTTTCTTGCGAACTCCCTAAAAAGAAGAAGTGATATGAAGAAGACAGCATTATCCGGGCTTACCGCCCTCACGGCATTGTTCCTCTCCATCGTGGCTTCCGCACAGATAGGGAGTCCGTACATCCATGACCCTTCCACCGTCGTCGAATGCGACGGCAAGTATTATACGTTCGGAACCGGAAGCGGAGGCCTTATCTCCGAGGACGGTTGGAATTGGCACAGCGGCGGAGTCCGCCCCGGCGGCGGAGTCGCCCCCGATGCTATTAAGATCGGTGACCGCTATCTTGTCGTCTATTCTACCGGCAATGGTTCCGGCCTTCGTTACAGTTCCCACGTGTATGCGATGTGGAATAAGACGCTGGATCCCGAATCCCCTGATTTCGAGTACTCTGAGCCGATGGACCTTGGCGGGTCGAACGGCTATGAGGATTGCGACGGCATAGACCCCGGACTCATGATGGGCCCCGACGGCAGGCTCTGGCTTGTCTACGGCACATATTTCGGCTATCTGCGTATCAGGGAGCTCGATCCCAAGACTGCTCAGCCCATCAGCGAGCCTGTCGATGTAGCGCTCTCCTGCGAAGCCGGAGAGATGACTTACAACGACGGCTGGTATTATCTGCTCGCAACCCACGGCACCTGCTGCAGCGGGGTCAACTCCACTTACGAAATCATTGTCGGCCGTTCCAAGAGCCCTACCGGGCCCTATGTGGACAATGTCGGCCGTGACATGATCCATGGAGGAGGAAAGCTTGTTCTCGCTTCCGAGCCCCGCCGTATCGGTGCCGGCCATTTCGGCCGTTTCATCGTCGGCAAGGGCATCGAGAAGATGTCGTTCCATTTCGAGGGAGATCTCGACCGCAGCGGCAGGAGCGTACTTGCCATCCGTCCACTGATGTGGAAAGACGGCTGGCCCGTGGCCGGTGAGCCTTTCGAGAACGGAGAGTACAGCCTTGTCTCCGAGAGGAGGGGTTATGCACTGGAACTCGCCGTCAACAATGTCCCGATGGCCGGTGGCATGAGAGGTTTCAACCGCAACGGTGACGACAATGTCGTGGCCCTTGAGGACCAGAAACTGGAAGATGTCATCGGCACATGGCCGGAAGGGGAGATTTCTCTCCGCATCGGTCCCGAACTCTTCAGGCCTCACCAGGCCTGGGAAATTACCGAAGTCCCTGAACTTGGCGGTTTCATCGGCGGCGCTTACTGCAAGATCACCATCGCCGGAACTGGCCGCGCTCTTGCCGCGACTGCCGGCAAGGAGATTGTCACGGTCCCCGAGTTCACCGGTGCTCCCGAGCAATTGTGGAGAATCGACCGCCTGACCGACGGGACATACAGGATAATGCCCAAATCCGTTCCCGGTACGGACGAGGAGCTCGTTCTCGTCTCCGTTGCCGACAGTACGCCGTCACTTGGCGTATTCAACCCTGACAGCGACAACTCCAAGTGGAACCTATTAAAACATTGATACAATGAAAAGAAGTTTCAGAATCCTTCTGCTCCTGGCCTTGATGGCGGTCACAGCGGTCCAGGTGCAGGCGCAGAAGAAGAACTCCAAGATCGACGTGGCAGAGGCACTGAAAGGCTATTTCAAGCCCGTCACCACTCCTTCGGCTACTCCGGATGCGGAAGGGTTCATCCGTCGCTGGATGATACTCGAGCCGATCAGCAAGCCCAATCCCACGAACAGGGTTTTTACAGACTCCTATACCCGTGAGAATCTCAGCGTGGAGTACTTTCCTGACCAGCTGACAGTCCTTCCCAAAGACGGAGACAAGGTCAAGGTCACCATGGAGTATCAGCCTCCGGTAAACCTGAGTTCGAACCGTCCCGCTGCACGGCCGCAGCAGGACCAGCCGAAATTCGTCAAGGCGACATTGACCTGGCACGCCCTTGACAGCGACCATTTCTTCGTCAAGCTCTTCCGCTTCGCTACCGGCCTCGACAAGGACCGTTACGGCGTCATCTTCTGGACCGTGACCGTCATTAACTGCGAGGAAGACATCGAGAACGTCAGGCTTGCAGTCGGCTCGAACAAGGCTGCGAGATGGTGGGTCAACGGCGAGGAGGTGCTGCTGCTGGCGGGTGACCGCCACATGGGAGTCGACAGCGCCGTATCCGACCGTGTCACCCTGAAGAAAGGTAAGAACATCCTTCGCGGCGTCACCATGAACGGCCCCGGCATGAGCGAATTCTGCGCCCGTTTCATCGATGACACCGGAAAACCTGTAACCGGATATACCATTACGTGCAACTGATAAAGAACTGAGATTATGAAAAGGATAGTATTCATTTGCATTTTACTCCTCACCGGAGTATCGTTGCACGCCCAGACGGGTGCTCCCTATATCCATGATCCGTCGTCCATCGTAAAGAGCGACGGCAAGTATTTCACCTTCGGTACCGGCGGCGGCGGTCTCATCTCAGAGGATGGCTGGAGTTGGCACAGCGGGGCCGTCAGGCCAGGCGGCGGTGCAGCTCCCGATGCCATTAAGATCGGAGACCGTTATCTTATCATCTACGGAACGACAGGAGGTGGAATGGGTGGCGGTCACGCCAGCAAGATCATGACGATGTGGAACAAGACGCTCGATCCGGATTCCCCGGACTTCGCTTACTCCGAGCCCGTGATGGTTTGCGAATCGCTTGTGGATGAGGACTTCAACGCCATCGATCCTGGAGTCCTGCTGGATCCGACCACAGGCAGGCTCTGGCTTACTTGCGGTACTTATTTCGGACATATCCGCCAGGTCGAGCTCGATCCCAAGACCGGATTCCGTGTAGAGGGCAATGAAGCCATCGACGTCGGAAGGAACATGGAAGCTTCGACCATGATGTACCGTGACGGTTGGTATTACCTTCTCGGTACTCACGGAACCTGCTGCGACGGAGTCAACTCCACCTACAATATCGTGGTAGGACGCTCGCGCAACGTCAACGGACCGTTCATCGACAATGTCGGACGTTCCATGATCCAGGGCGGCGGCAAGTCCGTCGTCACTACCGAAGGCAGGCTTGTAGGCCCCGGCCATTTCGGACGTTACATCGAGGAGGAAGGCGTTGAGAAGATGTCTTTCCACTGGGAGGCCGACATGGACCAGAGCGGCAGGAGCGTACTGGCTATCCGCCCGCTCCTGTGGAAAGACGGCTGGCCGGTGGCCGGCGAGGCTTTCCGCGAGGGTACGTATGAGATCCAGTCAGTCCGAAGCGGTTACGCCCTCGAGCTTGAGGTGGACTTCATCCGCGCCCAGGGCGCGATGCGCGGCCTCGGCAGAGGCAATGAACCTCAACCCAACGTCGTACTTGAGGAGCAGAAACTCGAAGATGTCGCCGGCACTTGGCCGGAAGGCGTCATCGGGGCCAGGAACGGCTACTATATGGGCAGGCCTTGGCAGAGGTGGAGCGTTATCCCCGTTCCCGAGGCCGGCGGCTATCTCGGCGGTCCTTACTACAAGATTGTCATCGCGGGTACTGACCGCGCCCTGGCTGCAAACGACAAGGCTGAGGTCGAGACCGTCCCGGCATTCACCGGCGCTCCCGAGCAGCTATGGCGTATCGACCAGCTGACCGACGGAACTTACCGCATCATGCCGAAGTCCATCCCCGGACACGACGAGCCCTATGCTCTTGTCTCCCTTGGTGACTGCTCCCCGACGCTTGCTCCGTTCGATTTCAAGAGCGACAATTCCAAATGGGATTTCAGATGTTATTCACCTGTTAAATAAACCTTTATGAAAGCTTTCAACAGAACGGGCATCGTCCTGGCAGCCGTGATTGCCCTCATCTCCTGTTCCTCCGCACCGAAGGAACCGGCCGAGATACCGGGACTCAAGGATGTTTACAAGGACGCCTTCAAGATCGGTGCAGCCGTCAGCTCGTTTGAGGTGAGCGGACGCAACCCCGAATATGAGGCCTTGATCCTCAAGCACTTCAATTCGCTTACCCCGGGTAATGAACTCAAGCCCGAGTCCCTTCATCCCAGACCGGATGTCTGGAACTGGGAACGCGCCGACCGCTATGTCGATTTTGCCAAAGAGCATGGGATGTTCACTATGGGACACACGCTGTGCTGGCACAATCAGACTCCCGAATTCTTCTGGAATGATGAGAAGGGCAATCCCAAGAGTCACGATGAGCTCGTAGAGACTCTCCGGAGCTATATCGAGACCGTCTGCACCCACTTTAAAGGCAGGGTAGACGCGTGGGACGTTATCAATGAGATCGTCTCCGAACAGGGCGGATACCGCGACAAGGGCTGGGTCCACGCTTTCGGTGGCGAGGAGTATGGTGACGAGATCGTCAAGACAGTTTTCCGCTTCGCCGAGCAGTATGCTCCGGACACCGAGCTCTACTACAACGAGTTCAATGTATGGCGTCCTTCCAAACTTGAGGGTGTCCTTCACATCGTGAAGATGCTGAAGGAAGAAGGCATCCGTATCGACGGCGTCGGCATCCAGGCTCACTGGGGACTCAACTATCCGAAGAACCAGTATGTGGTGGATGCTATCGAGAAGATTGCTGCGCTTGGCGTCAAGGTGATGATCACCGAGATCGACATCGACGTGCTCCCTCTTACAAGGGAAGGCCAGGTCATCGGCCAGGTCATGTCGGATCCTCAGTTCCAGCTCGAGGAGTTCAAGGAGTACCTTGATCCCTACAGGGACGGTCTCCCTGCCGAGGTGGAGAAACAGCTCGCCGACAGGTATGAGGAGCTCTTCAAGATCTTCTACGACCACCGTGACGTGATCGACCGTGTAACTTTCTGGGGAGTCCAGGACGGAGGCTCATGGAAGAACGGTTATCCGGTTCCCGGCCGTACCAACTATCCGTTGTTATTCCGCAGGGACCTTACACCGCACGATGCGTTCTATCGTGTGATTGCGATACCCAAATAAAAAAAAACGGGAGCTTCGAAAGCTCCCGTTTTTTATTGTTTCTTATAAGGTTTCAGGATTGAGGCGTACTTTTCAAGCAAGGTCCGCAGGGCCTTGACGTCTCCGCTTTTCCTCAACTGTTCGACCTGCCATGTCGGGGCTTCGTACATAGGGGCGAGCTGAGCCGACTCGAGCATGTTGGCTCCCACTTCAGCGATGTGGATGCCCGTCTCGAAGTCCTTCGCTCCGTCTTTCTTCCACTGGTCGAAGCGGGTGAGGAAGCTGCCGATCTTGTCCTCCTTGTCAGGGAAATAAGGGAATGGATCCTCCCTGTTGCGGAAATAGCCGAGGATGGCGGCGGGGATGGAAGGATCGCGGACGGTACCGTCTTCGTAGAAGACACCGTGCACCGTGCCCCAGCCTTTCTCGACGATCATGAGCTCCCAGATGCACCAGCCCATGTCTGCCTTCATGTGCTCCTCGAGAGTCACGTCATAGGGATTTGCACGTGCGATGCAGCCCATCTCTCCATTGAATACCTGCTTGCCGACGCTGGCCGCGAAAGCCTTGGCCTTGGCTATGGTGTCACGGACCATGTCCCGTGTCTCCGAATAGTTGTGGAACTGCAGGATGTCCGCATAGTCGGCCATTTCGATCATGCAGGAGACCTTCTCCATGCCGATCGTAAGGGGAGTGTCGGGATCCTTTTCCTTGAACAGCCTGTACATCAGCTTGCAGTTCTCGAAATTGGACTCCTTCATCCTCCTGTTGAGGTCGGGCTCGTTCATCAGGTCCCACATCATCAGGCTGGGCTCGTCCTTGAGGGCCGCCACGAGGAAGTCTACCCACTCGTCAGCCTGCGACAGCAAGGTCGAATCACGTGTCCAGCGTCCGCTGCCGACGACAGGGACGAAGCCGATGCCGCGCGCCTCACAACGCTTGGCGAAGTCCCTGAGCCTGGTCGTCAAAGTGTCACCCAACTCTGTGAAGCACTGGTAAGGAACGAATACGCGCGCCATGTTGAGCTTGAGACCCTGGGCGAGATCAAGATCGAAATCTATGACGGACTCGTTGTACTTCACCCATGTGTCGACATGATGGCGCGGCTCTGCCACGGTCGCGGGAGTATAGTTGAAACCGCGTATCGTGGTACAGTCGACGGCATACTTGTCAACTTTCTGAACAGGTGTGGAGCAGGAAAGGAGGCCTGCCCCCAAAAGTGCCAAAACTAATAAACTTTGTCTCATGATGGTATATATTGATTGATCATTTGTTCGAGTTGCATCTTGCTGTGTAGAAATCTCTAAGGTCATTCCACCTGTAGTAGGGGAACATGTCGGTGGCAATGGGTAGGGAAGCCTCGAAACCGTTGAGCATGCATTTCACAAGGACGGGATCCGCCTTGAGCTGTTCGAGTGCCGGAACGCCTTGCGCGAGGCACGTCAATGCAGCCAGCAGGAAGAGGAATGAGAGAAGTGGTTTTTTCACAGGGAGTTTCATAGCCTTAGTGTCATTGTCTGTGTAAAGATACGCAATCTGACTTTAAAACAAAAACGCCAATCCTTGAAAATGTGCCGTGGAATGAGTATATTTGGGGAAAACCACATTTATTATGACATCACCTTCATCAGCCTGCGGAAGGCAGGCAAAGACCATTTACGTTGACATCAACGCCCCTGCGGGGGGAGACGGATCAGTCAATAATCCTTTCAAGCATATCAATGATGCTGCTCAAGTCGCCCTTCCCGGCGACGAGGTGCTCGTCGCACCGGGTATCTATCGCGAGTATGTCGATCCCAAGAATGCGGGCACCGAGGATGCGCGTATCACATACCGCAGTGCGGAGCCTCTCGGAGCCGAGATCACAGGCGCCGAGATTATCAAGGACTGGAAGCCTTTCAAGGGCAATGTCTGGGTATGCCGCGTGGACAACAAACTCTTCGGCGACTACAATCCCTACACGACTTTCGTCGGGGGCGACTGGTATTTCGCACCGCCTACCAAGCATACTGGTGCAGTATATCTCAACGGCCGCCAGCTCTACGAGGCCGACACGCTGGAGGATTGCATCAAGGGAGAGGTGTTCAAGCCCTCCTGGGAGCCGGAACGGACCATCTATAAGTGGTATACAGAGCAGGATGGCGGATGCACGGTCATATATGCTAATTTCCAGGGACTGGATCCCAATGCGGAGCAGGTCGACATCAATGTCCGGAGGCGTTGTTTCTTCCCCTCGAAGACAGGTGTAGGATACATCACCTTCAGCGGCTTCAAGGTGGACAAGGCCGCCACGACCTGGGCCCCGCCTGCAGCGTTCCAGGACGGAATGGTCGGCCCCCACTGGTCAAAGTGCTGGGTCATCGAGGATTGCGAGATATCCGACAGCAAGTGCTGCGGCATCTCTCTCGGCAAGTATCTCGACCCCGAGAATGACCATTTCTTTACCACCAAGTATGTCAAGAGTCCCACCCAGATGGAGCGTGACACCGTCTGCCGCGGCCAGTATCACGGGTGGCTCAAGGAGAATATCGGCCACCACATTGTCCGCCGCTGCCACATCCACCACTGCGAGCAGACCGGCATCGTCGGCCGCATGGGATGTGTCTTCAGCACCATCGAGGACAACCATATCCACAACATCAACAACATGCAGGAGCTCGGCGGAGCCGAGATCGCCGGTATCAAGCTTCACGCCGCCATCGACGTGACTTTCCGTCGCAACCACATCCATCATTGCACCATGGGCATCTGGTGCGACTGGGAGGCGCAGGGCACGCGCATCACCTGCAACCTCTTGCACGACAATCATATACCTGACTCATGTCCCGAGGCCAGCAGCATGATGGCCAATCAGGATATCTTCGTCGAGGTAGCCCATGGCCCGACCCTTATCGATAACAACGTCATGCTCTCCAAGTGCGCCATCCGCATGCCTACCGAGGGCGTCGCCTTCGTACACAATCTCTGTCTCGGCTCCATAGCCGATGTCGGTTCCGGTACGGCCTTCTTTGTCAAAGGCAACAAGGAGGAGCGCTATACCCCGTATCACATTCCGCACCGCACGGAGGTGATGGGATTCATGACCATCCTTCACGGCGACGACCGTTTCTACAACAATATCTTCATCCAGCACTATCCTGCCGAGGACTCGCATTCGTCCGGAGACCTCGGCGGAGAGCAGCAGAGCATCAACCTCCGGTCCGGCACCTTCGTGTTCGACGGTTACCCGACCTATGAGGAATGGATCAAGCAGTTCCACCTGGAAGCCCCTGCCAACATGTATGTCTGCATGGAGCCGCATTTCAGCCATCTGCCTGTGTGGGCAGCGGGCAATGCCTATATCGGAGGCGCCAAGGCCTGGGAGAAGGAATCCGTCAAGCTCGTCAGCGAGAAGCCCGTCAAGGTGGAACTGGTGGAGAAGGACGGCGGATATTTCCTTGAGACCGACCTGTTCGATGCCATAGCATCCTTCAGGGGAGAGTTACTGGATACCGCTTGTCTCGGCAAGGCATTCGAGCCTGACCAGGCATTCGAGAATCCCGATGGAAGCCCCATCACTTTCAACGTGGATTACAACGGCAAGCCCAGGGGATCCGAGGTCCTTCCCGGACCGTTCGCCGAAGCCTCCGGCGAGATCAAGGTATTATAGTCAAGACAATTAATAATAAACGATTGATAAAATGATCACTAAGAAACTTCTTGCACTTGCGCTGGCTTTTGTCGCCGCCGGTGCGCTCTGCTCAGCCCAGACCGACCAGCTCCAGGTCATTGAAAACGGAGGAACGGGAGAGTACAAGTCCGCTGCCATAGGCGACGCCAGCCTTCCTACGCACATGATCTACCGTCCTCTGGACCTCAAAGGCTATGTAGCCGCCAACGGCAAGATCCCGGTACTCCTTTATGCCAACGGCGCCTGCGCCAACAACAGCCTCGAGATGAGCCGTCTCCTGAGTGAAGTCGCCTCGTACGGCTACCTCATCCTTGCCATCGGACCTTACGAGGACATGCCGGACGAGCGTTTCTACGAGCAGTGGAAAGGCGTGGTGAGAGGATGGTATCCCGAGACCAAGCCCGTAGCCATTATGGGGAACGGAGAGAGGCTGACCCCTTACACCGAGGCTGAGCTGGCGGCGCAGGCCGCCGAGCGCGAAGCCGCGCAGAAGGCCGCCGCCGCAGCTGCCAAGAAGAACAGGAACAAGAAGAACGCCGAACCCGCTCCGGCTCCGTTCCGTACATATGCCAGGCAGCTTCTGGAGGCTTTGGACTGGCTCACGGACCAGAATGCCAATCCCGAGAGTGAGTACTATCATCTCGTCGACCTTGAGAAGGTCGCCGCTATGGGACAGTCCTGCGGTGGCGCTCAGGTGCTCGCCGTCGCCCACGATCCCAGGATCAAGACCTGTATGATATTCAATTCCGGTATCGGTGAGATGTCGATGAGCGGCGCCTCCAAGGGCTCCCTCGCCAATCTCCACACCCCGATGCTCTACATCAACGGCGGTACCGCTGACGTCGCTTTCGAGAACGCCAACGGCGACTGGGGCAGGATTGCGGATGACATCCCTGTGGTGAAGATTTCCACCCTGGACGGCCATCACGGCACATATTACGAGAAGAATGCCGGCGCTTTCGCCGTCGTGGCCCGCATGTGGCTCAACTGGCAGCTCAAGGGCAAGACGGCCGATTCGGCCCTGTTCATGAATGACGAGTACGAGAAGACCCTCTATCCCGAGTGGACCTTCGACAGGAAGAACTGGTAGGGCGGCGTGGTCTCACTGCATGCATTCCAGGTCTTCCTGATCGTGATGGCGCTGATCGCCGTCGTGGTGTTCATCAGCCTGTTCTTCGTCGACGCCGGATACGGGAAGTTCTACCAGCCGAAATGGGGCCCCGGATTGGGGAACCGTCTCGGCTGGATGCTCATGGAGGCACCTGTCTTCGTGGCCATGCTTCTGCTGTGGTGGCTCTCCGACCGGAGGACCGATCCGGTGCGGCTGGTGTTCCTTTTGCTTTTCGAGCTTCATTATTTCCACCGTTCGTTCATCTTCCCGTTGCAGATAAGGGGGAACGGTACGATGCCCCTCAGCATCATATTGATGGGGGCACTGTTCAACACCCTCAACGCGCTCATGCAGGGCGGATGGATATTCTACCTGTCTCCGGCCGAATATTATCCTTCCAACTGGTTGGGAAGCCTGCCTTTCCTTTTCGGAACAGCCGTATTCTTCTACGGGATGGCGGTCAATATCCGTTCGGACTCCATCATAAGGAATCTTCGCAAACCGGGAGATACGGCGCACTACCTGCCCAAAGGCGGGATGTTCAAGTATGTGACCAGCGCCAATTACTTCGGCGAGTTTGTCGAGTGGACAGGTTTCGCCATCCTTACATGGTCCTGGTCCGGTGCGGTATTCGCGCTCTGGACCTTCGCCAACCTCGCTCCGCGTGCTGCCCGTATCCATGACATGTATGCGCGTGATTTCCCCGGCGAATTCGATCCGGAAAAGACCAAACGGATCATTCCCTTTATCTTCTGATGAGAATGCAAGCTATTGAATCAGATATCTTTACTCCGGTAAGTATAGGCCCTGTCACCCTTCGCAACCGCATCATCCGTTCGGCTGCATTTGAGAACATGGCCTATGGCAACAGGCCCTCGAAGGACCTGATGGACTATCATGTCGCCGTTGCCAGGGGAGGAGTCGGGATGACCACATTGGCATATGCCTCCGTGAACCGGAGCGGACTGTCGTTCGACGGACAACTGTGGATGCGTGAGGAGATCGTACCCGAGCTGAAGGAGATCACCGACGCCGTGCATGCCCAGGGGGCGAAGGCGTCTATCCAGCTCGGGCATTGCGGCAACATGACGCACAGGTCCACCTGCGGATGCATGCCCGTAGGGGCGTCGGGAGGATTCAACCTTTATTCTCCGACATTTGCGCGTGCGCTGCGCGAGGAGGAGATAGATGCTCTGGTGGACGATTTCGGCAACGCAGTCTGCCTGGCGCGCCGGGCTGGTTTCGACTGCGTCGAGATCCACGCCGGCCACGGCTATCTGATCAGCCAGTTCCTCTCTCCTTACACCAACCACCGGCATGACCGTTTCGGGGGTTCGCTCGAGAACCGCATGCGCCTGATGCGCATGGTCATCCAGCGCGTCATGAAGGAGGCGGGAGACGATATGGGAGTGCTGGTCAAGATGAACATGCACGACGGCTTCCGCAGGGGAATGCAGCGTGCGGAATGCCTGGAGGTCGCGAGGGAGCTCGAACGGCTCGGCGTCCATGCCATCGTCCTTTCTGCGGGATTCGTGAGCAAGGCGCCTATGGAAGTGATGCGCGGAGCCATGCCCATCCGCACCCTGGCGCATTATATGGACATGAAGAAGTTCTGGTGGCTCAAGGCGATGGTGCGCCTGTTCGGGCATGTGATCATCCCCACGGTCCCGTACAAGGACGCTTATTTCCTGGAAGATGCCTTGGAGTTCCGCAAGGAGCTCAGCCTGCCGCTGGTCTATGTGGGCGGCATGGTGTCGCGTGAATCCATCGAGAAAGTGCTCGGCTGCGGATTCGCGGCCGTGCAGATGGCGCGGGCGCTTGTCCGCGACACCGATTTCGTAAATAAGTTGAAGAGTGGTGAGGTGGAGCGCAGTGAATGCCGCCACTCCAACTACTGCATCGGCAGGATGTATACCCTGGAAATGAAATGCAACCGCTGCGCGGGCGAACTGCCGCCCGCACTGCGCCGCGAGATTGACAAGGCTGAGGAGAGATGGTCGCACTGATAACGGGTGGAAGCTCCGGGATGGGGCTTGAATTCGCCCGCGGACTCGCAGCCCGCGGGTATGATTTGCTGCTCGTGAGCAACCGCGAGGACCAGCTGGCTTCCGCATCGGCGGAACTTTCGGCAGAGTTCCCGGTGAAGGTCAGGACCATATTCCAGGACCTTGCGCAGCCGAAAGCTGCCGATGAGTTGTACTCCCGCTGTGCTTCAGAGGGGATACTTCCGGACGTTCTGGTCAATGACGCGGGGATGTTCTTCTTCAAGGAGTTGGAGGTGGCGGACCTGGACAAGGTGCAGGCTATGCTGGACCTGCATGTCAATACCGTCACACGTATGTGCTTGCTCTTCGGCAGCGCCATGAAGGAGCGGGGGGGCGGCTATATCCTCAATGTCTCCTCCATGGCTGCTAGGCTTCCTGTTCCCGGCATCACTGTGTACTCCGCATCCAAGGCATATCTCCGCAGTTTCGGGCGCTCGCTCTCATATGAGTTGAAGCCCTACGGTGTGGGGATGACAACAGTCTGTCCTGCCGCGATCGCCACGCCTCTGTACAGGCTTGATCCGAAACTGATGAAGCTCGGGGTACGTGTCGGTCTCATCCGCACTCCGCGCTGGCTGGTACGGCGCAGCCTGAGGGCAATGTACCGCGGAAGACGGGTGCTGAGCCCTGCATTCATGAATGTCTGGCTCCCGGCCGTTATCGCTGCGCTTCCGGGATCTTTGGTCGCTTGGCTATGGAAAAAGTTAAAATAAGCATCCTGCTCCTCTTGGCGGGCGTCATGCCGCTGTCCGCGCAGCGTATCGAAAAGCTCAGGTTCGGGGATTTCGAGCATTGGACCGTGCGCCATATCAAGGAGTCCGCCATTCTCGGCGGTGAAGTGAAAACGCTCTATCTCCCGGGCCCTGCCGAGGTCATCGAAGGGAACAAGGTATATGACTATTCGAAGACGCCCTGGGCTAGCTCCAATGCGTATGCCAGGGTGTCCGGCGTGACCAAGACCAGCCTCTCGGTCGAGCCAGACAACGGCCCTTCCGGCCGTTGTGCCAAGCTCTCGACCGTATTCGCCTCCTGCCGCGTGGCCGGCGTGGTGGAGATCCAGGTGCTGGCCACAGGTTCGCTGTATTGGGGAAAGATGTTCGAGCCCATCACGGGCGTAAAGGACCCTTATGCCAACATGGACTGGGGGATACCGTTTACCGGACGGCCGGACGCACTTCTGCTGGACTACAAAGCCTATCTTCCGGCCACTGGGAAGTTGGTCCGCGGGACCACTTTCCGCAAGACGGAGTTCGCAGGGGATGATCCCTGCCAGGTGCTCCTGCTGCTCCAGCGCCGCTGGGAGGATGCTGACGGCAATATACACGCGGAGCGTGTCGGAACTGCCGTCATGCGCATCGACAGGAGCACGCAGGGCTGGGTCAAGGACTGCCGCATCCCCGTGCTTTACGGCGATGCCCGCACCCAGTCCGGCTACAAGTCCTATATGGGTTTGATCTCCGGCGAAAAGACATTGTATGCCGTCAACAGCAGGGGCAAGCGGGTACCCATACGCGAGGAAGGCTGGGCATCTCCTGACACGCCTTGCACCCACGCGGTCCTGCATATCGCTTCCGGTTGCCAGGGAGGTTTTACAGGCGCTCCCGGCAATACACTCTGGGTGGACAATCTAAGGATGGAGTATGGGAAATAGGACGATAGTGACAGGCGCCTCCGGCGCGATGGGCGAGGCAGCGGTACGCGCTCTCGCCCGTGACGGCCGGAGCGTGGTGATGGCCTGCCGGAACCTTGAGAAGGCCGAGGCCGTGCGGAGCCGCATTCTTGCGGATCTGCCAGGGGCCGATATCTCCATCGGCCGGCTCGACCTCTCCTCGCTCGACTCCGTAAGGGCTTTTGCCGACAGCCTCGGCCAAGAGCAGGTATCCGCGCTTTTCAACAACGCCGGCGTTATCAGCCGTGGCTATTCGCTTACCGGTGACGCTCTGGAGAACACGTTCGCTGTCAATTACTTCGGGCCGTTTCTGCTTACCCGTCTCCTGTTACCATTAATGGATCCGGAGGCGAGTATCGTGAACATGATTTCGCTGACATGCCGGTACGTTTCCGTGACCGAAAAATCGCTGCGCCCCTCGGCTGATGAATTCTCCCAACTCGGGACCTATGCCCGGTCGAAACTTGCCTTGCTGCGGTTTTCCCGTGAGCTCGCCCGGCGCAATCCCGGGCTCCATATCAACCTTGCCGACCCCGGCATCGTCAATTCCAACATGATAGACCTCGGGCACTGGTTCGACCCTCTGGCCGACATCCTGTTCCGCCCGTTTTGCAAGTCTCCCGAAAGGGGAGTGCAGCCGGCCCTTTCAGCCCTGGCTTCTGACGGGCGGAACCGTTATTTCGTCGGACGGAAAATCATGGACATCCCTGCGCGGTTCGAGGATCCCAACCTGGACCTCCGCATCTGGGAAGAAACCGAACGTATACTTTCAATGTAGTATGGATTACATCGCCGGGAGGCTGGAACGGAAGGCTCTCCCCTCGAAATTGAGAACAACTAAATTCTGTTATAAAATGAAAAAAGCTTTAGTATTGACCCTGCTGGCATTTGCTGCGATAGCCGCATCTGCGCAGACAAAGAAGGTTTCCATCCTGGGAGACTCCTATTCAACCTTCAAGGATTACAATCCCGAGGGATATGCTCCGTTCTATCCCGACCCGAACAATGACCTCAAGGAGGTGGAGCAGACATGGTGGAGCCTCTTCATCAAGGAAAAGGGCTATCAGCTGGAGAAGAACAATTCCTGGGGCGGCACCACTATCTGCGGAACCGGCTTCTTCAACAGGGACGTGAGTGCGTCATGTTTCCTGAGCCGCGTGGACATGCTCGGCGATCCAGATATCATCTTCGTGTTCGGCGGCACGAACGACGCCTGGCAGCGTTCCCCGATCGGGGAGTACCAGTATTCCGGCTGGACGAAGGACGACTGCAAATCTTTCCGCCCTGCTCTGGCCTGTCTGCTGGATACCTTGCAGAAGCTTTATCCCAAGGCTGTTATCTATTCGTTGCTGAACTCGGAGCTCCGCGAGGAGATCAACGAATCCATGCGTGTCGTCTGCCAGCACTATGGCGTCCCGCTCATCGAGTTGCATGATATTGACAAACAGAACGGACACCCTTCCATCGCCGGTATGGAAAGCATCTGCGAGCAGATCCTGGAGGTGACCGACGGCCCTGCGCCGGACATCGTCGCTGAGGCATTGTCCGGAAACGGCAAGCTGGACCTGAATGCTTTCAACTGGACGCGCGAGCCTGCCGGATGCGAGGTCAAGGGGGACAAACTGTATGTTACAACTGCTCCCCACACGGACCTTTGGCAGCGTACGTACTATCATTTCCGCAACGACAATGCACCTGTGTTCCAGATCAAGACCAGGGAGAAATACTTCAGTTTCGTCGTCAAGACGGACTTTTCGCAGAGCCATCACCGTTTCGATCAGTGCGGCATCGTGATGTATCTGAACAGCGACAACTGGCTCAAGGGCTCAGTAGAGTTCGAGAATGAGGAGTTCCAGCATCTGGGCAGCGTGGTCACCAATAACGGCTGGTCAGACTGGGCCACCACGGCCATACCGGCCAATGTGAAAACCATGTGGTACCGTTTCTCCCGTAGGGGGGATGACTTCTGCATCGAATGTTCCAACAACGGCGTGGATTTCAGCCAGATGCGCATCTGTCACATGGATGCTGCTTCCGACAGGATAAGCTTCGGTATCTATGCCTGCTCACCTGAGGATTCCTCTTTTACAGCCGTGTTCTCGGACATGAAGGTTACCGAGTGTATGTGGAAAGCCCACGACGGCCAGCAGCCGGACGCGGAATAAAGAGACTCTACAGCTTGCGTTTGTGAAGCGGGATACCAAGTCCCAGGACTATATTGTGGTTAAGTTTGGAGAGAGGAACCAGCTGGGGTGTCATCTCTGAGACATATGCGTCCGTCCCGACGAAGAATTGTAGTACGTCGGTATTGACGAGCGCTGCCGCTCCGTATGACATACCGTATGAGTTCAAGCCGGCGGTCAGCGGATCTACAGAATTCTTCTTCTTGTCCTGTGGGATGAACATGACCACAGACCCGAGAGCGCTGGCGGGATTGAGTTTATATGCGTACATATAGCCGTCCAGGAAGTATCCTCCACGGAAATTCTGCGCATTCAGGACGCCAGCCATTGCAAGGAATACCGCTATGGTGATGATGTGCCGTCTCATCTTCATTTCTCCTTCCCTGTGAACAGCTTAACGAACTTGATAATAGGGTTGATGATCGAGATCCATTCCGGCGATACAGGGATGCCTTCGGGGATGTTCAGGCTCAGGGAATTGATCTCAAGCACCTCATCCTTGGTGACAGTGTGTTTCTGTCCGGCCTTCTGTACTCGTCCACTTTGACCCCAAGAGATTCTATCATTGTCGCTTCAACGGTGAAGGAAAAGGGAGTGGTGTTGGCGATGTCCATATCGATTACCAAGCCGAAAGGGGAGTCAAGATCGATCCTGTTTTTCATCTTCAGGCCTTTGAGATCGAACTGGAACACCAACTCGGGGTTGTCGGTGAAGTCAAGCACTATGTTGCCGTTTTCGTCAAAAGAGATGTAGTCGTTGCCCAGCAGAACCATATGCGTGTCGACAGGCCGGTCGAGGTCGTAATCCCTGTCTATCTTGCAGGATGTGGCCAGAACTACCACTACGGCAAGGCAAAACAGAATAGTACACTTTCTTTACAAAGCTGCCGGAATGCAGTGGCAGAATGCATCAAAGACACCCACACCGGACGTCGTACTTTCATCGTCACCACCCTGTCCTTGGGCATCTCGCCGAACGTCGTGGATGAAGTAGAGGAGTGGCTCTATTTTGCATTCAAAATGACCAGAACGTCACCAGCGAGTGTTCGAGTCTCTCCAGAAGGTATGATATCCTCCCCATTTCTGCGGATGAGCAGGACCAGACTCTCTCCGGATAATTCTCCAATGGTGTGACCATCGCGTTTCCCGCCTTTTTTGACCGTCTTTTCTACAAGATATGTCTTCGTGTCTTCGAAGGTCTTTGTCACCACGATGACCTTATCGCCGGCTTGGAGGATTGTGTCTCCGCGCGGGATAAGACGTTCTCCTTTTCTGAGCACCAAGGCCAGAAGGACATTTTTCGGGAGACCGATGTCTATCACCCTTTTGCCGCTCCAGCTGCTTTCTGGGACTATATCGATGCTGCCAAACTGCATCTGTGTTCCCTCTGAGTAGTCATTGAAGGTTCTCATAACATTGGCGTTCTCATCAACCATATCCAGTTTCCTTGCCACCCGCGGAATCAGAGAGCCTTGTATGGAGATTGAGAGAAGAACCAAGCAGAAGACGATGTTGAAGATGTCGTTCTCCACAAGAGGGTTGTCGGTCATGGCCATGATGGCGAACACGATGGAGGCCGCTCCTCTTAGCCCCACAAAAGCAACCAGCACCTGTTGTTTGAATCGATATTTCCGGAATGGTGTGAGGATGCTCATAACAGACAGGGGCCTGGCGACCAGAAGCATGAATGCGAAAATAGCGAGAGCCGGGAGAATTGCCCGGTGGAGAAACAGTGGACGAGCAAGCAGACCAAGCAGGAAAAAGATGAGCACTTGCATAAGACCGGTGACTCCATCGAAGAAATTTACCAACGCTTTTTTCCCGGGGAAATCACTGTTTCCCAGCATAATGCCCACGATGTATGCACTCAGATATCCATTCCCTCCGATTAGATCGGGAATGGCGTATGATAGGATTGCGACAGAGAGAATGAACAATGAATCATAGCCTTCTCCTTTGATTCGAAAACGCTCCAAAATCCAGGAGGCGAGATTGGCGATGCCGACTCCGCATCCAGCCCCGAATGCCAGTTGCGCAAAGAGCATCCATGAAATGCCAATCCCTGTCGCATTTCCATTCATAATACTTAGCATCAGCGCAGTGAGCATGTAGGCAAAGGGATCGTTGCTACCGCTCTCCATCTCCAGTATTGGGGCGGTATTGTTCCGGAGTCCCAACTTTTTAGACCGGAGTATGGAGAAAACGGAAGCAGCATCGGTAGAACTCACAACGGAGGCAAGCAGAAAACTATCTCCCCATCCCCACCGAAGGGCAAAATGACAGAACAAACCTGTCAGGCCCGCTGTGAGGATTACACCCAACGAAGCCAATAGCGTTGCTTCCCTTACAACTGGTTTGGCAGAATCCCATCGTGTGCCGAATCCGCCATAAAACATAATGAATATGAGGGCTACGGTACAGGTTTCCTTGGCGAAGACGTGATCTTCGAAATGCAGAGGCACCAGGCCATTATTGCCGAAGATCATTCCTAGCACGATGAAAGCCAGGAGGGTGGGGATGCCGATTCGGGCAGAGACATTGTTCAGCCAAATGCACAGCAGGATGATGATTCCGATGAGGATGAGGAAGAGAGTGATCATTTCTTGTCTATAGCAAAGGATTCCAGAGTGGAGACTTGCCGCATTGTTACTTCATAAAGGGGGTATTCAATTCCATGCGAGAAGTCTACATAATCAAAGTATCGGGCAAACCCACGGTCTTCACCTTTGCGATAATAAACATCGACAAGGGCTCCACCTGGCTGCCAACTATGAAGGTCAACTGTGTCAATGCTGCCTTTCAGATAGGCCAGAATATCGTTCTTGTTCTCTCTTGAGAGAGAGATTTCCTTGAGCCGGAAAAGACCTTTCTGGCCTTCAAGCCGATAGCCGTGGTGATAGAAAGGCACCATCATTGCTCCGCAAAGGATGATGGTTGCTCCAAGACCGCCCCAACCTTCTCCCAGAAGGAAGCAGGCGGCTCCTGCCGCAAAGATAACCGTGAGAACCACGATATCCTGTGGCAGGAACGTTTTCTTTACCTGCTGCTCTTTCATAGTTTGCTGATGAGTTTTTCAGCCATGGAATCACGGAGCTCAATCATTTCGGTTGCTGCATCGAAACGATTCTCCGCCACATCATAGAGCCTTACATAGGCTACAGGCTTTTCGGCATTGAAATAGACTTCCAGATAGAGATGGTCCGCTTCAGAAGTTGTCTCAAAATCCAGGACATCAGTATTATCCTCCAGGAAGTCAATGATTCCACTTCGATACTCTGGATCAATATCCAGAGTCTTCTCTTTAAGTAGCGTGGCCTCTCCTACGCGTTTGTCCTCCCTTTTGTAGAAAACAAACAGTAGAACACCGATAAAGCAGAACAGTATGCCCCAGCCGGGAAGAAGAAAGTAAAGCCCGATACCTGCTGCAAGGACGATACTAGCAATGGCAAGGTCAAGAAAAGTATGAACCTTCTTGATCTTGATTTCTTCAGTTGTACCCATTACGCGATGCTTTTAAGTTTGTTTATGAGTTTTTCCGCTCTATCACCGCGCAGTTCTACGATTTCCGTTGCGGGCTTATATGTGTAATTGGAAAAGTCAAAGAGTTGAGCATATGCAATGGGTGCCGTCGCATTGTAGAATACTTCCAGTCGGATAATACCGCCATTGATATTGGTTTTCACTTCAGGCTCGACATCCTTGCCTTCGAGGAACCCCTTCAAGGAGTCTTTACAAGAATGGGCAATATCAAAAGCCTCCTTCCGTAGAGCAACATCTTCCCCTTCCCGCGTATAGCCTTCTTTATAGAAGAGCAACATCAAGAGACCGCAGACGGCCAGGAAAATGCCGAGTCCGGCGTTGATGAAATAGAGGCCGATGCCGGCGGCCAGTACAATGGCAGATATGATTAGGTCCTTTTTTGTGTGAACCTTTTTGAATTTGATTTGCATGATTATAAGTTGATAAACAAATAAGTGTAATAGGCTCCGAAAACCAGGAGCATTAGTGCGCCTTCCCAGCGGTCGATCCGCTCTCTTCGGCCTGTGTAAGCCCAAAGGAGCAACAGGATCATACTTAGCGTGAGAACCAAAGCATCGACATATGTCACAGATGCTAAGGAAAGCGGTGTAATGAGGGCAGATGAGCCCAGAATCAGGAGGATATTGAAGACGTTAGAACCAAGGATGTTGCCGAGGGCCAGTTGGTCCCGTCCCTTGAGGGCGGCCACGAGACTGGTGGCCAGTTCCGGGAGGGATGTGCCTCCGGCCAGAATCGTAACGGCGATGAATTTGTCGCTGACACCGAGCATCCGAGCTAGATCCGTGGCAGAATTCACGAACAGATTGCCTCCGACTATCAGTCCGGAGAGCCCGGCAAGGACCATGAGAATGGCCAGCCACAGTTTCCGGGATTTGGATTCGGCTGCATCTTCTGCGGGTTTGCCGGTGACGAATGAATGGACTATATATGCAGCGAAAATGGCAAGGAGCAGCGCACCTTCCCAGCGGGAAAGACTGTCGGTCTGGCCGATGCCCCAAAGTGTGCGGTTCAGGCCTATCGCCAGATAGAGAACCGTAACAGCAAGCGTAAGCGGGATATCCTTCTTGCGGTTGTCCTGAGTCATAGTGACCGGGCATAACAACGCCGTAAGGCCCAATATAAACAGGACATTGAAGATATTGGAGCCGATAACATTGCCGACGGCGATATCGGCATTTCCCTCAAATGCTCCCGTGAGGCTTACCACGAGTTCCGGACACGAAGTCCCAAAGCCAACGATGGTGAGGCCGATTACGAATTCGCTGACGCCAGCCCTCCTGGCGATGGAGGAAGCGCCTTCAACGAGCCAGTCAGCACCCAGGACGATAAGCCCCAGGCCGACCAGCAGCCAGATAATTGTCATGATGGTTGTTCTGATTATTAGATAACTGTCCGATTGTCAAAAGAGCATTGACAATCTGCTATAGCCGGAGGCTGCAAATGGAAAACAGGTATCTATCAGAAATATACATTCCCGCCTGATGCACGATTGATTGGGCGAGGAATGGATGTAAATGGTTGTTATCAATGATTTTTCCACCTTTGATGATTCGAAAAGTGGAGCGTACCTGAGGTGAGGTCCGTTTTCCGGACTGGGTGACACGGATCGAAACAGAATTAGAATTGCCACCTCCTGCAAAAGTATATCCTTGCGCAGCCGTTATGCAGAGCTCCCTGTTTTGGGTATAATCTGCAGTCTTCTCTGTTGATTGACTTTCGGATACACTGTACCGCCCATTATCCTGTGAACTCGTATTAACTACCTCTGTTCTTCCTCCGGAGAGGAAGGAGAGTAGAAAGGATAATATGAGTACAACGAGTTTCATGCAGTGCAAAGATAACAAAAACCACCGGCGATTCAACTCTACTGCTCTCTTTTTTGATTGGATTGAGTGTTATTATTCCTTCTTGTAGCTTGTATCGAAATCTGAACTGACTTTAATAGAGTGTGATATCAAGGCCACCTCGATGACGAAGTTCAATGGGCTGTTAGAGAAAAATGATTAACTTCGCATAAAAGAACGTGCTATGGCAAAGAAGTCGCTGCAAACTACTCAAAAGGATGTCGCAAATTGCGACCACCTTCCTCAACTCTCGGTTGAGAGTCGGATTCTGACGATAAGGGATGTGCAGGTCATTCTTGACCGAGATTTGGCCGAACTTTATGGTGTCCAGACTGCACGTTTGAATGAGCAAGTCAAGCGTAACGCCCGTAGATTCCCAGAAGCTTTCCGCTTTCAATTGAATCAGCAGGAGACCGATGAACTTATCGCAAATTGCGATAGGTTTAAGACCTTGAAACATAGTTCTTTCTGCCCATACGCCTTCACGGAACAAGGGGTGGCTATGTTGTCAGCCGTGCTCCATAGCGATACTGCGGTAGACATTAGTATACGCATCATGAACGCATTTGTCGCAATGCGTCATTTCCTGCTATCGAATGCTCAGGTTTTTCAGAGACTTGACCGAATGGAACTCAAGCAGCTGGAGACCGATCATAAGATTGAACAGATTTTCGACAAGCTGGAAGAGCAATCTGTCATCCCGAAACAAAACATCTTCTTCGATGGCCAGATCTTCGATGCCTATCGGTTTGTCGCCGGGCTCATCAAAAGCGCAAAGAAGGAGATAGTTCTGATTGACAATTATGCAGATGAGACCGTATTGACGATGCTTGATAAACGAGGGCCTTCTGTGAAAGCAACAATCTACACCAAGCAAGTTTCGGCACAGTTCCAATTGGATATTCACAGTATCCTCCCATTGAAGTCCAAGCTTTTAACAAAGCCCACGACAGGTTTTTGATCATTGATGAAAAAGTCTATCATATTGGGGCATCACTAAAGGACCTGGGAAAGAAGTGGTTTGCCTTTTCTCTTATGCAAGACATAACTCCGCAGGATCTGATCAGCCGGATTTAGTCGGCAGCGAGTGTCCATATCTTTAGTTCATCTTTGGCACATCGGTTTATCCTCTCCTGGAAACGGGAGAGGACTTTTTTGTCAATTGCGGAAATCTGAGTATCATTTCAGAGTACCATTTTGATACTCGCCGGGGAAAAAAGGCGGGTTTTCGCAAAAAAGCCAGCTCTTCGTTTGGCTTTTCAAATGCTTCTTCCTAACATGCACTTGGGCGAAGGGCTTGTCAGACAGATGTTTGGCACATTCCCTTTCCCGTGTTTGGCACATTCCGGCAAAACGCGCGTTGGATAATCCTTGCCGTAGAACTCGGGTGTTCCGACTCCACGGTCTATGCATTGATGCGTACGCCACGAGAAGAAGATGGCTCCTCCGAAGGCGGTGGAATCCTCCGCCCTGCCGTCGTCTCCCGGATCGGGCGACGGATCGTCTTTGACGTCGACACGGCCCGCAGGCTGGCCGACGATTACCAATCGTCCCGCAAATAATCTGCGGGTCAAAAGAGAAATATGGTGCACGATGGGCTCGGCCTGCGAAGGTGCGAGCTATCGTCACATCTGACCGTCCTGAAAGGACAATGCCAGTAACGAAAAGAATTCAACGTATGAAAAGGATAACGTGCCAGAAAGGGCTTGCCATGATTCGGCCCTATAGTAGGCGACGGGAGTCGGCCTACAAATTAAGTTACCAATCCCTATTTTCAGTGTCCATCAACCGGGCAAGCCCGGAAGGAGATTTTTCCAAATGTGCCAAAGAAGGGTTGGCACAAGCTCCTTCTCGAGGGGGCTTTCAGAAGCGCTATATCAAACCGGATTTCTGCCAACCCCAGCTTGCTGATTGCCTGGCAACGCTCCTCTTCCCTTATAGGGAAGTGGGTATTAAGTTACCAACCACCCTTAAAAGGTGGCATAATCCGGGCAAGCCCGGAACAAAGTGGAGAACAGTCATGCCAATGGTGATTACCTTACGTTTGATGTCTAATCGACGGTGTCCAGTGCAGATGAAAGTGCCGCCGGGCAGGGAGGCCTGGAACTCGATATCGTGGACATTGATAAGGTCGATGTGGTCGATGTTCAGGCGCTCCATGCTCTCATACACGCTCTCCTTGGCCCTCTTGGCTGAATAATCGGCTAACTGCAATATGAGGTTGGACTCTTTCTTTGAAGGATAGGAAACATCCTCACACTGCAATATCTGGTTGGAAATAGGTATGTATCTTCTCCCATTAAAACGAAGATAGTGGTTGGAATCCCCTTGACAGGGGTCGATGAACGGAGAGGGCGAAGCCGCCTTG
>CADAAA010000007.1 GCA_902785785.1 uncultured Bacteroidia bacterium | reverse complement strand
GGCTGGAACACCTCCTTTTTGGAGTTTGTGCTGACGCGACAAAGGAAACAAAAGTTGACGCGATCGGTTCGAGTGTCACAAGGCACGATTCGGAGTGCCTTGTACTTATCTTTTCAATATATATAGTCTCTTAGCTCAGTTGGTTAGAGCGCCACACTGATAATGTGGAGGTCGGCAGTTCAACTCTGCCAGGGACTACATGTTGCGGGGGTATAGCTCAGCTGGTAGAGCACATGCTTTGCAAGCATGGGGTCGCCGGTTCGAATCCGACTATCTCCACCCGATGAGAATCAGGCACTTACAGTGATGTAGGTGCCTTTTTTGTTTGTTGCCGTACCCTGCGGAGATAGAGGAACATGACCGCGGAGTAGCATAGGATGAGCAGGCAGCCGAGGATGATGCTGAGGACGGGGCCGGCGCCGGCGCGGACTATGGCCGCGTGGGCAGCGTAGGCGCCCGCGGCCACCAGGACAGCAAGGCCTATGCCCCGAAGGTCATAATGTATGGGGTATTTCCTTTGCCCGATGAAATAGCTAAGCAGCATGGCGATGCCATAGCCGGCGAAACCTCCCCAGGCACAGGCCCAATAGCCTATCTTAGGTACGAAGATGACATTGATGGCGACCATCACCGCCACGGCGATGGCGCTGATGATTGCGCCCCACCAGTTCTGGTCCGTGAGCTTGTACCAGAAAGAAAGATTGAAATAGACGCCCATAAAGATCTCGGCCATCATTACGACGGGAATGACTCCGAGTCCGACGCGGTAGCCTGCACCCACGAAATGCTGGAGGACGGGCATAAAGACCATCACGCCCAGGAAAGCGAGCAAGGTAAAGACGATGAAGTAAAGAGTACCGTCGGCAAGCGTAGCGGGACTGTTCCTGTCCTTGCTGTCCGCAAAGACTATCGGTTCGTACGCATAGCGGAAGGCTTGGGTAAGCAAGGCCATTATCATCGCTATCTTCACGCAGGCTCCGTAGATACCGAGCTGCACCATACCTTCCTCTCCGGGCATCAGACGAGGAAGAAGTATCTTGTCCGCCACCTGGTTGAGCACCCCCACCAGACTCAGCAGCAGCAGGGGCCATGAGTATATCAACATCTGCTTTGCAAGCTGCTTGTCAAACCCATAGGTGATCTCCTTGATCTCGGGGATGAACAGGAACGAGACAAGCGTCGTACAGAAAATGTTGATGAAGAAGATGAGGCCGACTCCATAATCGAAGCGTACGAAAATGTCGTGCAGCGAGGGCATCCTGATCATCACCAGGAAGACGAAGAGGTTGAGAAGGATGCTCGGTATGATGAAGGCGAACTTCAGCGCCACGAAGCGCATGGCCCTGCGCTGCTGGCGAAGACGGCTGAACATCACGGCCTGGAAAGCGTCCTGTGCGGTGATAAGCGCAAAGATACCTACATACTCCGGATGCGCTTCATATCCCAGGGCCCCGGAAATGGGACGAAGGAAGAGGAACACCGCCGCAAGGAATACAACACCCACAAGGCCTACCATCCTCAAGGCATTGCTGCAGACCATCTTCTCATCCGCGTCAGCCTTGTTGGCGAAGCGGAAAAGTGTAGTCTCCATACCGAAAGTAAGGAGGGCGAAGAAGAGCGCGGTATATGCATACAGATTGGTCACAATGCCGTAGCCGCCGCTTTCCGCCGGGATCTTGTATGTGTACAGGATGACCAGCAGGTAGTTCAGGAACCTGCCTACGATGCTCACCAGACCGTAAATGGCGGTATCCCTTGCAAGACTCTTCAGATTCATAACGGTACAAATATAACAAAAATGGCCCGCAAACCGCAGGCCATTCTCGCAATATTTGGATTGACAATTAGTCGTTGAGGGAGAACCTCTTGAAGCAGACGACCTTGGCCTCTTTGTCGGCCTCGGCGAGGACCTGCTTGCAGGTCTTCTTGTCGTCGCTCATGGTGTACTCCTGCTCCTCGAGGGTGCTCTCCTTGAAGAACTTGTTCAGGCGGCCCTTTGCGATGTTCGCAACCATCTGTTCGGGAAGGTTTGCGGCCTTCTCCTCACCGACGGTCTTGATGATCTCGCGAGCCTTGTCGGCCTGCTCGGGAGTGAGCCAGCCCTTCGCAGTGTTGGACTCGATGTGAGCCTCGCTGTCGACATGGGCGGGGTTGATGCCTGCCTTGGAAAGGGCGGCGTCGACGGCCTTCTTCACAAGCTCTTCCTTGGTCTTCTCAGTCGCGACCTTGAGCTCATTGTCGATGACCTCCTGCGGGCACTCGGCTGCGGAGACGGCGACGGGGTTCATGGAAGCGACCTGCATGGCCATACCCTTGGCGACATCCTCGGGAACCACCTTGTTGAAGCCCACGAGAGCGCCGAGCTTGCCATTGACCTTGTGGATGTACTCCTTCACGAAAGGAGCCTCCACGATGGCGTAGTATGCGAGGACGTGCTTCTCGCCGGTCTTGCCGGTCTGCTCCTCGACTGCCTCGGCGACGGTCAGGCCGTCAGCCATCTTGCAGGCCTTGAGGGCCTCGAGATCGGCGGGGCAATTGGCGATGGCGACGTCGGCGATAGCCTCGGCAAGGGCCTGGAAGGCCTCGTTGCGGGAGACGAAGTCGGTCTCGCAACCAAGGCAGACAAGGATACCCTTGTTGCCGTTGATGCGGGCCTTGACGGCACCCTCGGAGGTCTCGCGGTCAGCGCGCTTGGCGGCAACGAGCTTGCCCTTCTCGCGGATGATGTCCATAGCCTTGTTGAAGTCGCCTTCAGCCTCCATGAGAGCCTTCTTGCAATCCATCATGCCGGCGCTGGTCATCTTGCGTAATTTCATTACGTCTGCTGCGGTAATCTGCATATTCGTCTGATATTAATGTTAAACAGAGCTTATTCCGCCTCCTCGGCGGGAGCGGCGGGAGCCTCGGCGGCCTCTTCGGCGGCCTCGGCCTCAGCCTCGACATCAACGGGCTTGGCACCCTTGCGGGCGCGGAGCTTCTTGGCGGTGGGCTTCACGGCAGCCTCCTCTTCGGCGGCTTCCTTGTCCTTTTCGAGCTTCCTCTCCTCGAGTCCTTCCTGGATGGCCTTGCAGAGTACATTCATGATGCACTCGATGGACTTCGTGGCGTCATCATTGGCCGGAATCACATAATCAATCGGGGTGGGATCGCAACAAGTATCAACCATAGCGAATACCGGAATGTTCAGACGGTTGGCCTCCTTGACGGCATTGGCCTCCTTCTGTACATCAACCACGAAGACAGCCGAAGGGAGACGGCTCATGTCCCTGATGGAACCGAGGTTCTTCTCCAGCTTGGCCCTCTGGCGGTCGACCTGGAGACGCTCTCTCTTGGCGAGTTTCTCGAAAGTGCCATCCTCCTTCATCTTGTCGATGGTGCTCATCTTCTTGATGGCCTTGCGGATGGTAGGGAAATTGGTGAGCATGCCACCGGCCCAGCGCTCGGTGATCGAAGGCATGGTAACTTCGGCTGCCTTCTCCGAGACGATGTCCTTGGCTTGTTTCTTGGTGGCTACGAAGAGGATCTTGCGGCCGGACTTGGCCAGCTCCTTCATCACCTCTGCAGCCTCGTCAACCTTGACGACGGTCTTGTGCAGGTCAATGATATGGATACCGTTCTTCTGATCGAAGATGTACGGAGCCATCTTGGGGTTCCACTTCCTGGCGAGATGTCCGAAGTGAACGCCTGCATCAAGCAATTCCTGGAAATTTGTTCTAGACATTGTTGTTTTGTTCTTTTACTTTTTAGTTCTCTTTTCATCAAGACCGGAGTAGTGACCTTGTCAGTCTCCCGTCTTTTCCGCAGTCTCGGCAACCTCCCGGCAGCCTGGTCGGATTCGCATCCATCCAAAGATCCGGAGATTTCGGAACCGGACTGTGCAATCTGTAAAACAGCTTTGAAAAAACTAGCGCTTGCTGAACTGGAAGCGTCTGCGGGCACCGGGCTGTCCGGGCTTCTTCCTTTCGACCTCGCGGGCGTCGCGGGTGAGGAAACCGGCGGCCTTGAGCGCAGAACGGTAAGCTTCCTTGTCAGCCTCGCAGAGTGCGCGTGCGATACCAAGCCTGATGGCCTCGGCCTGACCCTTGATGCCACCGCCTACGACGTTGACCTTAAGGTCGAACTGGCCCTCGGTATTGGTCACCGAGAAGGGCTGGTTCACAATGTAACGGAGGGAATCCTCGGCGAAGTAGCTGTCAAGGCTACGTCCGTTGATGAGGATCTCACCGGTACCGGCTGCGAGATAAACGCGAGCTACAGCTGCCTTGCGTCTTCCAAGGGCGTGAATCTGTTCCATTTGCTCTGTTTAAATTTCGTCCAACTTAATAACTCTAGGGTTCTGGGCCTGGTGCGGGTGCTCGGGACCTGCATACACATGGAGGTTACCGAGGATGTCGTCACCAAGACGGGTCTTAGGGAGCATACCCTTGACTGCTCTCCGGACCAATTCGGTGGGTCTCTTCTGAAGGATCTCCTTAGGCGTGGTGAAACGCTGTCCACCCGGATAGCCGGTGTAGCGGATGTACACGCGATCGGTCATCTTGTTGCCCTTGAGGGCGACTTTCTCGGCGTTGACGACGATGACATTGTCACCGCAGTCGACGTTGGGAGTGAAGCCGGGCTTGTTCTTGCCACGGAGGACAAGGGCGACGCGGGCAGCGAGGCGGCCAAGCGGAAGATCTGTAGCATCAATGACAACCCACTCTTTGTTCACAGTCGCTTTGTTGAGCGATACTGTCTTGTAGCTAAGTGTGTCCACTGTCTTGATCTTTAATTAGTTAATAAATAAAATTGCGATCCCTACACAAAATAGGGACCGCAAAGGTACACAAAAAATATGTTTTGGACAAATTTAATCAGCCTAGGCGATGAAGTTGGCCTGGATGAAGGCATTGACCGCAGTGGCGACGAAGAGGAGGACGATGATGCAGGCGACGATAACGCCGATGACCTTGAGCCTCTTGAACCAGGTCTGTCCGCTCCAGCCTACGGTCTGGAACATGCTCCAGAAGCCATGGACGAGGTGCAGGCCGACAGCTGCGAACCAAATGATATAGAGGACGAGGACCCACCATTTGCCGAATGTAACGTTCAGCAGGAGATAAGGATTGTTCTCATAGTTGCCAACTCCGAACATCTCGGGCAGCTGCATCTTGGCCCAGAAATGGGTAAGATGGAAGCAGATGAATCCGAGGATGATGATACCGAGGACCAGCATGTTCTTGGCGGACCAGGAGTCGGCGTTGGCCTTGCTGGCCACCTCATAGCGCTTCCAGCCTCCACGGGCCTTGACATTCTGCCAGGACAGCCAGCAACCATAGATGATATGGATGAGGAAGCCAAGGGCGAGGATCGGGACCATGATGGATATGAATCCGGTGCTCATGAAGTCGCAGCCAAGCTTGAAAAGGCCGTCTCCTGCGGAGAAGAGCTTCTCGTCAGCAGCCACCAAACCGTACTTGCCGGTGAAGGAGTCGATGACCGAGAAGAAATTGATGGTACCGTGCAGCAGAAGGAAGATGACAAGGAAAGCACCACTGATGCTCTGGATGAATTTCTTTCCGATGGAGGAGTTGAATATGAACATTTCTTAAGGATTTAATTCATTTTTCGCGCTATCGCATTTGCAAATATAGGCTCTTTCTTGCAAGTTTCATAATTTTCCGATAATTTTGTTTCCCTCAATAAGCTACAAAAATATGTACAGAAGAGTCTTGCTGAAGCTGAGTGGAGAGAGTCTCGGCGGCCCCCAGGGAAAGGGCATCGATGAAAACTGCCTCAACGCCTACGCGAAGGAGATCGCCGCGGCGGCCCGCGAAGGCCTCCAGATCGCCATCGTGAACGGCGGAGGAAACATTTTCCGCGGCCTGCAAGGCGTAGGAAAGGGTTTCGACCGCGTGAACGGCGACAAGATGGGCATGCTCGCCACGGTCATCAACTCCCTCGGCCTCGCCATGGCCATCAGGTCGCTGGGCATCAAGGCCGAGGTCTTCACCGCCACCCCGATGGAGCCCATCGCCCGCTACTATGTGCGCGAGCACGCCGTCAAGGTCCTCGAAGAGGGCGGCGTGGCGCTGATTGCCGGCGGCACCGGCAATCCTTTCTTCACCACCGACTCCGGAGCCGCGCTGCGTGCGCTCGAGATCGGAGCCGACGCGCTCCTTAAGGGCACGCGCGTCGACGGCGTCTACACCGCCGACCCCGAAAAGGACCCTGCCGCCACAAAATATGAGGAACTCACTTTTACAAAAGCCCTCGCCGACCGTCTAAAGGTCATGGACGCCACGGCATTCGCCCTCTGCGAGCAAGGTAACACGCCCATCATCGTTTTCAACATGAACGAGCCGGGCAACCTCACCAAGCTCATCACCGGCGAAAAGGTCGGCACCCTGGTACACGTATAGTAATAATTAAAAAGTATAAAGACATGTTGACTGACAGAGCAAAAGAGATCCTGTCCATTGCCGAAGGCAAGATGCAGGACGCAGTGGATTTCCTCGAGGAGGACCTCAAGTCCTACCGCCTCGGGAAGGCCACTCCCGCCATTTTCAACAATGTGATGGTGGACTATTACGGAACCCCCACTCCCATCTTCCAGGTGGCTTCGATCAACACTCCTGATGCCAAGACCATCGCTATCCAGCCTTGGGAGCGCAACATGATCCAGAAGATCGAGAAGGCCATCCTCGACGCCAATGTAGGACTGACCCCCGCCAACAACGGCGAGATCATCCGCTGCATCGTCCCCGCCCTCACCGAGGAGCGCCGCAAGGAGCTCATCAAGAAGGCCAAGGCGACGGGCGAGAACTCCAAGGTCGTCATCCGCAACGCCCGCCGCGACGCCGTCGACCTCCTGAAGAAAGCCCAGAAGAACGAAGGCATGTCCGAGGACACCGAAAAGGAAGCCGAGGATGAAGTCCAGAAGGTCACCGACAAGTTCATCAAGAAGATCGACGAGATCGTCTCCGCCAAGGAGAAGGACATCATGACGGTCTAATCATCTCCCCCACCCTACAGAAATGCCCGGCTTTACGGCCGGGCATTTTCGTATATCAGAAAGTGATACGATAACTGAAGTTCGGGAAGATGGGGAGGAGTGCGATCTCATTCATGAAAGAAAAACAACTCCTCTATACCATCCTGCACATAAAGTAAAATCCGGCGTGATTTGTAAATGATTGGTTTACAATTAACAAGGCGATTGTTGACTTGCAATTTACAGCAGTCAACAATCGTTTTTCTTTCTGAACATCAAAGAGTTACAGATCACGTCCGATATGAGCCGTCCAAAGAAGACAGCAAACGATGACAGTTAGCAGGGCACGTCGGAAGAAGAGGACGGCAGCGGACTGGAGGCTGCATTTGCCCGGAACGGGTCGGCGTCCGCGTGAAGACGCGCACTAGCAGATCGCAGCCGACGGTCCGACTGAAGACTAGGGCGGCAGCGGACTGGAGGCTGCATTTGCCCGGAACGGGTCGGCGTCCGCGTGAAGACGCGCACTAGCAGATCGCAGCCGACGGTCCGACTGCCGTCCTGCCAGGAACAGAAATGACGGTTTTGTTCCCGGGGAGGGTAAACAAGGAGGGTGGCGGCGGACTGGAGGCTGCATTTGCCCGGAACGGGTCGGCGTCCGCGTGAAGACGCGCACTAGCAGATCGCAGCCGACGGTCCGACTGTCGCCCTGCCAGGAACAGAAATGAACTTTTTGTTCCTGAGAAGGGTAAAAAGGAGGCTGCGAGGAACAGAAATGAAGTTTTAGTTCCTGAGGAGGGTAAAAAGGAGGCTGCCAGGAACAGAAATGACGGTTTTGTTCCCGGGGAGGATGGACAAGAAGCAGATGGGAGCAAAAAGGAAGATTCTGATCCCGATGACGGGGAGAAGCTAGCAGTAGCTGGTGAGAAGGCGGAAGTCCTGGGCGGTGGGGACGAGGTCCAGGTGGTTTTCGTCCGGGGTGAGGAGGAGGGCCTGGCCGGCGCGGAGGGCGGCGCCGTTCACGGTGCCGGAGCCGGAGGCGCAGGCGACCGTGAGCCAGCGCCCGCCGCCCGGGGCCGGGCAGCTGAGCGGCGCGCTGAGCTCGAAGAGCGTCGTCGTGAAGTGCTCGCACTTCAGCAGCTCCACGGGCTCATTCTCCCGACGTTCGTAATGCGTCCGGTAATCATCCGCCACAGTATAGTCGATAGCATCCTTGGCCAACTCTGTGTGGAGCTGGCGGGGTTTGCCGTCCAGACCGGGGCGGTTGTAGTCGTAGATGCGGTAGGTGATGTCAGAAGTCTGCTGGATTTCAGCCAGATAGCATCCGCCGCAGATGGAGTGGATGCGGCCGGACGGGATGAAGAATACGTCGCCGGGCGCGACCACGTGGTCGCCCAGGACGTCGATGATCGTCCCGTCCTCCACGCGGCGCGCATATTCCTCCGGCGTCAATGGCTTCGCCAGGCCGGAGTACAGATGCGCACCCTCGGACGCGCCGATGATGTACCACATCTCGTCCTTGCCATGTCCGCCATGTCTTTTCCCCGCAAGTTCATCGCCGGGATGGACCTGGATGCTCAGGTCCTTCCTGGCGTCGATGAACTTTATCAGCAAAGGGAACTCTCCTCCGTAAACTTCAGAGAGAGTCTTGCCGGCCTCGGGACCCTCGGATACGACGGACTCGGAGCCGGGCACACTCGACAGCACCCAGCTCTCAGTCCCCCACACAAGGGTCTTGAGTATCGGCTCGAACTTGTACACTAGATGAGCGGCTCGGCAGTCATTGCCGCAGGCTGAGGGATGCCCATCAGCTTGAGGATGGTCGGGGCGACGTTGCAGAGGGCGCCGTCCTTGACGGTCTTGACCTCGTCACCGGCGTTGATCACCACGAACTGGACGGTGTTCAGCGAATGGGCGGTATTCGGGCTGCCGTCGGCATTGACCTCGAAGTCGGCGTTGCCGTGGTCAGCGGTCAGCAGCACGACATAGTCGTGTGCGATTGCCTCGTCGACCACGCGGCCGACGAGCTTGTCGATGCATGCGACGGTCTGGGTAACGGCGGTGTAGACGCCGGTATGGCCAACCATGTCACCATTGGCGAAATTGAGGATGATCATGTCCTCCTTCTCGCTGCGGATGGCGTCGATGAGCTTCTCAGCGACCTCCGGAGCGCTCATCTGAGGCAGCATGTCGTAGGTGGGCACCTTCGGGGAATTGACCAGGATGCGGTCCTCATTCTCGAACACAGTCTCGCGGCCGCCGTTGAAGAAGAAGGTCACGTGGGCATATTTCTCGGTCTCGGCGATACGGAGCTGGCGCTTGCCGGCCTTGGAGACGGTCTCACCGAGGGTATCCTGCACGAGCTCCTTGTCGAAAAGGATGTGGACGCCTTTGAAGGAAGCGTCGTAAGGAGTGAGGCAGCAGTAGTAAAGAGGAATGGTATGCATCCCCTCCTCGGGCATATCGTTCTGGGTCAGGACGTTGGTCAGCTCGCGGGCGCGGTCATTGCGGAAGTTGTAGAAGATGATGGCATCGCCTTCTTCGACCTTGGCCAGAGGCTGGCCGGCGGCATCGGTAACGACGATGGGCTTGATGAACTCGTCGGTGACATCGGCGTCATACGAAGCCTGGATGCCCTCGAGTGCAGATGTGAAAGCTGCGCCCTTACCCTCGACGAGAAGGTCGTAGGCCTCCTTAACGCGGTTCCAGCGCTTGTCGCGATCCATCGCGTAGAAGCGGCCGCAGACAGAGGCGACCTTGCCGGTCGTCTCGGCCATCTTCTGCTCGAGCTCGGCGACAAAGCCCTTCCCGCTGCGCGGATCGGTGTCGCGGCCGTCCATGAAGGCGTGGACGAAGACCTTGTCGAGGCCCTGCTCCTTCGCTACGCGGAGGAATTCATACACATGGTCAAGGGAGCTGTGCACTCCGCCATGGGAAGTAAGACCCATGAGGTGGAGCTTCTTTCCGGACTTTTTCACGTAGTCATAGACAGCGCTGATCTCATTGTTCTCCAAGAGCTTATGCTCACGGCAGGCGATATTGATCTTCACGAGATCCTGATAGACGATACGGCCGGCGCCGAGGTTCATGTGACCGACCTCGGAGTTGCCCATCTGGCCGTCCGGGAGGCCGACGTACTCGCCGCAGGCCTGAAGATGGCCGTAAGGATATTTCGCGCGGAGGGCGTCGATGTTAGGAGTGCCCTGGGTCCAGATGGCGTTGGAGTAGTCGTGACGGCCTTCGCCCCAGCCGTCGAGGATCATGAGAAGTACTTTTCTGTTCATTGTATCGTTTGTTTTTTGATATCCTTTTGTTTGCAGTCTGCAAAGTTACGAAAAAAAGCTTGTTTCCTTTTCATCACTTATGACTATCTTTGCGGTCGATGTCAGGATACATATATACTTTCAAGAAGTTCATCCGCGACTGGATGCTCATCATAGGCATGCTGGTCGGAGCGGGAGCATATCTCATCTACCACTCGATGCCTTCGCTTCACAGCGCCGGCCCGATGCTGGAGGCCATATGCACTCACCTCCAGCCGATACTGCTTTTCATCATGCTGTTCCTGAGTTTCTGCAAGATAGAGCCGCACCAGATGCGGCCCCACCGCTGGCAGGCCTGGCTGCTTCTCATCCAGACCGCGCTGTTCGTGGGGCTGGCGCTGCTGCTGGTGTGGGCCCTCCGCTCGGACGGCGCGTTCGCGCGCCGCATCGCGGAGGCCCGCATCCCGATAGAGTCGGCCATGCTATGCCTCATCTGCCCTACTGCCACTGCCTGCGCCGTGGTCACGGGCAAGCTCGGCGGCAACATGGCCGGAGTGGTGACTTACACCATCCTCATCAACATCGCAGTAGCCTTCCTGGTGCCATTGATGGTCCCTCTGTTATATCCCATGGGCGGAATGAGTTTCGGTACCGCGTTCAGCAAGATATTGGCGAAAGTCTTCCCGCTGCTCATCATGCCGTGTATCTGTGCTTGGATCGTGCGCTATCTTTTCCCGAAACTGCATGCATGGCTGCTGTCGTATGTGGACCTCTCGTTCTACATCTGGGCGTTCTCGTTGACACTCGCCATCGCCATGAGTACCAGGGCGGTAGTCCACAACGAAGGTGCTCCCAAGCTGCTGCTGACGATTGCTGTCATTTCGCTTGCCTGCTGCATCTTCCAGTTCTGGGCAGGCAGGGCCATAGGGGCGCACTACGGCTGCCGCATCAGCGCCGGCCAGGCCCTCGGCCAGAAGAACACCGTCTTCCAGATCTGGATGGGCTACACCTTCATGAATCCCGTCACCTCCGTCGCCGGAGGCTTCTACACCATCTGGCACAACTGTTTCAACACCTGGCAGCTCTACCGCCGCCGCAAGGCCCTCGAGACCGCCAGCCCTTCTCGCCCCTGAACATTTTTCCCCTTTTCGTTCAGAAATCCGCATTTACCTGCCAATTCTGAACATTTTCCTCTTTTTCGTTCAGCCTGGCGACCGTCAAATTTTCAAGAAGCCAGGGAAAAGCCGGAAGGTTATGCCAGAAAAGCGCATAACGTGTAGGAAAATGCGTATATTAGTGGACAGTAAGATGAAACAAGTCAAATCAATCGCTGTAATACTATGAGAACGATTTCGCTTTTGGCCGCTGCCGCCTTGGCACTGGTCCTGGCCGGATGCAAAACGGCCAACCCGGTCCTGGACATCGAAGGAGGAAAGGTCCAAGGAGTAGAGAGCTCCGTCAAGGGAGTGCTGATATACAAAGGCATCCCGTTTGCGGCGCCGCCTGTGGGCGACCTTCGCTGGAAGGAGCCGCAGCCCGTCATTCCCTGGGAGGGCGTGAAGGTCGCCGACACCTACGGTGACGGCGCCATGCAGACCCCGCACGACTCGTCCAACCCCTGGACCAGCGAGTTCTACTGGCAGGATCCGCCGTTCAGCGAGGACTGCCTCTACCTGAACATCTGGACAAAGGCCGCAGGAAAACCTGAGAAAAAACTGCCCGTGGCACTCTGGATCCACGGCGGCGCCTATACCGGTGGCTGGGGCTATGAACCCGAGTTCGATGGCAAGGTCTGGGCGGATAAAGGCGTGGTGCTCGTCACCATCAACTACCGTCTCGGAATCTTCGGATTCATGACACATCCTCTCCTCACAGCGGAAAGCCCCCATGGAGTATCCGGCAATTACGGCATCCTGGACCAGATCGCTGCGCTCAAATGGGTACACAACAATATCGCCCAGTTCGGCGGCGACCCTGACAACATCACCATCCTCGGCCAGAGCGCCGGCGCGGGCAGCGTGAAGACGCTCGTCAGCTCGCCGCTCACCGATGGCCTCATCAGTAAGGCCATCATCCAGAGCGGCGGAGGCGTGAACGAACGCGCCGCCAACGCGCCGCAGGTCAACCAGATGGAGATCCTCGGCAACGCCTGGAAAACACTTTTCGACTGGGCCGGCTATGACACCCTCGAGAAGATGCGCGCAGCCTCGACGGACGAGGTATTCGGGCTTTCAGCCCGTTACACCGCCGAGACCGGCGAGCGCCTCCAGCTAGGAACCAGGCCGATCGAAGACGGCTATGTCTCCAAGGAAAGCTTCGATGCCGCCGCCCTCGGCGGACGCATCAAGGACATCCCTTACATGATCGGATTCACCCGAGACGACATGGGCTCCAACGGCCCGGCAGTCGACAAGTTCTGCGAACTGCGCTACGCAGCCGGCAAGCCGGCCTATGGCTACCAGTTCGCCCACGCCCTACCGGACGACGAGGCCGGTTCGCATGACATGAAGGGCGCCTTCCACTCCTCGGAGCTCTGGTTCATGTTCAAGTCGCTCGACCGCAGCGACCGCCCGTTCACCCAGGCCGACTGGGACCTCGCGGAGCATGTCATCAACTGCTGGTCCAACTTCGTCAAGACAGGCGATCCCGGCGAAGGCTGGAAAGCCTGGACGCCCGACGCTCCCGACTACATGATCTTCAACCTCAACGAGGACAACACCAAGGACGCTTCCGCCATGGGCAAGCCGCTCCAGAGAGGGCAATAGCCTAAAAACAAGCACAAAACCGGTCAGTTTTTGCTTGTTTCAAGGAATTACCGACAAAAAAAAGCACAAATCAACACGATTTGTGCTTTTTTCGATGCTAAACGGGCGGAATAAGCACAAAAAACGGGGTTTTGTGCTTAGCAGGGGCGATGCGGAGCTAAAGCCTTAGCCGCACCCGGCCCTACTTAAGCCCGCGGCCGCGGAGGAAGGCCTCGGAGTCGGGCTCGCGGCCGGCGAACTGCCGGTAGAGCGTCATCGGCTCCTCGCTGCCGCCCTTCTCCAGGAAGGTCTGGCGGAACTTCTTGGCCAGAGCGGGATCCCAGACACCGTTAGGGCTCTTCTCGAAGAACGAGAATGCGTCCTTGTCCAGGACCTCGGACCACAGGTAGCCGTAGTAACCGGCGCTGTAGCCACTGGAGAAGATATGGTTGAAGTAAGTCGTGCGGTAGCGCGGGATGATCTCGTCGATCAGACCCATCTCCTTGCAGACCTTGGCCTCGAACTCGTCGATGTCGATACCCTCGATGCTGGAGAGCTCATGCCACTTCATGTCGAGGATAGATGCGGCGCAAAGCTCAGTGGTCATGAAGCCCTGGTTGAACTTCGAAGCGGCCTCGATCTTGTCCACAAGCTCCTGGGGGATAACCTCGCCGGTCTGGTAGTGGACGGCGTACTTGGCGAGAAGCTCAGGCTGGAAGGCCCAGTTCTCGTTGAACTGCGAGAAGGTCTCTACGAAGTCGCGGGCGACGGAAGTACCGCTCACCGAAGGATAGTGGCATTTGGTAAGGAAGCCGTGAAGGGCATGACCGAACTCATGGAAAGCAGTCTCCACCTCGTCGACGGTCAGCAGGGCGGTGCCGTCCTCGTCAGGTGACGAGAAGTTGCAGACGTTGACGATGATAGGACGGACCTCTTTGCCGTCGGCATCGTAATACTGGTCGCGGAAGTTGTTCATCCATGCGCCGCTGCGCTTGGTCGAACGCGGGAAATAGTCGCAGAAGAAGATGCCCAGCAACGAGCCGTCGGCATCGGTCAGCTTCCAAGCCTCGGCAGCGTCATTGTAAAGCTTGACGCCCTCGAGACGCTTGAAGTTAACTCCGTACAGGGTATGGGCAGCCTCGAAGACACCCTTCTGCACGTTCTTCATCTCGAAATAAGGCTTAGTCAGGTCCTCGTCGAGGTCATACTTGGCCTTGCGGACCTTCTCGGCATAGTACCACCAGTCCCACGGCTTGATCTTGGTCCCGGCGGGGAGCAGACCGGCCTTGATGTCCTGGTCCATGACTTTCTGCATATCGGCTATCTCCTCCTTGGCCTTGGCGACGGAGGCCTTCATGATGCCGTCAAGGAACTCATCCACGGTCTCGGGATCGTGGGCCATCTTAGGCTCGAGGATGAATGCGGCGGGATTGTCGTAGCCCATCAGCTTGGCCTTCTCGATGCGCAGGCGCATCACGTCGAGCACGAGCTGGCGGTTGTCGTTCTCATTGCCGTTATGTCCGCGGGATGAATAGGCCATGAACATCTCCTCACGCAGAGAGCGGTCCTCGGTAGTGGTCATCGCAGTCGGATACGCTGACACGGAAATGCCGAAGCGCTCCTTGAAGGCGTTGTTCTCCGCGAGGTTGTTGTTGCCGATCTTGTTGGTCTTGGCCGACATCTCGGTGTTGATCTCGCGCAGCCTGGCCTGCTTGGCCTCGTCGAGGCCGATACCGTTGCGCTCGAAGGCCTCATAGGTCTTCTTGAGGACCATCTGCTGCTCGCGGGTGAGACCGCTCTGGTCGGCATTGTACACCGCAGCGACCTTCTTGTAGAGGTCCTTGTTCATATAGATGTTGTCGCTGTGCTCGGACACGAGCGGAGTGATCTCCTCCTCGATGGCCACGAGCTCGGGACAGTTCTCGGTCTCGCTGACGTTGTAGAAGACGCCCTGCACCTTGCTGAGGATGCTGCCGGACAGCTCCATCGCACCGATCACATTATCGAAGGTCGGCGCATCGGTATTAGCGATGATAGCTTCGATCTCTTTCTGCTGCTGCTCGATACCGGCCTTGAAAGCAGGTACATAGTCAGCGTATTCGATCTTGTCGAACGGCGGTATGCCGTAAGGAGTGTTCCACTCTTCGAGGAAGGGATTGACGCGGGTGTTGCCCGTACAGGCGGTAAGGAGGGTCATGAGAGTCAGGCCGGCTATCCCGGCCAAATGATTCATTCTTGTCATATTGTCAATGCTTGATTACTGAAATGGAAGGCTCGTCCACGAGGGTGAACTGCGCCGATCCACTGTATATGGTCAGGATGCCGGTGACGTCGATCGGAGTCCCGTTCACAATGTCACTGTCGATCTTCTCGTCCGCAAACTTCGCATATCCGCTGGTGCGGATCTGGATATCGGTTGAGCCGAGCTTGAAATACTGCGAGATGGTATTGGCCCCGGCATACTTTATCATGATATCCTTGTAAGTCAGGTCGGCATCCGTGCCGAAACTGTCGAGCGTCCGGCCCGGAGAGAGATACTGGCGCGGGGTACCGAGAATGGTGCCGTACCTCGTTGCGCCGCTGCCAACCTCGGCCTGGTCCAGCTTGCCCGACTTGATGAGCTCGACATATCTGGCCTTGGAAAGGGCCCAGGAGTCGATGCCCCAAGTATAGTCAAATCCAGGGACGGCGCCGCTCTGAGGGGTTGAGAGGAACACACGGTTCTCAGGATTGCCGCTCTTGTGAGGAAGGTTGCTGTTGGGATACAGGAGGGCGAAGACCTCGTTGCTGTATTTCAGTCCCTTGACCGTCACATACTTACCCCACAACTCATGCTTGTAACCGGTCTTGATGGCAGTCTTGATCTGGTCCTCGGTGACGACCTGCGGAGCCACGGGCGTATCGTATGCTCCCTTGAACACATGCTCGTTGATGATGGCCTGAAGGTCTATATAGGACGTCTCATACTCATTGGTCGAAGTATCATCCGGTTCCATGCCCAGCTGTGGCATTCCGTTATACGAACCGAGCGTAAGGCTGGAGCAGCGGACATATACCCACTGGCCGAGTCTGTAATCGCTATAAAGGGAAGACTTGCCGACCTTGACGTCGATGCCGCCGGTACCGTCCTGAATATATAGCTCGCGATAGATATTGCCAGTACGGTCGGAGGAAATGACCTGGCCCTTGATCCAGACATTACCGGTGATCTCGACGCCTGGTGACTTGTACATGGCCTTCAGGGCCTGGATGGTGGTGAACTCCGTGAAATGGTAGCGCGACATCAGCTCCGCCTCCATAACGGGGACGAACTCAGCCGGTTCATTGGCGTCGAAGGTGAACACCGGCTGCCATTCTTCCTTCAGACTCTGGCAGGAAATGAGCGCCAGGAGGGCGCCAAATGCGATAATCGTTCTTTTCATGGCTTAGAATCTGAAATAAATGTTCAACATGTAATTGGCTCCCGCCATATAGAAATACTTCGGGTCAAAGCGGTAGAAGCGCTCCTTGCCGACGGTATTGTCCACGATGCGGGTCTGCTCGTAACCACCGGTCTTGACATTCCTGTTGTTCAGGAGATTCTTGACATTGAGCGAGAAACCCAGTTGGTTGTTGTTAATGTACCACGACTTTCCGATGCTCGCGTTCACCAGCCAGGCAGGGTCGAACTCTTCCTGGGAAGTCATGTACTCGATCTCCTCGGGCGTGACGTTGTAGTCCGGACCCGAAGTCGCATAGTCGGTGCGGTAGAGCGGATTCATGTCGAGATAGGACTTTGCAAAATACTCGACATCCCCGTCGATATACCAGTAGTTGTAGTTGTAGCTCAGGCCGAGACTCGCAGCCAGCTGAGGCGTTGAAGGTACATAATGCTGCTGCATGCGCTCGTAAGCGGAAACATCCGTCGTGGTGATCCTTCCGGAAGCATCCTTGGGATAGACCGGACTACTCTTCCAGTAAGGCACGAGGACATTCTCCATGACGACCTCCGCACTGTTGTCCACGGTCTGCGTCATGCGTGGATTGGAGGTGTACTCATACCGTCCCGCGGCAAGGACTCCCTGCACGGACAGGTTGGGGATGAAATAGGTCGGGACCTTGAAGCCGAACTCGATACCCATGTTGCGCTGGTCGATGCCGCTGATCGCGAAGTTCGAGAAAGCGTTCTGGATGTCGTCGAAGGCGCTCATCACGTCAGTCTGGTCCTTGATCGTGGTATAGAACGCCGTGGCGCGGATGTTGATACCGTTGGACCCGTACTGCCAGTTGATGTCGGACGAGAAAGTCTTGATCGGCCTCAGGTCTTCCACAAGGGAATTGCGCGTACGCGCGGAAAGGAAAGCCTGATTGAACTTAGGAGCGTCGTTGAAGTATCCGGCGTTGGCATAGATGCGCTGTGTACCACCTATCAAGTAGCTCAGTCCGGCCTTGGCCGCATAAGTGAGATAGCTCGATACATCAGACTTGCCATAGGAGGAAATGACCTTGCCTTTGGAATCATACGAGGTGAGATTCACTCCGTCGACAATGATCTCCCTGCCGCTCTCGTCGAGGCCGGCGAAAAGGCCCTTCCGCATCAGGCCCTCGCGCCAGAAGGACTCGAAGCCGACACGGCCGCCGATGCTGGCGCTGAGGTTGCCGAAGGCGAAGCGGCCGTTGAGCCAGCCTTCGGCCTTGCGCACCTGCGCATAGTAGTCATAGCCGTATTTGTCACCGACATGGAGCACCTCGGCGCTCCCGTGGGCCATATAATAATCCAAATCGTTCTGGACCTTGGCGGCAGTGGACGCGAAATCGCGCTCCGCGAAGTTGTCGATGTTGAGGAAATAATCTCCGCCGAGCAAGTCGGCGACCAGTTTATAGTTCTCGCTGCGGTTGATCCTGGCGCTGACTCCACCTGTGAGGACGATGGTCTCGGACGGACGGGCCTTGAAGGTCGCCGCGAAATTGAGGTCGCGCTGGTCGACATGACGCTCCTCCTGCACATACTTGGAGCGGGCGTCCCCATTGCCGGTGCCCTGCAGGCGGTTCACCGCATAAAGGCGGTCCCAGTCGATGTGAGTGAGGTTAGGATAGTCCGACGAGTGTGTCCAGACTTCCTTAGCCCACGCGTATTTCACGAAATTGTTCCTGTTCATGTCAGGATTGGCATCGTAGAAATAGCTGGGAAGGTTGCGGTAGTAGTCCGGGCGGGGATCCTGGGCATCGTACCAGTCGAGGGCGGTGTAGCCGTTCTTTCCGAATCTGTACAGGAGCGTCGCGGATGCCTGGAAACGGTCGGACGGAGTGTAGTCGTACTTCAGGATCGCTATAGGTTCATTCGTCTTGCGGACTCGGGCGTTGCGGACGCGACCGTTCTGGTAGCCCCAGTTGGAGTTGTACATGTTGTCCCCCATCAGGTCGTAGACCTCCTGCGTGGAGGCGTTCTGCGCTCCGCGCTGGCCGGGAGTGGAGAAGAACACGAAGCCGAGCTGATGCGCGTCGCCGAATTTCTTGTCCGCGGCGAGATAGTATGCGAAAGAACGGTAGTAGACTCCGTCTATCCAGTCGTTGCCGCCGAGACGGGCGGAAACGTTGACCGCATAGGACCAGCCATTGTCAAGCGGGCCGGATGCGTAGGTGCCCATGAGGCGCAGGCGGTAGAGCGAACTGTTGGTCAGGACACTCCCCCTCCATCCCTTGCGTACGTTGGAAGCATTGGCGAAGATGTTGGTCAGGCCGTTGTAGCCGCCGAAGCCGAAGTCCGAGACCTCGGAGCCGTTGACCGTCTCCTTCGAGCGCATGGCCTCGTTGAGGCCGCTCCAAAGTGAGAAAGGAGAATAGCCGGTGACGGCGTCGTTCATCTTTACGCCGGCGAGGTAGACATCCTGTGACTCGGACGTATAGCCTCGCGCCTGGAAACGGACCGCGCTGAAATTGTATCCGGCGATGTTGTTGAACACATCGTTGGCATCGAACAGGATGGTAGGATTGTCGTTGTAGCCCGAATCATCCATGTCGAAAGCGGCGAAAGCATCGTCATCGATCTCGATGGCCCGCTGCGCCGACGTCAGCGACAGGTTGAACATATTCTTCACGAAGCCGTCGTTGACCGTGACCTGGACATGCGTCTCCAGGAAGTCCTCGCAAGTGATGACGAGCGTGTACATGCCATCCTCAAGATTCTCGATGAGGAACGAGCCGTCGGCTGCCGACACGGTCTCGGTGAGCTCGGCCGCGCCCTGGAGCAGGACGAGCCTCGCACCCTCGACCGGCTGGCGGTCACCACGGCTCACCACGACGCCCTTGACGCCGCCGGTCGGCTGCGCCAGCAGCATCACGCCGGCAAGCAAGGCACACAATGTCGTTAAGAGTCTTTTCATATCTGGTTATTTCTTTATGACGATATAGGTCGGATAGTGGTCGGAATAACCTCCGATGAATGAGCCGTTGGAGGAGGTGCGGAACGGGGTGTTCTTGTACTGTCCGCTCTGCTGGGTCATGAACGGCTTGGCAAAGATGCGTCCGTAGAACTTCTGATTGGTGATGGGGATGATGCCCAGGGTCCCTGCCTCGGGATGCGCGAGGGAGTTGTTGACCAGGATGCAGTCGTAGATGTTCCACTCTCCCTGATATGCCAGCGAGCCGTAGCCGTTCTTGAGCATGGACAGGAAAGGCGAGAAGAAGTCGGCCTGACCGACCTCGTCGATGGTTTCCTTACCATGGAGGAACTCAGCCAGTGACGGATCGGTGGGATTGTCGTTCATGTCGCCCATCACGACGCACTTGATGCCGGGATACTTCTGCATCATCTGCATCGCATGCTGATAGATGATCTCGCCTCCGCGCGAGCGCAGGTCGCCGCTCTTCGCGCCACGGCGTGAAGGGAGGTGGGCCACGTAGATGGCAAAGTGCTCGCCGTCGATCAGGCCGTGGACCATCAGGACGTCACGGGTACGGAAACTGTCCTTATCCTCCTGCGTCATGCTGCTGAAAGTAATTGCCTGGCTGTTGAAGTCGAACGGGATGCTCTCGCTGTCCAGATATGTGAACTGGTCCGGCTTGTACAGCAGGGCGACATCCACTCCGCGGGTATCAGGCCCGTCATAATGGACTATCTGGAAATTGGCGTCGGCGATCTGAGGGTCGGCCACAAGGTCCTCCAGGACATGGCGGTTCTCAATCTCGGACACTCCGAGGACCGTGTGCCAAGCGCCGTTGTCCTGCTTCATGGCGGCTATCACCTGGGCCATGTTGCTGAGTTTCTTCTGGTACTTGGTCTCCGTCCATTGGTTGGCGCCGTCGGGTAGATACTCATAGTCGTTCTTGCCATCGTCGTGGACGGTGTCGAAGAGATTCTCAAGGTTGTAGAAGCCGATGACATAGCTCTTGCCCGTCTGCACGGGGGCGCTGCCCATCCGCGCGGACATGTTCTCCTCCGGAGCGTAAACAGACCGCGCCGCGCCGCATCCGTTGAGGAACGGCAGAACAGCGAGAAGGAAGATCAGGTTATATAAATACTTTTTCATCGAATTGGTTATTAATTATTTCCACCAGGAGACAGGCTCCTGTGACTTTATCTTTCGTGCATTGTCTGCGCCGACCGCCTCCGGGAGGTTCACGAAGAACTCGATGCCGGTCTTCTCCTCAAGCTCGTCGATGGACATGATGTAGGTGACGAAATTGTCATTCGCTATGCTCGACGTATGCGCGAAGAAGAATCCACATGCCATGTACCCGCCGTAACCTAGCGTCGAGCCAGGCATGTAACGGAGAAGAGCCTTGAAATAGGCGGACGGGACACGGACGGGATGGTCTTCACGGTCACGCAGCGTAGGTGACTTGCCGTCTACGACGCAACCTGTGACGACATACAGAGTGTCGGAGGAACTGGCATAACTGCGCACCTTGTTCTCGAGATTAGCCCAGATGCCGCAGTTGAAATCATAATCCTGCGGCGTCATGTTGGTTGCATAGAAGGTCGAGACGTTGGCGGCATAGGTCAGGCGGTCCGCCGAAGGTAACTGATGCCCGCGCGTATGGCCGGTGCCATAGGCCCCGTTGACAATGGCCTGCTGCCAAGATGACGGGAGGAGAGGATCATACCCCCAGGCATTGGTCCGGCTTCCGTTGCCGATAAGTGCCTTGTTGAGCGGATAGGCTACCCAGGTGGCGAGATAGGAGTCGTAATCGTAGTAGAAGGACCAGTTGCGTTTGTTGTTCGGTTTGGAGAAATAATCACCGCCGCTCATGTCGTGGGCGAACCACTCCTTGCCGTCGTCGGCCTTCGTGGCGGGGAGCTCAAGCCAGTGCGCCTTAGCCACATCGTAGCCGTAACCGTACTGCTGCGGAGGGACATCGGGCTTGACGATGCCCTTCTGCGTCAGCGTCAGCGAAGCCTGGCCGCCGGGGTTGGCGGTCAGGGTCAGCGTGACGCTGCGCGCCTCCTCGCTCTCGTTCGCCCCATATGAGAAGATCACGCTGTTGCGGCTGCCAGAGCCTGTCGCTGGCGATACAGTGGCCCAGCCGGAGTCGCCGGAGTAGGACGTGGTGATGCTCCAGTCCTTGCTCGCCGTCACCGACAGGAACACGCTGCCGGAGGCAGGCTCCAGCTGCAGCACGGGCGTGGTCAGCGCGGCGGGCAGCACGGGCTCTTCAGGCTCGGGTCCTTGACATGACCCGAGCACGAGCAGCCCGGCGCCCAGCGCCGCTATGATCCTACGAAGTTTCATCTGCTATTCGGCATTCAAAGCGAATATGATGATACGCGTATTGGAGCCCTCAGTAGTAATAGTGGCCGTAACGGCTGATGAAGGAACCTCTGAAAGAGTATAAGTGTACTGATCAGAACTGGTCACTGTCATGGTGAACGGCGAATTGTTGGCAGCGCCATCATTGGGCTTCAATGCTTGTTTATAGGCTGTTTCGCCGCCGATCTTAAAGGCCACGGAAGCTTCCTTACCCTTCCATGAAACGCCATAGAAGGAAATCTTCTTAGTGCCAGCAGGTATAGTGACAGTAGCTGTTCCAACCTTGGAAGACGTTCCAAGTTTCAGTACAGATACGCCGGCTGTTCCATTGACCGTTGCTTCATTGTCATATGCGTTTTCTCCAAGTGTCCACTTCAGATTGCTCTTGAAGTCACCCGTAGTCTCGCCGCCGCCACCCTGGCCGCCACCTTCGTCCTCGGTTTTACCGTTCAAGGAGTAAAGGTATGCTGAATTGGCGACCGTCTCAGGCGTGTCGTTATGATAATTCATCAATTGGCCGTAAACCACGACCTCATCACCAACCTTGATGTCGGTCTGGCCTGCCTCGTACTTCTTGTTGCCAAGGTACAGGACGCGGAAGCAGTAGAACTCACCCGACTCCGAGCCATCAGCGGAGATGTAGAAAGAGGCATTGCCATAAGTGCCGCCCTCGGTGAAGGTGCCCTTGTTTGCGATACGGGAGATCTTGCCCTTTACATAGACATTGTCGGTCTTGTCGTAAGTGTTGTTGTCGGTCCAGGTCAGATCCTTGACGGCATTGATCGCAGCTGCAGGGTTGTAAGGATCATTCAGCGTACCCGTACCACTGGGGTCCCCGGAAGGAGGAGTAGGAGGAGTGGGAGGCGTGTCACCGCCATCCTCGGTCTTCCCGTTCAGGGAATACAGATAGGCCTTACCGGACACTGTCTCAGGCGTATCGTTACGATAATTCATCAGTTGGCCGTAAACCACGACCTCATCACCGACCTTTATGTCGGTCTGTCCCGACTCGTACTTCTTGTTGCCAAGGTACAGGACACGGAAGCAGTAGAACTCACCCGACTCTGAGCCATCCTCGGAGATGTAGAAAGAGGCGTTGCCATAGGTGCCGCCCTCAGTGAAGGTCCCCTTGTTTGCGATACGGGAAATCTTGCCCTTTACATAAACCTCAGCGGTTGTATCGTAGGTGTCATTGCTGGTCCAGGTCAGGTCCTTGACGGCATTGACTGCACCAAGAGGGTTATAAGGATCATCCAGTGTGCCGGTGCCCTTGGGATCGCCAGAAGGAGGGGTAGGAGGAGTAGGAGGCGTGTCGCTGCCGGTATCACCATTGAGCGAATAGAGATATGCCTTGCCGGCCACAGTTTCAGGCGTATTGTTGCGGTAATTCATCAACTGGCCGTAAACCACGACTTCATCACCTACCTTGATGTCGGTCTGGCCGGACTCGAACTTCTTGTTGCCAAGGTAAAGCACGCGGAAGCAGTAGAACTCGCCGGCGGAAGAGCCGTCCTCGGAAATGTAGAAGGAGGCATTGCCGTAAGTACCGCCTTCGGTGAAGGTGCCGCCAGAGGCGATCTTGGAGATCTTACCCTTGACATAAACCTCACCGGTCGCATCATAGGTATTGTTGTCGGTCCAGGTAAGGTCCTTCACGGCATTGATGGCGGCGGCAGGGTTGTACGGATCATCCTTGACACCTGTGCCCTTAGGATCACCTGCCGGAGGAGGAGTGTCACCGCCACCGGTATTGCCATTGAGGGAATACAAGTAGGCCTTGCCTGCTACCGTCTCAGGAGTATTGCCCTTGTAGTTCATCAACTGGCCGCAGATGATGACTTCGTCACCGACCTTGATGTCGGTCTGGCCGGACTCGAACTTCTTGTTGCCAAGGTAAAGCACGCGGAAGCAGTAGAACTCGCCGGCGGAAGTGCCGTCTTCGGAGATATAGAAGGAGGCGTTGCCGTAAGTACCACCGTCGGTGAAGGTGCCCTTGTCGGCGATACGGGAGATCTTGCCCTTGACATAAACCTCACCGGTCGCATCATAAGTATTGTTGTCGGTCCAGGTAAGGTCCTTCACGGCATTGATGGCGGCGGCAGGGTTGTACGGGTCATCCTTGACGCCTGTACCCTTAGGATCACCTGCGGGAGGGTTGGGGTTATCACCGGCAGTCTTGCCATTGTGCGAATAGACGTAGCTGGCGCCCTTGCCAACGGTCTCAGGGGTATTGCCCTTATAATTGATGACCTTGCCATAGACTATCACTTCGTCTCCAACCTTGACGTCGTCGTCACCGGCTTTCCACTTATTGTTACCTAGATAATAGGTCTGGAATACATAGAACTGCGTACCGGTGGAGGAGCCGTCATCCGAAATGTAGAAACTGGCGTTGCCATAGTTGCCGCTGGCCTCGTAGGTAGTGCCGACAGAAGAAATGATGCCCTTGATGTAAATGGCATCGGAAGACTCGGTGTCAGCCGGAAGTGAACTCACGTAATCAGCGGCGGCGGAAGCGGAGTACGGACGCTCCTTGGTACCGTTGCCGGTGTCATACTCGCCTTTCTGGCCGGTCTGTAAGACCTTGACGTACTCCTTCATCAGGCCGATGGAGAAGGTGACGTCAGCCTCGCGGTTGTATCCGTCATTGGCTATGACAGTGACGGTGACGGTCTGGGCGCTCTTGGAGGGAGCCCCGCCTGCAGGATCGACGGCAATCCACTCAGGAAGGCCCGTGACGGTCCAGTCACGGGAAGCGGTGACCTGGAGGGTCTGCGAACCCGATGCAGGGCCGAATGTGAGCTGGCCGGTACTGACCTCGATCTTGGCCACGCCGAAATCCTCTTCCTTGGGCTGGCAGCCGACGAGGACTGCGGTCGCTGCAAAGAAGCCTAATACAATGTGTTTGATGTTCATAACTATCTGTTGCTTTTTATTGATTATTAGTTTTGTCTCTTAAGGGTATAAAGATACGGATTATTTGTGAAAGAAGATGAGCCGGCACGGACATTTTCTTTGAAATAATATGGCTATATTTGTACAAACCACTACACGGACTAAACCAACATCAAATACCAATCCATTATGAAACGCATCGTCATCTGCCTAGCGGCAGCCCTTGCACTATTCGCGTGCAAGGAGTACAATCCTGTCCTGACCATCGAAGGCGGCCAGGTCCAGGGCATCAAATCCACCGAGAAGAAAGGTGTCTATGTGTACAAGGGCATACCTTATGCCGCTCCTCCGATCGGCCAGCTGCGCTGGAAGGAGCCTCAGCCCGTCGTCCCGTGGGAGGGCGTGAAGGTCTGTGACAGGTTCGGCCATCCCGGATTCCAGGTCACGCACTATCCCGGAGGCTATACCGATGAATGGGGCTATGGCGAGGAGCCCGCGTACAGCGAGGACTGCCTGTACCTCAACGTCTATACGACCGCACCTGGAAAGCCTGACGCCAAACTTCCTGTCGCCATGTGGATCCATGGCGGAGGACTGCGCGAAGGCTGGGGCTTCGAGCCCGAGTTCTACGGTGACGAGTTCGCTTCCAAGGACGTGGTCCTCGTGACCATCAACTACCGCCTCGGCATGTTCGGATTCATGTCGCATCCCGACCTGATCGCGGAGAACGAGCACGGATCCTCCGGCAACTACGGCATCATGGACCAGGTCCAGGCCCTCAAGTGGATCCAGAAGAACATCGCACAGTTCGGAGGCGATCCCGACAATGTCATGATCTTCGGACAGAGCGGCGGCGGCCGCAGCACCCGCACACTCAGCGAGTCCCCCATCGCCCGCGGCCTCTTCCACAAGGCGGTGATTATGAGCGCCCAGGGCTTCGCCATGCCGGCTCCGGCCATCCCCGGCATGCCCACACGCCAGCCAGCTCCCGCCCAGACTCTCGAGGAACAGGCGAATCATTATAAGGAGATCATGGACTGGGCCAAGCTTGACAACCTCGACAAGATGCGCGCAGCATCCACCGAGGAGATCTTCAGCATCGTGAACATCTACAACCGCGTCAACGAAGTGCGCGGCGGCATGGGCATGTTCGCCCCTGTCATTGACGGATATGTCTGCAAGCAGGATTTCGACACGGCTGCCAAGTCAGGCAACCTCGCCAATGTCCCTTACATGATAGGCTGCACCCTGAACGACTCCGGCAACATGCCTCCGGGCATCGCCGCTTTCTGCCAGGACCGCCAGGAGAAGGGCAACAAGGCATACGCCTACCAGTTCGCGCGTCCCCTGCCGGACGACGGCAAGCATCCTCAGGTCACCCAGCGTCTGCGCGGAGCGTTCCACTCCTCCGACCTCTGGTTCGTATTCAAGACCCTCAAGTACTGCTGGCGTCCCTGGACTGACGGTGACTGGGCCCTTGCCGAGAAGATGGTCACCGCATGGACCAACTTCGCCAAGTACAGCGATCCCCAGGGAGACTGGAAGCCTTGCACCAAGGAGGATCCGAGCTTCATGGTGTTCTGCCTCGACGAGAATGACAACGAGGCTTCGTTCTTCGGCGAGCCTCTTTCCCCTAATGCAAGACAGTAATGAAAACGCTTTTCAAGCTGATATTCGCAACAGCCGCCCTGACGGCGGCTGTTTGCTCTTGCGCTCCTTCAGACCCGCTCATAGTTCGTACGAAGGACGGAAAGGTCAAGGGTATTGAAGAGGATGGTACCATGGCTTTCATGGGCATCCCATATGCAAAGGTTGAGCGCTTCATGCCTCCCCTGCCGGTGGACAAATGGGACACAGTGATGGTCTGCGACCACTTCGGGCCGCAGGTGATGCAGGGCAACGGCAGGCGTGAGATGCCCGAGAGCGTAATGTCCGAGAAGAACTCCTGCGTGCTGAATGTCTGGACGACGGACACAAAGGCCAGCAAGCCAGTGATGCTGTGGATCCACGGCGGCGGCTTCGACTCCGGCTCGGCCGCCGGCAATCCCGGTTATGGTCTCGCCAAGCAGGACGTCGTCGTAGTGAGCCTCAACCATCGCCTCAACATCCTCGGATTCCTGGATCTCTCCTCTTTCGGCGAGAAATACAAACACTCCGGAATGGTCGGCATGCTCGACATCGTGCAGGCATTGGAGTGGATCAGGGACAATATCAAGGCGTTCGGCGGTGACCCGTCCAACGTCACGATCTTCGGCGAGTCCGGAGGCGGCGGCAAGGTCGGCACATTGATGTGCATGCCCGCCGCCAAGGGCCTGTTCCACAAGGCCATCATCATGAGCGGTACGATCCTCAACGTCAACACCAAGGCCATGGCCGAGGAGCTCGGCCGCGCGGTGGTGGAGCAGTTGGGCTTCGGCCCTGACGAGGTGGACAAGATGAAGGACGTGCCGTACGGCGAGCTTGTCGCGGCCGGCCAGAGGGCCATGGCCGCCAGCATCGGCACCCGGTCCCCGGGTACGCCGATGATGTGGGGCTTCGGCCCTGCGCCGGACGGCGAAGTGCTGCTCCAGCAGCCCTTCCAGCCGGATTTCGCCAGCATCTCCGATGACGTTCCGCTGATGATCGGGACCACCTTCAACGAGCTCCAGAGGCGCGTCTACGGCACTCCCATGACACTTGACGAGGCCAAAGAGCAGCTGAAGCCCACCTTCGGGGACCGCGTGGACGAGTATGTGGCGGCCTTTGCCGAGGCATGGCCGGACTACACTCCCCAGGACCTCCTCTCCATCGACATGATGTTCCGTCCCAAAACCCTGATCACTGCGGATGCTATCTATGCCAAAAGGAAAGCCCCGATGTACATGTACATGTTCACATGGAAATCCCCGGCTGACCAGGGGTCCGTCCACGGCTACGAGCTGAACTTCTGCTTCAATACTCCCGACCGTCACGGCCGCACGCTCCCCGAGGTCACCGACGCCGACTGGAAGCTGGCCGACAACATGAGCCGGAGCTGGGCCAATTTCGCCATCACCGGCGACCCGAACGTCGAAGGCCTCCCGGCCTGGCGTCCTTACACTGCCGCGAACGGCGAATGCTTCGTCTTCGACCACGAGTGCTACGTCCGGAACAACTTCGACCGTCCGCTCCAGGAGATACTGAACGCCTGCTGCTTCAAGCAACTGGATGAGTTCAACCGCCTCCACCAGTCGGAGTAAAGACATTGCATTACTTGCAGTTTTTTTATCAAAACCTGCGTTATGAACGCAGGTTTTGTTGTATATTTGGGCCACATGAAAAACGAATTTATTACAATAGCCTCCTGTCTTTTCCTGGCACTGTCAAGCCTTTTTGCTTCGGCACAGACGACCACTGAACTCAAGGCTTTCGAGAATGCAGCCGGAAACGGCTCCGTCCTCTTCCGGGGGAAACAGGCCACCACCTACGAACATGCGGCCAACGGTAATCCTTACTGGGCTTCTACGACATTCTCTCCGGGACAGATTACGTACCAAGGAAATTTCTACGACGACATTTTCGTAAACATCGACGCCGTGGCTGACCTGGCACTTGTACGTAAGGGTGACAACCCTGTCGCCGTTGCCCTCCGTCCCGAGACCGTCAGCAGCATCATGACTGAAGGCAGGCTGTTCGTAGGCATAGGAGATGACATGGCAGGACTGCCCAAAGGGTTCTACGAGGTTTTCGGGGAAGGGCCGGAGAAAGTATACAAACATGTCTCCAAGAGGCTGATGAACAGTTCACAGAACGTGAACGGAGACCCTATAGGTTATTACGACCCGTCATACAATTCCAATCTCAACAACTATTTCGGTATTACCAAGACTTACTATTTCGTGGATAGTGAAGGTCACGTAAGCCGTTTCCGGAGCAAGGGGGATCTCAGGAAAAAGTTCCCGGAGCGGCGCAAGGAGATCCGCAAGGCCATTTCAGCTGCCGGGCTGGACATGCCGGGAGTTGACCTCGATACTTTCTGCAAGGAACTTCTTAGAATAGCCTCCAGATGAAAAGATACATTTTCACCATTCTGACGGTACTTGCCCTGGGATCGGGCATGTCAAGTGCGCAAGAGGCGCTGGAAGTCAGACGGGTCGGGCTTGACTCATTGGTCCATTTCCTCCGCAAGGAATTCAATCCGGAGATATACTTCATCATGGACGAGAAGGAGCAGTCCTCATTCACCGTCAGCGCTCCGCGTGACAGTTTCCTGGAACAAGCTTTTGACCAGATCCGAGAAAAAGGGTATATCATCAGTTATTACGGAAACGCCTGCTTTATTCTCAATAGCAAGACTGTCTTTACCTCTCTTCCCGCCGGATATTTCGAGGACAATTCACCAGACAAGGAAAACACCGAGATGGAACGCTTCCTTGCGGAACAGAACATGGTGGTTACCTTTGCCAATAAAACATACGAAATAGGTGATCCAGGGGCTGGACGAAGCGGAAAGGTATATCTCAGCGGACATGTCAGGGATGTATCCAGCGGAGAGCCCTTGACGGGGGTCTCGGTTTATGACACTGCGAGCGGGGCCTATACCGTCACGGATGCTGACGGCTTCTATCGCATCTCCCTGCCGGTCGGAGACGGGCAGCTGAGTCTCAGCGGTTATTCCCTGGACGACATGCACCTCAATCTCAAGCTGTTCGATGACGGCACCCTCGATGTAGTGATGAAAGAGAAGGTCACGGCACTGTCCGGAGCAGTCATCTCTGCCGATGCCGTTTCTTACCACCGAGACACCAAGATAGGGCTGGAGAGGATGCGCATCAACATCGTCTCCAAGATCCCTTCGGCCTTTGGCGAAGGGGATATCATAAAGGCCGTGCTTACCCTTCCAGGAGTGAAATCCGTAGGCGAGGCTTCAAGCGGTTTCAACGTCCGCGGTGGTTCGACAGACCAGAACCTTATCCTTTTCAATGACGGTATCTTGTACAATCCCACCCATCTCTTCGGCATCTTCTCGGCCTTCAATCCAGACGTCATCAGCGAGGTGGAGCTGTACAAGAGTTCCATACCGGTCGAGTTCGGTGGACGAATCTCTTCTGTTCTGGACGTCCGGGGACGGGAAGGCAACTCAAACAAGGTCACAGGCTCACTCGGACTCGGCCTGCTGACGAGCCGCTTCCACCTTGAAGGTCCCATCTTGAAAGGGAAAACCACATTCATAATGGGAGGAAGGACAACATATTCCAATTGGTTGCTGAACCTGATGCCCGCCTACAGCAACTTCCACGGAGGGAGCGCGGATTTCAGCGACCTGAATGCCAGCCTTACCCACAAGGTCAATGACAAGAACACATTCCAGGCGTACGCCTACTGGTCCAGGGACGGATTCTCCTTCAGTCGTGACACTACCTTCCGCTACTCCAACCTCGATGTTTCCATGAAGTGGAGAAGCCGGATCGGAAACCGCCTGGACCTCGTTGCCTCAGCGGGATACGACCAGTATGGAGCGCAGTTCGACAACGATTTCAACGAGATGTCCGGATACCGGATAGGAGTGACCATCAGGCAAGGATTCGCCAAGGCTACATTCCACTATGCCGCAGGAAGCGCGCATAACTTCACCTACGGAGCATCGGCCATATGGTATGACCTCATGCCCGGAGAGCTATCACCACTCCATGAAAACAGCCTCATAGCGGAGCGCCGTCTGAACACGCAGAACGCCCTCGAACCAGCGGTGTATTTCAGTGATACATGGTCGGTAACACCTGCGCTTATGCTCGAAGGCGGCGTACGCGTCAGTGGCCTGGCGGCTTTCAATCCTTCCAAATTCTACTCGAACCCCGAGCTGAGGATCTCCGGCAAGTATTCCTTCCGGGACGACCTTTCGCTGAAGGCAGGCTTCAATACGATGAGCCAGTACATACACCTCATATCGAACACTTCGTCCATCTCCCCCATCGACAGCTGGCAGTTGAGCAACGCTCAAATCCGCCCCCAGAACGGATGGCAGGCAGCATCGGGCCTGTACTGGACGATAGGCGGAGGGCAGGCAGACCTCTCGCTGGAAGCGTACTACAAGCATACCTCGCACTATCTTGACTACAAGTCCGGAGCGACATTGATGATGAACGAGCATCTGGCCGAAGACCTCGTGGAAACCTACGGAAAAGCCTACGGCGTGGAGCTTATGGCCAAGAAAACATCCGGCAAGCTTACAGGATGGGTATCGTATTCATACGCCCGTTCCATGCTTCGCGAGATGTATGACCGCGGAGTGGAGACCATCAACGGAGGAGCTTGGTACAACGCCCCTCACGATAAACCGCATGAGGCAAAGATGGTGGCCAACTACAAGTTTACGCACCGGTACTCCCTTTCAGTCAACCTCGATTACGCCACCGGAAGGCCGGTCACGCTGCCCGTAGGAATCTACAGCTACGGAGGAGGGTGGCGCCTGGCCTATTCTGAGCGCAACAGCTACAGGATCCCGGACTATTTCAGGCTGGACCTCGCCATCAACATCGAACCAGGACACTATCTGAAGCAGCTTACTCACATGTCCTGGACGGTGGGAGTATACAATGCCACGGGGCGGAAGAACGCCTATTCGGTTTTCTTCGACACAAGCGAAGGCAACAAAGTTTCAGGACGCATGCTTTCCGTTTTCGCCTGCCCCATACCTTACATCAATCTTAACCTGAAATTCTGACGGCCATGAAACATCTCAATCTATTTGCGGCATTAGCCGCTTCGATACTGGCCGTGTCCGCCTGCATTTATCCCTTCGACCCCGTCATAGAATCCATGGACGGGCGGATGGTCGTGGAGGGCGACATCCATATAGGGAGTATATCCACTTTTACCTTCTCACGGGTATATCCCATTTATGCTGATGATTCTGCCATAACAACCCCGATAGTTGAAGGCTATATCGAAGGTGAGGACGGAACCAGGGTGCAGTCAACTTCCAAACCGTATGACGGATACGGTTCAAGTCCGGAGTATGGCAGTTTTTCCTTATCTTTCGATACAAGGGATCTTACCGCCGACCAGAAGTATCGCCTCTGTTTCAAGGATCAGGAATCCGGAGCCGTCTACGAATCTGACTGGATCGAGGTCTGTCCGCCTCCGGTAATAGACGATCTGAGTTATATCCTGGACAAGGACCGGGGAGAGCTTAACGTGGCGTTGAGCATGCACTGCAACGGAAGAAGCCATTTCCGCTGGCACTTCGACGAGGTCTGGGAGTACCGGGCTGATGCCAAAGCCATCTGCTATTATGTTCCCAGTACCAATATGATCCAGGATTTCCCTGAAAATCAGAACATCTTCTATTGCTGGAGATATAACAGTTCGCCATCCATCAAGATATTCTCCACGAAGGACCAGGTGGATGACCGTTTCGTTGACCTGGAGTTCCACCGCATACAACGCACTGACAAGCGTCTTCAGGTCCTCTATCAAATCAAGGTCTACCTGGAAGCTCTCAACGAGGACGCCTACGCTTACTGGCAGAACATTCGCGAGAACTCACAGAATCAAGGGACTATATTCTCTCCTATTCCGAGCCAGATGTCAGGTAACATCCACTGTATCTCAGACCCTTCCGTACTTGTTATCGGTTTCATCAATGCAGCCGAACAAACTGAAGCCGAGATGTATTATGACAATTCCGTCGAACAGTTCTACAAGGGAGACAGCAACTTCGAATTCTTCGAAGTAAGGCCGGACGAATTCGCGCTATATTACAGCCAAGATTATATACCTTACGACCACTACCTGGATTTGGATAGTGGAGAAGTATACCTTTGGGGAGCCAGGAGATGCCTTGACTGCACGTCTGTAGGTGGGACAAAGGACAAACCTTCATACTGGCCTAATGACCATATTTAAGCTTTTAAGATGAAGAGGATATATATACTTCTGCTGTTTTCGCTGCTGTTTTCCGTCCAAATCATGTACGGACAGACCAGGATACGCGAACGCGTCTATATCTCGACAGACCGGGAGGTCTATGTCGCAGGCGACGCCGTATGGCTGTCAGCCTTCTGCGTGGATGCCTCGACGGGCCACCTCTCCACTTTCAGCAAGACAGCCTATGTAGAAGTCCACTCCGCTTCAGGGATGGTGCAGACTGCCAAGATAGCCCTTGATGGAGGCCGGGGAGGAGGGAAACTGATGCTTCCCAACACCATTCCTACCGGCAATTACAAACTTATTGCCTATACTGCACTCGGGGCTTCTGAAGATGGTTTCGATGCAACGTTAGGGGCCAGAACCCTGTCAGTTTTCAACACTATCAGCAATGAGCGGATAGAAGGCGGAGTCGAAGTAGTACAGGAGATACCTGCCATAGTGGCTACGCAGCAAACCGGTGCTCTGGACGTGAAGGCGGATCCCGGCCGGGTTGTGGTTTTCAACAAAGGAACTGAAGCGGTGAGTTTCAACCTGACCGTCCGCCACAGTGACGGTATACCTGCTCCGCAGGGAGCGCACATTGCGGACTTCGTCGGAGCGCTGCGAACCATGCCTGCAGCAAGTGGCTTCAATTCTGAAATCATTCCAGAATATGAAGGGGAAATCATCCGCGCCCGCGTTACAGGAACGGATGCAGACGGCATCCATGCACTTCAGGACAAGTTCGCCTTCATTTCTTCACCCGGAGACGGGAGTAACGTTTATATCTCTTCCATTGATGAAAACGGATATGTGACTTTCTTTACATCAAACATCTATGGAGAGCAGGAGATGTTCCTGGAGATAGAGGGTACGGACCGTGACAACGTATGCCATCTCGAACTGACAAGTCCTTTCCTCAACCTTGACCCTGGCAGCATTCCCTCACTCGCACTTTGCAGCGATTACGGGAAAGCGCTCGAACTCCGGGGGCTGGGAATGCAGTTGGAAAGGGCATTCAACGCAGACACGCTGTATTCTGCGATCCCGATAAAGGAGTATACCACTTTCGACACTGAATCCCGGAAGAGCTACATCCTTGATGACTACACCCGGTTCCCTGTGATGGAAGAACTGTTCGTCGAGTTTATTCCCGAAATCCGCACCAGACAGGCGGATGGACGCCGCGAAATCCAAGTCCTGGCGACCGACTCGCGCGGCAACTATCGTTTCACGCGCGGCACTGCACTCGTCATGCTGGACGGAGTACCCGTCCTGGACCATGAGAAGATACTCTCTTACGACCCGCTGCTGGTCAAGCGCATCGACATCTATCCCGACTCTTATTTCGTCGGTATACGCGGATTCTCCGGTATAGTCAATTTCGTGACTTACAAGGGCACGCTCCCCTCGATGGTATTCGAGGACAACGTGCGTATAGTGGACTTCCAGGGTACGTCCTATCCCCTCGCCTATACCTGCGAGGGCGTAGGCAAAGAGTATCCCGACTACCGCCAGACTCTCTATTGGCATCCCCTGCTGACGCTCGGACCCGGGGAAAGCATGGAGATCGATTGCAAGATGCCGGTGTACCCAGGTCGCTTCGAGGCCGTGGCCGAAGGCCTCACAGCCTCCGGCGGCCCCGTCTCCACGAGTTCCACCTTCTAAAAAAAGGCTGGCCGGAACACACCGGTCAGCCTTTTTTCAAGTATTGATCTACCGTCAGAACGCGTAACGGATACCGAGGGCTGCGCCATACGGAGCCCAGGCAAAGCCGTTCATCAGGTTGAAGCAAGGACGCCAGTCAAGGGAGATCTGGAGAGGGAAATCGAAGGTGTATTCGAGTCCGATCTGTCCTGCCAGACCAACCTGCATATTGGCGTGATCGTCGTGCTTATTTCCAGGCCATATAGCGAGGAATGCGCCGGGGCCCATATAGAAATTGAACGGGCCGACGGGGGCGATGCTGAAGTCGTAGATGGCCACGACATCCAGGAGGTTGTCAAAAAGACCCGCGTCGAACTCCCAGAAGTTGGAACCTCCTGCATAATGCTGATAGGAAAGTTCGGCGCCATAGGTGGCACGAAGGCCGATAGCCTTCGGCTGTGCGTTTGCAACCGCTGCCAGGCAGAGGACTGCAACTACGATAGTGATAAATCTTTTCATATCGAATTAAGTTTATTCGATTTTGCCGTTCAGGGATATGATCTTGTTATTTGCATCGAACTCGGGGATCTCCTTGTAGACCTTCACTTTTCCGAAGACCACGACCTCGTCGCCGAGAGCGATCTGGTCTTCGGAGGTGAACTTCTCACCACCGAACCAGAAACCGCGGTAAATCTCCATCTGGAAGAGCTTGGTTCCGTCGTCGGAGATCCAATACTGGGCATTGCCATACTGGAGGTTGACATTGTCGATCTGGGAAATGAGGCCCTTCGCATATACTTCGCCTTCGAATGTCTCGCCTGCAAGCAGCATTTCAGCGAGCTTGGTGACATTGTAAGGGGAAGCCTCGGTGCCGTCGCCCTCGGGGAGAGCCTTGCCGTTGATGGTCACAAGGTAGTTGCCCTGCTTGAACTCGGCGACATCGTTGGCGGCATAGTAAGTGACTTCACCGTAGAGAAGCACCTCGTCACCCTCCTTGATGGCATCCTTGTTGTCCTCGGTCCATTTCTCACCACCGTAATAGTAGCTGCGATAGGCCTCGAAGTCAGCGGTAGCGCCATCCGTGGAAAGCCAGTACTGGGCATTTCCATAGGAGGTGTTCACATTGTCGATCTTATTGATGATACCGCGTACGTAGACCTTGCCCTCGGGGATGGTGCCGCCCTTGATGAGGCTGGCAATCTCCGTAGCCTCGTAAGGATTGCGGAGGGTACCCTTAGGATTGTCGACGAACTCCTGGATCTTGGTAGCGACGACATTGACGAACTTGCCCTTGCTGCTGAGGCCGTTGAAGTAACCGGTAACGGTGATCTTCTTGCCGTCGAAGGACTTGGCGTCGAGAGCATCGATCGGATATACGATGCTGCCCTGCTTGACATCGGGATCGACATCGTCGAAAGCGATGTTGAAGTAATTGCCGGAAACGGTCAGGGTACCGCTGAACTTGATGTACTCGGCTACGGATGCTTCGTAAGTCTCGACACTGGCGGTAATATCCTTGGCATCGGGATAGGAAACTGCATTGCCCTCGCTGTCGACGAATACATCAGTAATGTCGGTGAGCTCGGGAACTCCGTTGTAAGTGGTCTTCCTGGCGGACATCTTCACACCGTCACCGAGCTTGAGGGCGGCGGCGGAGTTGCCGTAAGCATAGATGGCACTGGTACCGTCAGAGAGGACAGCGCCGCGGGTAGTGAGAGCCACGACCACGGAATTGGGCAGGGTCTGGACCTGATCGTCATCGTCTGCAGCGACGATTTCGGTAATGGAAGCACCGGTGGCGGGGGTTCCGGCCTGTGCGATCTCAACGCTCTTGAGAGCGGTGGGGCCCTTGATGCTGATGGTAGCGGTACGCTTGGCAGTACGGTCGTTGGCGTTGGCGTGCAGCTTGTAAGATCCGTCTGCATTGACGTCGACGATCTGCAGCCAGTCGGAATCGCTGGTCACGAGTATCGGACTCTCCTTGGCGCTGACGGTCATGTTGAAGGTCGTGTCGGTGCAAGGAAGCTCATCGAAATCGAAATCACCCACGCTGATGAGCGACTTGGTAATGGAGATGACGGTAACGTCAACGAGCTCCACAGTGCCGTTGTAAGTGGACTTGGGACCTTCGATGACGACATGGTCGCCGACTTCGATACCCCAAGCCGTAAGGGGATTGCCCTTGGTCTGGCCCTTCTTGTCGAGGGTACCGTAAATATAGACGGTACCGGTCTCGTCGGTGATATACCAGTTGCCGTAAAGGACAGCATTGGCATTGCCGGAATCATAGCGCGAGCAGACACCAGACATGCGGAAAGTCACTCCGTCGTCACCCGCAATGACCTGGGCGGCCGTTGAGATGGGAGGGTCGACCTTGGTGGCATACTGTATGACATTGACATACTGGGTCTGACCTGCGCATACGATCTTGACCTCGGCCTTGTTGGTGGCCTTTGTGGATTCCGCGGAGAAAGTTACCTGGGCATTGCCGGCGGCCCCTGACATGGGGGAAACCGTAAGCCAGGACGGAACGGAGCTCGCATCGACCTGCCAGCTCTCGGAAGCAGTAACGTTCACTGACGCGGAGCCACCGTTGACGTCGATGGAGACATAAGACTCAGAAACCTGAATCTCGGAAAGGGTGCCTATCTCCTCCTGCACGCAGCCGACTGCGAGAGAGAGGAACAAAGCGGCGAGAAAATATCTGAATTTCATATTCGTAAGGCGTCTGATTAGTTGAACATATACTTGATACCGACAGAAGCATACCAGCACTGTCCGATAGCGGTGTTGGGCACCCAGGTCTGGGTGGAACCGCTGACGGCCTCAGGGGTGGAGAACACGGGATAGCCCTGTGCATCCACGCCTTCGTACTGGAGGATACGGCCGGAGTTGAGGTCAGGATTCATGTACTTACTGACACCCCAGCTGGAGTTGAACAGGTTAAGGAGGTTCCTGATGTCAAGGCTGAGCTGAAGGGTATTGATGCTGTTGGCAACCTTTACCTGGAAGTCATGCTTGTAGCTGAAATCAAGCCTGTTGACCCAAGGATTGTAAACGGAGTAGCCTTCTGCATACTGACCCTTGTGGCTGCTGAGGTAAGCATCGTTGTTCACGAAAGCCATGAAGCGGTCGCGGTCGTCATTGGAGACGAAGCGGAACTCACCGGAGTTGATCTGCTCTTCGGTAGGGATGAAGAGGGAGTCGTATTTGTAGTTGTCACCATTCATGTCGTTGGTGAGCATGTAAGTGTAGTTGTAACCGCCTCTCCAGGCTTCGAAGATGAATCCGTAGTGGTTGTGGCTCTTGTCATGGTGGGTAAGGGAGGCCACGAAACGGTCAGGAGTATTGTTCTGGGCGAGGTGCAGGGTCGTATAGTTCGGACCGGCGACGGTGGGAACATAGTTGAAGATCGATGCAGGGTCGGAACCGGGAAGGGAGGTGAGCTCCTTGTTCACGGTGTGAGTGTAGGCAGCCATGATGCTGAGGCCCTCGGTCGGAGCCATGTTCACGGTGATGTTGCCGGAATAGGTGTATCCGAGATGGGTATTGGTCAGCACATATGCAGGAGACTTGGTATAAGTGTAGTTGGTAGGATAGACCGGACGGCTGTCAGCACCCTTGAAGCGTGCGAAACCGTCGACGGGGATCATGTTCCAGTCCTCCATGGTGGAGGCATTGATGTTCTGGTTGAAGATACCTTCTACAGTAACGGTGAACGGGAAAGCGGTCGGGAAGGCATAATCGATGGCGAGCGAGGTCTTCCATACCTGAGGCATCTTGAAGTGAGGATCTACCGCAGCGAGTTTTTTAGGAATCTTGCCGTCTGCGGAGGAGATCTCCTTAGGGAAGCCGAGGCCGTACCACTTCTCCCTCATCTGCTCGCGGTCGGTGATCAGGTCACCCTTGAACTGCTCAAGAAGCGGGTCAGGAGTTGCCACACCATCCTTGTACGTAGTGGTGATGATACCGGCATACTGGTTCATCGAAGAGTTCGAAGGCATGTTGGTAAGGAAGACGAGCGGAACGTGTCCAGCGAAGAGACCGGTACCGCCGCGGACCTTGAAGCTCTTGTCACCGAATACATCCCAGGTAAAACCGATACGGGGGGAGACAATCGGAGTGGCAGCAGGCCACTTGCCGGTATCGATGTGACGGATATTGCCCTGAGCATCAGGATATTCAAGATCGTAAACAGCCTTGTTGGTGATGATGTTGCTGTTGTCGAAGATGTACGAATCGAGACGGACACCGGCGGTGAGCTTGAAGCGGTCGGTCACGTCCCAGTCATCCTGGACGTAAGCGCTGGCCTTGTGGTAGACGACACGGCTGGCCGGATCGTCACGCATGAGGTTCTCGTAGCCATAAGTGAAATTGACAGTCTCGGGGGTAGCTCCGTTGAGGAAGTCATCGAGGGAGTTGTAACGATAGTAACCCGTACCGTTCCTGAGATATGCGTTGTCAGCCATCTGGTACTCGTAGGCGATACCGGTCATGAACTTGTGGTTGCCGGAGTAGATGGTGAAGTCGTCCTTGATATTGACGACGTTGTTGTGGTAACCGTTCTGCCAGGTGAAGAGTTCATAACCGAGCGACATGTACGGAGTGATGGTACCGGTACCGTCGAGGATGTCGATGAACGGGAAGTAGGCGGAAGGGGTGCCGCGGGAAGTGTCAAGCTTGGAATAGGTGGCCAGGAACTGGTTCACCATGTTGTCGGAGAACCTGCTGTTCAGGTCAAGCGAGAAGCCCTGGGCGAGATTGTCCGAGGTGTAGAACGAGTTGGCGAAGGTCATCGAGTACTGCGAGAGACGGGCCTCGGTCGTACGCTGTCCGCAATCGGATGACGAAGCATTCGTGAAGAAACACTCCTTGGAAATGGTGTAGTTGTAACGGAATGCAAGCTTGTGATTGTCGTTGATGTTCCAATCCAGACGGACAAGGGCCTTCATGTTCGACTCGTTGCCGCTGAAATTGTCATAGGAACCGGTGTCATAGCCGTACTTGTTCATGACATAGTCCTTGACCTTCTGCATGTCGGACACTGTAGTGCGGGAAATGTAAAGGGCAGGATTGGCTACGCCGTTGGTAGAGGGTTTCCAGCGGGAGGTCTCCTCCGGATGGGGGATGTACTCGAAGTTGACGAAATAGAAGAGTTTGTTCTTGATGATGGGGCCGCCGAGGGTCATACCATAGGTAGTGGTACGCTCAGGGTCACGGTCACCGAGCTCGAGACCGGCAACATTGTTGCCGCGCATGAACTCATTCCTGTGATACACATAGGCCGAGCCCTTGACGGTGTTGGTACCGGACTTGGTGATGGCGTTGACACCACCGCCGATGAAGTTGGTCTGGCGGACGTCATAAGGCGAGATGACGACCTGCATTTCCTCGATGGCGTCAAGCGAAACGGGGTTGCCGCCGCCGGGGAGGTTGCCGGAGAGACCGAAGTTGTTGTTGAAGTTACCGCCGTCGATGGTGAAGTTGGAAGTACGGTCGTCAGAACCCATGAAGGTCATGCCGTTTCCGCCGTAAGGCGAGAGCCTGGTCACATCGGTGAGGCTGCGACTGACGGTAGGAAGGGAAACGATCTGGCTGTTGTTGATATTGGTAGCCGCACCTGTCTTCTCGGTGGTGAACTTGGAAGATGCAGTGGAGATGATGATGGCCTCGGAAAGCATCTCGGAATCGTCCGGCATCTCGGCGTTGAGCGCATAGGCCTCACCCAGAAGGAGGGTGATATCAGTGTAGGTAACCGACTGGTAACCAAGGCAGCTGACCTCGACAGAGTAAGGACCGCCCGAACGCATACCGTTGATGGCGAAACGGCCTTCGGCATTCGCCACGGCATAGTACTGCGTACCGGAAGGATTGTGAACGGCGATCACGGCGGCGCCGACGACGGGTTCGCCGGTAGTGTCCGTGACCTTTCCGTTAAGCGATGAGGTGGTGACCTGTGCGAATGCAGAGATTCCCACCAGCATGACCGCGATGACGGTCAGAAATCTTTTGAATGTTTGGTACATAATTGAATATGAAAAATAATAGTATTCCTCTTCCAAAACAAAGTACAAATTTACTGGTTTTTTCCGAACAATCCGAGTATTCAGGGACAATTCTTGGCCCTATTTCATTGTTAAATCGATACATACGCCATTAAGGCGGTTTTCTTTTGCATATCTGCAATTTTGCCGTATCTTTGCAGTCCGAATGTGGAGAGATTTGATTGCTTGCAACCACACTAAAAAATGCTAAAATTCCATATAGCTTCGTTTAGTGACTCTCCGCGTATGTTTTACGTTGGAGTTTTTTATTTATGAAGAATTACCTTTTCACTTCCGAATCAGTTTCGGAGGGCCACCCGGACAAGGTGGCCGACCAGATCTCGGACGCCATCCTGGACGAATTCCTCCGCCAGGACGAGCACGCCAAGGTCGCATGTGAGACTTTCTGCAGCCGCGGCCTTGTGGTCGTCGGCGGCGAGGTCCGCTCTGAGGACGCATACGTCGACATCCAGAAGACCGCCCGCGCGGTCATCGACCGCATCGGCTACAACCGCGCCGAGCTGATGTTCAACAGCCAGGGCTGCGGACTGCTCTCGTCCATCCACGAGCAGAGCGCCGACATCCGGCGCGGCGTCGTCCGCGAGACTCCGGAGGAGCAGGGCGCGGGCGACCAGGGCATGATGTTCGGCTACGCCTGCCGTGACACCGAAGAGTACATGCCGCTGGCTCTGGCATTGTCCCACAAACTTCTCATGGTCCTGGCCGACATCCGCCACAACCGTCCCGGCGTGATGGACTATCTCCGTCCCGACGCCAAGTCCCAGTTCACCATCGAATATGACGGCGCGACCGGAAAGCCGCTGCGCGTCCATACCATAGTGCTGTCCACCCAGCACGACGAGTTCGACACTATCGAGGCCATGCACGCACGCATCGAGAGCGATGTCAGGCAGATCGTGCTCCCCGCCCTCGTGGATACGCTCCCGGCGGAGACCGCAGCCCTTTTCAAGGGCGATTACAAGCTGTTCGTCAACCCTACCGGCAATTTTGTGATCGGAGGCCCCGCCGGCGATACCGGCCTGACCGGCCGCAAGATCATCGTCGACACCTATGGCGGCAAGGGCGCGCACGGCGGCGGCGCCTTCTCGGGCAAGGACCCCTCGAAGGTTGACCGCAGCGCCGCCTACGCCGCGCGCTACATCGCCAAGAACATGGTGGCTGCCGGAGTGGCGGACGAGATGCTGGTTCAGCTCGCCTACGCCATCGGCGTCGCCGAGCCAGTCAGCATATTCGTCAACAGCTACGGCACCGCCAAGGCCGGCCTTAGCGACAGCGAGATCGCCGAAGGCATCGCCAGGCTGTTCGACCTGCGCCCGGCGGCCATCACCCGCAAGTTCCAGCTCCTCAACCCCATCTACGAAGATACCGCTGCCTACGGCCATTTCGGCAAAAAGCCTTTCACGCGCAAGGTCAAGCTCATGCGCGACCCCGGCGACGGCCTCGGCAGACGTGAAGTGGAGCGCGAGATCCAGTTCTACGGTTGGGAGAAACTCGACTCCGTGGACCTCATCCGCGAAGCCTTTGCACTGTAAGGAACCATGCCCAAAGCCAAAAGCAAGATACAGATCACGAACCGCCGCGCGTCGTACGACTACGAGTTCCTCGAGACGTACGACGCCGGTATCGTGCTGGTAGGCACCGAGATCAAGTCGCTGCGCCTGGGCAAGGCGTCGCTGGCTGATGCGTTCTGCTACTTCGTGAACGGAGAGTTGTATGTAAAGGGAATGAACATTTCCACATACTTCTGGGGATCGTGGAACAGCCATGAGCCGGCACGCGACCGCAAGCTCCTGCTCACCAAGCGCGAACTCCGGCACCTCCAGCAAGCTGTCAAGCAGAAGGGCCTTACGATAGTAGCCGTCCGCGCGTATATCGCCGAGAACGGCTACGCCAAGCTCCGCATCGCCCTGGCCAAGGGAAAGAAGGAGTTCGACAAACGCCAGACCATCAAGGAAAAGGACATGCGCCGCGAAATGGAACGCGGTTAAAGGAGATATGCCCAAGAAAAGGATGCCGATGATAGCGGAGCTCCCGGCTCCCGAGACGATCGACGAGGAGGCGCTCGCCGCGTCGCTGCGCGACGGGAGCGTCGATCTCGTCTGCGTGCTCGGGCCGACGGCCTCGGGCAAGACCCGCTACGCGGTGTCGCTTGCCCGTCGGCTCGGTGCCGAGATCATCTCGGCTGACTCCCGCCAGGTCTATCGCGGGATGGACATCGGTACCGGCAAGGACCTGTCCGAATACGGCGATGTCCCCTACCATCTCATCGATATCCAGCCTGCCGGAGCGAAATACAACGTATACGAATTCCAGAAGGATTTCGTGAAAGCCTACCAGAACATCCGCAGCCGCGGCCGGGTGCCGCTGCTTTGCGGCGGCACGGGCCTCTACATAGAGGCCGCCACCTGCGGCTACGATTTCGACAAACGTTACCCGACGGTCGACCCTGCGCTGTTTCCGCACAATACCTTTTACATCGGCACGCTGGTCGACCGTGCAACGCGCAATGCGCGCATCGACGCGCGGCTCGACGCCCGCCTGGCAGAAGGCCTCGTGGACGAAGTCCGCGGCCTTCTCGACGCCGGCGTCCCCGCAGAAACCCTTATCTACTACGGTCTGGAATACAAATTCGTCACCCAGCACGTCCTCGGCATCCTATCCTACAATGAGATGCGCACCCTCCTCGCCAACGCCATCCACCAGTTCGCCAAACGCCAGATGACCTGGTTCCGCGGCATGGAACGCGACGGCATCGTCATCCACTGGACCGAACCCTGACCAGCGCCTAATCACCTAATCCCCCCAGCGCAGATTACTTGATCTCATCAAGATACCGGTCGGAACCCTTCTCAGCCTTCAAGGATATCGACATAACCTATCCAGCATTGTTTCGCCGGCTCAAGCCTTAGCTGTGATCATCTCCTTAAATCGTCGAGAACAGAAGAATTGCCCTAAGCGGTCTGTGGGGCGGTGCTTTGTCCGAGACCTGACGGAATTCCCGAGGTCAGGAACACCGATATGACCTACAGATATTTCGAGACGACGTCTCTGTCCGGAACGATTTGTCGGCAGACAAAGCTGCCGGGCTCAAAGAAGCCTTTCAATCTCATCGACCGGGACATGAACGATCCTGGACAACTGTTTGCTGGAGATCAGATACCGGCGTCGCAGCTTACGTGCCAGCTCCAGCCGTTTCGTTGAATCCAGCACTCGGACGTCTCGTACTCCGAAGATTTCCCGGCAGACCTTCCGGCAGGCTTCCCTCATTTCATGGTCAGGCAGAGATACACCTTTCACCATAGCTGTCTGCCGTATCATCTCGCTGTCCGACGATCGGGACAGGAATGCGCGGAATGCGTTATGAGTCCTGTATATCTGTTCGAAACGATTGACATCCACATAATTGGCCGGAAGGATTATACCATTGCAGGTCAACCAATTGTCCGGAAGCGGGACATCTGTCCTGAACTGTTTCTTCCTTTCCCGGCATGTCATGTTCCCTATGCGTACCGCTTCCTGCACAACTCCATGCCTGTCGACACACCATACCGGGACAACCTTCTCCCCTCTGAAATACAAAGGTGCCGAACTCCATGGATAATCGTAAGGCATAATCCCCTTCCCATCCTTGGTAGGCTGCACGAGGACATACGCCCCGACTTTTTTAAGATAAGACTCACCCTCTACCTCCTCCACATCGAAGATAAACTGAAGTCCCTCGGGTTTTCCTCCTCTCGCATGGCTTATATATATCATTGTCAGCCTTTTGAACAAATCGCAAAAAGCTTTCCCCTCTTCCTCCAGACAGTACAGCAGGAAGTGTACATGGGTATCTTCAAAGGTAAAGGCGACTACCACTACATTCGGGAAACGTAACGCACACACCGCCAAACGGTTCAGCGCCGAAACGAAATCGGATTTGGAAAGAAACAGTTCCGCCGCCTTTTTCCCTTCCGAGTAAAAATGATAATACTTCTTTTCCATAGTCAAACAGTTTTCCGAAAAGATAGTATAAGGGAACATAATTCTAATCTCCCGCAGAGGGGTTTTCCGAAGAAAATTATCTTTTTATAGATCAATGGCCCTGACAGGACCGGATACCCTATCCTCCACAAACCGTCGAGAACACGGGTACAGTTCTGAGTAGCCTGTGAAGCCATTCCTTGTCCGAGACCCAACGAAATTCCTGAGGTCAGGAACAGTGATGTCGCTCCTAGACCCACCTAGGCGGCATCCACGCCCGGAACGATTTGCGGAGGAAGTATAAAGGGGGGGGCGGAGAAAGGATACTTACGAGCTGGGCGAAGAAAGGTGCTTGGGGGGCTGTATGAAGGAGGAATAAAAGGGGGCTGTGTGGAGAAAGAGGGCTGTGCGGGGACAGGATGCTTGGGGGGGACTGAGCGGAGAAAGGTTATGGCGAAAAGGTGCTGAGTAAGGTGAAGCAAGAGTGTGCCAAGCAAAGCAGGAAACTAATCCTTTGGGTGAAGTTTCTGGCGGCGGGTTTCGGCGGAGTCGTGGCCGAAAAGGAGGCGGGGACCTTCGACGGAGCGCCAGTACTCCTCATCGAAATCGGGATGCTCGTAAGGGCCGTCATGGTCGATGACGAAAGAAAGATACGTGATCTTGTACCCCTGCTCCAGGAACATCTTCTCATAGAAAGTCTGGACCTCGTACAGCGCCTCGACCGTTTCGGCAGGCAATTCGGGCAGACGACGATCAGACTGGGGCGTGCCGTAGAGATCCTCGGTACAGCCGAGGATCCGGAGGCCGTTACGCTCTGCGACCGCTCGCGAGTACCGGTGCAGGAACATGCTGTCGGTCTTGAGGTGGACGATGCCTCCCGGCTTCATGAACGAGCGGTAACGCTCGAGGAAGAGCGGGGAGGTCAGGCGGCTGTTCTCGCTGCGGAACTGGGGGTCGGAAAAAGTAAGCCATATCTCCGACACTTCCCCCGGAGCGAAATAAGCCGTGATGAACTCGATGCGCGTACGGAGGAACGCGACATTACCCATACCGTGCTGGGTGGCATATTTTGCGCCTTTCCACAGTCGAGCGCCCTTGATGTCCACGCCGATATAGTTGAATGCTGGATTGCGCTGGGCGAGGTCTATGGTGTACTCCCCTTTACCGCAGCCCAGTTCAAGGACTATGGGACGCGGAGCGTCAAACATCGTTTCGTTCCAATGCCCCTTGACCGCATGGTCCCTGAGATTGAAGAAACCATCCGCCAGCACTTCCTCCGCAGAGGGCTGCAGAAGGCAGCGGAACGTTTCGTTCTCGGCGAATTTCTTGAGTTTACCGTGCCCCATCGGGAATGTTTTTCTTGCAGATGATGCCCAATCCCCTGAAACCGGGAACCTCGGCTCCGGAATTGACCAGCACTTCGATATTCCAGGTCCCGTACTCTACCGGCACTAGGGATTTCCTGTAAGGCTTGACATACTGTCGGGAATAGGAGTCAGACCCCGTGCTGTCATCGAACAGGCCGAAATACACCGTCTCGCGGTAACGCTGCCCGGACGGTGCCGTCCAGGTAACCATCAAGGAAAAATCACGGGAGTGCATCTCCTTGAACCGGGTGGCATCTATGCGCGAGTAGAACGATACGTCATAGGTACAGAGGGAATCGGACAGGTCGATGGTGTAGCTGTACAGGCCGTTGGCCTCCCTGTCCTCGACACTGACGAACTTTTCATAGGACATCGGCCGGGAGCACGAAACGCCCGCCGCCGCGACGGCAGCGAGCATCATCATGCAAAGAACCTTGACCAGCGACCTTCTCATGGCTTGTCACTCCCCTGCTTCCTTGGCGGCTCCGGAGCCCTTGCGGCCATGCCCGCGGCGGCTGTCGCCCTTGCGGCCGCCGTTCTGGCGCTGGCCGCGGCGGCGGGACTTGGAGCGCTTGCGCTCGGGATTGTCGAAACGGGTGATGCTGTCGTCACCCACGGCCGTAATGAACTCAGGCATATACGGTTCAGGCTCGGTCTTGAGCGACTCGGGCTTGATGCCGTTGCGGTTCATCTTTATGATCTCCTGAACCTCATACGCATCCAAGGCATAGACATTGGCCAGGGAACCCTTCTCGTAGGAGAAATACATGATCTCCTTGAGGATGTCGGTCTTGACCAGCCATGCCTGCCCGTCCTCGAACTCAAGCGGTTCGCTGACTTTAGGGATACGCGACTGGGCATCCAGATAGGTGGCGACCTCGTAGTTCAGGCAGCATTTGAGCTTGCCGCACTGCCCCGCCAGTTTCTGCGGATTCAGAGAAAGGTCCTGGCAGCGAGCAGCGGAAGTCGTGATGGACTGGAAATTGGTGATGTAGTTGGCGCAGCAGAGCTCGCGGCCGCACACGCCGAGGCCGCCGATAAGGCCGGCCTCCTGGCGTGCGCCGATCTGCTTCATCTCGATGCGGATGCGGAACTCCTCGGCGAAAACTTTGATCAGTTGGCGGAAGTCCACGCGGCCGTCGGCGATATAGTAGAATATGGCCTTGGTGCCGTCTCCCTGGAACTCCACGTCACCGATCTTCATCTCCAGGCCCATCTCAGCGGCGATGCGCCTGGCCTTGATCATCGTATCCTGCTCACGGGCAATGGCTTCCTGCCACTTGACTATGTCGTTCTGCCTGGCTTTGCGGTAGATTTTCTTGAACTCGAAAGTCTCGGGGTTGATGCCCTTGCAACGCATCTGGCGACCGACCACAGGGCCCTCGAGCGTGACGATGCCGAGGTCGTGGCCGTTGGCGGCCTCGACTATCACGAGGTCGCCGACCTTGACGTTCTGGCCGGAAGCGTTGACATAGATGCCTTTGCGGGTGTTCTTGAAGCGCACCTCGAAAAAGCCGTTGTATTCGGCACGGGACACACCGCCCAGCCAGTCATAGTCCTTGAGCTTGCAGCAGCCCTGACGGTAGTTGCACACTACGTCTCCGGTCTCCGGATCGGAGGATGTGGTGCAACCGCGGCTGCAGTCGAAGTACAAGGATTCGTTATTGGTATTGTCGTCCATTTCAAATCAGCATATAAAGTCTGTCGACAAGGTCGCAGAAAAGGATTTTCAGGTTGATGTTGCGCTCGATCAGCATCATGGCGTTGTCGAGCAGGGGCAATGCCTTGCGGGAAAAGCTCTTGCGGCATCGCGAGGCGTAATCGGCGAAGACGCCTGCTTCGGCCGGGGCGACCCCGGCGATACGGTCCATGCCCTGCTGGAGCATGAAAACCTTGCGCAAGGCCTCGGCCGCGTAGCGGCAGAAAGCCTTGGCGCGCTCCCGCGAAGGCAGGGCTGCCAGCTGTTCGCCGACATCCTGCGCGGCCAGCAGGTCGCGCGCCAGGAGCGCCTCCATGAGGGAGGCGAACAGGGCGGCCTCCGCCCCGGCCTCTCCGCTCTCGGAGAGGTAGGCCAGGGCCCGCCCGACGCTGCCGCCGGCTACTTCCGCCGCCGCGGCAGCCTGCTGCTCCGAATAGCCGAAGCGCTCCTGGAGCACTTCGGAGACCTCCTCCTTGGTCAACGGCAGGACACGGATGCCCTGGCAGCGCGACGAGATGGTCGTCAGAACCTTCTCGGGAGCATGTGTGATAAAGATGAACTGCGTCATCTCCGGCGGCTCCTCGATGCTCTTGAGCAAGCGGTTGGCCGTATCCTTGTTCATCTTTTCGGGCAGATAGACCACAACGGCCCTGTACCCGCCCTCGAGGGAATGGAACGAAAGCTTGTCCATGATGAAGCGGGCCTCGGCTATCGCGATGACCGAAGACTTCCCTTCTATACCGAGAGCCTCATTCAAGTCATTTTCAAGGAAATAGGGATTGGCCTTGACGAGTTCGCGCCAGTACTGGAGATAAGACTCCGACGTGGGCTTGTCAGTCGTAACCTTGGACCCCTTCGTAACGGGAAAGATGAAATGGACGTCCGGATGGATGAGCCGGCCCACCTTCTGAGAGCCTGTCAGGCACTCCAGGAAACCGAGGGCGAGCAGGAGCGCCCCGCACCCATCGTTCTCATAGAACATCAGGGCGTGCGGGACCCGGCCGCTGCCAACCATGCCGGCAAGGGCCTTCCTCACGTCTCCGTTTCCTATGGTCTCATCGAATATCATCTGTCCCTGTCTGCCGTAAAATTGGCCAGTTCCACTAAATAATCCACCGCAGGGCTCGCAGGCAGCACTGAAAGCGCCTGTATGGCCTGATGCGAATATGTCTTGAGACGGTCCTGCGCATAGGAGATGCCGTCATTGTCCATCACGAACCCTATGAGAAGCCCGGCATTCTCCGGATGGTCCGACACTCCGCGCACCATCTCCCTGACCTCCTCCTGACGCTTCGCATCCACCCGGCTCATGGCGCCGAGGAGCGGGAGCGTGATCTTGCGCTCACGGATGTCCACACCCGCTGGCTTCCCGATATCGCCTCCCGTATAGTCGAGGATATCATCCTTGATCTGGAAGGCGTATCCGAGATAGCGGGCATAGATGCCCGCAACCTGCCTGGCCTCGTCAGAGGCCTCGACGGAGATCGCCGCCGACTCACATGCAGTCTCGAAAAGGGTCCCGGTCTTGGACCGGATGATCCTGAGATAATCGTCCTCGGTGGTATCGCCGCTGGCCGCTTTCTGAAGCTGGAGCATCTCTCCTGAAGCAAGTAAAGAAAGCGTGCCGGCGAAAAGGCCCAAGACCTCCATCACAGCGCGGTCGGCTCCCATCACCAGGTCGACGGCCTTGACCAGCCAGTAATCCCCTACAAGGACGGAGTTGCTCGCCCCGAGGAAAGAAGCCACGGTGGGCGCTCCCCTGCGGGTCTTACTTCCGTCGGCCACGTCGTCATGCAGGAGCGTGGCGTTGTGCAGGAGCTCGGTGGCAGCCGCATAGCGGATGCTGTCGTCCGTCAGACGACCTTCCCCGCATGCTTTGGCCATCAGCAGGGAGAGCATAGGCCGGAGCTGCTTGCCCCCGTGCTCCATGATGTAGGAGTTGATGTGGTTCAGCAGGTCGATATCGCTGTCCAGCGAAGAGCTGATCAGCGACATCGTCCGCGTCCAATCGTTCCCGAGATAATCCAGGATAGCCTTTCTGCCCATATCACTGCACGCAAGCGAGGAAATCATCCAATGTCTCCGGGAAATAGATCAGCCTCCTCGAAGGCCTGTCCAGCATCCCGGTCTCGACATAATGGTCAAGCAGTGCCTTCAGCGGCTCGTAGAAACCTTCGAAATTGAAAGCGACGACCTTGCCGGGATAGCGGCCCAGCTTAGCAAGCGTAAGGGTCTCGATGACTTCGTCCAATGTGCCGATGCCTCCTGGAAGCGCGACAGCCAGGCAAGTGCCTGCCCGCATCTCTTCCTTGCGCTCGGCCATCGTCTCCGTCCACACAAGCTCCGTCAGGCCACGATACTCAACCCCCTTCATAAACACGGGGAGGACGCCCTTGTGCTCCATTCCGAGCCTCAGGGCCTCCCCGGCTATGACGTTCATTGTACCCTTGACCGTCCCCCCGGACACCATGCCGTACCCACACCCAAAAAGAATGCGGACGACATCCCGGGCGAGGTCGTTGAATCTTTCATCGATGTCGAAACTCGCCGAGCAGAAAACAACCGCTTTCTTCTCAGGCATAGTTCCTAGAACAGGACGGCGAGAGAGAGGGTGACTCCGTTGAAGTTGCGGACTTCGTCTCCGTTGACGATCTTCTTGGACTCGTCCTTGACGTTGACGGCTCCCATGTTCCAGAAATACTTCACGGAACCCTGGACGTGCTGGAAGAGTTCAACACCTGCACCGAGGGCCAAACCGTACTCGGTCTTGTTCCAGGAAAGGTTGTCGACCAGATCCTTGCCCTTGAAGTCCATGTCGTGGATATTGTAGCCGATGAACGGCTCGAGGAGACCGTAGACGCGGAGGAACTCACGGCCGATACCGGCCTGGGCCTCGAGACCGAACTCAAGGAACCCGACCTTCATGTCGACCTTGGCCTGGTCGGTACCGATGGTGTTGACGGCGGTACCCTTGACCTTGTAGATGAGTTCAGGCTGCAGACGGAAGCCTTCCATGACAGGGAAATTGGCCACGAGACCTGCGTGATACTGGTCGAAGGTACCGATCTCACTGCCCTTGAGCTCGCTGCTTGCACCGGTGATACCGGCGATGACACCTATCTGCTGCGCGGAAGCGCTGAGCGCGATGAACGCGAAAGCGATGACAAAGAATAATCTTTTCATGTTATTTCTGTGATTAAGAATGTTTGTCTCAGATGAGGGAATCGAGGATGGCGGTAATCTCCTGCTTGGAGACGGCTCCCACGAGGCGGTTCACCATCTCTCCGCCCTTGAAGAAAAGGAGCGTAGGGATGTTGCGGATGCGGAACTGCATGGAAGCTTCATCGGCATCGTCGACGTTGCACTTGGCCACGACCACGCGGCCTTCGTATTCGGCCTCGATCTCGTCCACGGTGGGGGCGAGCATGCGGCAGGGACCGCACCAGGAAGCCCAGAAATCAATCATCACGGGCAAGTCACTTGCCAGGATGTCGGAAATGTTGGTATTGGTTACTACTTTTGCCATAGTATTTCGTAATAATTTAAAAAGATACAACCACAAATATAACAATTTATGGTTGTAAAACAAATGGGTCACAGAGCCCGCTCGATGTTCCAGACATAGGCCCTGAGGCCAAGGTCGCGGTAAGTCTCATCCTTTTCACGCAAGTCGGCGAGTATGCCGTCCACCTTGTCATCGTCCACCATGGAGAGGATGGCGTAGTTCATCTCCGGCCATGCATGGCTGCCCAGATGCGGGATGCCGTCGGTGCTGCCCCTGCCCTGGATGTCCTGCCATGCTGTATAGCCCCGCTGGCCGTTGGCCTCGAGCACCTCGACGATCTCTTCGTTGTAGGCCTGGTTGTATGCTATGAATATCGCTTTCATGATCTTGCAAGTTTCTTGTTTTTCCTCTTCTCCTGCCTGGTAGCCAGTGCGCAGTAGATGGTCGGGATAAGCACGAGGGTCACAAGGGTTGAGATAGACAGACCCCAGCAGACCGTTACTCCCAGAGAGTTCCACATCTCCGATCCCTCTCCCCTTCCGAGTGCCATCGGGAGCATACCGAGCACCGTGGTGAGGGTGGTCATGAGGATAGGGCGGAGACGGCTGCGGGCGGCGGTGACCGAAGCCTCCGCCACGCTCATGCCGCGCTCACGGCAGAGGATGGTATAGTCGATGAGCACGATACCGTTCTTCACGACGATACCCAAAAGGATAATGATACCGACCATCGACATCATTCCGAGCGCCGACCCGGTGACCCAGAACCCGAGCAGCACGCCCACGAAGGCAAACGGCACGGAGAACATGATCACGAACGGGCTCATGAACGACTCGAACTGCGAAGCCATCACCATATACACAAGGAGGATGATCAGGACGATGAGGAGGAACATGTCCCCGAACATCTCCTGCTGGTCCTCATAGTCACCGGCAACGACCGCGGTGAGTTCAGACGGGATGTCAGTGGAATTGATGGCATTCTCAGCCACGGCTACCGCACGGCTGAGCGGAACCTTTCGCGCGACAATGCCCCTCACGGTGATCACGCGCTCACGGTCCTTGCGCTCGATGGTAGGAGGCACCTTGGACTCCACGACCGTGCCGAGGTCCTTCATGCGGACGGGACGGCCGGCGGCATTGTACACCACGATGTTCTCCATATCCTCGATGCTGGTCCTGAACTCAGGGGCGTAACGTACACGGATGCCGTACTCCTCACCGTCCTCGCGGTAGAACGAACCCGTCGATCCGTTCATGGCCGCGCTGAACGCGGAGCCGGCGGTCGTCGAATTCAAGCCGTTAAGCGCAAGCTTGGTCCTGTCGAAGTCCATCTGGAACTCGGGAGTGTATTCGTCGCGGCTGACAGTCACCTGGGCGTAGGCCGGATCGGCAAGGAGTTTCTCCTTGATCTCCTGCGCCACCCTGTCGGTGGTCTCGAAATCGAAACCATAGATCTCGACATCGATAGTGGATGCGCCACCCATGCCGCCCATACCTTCGCTTACCATACCCTTCTTGACTTCGGGGTACATGGCAAGGTCAGCGCGGATGACGTCCGCGATCTCGGCCGTACTCCGGTCACGGTCCTCCATGCTTCCGAGGTTGATATTCATCGACATCACGTTAGCGCCGTTGGAGCGCATGCTGGCGAAAGTGTTGCTGGCGTCCGCCTGGCCGTAGGTAAAGCTGAGACGCTGGACTTCCGGCACCTGTTCCATGATCTGGTTGTAAAGCCTGCGGGCGAACTCGCCCGTGACCTCCTGAGAGGTACCGGCGGGGAGCTCGACATTTACCGTCAGGCGGCCCTGGTCGGACTGGGGGAAGAACTCTGTCTCAAGACCGGGAAGGAAGAGTACAAGGGTCAGGGCGAAAATGCCCAGCGCCCCGAATATGACTGTCTTGCGGTGCGAGGTTGCCCAGCCGATCAGGCGTGCATAACCCCTGGCAATCGCATCGAGGGCCTTGTTAATAGGGCCGAAGATGGCATTGTGAAGCTTGCCCGTCTTCGGACCGGCCTTCAGCATGCGTGAACACAGCATCGGCACGAGGGTAAGCGCGGCGGTCGTCGAGACGATCATGATGATGCTGACGATCCAGCCCAGCTGCTTGAACATGATGCCTGCCATGCCGGTCATCATGGTGAGAGGCAGGAACACGCAGAGCATGGTCAAGGTCGATGCGATAACCGAGATGGCGACCTCGGAAGTAGCGTGGACAGCCGCCTCCTTGGGTTTCTCACCGCGTTCCAAGTGCGTGGAGACATTCTCCAGCACGACGATTGCATCGTCCACGACCATTCCTATGGCTATCGACAATGCCGACATCGAGATGATGTTCAGCGTATTGCCCGTTGCAAAGAGATATACCAGCGAGGCAAGCAGCGCCATCGGGATGGACAGCACGATGATGAACGTGGCCCTCCATCGGCCGAGGAATACGAACACCACGAGCATGACCACGAGGAATGTGATCAGGATGGTCTCCTTGAGGGTGTTGATCGTATTGATGATATTGTCGGAAGAGTCGACGACGGTGGTGATCTCGATATCGGAAGGAAGGGTCTCCTTGATCTCCACCAACTGCTTCTTGATGTTCTTGATAACGTTGACGGTGTTGGCTCCAGACTGTTTCTGGATGACGATCTGGGCGGAGCGGACACCGTTGGTGTAGGACTCCATCTCCTTCTCCTGGCTGCCGTCGCGCACGGTGGCGACATCCCTGAGGTAGACCACACGACCGTTTACGGAGCCCAGGACGATGTCCAGCAGTTCACGCGGATCGGTGAACTCCTTCTGCACGCGCAGCGAATAGACATCCGAACCGATGTCGATGCTTCCGGAAGGGAGATTGCGGTTCTCGGCTGCGATGATAGAGGATATCGTGCTGACGGACAAGCCGTAAGCCTGGAGCTTCTGGGGATCGCAATAGACCTGGATCTCGCGCGTAGGGGCTCCGGATACGGAGACCGTACCCACGCCGGAGACTCGTGCCAGAGGCGTGGCCAACTTGTCATCAAGGATCTTGTCCAGTCCGGGAAGGCTTTCATCCGCAGTGGCGGACAGGATCATGATAGGCATGTCGTCCGCGCTGAACTTGAAGATGACAGGGACGGTGACTCCGTCAGGCAGGGAAGAATTCACCATGTCCAGCTTGTCGCGGACATTGTTCGTAGCCTCATCGATATCGATTCCGTAGCGGAACTCGAGCGTCAGGAGCGAAGTGTTCTCACGCGAAGTCGAAGTCAGGCTCTTCAGGTCGCTGACTCCGTTCAAAGAGTTCTCCAGGACCTTCGTCAGGTTGTTCTCGATATCGGCGGCGCTCGCTCCCGGATACGAGGACATCACCATGATGGTGTTTGCGTCGAACTCGGGGAGCTGCGCAATGGACGTCTTCACCAGGGAGAAGATGCCGAAGATCATGAATGCGATGAATACCAGGGCCGTAGTGACGGGGTGGTTCACCGACGATCTGTAGATGCTCATAAGTGCTCCTCCACTAGTTGATTACATTGACTTCGGAACCGTTGCGGAGCGAGGTATGTCCCTTGGTGACAATCTTCTCGCCTTCACCGAGGCCTTCCAGGATCTCGTAATCCGAACCGGTATGACGTCCAAGCGTGACGATGCGGCTGGAGACGGTATTGTCGCCGTTCAGCACGAAGACGGACTTCTGTCCGGAGCCCTGCTGCTTGACGACGGCAATGTCCGGAACCACGATGCTGTGGTTGATGGCGAAGGTGACTTTGGCACGGGCGAACATGCCGGGGCGGAGAACCCTGTCGTTGTTGGGTACTACCACTTCCGCGGTGAAGGTATGCGAAGCCGGGTCGATGACCGGATAGATGCGGTTGACCTTGCCCACGAAGGTGCGTCCGGGGATGGCGTCGGCGGTGATGTCCACGCTGTCACCCTTCTTGACCTTGGAATAATCCGTCTCGGACATGGCGACAAGGAGCTTGACGGGCGTGATCTGCTGGACCACGTAGATGGGGGAAGACATGGCGTACATGTCGCCGACATCATAGTTCCTGGCGGTAATCACACCTGTGAGGGGCGAGCGGAGGATGGTATTCTCGACGAGGTTCTGGTACTGCGAGTTGCTCACGTTGTATGAGAGCTGCATGGCTTCATAATCGGACTTGGAGAGCGCTCCGGCCTCATAGAGTTCCTTGAGGCGTGAAAGTTCGAGGGCATCGTTGTCGAGCTTGAGCTTGGTCTGCTCCAGGCTGGTCTGGTCCATCTCGGCAAGTATCTGTCCCTTCGAGACGAAATCGCCGACCTCCACGTTGATCTTCTTGATGCGGGATCCGGCCTGGGGGACGACATTGTTGACGGCATAAGCCTGCACGGTCGTGGTATAGGTCTCGTCCTGGGGGACGTCACGGTACTCGGTGACGGCTATCTCGACGTTCACGGGAGCGTTCGGGTCCATCATCATCATGGGACCGCCGGGGGAAGGAGCGGATCCGTCTTTCCTGCTTCCGCAGGATAAAGCCAACAGCGCCGTCGCGGCGCAAAGCAAGAATCTTACATTCGTTTTCATATCTTGTTCTCTTGTTTTCAGGTTATGCATCGATGTCGTTGCCCAGGGTCTGCTCGAGGTTGGCCTTGGCCACGATGAAATTGTAAACGGCCTGGGACTGCGCGAGCTGGGCCTGGGTCAGCGCCAGCTGGGCGTCGTTGAGCTCGGTGATGGTGCTCCGGCCGAGGTTGTACGACTTGGCGGCAATGTCGTATGCCTTCCGGGCAGTCTCCACGCCGGCTCCGGCGGCGTCGAAGTTCTTCATGGCGGTCTCCATCTGGTTCAGGTACTGACGGATGGCGACCCTGAGTTGACGCTCGGTGTTCTCCGTCTGGAGCACGAGCTGCTCATGCTGGTTGCGGGCCTGCTTGACGGCATTGCTGCGGCGCCCGCCCGCGAAGATAGGGATGGACAGGCTTAGGCCTGCGGCCGAATACGGCGACCAGTTGAACTCCTTGAAGACAAAGTCGTTGGTCATGGCGTTGATGCTGTATGAGAAAGTCAGCGCGAGGCTCGGGAGCGAGGCATACTGCTGCATCTTGATCGTATTGGCCAGCTCCTCAGCCTGAATGGCGAGCTGGCGCAGCGAAGAATTCCTCTCGAGCGTTACATCGTCATTCTCGTGTATGTCGCGGAACATGGTCAGCGAGTAGTCCATCAGGGATCCCGCCACGTCGATGTCCTCATCGAGGTCGATACCCATGACGGCCTTGAGCTGCCAGAGTCCGAGCACCACGCTGTTCTCGGCATCATAGACGTTGGGGATGGCGTTCTGGACCGTGGACTTGGCGCGCTGGTACTCCAGCTCGGAAGCCTTGTCCACGTTGTATTTCTTCTCGGTCTGCTGGAAGTTGTCCAAAGCATTCTCGTACACTTCCTTATAGACATTGAAAGCCTCCTTTGCCAGAAGCACGCCGTAGAAGGCCTGCTTGACCTGTGTGACGGTCTCGAGACGCGAGGAACGCGCGCGCTCGACGGCGAGCTCCACATCCTGCCCGGAGATCTTGATGCTTTTCCAAAGCTGTGCGTTCACAAGGGGCATGGAAGCCTGGATACCCGTCGAGAAGGTATTCCAACGTCCGACCTCGATGCCGCCGCCCTTGGAAGCGCCGCCGCCTCCGGCCTTGGTCTCGGCGCCGGATTCCTCTTCCTTACCGCCGCCGCCCATCATGGCCCCCATGTCGAAGTCCATGTACATGACCTGTTTCTTGATGGTACGGGAGTATGATCCAGAACCGTCCACCTGGGGGAAGAGCGAAGCGTAAGAGCCCTTGCGGGCATATTCGGCACGCTCGATATCCTTGTCAGCCACGCGGATGGCTATGTTTTCGCTCAATGCTATGCGTATGGCCTCTTCAAGCGTAAGGACCGTAGGTGCGGATTCTTCCTGAGCGGATACCCTGGATGACGGAAATACCATTCCGAAAAGGACCGCCAGTATCGCAAGTTTTTTCATTCGTGAGTCTATTGATGATTCTGTTTATTATCTAAGCGGTTTGGCATAATGGGTGGGCTCCTTCTTCGCAGGTTTCTGCGGCTCGGGGCGCACCGCCCTGGCCGGCGTCTTCCGGGAATAGGCATATACCAGGATGGCTATGCCGGCGAGGATGAACGGTATGGACAGCAGCTGGCCCATGTTCAGCGCCATGCCCTCTTCGAAACCGACCTGAGGTTCCTTGATGAACTCTATGAGGAAACGCATGCCGAAGCAGCCGATGAGGAAAGCGCCGAAGAAGAATCCCCTGGGAATACGGTCGAGCTTCTTCCAGTACAGTCCGATAAGGACCAGGCCGAGGATGAGATAGGACCCGGCCTCGTACAGCTGCGTGGGATGCTTGGGCTCGGTCTCGCCGTTGCGCTCGAAGATGAAGCCCCAGGGCAGCGACGTCACGTCACCGTAAATCTCGGAATTGAAAAGATTGCCAAGACGTATGAAACATCCGGCGAAAGCCACGGCGATACAGAGGTGATCCATTATCCACAGGTAGTCGAAACCCTCCTTGTGGCCGTACCTGCGGGCGAACCAGACCATGGCAAGGATAAGCGCTATGGCGCCGCCATGGCTGGCGAGCCCGCCCTTCCACGGCTGGAAGATCTCCCAGAAGCCTTTCCAGCTGCCGAGATAATAATCCGGCTGGTAAAACAGGCAGTGCCCGAGGCGCGCGCCCACTATCGTGGCTATAAGGAGCGTGTAAAGGAGCGGGTCGAGAAGTTTCTCGGACACGCCTTCACGCTTGAAGAACCATTTGAATATGTACCAGCCGAGTATGAATCCGGAGATGAACAGGAGGGAATACCACCTGATCCCGAGACGGCCTATGTGGAATATGACAGGGTCGACGTTCCAGTGAACTGCAAGAAATTCAAACATAAATGCAAATATAAGCATTAATTTGCTATCAAAAAGTATTCCGTATCCGGAGCCGTCCTGAACATAGTGACATACCACGCTCCGTCGCGCTCCGTCCGGGCGGAGACCGCCCGGCCCCTGGCGCCGCCGGCGCGCGTCACCACCACCGGGGCCGCCGTGCGGACCCGGCAGCTGCCGCCTGCCCGGGAGCGGATGACCGCTCCTTTCAGGCGGCCGCCTTTCCAGTCAAGGTCTACGGTGAAAGCTCCCCTGGCCTGCATGCCCTTGACGCTGCCTTCGGCCCAGGCCGAAGGCAGGGCGGGCAGCAGGTGCAGCTCACCGTTCTGGCTCTGGAGCAGCATCTCGGCCACACCCGCAATACCTCCGAAATTGCCGTCTATCTGGAACGGAGGATGGCTGTCGAAGAGGTTGGGAAGGGTGGACTTGCTCAGCAGCTCCCTGTACATCAGGTAGGAGTGGTCGCCGTCAAGCAACCTCGCCCAGAAATTGACCTTCCATGCCTTGCTCCATCCGGTCCCGCCGTCACCCCTGATTTCCAAGGTCTTGCGGGCTGCGGCAGCAAGCTCGGGAGTGTTCAGCGGAGATATCTGATGTCCGGGATAGAGGGCAAAAAGATGTGAGACATGACGGTGCTGGGGATCGTCGTCTTCCCAGTCCTTGTACCATTCGACGAGATTGCCTTTTGCCCCGATCTGCAGAGGGTGCAGCCTGGCACGCACGTCCCGCCATATCTCACGCTGGCGTTCATCCACTCCCAAAACCTCGCTGGCCTCGATGCAGTTGGTCAGCAGGTCCCATGACAGTTCCAGGTCCATGGCCGACCCTATGGTCACCACTCCCTTGGCGCCGTTTTCATCGATGAAAGCATTCTCGGGAGATGTTGACGGGGCTGTAAAGAACTCCCCGTCGCGTTCCACAAGCCAGTCGAGCAGGAACTCCGCGGCACCCTTCATGAGCGGGTACGCCATGGTCCGGAGGAACTCTCCGTCCAGGGTGAAACGATAGTGCTCGAACAGATGCTGGCAGAGCCAGGCTCCTCCCATGGCCCAGTTGGCCCACATAGGGTCACCCTCCTTCTCTCCGACAGGATTGGCAGCCGCCCAGATGTCGGAATTGTGATGGACCGTCCAGCCGCGCATGCCGTACATGTTGCGGGCTATCTGCGCGCCATTGACGGAAGCGTCCTTGATGAAGCGGTGCAGCGGAGCGGTAAGGTCGCTCATGGCGAGCGGCTCGGCCGGCCAGTAATTCATCTGGAGGTTGATGTTGGTCGTATAGTCGGACCCCCATGCGGGATAGCGGTCGGCATTCCAGATGCCCTGGAGATTTGCCGGAACGCCGTCGGCCCGCGAACTGCTTATCAGCAGGTAGCGGCCGAAACGGAAATACATCATCTCCAGGCCGGGGTCCGCGGCGCCTTCGGCATAGCGGGCCAGACGCCTGTCGGTAGGCATTTCCGCAAGGGCGGGATCATCATCGCCGGCAAGCCTCAACTCCAGTCTGTCGGCAATGGACTTGTAATCAGCGATATGCGCTTCGAGCATGGCATCCGGATCCTTGCCCTCGGCGGCATCCATCCACTGCTTCGCCAAAGCCTTCTCGTCCAATCCGTGGAAATCCGGATCGCGGTCGAAGCCGGCAAAACTGGTCGCAGCGCTGACCATTATCGTGACCGAGGTTGCACGGCTTACCCTAAGCCCCGGAGCCGTATACACTTCTCCGTCACACTGTACAGCCTTTACGCGGTACTGGTATCGCATGCCTTTCTCGCCGTAGGGGCCCTCCCAGATATATGGATACTGCCCGTCGGTGCCCATCCTGTAGCCAAGCTGTCCGCTGACGGTGAATTCGTTGTCGGAAACGCCCTCAACCTTCACTCCCCTCCATGGCGAATCACCATCCAATGAGAAGTTGAGCGCACCGCGACGTGAAGCGGTGATACGTATCACCATCACGCGGTCTGGATATGATACGAAATACTCGCGGGTGTACTTGATGCCGTTGCGGACGATCTCGGTCACGGCTACAGCAGTACCGAGATCCAGTGTCCGGAGATAACTGTCCGGCAGGGAGTCGGCCGGGGCCTGCGCAAGCTGTGCCCCCGGCCGGCCGCGCCGGCCCATCAACTCTCTCGGCGCAGGATAAGTCTGGCGTATATGAAGGTTGCCCATCGGCAGGTATGCCGAAGCGTTGGGCCCCTGAAGGGGCACCAGCAGCTTCCGCGCCCCCTGCCAGTCCTCGGCGAACAGCGCTTCGCGCACCTGCCGGAGGATCTCCGGGCCATCGGGCGCGGGATTGTTGTCAGCGCCGCATCCTCCCCACAGGGTAGATTCATTGAGATTTATCAGGTCATCGTCCACTCCGCCATAGACCATGGCGCCGATATGGCCGTTGCCAAGCGGCAGCGCTTCATTGAAACTCGCCGCCTCACGGTCGTATCTCATGACCTGCGCCGACGCCGCCATCGACATCAGCGCCGCCACGATCGGTATCAACAGTATTTGTTTCATAGCACTCACTCCTACAATTTTACAAAGATAACAAAAACTGCGGAGTGAGCGCGCCCGGTCAATAATCGTCCCTTCTTCCAATAACTCCGAGATCGACAAGGTGCTCGACGATCTCTCCGCTGTATATGGTGTATTCAGCCGTGAATTCCCTGGGAGCATCCTTATGGACCTTGTAGGAACGGATATCCTTGAATCCCCAGGTGCTTCGTGTCATATCGTAATCGTACTCCTTGTCCTCATATGTTATCGTGAGTATGCATCCCTCTTCAAAGGCTGAACTGAAGCTGCACGAGCCGTGGTAGTCGATACCCTCGGTGACATCGGTGATGCTGCCGGTAGCCTGTACTGGAAGGTCCAGCGTAATTGACTTCGAGGTCCGTATCCTGAGGTCGTAATCCGATGCATTCGTCAGATAATAATGGACGGTTATGTCCGCCTTCTCCTTCGAGCAGGAAGGCAGGAGCAGGATCATAAGGGACAGAACCGGGATTATAAAACTTGAATTGGCTTTCATAGCGTTGTCATTCAGGAAGTTCGATCCAGTCTCCTTCAAGGCGGCTCACTGCGCCGAAAACGCCGCAGCCGCCCTTGACGTTGGAATATGAATATGAAGAGGGGACGAACGGAACAAGCGCCTCCGTATAGTCTTCCCGATATTCCAGAGTTTTTGCATAGCGGTATACCTCCGGGGAGATCTCCATCAGGTGAACCCTCATCTCCGAGGTATCATTCCGCCCGTCGAAATACACGGTGATGGTTCCATCCTTCATCAATGAAGCCCCTCTCCACATATATACCGGGACGACATTGCCATTAGCTCTACCGTCCTTAAACAAGGACCAGGACGAGAAACCCGCTTTGACTACGAGGTCATCCCCGAATTCGGATGAATAGATGAAACCTTCCGAGTCAAGTATGGGCGCCGGATAGAGATACCTGACCTTCCCCTCACTGCTGAATCTTCTCTCTTCGAAAACGACCGCATAATAGTGATCGGCTATATCCGGGTCGTCAGGTGTTATCTCCATCTTGATCACCCTCTGGCCATTGCCCGGGGATCCGTCCAAATAGATGAATGCTTTATCAATATCCACCTTGAATGGTTTAAGGTCCTCTGGCTTGAAAGTAGTGGCCGTCACAGGGTCAAGACCACCTCCGGACACGGTTATCTCCAGAGTCTGACCTCCCGGTATCTTCTCGGTAGTGTAGTATGCGCCCAAGGGAAACAGCTCCACCTCAACCTTGGCATTGCTGAGAGGGATCTCGCGTCCTCCCGCCTTCAAGGTCACATCCACGTCGGACAGGACACGGCTCTTATCGTATCCGAACTTGGGAGCGGTTGCCATCACGGTAATGGCGGTAGTGTCGCTCATACCCTGGATGCACTCCACATAGATGACGCTTCTACCGTCCTCTCCGCTATCCATTATCATCACGCAGGATGGAATGAGCGTCAGGGCCAGTGCAACGACGGGCATTACAAGCATTATATGTTTCATTCGCTTCATCATACTCAAGGGTTAGAATTTGATCGTATAACTGACCGTGGGAATGATCGGGATCACGGAGATCCCTTCGAAGGACTCCCCGAAATAAGTGACTTTCTTTGGGAATATTATCTCAACCCTGTCATATACGGTCGCCGTAATGGGATTCATCCTGCAGTAGGCATTGTAGATGCTTATGTTCCATATCCCTTCATTGCCCCTCTTCGTCACGTGCCGGAAATTCGCTCCGAGGTCCAGCCTGTGGTACGGAGCCATCCTCATATTGTAGGGGCCGACGTACAGGTCGGAATAGTCCCTGTCCGGGAACCATACCCTTTCAGGGCTCTCCTCGAAGTAGAACTCCCTGTTTACTCCGTGGGTAGGAATGGTGATCCTGCTGCCCGAATGGAACAGCCATCCCGCATAGAGGTCGACCTTGCGGGAAGGCCGGTACGTAAGCGTGAGGTTGAGCTTATGACGGTTGTCGTTCCTGTCCGCGTACCAATCGACAGCGATGTCGTCGAACTTCCTCTCATTCCAGGAAAGGGTGTAGCCGGCAGTCGCCTCCATCTTTCCCTTGGTATATGACACCGTAGTCTCGACTCCGTAGGACCGTCCGATACCTTCGCAGAAAGACTTCTCCCAACTGTCCACCGGAGGGAAGAAAGTCAGCTTGCCGGAGTATTCCAACAGATGGGACATGGTCTTGTACCATCCTTCCAGATCGACATGGAAACCTCCGGGGAGATCCGTGTATATGCCTCCCGCAATCTGGGAAGAGTGCATGGGAGCCACTTTGCTCGTGGACGGCATCCAAAGGGATGTGGGCAATTCCACATAGAACGTAGTGACCTGATGAACGAACTGGTTCATCTGGGTGTAGGACAGCTTGGCGGAGCCGAAATCGGAGAACTGGTACTTGACCGCAAACCTGGGCTCGAGATGATTCGATGCTTTGCCGTCGATGGCATACAGAGTATATCTGAGACCTGCATTCAGCTTGAGCCTCCTCGACAGTGTCATCTCGTCCTCGGCATAAAGAGAGGCTTCATGACCGATATATCTGTACAGATAGCCGTCAGTAATGGTGGTATCTATCTGCACGAAGTCATTCGATGAACTGACAGTCGTCCTTTCCGGGCGGAAATTGTGCAGCTGGTAGCCCAATCCCGTCCTGACGTGATGGACATTGGAGGGTATGTAATCGAAGTCGGCCTTCAGTGCATAATCCCTTATCCTGGAATAGTTCGACGTATCGTAAGAGCCCTTGTGCTCTTCCGTTCTGTCGAACTGTTTATGTTGAATGTATGTATAAACAAACTTCCTGTAATTGTCCTCCCCATAATTGACCAGTCCCATGGTCCCGGTGTGGTAGGCCGTGAGTCTCATGGAAAAAACCGGGGAGAAGTCCACATTCCACACTGCGCTCCCGACAATATTTCCCCATTTGAGGCGGGCATCCATTTTCTCATCCCTGTTCCAGGTCAGGTCGAATGCAAACTCACCGTCGCCTTCTCTTTGTCCATCCCTGCCTCCCCAGGAGTGCTTCCCATAACTCAGCACGTCTTTACCGTCATAGAAATTCAAGGAAAGCACGCTCCTATCGCTGAACTTATGCGTAAGGTTGAGGTTGATGTCATAGAGCCGGTAACCGCCGGAATACTTCTCGTGATCGGAGGAAACTATGAACTTGAAAACTGGCCAGCTGAATGTGTCGAGCCAACTGCGCCGGAGGGCGATGCTGAACGATGTCCTGTCCTTTATTATCGGACCGCCATACTGCATCTGGGCATTGATGAGGCCTATCGAGAACGTCCCGGAATAAGAGTCGAAACTCCCTTGCTTCGTCGCCATGTCCACGACGGAAGAAGTACGGCCGCCGAACCTTGCCGGAAAACCGCTCTTGTAGAAGTCAAGGCTCTCGACCGCATCTGTATTGAAAGCCGAATAGAGACCTATCAAGTGGCTGACCTGGTAAACCGGTACTCCGTCTAGGAGGAAAAGGTTATCGCTGCCGTCTCCGCCGTGCACATACAGGCTTGACATAAGCTCCGTGCCGGCAGCGACTCCCGGAAGGACCTGGAGGGTCTTGATCACATCCGGAGAGCTCAGCACGGCGAAACCCCTGTTGAATGCTTTTCCGTCAATCTTAGTGAGACCCGTCTGGGTAGTATTGAGGTCCCTGTCGATGTACGAAGTGATCCTGGAAGCCGCCAGAGTGTCCAGCAACGTTTCAGGGTCAATGACAGCATGAATGTTCTCAATGGACGGTTTGTACGCACGCACGGCGATGTATTTGCGCTTGACGTCCCATTCCATTCCGGTCCCGCTGAAAAGGTCCCGTAGAACATCCTTCAGCTCGACGGAAGCATCCCTTGTTCCGGAACCTTTATACGGGATATCCAGGTTCACGTTGGAATCATAGATGAAACTCACTCCGTATGCTTCCTCGATCCAGGCCATGCGTTCTTTCAAAGTTGCTTGGGAGGCTTTCTGTGCGAAAGCCTCCACTCCAGCGAGGACAGTGATCGCCAGTACTGGAACAAGCAGTTTAAATAGATTCTTCATAAGTCGGACGTTCAGGTTATTTTACGGATACTACGATTTCGAGCGCAGCAGAGATAGCCTCGGCGATGGTTTCGGGATCCTCCGTAGAGAACGACCCCGTCAGGGTCCTTCCCTCAGTATCGGGAGAGACGATGAACTCCCTTCCGAAGTAATCGGACAATTCTGCCAGCACGGTTTCCAGGGGAGTTCCTTCATACTTGAATATGCCTGTTGCCCAGGCGATGGGATTGGGAAAGGCGTTTTCCACCGCTTCAGGGACAGAAGCCCCCTCCCGGAGGACGGACTCCATGCCCGGGATCAGTATTACTCCGTCCTCGCTGCCAGCGAAGAGGACTTTGCCCTCAAGGACATCCACGTAGACATCTCCGGCAGACTGCTTCACCTGAAACACGGTTCCAAGGACTTCGACTACGGATTCACCAGCATCGACCTTGAACGGACGGCTCTCATCCCTGGTCACTTTGAACAAAGCCGTCCCTTCCATCTCGACGTTCCTGCCTCCCTTAGAGTCAGAATACTTCACCCTGGTTCCAGGATGGAGTATGACGGAACTGCCATCCGGAAGCTCAGCCTGGATGGAAGAGTCGGCCGCCATATATTCCGATACAGACGGACCCGAATGGAAAAGGAATACAAAAAGGAGCACTGCGGCTGCCACGGCAGTGAAAGTTGCAGCATATCTCCATATAGGGAAACGACGGACCTTCCGAGATTCCGCCTTTGTTTCGCTGTCGAATGCATCTTGACGGTAGTGCTTGAGCACGAAGCCAAGCATACGATCCATATTCTCCTGCATATTCTTTTTTCTGATAAGACGGAAAAAGCGGCAGAATATACCACTCCCCACTCAAAAAAAAGATACTACAGGCAGAACAGGAAGCTCAGGATCTTTTTAGAATTATTTCGAAGAGACTCGATTGCCCTGAAGATCTGGTTGCGGACAGTGTTCTCCGAAAGCCCTTTGAGACGGGCTATGTCACTGTATTTCAGGCCATCCCTTTTATTGAGAAGCAACAGTTCGCGACGCTTGGGCGGGAGGGAATCGACAGCCTCCCAAAGTTGGACCTCTATCTCGGAACGTCTCTGAGCCTCTTCATCACTTATATACGACAGGTCATCCATAGGGGCGATCCGTTCTTTCTTCCTCGACCTCAACAGATCGATGCAACGGTTCCGGACAGAGTTGTAGAGATAGACCTTGGGATTTGAGAGGGCAGGATTATTCTTGATAAGGGAGGCGAAGCATTCCTGGACGATATCCTTGGATTCATCGAGATTGCCCACATAATGCAGCGCATACAGGCAGAGCTGCCTGAAATACTGCTTATAAAGGGTACCGATCTCGGTGGATGTCATCGTCAAGTCTGATTAAATTGAAAAAAAGCAAAAAAAACCGCCCCGGGACAACATGTGTTCCAGGGCGGTCTGTGTCAATCGGAGACTACTCCCTGATGGCAGCGATGCCGGGGAGATCCTTGCCTTCGATGGCCTCGAGCATGGCGCCGCCGCCGGTGGAGACGTAGCTCACCTTGTCGGCGAAGCCCATCTGGGTGACTGCTGCAACGGAGTCGCCACCGCCTACGAGCGTGAACGCGCCGGCGGCAGTGACCTCGGCGAGGTCCTGGGCGATGCGGAGGGTACCCTTGGCAAACTGAGGGATCTCGAAGACGCCGACGGGACCGTTCCAGAGGATGGTCTTGGAAGCATCGATGACCTTCTTCCATGCAGCCAGCGTATGAGGGCCGGCATCCACACCCTCCCAATCATCAGGGATGTCGCAGGACGGGAAGACCTTGGTCTCGGCCTCGTTGGAGAACTCCTGGGTGCCGACGGCCTCGGTGGAGAGGTATACCTTAACGCCCTTGGCCTTGGCCTCTTCGAGGATGGCGAGTGCATCCGGCATGAGGTCGTCCTCGTGCAGGGAATTGCCGATCTTGCCGCCCTGGGCCTTGATGAAGGTGTAACCCATGCCGCCGCCGATGATGAGGTTGTCGACCTTGCCGACGAGGTTCTTAAGGACAGCGAGCTTGGAGGAGACCTTGGAGCCTCCGACGATGGCCGTCAGCGGGCGCTCGGCCTCGTGGAGCACGTGGTCGATGGCCTTGATCTCGCCTTCCATCAGGTAGCCGAACATCTTGTCATTCGGGAAATACTTGGCGATGAGGGCGGTGGAGGCGTGAGCGCGGTGGGCGGTACCGAAAGCGTCGTTGATGTAGCAGTCAGCGTAGGAAGCGAGATGCTTCACGAACTCCTTCTGGCTGGCCTTGACGGCAGCCTTGGCTGCGGCCTTCTCCTCGTCGGAGGCGTCCTCTGCGAGTCCGCGGGGCTTGCCCTCCTCCTCTGCATAGTAACGGAGATTCTCGAGCAGCAGGACCTCGCCCGGCTTGAGGGCGGCGGCCTGTGCGTCGGCCTTCATGCAATCGTCGGCAAACTGCACCGGGACGCCGAGGCGCTCGGACACGCGGGCCACGATGTGCTTGAGGGAGAACTTGGGGTCCACCTTCTTGGGACGTCCCAGGTGGGACATGATGATGAGGGAACCGCCCTTCTCGAGGACTTTCTTAAGCGTGGGGATGGCTGCGCGGATGCGGGTGTCGTCGGTGATCTCGAAATTCTCGTTCAGAGGAACGTTGAAATCTACGCGGACGATGGCTTTCTTGCCGGTAAAATCGTAAGAATCAATGTACTGTTGCATAAGTATAAAAATTAAATATTTCCATTTTCGGCAAGCACAAAATTAACAATTTTAACCGAATAACCACTATCTTTGCAGCAATAAATCGATTAACGATGAAAATTGAGTATCCGGCAGCGTCCTGGAAGGACTACGAGATCATAGATTCCGGCAGAGGTGAGAAGCTGGAGCGCTACGGCCGTTATGTCATGGCGCGTCCCGAGCCGAAGGCACTCTGGGACAAGTCCATGGGCGACGCCGAATGGGCCCGGCTCATGCATACGCGCTTCGCGCCGGGCGCCGGTTTCGGCAAAGCCGGAAAGGAAGACAGCGGCACCTGGGAGCGTCTGAAGAAGATGGACGACCAGTGGTACATCGGCTACCGCGGCATGCAGGCCGGCCTCAACCTCCGGCTGCGTCTGGGACTCACCTCGTTCAAGCATGTAGGCGTTTTCCCCGAGCAGGCGCCCAACTGGGAGTACATATACGAACATACGGGCAGGCTCGTACGACAGGCGGAGGCCGAAGGGAGGCCGCGCCCCAAGGTGCTGAACCTCTTCGCATACACCGGCGCGGCCTCGCTCGCCGCCAAGGCGGCCGGAGCCGACGTCACTCATCTCGATTCAGTCCGCCAGGTCGTCACCTGGGCCAAGGAGAACATGGAAGCCAGCGGCCTGGACGGCATACGCTGGGTCGTAGAGGACGCCATGAAATTCGCCCGCAGGGAAGCCCGCAGGGGCAACCTCTACCAAGGGATCATCCTCGACCCCCCTGCATACGGGCACGGCCCGGATGGAGAGAGGTGGAAGCTCGACGAGTGTCTCTTCGACATGCTCAAGACCGTCTCCCAGATCCTCGCCCCGAAGGATTCGTTCATGGTCCTCAACCTCTATTCCAACGGATACTCCGCCCTACTGGGCGAAACAGTCGTCAAGGAAGCCTTCGGGCTGAAAGGAAAAGACGGATATGAAATGGAAAGCGGGGAGCTCGCCCTGCTTGACAGCTTCGGCAAAGCCCTCCCGCTCTCGATCTTCGTGCGTCTCAGCCGCTAACCTTCGCCTACCGTCAGGCTGTCGGCCTCGTCTATGCTCCCGGATCCGCCGTTGACGAAGTCCATCAGCGCTTCGAAATTCTTACCGATCTGGCCGGCAAGCTCCTTGTCCCCGGCGGAATTCACGATATCCTGCAGATAATAGACATACTGCCCGCACAGTTCGAAGTCGGACTGCGCGTAATCGTAGAATTCAAGATAGAAACGCGAGGACACCAGGAGGTTGTTGAACAGTTCGATGGCAAGCTCGCGTGCCTTGTCAGGCTCTCCGAGCTTGTAATACAGATCTACCATCTCGCAGACCATGTAGTCATTGCCCGAGAAGCCGATGGGAATGGTCTCCAGAGGATATGACTCGCGACGGATCACCCTCTGGCACTTGTCCAGCATCTCCTTCGCCCTGTCCCTCTCGCCAGCCTTAATGAATGCCTGGGCTGCATTGACGAAGAGGCTGCGCTGGGACATGACGCCCAGATGGGTGTAAAGGTTCTGGTAATCCACGAAATAGTCATCCCGAGAGATAGCATCCCATTTGAACACGTTGGTCATCAGGTCGTAGAGCCTGTCGGTATCGACGATGCCGGGATCAGTGGTCGTCATCCTGTTCTTGAACGGGACGAATTTGGCGGAATAGCCCTCATACATCAGATAATCCTTGATGCCGATATTCAGGTCACCACCCTGGTTGAGCACATGCAACGGCCTGTCCCACTGATAGTTGGAGAGAAGGTCAAGCATGAACAGTTCGGGTTTGGTCAGATAATCCTTGTCCTTGGGAATCTCCAGCACGATGCTGTCCGGAACTGCGTCCGCAAACTTCGGGCTGACGATGCCGCTCTTGAGAGCATTCGCCTTGTTGACCGGAACGATGAGCTTGCGGGCGACGATATAGTCGGCTTTCTTGCCGCCGCTCAGCGTCACCTTGATCTCGGGATGCTTGAACACAGCCATGACGTCCGAGAGGAGCATGGGCTGCTCGCGAGTATCATTGATGATGATGTACTCGTTGGTGCCGTAAAGGTACTGCTCGGGTCCCACCGTGAGCGGGAGCGGAGCGGACTCGTTGACGGCGTATTTCATCTGGTCGATATGCCAGTCGGTACCGAGCAAAGAGGTATTGACGACACGGACGTCGGTACGGACGCCTTCGACTTCCTGGGCATACCAGAGAGGGAAGGTATCGTTGTCACCGTGAGTGATCAGTATACCGTCCTTGCCCACCGAATTGAGGTAGTTCGAGGCCATCTCGGTGGAAGTCCTGCGGTTCGAGCGGTCGTGGTCGTCCCAGTTCTCGGCGGCCATCAAGGCCGGAACGAACAGGCAGACGACTGACACCGCGGCGGCCACAGCGGTGGAGTTGCGCCCCTTGAGGGCGCCGTCCAGCCAGTTGTAGAGCGCCGCGACTCCCAGTCCTATCCATATCGAGAAGGAATAGAACGAGCCCGCATAGGCATAGTCCCTCTCACGGACCTGGAACGGAGGCTGGTTCAGGTACACCACGATGGCGATACCGGTCATGAAGAACATCAGGAACACCAGCCAGCTGCCGCGCTTGTCCCGGTCGAACTGGAAGAACAGGCCGAGGAGGCCGAGCAGCAGAGGGAGGAAGTAATAGTGGTTCTTGCCCTTGTTTTCAGCGAGGATGATAGGAGCGTCCGACTGGTCGCCAAGCCTGAGCTTGTCGATGAATCCGATACCGCTCTCCCAGTTGCCATAGAACATGTCGCCGGGTATCTGGCCGTGAATCTCGTTCTGGCGGCCGACGAAGTTCCACATGAAGTAACGCCAGTACATCCAGTTCAACTGATAGTCGAAGAAGAATGCGAGGTTGGCGCCCATCGTGGGCTTGCGGTGCGTTCGGCCGGCAACGCGGTGGCCTTTGCCCTTCATGTACGACTCATAGAAGTCGATGCTGCGCTGGTCGGTCCCGCTCCACATGCGAGGGAAAAGCATCTTGCCGGCGGCCGTGTATTTTGCGTCGACAGGCGCATCGGCATGGACGTATTTCCCGTTCAGGGGAGCCCAGTACTTTGCTGCATCAAGCTCGTACGGAGCGTCGAAATACTGCCCGTACACGATAGGCGTGGAACCATACTGCTCACGCGAGAGATAGCGCACCAGCGTGAAAGCGTTGTCCGGCTGATACTCGTTGGTCGGGGTCTTGGCGCACGAGCGGATGATGTCGATGCTGAATATGGAGAAACCGATGATGATGGTCGTGAGGCACAGCATGACGGTGTTCCAGAACACCTTGTTGTTCTTCAAGGTCCTGAACAGGCCCCAGAAGCAGAGCGCGAGCAGAGCAACCATGAAGAATGCCGCTCCTGAGTTGTACGGAAGGCCGAGGACGTTCACGAAGAACAGGTCCATGTACGCCGCGAGCTTGGGCAGCCAGGGGATGATGAGGAAAAGGATGACGGCGAGTATCACTACCGACACGGCGAATATCTTCACGAGCTCCCAGGCGCCGTATTTGCCGTCCTCGCGCTTCTTGTAATAATACATGAATACGAGGGCGGGAATGGTCAGGAGGTTCAGCAGGTGGATGCCGATGGATAATCCCATCAAGAAGGAGATGAGGACGATCCAACGGTTGGCGTAAGGCCTGTCTGCCTGCTCGTACCACTTGGTCATCGCCCAGAAAACAAGGGCTGTGAACAAGGACGACATGGCATAGACCTCGCCTTCGACTGCAGAGAACCAGAAAGTGTCGGAGAAGCAGTATGCGAGTGCTCCGACCGCGGCGCTGCCGATAACGGCAATGGCGCCGCCGGCGGTATAATTGCCGTCACTGCCCGGACGCACGAGACGCTTTGCGAAGAAAGCTATGGTCAGATACAGCAGGAATATGGTCAGGGCGGAACACAGCGCGCTCATCACGTTGACGAGTAACGCGGCGTGCATATTGTCCCCGAACATCGTGAATATCCTGGCTATAAGCTGGAAAACGGGGTTCCCCGGGGGGTGACCTACCTCAAGTTTATACGATGAAGCGATGAACTCGCCGCAATCCCAGTAGGATGCAGTGGGTTCTATGGTGGAAAGGTACGTGAAGGCCGAAACCACGAAGACGGCAGCCGCCGCGATCCTGTTCCACAGGTTGAATTTCTTGTTGTCCATACTCTCTGTCATTCCGGGCAAAGCAACGTATCTTCTTCACCCAAGCAACTTACAAAGATACGAACGTTTTCCGGTTCGTCAATGGGTTGCGTCGTGAATCAGGTCCAAGAGACCGTCGACTATGGCCTTCTGGGCATAGCCCTGCTTGTATCCGGAACTGAGGACCTCGAACACCTGGGCGCCGTAGGACTCGTCATCCGGGATATAGCCGCCGCGGCCTTTGTTGTGACCGTCGGTCACTGTAGTCACTATCGTGAAATTATACGGCGACTTGCTCTTGAGTTCGACGGCAATCTGATTGTATGGCTCGCCGGAGATGGCGCAGACGGGGATGTCGTCCAGCATCACCAGACCCAGTTCGAGGGATATGTCGTCGGCGTCCTCATATTCGCCGGCATAGCCGGCACGGCCGCCGCCGTTGGTCTGGCGGCGTCCGGGGCACGTGACATGCGTACGTGCCGCCTCCAAAGTCACGTCGGTCTCGAAGCGGCGCATCATCATTATGACATACTTGACTTCCTCTCCGAGGATCTGGCCGTAGCTCTCAGCCATTTTCTTCTGCTCTTCCATCAGGCGATGTACTTCAGGGTCGTTGCGGTCGAGGCCCTGGCCTCCGGGAGGCATCCTGTTGGAGATGTCCTCGCCGCGCTTGGCATACTCCGCGATACGGATGTCGCGAAGGTCGAAGGTCTGCTGGAAATACAGGGGATTCTGGTCGCCTGCGGCTCCGGAGGAGAATATTGCGACGAAATCATCTCCGTAGCGGCTCTCGATGTACTCCTCGGACTTGCCGGGGAAGTCGCCGGTGATCATGTCTAGCTGGCCGGTGATGACGGCATGCATCGCATAGTTGTAATAGGTCGCGATGGGCTTGCCGTCGAGGGTCTCGAAGTAGAGTACTCCCACGGTCTTGTCCGACTTGCCGTCATAGTCGGGACCCTCCCACCAGGTCCCGCGCTCGGGATCGAAGAGGTCGCGCTTGACATTGAGGTAACAGACGCCGTTGCCGACTCCTACCTTGGCCGGAGCCATGTTCTCGTATGCCTGCTTGATGGCCTGGTACATCCTCTCGGTCAGTTCGTCTGCAGGTACGGTGCCAGTGGAATGGCAGTGGGTGCCGTTGTAGATGATATTGCCCTGAGGGATGCCGAAATCCTTCTCGATGCGTTCGTTGACGGCATCGACACAACGCTGGTTGGCGTTGCCGTCAACGTTGGCCAGGCCGGCGATGGTGGTGCCGTTCGAGAAGAGGATCACACGGAAGTGGGTATGGTCGAGGATTCCATACGAATTACGGCCGAGCTGGTCCGGACCCGGGGTGACGTCCACTTTAGCGGCGCCGACTTTCAGCTGGCCACGGACATGGTTGCCTGCAAAGGCGCTGCCCGTGAAGAGCAGTGCAAGACAGATCACAATCAACGATTTTGCTTTCATGATATCATTAAGTTTCAGTGTTATTCCTATTCCGGCATGGCCCCCTTGCGGGAGCAGACATAAGAGGCGGTCGCAGATGCGAGCCGCTGGGCTTCCGCGAGCGTGTCCCCGCGCAGGTAAGCCACGGTGAAGGCTGCGGTGAACGAGTCTCCGGCACCGACAGTATCGACGATCTCCACGTCATCCACACCCTGCGGGATGACCTTGTCGGCGGTGATGACCTCGCTGCCTTCCGGTCCCTTGGTCAGGATAACCAGCCTGAGGCCGAAACTCCCGATCAGCTCCCGGCATGCGGTGACGGCATCGTCGCTCAGCCCGAGCATCCCGGCTACGATGCGTATCTCTTCGTCATTGATCTTCAGGATGTCAGCCAGCATGAGCGACTCCACGATGACCTCACAAGAGTAATAATGCTGGCGGAGATTTATGTCGAAGACCTTGAGCGCATCAGGCCGCATGGCGCGGATGAAGCGCATGACGGACGAACGGGAGTTCATGCGCTGGACGAGCGAGCCGAAGCAGACTGCATCAGCCCGCTTCGCGAGCTCCTCCATCTCCGGGGTAAATGGGATATTGTCCCAGGCAACATCCTCCATTATATTGTATGCCGGAACGCCGCGGTCATCCAACTCCACCTGAACGGTACCAGTCGGCTTGTCCGTCACGGCAATCATGCTGTGAAGGCCTTTCGAAGCCACAAGGTCGAGAATTTCGCGGCCCAGAGCGTCGTCCCCGACAGCGCTGACGGCCCAGCCCTCCTCTCCGAGGCGGCCGGCATGATATGCGAAATTGGCCGGGGCGCCGCCGAGCGCCTTTCCCGAAGGGAGCATGTCCCAAAGGATCTCGCCGATCCCTACTATTATCTTCTTCATGCCTTTCCTTTCTTTAACATGTATGCAAGATATATGAGATAGACCACTCCCAGGTTGATGACTATGACCGAACCGACCTGCGAGCCGAGCGCATCGGAGAGTACCCCCATCAGAAGCGGGAAGATGGTTCCTCCGATCAAGCCCATTATCAGCAGGCCGGAGAGCTCATTGTTCTTCTCGGGCATATACAGGAGGGCGCGGGAGAATATCATCGAGAAGATGTTGGAGTTGCCGAAACCGACAAGAGCGATGGACACATACAGCCCGGCCAACGTGTGGCAGACTACAAGCCCGATTATCGACAGCACCATACAGAACACACTGATCGCAAAGAACTTGGGAAGAGGGAACCTCGCCAGTATGAACGACCCGGAGAAACAGCCCAAGGTCCTGAACAGGAAATATATGCTCGTCGCTATGCCGGCTTTCTCGAGAGGAAGTCCGAGCCGCTCCATGATGATCTTGGGAGCGCAAGTGTTCACTCCGACATCAATGCCCACATGGGAGATGATGCCGAGGAAGAACAGCAGGACGGTCGTGTCTCCAAGGAGCCTGAGGCAGTCAATGAAGCTTGACGACCTGTCCTTCGGGATCTCCTCCTCTATCTTAGTCATACCCAGGTAGATCGCGGCTATGATGGCGAACACCAGGAAGATGGGATAGAGCAGCATCCAGTTGTTGAATTTCACGGAAGCCCAGCTGGCGATGAGGGGAGCGATGAGGGAAGCTATCGCCTTTACGAACTGCCCGAATGTCAGCGTGCTGGCCAACTTCTCCCCGCTCACGACGCAGGTGATCAGAGGGTTGAGGGATACCTGCATCAGCGTGTTGCCGATGCCCAGCAGGCAGAAAGACAGCAGCAGGACAGGATAGGAGTATGAAAACAGGGGAAGGATGAATGCCAGCGCTGTGACCACAAGACTCAGAAGGACAGTCTTGCGCTTCCCTATCTTGTTCATCATCAGTCCAATAGGTATGGACAGGAAGAAGAACCACAGGAACACCATCGACGGCAGGAAGTTGGCCATCGTGTCGGACAGTGCGAAATCGGCCTTGACATAGTTGGTCGCGGTGCCTACCATGTCCACGAATCCCATCGTGAAGAACGCCAGCATTACGGGCGCCAGGCGGGAAAGGTTGGATTTGTTATCTCCCATATTTCTTTGTTTTGTTCATTACAGTCCCAGGCGGGTTATGGTCAGTCTGTCTACAGTAAAGCCGCCTTTGTCGGAATATGCTTCCAGACGGTCATAGGGTTCGTTCGGAAAGACCAGGTTGGTCATCGCCACCCTGCCGCCGTCTATGAATACTTCCAGCGAAGTCAGGTCATACAGGATCTTCATCCTGTGCGCGCCCTTCACGGCCATGGGCGCCCAGGTCGCGAGCGCGAAATCGTTTACGTAGTCCATCGAGTACGTCTTTCTCCTGCCGTGGTTCTCGATCTCATGCGTGGTGCTTCTCTCACCGAAATCTACGATGCCGCTCTTCGTACGGTCAAAGACGAAACGCTGCAGGGCGGCATCGAAATAAAGGTCCACGACATCCCCGGCTGCATTCGTCAGGCGGAAGCCTGATCGGCCGGCAGCCGGGACCGTGAGGTCCAGATCCAGCTCGTATGCGCCGTCGGTAGTATCAAAGAGCCTCGTGGTGGAAACGCCGCTGAGGGTACGGGACTCTTTCTCAAGCTTAGAAAGCTCCGCGACGGGATATGCGCTCACATAGTATTCTCCTCCATCCTTGAAAAGTCCGAGTTGTCTGGGAATGGCGTTTGCGCTCCGGAAATATCTGGTCGGGACAATGGTCCCGTACTGCCAGTTGCTCATCCACGGAACCGCAATCACCCTGTCGCCCGTGTTGGAGAAACAGACGGTCGCATAGTGGTCCTTGCCCCAGTCGAGCCATTTGACCGTCTCCTTCGGAGAATCGCAGGTGAATTCCCTGCCGTCAAACTCCCCGACGAAATACTGCGTAGCGCTCCCGCCGAAATAGCAACCGGGATTGACGTTGACTATCATCACCCACTTGGTCTCCCCTTCAGCAGTCGTCAGCTGGAAAAAGTCCGGACACTCGAACTGGCGCGGCTGCACACCGTATCCCTCGCCCCAGGCGCTCATATATTCCCACTCCCGAAGGTTCTTCGAGGAATAGAAGCGCATTTCCTTATCCGCCGATACGATCATTATCCATTTGCTCTCCTGCTCGTACCAGAAGACCTTGGGGTCCCGGAAATCCTTGATACCGTCGAAGGGCACAAGGACGGGATTGCCCTCATACTTGGTGAAGGTCATGCCGTCGTCCAGACTGTACGCAAGGCACTGCGTCTGGATATATTCACGCTCAGTATTGTAGGATGTATAGAAGGAGACTATAGCCCCGGCCCCGAAACCGGCGGTATTGTCGATGTCCACCACCGAACTGCCGGAGAAAATGTGGCCATAGGCGTCGCGATAGAGCGCTACCGGCTGATGCTCCCAGTGGACCATATCCGTGCTGGCAGAATGTCCCCAGTGCATGTTGCCCCAGACGCAGGCGAACGGATTGTACTGATAGTAAAGATGATACACACCATCCTTGTAAAACAGGCCGTTGGCGTCGTTCATCCAGCCATAGGGAGGCGTGTGATGATAGACGGGCCGGTATTTCTCTGCCGGAACTTCAGGAGGAGCATCGGAGAAGGAGATGAGCTTCCATGCCTGCGCCGCATCTATCCCGGAGAAATGTACGTCGCGCTTCGATGCGCCGAAATGCTCCAGGTCGAGGGGCACGCAGTAATCTGCCTCCTCCCCCTCCCCGGCAAGGCGGATGTCAGCGACATACAATGTCTCACCTCCCTTCTCAATGGTAAGGGTCACCTCTCCATTCGTCTCACGGATGGGAATGACCATATACCGGCCGCTCCCTCCGTTACAGTCAAGCAACAGAAGAAGCAAGGGCAGCCCCAGAAAGCACTTCAACAGTCTCGTCACTTTTTCAGGAAATTGCAGTTGTCAAGGAAATCATAGAACAGCGTGGTCCATATATTCACCGACTGTCCGTTCTCGCGGTACCCGAAACCGTGAAAACCCCTTGTGAAAGAGTGTATCTCCAGCGGCTGACGGGTCTTGTTCCAGGCATTGTAGAGGGCGGGCGTGTCGCCGAAACCATTTGACGAGGAGGCTTCGCCCGTGCTCGCGGCAATGAAGAGCGGCATCGGGTCTTCCGGCACTTTGTCCTCGAACCACGCCGGATAGATCATGCCGAGGAAGTCCGGCCGGCTCATCTCATCATGGTCGAGAGCCACGTGATAGACGATATTGCCGCCTGCGGAGAAACCGATGATGCCTATCGCCTTGGGGTTGACACCATACTTCTCCGCATTCTTGCGGATGTAGGTGATCGCAACCCGGGCATCATCCCACGCCATCTTCCGGTCATAACCCTGTTCTTCGGCAATCTTCGCGTGCTTCTCGGTGAGTTCCCTCATGCGGGCATCCCTTCCCTGGTTGCCGTACGAATGGTCGGCCACATATCTGGCCTCCTCATAATCGGCGCCCGAATATGCGGTGCGGTATTTCAGGACGAAGGCGGCGATGCCGTGCGCGGCAAGCCATTTGGCCACGTTGGGGCCTTCCTGATGCCAGGACAGCGCGGTGAAACCGCCGCCTGGGCATACGACGACGGCAGCCCCCGTCTCGGTACCTTTCGCCGGGAGATATGACCACAGTTCAGGATCCACTACGTTCAGGATGCACTCCCCGACCTCGCCGGGATTCATTGGAGTCGTGTACTCGAAGAGGAACTCCTGCTGGGTCCAGTTCTCGCTGCCGGGAGCCTTCCCTTCGTAGAGACGTATCTTTTCCGCCTGGGCGAAAACGCTGGCGCTGTACAATGCAAGGGTGAACAGACTGATGATTATCTTTTTCATGATTCTATGCTGATTATTCATATTCAGGGAAAACGGTGAGCCTGATGGTCGAAGCGCCGTAAGGGACGAGTTCGATGAAGGTGTCGCTGCCTTCCTCGGGAACGACTGTCTTCGGAAGCGGAGGTGTAATATACGCATCCTCCATCTCCCAGCTGCAATACCATTGGCCGTCCTTCTCGAACAGTTCGTTGAAAGCATCGCGCACCCTGCCGTAATTGCCGTCAGGATTGACGTAATACTTCATTGCGCCCGCCCTCTGCAACTGGATGAGCTCGCCATCGATCTTGACAAATCCGCCGTTCTCCGCCGGCTTACCGTCTTTGTCATACAAAGGCTCGTCAGTCCATTGGGTGAAACGCTGGCCCTCATACGGCTTGCTCGGGACCACATCGAGGTTCCAGTCCTTGACACCCGTCACGGGGATCCTGATCTTCAGAGGGACATTGTCAAGGTCGAACGGGAAACCCTTGGAATGGGTCTTTATTAGTCTGACCTTGTCGAGACCGGAGTTGCGGATGGCATAGTTCCATTTGCCGGAAGGCGTTATGTTCCAGTTGACAAAGTCGGGGTTCTTAGATTCCTTGCCTGCAAGATAGTCGTAAACCTTCGTATCCACTTCCCAGTCGGCAGGAATGGCATAAGTGAAAGTCAGGGGACCGCGGACGACGCTTTCGCCCTGAACCGCGTTCTTGACGAATTCTATCTCCATGGGGAAGTTCACATCGAACTTCTCACCACTCTTCCATGTCTTGCTGACAGTCTGGAAGCCCTGCTTGTCAGATGCCTTGCACCACCCGGGCACCCTGTACGTGAAGTCCATCTGATGCGGCTTTTTCGACACCTTGCCGTTCTCGTAGAAAGTGAACTTGAAGCGGATATCCTCTTCGAAAGGATAGTTGGTTATCTCATGGATCTTCACAGTGACCCCGCCGCCGAGGTCATAAACCACTGACGAAGGGCCGTAGAGGGCGGCCACAGGCTGCCCGTTCCTGTCCTTCATCCACATCCTGGATGCGAAATTCGGGAAATACCTGTGGAGGTTGCCGATACAGCACTCGACTTCATGCGCGGACCTGTATGCCATCCACGTCTTGGCTTTCTTGTAATCGTTGTGGTTCGACGAGCCCGTGCACAGGAACTGGTTGGGACATGAGAAATACTGCATCGCCTTGAAGTCCTTGGTCACCGCGCCGAAGCCGGCATTGTAGATGGCCCTCTCCAGGCGGTCAGCGAATGAAGCGTCGCCGGTGACCATCAGGTAATAGCCTATGGTCCAAGTGTAATCGGAGATGTCGCAGGTCTCGTGTGAAGCCAGCGACTCCACGCCCGCAAGGCCCTCGGAACTGGAGATGATGCCGTCGATGAGCATGTTCAGGTCTTCCATCTTCCGGTCGCCCTTCAGGGCGGCTTCCTTATATATTTCCTTGCCCGTGAAAGCGTAAAGGAGCATGGGCAGCTTGAGGGTTTCGCAGACGGTTACGCCGTGTCCCGACATGGGCTGGTCGCTCAGGTACTGCTGCATATTGTTCGGGACCATGGCCCATACGGCTTCCGCAAGCTCTAAGAGTTGAGTGTTACCTGTGAGGGCATACGTCCAGAGGATGCCTTCGATGTTTATGATGTAACGTCCTTCGCTCAGCTCTTCAGGAGTATATGTGAGGTAGTTCTTCTCGAGTGCTGCGGGAACCCTCGGGTCGCCGGTAGCCTCATAGTAGGTCTTCATCGTCCTGAAGAATACCGCGAAAGGCCAGCCCATCGAATCGCCTTCACGGCCGAGGCGCCCTTCGGGACGGCCTGCGGCAGCTATGATCTTCCTCTTCTCAATCATTGCCGCCCTCGAAGCGCCGAAACCGAAGCCCCTGTAGCTGGATTCGTCGAATACATAGCCCGGTTTCGGAGGCAGCGGGTGGTCGAGGACGTAGTCCACGTTGGCCTTGCCCTTGGCCATGAGTTCCTCGTCGTCGAGGACATAGCCAAGCCTGCTGAAGCCGTCCACGTAGTATGCGGACTGCTCGAAACGCCACCAGTCGGAGCCCCAGTAGTGGGGATTCTTGCTCATTTCGAGATTGCCCGCCCAGCAGCAGCTGTCAAAAGGATATGACATGGCTTCAGGATGTCCGGTAAGGCCGTCTTTCTGCCTGACAAGGATCTCCCGGACCCATCCTTCAGGTGTGATGTCGTTGATGAGGCCCTCGGCAAAAGCGGCATAGGGTGCTACAGGTATATCCGGTGCTCCGGCAACCGGAGCCTTTCCCGTTTCCTTGTTGCATGCGAGTAACAAGGAAAGCACGAACAGAATGAGTGAAAACCTTTTCATTTTTGTCAGCGGGTATAGTTTACCGTTGAGGAGCGCCTTGGGGAGCACCCTGGGGACGGCCGCCGGGAGCGCCGCCCTGGCCGCGCATGCGGTTCACGGCCTGATACTGTCCCGGACGGACAGTGTCGAGCCAGTTCGCGTCCGTACGGGGCTTGTCCGACCTCTCGACTGCATGGACCTTGATGTTCTGGCCGCCGAGGACGATCCTGTCAAGGAATGAATCTATCTCGTTCCAGAACCACTTCAGGGGAAGGAGCGCCATGCAGTGGTCGCCACCGAAGTACTCATTGAGCATATAGGGGACGTCCATCGCATAGAGCTGCTGGCTCACATAGTAAGGTCCGAAACCATGGCGGTTGGGGCTGCGTTCGATATCGAATGTCACGGTAGGGTCAGCCGAGCCGTGGAAGAAGCACATGGGGCAAGGCTTCTTGTCCCACCTGAGTTCCGTATCGTTCTCGCCGGTCAGATAGACGGCACCGGCCATAGGGACCACTCCAGCGTAGTTGAATCCTTCCGGAAGGTTGTCCTTGGCGATCTTGTGACCGGTGCAGATATAGTACTCGGCGTTCATGCTGTTGATTGCGCCGGCGCTGCTGCCGCTGATGACGATCTTCGCGGGATCGATGTTGTATTCATCAGCATGCTTGATAAGCCAGGTCGTGGCCGCATACAGGTCTTCCACTCCGATATCTATGGAGAACTGGAAAGGATTGTAACCCTCCGGAGGAGTGATGAGCGGTTTTCCGTCCCTGCCGCGGGCGGAGCCGAGACGATAGTCTATGGCGACGCAGACCCAGCCTTTTTCGCAAAGGTGGTCATACAGGGGATTGCAGAGGGCATCCACCCTTGACCCCATGGCCCAAGCGCCGCCGAACGAATAGATGAACACCGGGCGTCCGCCTTCCGTTTTCTGGTCCTTGAACTGATAGATGTCCATCAGGATAGGCTTGCCGTCGCGGACTACGAACTCGACGGTCGACATGTCGGCTTTCGACTCGACCTTCGCCTGCTGCGGAGGTTGTGCATTGGCATTCACGGACAAAGCAGCAATGATAATGAAACTGAATAAAACAGATCTCTTCATGTTTAGTAGTGTTTGTTTATTTTCCTAGGAGAAAGAGGACGGGGACATCGAGGCGCGAGGCCCAGGAGTCCTCGACATGGGCGAGGCCGGGATAAACCTTGCTTACATAATGCGCATCGTCCCAGCCGCAATCCCTGAACATCCTGTCCAGGCGGTCCTGGTACTTGGGATACTGGGCGTCGAGGGTCTGGTCACCGCGGTCCATGTATATCTTGCTGCCGTTGGGCTTGAGATTCGCCTTCAAGTAATCCACATAGCACCGGTTCGCGGGATCGATGAAATCCTGCTCGGCATCGTAGTTGGTGATATAGAGGACTGAGTGTGTCGAAAGACAGCCGGCTCCGCCGAATACTTTGGGATATTTGGCCACCGCATAGGACGATATCAGACCTCCCATGCTGGATCCCATATGGAAAGTGTGGTCCCTGTCCTTGCGTGTCGAGTAGGTCTTGTCAATGAAAGGCTTCAGTTCCTCGACAAGGAACTTCAGATAGTTGTTGCCCAGGAGGTCATCCTCGCCCAGTCTCTTGGATCTGGAATAGTCTTTCAACTCCGGAGAATAGAGGTCGAAAACATCCTGGGGAAAGTATTCCTGACTCCTCGTGCGGAACGAGTTGGCCACTCCGACAACGATGCAGTTCTGGATCTTTCCCTCCTCGAGAAGGCCTCCGAACACTTCATCGACACGCCATTCCTGATGGTTGAACATCATCTCGGCATCGAAAAGGTTCTGGCCATCGCTCATATAGACGACGGCGTACTTCTTCCCCTTCGAGTAATTGTCCGGGAGCCACACATACACGTTCCTGGGTGTAACCAGGCCCGATGGGGATTCGAAAGCAGGATAGAAATCAAGTTTGCCCACTGAAACTTTGGGCTTGGCCGGATCGCCGTCACCTACGGTCCCGGCGGTCTTGTCAACTCCGCAGGACGATATGACGAGTATCAAGGCTAATGCCAGTATTTTGGAATACCTCATGAACGTAAACTAGAACTTGAATATTGCCGAAGAAATGGGAGAAAGCGTGATGACGTCCCCCTTCTTTGTCTGCTTATAAGTGCACTTCGTGTAACTGCCGCCGATGATCTGCGGAGCTGAAGCCTCCGTCGGCAGGGTCACGCTGACCTGCTTGCCGGACGGGTTGAGCACCACATAGCATCGCTCCAGTCCGAGCTTGCGCTCATACACCATCGGATAAGGCTGGTCGAGGCTGCTGACCAGGCGCCAGTCCGCATCGGCGCCGAGCGCCTTGACATCCTTGCGAAGCTTCAGGACCGTACGGACATAGTTAAGGAGAGAGTTCGGATCATTCTCTTCCTTTTCCACCGTCATGCGGTTCGGATCCGGATCCTGGGGGATATAGATCTTGTCAATGGGAGCGGTTGAAAAACCGCCGTTTGACGTGCCGTCCCAGAGCATCGGGATGCGGCAGCCGGCACGGCCTCCCGATCCGTCAGTGGACGGAGCGTTGGGATTCTGCTTCAGGCCGATCTCGTCGCCGTAGAATATGAACGGCACGCCGGGCATGGTCAGGAAGAAGGTCATCGCGACCTTGAGCTCTTCCGGAGTCGTACGGCCTTCGGTACATACGCGGTTGAAATCGTGGTTCCCGGAAGGCATGCTGACATATCCGTTGCCGTGGACTGCATCGTACTGATAAGTGTAGAGGTCGTACCAGGTCTTGAGTTCACCCGTTCCGGCCTTGTCAAAGTAAGGTGTAGAAGGGGTGGCGTTGGGACCGAAACCCCTGCGGCCGTAGAAAAACAGCGAGGAATAGTTGTACTGCCCGTCGTGGCAGAAGAAATCGAGGTCGAAGTCCGCTGCTGCAACAGATTGTGCCGGGTTGAACCATTCAGCGATCAGGATGCCCTCGGGGTAATTCTCGTCAAACCACTTTGTGAAATCCTCCTTCCATAGCTTGATGGTGGCGGATTTGTCGAAGTCGTTCTTCACGAGGCTGGCCGCCATGTCCACGCGGAAACCGTCCACGCCCTTGTCCATCCAGAATGAAATGATGTTCTTAAGCTCACGGCGCATGGCCATGGGGCCTGGAGCGTCCACCGCCTGCTCCCAGGGATGCTCCGGATCGGGATTGGCGAAGCCGAAGTTCAGGGCGGGCTGGGTATCGAAGAAGTTCTTGACATAATAGGGCCCGCGCGGTGCGTCCGTGGCCACGAACTTGCGTATGAGGCTCGCGCTGGAGTTCATCAGCGCGGCATAGTCCATAGGTCCGTTCTGCGCCGGCTCCTCCGGCTTGAAACTCGGCCAGATGTAGTAGTCGGAATAGCGCAGGTCCGGAGCCTCCCTGGACTGGAGGAACCACTCGTTCTGGTCCGAAGAATGTCCGGCTACCAGGTCCATAACGACCTTTATGCCACGCTCATGTGCCTGGCGGATCAGTTCCACCAGGTCGGAGTTGGTGCCGAAACGCTTGTCAACCTTGTAGAAATCAATGACATCGTATCCGCCGTCAGTCCAACCGGACACATACACGGGATTGAGCCAGATGGCAGTCACGCCTATGGACTTGATATAGTCCAGGCGCGACATGATGCCCTTGAGGTCACCGTAGCCGTCTCCGTCGCTGTCCTGGAAAGACGACGGATAGATCTGGTAGAAGACAGCCTCACTCAGCCAGGAAGGCTGCGTCGGCTTCTGCGCCAGCGCACCGCTGACGGCCAGCAGGCACAGGATGCTGATGAACAGGATTCTTTTCATGGATTTGAATGTTTTCGGTTATCGTCCCATCCGCATGCGGCTCAACATCTCGACCATGTCGTTGAAGTTCATCGGCTGGTTCTTCTCCCTCCTTTCGACATCAGCTGCTGCCTTGCGGCGGTCGGCCTCGTCGGAAGGAAGGGTGTAGAAGGACTGCTTCTTCAACTTCAGGGCTTTCTTCAGGCCGTCGACGAGGATACGCTCCATGTCGTCGTACAGGTTGACGGCGGGGTGGATGCCGTCATAGGAACCGTTCTCGGCCAGGCCTTTCTCAGCAGTGGCGAGAGGGGTGAAATAATCTATGTAGGTGACATTCTTGTGCGTGTCTGCGTAGGCCTTCAAGCGAGCGTTGAAGGCTTCGATTATGGAACCGGCATCTATGTCGGGAAGGATCATGTAGTGCGCGCAGGGAGTGATGGAACAGAGGAGGACCTTGATGCCGGCATCCTCCGCCAGCTCACACATCGCCACGGTATTGTCATAAATGGTCTGGTCGGGATAGTAAGCCTGGGAAGCCATGTTCTGGCACAGGTCGTTGGTTCCGCACATGATGGCCACGACCTTGGGCTTGAGGTTGATGACGTCCTGCTTGAAGCGTGTCAGCATCTGGCTGGCGGTCTGACCGGAAATGCCGCGTCCGGCGAAATTGTTCTTCTCGAAGAAGTCAGGATCATTGTCATACCAGAAGTCGGTGATCGAGTCGCCCATCAGCACCATCAGGGGAGCCTGCGTCAAAGCGGCGTTCTTCTCTTCGTAGCGCTTGAAATTGGGCCAGTCCTGAGGGCCTGCCGGGCGGGCGGGACCGGCAGGGCGCGCCGGACGCGCAGCGGCCGCGAGGACGCGCTCTATCACAGGCTCGACGACAGCCTCCATCTTTTCATAGCCGGCGGCGGTAGGATGGCAACCGTCATTGGAGTCAGTCTCGGAAATGACTCCTCCGGGAAGGGCCATGGCCTTATGATAATCAACATATTCTATCCCGGCCTCGCGGGCATAAGCCTCATAGATACCGTTGAGCCGGATAACATCCTGTGCCGGCTCTGCTTCAGGGTTCCAGAAGAAGCGGTGACACGGCGTCAGCGAACAAAGTATCGGGATGATATTGTTCGCCTTGGCGATATCACACATAGACTTGATGCAGGCGGCGATATCCTCGAAATCTATCTTCCCGTTGTTGCCCGCTATGTTGTTGACACCGGCCATGATCACCACCGCACGGGGGTGAAGGTCGACTACGTCCTGCTGGAAGCGTGCGAGCATGTGCTCGACGGTCTGACCGCTGATGCCCCTTCCGACATAGTTGTGCGAAGTGAAGAATCCGGGGCGGATGTTCACCCAGAAATCGGTGATGGAGTCGCCCATGAATACTACCAGCGGAGATTCGGTCAACTCGGCATTAGCTTCGGCGTAGCGGTTGAAAGCCGCCCAGTCCATGGCACGCCTGTCCTGAGGCTGTGCATAAGAAACGACCGCAGACAGGATGGCTAAAAGGAGGAACAAAGACTTTTTCATTTCCTATTGGTTACAGTTTCTACAAATATACTCAATTCAAAGGACAAATGACGGCATACCCGAAAAAAGCAGTATCTTTGCAGTACCACTTGTATTTCGGAAGAAATGGCTGACAACGACTGGAAGAAAAGACTCGGAGTGGTGTATTCCACCAACCCTGACTTCGCATACGACGAAGGCGAAGACGAGGAACCCGCGACGCTGGAGCCGGCTAAGCAGCGGTTGATCGTGACGATCGACCGCAGCGGCCGCGCCGGCAAGCAGGTGACGCTCGTCAAGGGCTTCGTCGGCACTCAGGAGGACCTCGCCGCGCTCGGCAAGACCCTCAAGGTCAAATGCGGTGTGGGCGGCACGGCCAAGGACGGCGAGATCACCGTCCAGGGCGACCTGCGCGACAAGGTCACAGCCCTGCTCCAAGGCATGGGATACAAGGCGAAACGAGGCAACTGATGACCGACTCCACGAGCGTCATACTCCCCGCTACACGGGCATTCACTTCCGGTACCCTCGAGATGCCGGACAGCATCTCGGCGGGTTACACCGAGAGCGTGCAGGCGTGGAGCAGTTTCCCTGTCAACATGGTACTCGTCATCATCGCGACTCTCCTTATGTTCCTGACCATAAGGATTTTCCTCAACATTGCACCTTTGCTTTTCGACAGCCTTTCCCGTTGGAAAGCCTGCGTCAACATCGACGCCAGCGTACAGCTCAAGGGAGACCGCAATACCCTGGCGACAATCATCACCCTGCCGATAGCCCTGGTGGCCGACCGCTTCGGATTCTTCAACGCGGACATCCTGGACAACATCCCCGAAGCATGGAGCAGCCCCGTCACGCTCGGAATCATTCTGGTCTGGTTGCTCGTCCGGCACATGGCCTTCTATTTCTGCATGCTCAGGGCTCCGCGGCCGGAAACGTTCCGCACCGCGAACACCTCTTTTTTCAACTACTGGATCCTTGCCGGCCTGCTGCTTGTTCTAACGGCCGGAGTCATCTCGTTCACCGACATCCCCGACGCTTCGGGACGCAGCATCCTGCTCTACGAACTCGCTGTCATGTACTTTGTTGCCATTCTCCGCAAAAGTCAAATTTTGCTTTCATATTGCGGACCTTTAACGACTTTTTTGTATCTTTGCGCCCTTGAATTCATCCCCACCGGAGCATTGATAGCAGGATGCATACTGCTCTGATGCTCCATGGATGACGGAACAAAGAGCACAAAAAGATGACTGTCAACAAGATACTTATTTCGCAGAAAGAGCCGACGAATACTTCCCCATACGTATCGCTGACCGAAAAATACGGAGTACGGATCGACTTCGAACCTTTCTATTCCATCGAACCCCTTTCCTCGCGGGAATTCCGGGCGCAGAGGATCAATTTCCTGGATTTCACGGCCGTCGTCTTTTCCTCCAGACATGCCATCGACGCTTACTTCATGATGGCTGACGACCTCAGGATCAAGATTCCCGAGACCATGAAGTATTTCTGTACTACCGAGGCTGTCGCCATGTACCTGCAGAAGCACATCATCTTCCGCAAGCGCAAGATTTTCTACGGTAACGGCACCCCCCAGTCGGTCATCGACCTCATCGGCACCAAGCATAAGGGCGAGAAGTTCCTGATCACCACCTCGGACAACTCCAAGCCCGAGGCCATGACCAGGCTCTTTGACGAGAAGGGGCTCGACTACACGACCGTGGTACTCGTCAAGTCCGTCTCCAACGACATCAAGGGACTGGATCCCGCCTCGTATGACATGATCGTGTTCTACAACCCATCCGACGTGGAGTCGTTGTACAAGAACTTCCCCGGATTCACCCAGGGTGACATCCGCTTCATCTCCTATGGCAAGTCCATTGTGAAGGCCATGGAAGACGCCGGACTTCAGATCGCGGTAAAGGCTCCCTCTCCGGAGCACCGTTCCGTTGCCGGAGCCATCGAGAGCTATCTGAAAGAAAACCAGTAAAAGATATGACCCAGACACTGCCCAAGAATGAGCGGCTGTCCGGTAAGACAGCCGTCGGCACCCTGATGAAGAAAGGGCGCTGGGGCGCGTCGGGCTGTCTCAAATACTGCGTCATAAAACCCGGCGGCGGAGAAACGAACCGCATCATGGTCTCGGTCTCCAAGCGTTTTTTCAAACGCGCGGTGAAGCGCAACCTCCTGAAGCGCCGCCTCCGCGAGAGCTACCGTACACAGAAGGAATTGCTCGACGGCGCAGGCCCGCTGGACCTGATGCTGGTCTACAATTCCAAAGAAATTCTTGATTATCAGATCATTCACCAAGACGTGGCGGATATCCTCCGTTCATTGGCATCCAAAACGGAGGAGAAGTCATGATCACGTGGAAAGACATACACCGCGTCTTGCGCAAGGTGCTGAGCGCACCTTTCATCTGGCTGATACTCTTCTACCGCCGCTGCATTTCCCCGCTCAAGCCCCCGACCTGCCGCTTCACGCCGACCTGCTCGCAATATGCGCTGGAGGCGTTCCGCAAATACGGCCCTATAAAGGGGTTCTGGCTGTCGCTCAAGCGCATACTGCGCTGCCACCCGTTAGGCGGCAGCGGGTATGACCCTGTCCCCTGATTTTTCTTCGTTGGCTTCCAGCCATGCGCGTGTGCGCTCCTCGATATTGTCGCGGAGAAAGTCGCTGTACCAACGGATCTCGAAGGTATGGTAGCACCCTTCATTGAAGAATGACGTGTCGTAATCCACGACATCGTAGCCGTCCACCAGCAGCAGTTTCGTCACCGGATCGAGGGTGACCGTAAGTGTATCGTGCATGACGGCGGGAGTGGCGTCGGTGCGCCAGTTGACCGGGTTGATGGCGACCGCGTTGCCGCCGCTGACAAGGGCGGAAGCATCTTCCGGCCGGCGCACGGAGTTGTAGCAGACGGTCACGCCGGTGTCGTCGGAGCGCTGGGCCGGCCGGATGACAGGATACTTTTCAAGCTCCTCCCTGGTTATCTTCCAGCCGAGGACATAAGCGGCAATCATCCTTTGAGCGATGCTGTCGGGCATTTCCTTGAGCAGCTCGACAACGATCTGGCCGCCTTGGCTGAAACCGGCCAAGACGAAAGGACGGCCTTTGTTGATGTGCTTCAGGTAATGGTCAAAGGCCCTCCGGGCGTCATCCAGCGCCACGGGGAAACGACGCCGGACAAGTTCGTCGTCTCTATAGGTCTCCATGGTGATCTGGCGGTAGAAAGGTGAATAGAAATCCAGCGATCCACCGAAACGCCTGTCGACTCCCTCCATCTCCATACGGATTCCGGGGCAGGCGGCGGAGTCCGCCGCCTCTGCGTGGTGCAGCATCTTGCCATCAGGACCGGTATGGTCGAAAGTCTCGGTGGAGCTGATATAGAAAATGTCGGCTTCGCCGCCGCGGAGGGTGGTGTACCAGGCGGCTGGGCTGCCGTAGTCCGGCGCAGCCGGAACGGTCTCCCGCCCGCGGCCGCACGCCACCGACAGGATTGCGGCTATTGACAGCCAGACTGCCGGCTTCATCCTATAGCTTGTACAGGTCAGCGTCCAGGACCATATTCAGATTCTTGCTGTAAGTGAAGCTGATCGGAGCGAAATCGCCGTCGCATGAATAATAAAGGACATATTCCTTGTTAAGCCTCAGGCCGCCTACGGTCGTAGTCATGTTCTTGACCGGGCACATGCACTTCAAGGTCTTGCCCTGCGTCTCGTACACATGGCATTCGATGACATTCTCCTCGGAAGACACGTCACAGGAGATTCCACCCTGGCTGATGGAACAGTTCAGCATGGCATTGGTCCTCGTGATGACCAGGCCTTCGTCGGAGTAAGAGAGGATCAGTTGGGAATCAGAACCGGCTTTGGTATCAGGGACCAGAGAGTTTCTGTCGCAGCCAGTGTCGGTAAAGCTCACCAGCTCGACTGCCGTCTCCTTGGAACACGCCAGAAGGATGGTCGCTGAAAAGAGTATCAAAATGATTCGTTTCATGGTACAACAAATTCAGTTATATGCAAATAAACGGATTTTTCATGAATAATCCCACAAGCCCCCCACAAGAACGGCTATATATCGTATCCCCAGGTACCGTCTCCCATGTCTACAAGCGGGGCCGCATAGAGATCGGTATCGACGACCAGCACGAATCCCTTCTTGTAAGTAAAACTGATGGGTACAAGAGGAGCTTCACCCTGACACGAATAATAGAAGTTGTAGTCGGATCCCTCCTTCAGTCCGGATATGGTGGACGACATTTCCTCTACAAGGCATATGCAGTTTGCAGACAGTTCAGATTTCTGGCGTACATTGTATTTGATGACGTCACGGTCAACGGAAACCTCACAATCGATCCCTCCGTCCTTGATGGCACAGTTCATCTCGGCATTTTTCCTTGAGACAAGAAGGCCTTCCGGAGTATACTTGAGCATAAGTTCCGATTCGGCATCATACAGACCCGCCTTGGTCTCAGATGCGCAACCGGAGCTGACGAAATCCTGAGATTTAGGAAATCCATCCCAAACCCAACTGCATCCTGCAAGGAATAGTGCAGCGCATAAGACGAAAACAAACTTTTTCATATTTGTTCTATATTGATTCTGACACTTAAACGGTACTCTTCACAGATTACTGCACGGCCGCTTTCAAGAAACCGTCATTTTGTCAAGTACATCCTCCGCTCATCGTCGGGGAACTTCTCGATGGCGTAGCGGAGCATGGTCCTAGGCATGGCCCCGTACCGGGGCGCGAGCCAGGCCCGAAGGGCGCTGCCGTCGCGCTTGCCCGCTTCGCGGAGCAGCCAGCCGACGGCCTTGTGGATCAGGTCATGCGGATGGTGCAGCAGGATGTCGGCGATGGCGAAAGTATCATCCAACTGCCCGTGCCGGATGAAAGTCATCGTACTTACGATGCCTATCCGCTGCTCCCACATGGTTTTCCCGTTCCGTGCAAAATCATATAACAGGGTCCGGTCCTTGTCCAGCAGCCATACGCCCAGCAGCGGATAGCAGGACAGGTCCACCAGGTCCCAGTTGTTGATGCGGTCAGTATGAGAGAGGTAAAACTCCACGCACTTCCGCTGCAATTCTATATCCCGGCCGGATTTCTTCCCCGCATTCTCGAAGATTGCCACCAGGCAGAGCAATGCCGCCAAACGTACCTCGTGGTACCCGCTGGCGATGCATTCCTCCAAATCGGCAAAACCCGTCCTCCTCCAACAGTCCTTGACCACCGCACGCGTCACCGGAACCTTGATGCCAAGGAAGCGGTCCCCTTCACCATATTGCCCGGGCCCGGTCTTGAAAAACCGGGAAAGCCCCGCCACCTGAGACGGGTCCGCGCAGGAGAGCATTTGATCCAGCAGGACACTCATGGACTGCAATATACAAAAAAACCGCCGCTGTGCAAAGCGCCGGACGTATATATGAGATGTTTTGGCGTAAGGGCTTCATACAGGCCTCTTACTTATATTGCTGACTGGGTAGCGGGAGTGGGGCATGATCCCACGACCTCCGGATTATGAATCCGACGCTCTAACCAGCTGAGCTACCCCGCCATCATAAACCCCGAGGGGTTGTTGAGATAGAAGGACTCGAACCCTCACTGACAGAGCCAGAATCTGTAGTGCTACCATTACACCATATCTCAATGTGCTTATGTCAATACCCCGCCGAAACGGGAGTGCAAATTTACAACAGTTTTAGGAAATTGCAAAAAAAACGAGAACTTTCTCCACAATTCAGGATATTTTATTATTTTTACCAAACCGGACACCCGTTCCGGACACACCATTATTGAACAGAAAACACTGAAACACTAATTCTAAACTGATTATGGCATCTCTTACCGATCTTCTCGCCAAGACTGTCGCATCCGCAGCCCAGGGCGTCGAAATTCCCTCCAACGTACAGAGCACAGTCCTCAACGGACTCTCCGACTCCGTCCTCAAGAGCCTCACCCAGACCGCTACGGCTCCCGGTGGAGTAGATATCCTCAAGGGCCTCTTCAGCGGCAAATCCAACGCCGCGACCAGCCCGGTCACCGCACTCGCCGGCAAGCTCTTCGCCAACAATATCCTAAGCAAGCTCGGACTCGGCACCAAGACCAACTCCGCCCTTTCCGGCCTTATCCCGACCATCATCGGCAAACTCTCCGGCCTGATCAGGGACATGGACGGCGACGGTGACGTCGACCTGAACGATATCATCCTGTCGCTCAGCGGCGCACAGCCCAAGCAGAAAAAGTCCGGCGGCCTCCTCGGCTCCGTCGCAGGAAGCGTCCTCGGAAGCATCCTCAAGGGAAAATAGTAAAATGAAAAGGATAATCACCCTGCTGGCTGCAGCCTGGCTATTCGCCGGCTGCGGCCTTTTGACGAGTATAAACTGGGACGGACAGCGCATCGCCTCCGCCACCGGCAAGGCCGTCACGGCCATGGCCATCTCCGACGAGCAGATCGTGGAGCTCTGCCGCCAGTCCGTCGCCCAGCTGGACCAGCAGAACACCATTGACAACGGGGCATACATCACCCGCCTCCGCAGGCTGATGTCAGGCATCAACCAGATCAACGGCATGACCCTCAACTACAAGGTCTACAAGACCGATGAGGTCAACGCCTTCGCCAGCGGCGACGGTTCGGTGCGCGTGTACTCCGGCCTGATGGATCTCATGACGGACGACGAGCTCATCGCCGTCATCGGCCATGAGATCGGCCATGTCGTCCATCAGGACTCCAAGAACGCCCTCAAGAAGGCCTATATGGCTTCGGCCGCCAGCGACCTTGTCGGAGCGGCCGGCTCGGTGGGCGCCGTGACGCAGGCCGTCGCCGGCAACATCGGACAGGCCCTGGTCAACGCCCAGTTCTCCCAGAAGCAGGAGTACAAGGCCGACGAGTACGGCTTCGAGTTTGCCGTGGCCCATGGCCATGACCCTTACGGCATGTTCAACTCGCTGATGAAGCTGACCAAGCTCGCTGAAGGCTCCCAGGCCTCTTCCGTCGCCCAGATGTTCTCCTCGCACCCTGACAACCTCAAGCGTGCGGAAAGGATGAAGGTCAAGGCTGACAACTACACCAAGAAGAAATAATCCTTAACCCATGAATAAAGCTTTGCTCTGCACCCTGCTGCTCGCGGCAGGGTTTGCGGTTTCAGCCCGCGCCGAAGAAGGAAGACTCCTTCGATTCCCTACCACAAACGGCACCGATGTCGTATTCTCCTATGCCGGAGACCTTTACAAGGCTCCGTTGAACGGAGGTCGCGCCGTGCGCCTGACCTCGCACATCGGATATGAGATGTTCGCCAAATACTCTCCCGACGGACGCACCATCGCCTTCACGGGTCAGTACGACGGCAATACCGAGGTATACTCGATGCCGGCCACCGGCGGCGAGCCGGTCCGGCTCACTTTCACCGGCACCAACAGCCGCGATGACCTCGGTGACCGCATGGGTCCGAACAACATCGTCATGGGATGGACCCCTGACGGAAAGGAGATTGTGTACCGCAACCGCATCAGCGACTCCTTCGACGGAAAACTCTGGAAGGTTCCGGCCTCCGGCGGCATGAGCGAATGCCTGCCTCTGCCGGAGGGTGGTTTCTGCAGCTATTCCCCCGACGGGAAGAAGCTTGCGTACAACCGTGTCTTCCGCGAGTTCCGCACCTGGAAATACTACCGCGGCGGCCAGGCTGACGAGATCTGGATCTATGACGGCAAGTCCGTTAAGGCCGTTACCGACAACGAAGCCCAGGACATCATCCCCATGTGGGTGGGCGACGAGATATTCTTCATCTCCGACCGTGACCACTGGATGAACATCTTCGTCTATGATACCAAGAGCGGGCAGACCTCCAAGGTCACGGACTTCAAGGAGTATGACGTCAAGTTCCCGAGCACCAACGGCAAGTGGATCGTCTTCGAGAACGGCGGCTATATCTATTCCCTGAACCCCGCTGACCGCTCGTACCGAAAGATAGATATCGAGCTCGATGCTGAGGGCCTCTATGCCCGTCCGGAGAAGATGCATGTGGACAGGAATCTCTCCAACATCAGCATCTCGGAGAAAGGTGACCGCATGGCCGTCACGGCACGCGGAGAAGTCTTCAACGTGCCCGTCAAGGCCGGTGTCACCCGCAACATCACCCGCACGCCCGGCGCCAACGAGCGCGGGGCTGAATTCTCCCCCGACGGGAAGTACATCGCCTACATCTCAGACCGCACGGGCGAGACCGAAATCTATCTCCAGGACATGGAGAAGACCGAGCCTGCGCAGCTGACAAAGGGGGCTGACACCTATATCCGCAGCCTCGTATGGGCTCCGGACAGCAAGTCGCTCCTCTACGGCGACCGCAAGAACCGCCTGGTGCAGGTCAGCGTACCCGACGGAGCGAAGAAGGTCCTGATGACCAACCCCGAAGCGGAGTTCAGGGGAGTCAGTTTCTCCTCCGACGGCCAGTGGATCACCTACACCAAGCCCGCTGCCAACGAGATGGGTGTAGTCTATGTGTACAACCTTGCAAGCGGAAAGGAGATTCCCATCACGGAGAAGTGGTACGACTCCGGATCGCCCATCTTCAGTGAGGATGGCAAGTACTTGATCTTCACCTCGGCGCGTGACCTCAACCCGACCTACAGTTCGGTGGAATGGAACTACGCATACACCAACATGAGCGCGATGTACATCGCCGTGCTGTCAAAGGACACTCCTTCGCCTTTCCTGCCCAAGGATGGCGAGGCCCCTGCCGAGGCCAAGGAGCAGAAGAAGGATGACAAGGCTGCCGCGCCCGCCGTGCAGGTGGATGCCGACGGCATCTACGAGCGCATCCTGCGCGTGCCCGGCGTCAGCGGCGGCGCCCGCCCCATCTACTGCGACGGCAAGGTCATACTTTACGGCGGCCGCGGCGGCACCCAGTCCCTTGACCTCGCCACCGGCGAGTCCAAGCAGGTAGCCGAAGGCAATCTTTCCATCGTCGGGAAGAAAGCCCTTGTCGTCAACCGCGGCAAATACTACGTCACCGACATCCCCCGCGGACGCGTCAACCTCGAAGGTGACGGAGTGAAGCTCACCGACATGGTCGCAGACATAGACTACGAGCAGGAATGGGCCCAGATCTTCGACGAGGCCTGGCGCGCATACCGCGACGGATTCTACCTCGAGAACATGCACGGCATCGACTGGAACGCCATGAGGAAGAAGTATGAGGTGCTCCTCCCCTACGCCAAGACCCGCCTCGACCTGAACTACATCATCGGAGAGATGATCAGCGAGCTTACCTGCGGCCACGCCTACGTCACCCCCGGCAGTTATCCCAAGCCGGAGCGCGTGCAGATGGGCCTGCTCGGAGCCACCGTCACCAAGGAGAAAAACGGCTACAAGGTCAGCCACATCTACAAGGGCGCTCCTTACAGCGAGTCACTGCGTTCGCCGCTCACCGAGCCCGGTATCGGCGTGAATGAGGGCGACTACATCCTTGCCATCGACGGTCAGGACCTAAAGGACGTTGCGAATATCTACTCGCTGCTGGTCGGCAAGGCCGGCGTGCTCACCGAGTTGACGGTAGCGTCCAAGGCCAACGGTTCAGACTCCCGCAAGGTCGTCGTCAAACCCATCGCCGACGAGTATCCGCTCATCCACTATGAATGGGTGCAGCACAACATCGAATACGTGGACAAGGCATCCAACGGCAAGATCGGCTACATCTACATCCCGGACATGAGTGCTGAGGGTCTCAACGAGTTCGCCCGCTACTACTATCCCCAGCTGGACAAGGAAGCCCTCATCATCGACGACCGCGCCAACGGCGGCGGCAACGTTTCACCGATGATCATCGAGCGACTGCTGCGCGAGCCCTACCGCATGACTATGTACAGGAACTCCAGCCGCACCGGGACCATTCCGGAGGGAACTTTCGTAGGACCTAAGGTCTGCCTTATCAACAAGTTCTCAGCATCCGACGGCGACCTCTTCCCCTGGAGTTTCAAGGCCACTGGACTGGGCGAACTGATCGGTACCCGCACATGGGGTGGCATCATCGGTATCAGCGGATCGCTCCCGTACATGGACGGCACCGACATCCGCGTCCCGTTCTTCACCAATTACGACGTGAAGACCGGTGAGTGGATTATCGAGAACCATGGAGTCGACCCCGATATCTATGTAGAGAACGATCCCATCAAGGAGCAGGCAGGCATCGACGAGCAGCTGGACAAGGCCATCGAAGTGCTGATGAGCAAACTCAAGGACCGCAAGCCGCTGCCTCCGGTCCCCGCTCCCCGCGACTGGTCGTACAAAGGGAACTAGAGCAGGAAATCCCGGATCTCCTGTGCGTGCCGGCCGGGGACGATGACATGATGGTTCCCTATGGGATCCTTGAGGAAATAATCCCTGCAAAGGGTACGGTCATCGAGCCTCAGCAGCACCTGGGTACGGCACAGATGTTTCTCTGAAAGATTCTTTATCAGCCCGGCCTCCGCCGCGAAACAGCGGTCGAGGCCGGGCGACATTTTAAACAGCGTCACGGGGCCCTCGGGCAGCTCGCCCTTGACGGCGACTCCTATACCCGACTCGAAATGGGTGTCATAGGAATAGTCCCGGAGCATGCTGAAGGGGACGGTGCAGTGAGCGAAGACCATCTCTCCAGTGGAAGGGTCCATGCGCGAAGGATTGGCCATGAAACCGGGGACATCGAACAAGGCGTTGGCCACGCACATGGTCAGCATGGTAGGAATATCTCCTTCGCAGCCAGCCGGGACACCCTCGGAATTGAGCAGGGCAAGCGCAAGGCAGCCGGTATTGCCGACGGCTGACAGCAGGTCGAAGCAACGGACGGTGACGGCTGAGAGGTCATAACGGTCGATCAGGCGCTTGACTGCGCCATAGATGTCGAGAGCACCGTCGAAGGTTTTCTGGGTAACCTTAGGATTGACAGAATGCCTGACGCCTTTGAGGGGAACCCCGGAAGGCGCCTCACAGAGTCCGAGACGTATCTCCGTGACCAGCTCCTCCATCGGAATGTCCACCAGCTCGATACCGAGCCGGTCGCGGACGGCCTCACGGTCGGGGTCGGAGGCGATCAGCCAGTCGGAGGGACGGCCGATGACGCCGGCCCGGCTGCCTTGCAGGCGCCGGCGTGCCCTGGCCGCCCGCGAGAGCGCCGCTATCCGCTCCGCGATATACGCGGCGCTCCCGTGCAGGATCTCGCCCTCCCTCCCCTGCTGCCGCAGGAAAGAAAGGATCTCCATCGATGCGGCAAGGGAATTGCTCGCCCCGCTGGTGAGGAGCCTGACCGGACCGGTCAACCGTGGGAATACCGCCTTGAAGGCATTCTCCGTACCGCCGGTACGGACATAGATCAATTCCGCATCATGGCTGCCATACCGGGAGAAGTCCTCCCCGCAGAAATCGAAGTCCGCGCCCGCAGCCGCGATCTCCCTGATGAATCTTTCTTCCGATGCATCGGGCATCACCTCGCTGTGAAGCCCTGAAGTGAGGGTATAAAGTCCGGTTTTGTTCATTTCCACTGTGAATGATTGTCCGGATAAAAATAGTCAATTGTATCCGTAACTCCAACTTCTCAGTCGCGCCTTATGCCGGTTATCACGCCCTTGCTCTTGTCTATGGACTTCCTCCCGGACGGGTAAGTACCGTTTATATACGGTTTGGGGTCTACCCATTTACCTCCGGCATTTACGCCGAGATGGAGATGCGGATTGGGCACGTTCGTCGCATTCCCGCTTCTCCCGGAATAGCCTATCAGGTCGCCCTGGAAGACCTTGTCGTCAAGCTTGAAAGGCTGGCCCGTCCGGGGGTTGACCGCAAAGGGCATCCCTCCCCGGAGATGCGCGTATTGATAGACGACGGTCTTGTTCTTCTCCTTGGCCTCAATACGGAGTTCGTTGCCGTAGGAATTGCTTACATGCTCATCCCCGTATCCGCATTCCGCCTTTGTGACCACTCCTGAACAGAGCGCATAGACCGGAGTCCCTACCTCGGCATAAAGGTCGAGGCCGTCGTGCCTTTTGGGATTGCCGTCCAGGTCGGTCCTCGTCTCCCCGAACGTCCCGCCGTAATAATTGGCATATATCCCTTCGTCTGCGTCGGCCAGCTCCATGCTGACATTGCTGGCCGCTATCCTCATGCTCAAGAGAGGATTGGAGACATGCCTGGAATTGTCCGTAAATGGTTTCTTCGCTTCGAAGTAAGCGGTCGATTCGAGATCGGACGTGACCTTGTAGCTGAACCTGGATGACTTCGCCCAGGCGAAGTCGCCGGTCCAGTGGCTGACTTCCAGCACCTTGACATTATGAGTCTGGATGTAGCCTATTATCGCAGTGCTGCCGGCTGTATATGTTCCGCTCCCGGTCATACTGACCTCATCCGGGATATCGCACGACAGCTTAACCGAGTAATTCTTTTCCGGAAGGCACTCAGTATCCGCAGACGGGTCCCAGAACCAAGTGGCATCCTCTTTCTCCGGCTTGATAGAAATAGTGTATCTCCCGGCAATCCCTTCAGGATCCAGGACACCGTCATCCGATGCCGTGCCCGACTTCGTCCCGGCTGGCTCCGAATAGACAAGGATATAAGCGAGCCCCTTGTCGATGCCGCCGGACTCCTGCGCAGTGACGAAATCCGCCTGCAATATACGCCCGGAATCGTATGCCTGCACCTTTATCAACTCTCCGGAGACGGTGGAGAAGACCACCGCTCCGGTATAGTCGGGCTTGTCAAGATAGTCGAAACCCGGATGGGAGTGCCAGTAATGGTAGTCCGTGACCATCGTGACCACGAACATGCCGTCCTCACCGGCTACAAGGAACCTCTTGAGGATGGCAGTCTCTCCCGGATCACCTTCCGGTTCGTTGCCGAAATAGGCTTTCTGTCCGGAATACTCCGGCGAGAACGGGATTTGGACCACGGTGCAGCCCCTGAAAATGGATTTCTTCTGCCCGGCCTTGTCCAATACGGATTGGAGGGGAACCATGACCGCCGTACCCTTGGTCTCCGACCCCGCGGAGTCATTGGGAAGATTGGCGAAAAGAGGCTGCATGGAAGAATTGATGAGCACAGTAGAGAGAGCCTCACCTTGCCCGGGTAAGTCCGGAATGGCCTTCTCTGTACAGGAAGGAAGCGACAACAGGAGAAGGAGAGGGAAAAGGACGGACCTTTCCCGAATCGTCATATGTTTCATAGTCGTATAGGTTTTCCGCCGTAAAAAGCCGGCGAATCAAAGATAGCTGTTTCCACATTCAGACGCAAAGAATTCCGACCAGGCGCAAAAACGGCTTCTCAAGTGACAAACCGCTCTTTATGCATATTGCGAAAGCATGCCGCTTGTTTCTTGCAAAATGTTTTCTATCTTTGTCTTAACTACATCACTAACAATTAAAACCAATACCATGAACATCCTTCTTACATTGCTCTTCGGAGCCATCGCAGGCTGGCTTGCCGGCTTCTTCGTGATCAAAGACAAGGGCGGTCTCATCTGGAACATCATCATCGGTCTCCTCGGCGGTGTCGTCGGCGGTTGGCTGCTCGGCCTCATCGGCGCAGGCGGATCATTCTGGTCACAGTGGTACGGACAGATCTGCAGCGCCCTCATCGGCGCAGTTGTCCTCCTGTGGGTCTGGAACCTTATCAAGAAAGCACTCAAGAAATAAAAAACGAATGCTGCCGATGGCCCGACCATCGGCAGCACTTTTTTTATCTTTTCCTTATTAGAACTCCAGGTCCCGGCCGCGATAGAAGTCCAGGATCTTGGACTGGTACAGGTATTCGTAACGGGCCTGCACGAGGTTGGATGCGGCGGACATGTATCGGCCTTTGGCCTCGTTGAATTCCGTTATCCCTGACTTCCCGTTCTCATATTTCGCCTGTGCGAGCTCGAAAGCGTCTTCAGCACTGGCGGCGGCTATCTGGCTGCTGCGGTATTTCGCCTGGGAACCGACGGCATTGTAGTAGGCCTGCTGGATCTCCTTGTACAGCGATTTCCTGGAATTGTCAAGCACGATCTCCTGGCTCGAATACTGCAGTCTGGCGTTGCGTACCTGGTTGCGGTTGGAGAAATGGCTGAATATGGGGACACTGAGATTGAGGCCTATATACTGGCTGAAGTTGTTCTTCAACTGCGATGAGAACCCGGCGGAAGGAAAGCCTGACGAAGTATAATAGTTGGTACCAAGCCCGCCACTCAGGGAGAGCGAAGGCAGGAAGGAATCCTTGGCAAGGTCAATGCTCTTCAATGCCTGGTCGAGGCGTATCTCCTCCGCTTTGACCGCCGGCTTGAACTGCACGGCTTCGGCATAGATGGCCTCAGGATCCATCAGCATCACTGTTTCCAGTCCCTCGACGGACGGACGGGCTATATGGAAGCCTTCCGGAGAAGGAAGTTCAAGCAGCTGCGTGAGGTCGAGGATGGCAAGTGCCACATTATTTTCTGCCTGCGTCGCGCTCACGCGGCTCTGTGCGAGCGTAGCCTCCTGCGCAGAGACGTCGGCGCTCGCCACCATTCCGTTCGATGCCATTTCAGTCAAACGGACCACCTGCAGGGAATCGATCTCCACCTGGCTGCGGGCGACGTCCAGGATCTCCATGTTGTAGAGGATCTGCACGTACGCCTGGGCCACCGCCACACGGATGTCATCCTTGGCTTTTTCCAGATCGGCGGTGGCCGCAGCGAGGTTCAGTTTCGACAGTTCAATATTATGTTTAATCTGGAATCCGTTGAAGACCGGTACCTGTGCTCCGACACTGAATGAAGTGTTCGTCGTATTGGTGTTGGCGTAGGTATTGTCCGCCGTGAGGCCTCGTCCGAAGGAGAAGTTCTGGCCTGCACTGCCGCTCACGCTGGGGAGGCGGTTGTTCTCAGCGGTATTGAGGTCTATCTCCCTCTGCTCCACGTTCAGTCCGCTCCGCTTCACGCTGAGGTTGTTCTCCAGCGCATGGTCTATGCACTGCGGCAGTGTCCATACGCGCTCCTGGGCCCGCGCCCCGGCGGCAAAAGCCGCCACAAGGGCCGCTGTCAGTATTATCCTTCTCATGGCTAATCAACTATTTTGGAACCGCGAACCTTGGTACCCTCGGTCACACCGCTCTTGATTTCGATATTGACTCCGTCACTGAGGCCGGTCTCGACCTTGGTGCGGGTGGTGCTTCCGTCGGCATTGAGCACCTGTACATAGGTATCGTCACCGTCGAATTCCAGGGCGCTCTCCGGCAGGGAAAGCACACCCTTGGCCTCCTCGAGCACGAACTCGGCATTGGCGCTGTAGCCCGAGCGGATCATCTGGTCGGAGGTCACGGACACGGCCGCTTTGATCTCGAACTGGTTGGCGCCGTTGCTCTCCACGGCCTTCGGCGAGATGTACTCGAGGGTCGCATCGAACGAGTAGTTCTGGAGGGCGCCGATGGTGATGACTACGGGAAGACCCTCGTGGAGCGAACCTACCTCCGTCTCATCGACATTGCCGTCGAAGATGAGGTCGTTCATGTTCGCCACAGTTGCGACCGTCGTTCCGTCGTTCATCGTATTGGCCTGGATCACGGAGTTACCCACCTTGACGGGGACATCGAGGATGAGACCGGTGATCGTGGAACGGACCAGGGTGGAAGAGGAAGTGGCGTTGGAGCGGGACACACCGTCGCGGATGACCTCGAGGGCATCCTGAGCGGCGGACCTTTCCTCCTTGGCCTGGTTCAGGGCCTGGAGCACCTTCTCGAACTCGTCGGCGCTCACCAACTGCTTGTCGTAGAGCGCTTTCTCACGATCATAGTTGGTCTGGGCCTGCTTGAGGTTGATCTCGGAGAGGCGCACGCGGCTCTGGGCCGAACTCAGGGAATTCATATCGGGGATGACCTTGAGCTTGGCGATCACCTCGTTCTCCTGGACCTGCTCACCGGCCTTCTTGTAGATCTCGGCGATGATGCCGTTGATCTGGGGCTTGACGTTCACTTCGTTGCGGGGAATGATCTTGCCGGTTACGACGGTGGTGCGCTGGATATCCATGACGGCAGCCTCCAGCTCCTGGTAACGTACTTCCTTCGGACGGGACTGCTTGAAAAGGAAAACGAAGGTCCCGATTACGAAGAGCGCGATAAGCGCGGTAATGATGTACTTGGAAAACTTTTTCATATATGGTTCGTTTTTTTATTATTCATCTCTCATTGCATCGACGGGCTTGATGTTCATGGCACGGAGGGCTGGCGCGAGGCCGGCGAGCATTCCGAGCACGGCGAGGAGCGCGGCCGCCGCCACCGCCAGCCAGAAGCCTATCTGGAACGCCGGCGTGAACTCGCCGGAGGCGGCCACTATCTTCTCGGCCACGCTGAGTACCAGCACCGAGAACATTATTCCGAACATTCCAGCTATCAGCGTCAGGCTGACGCTCTCGAGCATTATCTGCGAAAGGATGTCGCGCGGAGTGGCGCCGATGGCCCTCCTGATGCCGATCTCGACGGTACGTTCCTTGACCGTCACCATCATGATGTTGCTGACACCTATGGCGCCGGCTAGCAACGTACCGAGACCGATCAGAAGGATCAGGAAATCGACTCCGCGGAAGAGCGTATCTATCAGCGTGAATACCTCCTCGGTATTGAGGAACAGCAAGGCGGGCTCATCCTTCGGGTCAAAGTAGTGCTCCCGGCCAAGGACCTGGCGCACGCGGGGCTCAAGGGAGGACATCTTTATGCCCGACTTTGCGGTCAAGCAGACTATGTCGACATTGTCGCCGCGGTTGTACAACTGCTGTGCAACCGTCGAGGGGATGACCACCTTCTGTGCTGTATTGCCATTGATATTGATCGTTCCAGATGAGAAATTCACTCCCACGACCTGGAAGAATACCGAGCCGACCTGGATGAAAGATCCGCAAGGATCTCCCCCGTCTGGGAAAAGCTCGTTGTAGATACGTTTGCCGATGACGCAGACCTTGCGCCCGCGCTCGACATCCACTTCGTTCAGGAAGCGGCCGTACTTCATACGGGGGGCCTCAATCTCGACATAGTCGGCATTCACTCCGGTAACGGAGCAATTGGTATTCTGTGAGTTATAGACCGCCGTCTGTCCCCACTGGCTGATCATCGGAGTGACTACCCCGGTCTCGGGGATGAGCGTCTTCATACGCTCCATGTCCCTGTATTTCAAAGACCAGTACCTGCCTTCCTGAAAACCCTTGTAGGGTACGGAAGTGTTGGACGATACAATGATGGCGGCATTCGATGCGAAACCCTCGAAATTGGACTTGAGCAAGCCTTTGACACCGTCTCCGGCGCCAAGCATCGCCAGCAGCATGAACAGCCCCCAGAAGATGCCGAAGCCGGTCAGCAGGCTCCTGCTCTTGTTGCGCAACAGCGAGTCGGCTATCTCGTGATATGTGTTGATATCCAGTCTCATTCTGCTCTCAGTGCTTCAATGGGGTTGACTCTGGAGGCCTTGCTGGCAGGGATGAGCCCGGCCAGGGTGCCGGCGACGATAAGAAGGATGGTGGCTTCGAGAGCCACGCCGAGTCCCACCGAAGGGTTCTCCATGATGGTGATGGACTCGCCGAGGACCTCGATGGGTTTGGAGCCGAGCGTGGCATCCAATACCCGGCATGCGACCATGCCAAGTACCATCCCTATATATCCGAAGAACGCGGTGATCGACACGCTCTCGGCGATGATGAGTTTCATGATGGACCAGGGTCCGGCTCCTATGGCCTTGCGGATGCCGAACTCGTGGGTACGCTCCTTGACGGTGATGAGCATGATGTTGCTCACTCCCACTATTCCGCTCAGCAGGGTGAACAGGCCTATGATCCACAGGAAGACATCGAGGACATGGCGTCCCTTGTTCATCTGCATGTTCATGGTGAAGGAGTTGGATATCCAGATGGCCCTTTCGTCATCGGGAGCGGCTCCATGGTAGTTGTTGAGCACGCGCTTGTAATCCTTCTCGAAAGCCTCGTTCTCCTCCTCGGTATCCAGTCCGTGGAAGGTGAAGGACAGCATGTCTATCCTGTTGCTCTTGGAGAAGATCGTGCTGAGAGTCGTGAAAGGGGTATATATCTCGGTATCGTTCTCATTCTCTGCGCCATGGCGGACGCCGATGATCTTGAAGGAGAGGTTTCCTATCTTTACACGCTGGCCTATGAGCGATTCATAATTCTCCTTACCGCCAAGGAAATTGCGGGCGTGGAGGTGCGTCAGGACGATGACCTTGCGCCTGTTCTCGATATCGTTGCGGTTGATGAAACGGCCGGCGAGCATCTCAATGCGGTAAAGCCTCTCGACATCAGGATAGACTCCGTTCAGGGAGACATCGAAATAACGCTTGCCGTAAGTCATCTTGAAGCCGCTTTGGCTGAGGGTGGCTGAAATCTCGTCGATATGGTCGGCGAAGACCGGGCTGGCAGTCAGCTTGAGGTCGTACTCGTCAAGTTCGATGTAGCGTCCCTGCTTGAATCCGCCGTAGGGCTTGGAAGTCGTATTGCCGTACACCCTCATCGTATTGACGTCCAAGCCTTCACTGTTGGAATCAAAGATGTTCATGATGCCGTTGCCGGCGCCGAGCAGGGTTATCAGCATGAAGATGCCCCATGCCACGGCGAAGCCGGTCAGGCATGTGCGCAGCTTGTTGCGGCGGATGGATTCCCATATTTCTACGAAAATGTCCCTCATGGCATCATTTCATGATTGTGGAAGTTCCGAATGCGGAAGCGTTGTGCTGGGCGTTCATCTCGATCTCACCGATGATGCCGTCCTTGATGTGAATGATCTTGTCGGTGCAGTTGGCGACACCGCTCTCGTGCGTCACCACGATGAGGGTGACGCCCTCCTCGCGGTTCAGCTGGCCGAGCAGGTCCATAACCTCCACCGAGGTCTTGGAATCCAATGCACCGGTCGGCTCGTCAGCAAGGATGATCTGGGGATGGGTGATGAGGGCGCGGGCGATGGCGACGCGCTGCTTCTGGCCGCCGGACATCTCGTTGGGGTAATGTGACGCCCAGTCCTTTAGGCCGAGACGCTCGAGATATTCCATGGCCAGCATGTGGCGCTTGTGACGGCTCACGCCCTGATAGAAAAGAGGAAGCTCCACGTTCTCCACCGCCGTCTTGAATCCGATGAGGTTGAAGGACTGGAAGATGAAGCCTATCATGTGGTTGCGGTAGTCCGCAGCCTGGCGCTCGCTCAAGTCTTTGATGAGCTTGCCGTCAAGCCAGTACTCTCCGGTATCGTAATTGTCGAGGATACCCAATATATTAAGGAGAGTAGACTTGCCCGATCCGGAAGCTCCCATGATGGAGACGAACTCTCCCCTGTCGATGGAGAGGTCTATCCCTTTGAGTACATGCAGAGGCTGGCCGTTGTCGTACGTCTTGTTGACGCCTTTGAGTTCTATCAGCATATCGTATCTATTCTGTCCGTTTCTTTTGCAAATCTAAGAAATAATTATTGAAAAACAATAATCATTTATAAATTTTCGGTAAATTTTTTCTGAAACGTTTCGCGCTTCATAGTGTAATACCGAACTAATACACTGCAAAGCTAAGACATATTTTTCAATCCTGCAAATATCTTACGCTTTTTTTTCGTTGTTTCTCCATTTCCGGAATCCGCAGGACAAGGCGCTATATATAGAACGAGAATTGTGCCAGAATGTGACAGGGAGCGCGGGCCCAAAGTGACTTAGACGGTCCAGAAAATGGACCTTCTACGTCAAAAACGCCCCAAAATGCAGTAGACGGTCCATCCGTTGGACCGTCTACGTCACTATAAGAGGAAAAGGTCAATCGGTATCGGACTGGGAGAGGACGAAGTCCGCGGCCGCTAGCAGCTGTTCGTAGAAATCCTCGCCGAAACGGCGGATGAGCGGGCCGCTCAGGAACTGATAGACACGGATTCCCTCGCGGCGGCCCTTCTCGAAAGCTTCCTTGCAGATGTCCCAATGGTGGACGTTCAGTGCCAGGGTCCCGTTGGAAAGCTTCTTGATACGGATGGGATACAGCGCACAGGAAACAGGCTTGACGAAATCGCAGCCGCCCAAGATATGACAGCGCTCGATGGCGCACAGGCAGTTGCCGTCCTCGAACAGGGTATAGGCGCACTCCTGGGTACCGGGAACGAGAGGGGTGACGATATCCCCCTCGAAATCGATCTCGAAGAATCCCTTGGACTCAGCCGCTGCGCGCCCTGCCTCGCTCATCAGGGGGGAATAGGCGGGATAGTCGCGCTCCAGGAGCTCTGTCTCTTCCTCTTCCAGAGGCGCTCCGCAGTCCCCTACGATGCAGCACTTACCCTTGCAGACCTCATAGTTGCATGCGAAATACTCGGTAAAGACATCCTCCGATACGAGGCAGTCGCCTATCTGTACTATCGTTCCGAAACCGTTCCTGGACATATCTAATATACTACGTATTCAACCTTGCTGCCGGAATCCAGGGCCGAAAGGACCTCTTTTACCGACGCAGGAGTCACCGCTCCTACCTTTGACTTATATCCCGTGACCATATCCTTGCCCGCCGAGTAGCGCATCATGGCCGCCTCCGTCAGGAAGGCGGGATCCGTCACCGACGTATCGAGCACTGAGAGCAGCGCGGCTTTGGACGAAGCGAGTGAAGCCGCCGCCGGGCCTTCGGCGGTAAAGGCGGCCAGGGCGCTCCTGAGCACTCCCAGCACACGAAGCGGATCCTCTGGAACGACGTCGGACGGAAGCCCGTCCTCCGAAGCAGGACGGCAGACTATCCTCAGGGACAGCCGTTCGGCGGGGAAAAGTTCGAGCTCGTCCGACACCTCCGCATACATTCCCGTGCCGGCCAGGGCACCGGCCAGATGCTTGCGGAGCTCCATCGCCGCCACGCGGAACGAGAAGTACCGTTCCGGTGTGAACGGAAGCATGGCCGATTCGGCCACGGTGATGCAAGGCTCGCCGCTTCCGACCACGCTGTCCCGGGCTTCCACCGTGTAGGTGGACCAGCCGGACCGGAGATTGAAATCTACCTGCGGGCGCGTGGAATGCATGCCTCCCGTCATGAAACCGCCCATGTATCTGGGAAGGACCTTTTTCAACATGTAAGGATCAAGGTCACCCACCAGCACCAGAACTCCGTCATTGCAACTGGAGAAGATACCGTCGAAATACTCCGCAGCACGCTGCGGGAGGTCGTCGGTCAAACCGTAAGGGCGCTTTCCGGCCATATACCTATAGTCAGGACACATGATACTGTCGACGACTGCGTAGATGCCGTCATGCTGCCTGCGGTCCATCGACAGTCTCAGGCGTTCGCAAGCACGATAATATCCGTATGCGTCTGCGTTCAGTGCGCGCTCGCGCGAGAGCGTCAGGAGCGACTTCAGCAGGAGCTGAAGCCGCGATGACGGAGCGCGCCCTGCGATACGGAAGTCCGTGAGGCTCACCGAAGGGCTGAAACTTATCCCGTTGGACTCCAGCATCTTGAGGAAGGAGGCCCCAGTAGTACCGCCTATGTCGTTCAGTGCCAGCATGTCAGCGATGAAGCCTCCTTCGCCCTGAGCCAGGTCAGGTACATCGGCGAAGCCGCCGTTCAACAGGAAACCGTAGGAGAACATCCCCTTCACCGCAGTCGAACGCTTGTATATCACTCTCATTCCGTTGGCGAATGTCCAAAGTTCCCCTCCCGTCACCGGCTCGGTTACGGTCTGCTTCAACCTGGCTTTCACCTTCGGGACATAAAGTCCCAGGGTGTCGCTCTGGTTGGAGACATATTCGCGGACCGCAGTCCTGTCGGAGACGGAGGACCAGCCGGCCGCGAAAGCGGACTTCAATGACTCGGCATCAATCTGGACAGAGGATACATATCTAAGTATCAAGGCTTTAGCCGGATCGAGCAGGGCGGACACGAAATCATTGAACAGCTCCAGCTCCCGCTGGGAAGCTATATTGCGGGATGTAAAGAATGAGGTGACATATTCCGGATCGGACAGCCCGGCCCCGTAGAGGAATGCGGATGCGCATTTTTCCACCCATTCCCCATTGGTAAGGGATGCCGTGGCAGGGGAAAGCGAGGACAGGAAGCGGTCCTTCGCCCCCTGGAACTCACGGAGAGAGGCACCGTGCGTATCCAGCTCGCCAAGGATGGCACCGAGAGACTCCGCCGCGCGCAGGAGCTCGTTCCTATCCGTAGTGACCGTGAACGAATACAGTTCTGCGCCGGGACCCTTGTCGCTGCCGCGGTACTGCGAGGACACCGCCGCCAGCGGTATTCCTCCGTCGCGGAAAGCCCGCCCGGCGCGCTCGCGCACGATAGCGCCGAGCTCCTCCGCAAACAACTCCGTCACCAGCGGCTGGGCGGTATTCATCGCCTCGCGCGGAGTCCTGGGTGATGAATAGCGGACGGTAAGTGTCGCTTCCTCCTGCGGAGCGGCCTGCGAGAAACGTACGATAGGCGTTTCAGAAGGTTTCCACTCGTACGGGTCCGGCTCAGGTACGCGTTCACGCGGAGTCACCATCATGGAGAAGACGTTCATCCTCTCGCGTAACACGGCTTTGTCCACATCACCGCAGACTATCAGCGCCTGTTCGTATGGACAGGTCTCCGAAATGTCGAACAGAAGGAGCAATGCGGTATCCCTCACTGCGGCCTGATCGACCGGTACATCATGGAAAAAAAACGTCGTGGAGGCCTCTGTAGAGCGGATAAATCCAAAATTTTCGTATCCGACGCCGAGTTTGGCAAGGAATTGGTAAGGTCTTTCACCTTGGAAGTGGGGAAGTTCCGCCAGGGCATTCCTGGACACATCCTCACGGGCAGGTCCCTTCTGGACGAGAGCGAAGTCCGCCCGCCCTTTGGACGACGGATTCGAGACCAGGAAATATGAGATACCGTTGGGAAGGGTGCCTGTTACTACTCCCGAAGCTGCCGGCAAGGAAGGCAGCGGTTGAGCCCCCAGGGAAAAGGTGAGGAGAAGAAGCAGTATGGACAGTCCTATGACATGTTTGAAGCGGATTCTCATAATTTAATCTTGATCTGGTACAAAATTAACAAATAAAATTACTACTTTTGTCTTTGTTCGACTTGAATTAATTTAAAACCTTTAGCGTTATGAAAAAAATTATTCTCACTTTGGCTGCCGTAGTTCTTTCCGCTGGTCTCATCTCTGCCCAGGACATGTCCCAGGCGACTGAAACGGCAAAGAATGCCAACGAGGCTCTTGTAGCCAAAGACTATGCCAAGGCCCTGGAAGGCTTCAAGGAGGCCCTTACCCAGGCTCAGGCTTGCGGCGAGGAAGGAGAGGAGCTTGTAGGTACCTGCAAGACTGTCATCCCTTCCATCGTACTGTCGATCGCCAAGAACGAAATCATGGATGAAAAATACGACGAGGGCATCGCCAAGCTCGAGGAGGCCATCAAGGTCGCCGAGGAGTATGGCAATGACGACGTCATAGGTGAGGCCGCCGGCCTCATCCCCCAGGTGAAGAAGCAGAAGGCCACCACCCTCTTCAACGCCAAGGACTATGCCGCTGCCGCCGAGGCTTTCAAGGCTATCCTTGATGCCGATCCCGAGGACGGCGCTTCCGCCCTGCGCCTCGCAGTCGCCCTCACCAACACCGGTGACAAGGAAGGCTCCATCGCCGCTTTCAAGCAGGCCGCTGAGCATGGCCAGGCCGCCACTGCCAACAAGCAGCTTGCAAACATCTACCTCAAGGACGCCCAGGCTCTCCTGAAGGAGAAGAAGTTCAAGGAGGCAATCGCCGCCTGCGAGGAGTCCAACACCTTCAACGAGAGCGCCAATGCCTACAAGCTCGCTGCCTCCGCTGCTTCCCAGCTGAAGGACAACGCCAAGGCCATCGGCTTCTATGAGAAGTATCTCGCCATCGATCCTTCCGCTAAGGATGCCAACGGCATCATCACCACCCTCGCCGTCCTCTATCAGCAGTCCGGCAACAAGGCCAAGGCCATCGAGTACTACACCAAGGTCCAGAACGACCCTCAGTACGGTGCTACCGCCAAGCAGCAGCTTGAGGCCCTGAAGAAATAATGACTATACTCGAACTTCTCGCACCGGCGAGAAATGCCGACATCGGCATCGCAGCCATCGACTGCGGTGCCGATGCCGTGTATATGGCCGGCGAGGAGTTCGGAGCCCGGAAGGATGCCTGGAACAGCATGGAGGATGTCGCCCGCCTGTGCGGATACGCACATCGTTTCGGAGCACGCATCTTCCTAACTGTCAATACCATCCTATTTGACGGCGAGTTGAAGAGAGCGCATCGGCTCATGCTGGAGGCGCAAGAGGCGGGCGTGGACGCCTTCATCGTCCAGGATGCCGCCGTCACGCAATGGGACGACATCAAGGTTCCACTTCATGCATCCACTCAATGTGCCATCCGTACGCCTGAAGACGCCAGGTTCCAGGAGAGCCTCGGATACTCGAGGCTGGTAGTGGAGCGGGAGACTTCGCTGGAGACGCTGAAGGGCATCCGGAAGGCAGTGGACTGCGAGCTCGAATTTTTCGTGCACGGGGCCTTGTGCGTATGCTACAGCGGTCAATGCTACCTGTCGGAGCATCTTGCGGGACGCAGCGCGAACCGCGGCGCCTGCGTGCAGGCATGCCGCTCGCTCTATGACCTCGTGGACGACAGCGGACGCGTGCTCGTCCGCAACAAAGCACTGCTCTCCCTCAAGGATTACCGGTTGCTGGACCGTCTCGGCGACCTGGCGGAAGCAGGAGTCTGTTCCTTCAAGATCGAAGGACGGCTCAAGAACGCATCCTACGTCAAGAACGTGGTCAGGGAGTACTCCATGGCCCTCGACGCGCTCGTCGCGGCGCAGCCGGAGCACTGGCGCCGCGCCTCTTTCGGGCGCGTCTCCGGCGGTTTCACCCCGGCCACGGACCGGACCTTCAACCGCGGTTACACCGAACTTTGGCTCGATGGCAAGCGCGGCCGCTGGTCCTCCATGGACGCTCCGAAGTCCATGGGCGAGTACGTCGGCACGGTGCGTTCTGTCCACATCGAAAGGGGCGGCTGCGGCATAGTCCTTTCGCCCGCGGACGGGGTCAGGCTGGGCAACGGGGACGGTTTCGCCTTTGCCGGCAAAGGCGGCATAGTGGGCTTTCGCGGCGATGTCTGCGAAGGGAATACCATACGCTGCAAGCCGGTGGAAGGGCTCAGGAGCGGATTGAAACTCTACCGCAACATCAATTCCGCATTCGAGCGGGAGCTCGAGCGCAACATGCCCCGCAGGGAGATCGGCGTCGCACTCGAAGTCAGCGTATCAGGCAAATACAACATCGACATAACGGCAACGAGCGAGGACGGACGACAGGTCTCCTGCCCCTTCAAGTCCGACCTCGACACTGCCGAGAACCGTGAGCGCCAGGAAGCCATGATCCGCGAACAGCTCTCGAAGCGCAGCGGCCACTATCTGTTCAGCGTGGAGAAGCTCGAAATACAGACTCCCGGAGGCTCGCTCCCGCTTCTGAGCGCATCGTTGCTGAACAGCATAAGGCGTCTGGTCGCTTCCGACCTCGACGCCCTGCCCTGCGGGAGACTCCCGATGGCCGCCGGGCGCAAGGACACTTCCGTCAAGGTCGGAGATACGGCACTTTCTTACAAGTACAATGTCTCCAACGCGGCCGCCCGCGCCCTGTACGAGGCGCGCGGGGCGGAGAGCATCGAACCGGCCTATGAGCTTGCCCACCGGAAGGATGCCGAGCTCATGCGCACCCGCTACTGCGTCCGCTACGAGCTCGGAATGTGCCCCGTCCATCAGGGTGCAAAAGAGAGCCGTCCGCTGTTCCTTCTGAACAACGGACGGCGTCTCGCACTGCATTTCGACTGTGCGAAATGCGAAATGACCGTCACCGAGGACGCTTAGGCGTCATTCCACGTCAAAGATCTTGCAGAAACTGTCTTCCTTAGTGAAAGGCAGCCAGAAGCCTGTCTGTTCCTCGCCGCAGGGATTGCCGTATTTGCAGAAATTGGTCCAGGCGGCCAGCATCTGGCGGCTGAGCTTCCTGTCACCCTCGGTGAAAGGACGCCAGCAGCGGTCCAGCGTACCGAACATATACCAGAGTTCGGCAGAATGGAACGCTCCGGCATCGTCGCCGGGAAGCCTGCGTGTGAACAGATAGTCGAAGACAGGCTTGCCTTCATAATAGTTGCGTGAAGCGCAGAACTGCTCGATGTCCCTGGCGCGGTCCATACCGTCCCCAAGTGTGGAACCAATCATATACGGGATATCCAGGATTTGATTCTGGGAAGCGGCGCTCGTGAAAGAACCTCCGCATATCAGCATGTCGACCATCGGGCCTATGGGAATGCTGTTGCCGGCAGCCGTATACTCCTCGTATTTCTGCATGAGCTCCCGGGGAGATGCTGCGCGCATCTGCTCAAGGGTTTCATATCCGGCGAAATCGCAGAAAGCCTCGCCGGCCGCCCAAACCTGGCTATACAGGCTTTCGCGGCCCTGAAACTCGGGATTGATGCCGCCTCCGCTCTGGATGATGGCCTTGGCAATCATGCCTTTGGTAAGAGGAGCGGAGACAAGGGTCTGGACGCTGCGTGCGCCGGCGCTCTGTCCGAAAACCGTGATATTGTCGGGATCGCCCCCGAAAGCACTGATATTGTTCCTGACCCAGGTCAGAGCGGCGAGCATGTCATACAAAGCGTAATTGCCGCTGCGATGAATAGAGCCCTCCTCCTCATAAAGCAATTTATGACCAAGGAATCCCAGGACGCCTTCGCGGTAATTGAAGGTGACAAGGATGACACCGCGCTCGGCCCAGGCGTCACCGTCGAAGGTGATCTCATTGCTGAAGCCGTGCTTGAATGCTCCACCGTGTATCCACAGCGCAACGGGGAGTTTACCTCCCTTCCTGACGGCCTTGGAGGGAGCCCAGATATTGAGATAAAGGCAATCCTCGCTCATTTCGGGCATGCCGTCGGCATAGAATTCCTTGCCGTAAAGGTCCATCTTGCTGAGGTCTTCCTGCCAGGGAATCGGTCCGAAGGTGTCCGCGACTTTCACTCCCTCCCAGGGGATGACGGGCTGGGGCTCGCGCCAGCGCAGGTCCCCGACAGGGGGAGCTGCGTAAGGGATACCCTTGAATACGGTAACGCCCTTGGCTGCAGATGGAACACCCTGAAGAGAGCCTCCTTCGACATCGAGGATAGGTTCCTTGGCGCAGGAAAAGACGGTAAACGACAACGATACTGCCAGCAATAGTTTGACGAAAGTTTTCATCCTTGTTTTCATTAGCGCTGCAAAGATACTGAAATTTGAATACTCTTGACCTAAGATTTACACTCATTATCGGAGGATTTCGCTAAATTTGGGCTATTATAACACGAAACTACTATAACTTATACCTGATGATTATGCGTAAACCCACAATGCGAAGCATCCTGACCCTCGTGGCCGCGATGCTTATGTCCCTGTCTGCCTTCGGACAGCAGCGGACCACCTTCTGCAACCCGCTCGACCTCTTCGCCGGCCACGAAAGGGCCGGACGCGGCGGCGAGCCGGTCGTACTGCTGTATCAGGACGACTACTACCTTTTCGTCACCGGACGCAGGGGATACTGGTACTCCCCCGATTTCCAGAACTGGACCTATGTTAATGCTCCCAATTTCCCGGGAGGCGTCGTATCGGTCGTCGACATCGACGGTACCCTGTTCGCCTGCTCGATGAACAACAAGCGCATCTTCCGCTGCGACAATGTCAAGGCCGGAGAATGGACGTTGCTTGAGCAGCAGTTCGACAGCGACCGCTACGGCGACGCCAACATGTTCTACGACAACGGCCACCTCTACATGTACTACGGCTGGTCGCAGCTGATGGCGTTCAAGGTGGTCGAACTCGACAAGAAGACCTTCAAGGAGATCTCCGAGCCCAAGGTCCTGTTCTTCAGCGATTACAAGAAGCATGGCTTCGAAACACGCCGGCACGACGATGTCATCTACTCGATCTTCGGCGGACGCCGCGACTATTTCGAAGAGGAGTATCCCTGGATCGAGGGCCCCTGGATGACCAAGCACAACGGCAAGTATTATCTGCAGTATGCCGCCATCGGACTTGAGTTCCTGTCCTATTCGCACGGAGTCTACGTATCCGACAGTCCCACCGGGCCGTTCGTGTATTCGCAGCACAACCCCTTGACCTTCAAGACCACAGGCTTCGCCGTCGGTGCCGGTCACGGCAGCACCTTCCATGACAAGAACGGACATCTCTGGACCATCTGCATGATCCCTGCCAGCTATGGCGGCGGCGGACGCGGCTCCGAGCTCGCCATCTACCCGACCGACGTGGATGCTGACGGCGTGATGTACTCCAATGTCTCGTTCGGCGACTACCCCCAGTACTATCCCGCAAGCCGCAAGGACGGCGTGGACAACTACACAGGCTGGAAGCTGCTTTCCCACAAGAAGAAAGTCACCGTCTCCTCGACCTTCGAGGACAACAAGCCCGAGTACGGCGTGGACGAGAAGTTCATGACCAACTGGGTGGCTGAGACCGGTGATCCCGGTGAGTTCTTCCAAGTGGACCTCGGCAAGGTATCCGACATCTATGCCATCCAGTGCAACTTCGACCACATCGGCGGCCAGACTGTCGCACAGCCTCGCGGAGCCGCTGCCGCCCAGCAGCTGCCCGAGCACTACCAGTGCTTCATCGTGGAGACTTCCATCGACGGTATCAACTGGACGGTCGCGCTTGACAAGAGCGACAACAAATACGACCTCCATCACGACTACAACGAGTTCAAGACTCCCGTCCAGGGCCGTTATGTCCGCGTAACCAACGCGGCACAGTGCCATGACGGCGCCAAGTTCTGCATGAAGGACCTCCGCATCTTCGGCAATCCTTATTCCGCTGCCTCCGTCAAGGTCGGCGACGTCAAAGTAGTCCGCAATCCCGAAGACCTCCGCGAGGCCTCGCTCCTCTGGAATCCCGTACCGGGAGCCGACGGATACATCATCCGTTACGGCATCGAGCCGGACAAGCTCTACAACAGCTACATACTCTACGACGGCAACTATATCAACATCCACAGCCTCAACACCGAGTCCGAGTATTTCTTCGAGGTTGAATCCTTCGACTCCGGCCTCGACTATTACCGTGAGGTCAGCGAGCAGGTCAACGGTACCGGCGGCGAGATCGAGCTCAACAGCGGCCGCGGCAGCTTCGCCTACAGCGCAGGCAACCAGACCCAGCGCTTCATGGTCAAGGAAGGCGTGGACGAGTATGTCTTCGAGAACATCACCCCCGGAAACTGGACGCTCAACCATACCTTCGGTCCCGTCCTCTGGGCGGCCGAGCTGACCGAGGCCGACCTGATCGGCGAGGGTGAGCCCGGCATCACCGCCAAGCTCACCGAGATGGGTGTCGGCACCGAGGTCACCGGCGAGATGGTCCTCAAGGTCGTGCGCGGCAAGGAAGCCGGCAAGATCGTCGTCAACATCCTCCACAACAACCACCGCGGCGGCTGGCCCATGATGGGCGGAGGCGGTGGCGGCATGGGCGGAGCCCAGGTCTCCTCGCCCGTCGTCAACCCTGACAATACCGTCACCTTCAACTACCGCAATCCTTCCGCCCAGAAGGTCCAGGTCAACGCACAGTTCGCCAGCGGTCCCCAGGATATGACCAAGGACGCCAACGGCGTATGGTCCGTCACCCTCGGCCCCGTCGCTCCCGACATGTATCCTTACAGCTTCGTGGTGGACGGAGTCCAGATCATGGACCCGCTCAACGCAGACTGGTTCCCCAACGAGACCTTCAAGAACAGCATAGTCGATGTACGCGGACAGGGCGAGCCCCTTATCCACGCGCTCAAGAACGTCCCTCACGGAGCCGTAGACTATGTCAACTACTGGTCCGAGAGCCTCGGCACATACGGCAACGCCATCGTCTACACTCCTCCGACCTACTACAAGAACAAGAATAAGAAATATCCCGTGTTCTACCTCATCAGCGGTACCACCGACACCGAGGAAGTGTACTACAAGGTCGGCAGGATGAACCTCATCCTCGACAACCTCCTCGCCGAGGGGGCTGCCAAGGAGATGATCATCGTCCTCCCCTACGGCAATCCCTCCAAGTACTTCCCTGCCGGCAAGGCTCCGCGTGTGGGAGACATGTTCACCAAGGACCTCATCAACGACCTGATGCCGTATGTCGAGAAGAACTACCGCACCATCAACGACCGTGACCACAGGGCCATTGGAGGATTCTCCCGCGGCGGCAACCAGGGTCTCGCGGCCGGTCTGACCAACCTCGACAAGTTCTCCTGGCTGTGCTCCTACAGTTCTTTCACCAGCACTACCCTCCCGAACGTATATGACGATCCCCAGCTCAATGACAAGATCCATCTCTTCTGGCTCGGCGTAGGCACCGACGACTTCCTCTACGGAAACGCCAAGGAGTACATGGACTTCCTTGACAGCAAGGGCATCAAGAACGTCAAGGAGTTCACCACCGACAAGTTCGGACACACTTGGATGAATGCCAAGTACTTCCTCGACAAATCAATGAGACTTCTTTTCCAGGACTAAAACGACGCATCCATCATGAAAGCATACAGATTCCTTATCGCAGCTTTGCTGCTCATCATCCCGCTTTTCGCAAAGGCCCAGCCCGCTGCTGGCGAAGGACAGCGCCTCACCCCCCAGGTAATGGCCCGGATGTTCCCTGCCGGAGTAGTTTCTCCCGAGTACAATGACGACGGCAGCGTGACCTTCCGCTACCAGTCCGCCGAGGCCAAGGAGGTCAAGCTCGACTGCCAGATGCTGTCGCAGGCCGCCCCGATGTACAAGGGCGCCGACGGCGTCTGGACTATCACTGTGACCCCGGGCAAGCCCGACATCTACCCTTACTGCTTCCTCGTGGACGGCAAGCAGGTCGCTGACCCCAACAACATGTTCATCTTCCCCAACGAGGGCTTCAAGAACTCGCTGGCTGACGTGCGCGGCCCCGTCCCGTCCGTACAGGACATCCAGGACGTGCCGCACGGCAAAGTCAGCTACCGCTACTACCATTCCACGACCTGCGGCATCGACCGCGTGATGTGCGTATACACCCCGGCCGGATATGACCCGGCCGGCAAGGAGAAGCTCCCGGTGCTCTACCTCATCCACGGAATGACCGACACCTACGAGACCTGGTTCAAGGTCGGTCACATGAACAACATCCTGGACAACCTCATCGCCCAGGGCAAGGCCAAGAGGATGATCGTGGTCATGCCTTACGCCAACCCCTATCCGGAGATGATGCTCCAGGGCAAGGCCGACCACTATGATTCCATGGGCACCGATATCGTGACCAACGAGATCATGAAGGATGTCAAGCCTTTCATCGAGGCCAACTACAAGGTCAAGACCTCGGCCGCGGACCGCGCCGTCGCGGGCTTCTCGCTCGGCGGCCGCCAGGCCCTCGCCTGCGGCCTCGGCAATCCCAAGTCCTTCCAGTATGTCTGTGCGATGGCACCCGCCATCTTCGGAGAGGAGTACAAGACCAACTTCTCCAACGGGACCTACGCCCCGCTCGCCGACGTCAAGAAGAACGTCAAGTTCCTCTGGATCGGCACCGGCACCTCGGACTTCCTCATCGCCGCCTCTCGCGGCCTTGACGGCTACCTGACCGAGCAGGGTGTCAAGCACACTTTCTACACTCCGGACGGCGGACATACCTGGATGAACTGCCGCGACTATCTCACCCAGATAGCCCAGAAGCTCTTCAAATAGTATTTCCGATGAAAAGGTTATACATAATTATGGCTGCAGCCGCACTCATGTGCGGCTGCGCCGATAAAACGGAGGCCCTCCTGACCGTCGACCTCCAGGACAGACCGGTAAATGTGCCGCAGGACCTCTGGGGCATCTTCTTCGAGGAGATCAACCATGCCGGAGACGGCGGTATATGGCCGGAAATGATATACAACATGGGCTTCGAGGAGAAGGACATCCCCACGGACTGCACCCTTGACGGGGATGACGTCGTAGGACCGCGCAAGCCCAACTACGCCTACGGGACAGTCAGGGACTACAGGTTCCATCATTTCGATCCCAACGACCAGTCCATAGGTTGGACCATCGAGGGCCAGAACGCCGCGATGAGGGTTGTCACCACCAAACCCCTCAGCGAAGCGAACCCCCACTCGCTAGAGATCACAGTGCCCTACTGGGGCGCCAAGCTTACCAACGAAGGATGGAACGGAATTCCGCTGAAGGAAGGTGAAGAGTATAACTTCTCCTTCTTCCTCCGTGCCGACCCCTCATTTACCAGCAGCTTCACTGCCGCGCTTGTAGGTTCGGACGGAAAATCCCTTTATGAGGAGACCTTCAGCCCTTCATTCCACGGAGACTGGGTGAAATACGATGCCAAGTTCACCTCTAAGGCCACCGACAGCAAGGTCAAGCTCATGTTCAATTTCGAATCGACCGGAAAAGTCTGGCTCGACTATGTCTCGCTGCTCCCGGAGAAGACCTTCAAGGGACACGGACTCAGGGAGGACATCGCCCAGACCCTCGCCGACCTCAAGCCGTCGTTCATCAGATGGCCGGGAGGCTGCATCGTGGAAGGCATGAGCATGGAGAACCGCATCAAGTGGAAGGAGACCATCGGTGACCGTCTGGACCGTCCCGGACAGTTCGACCTCTGGGGCTACCACAATTCCTGTGCGTTCGGCTACCACGACTTCCTCCAGTTCTGTGAGGACATCGGCGCATCCGCCATGTACGTGGTCAACATCGGCCTCTCGTGCATGGTCCGCAATGGTGACTATTATGAGATGAACGAACTCGGCGGCATCATCCAGGACATTCTCGATGCCATAGAGTACGCCATCGGCGACACCTCCACCAAGTGGGGTGCCGAGCGTGCCAAGAACGGCCATCCGGACCCTTTCCCGCTCAAGTACATCGAGCTTGGAAACGAGAATGTCGGCGAACGTTACATCGAGCGTTACAACTACGTCTATCCCATCGTCAAGGCAGCATATCCGGACATCATCTTCATCAGCAACCACGGTACCCCGGGCACCCTTCCGGAGACCTACACCGCTCCCACGGAGATGATAGACGCCCACTACTACGTCAATCCCGAGACCTTCTACAATACCGTACACCTGTTCGACAATCTGCCGCGCGACATGTACAAGGTCTATATCGGCGAGTATGCCGTCAATGCCGGAGTCGGCTCCGGCAACCTCGACGGTGCCCTCGCCGAGGCAGCCTTCATGACCGGTATCGAGAAGAACTCCGACCTGGTGTCCATCGCATCCTATGCCCCGCTGCTGGAGAACACCGATTTCGCCCAGTGGCCCACCAACCTCATCCGCTTCAAGAACGACCAGGTCTTTGGACGTTCGTCCTACTTCGTACAGAAGATGTTCAGCGAGAACAGGCCCGACTTCATCGCCGGTTCAGAGCTGACTCTGCCCGAGCCCGACCGTACCGTAGCCGGCAAGGTCGGCTTCGCCTCCACCGTCTCCGCACCCGACGCTTCCATCCAGGTAAAGGGATTCACCGTTTCCGGAAAGACTCCCGAATGGGATGCCACCGGCTCATGGACGGTTGAAGGAGAAGGCTTCCGCGAAGGGGAACGCAAGGACCTCTCCGGACTCAGGGATCCCGGCCTCTATATTCCCGGTACGCTCAAGAACGCCCCAGTCCAGCTCAGCTCCGGCGGCTGGCTCAGCTCCAAGGAAAGCTACGGAGACTGCGACATCAAGGCAAGCGTACTCTGGGAGAAGGTCTTCAGCGGCTGCGAGTTCAGGGTTGCCGTCAAGGATGACGCCAACTACATCGCAGTCGCCATCAACGCCCCCAGAAGGCCCCGCGGCGCAGCCGCTCCGACCGGTCCGCAGAGATACTCCGTCAGCGTCAACAATATGGTGAACGGCTGCAGGCTAGCCCTCGGCACGCTCACTACGGACCTGGCGTTCGATGAGGGCGCATGGCACGACGTTTCCGTCGGAGTCAAGGACGGAGAAATCTCCTGCACGATCGACGGTAAGGAGATCGGTAAAGTTGCTTACACCCCGCTCGAGAGACGCTTCGCAGTAAGCGGATACGACAACGAGACCGGAGAGGTCATCGTCAAAGTCGTGAATTCCGAAGCTGCACCTATGGCAACCCGCATCCAGCTTGCAGGCGCCAAGGAAGTCTCCAAGACAGGAAAAGCAATCGTACTCTCTTCCGGAAGCCTCAAGGACGACAACAGTTTCGAGGAGCCCGGCAAGGTCTCTCCCGTCGAAACCGATATCAAGGGACTCTCAGACGATTTCACCTATACCTTCGAGCCTTATTCGCTCACGATCCTCAGGATCAAGGCATCACTCTGATCCGGAAAACCGATAAACGAAGAAGGCGACCGTCGGTCGCCTTCTTGTTTTATATCCCTGAACAAAACCACCCTTTTTGTTCAGATTCGCTGGTTTTTTTACGAATTCTGAACAAAAAAGCGTTTTCTGTTCAGAAACCTCTTTATTTAGTGCCGAAGATACGGTCGCCGGCATCACCGAGGCCGGGGACGATGTATGCGTTCTCGTTGAGATGGTCATCGACTGCAGCCAGGTAGATGTCCACGTCGGGATGGGCCATCCTGACCCTCTCAATACCCTCGGGGGCGCCGACAAGGCACATCAGGCGGATATTGGAGCAGCCGCGCTCCTTCAGCATCGACAGGGCGTCGCATGCGCTTCCTCCGGTGGCAAGCATAGGGTCGGTGACGATGACCATTCGGTCCTGGATATCCTCGGGGAGCTTGCAGTAATAGACCACGGGCTCGTGGGTCTCTTCATTGCGATAGAGGCCGATATGGCCGACCTTGGCCACGGGGACGAGCTCATGCAGACCCTCTACCATACCCATTCCGGCACGGAGGATCGGGACGATGGCGAGCTTCCTTCCAGAGACTATCCTGCCCTTGGTCGGGCAGATGGGGGTCTCGATATCGACCTCCTCAAGGGGAATGTCACGGGTGACTTCGTAACCCATCAGAAGCGAGATCTCTTTGAGAAGTTCACGGAAATCCTTTGAACCGGTTTCCTTGTCGCGCATGATCGTAAGCTTGTGCTGGACCATGGGGTGGTTGATGACGTGCAATTGGCTCATATCGTTAAAGTGTTTAGTATTCTGAAAACAAAGATAACCATTCGCGGCCGATAAACAAAGCTATTCCGCAGGCTTTACGTATCGGTCGCCGGTCTCTGACTTGACCGCATCTATGAAAGCCGGGGCATAGGCGGGAGAAGTGCGCCTGCCGGCTACGACCACACCGTTCTCGCTGGGCTGCATTATCTGGTCGTTATGCTTGACTATGAGGAGCTTGGCAAGCTTGTCCCAGCGCTTCATCATCATATCGGTGTAGTCCAGCGTCTTGCGTGTGAGGTATTCGGTCATCTCTCCGGCAGTAAGTTTAGGGGCCTCTGTCTCGACAGTCTTCTGGTCCTCGGCATAGAAGTCCTCGAGCTCGGACTGCGCCTCTCGCAGGTCTCCGATCATTGCGCTGTAGCGCGGATAGACCATGTTGGCCACGAAATTGTTCATCCAGAAAGCGCTCTCGGTGCTGAACTCGCGGATATCGTTGTTCTCGCGGCGGAACGGGTCCGGGATGCGGTCGATGCCGCAGTACACGGGCACGTATGCCACCATGCTGGCATCGTCCATGTTGAAATATGTCACGCCGCCGACGGCGTCGGGCAGCCAGTCACGCATCTGGCAGACCATCGTCATGCCGCTCTGCTGGCAGCCGATGGGACGCTCGCGGAACATGTCGGTGCCGTCGCTGGACTTGTAGTTGACGGGCTGGTTGCGATACGGGGAAGCCCAGGGTCCGGCGCTGACGTCGGCAGTCATGTCAAGGGCAGTGCCCTCGTAGTGGTCGCGCATATCGTTCATCAGGTCGCGGACGGAGAGAGGCTTGTCGGGCTTGATCCAGAGAGGGAGATGGTCGATGACATCGGTCTGTCCGTTGATGAAAGGAAGGTAAGAGTCAATCTCGGCGGTATCATAGTGATGGCGGAAGAAGCTCCAGACCCGGGCCTCGCAGTAGCGGATCGCACTGAAATCCAGCGGGCCGTAGGCCTCGCGGAAGCTGAAATCAGCATCCGGTCCTTCGTAGTAACCCTTTTCACGTGCGAATGAGATGACGTCGGCCGAGTACATGCACTCACCCTCCACGATGCAGAACCCCAGCTTCTTGTCAGCCTTCCTGGCCTGCGGGAACTGACGGATGCGGCTGGAGTTGGCGTAAGCGCAGATGCAGTCGTCCGGGACGCGGAGCGCCACCCAGACTGCACCCTTCTGCTCCGGGCCCTTGCCAATGATCTCCATGATCCAGGCCTCGTCCTTGTCGGCAACTACGAAGTTCTCTCCGGTGGAGTTGTAGCCGTATTCCTGTACGAGCTGATGGATCACGGCGATGGCCTCGCGTGCATTGGTGCTGCGCTGCAGGGCAATGCCCATCAAGGTGAAATAGTCCAGCAGGCCGTCAGGATTGCGGAGCTCCTCACGGCCGTCCCATGTCGTCTCGACTATGGTCACCTGGTTCTCGTTCATCAGGCCGACAACCCCATAGGTATAGTCCACCTGGGCGACATAGCGTCCGTTGCCTGAGGGGCCGAAGCCCCTTATGGGGATCTGCTCGCCGGCCGCATGGCGCCCGGGAGCCGAATATGTCAACGGGGATGCGAACCCGAAACCGTCGCAGTTGTAGGTACACATGACGCTTCCGTCGACGGAAGCCTTCTTGCCCACGATGAGGTTGGTGCAAGCGAACGAGGCCACGGTCAGGAAGGACAACGCGGCCGAGAGGATGAATTTTTTCATTGTCAGCAGATTTGTTTCCGTAAATATAAGCAAAAAGGTTGTATATTTGTTAGTTATTTCGAGAACGGAGAATATGAAAAGATACCTGTACTGCCTGGTTGCGCTTATGCTGGCGGCCGTCCCGGCCCTGGCTCAGTCCATCAAATGGACTGCCGCCGTTGAGCCGGCCGGCGACGGAGTCTACGAGCTGGTGCTCACCGGCAAGATCGCAAACGGGTATTACACCCATCCGCTGACCGACCCTTACACGGCAGCCGAGATCGAGCTGGACGGCTTCGAAGCCGTCGGCGACCCTGAGGACGTCTTCACACCTTCCGATTACAAGGGAGAGACCGTGGCCAAGGACACATACGTCCTCAAGCAGAAGTTCCGCTCCGGGGACGGAGCAGTCAAGGGCACGGTCACGTGGCAGTGCTGCTCCGGCGACCTTTGCGGCATGCCTGAGGACTGGGAATTCGACGTGAAGCCGTCCAAGACCGCAGCGGCTGCAGGAGCTACGCTGGCGCCGCCCGGAAAGGGTTCGGCGGCAGCTGACACCGACGGCACACTTTGGGCGCTGATCATCGAGGCCATCCTCTGGGGACTGGCCTCGCTGCTTACTCCCTGCGTATTCCCCATGGTGCCGATGACGGTATCGTTCTTCCTCAAGGGTTCGGAGAATAAGTCCCGCGGACGTTTCCGCGCGGCGATGTACGGGCTGTTCATCGTACTGCTGTACACGGTGCCGATATCCATCATCATCGGCCTCACGCGCATACTGGGAGGGGCCACGGTGACGAGCGACATCTTCAACTGGCTCGCCACGCACTGGATCCCGAACCTCCTGTTCTTCGTCATCTTCATGATCTTCGCTGCCTCGTTCCTCGGGGCATTCGAGATCACGCTGCCCTCCAAGTGGACCAATTCCGCGGACAAGAATTCCGACAAGGGAGGTCTCGGAGGCATATTCTTCCTGGCCCTCACGCTTGTACTGGTCTCTTTCTCCTGCACGGGCCCCATCGTGGGATCTGTGCTGATCAAGTCCACGCAGGGTGAGTTCTGGACCCCTATGATCACGATGCTGGCCTTCTCGCTGGCATTCGCCCTTCCTTTCACGCTTTTCGCCCTGTTCCCTTCCCTGCTGAAGGGCCTGCCCAAAAGCGGAGGCTGGCTGAACAGCGTCAAGGTCGTGCTCGGATTCGTCGAGATCGCATTGGGACTTAAGTTCCTCAGCACGGCCGACCAGACCTACCACTGGGGACTGCTGGACCGGGAAGTCTATCTCGCCATCTGGATCGTAGTATTCTCGCTGCTCGGCTTCTACCTGCTGGGCAAGCTCCGCTTCAAGCATGATTCGCCGGTCGAGCACATCTCGGTGCTGAGGCTGACGCTCGCCATAGCGGTATTCACTTTCGTGGTCTACATGGTCCCCGGCATGTGGGGAGCCCCGCTGAAGGCCATTTCCGGCTATCTGCCTCCGATCGAGACCCAGGACTTCGTGCTGGGTAGCTATACAGCCCCGGCGGCGCAGGCCGAGGCCCCTGCCGCCGGCGGCCCCACCCTTACGATAGCCCACGGCCTTAAGGCTTATGACAATATCGACGATGCGCTCGCGGCCTCCAAGGAGACCGGCAAACCCGTATTCGTGGACATCACCGGTCTAGGCTGCGTCAACTGCCGCGAGATGGAAGCCAGAGTCTGGAGCGACCCGAAGGTGCTGTCGCTGTTGCGCGACCGTTTCATCATCGTCGCCCTGTACAATGACGACAAAGCCAAGCTCCCTGAGAGCAAATGGGTTACGACCAGTAGCGGTAAGGTCCTAAAGGGTGTCGGCCGTGTCAACGCCTACATAGCACAGGAGCGTTTCGGAGTGAGTTCCCAGCCCAATTACGCCCTGCTGGGCAGCGACGGAGAATTGCTCGCCCCGGTACGTGGATACAACCTCAGCATAGACGGATTCGTGGATTTCCTTAACCAAGCACTATAGTATGAAGATCATCAGGATTATGGCCGTCATGGCCATGCTCGCCTGCACCGTTTCCTGCGGAAACAGGCAGAAAAAAGCCGAGTCAGAGCCTGCCGCCACAGAAGAGGCGCAGGATATGTCCAAATATATGCCCGACCTGAAGGCAGGGAGCGCCGCGCCGGCGCTGGAGATGAATACTCCAGAAGGCGTACAGCTTAAGCTTTCCGACTTCGCCGGAAAATGGGTGGTACTGGATTTCTGGGCCAGCTGGTGCCCCGACTGCCGCGCCGAGTTCGACGCAGTCAAGGAACTGTATGGAAAAGTCAGCCCGAAGGGCGTGGAATTCATCGGAGTGTCTTTCGACCATGACTCCGAAGCTTGGAAGAAATGCCTTGAGGAACAGAATTTCGAGTGGCCGCAGGTCTGCAACTTCATCAAATGGAAGGAGAATCCCGTCTCCGAAGCCTTCGGCATACATTGGATCCCTACCATGATGCTCATCGGCCCCGACGGCAAGGTCGCAGGCGCCGCCCTCACAGCCAATGACATGGGAGCCCTGCTCTCATCTAAATTATAGTATCAACAATACACCGACACGATATGAAAAAGTTTATTTGCATCCTACTGGTGGCGTCTGCCTGCATCTCACTGGGTGCTCAAACCAGGGCCGACTCCCTCGTGAGGGAGAGCAAGGCCGCCGTGCAGCAGGCACAGCGTGACAGCCGGCAGCAGAGCCGCGATTCACGCCGTGACATAAACAGGAGCCAGGACCAGATCAAGCAGGCCAAACTGGACATCAGTACGGCCAAGGAAGACATCAAGACCATGAAGTCCTCCATCAAGCAGCAGAAGGAAGCCATCAAGCTCAAGAAGAAGGCTTTCTCCGCCCAGAAGAAGTCATTCAAGTCCGACGGCAGGCTTTCGAAGGACAACAGGAGCTTCCTCAACGAAATGGAGAACGAGATCTCCAGGATGGAGTCCAATCTCAAGGAGTCCGAGAGGCATCTCAAGAACCTCGAGGAGTCCATCAAGGACAACAAGAACACCATCAAGGAGGAGAACGCTTCCATAAAGGAAAGCAAGCAGGCCGCAAGCGCGGCCAAGCAGAACTTGAAGGCCACCAAGAAGGACCTCAAGAGCAACAAAGCCATGCAGAAGGCCGAAGCGGCCGAGGGCAGATAGGGCTGTTCTATTTCTTTACCACGTGGTCAAGCCAGGTGCTGAGGGCACTCGTCCATTCGTTCTTGAACAGCTGAGTATCATTCCAGCCGTATCCGTGACCGCCTGAAGGCAGGATGAACATCGTGGCGCTGACCTTGTTGGCCAAGAGCGCCTCGTAGTAGCGCAGGCTGTTGGCCGGCGGCACAAGGAAGTCGTCAGACGCCAGGGTGATGAATGCCGGAGGAGTGTCGGGCGTCACATGCTTCTCGTTGGAGTACAGGTCGATCAGTTCCTGTGAAGGGTTCTCGCCCAGCAGTCCGTCGAGCGACCCCTTGTGGGTGAAGGAAGGATCCATCGTGATGACGGGATAGATCAGAATCTGGAAGTCAGGACGGGTGACTGCATCCTTGTAGTGGGTGGCAATCGTAGAGGCGACATGGCCGCCGGCGGAAGTGCCGATGACGCCGACCGAGGTGATGCCTAGGTCGGTGCGTCCGCGCATTATGCGGATGGCCTCCTCGATATCGCTGAGCGGAACGTCATGATGTCCGCGGGGCATGCGGTACAGAAGCACGCAGTAAGTGATGCCGCGGGCGTTGAACCAGTCCTTGAAATTGCGGGCCTCGTGTGAAAGGGAAAGCATGGCATAGCCGCCGCCCGGGCACATGATGATGCACTGTCCGTTGGGGTTGCGGGCAGGATAGACCTCCATGATGGCCTCGGTATAGTTGTTGGCGACGGACCTTCTGGGGTCCTGGTTGGCGGGAGCCTTGTACTCGAAAGCATTGGGGGCGCCGTTGGGCCATATTTTGACAGTGTCTACCCGCGGGCCGAAGAAGCCTGCGAAAGCGGGGCGGCCGCCGCCCGGCTGCGCCGTGGCGCTCAGGGCCGCCAGCGCAAGGATTATGGTGAGGAGATAGCGTTTCATATTCCTATTTGAAAATCAGTTGTGCGAAGTTGAAGAGGCCGTATTTCCATACGACGAAGTTGTGCTCGCCGTCAGGATACTCGATGAGGGTGCAGGGGACGCCGTGCTCGTCGCAGAAAGCCTTGAGGCGGGAGCTGTTGTACATCAGGCCGTCCTTGCTGCCGCAGACCATCCAGAGGAGCTTGTTCTCGGCCTTGGTCTTCTCCACGTCAGGGATGAGGACCTCAGGAGTGTTGGTGTTGGGAGCCGAAGAGAAACCGCCGACATAGGCGAATACGTCCATGTGTCCGAGACCGAAATTCAGGGACTGTCCGCCGCCCATTGACAAGCCGGCTATAGCGCGGTGCATCTTGTCGGTGTAGACGTTGTACTTGCCCTCGATGAAGGGGATGAGATCGCCGAGCAGGTCGTGCTCGAAGGCAGCGAAGGCAGGGGCGGTGGCATAGACATTGCCCTCGGCCCTGTCATTCTCCTGGGCGCGGCCGTTTGGCATGACAATAATCATTTCTGCAGCCTTGCCGTCGGCATACAGGTTGTCCATGATAATGTTGGGGACACCCTGGAGCCACTCGCGCTCGTCTCCGCCGATACCGTGGAGGAGGTAGAGAACAGGGTACTTCTTCGATGCGTCATACTTCGGAGGCAGGTATACGGTCGCTTTGCGGACGGTGCCGACGAACTCTGACTTGTACTCGACGAGCTCGAGGGTACCGCGGTCTATGCCGGGACGCTCCACGTCAAATCCGGCGGGAGCCTCCACATAAGGGTTGAATGTGACGTCGATCTGGGGACGCTGGCCGAAACCGCCCATGCCGCCGGGCTGGGCGTTGGCCGCGCAGATGGCAAGTGCCATGGCTGCAATGGTCAAAAGAGTCTTTTTCATGATGGTTATGGATAGTAAGAATGATTAACCGACTATGTATTTACCGAAAGGAAGCTTCCCTATCAAGCGGGAGATGATGAAACTGAGGAAATAGGTGACTACTGCAGTCAGGATGATAGCGAAAGGTACCGGAAGCAGGGGGTTCAGCAACCCGAAGACTGCAGGGAGCATAAGCATGTGCATCAAGTACATGCCGTAGCTGGCCTCCGATATCTTCCTGACCAGGCCGTAGCATCTGCCCGGCTTCTTGATCAGGCTGAACAGGAGGAATACGCAACCGCTCATGAGTCCGGCGACAATCGTGTCGTTCTGCCAGTGCATTTCCAGCTCCTGCGGCGTTGCGACCACGAAACTGCGATGGTAGAACTGCCACATTCCGAACACATAGCATGCGATCAGGACAGGCACGCAAATCATGCGGGTCTTGCGTGCGGACCAATGCATCCTGGTCCGGATATAATGTCCCAGCACGATATAGCCGATGAAGCCTGAGACATAGTAGAACAGAGGATATGGATTCCACCAGCATTCGCCGAAGACGGGGCCGAAAATGTCCCTAAGCCAATAGAAACACAACGTGAACGCCCACAGGCCCAGGAAGAAACGTTCTTCCTTCTTAGAGGCCTTTGCCAGCCATGGCGAGATCACCGGCATGACAAGGTAGAGCCCGAGCATCATATAGACGAACCAAAGATGCGACTCACGAGGGATGAAGTTGATACCGGCCTGTTTTACGTTCGCCCATGCCTCGGTCCATGAGAACTCTCCCCACACAGCGGGAAGGAAGGCATAGAGGAACAGGAAAACCACGAACGGGATACCGACACGTGTGAAACGCTTCTTGAAGAAAGCCCCCGTACCTGTCTTGACAGGCACGAGCAGATAGGCGGATGCCATCAGGAACAGCGGTACCGCTACCGGACGGACGAATCCCTGTATGAACATCACACTCCACCGCGCAAGTTCCGAAGGGAACGAAAACGAGTAATCGTCCGAATACACGCACTCGCTGGCATGGACAAGCATCACCATAAGGCAAGCTGCGGCGCGCAGCCAATCCAAAAAAACAATCCGTTGCTTTTGAGACATATCTCTATATTTGTTTCTACAAATATAAGATTTTTCTTCGTGCCGTGCCACTCAAACCTTGATATGGATAAACTTCGCCAGCCAGATACTGATGCCGTCCGGTATTTATTCTGCCTTTCACAAGTTCAGATCCGGTCGTCCGTCACGTGTCAGTTGTCTCCGGACAGACCCTCTATGATCCCGTCTATGGCATTGCCGACGCGTTCTACGGCCTTCTTGGCAACCGCCTTGGTGAAACGGGCATCAAGTTTCGCCACTTCCTTGAGCTGGTCATTCGTGAAGTTGCAGTCCTTCGCGGACTCATGTATCGCCTCGAACTTCTCCTGCACGGAATCAATGTCCTTGACATTGAAACCGTCCCTCTCTACGGTATTGCAGAGGGACTCAAGCTGGGAGATGATCTTCTCCTCCTTCGACTGGCAGGAGGTAAGGAAACAGAAAGTGACAAGTGCGGCGACGACTGCCGCCAGCCTGATGATAATCCTATTCTTCATAATCAACGTTTTTCGGTTGAACAAAGATATGCAATAATCGTAATAATGCAACAATCAGTCCTTTCCTTTCCTGTGAAGGTCGGAAGGAGTGGCGTTGAACTCCTTGGTGAAGCATCTGGTGAAATACTTCGGATCGTTGAAGCCTACCTCGTAGGCTATCTCGGAGATGTTCATGTCATCGTTGGTGCCGTTGCAGATCATCTCCTTCGCGACGTTCAGACGGTATGTCCTTATGAACTGCGCTATGGACTGTCCGAGAGTCTGCTGTATCTTCTCATTGAGCTGGCTGCGGCTCATGCCCATCGCCTCCGCGAGGCCATAGACGTCAAGGTCAGGATCCTTGTATTTTTTCTGGATGGCAGCCAGCAGCTTGAAGGAAAAGTCGGACTCCTTATTTGACGGGATGCTTGAAGACAGGGTGTTATGACTTGCGATCAGCTCATTCTGCTTCTGCAGAAGAGCGTTCTGTTCGGCAAGTTCCTTCGCCCTTTTCTCAAGCTCCTCTTTCTGCTCCTTCAACTCTTTTGTCTGCCTGTCAACCTCCTGCTGCAGCAGGTCTTTCTTCCTGTTGATGGATCTGGTATACCATCGTACGAACAAGTCCACCAGCAAGCCGACCAGAAGCAAAGTAATGAGATAGAACCACCATCTCTTGTAGAGGACAGGCTTGACATACAGCATCTTTTCATCCTGGGACAATACATTCCCTTTCCTGTCGACCGCCCGAATCTGGATCCTGTAGTTACCGCCGGGAATGTGCCCGAATTTGACATGTGTATCATTCTCAAAGACAGGAGACCAGTCCTTTTCCATAGGCAGAAGGCGGCTTTCATATGTGATATCCGCCCCTTTACGGTAGGACAAATCAGAGAATTTCAGGGTGAAGTCAGTATCTGTCTCGTCCTTGCTTATGGCATCGGAAAGCGAAACATTGTGAAACTCATCTTTCGAATAGTACCCGGAGATGACCACTTCGGGCTTGTTTGAATATTCATTCGAGACATAACTGGACCGGAGGATGCTGAGACCGCCTCCCTTAAGCCCCATGTAAATGGTGCCGTTACTTCCTCGTGCTATGCTGTTCTCGCAGAACGACATTGACTTGAGTCCGTCGTCCATGTCATAGCTACTTATCTCCCCGGTCTGCGTGTCCAGGCGGGAAAGACCGTTTTCAGTCGCTATCCACAGATAGACTCCGTCCAGAAGCAGACCGTTGATCTGGTTGTCAGCCAGTCCGTCAGAGTCGGAATAAACCGTTATATCCGGTTTTTCCGCCATGCAGTTGTCCACCCTGTATATGCCGTTCCCGTAAGTGCCGGCCCAGATGGTGTCTCCGTCAGGGACAAGCGACATGCAGGCGGGGAAGCCATCTATCACCCTTGATTCAAGGGTTTCCAAGTCTATGATCCTTAGGCCTTCAAGGCTGCTGACCAGCAGTTTGCCGGATACGATGCATGCTCCCAGGCATGCGGAAGTACTGACAGGGGACTCAGCGAATGTGGACTTGCCTATATCATAGATATAGAGCCCGTTGCGGGCCATGATCCAGATATAGTCGTTGACACTGTCATAAACCATTCCGAGTACGACATCGATATTCCTGGCAACGTCCGACCTGTACCCTTCAGGGACATGGATGACATCGGGGCTGGACATATTGATATAGTTCAGGTGTCCGTCCACGGTGCCCATCCAGATCCGGCCGTGTCCGTCCTCGCAGAATGCCGTTATCGAATTGCCAAGTAGGGCGGAGTTGTCCGTATTGTAGTTCCGGAACACCAGGTCACCGACCTGCCTGCACAGGCCATACCCCGTAGTCGCGAGCCACAGGACTTCGTTGCTGTCGATGAAGAGCGCCCTGACAGGGGTCGAAGGGATCGGGGAGGACGTCGTCTCGATGCGGGAGAGGTTTGTGATCTGAAGGCTTTTCCTTTGGAGGATGACGAGCCCTTCCGCTTCAAGTCCTACCCATATCTGCCTGTTCCGGGTGGCTATGCTTCGCACGATTTCTCCCGGAAGTATCTGATTGCCGTAATCATTGGTACGGGAACCGTATGTATCGAACGAGTGGCTGACCGGATTGTAGATGCCGACTCCTCCCAATGTCCCTACCACTATCTCGTTTTCAGGAGAGAGGCACAGTCCGGTTATCTCGTTATTAGGGAGGGAGTGACGGTCCGATTCAGCATGCATATAGCAAGTATAACTGCCCGAAGCAATGTCAACCCTGTACAGGCCGTTCATCGTCCCTATCCACACTTCATTCCCGAAACGTAAGAATGCCGTAGCCCTGTTGTCCTCTCCTATAAAGATATCCGGCAGGATCTCGGATGTGCGAAGTCCCTTGCCTTCTATCTGCCGGACCTTATAGAACCGTCCGTTGAGGGTTATCCATACGGAACCGTCATTCTCCACATCGCAGGCCTTGGGCATCAGATTGTCATTTGTAACATTGCACTGCAGGGAATCGACGATGAATGTGCCGCCATCGTCAGAGAACGCTACCCTGAAAAGCATGTTGTTCGAGGTGAACCACATGCATCCCCTGGAGTCCGTCCTCAAGGCTGCGGGAGGATGAGACTGGCGCCAGGCCTTGGACATTCCGGGGAAATCCCCCATAAGGGCGAGGGATTCCATGTCCAGAATCTCCATTCCACCCGCTCCGGGCACCCACAGTCTTCCGAAACGGTCCTCGTGACAGTGGCTGACAATATCTCCCATGAAACCGGGAATTTCTTTCTGAGAGAACTTTATGAAAGAATCGCCGTCATATCTCACCAGTCCCCCGCCGAAAGTGCCTATCCAAGCATAACCCTTGCTGTCGAAATAGATGCCGTTGATATCCTGGTCAGGAAGTCCTCCTTCCCGTGACAGCCTATCGATGACCAGATAGTCTTCAGCGCCTGTCTGGGCGCGAATACTAGTGGTGGACAAGGCAAGACAGAAAAAAAATGCCAATAAAAAATCCACCCTTCTTAAAAAAATATCCACCATATAAGAAAAAAATTCCACATGTCTGAGTGTAAAGTTAATTATTTTTGTAAAAACAAGCAAAACTATCACCATTTCTTAATATTTATGAAACTATTTACCTCTATTCGCTGCCTTTTCCTTGCAACGATGCTGATGCTTTCTGCTACGTCAGTTTTTGCTCAGAACGTTACAGTAAAAGGAAAAGTAACAGATTCGCGTGGCGAGCCGGTCATCGGAGCCACTGTCATGCTCAGCGGTAACCAGACTGTTGGAGCACTAACCGATCTGGATGGAAACTATTCGATCAATGTTCCGTCCAACTCTTCACTTATTTTCTCATGCGTAGGTTACGCGACCCAGACAGTCGCTGTGGACGGACGTACTTCGATCAACATCGCATTTGAAGAAGACACAGAGTTCCTCGATGAGACTGTCGTCATCGGTTATGGTACCCAGAGGAAGAGACTCCTCACCGGAGCCACCATCAATATCTCCGGTGACGATATCCTTAAACAGAGTACAACGAATGCACTCGGTGCCATCTATAGCTCCGTCCCGGGCGTAAACATCGTCCAGTCGAGCGGTGGACCTGGAGCAGGATACAATATCACAGTCCGCGGTCTCGGTACGACCGGTTCCGCCAGCCCGCTCGTCGTTATCGACGGTGTGGCCAGCAGCATGAACAGCCTTAACGCCCTCAACCCTGCCGACATCGAGTCCATCGACATCCTCAAGGACGCTGCATCGGCAGCTATCTATGGAGCGCGTGCCGCCAACGGCGTCGTCCTGGTGACCACCAGGCAGGGAAAGATCGGAGACAAGAAGGCGACAGTCACCTTTGACGCCTACACGGGATTCCAGCAGCCGAATACCAATGGGGTACATGCTGTTTCAGCAACTGAATACCTTGACCTCATCGCACGCGCGGGCCTGCACGAATTCGATAATATAGAACAGACGATGCCCGTGCAGATGGATTGGATCCGGAAAGGCCAGTGGAACGGAACGGACTGGTTCACCGAGTCCATCAACAAGAACGCCCCTACCAACAACCTCGCCTTGGGTGTGACCGGAGGCGGCGACGCGGTAAGATACTCGTTCAGCTTCTCCAAGTCCTATCAGGAAGGTACTTTGGGAGCGCCCAAACCCACCTACTATGACAGGACCACAATTCGCGCCAATACCGATTTCACCGTGCTGAAGAAGGACAACCGCGATGTCATCAAGTTGGGCGAGAACGTGACCTTCTCCATCACGGACTCCCGCGATATGGGCACAACCGGCCGAGGCAGTGATGTTTCCAACCTTCTCACCAAAACCCCGCTCCTCCCCGCATACGATCTTGACGGATCCCTTTATACCTATGAAAAGCAGGTCAGGGACGGATGGGATGCAAGGGACAATGAAACCAACCTGCTGGAGTCCCAGACCCTTAAGGAGAGCCAGGGAAAGAGCGTCCGTGTCCAGGGTAATGTCTACCTTGAGGTCAACCCTTTCCGTGAGCTCAAGCTCCGTACGGCCTTCGGATTCCGCGCCAACACCAGCTTCTCCCGCTCCTATACGCCGGAGTATCAGCTTACAGCCTCTGATTTCAAAGACTATGACAGCGTAAGCCAGAGTTCCAGCGTTTCAACTAACTGGACATGGGAGCTTACCGCCAACTACAAGAAGACCTTTTTCGGCGACCATACCATCGAAGCCCTCGCCGGTACTTCCATCGAAGCCACGGGCTGGGGAATGAGTGTCAACGGTACCCGTTCCTCGACCAAATTCGGAACCTGGAACTCCGCAAACCTCGGCTCTGTCGAAGGTGCGCTGACAAGTGACGAGCATGCGAGCATGGGTGGCGGAAACACGGTTCCGTACAACGACCTCCTCTCTTTCTTCGGACGTCTTAACTACAGTTACAAGGACAAATACCTGTTTACGGCCATTGTCCGTAGCGACGGTTCCTGCAACTTCGCCAAGGGCAACAGATGGGGCGTCTTCCCGTCCGTCTCCGCCGGCTGGGTCATTTCCGAAGAGCCTTGGATGGCAGGGACAAAGGACTGGCTCAACTTCTTCAAGATCCGCGGAAGCTGGGGCCAGAACGGTAACTGCAGCATCAGCAATTTCCAGTACACCGGTACGATCTCGCTGAGTGGCCAGTATGACTTCTCCTACGACCAGACCAATCCCGTCACTGCCGCCTATCCCGACAAGATTCCCAACTCCAAGCTTTCCTGGGAGACCTCCGAGCAGACGGCTATCGGCTTCGACTCGCGCTTCTTCCGCAGCCGCCTGGGCGTCATCTTCGACTGGTACCGCAAGGACACCAAGGACTGGCTGGTAACCCCTCCGTCCATGGGCATCCTGGGCGCAAGTGCCGCTTCCATCAACGGTGGCGCCGTCCGCAACTCCGGTGTTGAGCTCAGCTTCACCTGGAATGACAGTGTCGGCGACTTCCGCTACAGTGTCGGACTTAACGGCTCTTACAACAAGAACAACGTCCTCTACATCAACAATGCCGACGGTATCATCCACGGTGAGAAGAAAATCATCTCCGAGAATGTAGCCAAGGAGGATGGATTCCGCGCAGAACCGGGCAAGCCCATCGGATACTTCCTGGGTATCGCAAGCGAAGGTATCTTCCAGAACCAGAAGCAGATCGACGATTACAACGCCAAGGGCTATGCTTTCATGAACGGCTACGAGAACACCCAGCCTGGTGACGTGATCTGGATTGACCAGAACAACGACGGCGTTTACGACGAGAAAGACTGTATCGAGATCGGTAATCCCCACCCGGATTTCACCATGGGCTTCAACATCAGCCTGCAGTGGAAGGGCGTTGACTTCAGCGTCAACGGTTCCGGTGCTTTCGGGCAGCAGGTCATGCAGAGCTACCGCCAGTTCGCACTCCAGGATCTGCAGGGCTTCACCAACAACCTCGTCGCCCGTTACTGGACCGGCGAAAACAGCACGAACAAGTTCCCCCGCTACTCCTCCGGTTCGCACAACAACTTCAAGTGCAACAGCTACAACAGCGACATCTTCATCCAGAATGCCGATTATATCAAGATCCGCAACATCACCCTCGGATATGACCTCAAGAGCGCTATCAAGAGGCTTCCTTTCCAGTCGCTAAGATTCTTCGTGACCGGACAGAACCTCTTCACTTTCACAGGATATGACGGCATGGATCCGGAAGTCGGTTCCGGCGCAGCCGGCTATAGCTGGTCCTCCGGTATCGATACCGGTTTCTATCCTTCCCCCAAGGTTTACATGGCTGGTGTCAGCATCAAATTCTAAACCCGAAAGCATATGAAAAAGATATTACTTTATTTTGCAGCTTGCCTGTTCGTCTTCATCGGTTGTGAGAAAATCGACAGCCTGCTCGACACGACGAACTATCAGAAAGCGGACACCTCCTCCTTCCCCCAGACTGAGAAGGACGCGGAGCAGCTGGTCAACTCGGCATACTCTACGATGCACTCGCTATACACCGGCAGTATCTTCAGGATCAACCTCTTCAGGCGTATGATCGCCAGTGACGACTATTACGGCGGCGGCTCCACGAGCTCCAAGGAAACGACAGCCGCAGACCGCCTGCTCGCACCGTCCATGGATGAGGACAATTCACCCTGGAAGAGCTACTACAACGGACTGTTCCGTTGCAACTATGCCTTGGAATCCATCTCCGCCATGGATGACGACCTCTTCACGGGAGATAACAAGAACTGGTATCTGGGTCAGGCTCACTTCATGAGAGGCTTCTGGCTCTGGGAACTTGCAGAGCGTTATGAAACCTTCCCGCTGACGCTTTCCACCGAGGTGGAGAATATGCCCAAGGCATCTGTCGACGAGATCTATGCGGCCATCGCCGAGGACCTCACCCAGGCCATCAACCTCATCCCGGCGAAATACGGCTACTCAAGGGACAACAACCTGGCCGGACGTGCCACGAAGTATGCGGCAGAGGCTTTGCTCGGTCGTGTGTGGCTGTTCTATACGGGATTCTACAAGAAGGACAACATGGCCGGTATCACCAAGTCCCAGGTCATTACATATCTTGAGGACTGTGCCAACACCAGCGTTTCCAAGTTCGACCTGGAGGATGACCCGCGCGAGATCTGGCCTTACACCAACGAGTATTCCAGCGGTGTTGCATATGGCACCAGCTTCGATACTTATGTGAACCATGAGAACCTCCACTGGGTTGGAAACCATAGTAAGGAGACTGTCTGGGGCGTGCATTTCTCACTCACCGGCAACGGCTACAACCGTCTCCCCGAATGGATCGGCATGCGTAACTCCGCCCAGCGTCCCAACGCGGACAGTTATCCCTGGGCCGCCGGTTCCAACGGTAATGCTTCCGTCAATCCCATCATGCTCGAGGAATGGTACACGGATCCTGATTACGGTCCGAATGACAAGCGTTTCTATGGCTCCGTCATCGCAATCCGCAATGCGAACGAGGTGTATGACTGGTTCAAGGACGGATATGTGGAACTTCCCAAATTCAAGGGACATGACAGTAAGGAAATCGAGAGGACACTCTTCTATTCCAAGAAATATCAGGCTGTCGCCTGCTATTCCGATGGAGCGAAGTCAAGTATGCTCAACAACTTCTTCAACGCTGTCAACGGTGCCGTTTCCAACAACCCTAAGAGCGGTAACAAGAACGACGCCATCTATATCCGCTTTGCTGACGTACTGCTCATGCTGGATGAGCTGAAGGGTACCGTTACCGGTATGAACAGGCTCCGCGCCCGCGCCGGCCTTGCACCTTACGACTCTTACACCCCTGAGCGCCTCGAGAAGGAGCGCCGTTACGAACTCATGTTCGAAGGCATGCGCTTCAACGACCTTCGACGCTGGTATCCCGAGAGAGCCGGTGAGATCATCCAAAAGAACCAGGACGGCGGATATATCGAGTTCAAGGGCAAACCCACTACATATCAGGAACTGCCTGGCAGATCTTTCTCCCAGAGATATGCAATGACCCGCGGATTCTGGATGATTCCGCAGGAGCAGATCGGCCTCCAGGAGGGCATGCTTACGCAGAACAAGGGATATGAAGACGGTGATGACTACCTCTTCGTCGACGGAAACCTCCCTTATTGATACGAGATCTCAAAGAATCTAACAACTGTTGTAGATTAAATAGGATTAATATTGGTTTGTCAGCGTCCGCAAATGTTTTTGCGGACGCTTTTTTAGTGATAGCGATATCGATCGAGTGCACTTTCGGCCCTTAAGGCACAAAAACGCTACTTAACCCTCCAGACATCCAGGTTGATTCCGCCGGCGGGCCCCATGCCTGGCTGGCAGAGGAAGAGGCTTTCGTTCATCCAGGCATACTTGCTGTCCATGGGAGCCTCGAACTTGGGAGCGCAGCGGAAATACATTCCGCCGGGGCCTCCCATCTTGATGATCCCGCAATTGCGGACATGGATGCTCACGCCGTCATCTGTACGGATACAGTAGACAGCTTCGATCTCAGTACGGCCATCGCATTGCATCTGATAGTCGGCGCCTCCGGGCAGAACTTCGCCTTTCAGGCCGGGGCCCTCAAAAGTACCTCCGGTAATAGGAATGACAGTACGGGTACCCTTCCCTGTGTCTCCGACAGAAAAGGCCGGATCAAGTGTTACATGGAGACGCACCACATATTCCAGTTCCGGAGCCTTGGGCTCGCTTCCCTGCTGGGGTGCGCCGGAGGGAGACTGCGCATTGGCACAGACAAGTGCCGCGAAAAATAAACAAATGGTAAGGAAAAACTGTTTCATAATGTGTAAAAATAAGCAGAAAGGATTAAACGACCAATTATTCCAGCAGCCTGTGGCCCCTCCCGTTACACGAGTTCCAGTTTTAACCTTGCCTCCCATCCCGAAGAGAGTTCCTATGTCAGTGAGCTCCTCCATAAACTCTTGAAAGAATTCATCCGCTAATCCTTATTAATCAATATGAAACACATTAAACTCTTCTGCCTGTTAGCAGCCTGCTGCCTTGCACTGGCTAGCGTTTCCTGTACCAAGGAGAATTCCTCCGGAAGCACTGATACCCCTGGTAAACAGGAAGGTATAGTATTATCATCCCTCAATGGAATCACCTGGTCCACCGGAGAACAAATGGGGCTGGGTACCCTTACCTTTTCCTTCACCAAAACAGACGCAACCCTGAAGCGTGTTTCCGACGGAAAGACAACCACTTGCACGTATCCTTACACATTCAGTAACGGAAAGATGACTACCAAGGGAAAACTGCTGAATGACCAGGAACAGGATATCACCGGTACCGTATCCGGGAATACCATGAACGTCACCTTCTCCAAGAGCGGCAACTACGTTTTCTCGAAGAAGTAGTACTTGCGGATTTACAGCAAAAAGGCCGGCGCTTATGCGTCGGCCTTTTTTGTGGTCCCAAAAGAGACTATCAAGGTCATTGCCCTATATTTTTCTCTATCAAGTGCTTGTCTCTCTTATCGGGGAGAACGATCGACTCTCTACCGACAAATAGGCGACGATTTACGGCGAATTTAGCCGATAAAGATCATCCAGTCAAGGCCTCCCCAGGATTATCCTGATGGATAGATACGGGGAGTTCGGGCTGGACTCGGCTGTCACGACGGTGTATTATATCCCGAAGGTCTTCTTTACCCTCTGGACTGTGCTCTGGGAGACTCCTGTTATCTTGGCCGTGTTGCGGACCGATTGTCCCGATTTGAGATTGCGGATGACCGACCTGTACTCTGTTGATAGCATATCCTTGGTCTTTACTCCGCTTCCCTTGGGCTTCCCCAGCCTACCTCCCTCTCTGACGTACTTCTCCCTGCCCGATCGTAACCTTGACTGTATGGCCTCCAATTCGGAGCTTGCAGCAAATGATAGACAGGAAATGAAGATGTTCAGGAAGGGGTTGGGCTTACCGTCAGGCTGGAAGATATTGAGGTTCTCCTTCTGGAAATAGATGTTGATACCGGCCTCCTTGCACTCCCTGACGATGAAGAGCACATCATCCGATCTACCTATACGGGAGAGTTCTGTGGTGAGGATGGTGTTGATGTGGTTCTCCTTGGCGTAGTCGATGGCGGAGGAAAGGACTTCACGGTGCTCATATTTGGTTCTTCCTGATATGTGCTCCTCGAACACCTTCTCTACCTTGAAGCGGTTCCTGGATGCGAAGTCTTGGAGGTCTTCCACCTGACGGGTCGTGGATTGACGGGTCTCCAATGCTCCTGACGAAGAAGTACGTGCCCAGATGATGGCGGTCTTGATAGGGGTGGCTGCGGATGTATTCATAAAAAAGGCGTATTCAAAAAAATGATCGTGGGGTGGATACGGGTTGATAGAATGATGATGCAGGGTGTGGGAAAGTCTATCAATGTTCTCTTTGATATAATCGACTACACGGTACCGGTGTGAACGCTGTCCAGAAGAGATTGGGCAAGGCTCTGGGCAAGGATACCGTGGAAAGCGGATGGGGAAACTGTGGAGTAGTTGGATTATTAGTATATTTGTAAGAGGTTTGATAGATAAATCTTTCTTCCACAAGATTCAAAAAAAAGGACGTCTCCCTTTGCGGGCGGCGTCCTTTATCAATAGGAGATGTTTTTACCGTTACTGGACGGC
>CADAAA010000006.1 GCA_902785785.1 uncultured Bacteroidia bacterium | reverse complement strand
CTGGAAAGCATATTGGTGACGGTCTCTTTGTGGAACCGGAGATCTGCCTTTATCTCAATCGGCCCGAAGACTGGCTTATAGTCGTTGATGATCTTTGTCGCCTTTCTCAGGAAGTAATCTTCGCTGTCCTGAGGCTGAGCCTTCTGTCCCTTTAAATAACATTCGCGGATTCTCACCATCATCCTGTATTTGTTGTCCAAGAGAAGGAAATGCCCTGGATCCTTAAAGAACCAATAGGCTGCCCACACGGCGAGGACCGCCAGGAGAGAATAGGCAATAATGAGAAGTATATTCATAGCTCGCTCTATTTAAGAAAGTTGGCAAACTTCACCATTGCATCATCCTTGGTTCTCTCCGCGACCTCGATGTAGGGTTTCATTGCTTTGTAGTCAGAATGACCGGTCATTTTCATGATGACCTGGGGAGGGATTCCTGCTGCCAGAGCGGTACAGATGAATGTCCGCCTCGCGGCGTGAGTAGCCATCAGTTTCCATTTCGGCTGACAGATATCCTTTCTCTTTCCATCAATGTACTGGACAATGGTTACAGGTGTTGTGAACTCGCACAGCTCGCAGATTTCTTTGAGATACTGGTTCATTTTCTGATTACTGATAACAGGAAGGGCCAGTCCGTCGAAGTCAAAGGCCGCGTACTTGTTCAGGATTGCCTGGGCTTGTTCATTGAGGGGGATATTGACCGTGTCGTCAGTCTTGATCGTGGTCAATTGGATATAGCCGTCCTGAATGTTTGTCCTTTGCAACTGGGCAAGGTCTGAGTAGCGTAACGAAGTGAAGCAGCAGAAGCAGAACAGATCCCGGACTTTGTCCATGGACGCTTTCTCCGTAACAACTTTCCTGTATTCCTCTCCATCCATATCATGGAGAACCACCTCTGTCCCGTTCTTTGGAATCTTGAAACCATACAACTTCAGGAGCTCATCTTTCTCAAGGAATATGACAGGCTTTTTCGTATCCTTCAATCTTGCCCGGTACTTGGAGAAGGTCTGATTCGTAGTGTATCCCTTGTCAACGCACCAGCCGAGATACCAGCGAAGAAGGCTCAATTCCTTCCTGATCGAGACATCCAGCATATGGATTTCCGTCGCGCCGAAACGGACATAGGCATCGAGGGTCTCCTTATCAAAGTCATCCAGCGTAATGTCCGGGTTGAATTTCTTCATATGAGCACGGAGTGTCCCCCACTTCTTGACCGTATTCAGCGCCCACTTATGATTCAACTTACCATCAAGGATGAAAGCATCGAAATAGTGGAAGAAATTGACAGGGCCATACTTCTCCGGTGTGTCCGACTCTTTTGCTGCACGACCGACCACTTCTGCAAGCTGCTTCTTGATCTGTTCCTTGGATAACTTGGCGTTATTCGCTTCAAGGGTGTCGAACCTGGACGAAATTGCTGCGATCCTGGAATTAATGGTATTGAAAGGCACTTTACGGGCATTGCTCGCGCCATGCTTCACTTTCATCTTTTCGTCATCCCACTTTTCCGGGCTGATGCTATACCCGATGCTGGAGCAGAACCTGCTCCCGTTCAGATAAATGGAAGTGTAGATCGGATGGTCGCCTTTCTTGTCCGGTCTCGTGAAGAGATAGAAGGTTACAGCCATAGCTTGTAAATTTTTCTTACAAGACAAAAATACAAGCTATTTTCCGAAATAGCAAGCACCAGCTAAAAAAGTCTAACAACAGCAACTAGCTAATTGTTAGACTTTTCCGTTTTCAAGAAATGCTTGAAAAACTTCAAAAACATTCCTAGGTGCCCCGGGCGGGAATCGAACCCGCACGGGCCTTTCGGCCCAAGGGATTTTCGTACCACTATAGTTTTCACTATCAGGACGGCAGACCGCACCTGTTTGGGGTCTGGACTATTCCTTCACCATGGATTTCAATCTTTAGGTGTGTCGTGTCTAGTCTCTGCACCTTCCTCCTTTGGGAGGCTTGGCTCAAGATTACCATCGGCGTTACCCGTTAAGGCTTCCTTGAATTTACGACATTCTACATCTCTCCTTTCGGAAAGCGCACTCAATTAGTTTAAGTCCCTCGTGTCTACCATTTCACCACCAGGGCATTTTCCGTGGCAAATATAAGAAAAACTTGGTAATAATGAGGAAGCCGTGCGGGATTTGGCCGAAAACGCGCACGGAAGGGGAGATTTGAGGGAATCGGTGCGCGAAATGGCGGAAAACCCGCACGGGGGCGGAGAAGCGGGGGTAGTGCGATTTGGATCAAGCGCAAAAACGGCCTCTGAGAGCGGAAAATGCTCTTCATGCGGGATTATAATGTGGCATGAAGAGCGAAAAGAGCCGTAGAACGCCGATTATGCGCTTGGACGGAATCGGAGGAGGAAGAGGAAGGACGGAATCGGCGGAGGGTGGCAGACAGAGACGGGTGCTCGGACAGCAGACGGAGAACGGGATACTGCTGGGTAAGCCGCGGCGATCGTGTGCCATGGCTATCAATGCAAAGCGACATTTGGCAGCGCTGTATTTTCGGAGAACGGGAAAAAGCGTATCTTTGCATCCTTGAATGGAATGAACGGGATGTTTTTAGTGAAACGAATGAGACAGATATGATAAAGGCCATCGTTTTCGATATGGGCGGAGTGATTGTGAGGCTGGACATGGATACGTGCATTGCCAACTTCAAGGAGCTCGCCGGGTTCGAGGATATAGAGGAGTACCTGGACAGGTTCCACCAGAAGGGCTTCATCAGTGACCTGGAGGAGGGCAAGACTACGCCGGAGGATTTCGACCGGGAGTGCCTGAGGCACAGCCGGCCGGGGACTACGGCGGAGACGGTTCGCTACTGCTTCTGCTCGCTGCTGGACGGGGTGGAGGAGGATTCGGTGGAACTGATCCGTTCGCTGAGGGGCCGGTACGACCTGTACGTGCTGAGCAACAACAATCCCATCTCAAGGGCGTATTTCTGCGACATGCTGAAGGAGCGCGGGCTTGATCCGGAGGAGGTTTTCAAGCAGCAGTTCTACTCGTACGAGATGCACATGCTTAAGCCCGCGAGGGAGATGTTCGAGTGCGTGATCGGGAGGATAGGGGTGAAACCGGAGGAGATACTGTTCATCGACGATGCGGAGGACAATGTCGAGGCGGCAGCCGCGACGGGCATCACGACGCTCTGGCTGCGGCCGGGGATGGACATCGCAGAAGAGGTGGGAAAAGTCCTCGCAGAGGCGAGATGACGACAAAGGAATAAAAACTGACAACAATATGGCAAGCGAAATCAGGAATGCGGCCCTGTGGCCGGACGGAGAATTGAAAATAGAATGGGTAAGGCACCACATGCCGCTGCTCAATGGCCTGGAGGACGAGTTCAAGGCTGAACAGCCCTTCAAGGGCCTGAAAATAGCCCTCTCGGTCCATCTCGAGGCGAAGACGGCGTACCTCTGCGAGGTACTGGCCGCCGGAGGCGCCGAGATGTTCGTCACCGGCAGCAATCCGCTGTCGACGCAGGACGACGTGGCCGCCGCGCTCGTGCATGCCGGCCTCAACGTCTTTGCATGGTACGACGCCACGGCCGAGGAGTACGCGCGGCACTGCCGCCGCGTCATCGAGGCCGGGCCCAACGTCATCATTGACGATGGCGGCGACCTGGTCCACCTGCTCCATACGGAGTTCCCGGAGCTGATCCCCCAGGTCATCGGCGGATGCGAGGAGACCACTACGGGTATCCTGCGCCTGCAGCGCCTCGACCGTGAGCACAAGCTCCGCATCCCGATGGTGCTGGTCAACAACGCGGAATGCAAGCATTTCTTCGACAACCGTTACGGCACCGGCCAGTCCGTCTGGGACGGCATCAACCGCACCACGAACCTGATCGTGGCCGGCAAGACCGTGGTCGTGGCCGGCTACGGCTGGTGCGGCAAGGGCGTCGCGATGCGTGCCAAGGGCCTCGGCGCCCAGGTAATCGTCACGGAAGTGAACCCCGTCAAGGCAATGGAGGCCGTGATGGACGGCTTCAGCGTGATGAAGATGCGCCAGGCGGCCCCTCTGGGCGACTTTTTCATCACCGTGACCGGCTGCGACGGCGTCATCACCCGCGAGGACTTCCTCGCGATGAAGGACGGCGCCATCTGTTGCAACGCCGGCCACTTCGACTGCGAAGTCGACGTCGCCGGGCTGGCGAAGCTGGCCGTCGAGGCCAAGCCCGCCCGCCGCAACATCATGGGCTATACCCTGCCGGACGGACGCAAGATATACATCATAGCCGAAGGCCGCCTCGTCAACCTTGCGGCGGGCGACGGCCACCCGGCCGAGATCATGGACATGTCCTTCGCCATCCAGGCGCTGAGCGCGCGCTGGCTGGTCGCGAACCGCGACCGCATCGCGCGCGAGCCCGGCCGGATGGCCATCGACGTCCCGGAGGAGATCGACCGCACCGTCGCCGAGCGCAAACTCGCCTCCTGGGGCTGCGAGATCGACGTCCTCACGCCCGAGCAGCGGGCCTACCTTTACGGGGAATAGTACGTTTCCCGGCTGATCGGCCGGCAGACGACGACAATGAAAAAGGCTTAGGAAAAACCTAAGCCTTCTTTATTACCGAGCCTCCAGGAACAAGCTCCGGTTTGAGGATGATGTTTCGCTCGCAAGGTTCATTCTCTATCATGGCGTGCAACACCTCGAACGACTTTTCACCGAGTTCGCGCAGAGGCTGGACGATGTGTGCGATAGTGCTGGCGCCGAGGCGATAGAGGTCGCTCTCGTCGAAGGCAACGATGCCGATGTCGCGGGGAGTGCTGAGATTCAGCTCGTTCATGGCGCCGAAAGCAAGGGCAGTCAGCGAATATGTCGGCAGGAAGAAAGCCTCAACTCCACGCTCGAGCGCACCCTTGATAATATTGGGCATGAGCTTCTGCGGATCGCCGTAAGTGGTGGTATTGACGTGGCTCTCGAGTCCGTGGGCGGCCATGGTCCTGCGGTAGCCCTCGGCCCTCTCCGAGATACTGGAGATATCGAGGTCGTAGGAGATCATCTCGATCTTGCGGTAGCCGTTGTTGATAAGGCACTCGGTAGCCATGTCACCAGCCTCAACATCATTGAGCAGGACCTTGCCGACGTTCTCGAGGCCCTCGATGTCGCGGTCCAGCAGGACCACGGGCACACGGGCGTCGATGGCCTTGGAAATGGCCTCCTGGCCGCCGGGAACCGGCGCCACGATGAGACCGTCGATATTGTAGGCCAAGACGGTGTCAATGACGGAGGCAAGCTTTTCGGCGTTCTCGTCGGACGAGCAGAACAGCACGGTATAGCCGTACTGCGCGGACTTGTCCTCGATATACCGGGAGATACCTGCGAAATAGTTGTTGGCGATGTCGGTGGTGATGACGGCGATGGTGTTGGAGCGTCCGCTGCGAAGCGAGGCGGCAGCGGCGTTGCGCCTGTAGCCGAGGCGCTTTGCGACTTCGAGCACACGGGCGGCAGTCTCAGGATTGACGGGGCAATCCAGCCTGCCGTCCTCGCCGACCTTTGCATTCATGACGAAAGATACCAGCGTAACAGATACGCCGGCCTCGCGGGCGACATCCTTGATGGTGATCTTTTTCATAATCCGAGTCAATTATATCCGCAAATATAATAAAAAACAAAGAAGTCAGGCCTGTTCGGCCGGACTTCTTTAAAAAATCAAGTCTGAAACGCTTGTTACTCAGCCTTAGGAGCCTCGGCAGCGGCCTCTGCGGGAGCCTCGACGGCAGCCTCGGCCTTCTTGGCGCGGCTGCGGCGGGTGCTCTTCTTGGCGGCCTTCTGAGGGGCGGATGCGAGGGCGGCCTCATTGAAGTCGACCAGCTCGATCAGAGCCATCTCGGCGGCGTCTCCCTGACGGAAACCGGTGTGGAGCACGCGGGTGTATCCGCCCGGACGGTCGGCGATCTTCGGAGCGACGGTGCGGAAGAGCTCGGTAACAGCTTCCTTGTTCTTCAGGTAGCTGAACACTACGCGACGTGAATGTGTGGAATCTTCCTTGGACTTGGTGATGAGGGGCTCGACGTAGCTCTTGAGGGCCTTAGCCTTCGCCACGGTGGTGTTGATCCGCTTGTGGAGGATCAGGGAAGAAGCCATGTTGGCGAGGAGAGCCTTGCGGTGACCGCTCTTGCGACCAAGGTGATTGATTGCTTTATTGTGCCTCATTGTTATACGGTCTTTTTCTTGGGTTCAATATTATACTTGGTAACATCCATTCCAAACGAAAGCTTCATCTTCTCGACGAGGAGGTCGATCTCGTTGAGCGACTTGCGGCCGAAGTTGCGGAACTTCATGAGCTCGGCCCTGGAGTAGGACACGAGGTCGGCGAAGGTGTCGATGTCGGCAGCCTTCAGGCAGTTGAACGCCCTGACGGAGAGACCCATGTCTGAGAGCTTGGTCAGGAGGAGATGGCGCATGCGCAGCGACTCCTCGTCAAGCTCCTTGGACTCGGACTCGGTAGCGGGACCGATGGTGACGGTACGCTCGTCGGTGAAAAGCTTGAAATGGTAAATAAGAATGCCGGCAGCATCCTGAAGGGCCGCATTCGGAGAAATGGAACCGTCGGTAACGATCTCGAGGTTCAGTTTCTCGTAGTCGGTCTTCTGCTCGACGCGCCAGTTCTCGACGGTCCAGTTCACCTTCTTGATAGGGGTGTAGATGGCGTCGACGGCGATGGTGCCGATCGGCGTGTTCTCATCCCTGCTCTCCTCGGCCGGAACGAAGCCGCGGCCCTTGGTGATGGTGAGCGTGATCTCAAGCTTGACGGAAGGTTCGAGCGAACAGATATGCTGTTCGGGATTCAACACCTTGAAGGAAGACAATCCCTTTGAAATATCCTCGGCGGTAAACTCCTGCTTGCCGCTGATAACGATGTTTGCTACCTCGGAATCAACGCTCTCGACCATCCTCTTGAAACGGACCTGCTTGAGGTTGAGGATGATGTCCTGCATGCCCTCGATGACGCCGGGAATGGTGGCGAACTCGTGGTCCACGCCGGAGATCTTGATCTGACTGATAGCAAAGCCTTCAAGAGAAGCAAGGAGGATGCGGCGGAGGGCGTTGCCGATGGTCTGTCCGTATCCGGGCTCAAGAGGCCTGAATTCGAAACGGCCGACGGTGTCGGTGCCTTCGAGCATGATCACCTTGTCCGGTTTTTGAAATGCTAAGATTGCCATATTGTTAGGTGTTAAATGTTACTTGGAGTAGAGGTCGACGATGAGCTGCTCGTTGATGTTCTCCGGAACCTCTGCCCTGACGGGGGCGTTGAGGAACTTGCCCGAAAGGGTCTGGGGATCGAACTCGAGCCAGGAGTACTTCGCCGCGGATGCGACGCTGTTCTGGATGACCTCAAGGCTCTTGGAGCGCTCCCTGACTGCGACGGCGTCGCCCGGCTTCACGATAGCGGACGGGATGTTGCAGACATTGCCGTTGAGGGTAATGTGATGATGCGACACAAGCTGCCTTGCAGCGGCCCTGGTGGGGGCGATACCGAGACGGTAGACGACGTTGTCAAGACGGGACTCGAGGAGGATGATGAGGTTCTCACCCTTCTGGCCGGCCATGCGGGAGGCCTTGTCGTAAGTGTTGTGGAACTGACGCTCGAGAACACCGTACATGTATTTGACTTTCTGCTTCTCCTTGAGCTGGTTGCCGTATTCCTTGGACTTCTTGCGCTTTGAAGCGAGACCGTGCTGTCCCGGAGGATAGTTACGCTTCTCAAAATCCTTGTCAGCGCCGAAAATAGGCTCGCCGAACTTACGGGCGATCTTGGTGGTAGGACCAGTATATCTTGCCATGGTAATCTGTTTTTAATGTGGGACAATTAAACTTTACGACGGCCTTTAGGTCTGCAACCGTTGTGCGGCATGGGGGTGACGTCGATGATCTCGGTCACGATGATACCTGCATTGTTGATGGTCCTGATAGCGGACTCACGGCCCGATCCGGGTCCCTTCACGTAAGCCTTAACCTTGCGGAGGCCGGCATCGTAAGCGGTCTTGGAAGCATCCTCAGCAGCCATCTGGGCAGCATAAGGGGTGTTCTTCTTGGAGCCGCGGAAGCCGCACTTTCCGGCCGAAGACCAGCTGATGACCTGGCCCTGGGCGTTGGTAAGGGAAACGATGACATTGTTGAAGGTCGATGAAATATGGGCCTCGCCATAAGCGTCAACCTTGACAACCCTCTTAGATGTTTGAGTTTTCTTTGCCATAATTCATCTGTTTTTACTTGGTCGCCTTCTTCTTGTTGGCGACGGTCTTCTTCCTGCCCTTCCTGGTACGGGCGTTGTTCTTGGTGCTCTGGCCGCGGACGGGAAGGCCGTTGCGGTGACGGATGCCTCTGTAGCAACCGATATCCATGAGACGCTTGATGTCCATCTGGACGGAGGAGCGGAGCTCGCCTTCGATCTTGTAGTTGTCGCCGACCTCGGCACGGACGGCTGCGATCTGCTCGTCATTCCAGTCGCCAACCTTGATGCCATAATCGATGCCGCACTTGTCAAGGATCTTCTTGGCGGAGCTGCGGCCGATACCGAAGATATAGGTGAGGCCTATCTCCCCTCTCTTGTTGTTGGGTAAATCAACACCGGCTATTCTTGCCATAATTTATTCTATCGTTTACTTGTTATACAACTGAATATTATCCTTGGCGCATCTTGAACTTGGGGTTCTTCTTGCAGATCACATAGAGACGGCCTTTGCGCCTGACGATTTTGCAATCCTCGCTACGCTTTTTGATGGATGTTTTGACTTTCATATTGTGTAAATTTTATTTGTATCTGAAAGATATTCTGCCCTTTGTCAAATCATAAGGTGAAATTTCAACACGGACCCTGTCGCCCAGAAGGATATGGATGAAGTTCATGCGCATCTTGCCTGAGATGTTGCAGAGAAGGACATGACCGTTCTCAAGCTCCACCTTGAACATGGCGTTCGGAAGAGTCTCGATGACTTTTCCATCTTGTTCTATTGCTACTTGTTTCGACATCGAAATAACACTTTAATAATTGATAGTTCCATCTTTCTCGATAAAATCATAGGTCGACAGCTGCTCGGCACGACCTTTACGGACAACAACCGTAAGTTCGTAATGAGCCGATTTGCGGTGATCGGCGGTGTGTACTGCCCAACCATTCCTAGCTAAATACACACCCCTGCCACCGGCATTGATCATCGGTTCGATACAGATAACCATTCCCTCGACGAGGTGGGTGCCCTTGCCCCTGCGCCCGTAGTTCGGGACGCCAGGCTCTTCGTGCATCTCCTTACCGAGTCCGTGGCCTTCCAATTCGCGTACCACGGAGAACCCGAATGATTCTACATACGTTTGCACCGCGTATCCGATATCGCCGGTCCGGTTGCCTGCCACAGCGGCTTCGATGCCCTTGTAGAGCGAAGCCTTCGTCACGTCAAGGAGCTTCCGGGTCCCGGCATCCACTTCCCCGACGGGGAAAGTGTATGCCGAATCACCGTTATAGCCCTTGTACAACGTCCCGCAGTCCACCGACACGATGTCGCCCTCCTTGAGGACGTAGTCCGAAGGAAATCCATGGACCACCACGTCGTTCACGGACATGCAGAGAGCTGCGGGGAAGCCGTCATATCCAAGGAAGCTCGGTATCGCACCGTTGTCACGGATGAACTCGTCGGCCACTCTATTCAACTCTAAGGTTGTCACACCAGGAGCGACCCTTTTACCGACTTCCGCCAGCGTCTTCGAGACGATTATGGCATTCTCGCGCAACAGCTCGATCTCTTCCTCGGTTTTCGGCTTGACCATCTTCCTATTATTCTATTTCAAATTACATTCCTGAGCGTCCGGTCAGACGGCCGGTCTTCATGAGACCGTCGTAGTGACGCATGAGCAAATAGCTTTCGATCTGCTGGAGGGTATCCAGGACAACGCCCACGAGGATCAACAGCGAAGTACCGCCGAAGAAGCTGGCGAAGGAGTTGTTCACGCCCGCGATCATCGCGAAAGCGGGGAGGATGGCGATGAAGCCGAGGAAAATGGAACCGGGGAGAGTAACCTTCGACATAACGGAGTCGAGGTACTCGACGGTTTTCTTGCCCGGCTTGACTCCAGGGATGAAGCCACCGTTCCTCTTCATGTCCTCGGCCATCATCGTAGGATTCACGGTCACTGCAGTGTAGAAGTACGTGAAGATGACGACGAAGATGAAGAAGATGAAGTTATACCAGAATCCGGTATAGTTTCCGAGCGTGGCGGCAAGTCCGCGGGTAGCATCCCAACGCGAGAACAGGAGCGGGAAGAGCATGAGGGCCTGGGCGAAGATGATAGGCATAACGCCGGCCGCATTGATCTTCAACGGAATGTACTGACGGACACCACCGTACTGGCGGTTGCCGATGACGCGCTTGGCATACTGGACGGGAACCCTCCTGACAGCCTGGACGAGCGCGATGGCGGCGACGACGACGAAGAACCAGAGAAGGAGCTCGACGATGAAGAGAAGGACACCTCCATTGGTGGTAGTGAGCTTCTCGCCGGCCTCAGCGACGATGGCGTGAGGGAAACGGGCCACGATACCGATCATGATGATGAGGGAGATACCGTTGCCGATACCGCGGTCGGTGATGCGCTCACCGAGCCACATAACGAACATGGAACCAGCCATCAGGATGATCGTGGAAACGAGGTTGAACCAGAAGTTGCTCCAGCCGAGCTGGTTCACGGCCACGAATGCCTGGCCGGGGATCTGGTTGTGAAGGGCTGCCATGTAGGCGGGACCCTGGATGCAGAGAACCAGGATGGTCAGGTATCTGGTCAGCTGGTTCATCTTCTTGCGACCGCTCTCGCCCTCCATCTGGAGTTTTCTGAAATAGGGGACGAAAACACCGAGAAGCTGGACGATGATGGATGCCGAGATGTACGGCATCACGCCCAGTGCGAAGATCGAAGCGTTACCGAAGGCGCCGCCGGAGAACATGTTCAGGAGGCCGACGAGACCTTCCTGGGTGCTGCTCTGGAACTCCGCAAGGAGGGTGGCGTCGATACCCGGGAGCACTACCTGGCAGCCAAAGCGGTAGACCAGGATCAGCATGAGGGTATAGACAAGCCTCTTGCGCAGCTCTTCGATCTTGAAGATATTCTTGATTGTCTCGAAAAACTTCTTCATTTTCCTTACTCGATTACGATAGCCTTTCCACCGGCAGCCTCGATCTTGGAGACAGCGGACTTGGAGAATGCATGGGCGGTGACGTTAAGGGCTGCGGTGAACTCGCCGTTGCCAAGGACCTTCACGAGGTCGTTCTTGGAAGCGAGACCTGCCCTCACGAGATCCTCAGTATTGATCTCGGAGACGGAGAGCGCCTCGGCGACAGCCTGGACGGCAGCCACGTTGACGGCCTTGTACTCTACGCGGGTGGGGTTCTTGAAGCCGAACTTGGGAAGCCTTCTCTGGATAGGCATCTGGCCGCCTTCAAAACCGATCTTGTGCTCATAACCGGCGCGAGCCTGTGCTCCCTTGGTACCACGGGTGGCGGTGCCGCCCTTACCGGAGCCTTCTCCACGGCCGATTCTCTTGCTATTCTTGGTAGCGCCCTTGGCGGGGGTCAAATTTTCAAGTTTCATAATCCGATCCTCCTCTTAGTCAATTTCTTCAACCTTTACGAGGTGACGGACCTTCTCAAGCATGCCCATCGAAACGGGGGTCTTCTCCACCTCGACTGTCTGATGCATCCTGCGGATACCGAGGCAGCGAAGATTCGCGATCTGCCTGCGGGTCTCACCGTTGGAGCTGATAACCTGTGTAATTCTGAGTTTTGCCATAATCTTGCCCTCCTCTTATCCGTTAAACACTTTGCTCATGGGGATACCGCGGAGTCCGGCTACGGTGTAGGCGTCCCTCATCTCGGTAAGGCCGGCGATGGTGGCCTTGACGAGGTTGTGAGGGTTGGAAGAACCCTTGGACTTGGCCAGAACGTTCTGGATGCCGGCCGACTCGAAGACGGCGCGCATAGCACCACCGGCCTTGACACCGGTACCGGGAGCTGCGGGCTTCATGAAAACGCGGGAACCGCCGAACTTGGCCTCCTGCTCGTGAGGAATGGTAGTATTGATGATCGGGATCTTGACAAGATTCTTCTTGGCATCCTCGACACCCTTGGCGATGGCCGAAGTGACTTCGTTGGCCTTGCCCAGACCATAGCCCACAACGCCGTTCTCGTCACCGACGACGACGATGGCCGCGAAACGGAAGTGACGTCCGCCCTTGGTGACCTTGGTCACCCTCTGGATGGCGACGAGTCTGTCCTTGAGTTCAAGGTCAGAGGTCTTTACTCTCTTAACATTTGTATTTGCCATAGTCTTTCAATTAGAATTTAAGGCCGCCTTCGCGGGCAGCGTCTGCCAAACTTTTCACCCTGCCATGGAAAAGGTAACCGCCACGGTCGAAAGCGATGGTGGTGATACCCTTCTCGAGACAGCGCTCTGCGATGGCCTTGCCGACGATGGCAGCGGCCTCGATACCGGTCTTGCCTTTGCACTGGGCGGCAAGGGCCTTGTCGTTGGATGCGGCGGCGACGAGGGTCTTGCCCTGCTCGTCATCGATCACCTGGACGTAGATCTGCTTGTTGCTACGGAAGACATTCATCCTCGGCTTCTCAGCGGTCCCGCTGACATGCTTGCGGATACGGTAGTGAATCCTTCTTCTTCTTTCAATTCTATTCAATGCCATAACTCAATCTCCTATTATTTAGCGGATGCAGACTTACCGGCCTTGCGACGAAGCTGCTCGCCGACATACTTAATACCCTTGCCCTTGTAAGGCTCCGGCTCACGGAAGGAGCGGATCTTGGCGGCCACCTGGCCGACAAGCTGCTTGTCACAGCTCTTGAGGACGAGGACGGGGTTCTCACCCTTCTTGACCTGGGGAGTCTCGGCCTTGACCTCCTTGGGGAGGAGAAGATTGATGCTGTGGGAATAACCGAGGTTGAGGATGACCATCTGGCCCTGGACCTCTACGCGGTAACCGACACCGACGAACTCCTGCTTGACTTCGAAACCCTGGGACACGCCGACGACCATGTTGTTCACGAGAGCGCGGTAGAGACCGTGCATGGAACGGTGGCGGGGCTGGTCCGTAGGACGGGTGAATTTGATTTCACTTCCCTCGATGGTGACCTCGATGTCCGGATCAACTTTCTGGCACATCTCACCAAGAGGTCCTTTAACCTTGACAACGTTGCCGTCGAGAATCTCTGCGCTCACTCCGGCCGGAAGGTTTACAGGCAATTTACCAATTCGTGACATTTTATTCTGTACGTTTTTAATTAATAAACATAGCAAACAACCTCACCGCCGACGTTGAGGTCTTTCGCCTCCTTGTCAGTGATGATACCCTTCGAAGTGGAAATGATGGCGATGCCGAGGCCGTTGAGGACGCGCGGCATGTTCTCCACGTCGGTGTAACGCCTCAGACCCGGGGTGGACACGCGCTCGATCTTCTTGATCGCGGGAGCCTTGGTCTGGGGATGATATTTGAGGGCGATCTTGATGGTGCCCTGGGGCTTTTCGTCGATCAGCTTGTAGCTGAGGATGTAACCCTTCTCACAGAGGATCTTGGTGAGAGCCACCTTCATCTTGGAAGTGGGGATCTCGACGACCTTCTTACCGGCGAGGTAAGCATTACGGATCCTGGTGAGATAATCTGCAATTGGATCAGTCATTTTTTTGTCTGTTTGTGGACCGGCGTCTGCATGACGCCCGATATCCGATTGTTAATATTATATCATATGGCGCACACGGCGCCAGGATGTTTACCAGCTAGCCTTCTTGACTCCAGGGATGAGGCCGTTGGAGGCCATCTCGCGGAACTGGATGCGGCTGAGGCCGAATTCACGCATATATCCCTTCGGACGACCGGTCAGGGAGCAGCGGTTGTGAAGACGGACGGCGGAAGAGTTCTTGGGGAGCTTGTCGAGAGCTGCCCAGTCACCGGCCTCCTTGAGAGCCTTCCTCTTCTCGGCGTACTTGGCGACCATCTTGGCGCGCTTCACCTCGCGGGCTTTCATTGATTCTTTTGCCATAGATATTCTTATTTATTATGTTTCTTGAACGGAATACCGAACTCCTTGAGGAGGGCGTAAGCCTCTTCGTCAGTCTTGGCAGTGGTCACGAAAGTGATCTCAAGGCCGTGGATGCGGGGGTTCTTGTCGATGTCGATCTCGGGGAAGATGATCTGCTCCTTGAGACCGAGGGTGTAGTTGCCCTGACCGTCGAGCTTCTCGGCGACGCCGTTGAAGTCACGGATACGGGGAAGGGTGACACGGATGAGTTTCTCGAGGAACTCGTACATCTTCACGTCACGGAGGGTGACCTTGGTTCCGATGGGCATGCCCTTACGGAGCTTGAAGTTGGAGACGTCCTTGGTAGAAGAGGTGATGACAGCCTTCTGTCCGGTGATGAGGCTGAGCTCTTCAGCTGCCTCCTCGACGATCTTCTTGTCCTGGGTAGCGTCGCCGACACCTTCGTTGATGGTGATCTTGACGAGCCTGGGGACCTGCATTACGGTAGTATAGGAGAACTGCTTCATGAGTTTCTCCACGATTTCCTCTTTATAGACCTTCTTGAGAGTAGGTACGTATCCTGCGGGCACTGCCAGCACCTCTGCAGGCTTGTTGGTAGCTTTCTTTGCCATAATTATTTGATCTCCTCCCCTGACTTTTTAGCGTAACGGATCTTCTTGCCATCGACGACCTTGTGGCCGACCCTGGTGGGCTTGCCGGACTGGGGGTCGATAAGCTGAAGGTTGGAAATATGGATGCCGGCCTCCTGCTTGACGATGCCGCCCTGAGGCTGCTTTGCATTCGGCTTGGTGTGCTTGCTGACGAGGTTGATGCCCTCGACGATGGCGCGGTCCTTGGCGGGGATGACGGAAAGGACCTTTCCGGTCTTGCCCTTGTCGTTACCGGCGTTTACATACACGGTATCGCCTTTCTTGATATTGAGTTTCTTCATGATCTTATACTTTTAAAGGACCTCGGGTGCCAGTGAAACGATCTTCATGTATTGGTCGCGGAGCTCCCTGGCGACAGGGCCGAAGATACGGGTGCCGCGGAGTTCGCCTGCGTTGTTGAGAAGGACACATGCGTTGTCGTCGAAACGGATATAGGAACCGTCCGGCCTGCGGATCTCCTTCTTGGTGCGGACCACGACTGCCTTGGTGACAGTGCCCTTCTTGGCGTCGGAACCGGGGATGGCGCTCTTGACTGCCACGACGATAGTGTCGCCAACAGTGGCATAACGGTGATGGGTACCTCCAAGCACACGGATGCAAAGGACTTCCTTCGCTCCGCTGTTGTCGGCTACCTGTAAACGTGTTTCCTGCTGTATCATAATTACTTGGCTTTTTCTACGATTTCAACTAATCTCCAATTCTTGGTCTTGCTGAGCGGGCGGGTCTCCATGATGCGGACGGTGTCGCCGACACCGCACTCGTTCTTGTCGTCATGGGCGACGAACTTGGTAGTCCTCTTGACGAACTTGCCGTAAAGGGGATGCTTCTCCCTGACCTCGGAGGCCACGACGATGGTCTTGTCCATCTTGTCGCTGACCACTACGCCTATTCTTTCCTTGCGAAGATTTCTTTCCATGGGATATCTTTTTAAATCTGTGATTTTTCTTTTTCAGCGAGGATAGTGATCATGCGGGCAATATCCTGCCGGGTCTTCCTGAACCTGGACGTATCCTCCAATGGAGAGATGGCATGATTGATCTTCATGGTATCAAGATTGGACTTCTCCACCTCGATGCGGTCGCGCAGATCCGCTATGGACATTTCGCGTACTTCTGAAACTTTCATTTTCTTTCTCCATTAATATTATTCAACATAATCTCTGCGCACGACAAACTTGGTGGCAACCGGAAGCTTGTTGGCTGCGAGGCGCATAGCCTCCTTTGCGATCGGAAGGGACACGCCCTCGGCCTCGAAGATGATGCGGCCGGGAGTGATCGGAGCTACGAATCCGTAGGGATCTCCCTTACCTTTACCCATACGGGTGGAGAGGGGCTTCTTGGTGACCGGCTTGACAGGGAAGACCCTGATCCAGATCTGACCCTCACGGTTCATATAGCGCGAGATAGCCTGACGGGCGGCCTCAATCTGCTGGGCGGTAAGCCAGCAATTCTCGAGAGTCTTGAGTCCGAAGGAACCGAACGCAAGCTGGTTACCCCTCTGGGCATTGCCTTTCATGCGGCCTTTCTGTTCCCTTCTAAATTTTGTTCTCTTAGGTTGTAACATCTCTGTATAACTTTAAAATAAATTTCAAACTTCCCTAAATACCTGAGAATCAGCTGGTTGGGCACACTTCTCCTCAATTTGGGGACTGCAAAGATACAAAAAAAACCTGAATATGAAATATTTTTAAGATAATTTTTCACTTATTTTCGACACGGAATCCGAATAGTTAATTTTCGTTTTTTCAACGACTTAACACACCCTGTGAAAAACTATTTCGCCTGGTTTTCGACACCGCCGTAACAGGCCTTCGGTCGCTATCCGCTAAGTGCGTTTCACGCAACGCGGACCCGTTCCGGGCAAATGCTCCCGAAGGCCTGTTACGGCGGCGCCGAAAAAATATGGCCGGATATTTGAAGCGGAAAAAAGTCCTTATATTTGCAAGTTGTGAAGAAAAGTACCGCCATACTTGTCGCCGTCGTCGCCGCCATCCTCCTGGCGACCGGTATCCAGAGCCCACGTTCCGCCGCGCAGAACAAGGGCCAGAAAGGCGTGTACATGGCATACTACATAGACCAGGGCGACACCATCTTCTACGACGAGCTTCCGCCCGTCTGGTGTTTCCCCAAGGGAACGCGCCGCGACAGGAAGGACTGGCGCAACTACTACAAGCTCGTCTACAATTTCAACAAGGTATATCCCTACGCCATAATGGTCAGCCACGTGCTGAACCATGTCGACAGCACCATCGAGGCCAACCATTTCAAGAGAGCCGAGGAGAACCGTTACACCAACGAATGGCAGAAGCAGGTGCTCAAGGACTTCGAGCCCATCATCCGCAAGATGACCGTCTCACAGGGCCAGCTGCTGATGCGCCTTGTCGACCGTGAGACTTCCAGGACTTCGTACAAGATCGTCAAGGACTACAGGAGCAGCGTGTCAGCCGTGTTCTGGCAGGGCGTCGCGCGCCTGTTCGGCCAGAACCTCAAGAGCGCGTACGACCCGAAGGGCCAGGACGCGAAGACCGAGGAGCTCGTCAAGGCATGGGAGGCGGGAGAGTTCGACCGCCTGTACTATTCGGTGTTCATGGAGTGGCCCACTCCGACCAAGATCCCGTCGAAATACCAGTACTGAGACCGGTCCATCCAGTCTTTCATCACGATCAGGCGCGCCCCTGTGGGCAGCGTCAGGTCGACCTGCGCATGCAGGTGCCCGAAGATGAAGCAGTCGACGTGCGTGCGCTCCGAGAAGTCAAGCGCCCACTTGTATAAAGGCTCCTCAGGGCCCTTGAAGACATATTCCTCATTGCGGGCCAGGCGGCTGTGCCGCGACCATCCGTTTCCGAGCCTGAAGGCTATCCAGGGATGCAGCGTGCTGAACAGCCGCTGCACGAACCGGCATTTGAAAACGGAGTTCATGAACTTGTAGCCGCCAAGGCCTGGGCCGAGCCCGTCGCCGTGCCCGATGCAGAAAACCTTGCCCCCTATCTCTACGAGCTGGGGCTGGTCATGCACGACGGTGATGCCCATCGAAGCGAAATAGCCATAACACCAGATATCGTGGTTGCCGGGGAAGAAATACACCTTCACCCCGGCGTCCATGAGGTCCATGAGCGCGGCAAAGACGCGGACGTATCCCTTCGGGACTACGTCGCGGTATTCGTACCAGAAATCCCAGATATCGCCCAGGAGATACAGCGCCAGAGTAGTATCCTTCGGGATGCCCCTGAGGAAGGACACGAAGCGTGCCTCGCGGTCCGCAGGGTCCTTGACCTCAAGCCCGAGATGTACGTCTGAAACGAAATATACCCCCTTGCGCTCCGCCATCGCCTACAGCATCGTGTAGATGATGACGACAAGGCCGACGATGGCGCAGTAGAGCGCGAACCATCTGAGTTTCGCCTTCTTGACCAGGGCGATCATCACCTTGCAGGCGAAAAGTCCGGACACGAACGCGGCGAGGAAGCCGACCAGGAGCGGCAGCGTCCCGACGGATGATGCCGCCACGTCTCCTCCCACCAGGTCGAGGAAAGCCTCTCCGAGGATGGGTACGAGCACCATGAGGAACGAGAACTGCGCCACTGCCTCACGCTTGACACCGCAAAGCAGACCGGTGCTGATGGTCGTTCCGGAGCGGGAAAGGCCGGGGATCACGGCGAATGCCTGGCCGATGCCGACCGTCAGCGCCTGCCACCAGCCGATGCCGTTGCGGTACCGGCGCGCAGCGACCTTGCCACGGCCTCCGTAGATGTCGGAGAAGAGCAGCAGCATGGCGGTAACGACAAGTGCGAGGCCGACCACCAGAAGAGAAGAAAAGAGCGACTCGACCTTGTCCTTGAAGAACATTCCCACGATGAAAACGGGGATCATCGACACACATATCTTGAGAATGTAGTCGGTCTCGTCGTTGTATTTGAACTTGAACAGTCCGCAGAGCAGCTTCCATATCTGCTTGCGGAACACGATGATGGTGGCGAGGACGGTGGCGACGTGGACGGTGATCTCGAAAACGAGGTCCTCCGCCGCCTCGACGCCGAGGATTTCGCGGCCGATGGCGAGGTGGCCGCTGCTGCTGACGGGCAGGAACTCCGTTAGTCCCTGCACCAGTCCGAGGATGAGAGCCTGCAACCAGTCCATCTCCTACTCCTTGCCCTTGCGTCCTTTCAGGACACCCATTATCGCGAGCACTTCGATCACGACGCCGGCGACGATTACCAGCGGAGCGGCCACGATGCGCCTGAAATCGAACATGTCATAGTTGAACACCTGAGGGTCCTTGACCCCTCCTCCCATCATCAGGATATAGCCCGCAACCATCACCAGCAGACCGATGATGAGCTGCGTCAGACCCTTGCGGGTAATGGCCATCTTAGGATTGTCTTCCATCATCAATAGTATAGTTCATCCTTGCCGGAAGCGACAAGCTTGTTTACGACGAAATAGGTACTGACCACGCAGATGAGCACACCGCTGACCAGCACGATGCCCATCACCATCAGCAGCAGCCTAAGCGAGAATATCTCGAAGAGCTGGGCGAACTCGCTGCGCACGAAGAACAGCAGTCCGATCAGCAGGAGGATGGCGATGAAGGCGGAGAAAAGCCCCTGGAACACCGCCTGGACAAGGAACGGGCCCCTGATGAACGAACGCGTGGCGCCGACGAGCTTCATCGTATGGATGGTGAAGCGCCGGGCGAAGACGTTCAGGCGGACGGTATTGTTGATCAGCACGAAGGAGATGAAGAGCAGCAGCACGATGAGGATGCCGAGCACCAGGGATATCTTCTTGAGATTGGCGTTGAGCGCCTCGATAAGGGACTGCTGGTACTCGACCTCGTCCACGAGGGGCGACTCCATGATCGCGGACTTGACGAGGTCGAGGCTGTCCGGCGACACGTACCCGGCTTTCAGCCGGACATTGACCGACGCCGGGATCGGCGAAGCCTCGAATATATCAAGGAAGCCCTCGCCCAGCATCTGCTCCATCTCGCGGGTGCCCTGGGCCTTGGAAATGAACTCCGTGGAAAGCACGAAATCCATGGCGTCAAGCTCGACCTGGTACTCCAGCGTCTGCGCGTCGCTGATGTCAGGTTTCATCAGGACGGATATCTGCATGTGCTCCTTGAAATAGTCCGAAACGCCGCGCGCATTGACCAGCAGCAGGCTCGCCACGCCCACCAGCAACAGCACGAGACTGATGCTGAGCACCGTGGAAAGATAGGCGCTGCGAAGGCGCCGGCGCATCATTCTGTTCTCCGCTTTGGACATAGACCTGTAGTGCAATCAAAACTCAAAGATAGTGAAATATCGAAATATGAAAAAAAAATCTTACCTTTGTATTTGTATATTAGTTTATAGCAGACAAATGGAAGAGTCCGTAAAAAGAGTACTGTTCGTCAATTCCGAAATGTCCCCGTACCTTCCGGAATCGGAAATAGCATCCATTGGCCGCCATCTTCCACAGGGTATCCAGGAGAAGAAGAAAGAGATCCGCTCGTTCATGCCCCGCTACGGCTGCATCAACGAGCGCAAGAACCAGTTGCACGAAGTCATCCGCCTCTCCGGGATGAACATCATCATCAGCGACGTCGACAGGCCCCTCATCATCAAGGTTGCATCCATCTCTGCAGCGCGCCTGCAGGTATATTTCATCGACAATGAGGATTATTTCCGCCGCAAGCAGACCTTCTTCGACGACGAAGGCCGCTTCTTCGCGGACAACGGCGAGCGCGCCGTATTCTTCGCGCGCGGCGTCCTCGAGACGGTCAAGAAGCTCCGCTGGGCACCGGATGTCATCCACTGCCAGGGATGGATCTCCCATGTCCTCCCCCTCTATCTGAAGAAGGCCTACAAGGATGACCCGATCTTCTCCGGAAGCAAGGTCGTGCTGTCCCTATTCGACGACGTTACGGACGATTCCCTCGGAGAGGGTTTCCAGAAGACCGTTCTGTTCGGAGGGCTTACCGCCGCAGACGTTCCCCTGCTGGAGCATCCCGATGGCATAAATCTTGCGAAAACAGCGGTACAGTACTCGGACGGCGTCATTCTCGCGTCCCCCGACGTAAGGCCGGAGCTCGTGGAATGCTGCAAGGAAAAGGGCGTCCCCATGCTTCCCTTCAACGCAGGATCGCTTGCGGACGGGACTTACGTCGACGAGTACAACAGTTTTTATGATCAGTTGTAAGAAATGACTTCAAGACTCTTGAGAAGGGTCGGAGGCCTGCTCGCCTCGGCCCTCGTCATATATGGCGTACAATCCTGCGTGACCAGGGACGACACCCTCGGTTCCAACCTCGTCCCGCTGTCACATCTTTATGACGTCTATACGCTCGAGTTCCCGCTGACCGAGATCAGCATGAAGATGCTGGACAGCCTCTCCGGCTATTCCAACACCCGCATGACCATCGGCGCCATCCGCGATCCCGAGTTCGGGCTCACCACGCGCGGCTGCGCCCTTTCGCTCGTCCCTATCGCCGATACGCTCGACTTCGGGCGCAACCCTTCCCTGCGTTATTTCCGCTTCTCCGCTGCCCGGGACACCTTCAGCGTGGCCGACACCAAGGAGAAGGACATCATCCAGAACATCAACGTCTACGAGCTCGCTAAGCCGATGGACTTCACCATCGTGGACCTCAACACCCCCATAGAGCACAAGCCCGGAAGGATCACCGACGGCATCCCCGTATACAACGGCAAGGATTCGCTCACGTTCTACTTCAGCCGCGAATTCGGTGAGAAATACATGCAGATCAAGCTCGAGGACCTCAAGGAGATGGACAAGTACCTGGCCAAGTTCCCCGGTATCTACATCGACACCGACGAGCCTGACGGCATGGGCGGACGCATCAACATGTTCAACCTCCAGCTTGGCGTGAACACGTCCTACGGATACATTACCAAGGATTTCGCCGAACTCGCGTTCACCGGCGAATACGGCGGCGTCCGCAAGGACACTTCGTTCCTGTTCTATTTCAGCCCCAACGACTTCCTCGACCTCGACCAGCTGGTCCAGGCCAAGAGCAACGCCGATTATCCTGACTATTATACCTTCCCGCAGTACTGCTTCAACTCCACTTCGCACGAGACGCAAGAAATGGAGGGTTTCGCCACCGACAAGATACATATCGAGGGCGGTGCCGGCCTCAAGGCGGTTTTCTCCGCAAGGGAGATGCGCGACAAGCTACGCGAGGATATCTCGAAGCATGGCGATCCCTCGGAGGCCATCATCACGCGTGCATCCTTGATACTGCCTTTCGAGTTCCCTGAGGACTACACCGAGATGTACAAGTATCCGGATTATCTCAGCCCGACCTGCCGCCGCAGCTACAGCGAAGGAGTAACCTTCGCCAGCCTGACCGACGTCTCCTCCTCCAACGAGGACCCCGGCAAGCTCAACCGCTCGCTGCTCCAGTACGCTCCGGACATCACCTACCATGTCCAGAAACTCCTTTCGGCCAAGGACGGCATCAACCTCTCCAACTACGATATCTGGACCCTGCTGATGAGCACGGAGTATTTCATGTCGGAGGTTGACAATTCCTCCAAGATGAGCGATTACCTGTACCAGATGCAGCAGATGATGTACCTCAACCAGCTCTATGGCTATGGCGGGTACGGCGGATACGGAGGCTACGGATACGGTGGTTACGGAGGTTATGGCGGATATGGCTATGGCGGGTACGGCGGATACGGTTACGGATACGGCATGTCCAACTATTACAGCATGGCGCTGCTTGCATCCATGTACAATTCATCGTCGTCGACCTCGAACCGCAAGTCCAAGATCGAGATGGACAAGGACCGCTATTTCGACGCCGTCCTGAACGGTCCGGACTCCCCTGACGGAAGGGTTCCCACATTGCGCGTGATCTACGCTCTCCCGAAGGAATAGGTTCTTCGGATTGGAATAAAAAAATGAGGATGACCGTTATGGTCATCCTCTTTGTGTTTACGCTGTATCCGACTACTCGCCAAGCTTTTCCTTGACCTTGTCAATGGCATCCTGTACAGTAGCGATAGCGCTAGTTTCCTCATCCGGAATCTTAATGCCGAACACCCTTTCGAACTCCATGAGAAGCTCTACGGTATCGAGAGAGTCAGCACCGAGATCATTGGTGAAGTTCGCGGTCTCAGTGACCTCCGAAGCCTCGACGCCGAGCTTGTCGACGATGATCTCCTTAACCTTTTTTACGATTTCCTCGTACTGCATAATTCAAAGATTTAGTTTATGTTTTAAAAATACACTTCTTTGCAATGTTCCGCAAAGTAACGAATTATTTTTCAATTCTCCAAACTTGCGGCCTTTTTGCCCTGCGCAGATCACCCCTGCTGAACCTGCTCTTTGCAATCATCGTGCCGTTTGCTCAGGTTGATCCAGATCCTCAGTCCGTTCAGCGAATTGAGGAGGTAGAAGGCGTATTTCACGACGTAAATCGCTGAGTATTGGTCTGATGTCTGGTGCAGGGATACGCTCCACATTATCACGGAAGCGATGTTCACCAGTATCCAGAATATCCACTGTTCCATGTAGGCGGTCGAAAGGAGGTACTGGCCGAGAATGTTGCAGACCATGCTGACGGCATCCATCAATACTGCCACCCTCAGGAAACGGCCTGCGGCCTCCTTGTCCACGGAACAAAGGATAAGATAAACTACAATGGTACCGACAAGAAACAACGCGGAAAACAACATCCATTGCTTTCCTGAAAGACGCCGCGCGTTGACCTGCTTGTGCGCCTCCGCGCCACGCTTCTTCCATTGGGCGAAGCCGATGAACTGCATCGGGACGAAATACAGGCCGTTGATGATGGCGTTGCCGAGTCCTGCGCCGCCGCGCTTCCAGGTCACGAAGCACATGACGGCATATATCGCCACGTCGAGCAGGCCGAACAGGAAAGTGAGGATGCGGCCGTTGGCGGAGCATACGACGCTGAGGATGCCCATCAGCGAGCCGAAGGCCGCGATGAGCAGGCCGATGCGGCCGCTCTCCGCCGCGTCGAACTTGAGGATCGTGGTCAGCACGATCGCCACAGTCATCCCTATCAGGATGAACGCGTTGAACCATTTGTTGAATCTCTCTTCCATACTATCCGAGTGAGTTTTCGGGCGCGGCCAAGGCGGCTCGGATGCGGGCGGCCAGGGCCGGACCGACCAGCTTCGCGAGGTCGTCCGGCGGCGCCGCCGCTATGCGCGCCACGCTGCCGAAATGCATCAGCAGCCGCTGCTCCGTCTTTTCGCCCACGCCGGGGATATCCCGCAGGGCGGAATGCACCTGGGCCTTGCTGCGCAGGTCCCGGTGGAATGTGATGCCAAAGCGGTGAGCTTCGTCACGGATATGGGTTATCACCCTGAACGCCTGGGAGTTGCGGTCAAGGAAAAGCGGATACGGGTCCCCGATCCTTATGACTTCCTCCAGACGTTTTGCCAGGCCGACTATCGTAATGCGGTCCTGTATGCCCAGCTCGCACAAGGCCTCCCAGGCCTGACCGAGCTGGCCCTTGCCGCCGTCGATGACCACGAGCTGCGGCAAATCGTCGGGGGCTTCCGCCAGCAGGCGCGAGTACCGCCGGTTGACTATCTCCTTCATCGAAGCGAAATCGTTCGCTCCCACGACAGTCTTGATCTTGAATTTCCTGTAATCCTTCTTGGACGGAACGCCGCCCCTGAACACAACGCATGATGCCACAGGATTGGTTCCCTGGATATTGGAGTTGTCGAAACACTCCATGTGCACTGGGGCTTCCTTCATCCCGAGCGCCACGCGTATCTCCTCGACGACCGCTGCATGGAAAGCATCCGGATCGGTGTGCTCGCGCTGCTTCATGGCGTTGAACTGGAACTCCTTGGCATTCTTGAGACTCAGCGAGAGAAGTGCGAGCTTGTCCCCCTTGACCGGGATGCGGAACTCCACTCCGGGGATCTCCACATCGGGAAGGAACGGCACGATCACCTCCTTCGACAGGTCTCCGAACTTGGACTCTATCTCAGCCAGGAAAGAGCTGAGGACCGACTCCTGCTCCTCCTCGATGTTCATCTTAAACCCTAGGTTGAGCGACTGCACGACCGACCCGGAGCGGATGCGGAGGAAATTGCCGAACGCCTCCGCGCCGTCGAAAACGAGCGAGAAGACATCGGCATCCGTATCCCGCGCCGCGGAAATGATGGAGTGGGAATAGTGCTTCTCAAGCGAAGCGATCCTCTCCTTGAACTCCTGCGCCGACTCGAAGTCGAGCGCCTCGGCGGCCTGCGACATCCGCTCGCGATAGCGGCGCAGGATGTCGCCCACGCCGCCCTTCAGCAGGGCGGTGATCTCCTCTATCCAGCCTCCGTACTCCTCGATGGAGACAGCGCCGGCGCAGCAGCCCTTGCATCTCCCGATATGGAAATCCAGGCACGGCCGCACCTTCTTCCTCAGGATCGAGTCGGAATCGATCTTGTGCTTGCAGGAGCGCAGCGGGTAGTTGGCGTTGAAGAAGTCCAGGAGATTGTGCGCATAGGTGGCTGAGCTGTACGGGCCGTAATAACGCGACCCGTTCTGGACCAGTCGCCTGGTCAGGAACACGCGCGGATACGGCTCGGCCGTGACGCATATCCAGGGATAGGTCTTGGAGTCCTTGAGTAGGATGTTGTACTTGGGCTTGTACTGCTTGATGAGATTGTTCTCAAGCAGCAGGGCGTCAGCTTCGGTGTCGACCACCGAGTACTGGACGTCGGCTATCTTCGAGACCAGGATGCGGGTCTTGGTATTGAGCCGCTCCGGCGGCACGAAATACTGGTGGACCCGCTTGAACAGGTCCTTTGCCTTGCCGACATAAATGACCGTTCCCTCGGAGTTGTAGTAACGGTAAACTCCGGGGGAATGCGGTAGAAGGTCTATTTTCTCTCTTACGTCCACTACTGGGCGATAGCCGCAACGGCTTCCTCAAGGGCCTTGCCGCGGAGCTCGCGCTTGACGATGGTACCGTCGGGACCGAACAGGATCACGTGGGGGATGCCTTCGATGCCGTAGAGGGCAGCAGGCTCCTGATGGCCGTTGTTCATCTGGTTCCAGGTGATGCCGTAGACGACGGCGGTATCCCTGGTATCCTTCCAGTTCATGCCGCGGCTCTCTTCCCAGACTGCTACGCTGAGGATGTCGAACTTGTCTCCGTGGTACTTGTTGTATACGTTCACGATGTTCGGGAGCTCAGCCTTGCAGGGAGGGCACCAGGGAGACCAGAAGTCCACGAGGATGTACTTGCCCTTGCCGACATAGTCGGAAAGCTTGCGCTGCTCGGTAACGAGGGTTCCGTCAGGATTCTCGTCGAGGACATGCTCCACGGTGAAGTCCACGAAAGGCTGGCCTTCCTTGGTGGCGATCTTGGTGTCGAGTCCGTCGGCGACCATCTTCACGAAAGGCTCCTCCTTGAACTCGTCGCTCAGGAGGGCGATGGCGTCCTTGAGATCCTCGGGATCGGCGTAATAGTAGCACGCCTGAAGGGCCTCGAGGGCTACGGTGTCCGAAGGATATTTCTTCATGGTGGCCAGGCTCAGGTCCACGAGCTTCTTGATAGTCTCGTCCTCGATGGCATCGGGATCCTCAGCCTGCTCGTATTCGTCCATGATCTTCTGCATCTCAGCCTCGAAGGCTGCGGTCTTCTCGGCGTTGGTCTTGGGACCGCTGTTGCAGGACACGGCTGCGATGATGACGGCAGCCGCAATGAAAAGCAATTTCTTCATTTTCAAAATCTTTAAAACCGTGCAAAGGTAAGAAAAAAACGGTTATATCAATAGGTTGGACAGGAAAATGGCGATGATCGCCGCAGGAGCCACATACCTGATGAAGAAGTATACCACTCCGAAAACCCGGCTGTTGAAACGCAGCGTCCCGCAGTTGGTGAACTCATCCCGCACCTCCGCGCGTTTCATCTTCCAACCGACGAAGAATACGAACAGCAGGCTGCCGAAGGTCATGAGGAAATCGGAAGTCAGATGGTCGCAGGCATCGAAAACGGTCATGCCGAAAACGTGCAGGTCCCTCAACGGGCCGAAAGACAGCGAGCAGAGCACGCCGAGGATCCAGCATCCTGCGAAAAGCAGGGCCGTAGCCTTAGTGCGCGACATCTTGCGCTGGTCCACCAGATAGGCCACGCCGACCTCAAGCATGGAGATCGACGAAGTAAGCGCCGCGAAAAGGATGGTCAGGAAGAAAAGTATAGCCACTATGTTGCAAAGCCACGGGGCATCCACTCCCATCGTGGAGAAGATGTAAGGAAGGGTCTCGAAAATGAGTCCCGGGCCAGCCCCGGGCTCGATGCCGGCCGCGAAGACCGCCGGCATGATGGCGAAGCCGGCGATGATGGCGAACAGCAGGTCGAACATCGACGTGAATATTCCTGTTGCCAGAAGGTTCTCATCAGACTTGAGGTAAGACGCGTATGTCAGGATGCAGCCGACTCCCAACGAAAGCGAGAAGAATGCTTGCCCCATGGCTGAAAGCAGTGCGGAGCCCGTGATCTTCGAAAAATCGGGATGTATCAGATAATCGATACCGGCCGAGGCCCCGGGGAGGTTCACCGAATAAAGCATTATCAGCACTATCAGGATGAACAGCACCGGAGTCGTCAGTTTGGTGAACCTCTCGATGCCCCCGCGTACCCCGAAGATGACGACGACTGCATTGATCAACAGGAATACCGTGTGCAGTACGAGCGGACGCCATGCCGAGGAGATGAAACCGCCGAACACGGCGGAATGCTCCTCCATGCTCACCGCCGGATCGGAGAACGACAATGTGAGCGACTTGAGGAAATACTCTATGGACCAGCCACCCACGACGCTGTAGTACGACAGGATGATCAGCGGGGTGAACACCGTCAGGAAGCCCAGCCATTTCCAGCGGGTGCCCGGAGCAAGCTTTTCCATGGCACCGAAGGTGCTCAGATGCGTCCTTTTGCCTATGATGGACTCGGCCAGGAAGATGGGGATGCAGAGGAATATCGCGGAGAACAGGTATACGAGGATGAAAGCAGCTCCGCCGTTCTGTCCCACCATGTAGGGGAAACGCCAGATATTGCCAAGGCCTATGGCCGAACCGGCCATGGCCATGATAGCCGTGAAGCGGCTGTTGAAACTGCCCCTGTCCTTCGCCATGCGCTACAGGATGAAATTGGTGAAGAATATCAGGAGAACGGCGATAGGGGCCACCCATTTGATGAGGAAATACACGGCATTGAACAGCGGGGCGTTACGTCGTTTGGCACCGCCGTTGGTGAACTCGTCCCGGACATCCTCCTTCTTCATGACGAACCCGACGAAGACCACGGACAGGAAAGCCATGATGAGCAGCAGGATGTTGGAAGCGACCCAGTCGAAGATGTCGAAGATGTTCATCCCCGCGACCGTCAGGCCGGACAGCGGACCGAACGACAGCGAGCAGAGCACGCCGGCCGTACCGCATATCAGGAACATGGCAAAGACTGCCCGTACGCGCTTCATACCGAACTTTTCCACCAGGAATGCGGTACCGACCTCGATGAGGGAGATCAGCGAAGTCATGGCAGCCACGATGACCGTGAAGAAGAACAGGACGGAAGCAATGGTACTGAGGGTAGGAGCCTCCTGGCCCATCTTGCAGAAGATGTACGGTATGCTCTGGAAGATGAGGCCGGGGCCGGCGCCGGGCTCGATACCGGCGGCGAAGACCGCCGGCATGATGGCCAGGCCGGCAAGCAGCGCGAACATCAGGTCGGAGACCGCCGTTCCCGCGCTGGAAGCGAGGATATTCTCATCCTTGCGGACATAGGAGCCGTAAGTGATTATGATGCCCATGCCGAGGGACAGCGAGTAGAAACTCTGTCCGAGCGCATACGCGAAAGTCCGGGGAGTGAATTCAGAGAAGTCGGCCCAGAAAAGGTAACGGACACCTTCGCCGGCGCCTGGCAGGCTCATGGAATACAGCGCAATCAGTACTATAAGTATGAACAGAACAGGAAGGATGAACTTGCTGAACTTCTCGATGCCGGCCTTGACGCCCAGGGCGACCACCACAGCCGACATGGCAAGGAAGACGAGATGCATTATCACCGGAACCCATGTCGAGGACACGAAACCGCCGAAAAGGTCGGTGGCCATGTCCGGGGCCGTCCGAAGGAAGTCCAGCGAACAGGCCTTGATGAAATACTCCAGGGACCAGCCGCCGATGACGCTGTAGTAGGATGCGATGATGGTCGGGATGACGATCGGCAGGATGCTGACCAGTCTCCAGAACGGTTTGCCGGGAGCCAGCTTGACGAACGCGTCGCGGGCGTTGGTGTGGCTGCGCCGGCCGATGATGACCTCGGCGACGAAGATGGGCAGCGAGAAGAGGATCGTGGCGACGATGTAGATCAAGACGAATACCGCTCCGCCATGCTCCCCCACCATGTACGGGAAGCGCCAGATGTTGCCGAGGCCGATCGCCGATCCGGCCATGGCGAAAATGACGGCAGTCCGGCTGCCGAAGCCTTCTCTTTTCTTTTCCATATCCTGCTACTAACTAACTGTATACCAAAAAGAAACGCCTATGCCTGGCGTTTCTTGTACACGACGAACTCGAACTCGTATCCGGTAGCCTCGTCGAAATGGGTCTCCGACACGGAGACCTTCTCCCAGTACTCCTCCTCGATGACGGGGAAGAAAGCGTCCGCCTCCGGGATGGTCGTATGGACGTGGGTGATGTAGAGCGTGTCCATGTCCATGAGCGCGGCGCGGTACACGGACGCGCCGCCCATGATGAAGCATTTCTCCGCGCCCTCTGCGGCGGCATAGGCCTCCTCGAAGGAATTGACGCAGATGACATCGTCCGGGATCGGGTCCCACCCGAGGTTGAGGACGATGTTCTTCCGGCCCTTCAAAGGCCGGAAAGGCAGGGAGAAATAGGTCGTGCGCCCCATGATGACGGGGAATCCCTTGGTTTTCTCCTTGAAATACTTCAGGTCTTCGGACAGGTGCCAGGGCAGCCCGCCTTTGACGCCGATGGCCCAGTCGTCGGCCACGGCCACTATCAGGCATTTCTCCATACTCATACTGCTACCGGGGCCTTGATGGCCGGCCAGGGATCGTATCCCTCCAGCGTGAAGTCCCCGTAATCAAAGTCAAATATACTCTTAACCTCGGGATTGAGGATCATCCTGGGGAGCGGGCGCGGCTCGCGCGAGAGCTGCAGGTCCACCTGCTCGAAATGGTTCAGGTAGATGTGCGTGTCACCCGTCGTGTGTACGAACTCACCGGGCTGAAGGCCGCAGACCTGCGCTATCATCATGGTCAGCAGCGCATAGGATGCGATGTTGAAAGGCACGCCGAGGAAGGTGTCCGCACTGCGCTGGTACAGCTGACAGGAAAGCTTTCCTTCCGCAACGTAGAACTGGAACAGGCAATGGCAGGGCGGCAGGGCCATCCTGTCCACTTCGCCGGGATTCCAGGCGCTGACGATCATGCGGCGCGAATCGGGATTGTTCCTGATGGTGTCGATCACCTGCGAGAGCTGGTCGATGGCACGGCCGTCGGGGGCCGGCCAGCTGCGCCACTGGTGGCCGTACACCGGCCCCAGGTCGCCGTTCTCATCTGCCCACTCGTCCCAGATGGAGACCCCGTGGTCCTTGAGATACTTGATGTTGGTATCACCGGCGATGAACCAGAGCAGCTCGTAGATGATGGACTTCAGGTGCACCTTCTTGGTGGTGAGGAGCGGGAAGCCTTCGCTCAGGTCGAAACGCATCTGGTGGCCGAACACGCTCTGCGTGCCGACCCCCGTGCGGTCTTTCTTGATGACGCCCTCGCTGCGGATGCGCCTGAGCAGGTCGAGATACTGTTTCATTCTACGGTCCTGAAAGCGAAGATGATGGCCTCCTGGTACACCTCGCCGGGACGGAGGACGGTGCTGGGATACTCGGGCTTGTTGGGCGAATCCGGGAAGTGCTGGCACTCGAGGGCTACGCCGTAATTGTTGCCGTAGACATGGCCGGACTTGCCCACGGGGCAGCCTGCGAGCCAGTTGCCGGTATAGACCTGGATGCCGGGCTGGGTGGTGAAGATCTCCACCAGGCGGCCGCTCTTCTCCGACCAGAGCTTGGCGGCAGCCTGGAGCTGGCCGGGCTCCGCGCCGTCGATGACCCAGCAATGGTCATAGCCGTTGCCGATCTTGAGGGGGCCGAAGTCCGCGCGGATGTCGCGGCCGATAGGCTTGGCGTTGACGAAATCCATCGGGGTTCCGGCCACGGGCTCGCTGTCGCCGAGAGGGATCTGGGTATCGTCGGTCGGCAGATACTCGGAGCAGTTGAGCTTGAGCATGTGGTCGAGGATGGTGCCGCTGCCTTCGCCGTCAAGATTGAAATAGACATGGTTGGTGAGGTTCACCACGGTAGGGGCGTCGCACTCGGCGGTGAAGGTGAGCTTCAGCTCGCAGTCCTCGCTCCACTCGTAGTGGGCCACGACCTTGAGGTTGCCGGGATAGCCCTGCTCGCCGTCCTCGGAGAAATACATGAACTCGACGGCATCGCCTACGATGCGGCTGTCCCAAATCCTCTCGGCAAAGCCCTCAGGGCCGCCATGGAGGCTGTTGGGACCGTTGTTGATGGGAAGGGTATACTCCACTCCGTCAAGGGTGAACTTGCCGTTGGCGATGCGGTTGGCGAAACGTCCGGGGACCTTGCCCATGAACGGGCCGTCATGGTAATATGCCTCTTGAGAGTCGTATCCGAGGACTACGTCGGCGAGCTTTCCGTCCTTGTCGGGGACGCAGATGGAGACGATGCAGGCTCCCAGTTCGGAGAGGACGACACTCGCTCCCTTGGAATTGGTAAGGGTGTAGTAACGGGCTGTTTTCTTGATATCCATGGTCTTTTCTGTTTAATTTCGACATTGATGCGTGTGAATGTCAAATTTAAACAAAAAAAACGTTAATCCCTACGCATGGACTCCAAAAAGGCGAAAACGCGCTCCTCTGGTGCGTCTTTCATGATGACGCGTTTGTCCGTGTCAAGGACATAGAGGGAAGGGATTGCGCGGACGTGGTACAGGAGGTCCTGACGAATGATCCCGTCAGGGTCATAGCCGTTGAACCATTCGCGGGGGTAGAATGACTGGTAATCCTTCCACGCCTGGATGTCCCCGTCGATATACACGTTGACCACGGCCAGACGGCCGTCGGAGATCATCCCGGGGAGAAACGGCATCGACCTGAGTTTCTCTATGATCTCCTTGCAGGCCTCGCAGCCGGGGTTGGAGAAGAACAGGAGGGTATGTCCGGCACGGATGTCATACAGGCGGCGGGTACGGCCGGCGTTGTCCTTGAAAGCGAAATCGGCGGCCGGCGTCCCGATGGCGTTCATCGCGCACATGCGCGCAGTGAAAGCGTAGGAGGGCGCCTGGTCCGGGTCGGTGAGCGGAGACTCCGCGAGCCCCTTGACATACGGCAGATAGAGGTCCTCGCTGCGGAACGGGGAGTTCGGGTCGTAGAGGTAGTGTTCGGCAAACCAGGAGAAAACCTCCAGGACATTGGACAGGGAATCTGCGGACTGCGCCGCCTCGACCTTCGAGAAAAGCGACCCGACACCCTTGCGTCCGGCCTGGACATCCTGGGCCTCAAGTATGGCCACATACGTGGAGAAATGTTCCTCAAGCTTGTCCCTGGACACGCCCATGACGGTCAGGGAATCACAACGGAACCCTTCGCCACCGGAGAAGAAACGGTCCCAGTAATGCTCCGTGGCGTATGCCTGCCTGTCGGCCGCTTCGGTATACATGGCAGGGATCTGAGTCATCGGGAAGTCGCGGACGGGCGCGGACTCGGTAGCGGATGCCCGGCCCTGACGGGGCCCGCATCCGGCTGCCAGCACGGACGCTGCCGCAAGTATAAGAAGCCTAAGCTTCATTGTTCTCGACCAGAAGGGCCTCTGATACATTGATGATGAAGTCGCCTATGCGCTCAAGTTCGTTGACGACGTCCATGTAGAAGACTCCCATCTCGTATTTGTTGTCATCGATGTGCGAGATCAGCTCCTCGCGGAGACTGTTGCGGTAGCCGTTGATATTGTACTCGGCATCGGAGGCGTTGGAGATATCCCTGAGGTTCTTGTATCCTATCTTGAGATTGTCGAGCATGGTCTTGTATGCGACCTCAACATAGTCCATCAGACGGTTGAGCTTGCGCAGCATGTTGGCATCGAAATGCTTTCCATGGACATGGATGCGGCGGATCATGCGGCCGATGGCCTCTCCGGAGTCACCGAGGCTCTCCATCTCGCCGATGATCTTGTAGATGCTCTTGATGCGCTCGGTGGACGAGCTGGAAAGCTCTCCCTTGGAGACTTCTCCCAGATACTGTGCGATCTCGTATTCGATATTGTCCGTGATGGCTTCGTACTTGACCAGTTTGTCATTGATCTGCTCGAACTTCTCCGGATCGGGCTCGTTGACAGCCTGACGGATATAGGCGAAGTCCTTGTAACAGATCTCGCCGAAGTGCACGACCTCCTGCTTGGCTTCATTGAGCGAAAGCTCGGCGGTATTGAGCGGACCGCGGCTGATGTACTTGAGACGGAACACCTCTTCCTCTCCCTTCGGGGAAGGCACCATCCAAGTGACGATCTTCTCGATCACAGGTACGAACCAGATGAGGATCATGGTGTTGATGATGTTGAAGAGGGAGTGGAGCGTAGCCACGCTGTAAGGCAGGGAGGCCACGAGGGCATGGCGCGTTGTCTCATCCGCAGCACCGAAATCGGTCGTGGCAGGATTGGGGAATCCGAACAACTCGACTATCGAACCTACCAGCTTCAAGAAAGGATGGAACAAGCAGAACACCCAGCACACGCCGAATACATTGAACAGCATGTGGGCGCGCGCCGTCCTCTTTGCTGAGACGTTGGCCACGGACGCTGCGATGTTGGAAGTGATGGTGGTACCGATATTCTCACCAAGGACCATGGCCGCAGCCATCTCGAACGGAATGTAGCCGTTGGCAACGAGGACCATGGTGATGGCCATCGTGGCCGCTGAGGACTGGAGCATGAGCGTCATGATGGCGCCCGTCACCATGAATATCAGGATCGAGCCGATGCCGAAGCCCGTCAGGTGCGACAGGAAGACGCGGACCGGATCGTTGTCCAGAAGCATCGTGGATGTCTCGCGCAAGGTGCTGAGACCAAGGAAAAGGAAGGCGAAGCCCATCACGAACTCGCCGAAGTTCTTGTTGTTCTTCTTCTTGGATGCGATCAGGAGGTAGCCGAGGAACATCAGCGGCACGGCGATGGCGCCGAGGCTGAAGGATCCGCCGCCGAACGAGAGGGCGAAAATCCAGGCCGTCACCGTAGTACCGATGTTGGCACCCATGATGACGCCGATGGCATTGGCCAGGGAAAGGAGACCGGCATTTACGAAACTGACCAGCATCAACGTCGTTGCGGTTGAAGACTGGACGAGGGCCGTGACGACGATACCGGTAAGGACCCGTTTGAACGCTGTTGAAGTCATGGCGGCCATGAAAGACCTCAGCTTGTCACCCGCCATCTTCTGAAGTCCGCCGCTCATGAGGGACATTCCGTACAGGAACATGCCCAGGGAGCCTAACATCGTGCAGACTTGGAGAAACGTACTCATGTGTTATATAACTCTTCTAGATTTCGAGACAAATTTACTGATTTTTGTTAGATTTGCCTAACGGATGAAACGTATCGGGGCCATATTTTTCCTGCTTCTCGCAGTGTTTCCCGCAAGGGCGCAGCTCTTCTCCTCCGGGGACGACCCGGGAGGGGTGAAATGGAATACCATTTCGTCTGAGCATTTCCGGCTGATTTATCCTGCAGGGAATGACTCACTGGCCCTGCGCTACGGGCTGGCCCTGGAGCGGTACCTTGAGCCTGTGGGCGCAAGCATAGGCTACCGGCCGAATGCACAGTACCGCCGTCCGATGCCTGTCATCCTCCACGCGCACACGGCAAGGGCCAACGGATCGGTGGTCTGGGCTCCGCGAAGGATGGACCTTTTCACGCGTCCGCAGTCCCTCTCGCCGGAACCCTTGGAATGGATCACGGAACTCGCTGTGCACGAGTCACGGCACGTGGCGCAGATGCAGTTCGCACGGGACCGGGGATTCGGAGTGTTCAGTGCGGTCACGGGCGAACTGTTCACGGGCGCCATGGCGGCCTTATATCCCGGGCCGGGCCTGCTCGAAGGCGACGCAGTCGCCACGGAGACCGGCCTCACGCCGGCCGGCCGGGGGCGCTCGGCGGATTTCCTGGAATATTACCGGGTGAGTTTCGCAGCCGGGGACTACAGGGACTGGTACAGGTGGCGCTGGGGTTCGCAAAGGCTTTACACACCGGACCACTACCGCGCCGGGTATATGCTGGTCGCGGGTACGAGGTCACTGTATGATGACCCGCTGTTCACCAAGCGGTATTACGAAAACATCGTGAAGCCCTGGTGGCCGTTCCCGTTCTTCGTGCTGCAGCGGACGCTGCGGCAGGCATCGGGAAAGGGCCTCAACGCGACCTGGGCGGAGATAGCGGCCGCGCAGCAGGCCGCGTGGGCGGCGGACGAAGCCGCACGCGGGCCGTTCGGCACGCCGGTACAGATCACACGCCCCGGTCGGTTTTACACCGAGTACCTAAGTCCGGAAACTGCCGGGAACGACGTTTACGCCGTTCGCCAGGGACAGACTCTGGCACCGCAGTTGATAAGGGTGCGCCCTGACGGGCAGGTGACTGCCGTCCGTCCTTTCGCCACGGGTACGAGCGCATTGCGCTATTCCGAGAGCCTGGGACGGCTGTTCTGGAGTGAAATCACACCGGACCTCCGGTGGTCGCTCAAGTCCGATTCGCACGTATTCTACCTGGAGCCCGGAAGCAAGAAGGCACATAAGCTCACGACAGACGGCAGCCTGTCCAACCCAGCCCCGGCTCCGTCCGGGACAGAATTGGCCGTGACGGAGTATACCGTACAGGGAAGGTCCACAGTCCGCATCATAGACGGCCGTGACGGAAGGACGCTCAGGCACTATGCCGCGCCGGACGGCATGCAGGTCGTGGAAACGGCCTGGCTGGCCGGAAGGCCTGTCGCCAGCGCCATTACTGACGGCGGTTTCGCCTTCTACGATGTCATGGACGGATTCCGTCAGCTGACGGAACCGATGCCTGTCAAGATAAAGCAGCTGAGGACCGCTCCGGACGGCGTACTGTTCGTCAGCGACCGCAACGGCGTGAACGAGCTTTACCGGCTTTCCGTCCCGGCCGGATCTACCGTCACGGGGATGCCCTCCCGTGGTACAGTGGTCCGGCTGACCAACAACCGTTTCGGAGCATCTGACTTCCTGCCGTCGGGAGACAGCCTGGTCTTCGCAGCCCTTTCAACTGAAGGCAGGATGCTCTATCGGGAGCCTCTGGCTGCGCCCTTTTCGGTCGACAATGGCTCCTGGCCTGTCGCCGACCGGCTGTCCGAGCAGGAGGCCTCAATCTCCGTCTCTGCCCCTGCAAGTGAAGCCGCATTCTCCGCTCCCCGTCCTTACCGCAAGCTCCCCCATCTGCTCCGCCTGCACTCCTGGGCACCGGTATTCATAGACTTCGATGCCGTATCCAACTTCAGCTTCGAGACGCTCTCCTCAACCGCAGGGCTTGGAGCTACGGCCTTCTTCCAGAACGACCTGGGCACCGCCAACGCCATAGCGGGTTACTCGGCAAGGAGGGAAAATGTAGACGATTCGCCGCAGTGGAACCATTCCTTCCACGGACAATTCACCTACAGCGGCCTGTATCCGGTCATCGAGATCAGCGCGGACATCGGAGGGAACCTCGCCCGCAGATACATGTGCAACAGCATCCTGCACGACGGGCGAAAGACGCTTACCCTCCAGTCGAAAGAGACCGACATCCCGTCTGTAAGGACGCAGGCGTCGGTCTATATCCCGTGGGATTTCTCCAGGGCAGGATGGTACCGAGGTCTGGTCCCGCGCCTGGATGTCATCTATTCCAACGATATTGTCAATACCTCCGAGATCTTCCATGACCTGATCGACATGATAGGCGAGAAGCCCGGGCTTGTAAGGGTCCCTGTCGGAGTGGACCCGGGGCGGCGCGTGCCGCTGGTGTGCACCGCCGGCGCCCTGCGCGGCTACGCGGTGCTCGGCCGCGCCCGTTCCGCCATCTACCCGCGCTGGGGCATCGGCGCCGAGACCGGCGTCGGCATGCGCCCCGGGGCCACCGACATGTTCGCCCCCTCGGCATACGCGTATGTGTACGGATACATTCCGGGACTGATGGAAACTCACGGCACGAAGATCACCGCCGTCTATCAGACACGTTTCGACGGAAGGTTCCCGGATGGTATCGTGAACATCCTCCCGAGGGGTATGAGCGGCGTTTCCGGGCTTCAGTCCTTCTTGCTTTCAAGGTATGTTTCACAGGCCAAGCTTACACTGGACTACGCCATGCCGCTTGTTCCCGTCGACTGGTCCGGCCTCGGCCCCGTGGCCTATGTCCGCAATTTCGAACTCACGCTCCACGCTGACGGATGCTTCCTCATGAAGCCTTCAGACCTGCAGGGATACACTGCCGGCAAGTTCCTGTACAGCGCCGGAGCCGACCTGGCCGTCCGCCTCGGCAATCTCCTTTGGATCCCCTATGCCGCACGCATCGGTGTCTCCTACAATTACAACGGCGGAGCGGTCGCCCATGAACTTGTCGACCGTAATTTCAAGATCCAAAGCCACCGCTTCGGCTTAGTATTCACAGTCGACATGCCTTGATCCCCAACTACATCTGTGCCCTGGTCCAAGGCTCCTCGGCCTTCTTGATCTGCTCGAGGAAATGGGCCTTGAGGTCGGTCCAACGGTAATAAGGGCCGGAGACGGGTTGGACATCGGGGATAAGGACCTCCTTCTCGTTGTAGAGGACCTTGGTCAGGACCTCACCCTTCTTGTTGCGGTAGAAGATCATCTGGCAGTTGGCGGCCATGCCGATCTGGAAGAAGGAATACCAGCCCATATTGTGGGCCTGCTGGTACGGCATGATACGATGCTGCGGGTCGTCAATGCCCATCAGGGCGAAGAGGGGCAGAAGGGAGGTGTCGTGACCGAAACGCAAGTCGGCGGCACGGTGGCTGCCGGGCTTGATGGCGGCGTCCGCCTTATCGATGAAATCCTGAAGGAGCGGACGGATGGCATAGCGGATGACGTCGCCGTTCTCGACGGAGCCGCCCCACATGCGGTAGATATTGTCATTGCCGCTGGCCCAGAAATAGACCAGCTCCTGGGGGGTGAAATACTTCCTGTAGATATCGACGCCGAGGAAGTCGATGACCTGGCAGAGACCTCCGGCGGTATAGATCGCGCGGACGAAGCTCTCGGGGTTGCCGAGGGCGGCGAGGGCAGCGTCATAATCCTTGAACAGAGGGGTCAGGAAGCGCTTGAAATCATAGCCGGGAGTGCCCGTGGCGGGAGTATACGCACGGGGCGCTGCAGAAGCGGTCGGTGGACGAAAGCCGGCCGGCATAGCAGGGCGCTCCCTGGGCGCCTCGCCGGGCCTGCGGACGCTGAGGCTGGGGTTGATGTAGGACATGAACCTTTCCGCGCTGGTGAATGAGAAATCGTGGTCGGGGCATTTCACCGTCAGGCTGTTGGTGAAGTTGCACATACTTACGATGCAACGGAAATTGGTGCTGGAGAAGCTGTTGATCTCCATGCGGTCCTTGTCCTTGAACACCGGAGTGAAGCGCTCATACATCCTCTGGGCCAGAAGTTTGTGCTCGCGCGCACCGCGGGGGGTAAGGGAACCTTCCATGCCCTTGTGGGCCTCCACAACGGCATTGACGTCGGAATAGAGAGCCTTCCCGGCATCGGTGAGAAGGTTCAGGGAGTCAAGATATGCGAAGCCCTCAATGGCGGCGCGGGCAAAGGTGGAGTTCTGCTCGTAACGGGAGCCGTGACGTCCGTAATGTGAGATGTAGAACGGCTTGAAACCCTTCGGGGCCTTGGTGTCGACAATGGGATCGAACTCGTAGGAGTGCATGTTGTTGGCTGCCCTGTCGGGGTTCTCGGTGAAGAGTCTCACAGCATCTTCCTGGGCGCCGAGGCTGAGGCAGAGGGCCATCAGCAAGGAAAAGACAAACAGTTTTTTCATATCGTTAGATTTTATGATGATTATCTAAAAAAACGTTCGACGAAGGCCGCGTCCACCCGGGCGAAGCCTGCGGCCGCTGCCGCCATCCCGGGGTTGCGCTTAAGTATCCCCCGGCAATCCTCATAGACATTGAATCCCACGGCCACCATCTGCATCTGTCCGTCGAGAGGGTACGCAAAGGTCATCTCATTGTCCGCACCGTCCAGCTTCAGGAAACGGAACGCTGCGTTCAGGATATCCTCCGAACGGTCCTTGCGGCTCTCCGCCACTTCGATACGGCTTACATACTTGGCCATTTCCATGACCACGTCGTCAAGTCCCGCGTCGAAGACCTTGACCTTCTCTATCAGCGACCCTGGGTCGTCCACGAAGCGCGCAGTATAACCCTTCATCTCTTCGAGTCCGCCGTAAGCCTCCCGGACCTTCCGTTCAAGCTCCTCCGAGCCCCCGGTAAGCCAGACCATCAGCCGTTCCGAAGGATCGTGATACAAGGTCTGGCTGCGCAGCAGGTTCCTGGCCCCGCAGTGCTGGCATTCCCATACGAACAACGACCCGTCGAGTACCCGTGCTTTAAGCTCAGGATTATCAACGGCGTTTATGCTATCGTATGTAATGACGGAATTCCGTGCGCCACAGTGGCTGCAGGAGACTTCTGCCCTTGATGTCATCGGTCGTTAATTATAGGCTATGTGACAAAAATAAGAAAAAAATGCTATTTTTGCTATGTTTAACGCTAAACCCAAACCGTTATGAAAGAAAATTGGAAATCTGATGATTGGATGGCCTGTTGGATAGGTTTCATCATCATTTTCATCGGCGCGGTCGCTGTCCTGACCGGCTGGTTCGATTTCTCCGCCCTCAAATTCGGCACATGGACCCTTGGCGAGAAAGCCGCCACGGCTTCGAGCCTCTGGAGCCAGTTCACCTGGGGATTCCTTGGCAAGCTCGTCCTGACCTGCGCCGTGCTCATGGTGCTTTTCGCCGGAGCTGTCAAGATCCAGGGGGGCGATCTCAAGAAGTACATCCCGGCATTCCTGATGCTGTTCTTCCTGGCAATCATCGTCCGCCTCATCAGTGCGGAGTTCACCCTCAACCGCTATCTCGAGTGGGCTTTCTGGGCTCTGATCGTCGGCCTGCTGGTTTCCAATACCGTCGGAGTCCCCGAGTGGCTCAAACCTGCCGTACGTACTGAGTTCTACATCAAGGTCGGTCTCGTGGTCATGGGATTCTCCGTGCTCTTCAGCAACATCGCCAAGTTCGGACTTTACGGCCTCGGCATCGCATGGATCGTCACCCCGATCGTCATCATCTTCATGTGGTGATTCGGTACCAAGGTCCTGAAGCTCGACAACAAGCCTTTGGTCATAACGCTTGCCGCCGCGACCTCGGTCTGCGGTACTTCCGCAGCCATCGCTACGGGCGCGGCCGCCAAGTGCAAGAAGGATGACCTTTCCATCGCCATTTCCATCTCGATCATATTCACCATCCTGATGATGGTGTTCGAGCCCATGATCATCCGCGCCTGCGGCATGAACCAGCTCATGGGCGGCGCGCTCATCGGCGGCACCGTCGACTCGACGGGCGCCGTGGTGCTCGCCGGCAACGCCCTCGGCCCAGAGGCTGAGCAGGCCGCCGTGCTCGTCAAGAGCATCCAGAACATCCTTATCGGCTTCATCGCCTTCTTCGTGGCCATCTTCTTCGCCACCCGCGTGGAGAACAGCGGTGCACAGAAAGTCGGCGCCGGCGAGATCTGGAAGCGTTTCCCGAAGTTCATCATCGGTTTCTTCGTAGCTTCCCTGCTGGCTTCCTTCCTGTTCCAGCCCGTCTTCGGCGGCGACCAGGTGAGCGCCATCAACAAGGTCCTCGACCAGTACAAGAACTGGTGCTTCGTCCTTGCTTTCACCAGCATCGGCCTCGACACCAACTTCAAGGAGATCGCCAAGCAGATGCAGGGCGGCAAGGTCCTGTGGCTCTATATCGTCGGCCAGATCTTCAACATCGCCCTGACGCTCTTCGCCGTGTGGTTCCTGCTCAGCGGCGTTGTGTTCAAGGTTCCCGTGCTTGACCTGTTCAAGTAGTGGGCCCGAAAGGAAAGAAGATATTCAAAATAGCCACGGCATGCGTCGCCGTGGCTGTTTTGATTGTTGCAATCGTCATCATGGTCCGGGGAGCAGGGCTCTCGAAGGACCTGGATTTCGGGGCGGGAGCTTACTACTATGCCGACATCCCTGAATTTGAGAAATATGTCGGCGGGGAGAGCAATCCCACATCCATCCCCTACATCGTCTATGTCCTGCTGTTCCTCGCCTGGGGGGCGCTGATGTACGCACTCTGGAAGTGGATCGACCGGCACTGATGCCGGTTTTTTTGTTCCCTGCTGTGGACTTTATGCTTTCTTCAGCGTAACTATTATCAAGCCTCCGGGAGCATTGGTCTCTCCCTGGTATTTGCCCTGATCCTTCAGGTCCTGAAGGTATTTGGCGGCAGAGGAGCCTTTCATCACCTCTATAGATTTTATGTTCTTGGGGTCAAGTTTCCTGAAATCGTCCGAGCTTGTCTGTTTGCCGTCCACGATATAGACTATATCATCCACGGACAAGGAAGGATCGGTGGTCCTTATGTTTATCGACGGTTGGCTCTTATCTCCGACCGTAACCGATGTGGCATTGTTGAAATCATTGTCAAATATGGCGACCACGGGATTCTGGGCCCCGTCCGTCTTCGTTGTGATGAGATGTATGCGGGTCGGTACGCCTCCTACGTTTTCCCTCTGGATACTATAAGCACGGATGGTCTTGCCTGCGAGCTGAGAACCGTCGAAGTTCTCGACTTTGGTAAGGTCAATCAGATAAATGTCGTTCGTGTCCGCCTGGGCAGGGATGGAAGCAGCGTTCAGCGCAAAGGCGCAAATGGTGGTAAGGATAATGCTTGTCATAATCTGTGTTGTTTTATTCTGTTGAAGCCAGGGACAGGGCACCGGTATCTCCGTCCTTGGACATGATGAATGGCAGGTCGCTTCCGTCCTTGAGGTGGACGGTCACCAGGAAATTGGCCCCGGAGGGCACGGCGGTGACGGACTCGATGTCGCCGAGGCCGAGGTTGGCTATGGCGCTGAGGCTCTCGGCGACCTCCAGCGGAGTGAAGGCCGGGGCCTGCTGCGCCGCGAGGCGCAGCAGGAGGAAGAGCGCGAGCGCGGCGGCCGCGGCGGCGCAGCTCCAAAGGAGCCGCCTGCCGCGCCGGGCCGCGCCCGCTTGCCGCTCCGGCCACTGCCCCTTTAACCTTCGATCGCTGGTAGAAGGTTGTTGCCTTTCCCCGTGTAGCCGTCGACCGCTGGTCGAAGGTTGCGTGGCGAAGGCGCGCTCGCCGGCGGCCAGGAGCGCCTCGGGGCGCTCCGCCAGCAGGAGCCGCGCCACGGCGGCTTCATCCGCCTCAGGCGCGTGCTCTGCGAAATACTCCGTCAAGAGCGTTTCCTCGCGGGCATCCGTTTCCGCCTCCAGGTAGCGCGCTATCAACTCACCTCGTATATTCTTATCCGTCAGGTTTTCCATTATATTTCCTTTTTCAATTGTTCAAGCATTTTGCGTCGTGCTGCAGAGATCGTCGTCTTCACACTGTCTTTGGGTTTGCCCGTGGCGGCAGCTATCTCGTCGAGCGACAAACCGTCTGTGTTCCGCAAATCCAGGCAGATACGCTCTGTATCGCTCAAGCCGGCGTAGAGGCGGCGCCTGATCTCGACGAAATCGGACAGGTCCGTGGCCGCCGTAGCTGGGGCGCCGCCTTCGTAGGCATCGCCCCGCAGGGGCTGATGCCGCAGCTTGCGGCGCCGGTAATGCGCGACGCACACTGTCTTCGTTATCTTCACGGCCAGTGCCTCAGCATCCCGTACCGGATAACCGCTCCCATACAGGCCCCACAGGTCAGCTAGCGCCTCCTGTACGATATCCTCGGACTCATCTCCGCCAGCCGCATTGAAGCGGTTGAACGAGCGCGCCACTGCAAGCAGTTTCGCGAGGACGCTTTCCGAGAATATGTCGAATTCCTGTCTGGTCATTCCTATCGTTTCTACATTATGGTAGCACAACGGACACAAAAGTAAAACAATAAATAACATAATGCGTGCAATGTAACCTATTGGTTTTCTGGCATAAAAGCAATGTTCCTGTTCTGAAATCAGAACAGGAACATTGTCTATTTGCCTGTGTTCCAGGCGATTACATTGCACGACACTCTTGTCAGATCCTCGGTTTCTGGATGACGCGGATGACCAGGGAGATGAAATAAACGATGAGTCCGTAGAAAAAAGGAATCATCAAAACCTTTAGCCCGCCGCAGAGGACGGCGGTAGAGACGTCGCCGAATCTCTGTAGTACATCGAATACCTGCAGCAATCCCAAAAGGGTTGCGAAAGCGGAAACTACCAGCGCTCCGATGCCGATCTCCTTGACCCAGCGGGGAGCCTTCCACGCGGCGAGGAGAAGCAGGATAAGGAAGACGGAGATGATGATCATATATCCAAGACCGCCTTCAACGAACAATTGACCGATAGACGCGCGCGTCCTCTCGATGGTCTCCGAATGTGTTACACCCAGAGAATCCACAACGTAATATACTTCTTCTTTCATGACTATTTGTTGTTTTGGTTCGACACAAAGTTACGGCAAGTCTGCCGATTTCTCCAAAGTTGAAACCTTCTCCAGGCGTGTCAAAACCCTCTGTAAGACATTTAGCCTTGCAGACACTGCTGAAAATGTCTATTTTTGTTTTGAGATGAAGACAGTCGGACGCATTGCATATTGGCTGGCGGCCATCGTTGTTCTCGCCGCCATCCTCGTCAGCCTGGACTATACAACGGTCCAGGCCGTCCTCGTCTCGTTGCTGTTCTGCCCTTGCGCTCTCGCGCTGGAGTACTTCATGCCTCAGGCCAGGAAACCGATGGACAAGGTCTATCTTTCACTGGCCGTCCTCATATCGGTCGTCCTGCTTATCATCGTCCTGCACTATTGCGTATGGTACGAGATTACATCTGACAGGCTTGTCGCTAACAGGAAGGACATACCGCCCATGCTGATCAATCCGGCATTCCTGGGGCTGATCCTTACCGCACTTTCTGTCGGTGATTTCTTATGGGCGAAATGGCTGTCCGGGCGCTTCAAGGAGCAGGACCGTACCGTCACTTTCTTTTCCGACCGCCAGAGCGTCACGCTCAAGGTTGCGGACATCGCATACGTCGAGTCTAACGATACCGAAGTCCGTATCATCACCCAGGCCGGAGAGTCGTACCGCAACAAGACCGGTATCACCCAATGGGAAAACCTCCTGGGCGAAGGCTTCCTGCGCATTCACCGTTCTTATCTGGTGAATGCCGCTTCCGCAAAGCTGGTTTCTGCCGACACGGTCTCGGTCGGAGAGACCAAACTCCCTGTATCACGCAAATACAAGGAGTCCGTCATCTCTGCCTTCAGCAGTCTATAGGACACAAAAAAGGCCCGGTGTGATGCGGGCCTATCATTTATTCTCTAGTCAAGCTTTCGCGCGCCGTCGGAGATGACGACGTCGTAGACCTTCGGCGCGTGGCCGAACTTTGCCGTGAACTGCTCGACAGCAGCGTCTACGAAGGGCTGATAGAGCTCCTTCTTGACGAGGTTGATGGTGCAGCCTCCGAAGCCGCCGCCCATGACGCGGGAGCCGGAGACGTCCATCTTGCGGGCAAGTTTGTTGAGGAAATCAAGCTCTTCGCAGCTGACTTCGTAGAGTTTGCTCATGCCGAAATGAGTCTGGTACATCATCTCGCCGGCAGTCTCATAGTCTCCGCGCTCAAGGGCGTCGCAGACGTCCAGCACGCGCTGGACCTCGCCGATGACGTACTCCGCGCGGAGGAAATCCTCCTCCGGAATCTCGGCACGCACTTCCTCAAGCCAGACACGTTTAGCGTCGGAGAGGAACTCTACGTCGGGATGGTTCTTGCGGATGGCGGCCGCGGCATTCTCGCAGGAGGCGCGGCGCTTGTTGTAGGCCGACGAGGCGAGCTCGTGCTTGACACAGGAGTCAAGCAGCACGAGCTTGTAGCCGGCCGCTTCTGGATCGAAGGGGAAGTATTTGTACTCCAGCGTCTTGCAGTTGAGGCGGATAAGGCATCCTGCCTTGCCGAAACAGGAGGCGAACTGGTCCATGATGCCGCAGTTGACACCGCAGTAATTGTGCTCGGTGGACTGGCCGATCTTGGCGAGCTCGAACTTGTCGATACCGTTACCGTTCAACTCGTTGATGGCAAAGGCAAAAGTGCTCTCAAGGGCGGCCGACGAGGAGAGGCCCGCGCCGAGCGGGACGTCGCCGGCGAAGACCGTGTCGAAGCCGGCGACCTTGCCGCCGCGCTTGGCCGTCTCGCGGCATACGCCGAAAATATAGCGGGCCCAAGCCTGCTCGGGTTTGTCTTCCTCCTTGAGTCCGAACTCTACGAACTCGTCATAGTCGAGGGAATACGCCTTGACCTTGTCCGTCCCGTTGAGCGCTATCTCCGCCATGATGCCTTTGTCAATGGCTCCGGGGAATACATATCCTCCGTTATAGTCGGTATGTTCACCGATAAGATTGATGCGTCCTGCCGATGCGAACACTTCTCCGTCGCGCCCGTAAAGGGTGCGGAATTTCTCCTGGATTCTCTCTTTCATTGCCATGGTTATAGTTTTATTCGTTATCCTTTTTGCATTCTTACAAATTTACGAAAAGATTGTCATACTTCTTCCTGCTCCTTCCGCTTTTTTCTATCCCATTTCCTCCGCCAAGCCATCACCCTTTCCGCCTCCTATTTTCCCAGCCGCCAGAAGTAACACCCCTCCGTCGCCTCAAAAGGTTGACTTTCCCAATCGCTTCGAACAGCTTGTACATAGAATTGCTATTCTTTGAAATGTAGCTGTACAAGAGGATACCGTTTCCTGCTGTTTTTCCCATTTCGTTTACTTCTTGTACACAAAATCTCATTCATAAAGGTATTTGGTGTACATGCTGTTTAACCATTCATTGCTAGACAACGTCTGATCTGCTCCTTACCACAATGGAAACGCCTGTGTATTTCATTCGCCAGGCATATCTTTTCTTCGTTGGACAATTGATAGACCGTCCGCGGGGCTTTCCCGGATGCTAATTCCATGTCGACAATCCCGCACAGTCTGAGGTCTGTCATTACGGAACGGTTGAAACGCGAACGTTCATTCTGCAGCATATGGAACAAAGAGTCTTCTTTGCCCGAGCCACCGGTGAAGAGTGGTGATTCAATATTCTCAAGGGTAACCGGAGGACAAGAGACGGAGTCCATGTCCTGTTCCTTTACCCAGTCTTCCCCGCTTTTCCTGGAAAGCATATAGTTGAATGCCTGAGGAGTGGAATACAAGCTTTCAACCATTGCCGTTTCCAATACCGATTCGCGCAGAAAGACCCCTTCCGTTCCCATCTTCCAGGACGGATCGAATTCTGCACGTCGCGGAAGGGACATCCGTATTTGTTCACTTGTCAGCAAACGAGGCGAAAAATCCTTTCCAAGATCTTTCCTGAAGAATGCGTTGGCAGAACAATACGGATATGCAAACGGAGTTGCGCTGATCCCATGATGGACAGGATTCTTCAATACATAAGTAATTGCCGATACCTGGTGTCTTAGGCCGTCTATCTCCTGCATGAAGAAGCCTTTTTCTCCCAAGGATCCTGTTCTGCCATACTTATTGTTGAAATATTTTGTATAGGACGTCCTATGGATATGCATCAGTTCCCTCGGAAGGGAAGTCAGATAACAGCCGTGATGGTGGGTCGAGATAAATGCCTCCGCCAGACAGATGCTGTCAGTTTTATACAAGGCTGAACACAGGGAATTGAACGCGTAGTTCATATCGTCCACATTCCTGAACATCACCTCTCCATGTGATGTGTAGCAAAGATGTTTGAGTGTTTTCATTCGTTTTAGTCTTAGTGGCTTGTACGCTGATTCTCGTTTTGAGGAGGATTTTATGTACAAGCTGTTTGTGTTTCGTGTTGTTTTCTATTATTAGCCCACCACTTGTACATGTAGTTTCTATTCTGGATGATTCTTTTGTACAAGCTGTATTTGGGTGAAGGGAAAGAGGGTGCATCAGGCAAGGTGACATGGACGAGGATGGGGCGGTGGTCACTGACGCCGCCGAGGTAGCGGGGGCCGGAATAGGTCCGGAGGGGCTTCTCGCCGGAGTGGGCGGCGTCACGCTCCGTCAGGAACGGAGGTTCCAGGACGGAGAAGGACGCCGCATCCGCCAGCGCCGGCGATACGAAGCACAAGTCAATCAGTTGCCACTCCCCGTTGAACCGTATACTGCCCTGTCCCCGCAATGACGATTTGCCCTCATGCGAGAACGCAGAAGATCGATCATTTCCGAAGTCATCGTAAAGAGTGCCTTTTTGGAGTTGGCTGGCGTCCTCGGAGAGGGATGCCGCCAGCTCACGTCTGCTAATGCCCCTGGCGGGGGGCGCCGACCCGTTCCGGATAAATGCTCGCCCGGCGGCATCCCCCTCCGAAGACAGCCTTTCCAGACGGTTTTCATGTGCTGTTGCCGGCTCGGTCATCCTACAAAGGGAAAAAGCCGGGAGGAGGCGGGTGAAGAGGGGGTTGTCCGGGGTGTCGTTGAAGTCCCCTACGGCGACGGCCAAAGGCCAGCCGGAGGTGGCCAGGGAGTCGCCCAGGGCCCGCAAGCGGGCCACGGCGACCTCACGCCGCCAGTCCGTCTCCCCGCCGCCATATTTGGACGGATGATGGTTTACCAGCACCGCAAGACTGTCCCCGGCGGCTGTAATGAACTGTGCCAGCAAGATGTCACGGGTCTGAAGTCCCGGCGCGCTGACCCGGCAAGGCTTCGCGCTCACCAGCGTGAGCCTGGAAGCCCTGTACAGCAGCGCGCAATCAATCCCCCGTGGATCCGGAGAGTCGAAATGCACGATCTTGTAGTCCAGTTTACGCAATGCCGTCTTGGTCACAAGCTGCGTCAGGACAAACCCGTTCTCTACCTCCGCCATTCCCACGACATCAGGCAAAGAGGTATAGGCATTATTGTCGCCGCCTCGTACCGTTCCGCTTCCCGCCCACAAAATGGTTTTTGCAACAGCGTGGCATTTCCTGTAGAATCTTGCCTTGCTCCATCGTCTCGGCCCTGTAGCCGAAAACTCCGCGTCGGACTCCCCCGTCCCGTCATCCTTGAAATCGAAAAAGTTCTCCATATTCCAGAACATCACGGTGATCTCTCTTCCGGTACCCGCTGATTCCGTTGCCCCAAACAAAACCGCCACGGCCAAAAACACAACAGGGACAATCAATACTATCCTTTTCATTATCATTGTTTTAAATAAACCTTTTCAAACAGTTTTGCCCCGGGAAGAATACAATGCATGTTGGGGTGTCGGATTGCGGCGATGGAGGGAAGCGATATGGCCGAAGGGGTACAACGCTGACCAAGCGACGGGGCAGTAGTAAAAATAGGATAAGGATTCGTATTAATCCTACAAATTCGTACCTTTGTGCAACAAAAGAATGAATTTGTATGTCACTGAAATGCGGTATAGTCGGTCTTCCGAACGTCGGTAAATCCACTCTCTTCAACTGTATCAGCTCAGGAAAGGCCCAGAGCGCCAATTTCCCCTTCTGCACCATAGAACCCAACCTCGGCTCCACAAACGTTCCCGACAAGCGCCTGGAGGCCCTGTCGGAGCTCTGCCAGCCGAAGCGGACCATTCCGGCCACGGTCGACATCGTCGACATCGCCGGCCTGGTTAAGGGCGCCAGCAAGGGCGAGGGCCTCGGCAACCAGTTCCTGGCCAATATCCGCGAGACCGACGCCATCCTGCACGTCCTGCGCTGCTTCGATGACGGCAATATAGTCCATGTCGACGGCAGCGTCGATCCGGTCCGCGACAAGGAAGTCGTGGATGCCGAGCTGCAGATCAAGGACCTCGAGACCGTGGAGTCTCGCCTGGCAAAGGTGCAGAAGCAGGCCAAGATGGGCTCCGACAAGGAAGCCCGCAAACTGGCCGACCTGCTGGAGCGCTACCGCGCGGCGCTGCTCGAAGGCAAGTCCTGCCGTACTGTCGTCCCCGTCAACGAAGAAGAGGAGGCCCTGGCCAAAGACCTTTACCTCCTCACGAACAAACCGGTGATGTATGTCTGCAATGTCGACGAGGCCTCAGCCGCGTCCGGCAACGCCTACGTCGACGCCGTCCGCGAGGCCGTCAAGGACGAGAACGCGGAAATCCTGGTCATCGCCGCCAAGACCGAGTCTGAGATCGCAGAGATCGAGGACTACGACGACAGGCAGATGTTCCTTGAGGAACTCGGTCTGGAGGAGTCCGGCGTAGTCCGCCTCATCCAGGGCGCGTACCGCCTGCTCGGCCTGCAGACCTTCTTCACGGCCGGAGCCGACGAGTGCCGTGCCTGGACCATCCGCAAAGGCGACAAAGCCCCTCGCGCCGCCGGTGTCATCCATTCCGACTTTGAGAGGGGCTTCATCCGTGCCGAAGTCATCAAATACGATGACTATATGACCTACAAGACCGAGGCGGCTGTCCGCGCTGCGGGCAAGATGGGCATAGAAGGGAAGGATTATGTCGTCAAGGACGGCGACATAATGCACTTCCTGTTCAACGTCTAGTTCTGGAGCTGGCCGAGGACCTCGAAGAGGGCCTTGCCATCCACGACCACGGTGCGGTACACCGTGTCATCAACCTTGTAATACTCCACCCCGTCGAGGGTGATGATCTCGTAGTCGTCCGGGAGCTCTGCAATGAGGGCGCCTGCCGGAGGGACTATGGTCTGGTACTGTCCGTTGGCGCCTTCTATGAAGAAGATGCCGTCGTCATAGTAGTACTGCTGGTTGGCGTTCGCGTAGCTCTGGAAGAGCCCGAGGCGCGAGGCGAGGTTGTACGACGCGTCGGCAGCGAGATTACCGTTGGCGATGGCAGCGTTCTGGGCTGCGATCGTAGCGTTGTTCTGCGCGATGATGTCGTTCTGCTCGGCGATGGTCCTGTAGTTGTCGTTCACGATCCTGTAGGTGCGGCGGACAGTGCTGTAGTAAGCAAAGTCGCAGAGTACGAGGTCGAGGTTGTACAGGGCACGGTCGAAGAAGATGCCGAAGGGCGGCCTGCAGACATAGTAGCAGTCATTCCACCAGCGGTAGTAGATGCCGTCGCAGATATAGTAGTCAATACCCCAATAAGGCCTTACGATGTAGTGCGCGGGCAGGACACGGACCCTGTATCCGAAGAAGTGGGGTCCCCTGTGATAGAACAGGGTGGGACGTCCGTGCTCGATGAAATCGCGCTCGCGTGGATGGATGCGGGGACCGTTGTCGCGCGGCGGCTGCGAGGCGCGGATGTTTCCGCGCGTACCAGCCTGCGCTCCGGGACGATTACCGGCGGCACCCTGCGGGCGGGCCGGCGTGACGGTCCTTGCGGGCCGTCCCGCGGCAGAGCCGCCGGAGCGTGCCTGTCCCGAAGACGACCTTCCGTTCACGGAAGCCCGGCCGTTGCTGCTGCTGGAACGGTTGACCGTTCCGCTGGAGCGGGACGAACCGGACGAGGAGCGGCTTACGCTCGATGAAGAGCGTCCGGTGCTCGAAGACGAGCGGGAGGCCGTTCCGGTGGAGGAACGTCTGTTCTGGGTGCTTGTCGAAGGACGTGCTGCACTGCCGTTGGAACGCGAAGTGCTCGACGAAGAGCGGCTGACGCCCGATGACGAACGGCCGGCGCTCGAGGACGAGCGGGAGGCCGTTCCGCTGGAGGAACGCCTGTTCTGGGTGCTGACCGAAGGGCGGGAAGCCGAACTGCTGGAGCGCGAAGCGCTTGCAGACGGGCGCGAAGCGCTCGAAGACGAGCGGTTTACGCTGGCCGAAGGACGGCTGCTGCTTGAGCGGCCGACGCTCGCGGAAGAGCGCGAGCCGCCGCCGGACGGCCTGGAAACACTTGAAGAAGAGCGGCTGGCGCCGCCACCGTATGAAGAACGTCCGGCACTTGAAGACCGGGAAACGGAACCCGCAGAAGACGATCCGCGGCTGACGGAGGAAGACGACGAACGGCCGCCTCCGCCCCTTGACTGAGCAGATGACTGCTCAGGCGCCATGACCAGGGCGACGGCGATTGCCGCGACCCAAGCGATTCTGAAGATTCTTTTCATATTCTTGTCTGTTTGGTAAACATGTTTTACCAATAGACGGAACAAGGGGCTTTTTGTTTAAAAAAGATGCACCTCCCGAAAGGGAGATGCATCCTTCATGACCGGTATTCCGGTATGATTCTAGAAGAAACGGGCCCTGTTGTCCTTCACTTCGGCGTCATCCATCATGACGGACATGAGCATCTGGGAATTGTACTGGTTCTTCTGCTGTTCGTAACGGGCGGCGTCATCCTCGGTGTAGAAAGCACCGGTGTCGTGACCCTTGACCTCATAGACATAGACGCCGATGAGACCGGCAACGGGGCCGCTGAGGACACCGACAGGGGTGTTGACGAGAGCACCGACGAACTTCGGGTCGAGGGCGCTGGAGCCGAGGGTAGCGAAGGTAACGCCGGTCTGGCTGCTGATGGTAGCGTCAAGCGCGTCGGCAACAGACTGCAGGTCGGTCAGACCCTTGATCTTCTCTGCGACCTCCTGGGCCTTCTTCTCTCCGAGCTTGGTGTTGTAGAGCTCATCACGGATGCTCGTGGCAGCCTCGGCAACCGTAGCATAACCTTCCTCATGGATACCGTTGAGGAGAGCGATGAAGAAGTAGTTCTGGTTCACGGTGATGATGTCGGAGACATTGCCCGGCTTGTGGTCGAAAGCCCAGCGGGTGAGCTCCTTGGCGTTGTCGATGGCACCATAGGAAGAGGTGGCCTCGGTGACGCGGTTCATCGGGTGAGAATAGACTCCGAGGGAGTCAAGCGCAGCCTTGTAGGCCTCGGCGCTGCCGCCCTTCTTGCCGGTATGGGCGATGGTGGCGAACTTGTTGGCCTTGGCATAGTAGCCGTTGTAGGTCTCGTTGCTGGGAACGGCGGTCTTCTCGAGGATGGCAACCTGCTTCTTGAGGACAGGGGCGGACTTCTCGGAGACGAGGACGACGTGGGTTCCGTAAACTGTGTTCAGCACGAACGGCTTGCCGACGGGAGCCTCGATGACGGACTCGAAACCGGGAATCATGTAGGTCTGGGTCATCCAGCCGATGGATCCGAGCTCACCGTTTGCAGCGGTGGACTGGTCGGCGGAATAGAGAGCGGCGAGGTTGGAGAAACTGGCGTCCTTCTGCGAAGCGACCTGCACGAGGCTGTCGGCCAGATGGGCGGCGTTGTCACCGGTGAGAAGGATATGCTTCACGAATGCGGAATCCGGAACCATCGCGGTATCCATCACCTTGACGGAATAGAAGGTGTCGCCGGTGGTGTAGACCGGGGATGCGCCCTCCTGTCCGGAGAATGCGAACGCGTCGACGTCGGAGTTGATGGTGCCGAGCTCTCCCTCCTTGTACCAGTAGGTGGAAAGAGGACGGTCGGAATTCTTGAGGAGGAAGTTCTTCATGTTGTCCGTAGTGGCGAACTCCTCGTGGATCTCGGCCATCTTGTCTGCTACGGCTGCAATGTCATCAGCAGAAGGGACGACCTCGAACACCACGTACTCAAGGTCGCGGCTGGCGTTCTGACGGAAGAAATCCTTATGGGAATTGTAATAATTCTTGATCTCGTCGTCGGAAACGACGATGGTGGAATCGACGGCATACATGAGAGGGACCATAACGAAGTCAACGTCGGTGGTCTCGTTGTTCTCGGCGATGGCGCGGCGGAGCATCAACGGGTTCTGGTAGGAGCTGGCGTTGAAGAGGGCGCCGTACTTCTGGTAGAACTGCTGGGTATAGACGGAGTTCTGAAGATAGTTCCAGTAAAGCTTGTAGTTGTCGTCGGTGTTCACGAGCCTGACGAAGTCAACGACCATGTCGGGAGAGAAGTTGCCGTTGCCGTCAAGGAACATTGCGTTCTGGGCAATGATTGGAGAAGGGTTGGCACCGGTGGTAAGGTCGAGCATCTCGGCTTCGCCGACGGTGATACCGGCATCCTTGGCTTCCTTGACGAACAGGAACTTGTCGACGAGCGACTGCCAGGCGGCGTCCCTGATCTTGGTCTGCTCCTCCTCGGAAGAGGCGGAGGTACCGGTCATGAGCTCGTTGAGTCTGGTGAAACGCTCTATATCTTCCTGGAAATCAGTGTAGGAAACGGACTTTCCATTGATCTTGCCGACATCGTATTTGGATGACATGGAACGGACCGCGGACTCGATCTGTCCGGGGTCTATGATAAATGAGAGAAGGCCCAATGCAACGATGATTGAGATTGCAAGGCCGAATTTAGTGCGTAGGGTCTGAAGAACAGCCATTGTATTGTTACTTTAATTAAAATTCGATTTGGGGTGCGAAGATAGTGATTTTCTGCTAAAACAACACTATTTTTTAGGAAATGGACCTATAAAATTAACAGAATCAATCATTACCACCGTCGTATCCTGCACCACGACGCCGAAACTGTTGAAGGGACGGAGTATGATCGAGTTCCTCGCCTTGTCGTCGGAACGCATCCCGTATCCCTGCATGAAACCGTCCGGAGAATACATCCTGATATAGCAGTCCGTCCATATCTCTCCCTTTCCCTGGTCCCAGTAAAGGGTGTCCGTCTCCATCGTTTCCTGCTTGATGACATTCTGGATGACGACGTTGCCGTACGCGGCCCAAAGCTCTTCCCCTCCGGGCTTAGCCGTCTCATGCAAGGCGTTATCGGAATAGATCGTTGTCTCCAGCAGTCCTTCGTCAGTATAGCTGTATACGGCTATCCCCTTCGGGAAAGTCTCCCGGGACGCCGTATCGTTCTCGAACCTCTCCATAAGGTCTGCCTCCAGACGCATCACTATCACGCCGTTCTTGGTCTGCACGGCGAACATGTTGTCTATGGTCTGGAGCGGGACGGTCTTGAGGTCGAGTTTGTCAGCTTCGGCCAGCTTTCCCTTGCAGGAAAACAAGAGGAAAGCAACCGCAGCTGCGGTTGCCATCCTCTTCAAAGTATGTTTCAATTCCGGCAAGGAGCGGAAGATTATTTCTGCGTCCTGACAGTGGTGGTAGCCCTCATGCCGCCGCAGGAGACGGTGTAGGACTGGCCGTTGGTCAGGTCATACATGAACGCCTCGGCGGTCTGCGGATAGTATGCGGAGTAGGAGCCGATGAGCTTGTTGGCATCCTCAGTGAGGGAAGGATCGGCGTTCTTGGCCTTCTGCAGGAAGTCGACGGCAACCCAGTACGGAGCCCTGCGCTCGATCTCGTTTCCACCGCAGTTGGTCGAACCCCAGATGGTTCCCATCAGGAAGTAGGCCTTGCCTGCGAAGGTAGGATTGAGCTCGAGGGCTTTCTGTGCGGCGGCGTAAGCCTTGGCGTTCTGTCCGTTCTTGGAGCAGAAGACCGCAAGCTCGTAGTTGTACTCACCGTCGGTAGCAGCGTCGGACTCGGGATAATTGATAGCTTCCTCCATGTACCTGATGGCCTCGGCTACATTGCCCCTCGAGGAGTTGAGCCTGAAGAGGAAGTATGCGGAGTTGTACGAAGGATCGAGCTTGTACATGTTGGTGACGGCATTGAGATAAAGGTCATTGCCGGTGCAGTCGTCGGTGATGCTCATCATCCTGACGATGTTGTTCACGAGGTCAAGGTTGTTGGGATCAGCCTCGAAGCGGGGGGTGAAGAGCGCGATAAGGTTGTCGCAGGAAGCTACCTTGCTGGTGATGAAGAGGGACTCGATGTCGGTCTTGACCTTCTCAAGCTGCTCGGCCTCGGCCTCGCTCTCGGTGGTAGCGTTCTTCAGGGTCTCCATGGAGGTCTGATATGCGTTGATGACATCCTCGGCGTTAAGCTTGCCGGCCTGGAACAGGTCGATGGCGGAGTTGAGGCGGAACAGGAAGAGCTGGGGCTTGGTGGCCTCCTTCAGTTCGCCGATGATCTCCTGGTAGGTGTCATACAGCCTCTGGGGGTTGTCCTTGATATAGTTGTACATGTCCTGTCCCTTGTTGTTGAGGGAAGTGACCTTGTTGTTCGGATAGTACTGGGCCCTGATGTCATAGAGGGTCATGAGCGAGTCGATGACTGCGCGCTGAGCCTCGGCATCCTTGGTCTTGGATATGACCTGCTTGAGAAGGGTGGAACCATGTATGAAGAGGTTCTGGCTGGCCGTAGGAGGGCAGAGGTTGTAAGCCTTCCTCCAGTTGGGAAGGGCCTCGTCGTAATTCTTCTGCTTGTAGTACTCCGAATAGTAGGAGAGGTACTTGATACACTCCGCGCTGTCTGCTCCGTATTTACCCTGAGCCGACATCTTTGCTCCCGGGAGGAGCAGGGCAATGGTCAAAATTGCAAAAATCGTCTTTTTCATATCCTGAATAGTGTTAGTTTTTCAAATCATCCTACATATAAGTCAGTTTCCGGAACCACATGTCGTGGAAACTGAATCCCACCGTGAAGTTGACATAACGTTCGCGGATCATGTTCCCGGCGGTCGACGCCCTCTGGCCGAGGCCGACCGCGAAGGTCAGGGCGTTGTAGTACCTGAATACCGGGAGTGAAGCACCAAACGTAAGGCCGATGTCCTTAATCTGGTTTCCATCCACCGCGAAGCGCGAGTCTTCGTAATAAGCGCCGACCCTGTATGCGCATCGCTTGTAGTAGTACCTGATATCATTCCTGTTCGGAACTATTTCAAAGCCGGCCCTGTACGTCTGTGATACCCTTGTATCGAAGTACGAAGAGCCTTTCACTGCAAATCCCTTCGCAACATCCATACCAGAATGCGTCCAGTCGGACCTGGAATAGTTGATTTCGGCTCTCCAATTGTCTGAATGATTGAAGGAAAGACCTATTCCTATCTCGCTCGGGACTGAGACTCCGCCCATGGTCCCGCCGAGGGTATCACGGGAGAAACGCAGTGTGTCGGACTGTGCACTGCCTACCGAAATGCGGTAATCCTCGACCGTTCCCTTGAGACCGATACTTGTGGAGTAAGTGGCTCCGATGCCTATGGTGTTGCTGTTTCCAACCGGCTGCTCATACTGGAGTCCGAACTTTGCGGAACTGCCCCTGAGTACCAAAGTATTGCCGGAATTGATATTGCTGTATGCCGACTTTGCGAAAGAGAATACACTCTCCTTGGCTATCTTTCCGAAAAGTATCCTTCCTTCCACACCCAGGGAAAGCCTTCTCCACAAGGTAACTGCCGTGGAACCGAAAAGCTGGTAGGTGCCGCCCGTTCCGGCGGAATAGTAAACGGCATTGCCGGTATTGCCTATGACTGCGGGGTCATCGAGGATATACGAATACCTGTAGCCCGTGGAAGAATAAGGGGCTATGCCGACCAGCATCGCCGAATAAGGGTAGAAGAGCGGGACGGAAATGGTTATGCTGTTGACATTGAAGGTATTGTTGGCGGAGGACATGTCCCCCTGCCGGAAATACCTGTTGGACTGGTTCACCGACATGTCAGCCATGAAAGCAAGGGAATCCCTCGCGGTGATGGATGCCGGGTTGAGGTAATTGATATAGCGCTTGTTCCTGGTGGCTATGCCGACACCGCCCATGCCCTTGTTGTACGCTGAGCCTTGGGTAAAAATGTCGCCTATTCCGAAAATGGAATAGGGGGTGAAGCCGGTATAGGCTCCGTCCTGCGCATGCAGGGACAGCCCCGCGAGAGTCATCGCGAGGGACACGGCCAGAATCTTACAAAGTCTTCCTTTCAACATACTCGTCCGTGATTAACGCCAAACCTATCAATACCAGGTTACAAACTACAAAGATGGAGTTTTTCATCCTTTTTGCAAAATAATTCGCATCTCCGCCTGTAAATACGACGATATTGTCCGGTCTGGAATCGACGTATCCCTGTATTTCAAACATTATGCCCGAAATGACCCCAGCCTCGATCGAGGACTGCGTGGACATTCCGGTCCGAGGGGGATTGTCAGGGATGTTGACAGAGGGAAGGGCCTTGGAATAACGGTTCACAGCCTTGAAACGAGTCCGGCAACCGAGCGAGATGTTTCCGCCCAGGTAAGTCCCGTCCGCATCGATGAAATCAATGGTCAGCGTCGTACCGAAATCCATCAGCGTACAAGGTTTCCCCTTGAAAAGATAACGGGTCCCGATGATGGCCGCGGCGCGGTCGAAAGTCAGGTGGGAGGGAATGCCGTAATCCGCCAGGATCCCGCTGTGCGAAGGGTCAAGAAGCAGGAGGTCGGGACATGCCTTGCGCATCCTCTTCTCGTCCGCGGCGGGTATGTCGTATACCGAAGCAAGGACTACGGTCGAAGGTTTTTCCTTTTCGATGAGAGAAATGATGAACTCTGTCTTCTTCTCACCCTGGTAACGGAAAGTCTTTCCGAGGGTCATCCCCTCGGAAAGCGCGGCCTTGAGCGCCGTATTACCCGTTTCTATCAGAAGATTCTGCATGGCCAGGAATACAAAATGCGAATTTACTCAATTATCGGAGTTTTTTCAAGATGGAATAGGCCTTTTCCATCGAATCAACGCCTCTCACCACCAGTTTCAGCCTGTTCTCAACCTGCTTGAGACTGAACATGGGATTCCTGCCGACTTTCTCCATGACATCCTTGAAAACGGATGAACGGTAGTACGGCGACATGGGGTTTGAGATGAAGAAGAATATCATCATGCCGTTCTTGATGATGATCTTGTCGAATCCGAGGGAAGCCCCGAGATTGCGCACCTTTACTACATAGAGAAGGTTTTCAACCTCGGGCGGAAGTTTGCCGAAGCGGTCCGCGGTCTGGACCGCGAAACGGTCTATCTCCTTTTCGGACATCATCGAATCGAGCTGCTTGTATATCCTTATTTTCTCAGCATTGATATCTATGTATTCATCCGGAATGAATGCCGGTTTGTCCGTCTCGATGGTACAATCCTCGGTGAAGGTGTTCCTCGAACTTCTGGTAGTAATACCGGTTTCTACTCCAAGTTCCTCCATGGCCTCGGCCAAGATCTTCTGATAAGTCTCATAGCCCATGTCCATGATGAAACCGCTTTGTTCAGCGCCGAGCAGGTTTCCGGCACCGCGTATGTCGAGATCCTGCATGGCGATGTTGAAGCCGCTGCCGAGATCCGAGAATTCCTCGATAGCCTTCAGACGCCGGCGGGCGTCATCGGTGATGGTAACGAGCGGAGGTACTATGAGGTAGCAGAATGCGCGGCGGTTGGACCTGCCCACACGCCCGCGGAGCTGATGCAGGTCGCTCAGGCCGATGTTCTGCGCCTGATTTATCAGGATGGTGTTGGCGTTCGGGATATCCAGACCGTTCTCGATGATGGTAGTACAAAGGAGCATGTCATAGTCTCCCCGCATGAAATCAAGCATCCTGTTTTCCAACTCCTTGGACTCCATCTGTCCGTGCGCCACGCATATACGCATGTCCGGAACCAGACGATGGAGAATCTCATGGATGGAAGACAGTTCTTCCACCTTGTTATGAAGGAAGAATATCTGTCCTCCCCTGTCGAGTTCGTAGTTGATGATGCTCTTTATCTCCTTCTCATCGAAAAGGATTATCTCAGTCTGGACAGGAATGCGGTTGGGAGGAGGAGTATTGATGATGGAGAGGTCACGAGCACCTAACAGGGAGAACTGCAAGGTCCTGGGAATAGGGGTGGCAGTAAGGGTGAGGGTGTCGACGGACATCTTCATCTGACGGAGTTTCTCCTTCGCGGCCACGCCGAACTTCTGTTCCTCATCGATGATGAGAAGTCCCAGGTCCTTGAATTCGAATCCTTTTCCAAGTATCTTGTGCGTTCCAATCAGAATGTCTATCTGTCCCTGCTTCACCCTTTCCTGGATAAGTTTTATCTCCTTGTCGGTGCGCAGGCGACTCACATAATCCACGGTACAAGGAAGGTCCTTGAGCCTGGAAGTGAAAGTGGTAAAATGCTGCAGTGCCAGGATAGTCGTAGGAACGAGCACTGCCACCTGCTTGCTGTCGGCGGCAGCCTTGAAGGCAGCCCTGATGGCAATCTCCGTTTTACCGAAGCCCACGTCTCCGCATATAAGGCGGTCCATAGGGCAGGTGTCCTCCATGTCCTGCTTGACTGCGATCGTGGCGAGTTCCTGATCGGGAGTATCCTCATACATGAAAGATGACTCCAACTCTTCCTGCAGGTACGAATCTGGAGAGAAAGCATATCCTTTCGAAGCCCTGCGCTTCGCATACAGCTGGATAAGGTCCTTCGCTATATCCTTGACGCGGGACTTTGCGTTGGACTTGAGTGCCTGCCAACTCTTGGAACCCAGTTTATTGATTTTCGGAGCCTCCCCTTCCCTGGGTTTATAGCGGGAAATCTTGTTAAGTGCATGAACGGACACGAACACTACGTCACCGTCCTTGTAAGTGAGTTTCACCACTTCCTTGACGCGGCCCATGTCGTCCCTCATACGTACGAGACCTCCGAATATACCCACTCCATGATCGATATGCACGACGTAATCGCCTACGTTGAAAGCACTGAGGTCGTTGAGTGTCAATTGTTCGCTCTTGTCCACCGTACGCCTGAGGCTCACCCTGTGGAAACGGTCGAATATCTCATGGTCGGAGTAGCAGCAAACCTTGTTCTCCGAGTCGATGAATCCGTTGTGGAGATTCTTGCCGGAAACGAACTGCGGTACGATGGCGCCGTTCTGCAGGAGTATGGAACGAAGCCTTCCGAGCTGGGACTCCTTCTCACCGTAGATGTATACCTTGTACTTGGTCTCCATCTTCGAACGGATATCGGCGGTCAGGAGTTCGAAGTTCTTGTTGAATACCGGCTGGGGAGAGATGGAGAATACTATTCTATCACTTACAGAACTGGATATGGGAGTATCGATGTAGACTTTCCTGAAACGGTCGAGCCCCTGAAAAAACTCCCTGTGTGAATACATGTCGGACGAATCGAGCCAAAGTACGGTATCATCCGGCATTATTGAAGATATACCTACAAGTGACTCCCCCTCCCCTTCCGATACTATCGAAGATATGATCTCAACTGAATCACACTTCTCCTTTGACAACTGGGTATTGCAGTCGAATGTATGGATTTCCTCTATCTCGTCACCCCAGAACGAAAGCCTGTACGGATCGGAAGAAGAATAGGAAAAAATATCTACAACCGACCCCCTGAAAGCGAACTGTCCGGGCGCGGACACGAAATCCACCTTCTCGAATCCGCTTTCAGCCAGTTTTTCTTTCAAACCGTCGTACGGAACTTCGTCACCCGTCTTCAACACTACTATCGAACCGCGTATGCTCGAAGGATCCGGTATCATCTCCTCCAGGGCTTCGGGGAAAGTTACGAATACATTGAAGTCTCCTTTTCCTTCCAATATCTTCCCTACTGCGGCTGTACGCTGCACTCCTAGCGACGATTTATAATTGCTCCTCTCAATCCCCCTTCCCGAAGAAGGAAGATAGAATATCCTGTCTCCTTCTATCAGATTGTAAAGATCCGCGGCGCAATACTCCGCCGCTTCCTTCGTTGGCATCAGGATCATGTGGGTGCCGGAAATTGCGGCCTGGGAAAATACAAACCAGCGGGCTGAGAGGTACAGTCCGAAACAGTAGGTTTCACGTCTCTCCGCAATGCTTTTCCTGAGAAGTGACGTGGAAGTTGAACTTATCAACATTTCTTTAAAAACGCTGTTGAAAAAATGTCGGTAACCATGTTGATAACCGGAGTTGGGATTGTTGATGGATGGAAAGGGTATGCCCAATGTTATCCGCCAATGTAATCCCCAACAGTTTTTCAACAGTCCATAAATGGTTGCAAGCACTTGAAAAATAATACTTTCACAGTAGTTTTCAACATTTCAACCGCCTTAACACAACCATTAAATTCAAAAAATAAAGTATATATTTGTATTTGTAAAAGAGCGATGGACATGACCGACTTCGACCCCCACAATACAAACGACAGCAAAGATAAGGAATTGGACGGAATTATCCGCCCACAGGAGTTGGAAGATTTTACCGGCCAGAGGGAGATCGTCTCCAACCTGAATATCTATATCAAGGCTGCCAAACTCCGCGGGGAGGCTTTGGACCATACCCTTTTCCATGGTCCTCCTGGCCTTGGAAAGACCACCCTTGCACATATCATCGCCAACGAGATGGGAGTGAACATGAAGATTACTTCCGGTCCGGTGCTTGACAAGCCCGGCGACCTCGCCGGCCTTCTCACCTCGCTCGAGGAGGGAGACGTCCTCTTCATCGATGAGATCCACCGCCTCTCCCCCGAAGTGGAAGAGTATCTCTATTCCGCCATGGAGGACTATGTAATAGACATCATGATAGACAAGGGGCCGGGAGCACGTTCGGTGCGCATCACGCTCAACCATTTCACGCTGGTGGGCGCCACCACCCGCAGCGGCCTGCTCACCGCGCCGCTGCGCGAGCGATTCGGTATCACATGCGCCCTCGAATATTATGATACTGAGGAGCTTGTCAAGATTGTCAAGCGCAGCGCATACATCCTGAAAATTGGTATAGAGGAGCAGGCCGCGAGGGAGATAGCCATGCGCAGCCGCGGCACGCCCCGCATCGCCAACGCGCTGCTGAAGCGCGTCCGCGACTTTGCCCAGGTCATGGGCGACGGGCACATCGATCTCAAGATAGCCAAGTACGCGCTTGACAAGCTCAAGATCGACACTCTCGGACTTGACTCCATCGACCACAAGATACTCCGTACCATCATAAACAATTTCAAGGGAGGTCCGGTCGGAGCCGGCACCCTGGCTACCGCCATCAGCGAGGATCAAGGTACCCTGGAGGAAGTGTATGAGCCTTTCCTTATCAAGGAAGGATTCATAGTCCGCACGCAGCGCGGCCGCGTCGCCACCGAGCTTGCTTACAAGCATCTCGGACTCGAGAGCGCCGCAGCCGCAGAGGCCGGAAGCCTTTTCTGAAAACTACTGATTATGAAAAAGTTGATATGTTCGCTCCTCATTCTGGCCGGGATTTGGAGCGCTGTACCCTCATGGGCCTGCACTGCCGTCATCATATCCGGGAAGGCAACTGCCAGCGGAAAACCGCTCATGCTCAAGAATCGTGATACGGACCATCTTGACACCCGTATCGAATACTTCCGAGGCCCGGTATACGGCTTCATAGGACAGGTCAATTCAGAGTCTGAGGGAGGAGAAGTGTGGGCCGGCACCAACTCCGCCGGGTTCTGCATCATCAACACGGCATCTTACAACATAAAGGATGACGACGTTCCGGCAGAAATGATGGACCGCGAAGGCGTCCTTATGTTCCGTGCCCTAGGTATCTGTGCCACGGTAAAGGATTTCGAGAATCTGCTGGACAATATGTCCAAACCTTTGTATGTAGAAGCGAATTTCGGTATCATCGATGCTTCAGGCGGGGCAGCCTGGTATGATGTAAACAACGACGGTTGGGTGAAGTATGACGTGAACGAGATTCCCGAAGGATATAGGGTAGTTACCAATTTCTCCGAATCTGGAAGGAAGGAGGATTACAAGGGATATGAGCGCTGGCTTACTGCATCCGCCATCATGGCGGAAATGTATGCCCAGGCAGATAACGGTGTCATGGACATAGGCCCGCATGATCTTGTCTATGGGATTTCCCGTTCCTACCGCAACGCCATGACGGGAATTGACTGGCTCAATGACTACCATACTCTCAGGAATTCGGTAGGTTTCACTGGAATAATTGTAGATCAGGATCTTATTCCCCGTCGCAGTACTGCATCATCCATTGTTTTCGAAGGTGTCCGTCCAGGAAGCAGTCCCCAGCATACCGTCATGTGGACGGTGTTGGGATATCCATGTTGTACGGTCACAGTTCCGCTCCTTGCAGGTGACGGTGATATGGTCCCCTCTTTCATGAAGGCATCCGGCGGATCCGGTAATGCGTGGATGAGCGACCTCTCCCGTAAGATCAGGGACAACTCCGTATTCCGTTTCCACGTCAGCAGCGGTCCTGCATACATCGACATGAACAACGTGATGGAACTCCTGCACAACTGTCTTGTGACTGAGTCCATGCTCGAGACGGGATGGCAGGACATTTACGGAAAGTGGACCCGCGGGGAGTACGGTTTCGACCGTTTTAAGGAAGATTATCTTTCGTTCTGCAATAAATATTTTGAAGAATATTTGGAGCACTTCGCTTCTTTTCTTCAATAATGGAAGACAATCGATTGGTCTTTTCACTAAAAATGACTAAAATTGCGGATGAATTGAAATATCAAATCTATAACAACAATAAAATGGCCGAAAAATTAAACTCAAAGATTCCCGACGGACCGCTCGCCGAAAAATGGACGAAACGCAAGTCGGAGATTCATCTTGTCAGTCCCAACAACAAGAGAAAGCTCGAGATCATCGTAGTAGGAACCGGTCTCGGAGGTGCTTCAGCAGCCGCTTCCCTCGGTGAACTTGGTTATAACGTCAAGATTTTCTGCATCAGCGACTCCCCCCGCAGGGCCCACTCCATCGCAGCCCAGGGAGGTATCAACGCTGCCAAGAACTATCAGAACGACAACGACTCCGTCTACCGCCTTTTCTACGATACCATCAAGGGTGGAGACTACCGTGCCCGTGAAGCCAACGTATATCGTCTTGCGGAAGTCAGTGCAGCCATCATCGACCAGTGTGTTGCCCAGGGCATTCCGTTCGCCCGCGAATACGGCGGTTACCTTGCCAACCGTTCCTTCGGAGGTGTCCAGGTGAGCCGTACTTTCTATGCCCGTGGACAAACCGGCCAGCAGCTCCTGCTCGGTGCCTATGCCGCCCTGAACCGCCAGATTGCCGCCGGTACCGTCAAGAGCTATCCGCGTTATGAGATGCTCGACCTCGTAGTCATCAACGGTGAAGCCAAGGGTATCATCGCCCGCAACCTCGTTACCGGCAAACTCGAGCGCTTCGGCGCGCACGCCGTCATCATCGCAACCGGCGGATATGGAAATACCTATTTCCTCTCCACCAATGCAATGAATTCCAACGGCTCTGCCGCCCTCCAGTGCTACAAGAAGGGTGCATTTTTCGCCAATCCCTGCTTCGCACAGATCCATCCTACATGTATCCCGGTGCACGGCGACCAGCAGTGCAAGCTCACCCTTATGTCCGAGTCGCTCCGTAATGACGGACGTATCTGGGTTCCCAAGAAACTTGAGGATGTTGAGAAACTCCGCGCACACAAGATCAAGCCTTCGCAGATTCCTGAAGAGGACCGCGATTACTATCTCGAGCGCAGGTATCCCGCCTTCGGTAACCTTGTTCCCCGTGACGTCGCTTCGCGTGCCGCCAAGGAGCGCTGCGATGCCGGTTTCGGTGTGAATGAGACAGGAAAGGCCGTGTTCCTCGATTTCTCCGAGGCTATCAACAGGCTTGGACATCAGAGAGTTGCAGAGCGTTACGGCAACCTCTTCGATATGTATGAGAAGATCACTGCCACTTCTCCTTGGGAGGAGCCTATGATGATCTATCCGGCCATCCATTACACCATGGGAGGTATCTGGGTTGATTACGATCTCGGAACTACTATCCCCGGTCTTTATGCCATCGGCGAGGCCAACTTCTCCGACCATGGCGGAAACCGCCTCGGCGCTTCGGCCCTCATGCAGGGTCTCGCTGACGGATATTTCGTCATCCCTGTCACTATCGGAGACTATCTTTCCAAGAAGTTCCTCGAGCCCAAGACCGATATCAACCGTCCCGAGTTCGAAGCTGCCGAGAAGGCCGTTCAGGAGCGTATTGACAGGCTTTTCGCCATCAATGGCAAGGTGACCGTCGATTCCATCCACAAGAAACTCGGAAACATCATGTGGGACTATGTGGGTATGGCCCGCGACGAGGCCGGCCTCAAGAAAGCCATCAAGGATATCGCCGAACTGCGCAAGGAGTTCTATGCCAATGTAAAGGTTCCCGGAACCCAGTACGAGTTCAACCAGGAGCTTGAGAAGGCCCTCCGCCTCGAGGATTTCTTCGAGATCGGTACCCTCATGGCTTACGATGCCTTGAATCGTGAGGAGTCCTGCGGAGGTCATTTCCGCGTGGAAAGCCAGACCGAGGAAGGCGAGGCTAAGCGCAACGACTCCAAGTTCATGTATGTCGCTGCCTGGGAGTACAAGGGAGACGGCGTGGAGCCCGCACTCCACAAGGAACCTCTTGTCTATGAAAATATCAAGGTTGTTACCAGAAACTATAAAGACTAACTAAGATGGAATTCAACTTAAAAATATGGCGCCAGAAGAACGCCAAGGAAAAAGGACATTTCGAGACTTATCATATTTCTGGTATTGAGGAAGATGCATCTTTCCTCGAGATGCTTGATATTCTGAATGAGCAGCTTATCCGCGAGGGGTGCGACCCTGTAGCGGTCGAGCGTGGCTGCAAGAGCAGCGGTCCGGTATCTTTCGACCATGACTGCCGCGAGGGTATCTGCGGTGCTTGTTCCCTCTATATTGACGGACGCGCCCACGGCCCGGACGACCATGTTACCACCTGTCAGCTGTTCATGCGTCATTTCAAGAACGGAGCTACTATCACTGTGGAGCCTTGGAGAAGCGCCGCCTTCCCTGTCATCAAGGACCTTGTGGTCGACAGAGGTGCGTTTGACAAGATCCTCCAGGCCGGCGGATTCATCTCCGTACGTACCGGTTCCGCCCAGGATGCCAACAATATCCTCATTCCTCACGACAAGGCTGAGGAGAGCATGGATGCTGCTGCCTGTGTAGGTTGCGGTGCTTGCGTTGCTACCTGTAAGAACGGTTCCGCCATGTTGTTCGTGGCTGCGAGGGTGAGTTCGCTCGCTCTCCTCCCCCAGGGCCGTCCCGAGGCCAAGAGAAGGGTCAAGGCCATGGTCGCCAAGATGGACGAACTCGGATTCGGAAACTGCACCAACACCCGCGCTTGCGAGATGGAGTGCCCGAAGGGCATATCCGTATCGCACATCGCGCGGCTCAACCGCGAGTTCCTCAAAGCGAAATTCTCGGATTAAACGAAAAAGGGCTGCCCGACCGGCAGCCCTTTGTTTTACCATAGGAAATTATTGAAGGGGTAACGCCCCGCATGTATCTCCGCAACCATCTTGTAAAGGTCGTTGCGGAGTTTTTCTATGTTGATTTTCTCCTTGGCGGAAATGAAGATGCACGGACTCTTCTCGTCCGCAATCCAGAGGTTCTTCAATTCATCGAGAGTGCGGTTCTTCTTCTCCGGAGGAGTGAGTGAAAACTCGTCGTACTCTTCATAAGTATAAGAGTCTATCTTATTGAATACTACATAAATGGGTTTATTGCCGGCACCTATATCCTTCAATGTGTTCTCCACTACCTGCATCTGCTCTTCGAAGTCGCTGTGGGAAATGTCTACGACATGGACCAGGATATCCGCTTCGCGGACTTCGTCAAGGGTACTTTTGAAGGCTTCTATTAACTGTGTAGGGAGTTTGCGGATAAATCCTACGGTATCGCTCAGCAGGAACGGGACATTCTCTATCACTACCTTCCTGACGGTGGTGTCCAGGGTAGCGAACAGTTTGTTCTCGGCGAAGACGTCAGACTTGGCGAGAAGGTTCATCAGAGTACTCTTACCTACATTGGTATAGCCTACCAGGGCGAGACGCACCATGCGTCCCCTGTTACCCCTCTGAGTGGCCATCTGACGGTCAACTTTCTTCAGTTGCTCCTTTAGGCGTGATATCCTTTCCTTTACGATACGACGGTCGATCTCTATCTGGGTCTCACCCATTCCTCCCCTGGTTCCGATACCTCCGCGCTGTCTCTCAAGGTGGGTCCACATACCTGCGAGTCTCGGCAGCATGTAGTTGTACTGGGCAAGTTCGACCTGCATCTTGGCATACGATGTCTGGGCCCTTTGAGCGAAGATTTCGAGTATGAGACTGGTGCGGTCTATGACATGTGAGGATTTTATAACCTTCTCTATATTACGCTGTTGCATTCCTGTGAGTTCGTCGTCGAATATCACATATTCGATGCAGTTCTCCTCACAGTATGAGGCTATCTCCTCGAGTTTTCCGCTTCTGATGTAGGTAGCTTTTTCGGGTTTGTCGAGTTTCTGTACGAATTTCCGGTCACCTGTAGCTCCGGCCGTCTCGGCCAGGAACTCCAGTTCGTCGAGGTACTCCCCTACTTTGCTTTCGTCTTCGTTCTGTCTGACTATGCCTACGAAGACGGCTTTGCCTGTCTCGGCTATGTTGTTGTCTTCTTTCTTCATTTCAACTGAAAAAAGGCCATCCCGAAGGACAGCCTTTGATTTTCATAACTGTGTATGCTACCTCAGCTGGAAGATCACAGGGAAGGTGTAGGTAACCTTCACGGCGCGGTCCCTCTGCTTTCCGGGCTTCCACTTCGGGGAGCTGGAGACAACGCGGACAGCTTCCTTGTCCAGCGAAGAGTCGACACCACGGAGGACCTTGACGTTGGAAACGGAACCGTCGGGATTGACGGTAAACTGGAGGGTTACACGGCCCTGAACACCGTTCTCCTTGGCGACTTCGGGATAAGAGAGGTGGGCATTCACCCATTTGGAGAACTCGTTGGCATCACCTCCCTGGAAGGTAGGCTTCTCTTCAACGAGCTGGAACGGAATGGCTTCCTCCTCTACTTCCTCCTCTTCGATGGCCTCGACGTAATCGGTGATCTCGACACCGAGATTGGCGTTGTCCTCGAGGTCGAGGATGAGGTTGTCCTCAAGCTTGATATCATCGTCGACGATGTCGATCTGGTCGGAAAGGACGGGGATTTTGGGAGTCTCCGGCGGCGGAGGAGGGGTCTCCTGGGTGATAGGGATAATCTCTTCCTCAATCAGTTCCTGATTGACATCATCAAACAGAGCAGTTTTCTTTTCCTTGGTGGTGTAGGAGAAAGCTCCCCACACGATCAGAAGGGCGACAATGAAACCAATCTCTGTAAAGAGCAGTCTTTTGTTCTCAAGGCTGGCCTTAGGTGATTTCTTGACTTGCATATTAGTGTTTTTAAAATAGTCGGTTTACGTTCCAAAGATATAAATAATTATTTTCAAATCCAATTATTTGATTTAATAGTTGTAGATTTGTACAAATTTTGAACCATGATAAGCTATTACAACGAGGATATTTCTTTCACATTCAAGGGAAAGACGTTCAATAACCGCTGGCTCAGGATGGTTGCCGAAAGCGAAATCCGGAGGATCGGAGACCTGTCCATAATCTTCTGTTCGGACAACTACATCCTTGACGTGAACATGCGTTATCTCCAGCACGACTATTTCACGGATATCATCACCTTCGACTACTGTGAAGGTAACATTCTTTCCGGCGATCTCTTCATCAGCGTCGATTCGGTCCGCGAGAACGCAGTCCTGTATGGAGCGGAGTTCGAGGAAGAACTGAACCGCGTCATGGTTCATGGTCTCCTCCACCTGATCGGATATGACGACCATACCGAGGAGGAGCAGAAGACCATGCGCGAAAAAGAGGACTATTATCTCTCGCTTCGCAAATCCCTTAATGCATAATTATGCAGAATAATTATGATGTCATAGTTGTCGGAGGCGGACATGCCGGATGCGAGGCTGCTATGGCCGCTTCGAGGATGGGATCGACGGTCCTTCTGATCTCCACGGACATGCTCGGCTTCGCCCGAATGTCGTGCAATCCCGCCGTTGGAGGTATAGCTAAAGGGCAGATAGTAAAGGAAATAGATGCACTTGGAGGGTATATGGCCATGGTCACGGATGCTGCCACTTTGCAGTTCCGTATGCTCAATAAATCCAAGGGTCCAGCCATGTGGAGCCCCCGTGCGCAGTGCGATAAAACCATGTTTTCGCTGTACTGGCGAAAAATCCTCGAAAGTAATTGTAAATTAGATATTTATGCCGATTCTGCGACTTCTTTTCTCTTTGAGAATTCAAAAATCGCGGGAGTTTGTACGACTACCGGGGCGATTTTCAAGTCTCAGACGGTTATTCTGACCACAGGAACCTTCTTGAACGGCAAACTTTTCATCGGGCGCACGCAGTTCGAAGGAGGAAGGATAGGGGAGAAGTCGTCATACGGTCTGACCGAACAGCTCGCTTCGATGGGTATCTCCACCGAGCGGATGAAGACCGGGACTCCCCCGCGTATCGACATTTCTTCCATCGATACGGATCCGCTAGTCCGACAGTACGGCGATGACGAGCCGGATAAGTTTTCTTTCCTTCCGTATCTTTCCGCCGTGCAGAATGGAACGCCCCAGATGCCTTGCTATATCCTTCATACCAACGAGAAGGTTCATGACATACTCCGTAGCGGTTTCGATGAATCCCCGCTCTTTACGGGAATGATCCACGGCCGGGGGCCGCGTTATTGTCCGAGTATTGAAGATAAGCTCCGCGTCTTTGCGGACAAGGATTCGCATCAGCTTTTCCTGGAGCCGGAGGGTAGGGGAACGCACGAGTATTATCTTCAGGGCTTTTCCTCATCGCTACCGCTGCATACGCAACTGGACGCCCTTCATGCCATCCCCGGACTTGAGAATGCCAAGATTTTCAAACCGGCATACGCCGTCGAATACGACTATTTCGACCCTACACAGCTGAAACTTTCCCTCGAATCGAAAGTAATCGAAAACTTGTTCCTGGCTGGTCAGGTCAACGGAACCACGGGTTATGAGGAAGCAGCGGCTCAGGGTATCATGGCCGGCATAAACGCTCATTTGAAGTGTCGGGAGCGTGATCCTTTCGTCCTTCGCAGGGATGAATCGTATATAGGTGTGCTCATCGACGACCTAGTCACAAAGGGCGTTGACGAGCCTTACAGAATGTTTACTTCGCGTGCTGAATACCGCATCCTGCTGCGTCAGGACAATGCCGACCTACGCCTTACAGAGTTGTCGCATTCCATCGGTCTTGCTGATGAATTCCGTTATGCGTATACGCAGAAGAAATATGAGGATGCTGATCATTTGAAGGAGTTTTGTGAGAACAAAAACCTCACCCGACAGAAGGTTAATCCTTACCTTGAGAGTGTCAGATCCACTCCAATAACGGACTCTAAAAAGATATCAGACCTTGCCTCCAGACCGGAAGTTTCCCTTTCAGGATTACTCTCATTGTGTAGTGCGGAGATACATTCATCGTTCTCCGGGCTCGAGATGAAAGGGGAGGAGAATCCTGTCCTTCCGCCTTCGCAGAATGAGGAAAAGATTACTGAAATCTATCGCAAGGAAGTATATGATTCCGTAGAAATAGCCATTAAATACCAAGGCTATATAGAGAGGGAACAACGCATTGCAGACAAGATAATGAAGCTCGAGGATCTGCGTATACCGGAGGATTTTGACTTCGACAAGGTCTCTGGTCTGACTATCGAATGTCGCCAGAAACTTAAGCGCTATCGTCCGGTAACCATAGCTCAGGCTTCCAGGATATCAGGAATTTCTCCTGCCGATATCTCTGTTTTGTTAGTGTATTTCGGAAGATAAATGTTCCACGTGGAACAAATATTAGAGCATCTGTAGAGCAGTACGGATGATCTCTTCGACCTTTGCGCCGGGATTCTTCTTGAGGATAGTCTGGATTGCTTTGTTGACGTTCGGCTTGGAGAAGCCGAGGTTGGTGAGGGCAATGGTAGCTTCCTCAATGTCGGTGTTGTTGTCAGGTCTGATAAGCACATCCACACTGGCTCCTTCTCCCTTGACTATCTTGTCCTTAAGCTCGAGTATCATCCTCTGGGCGCTCTTCAGTCCGATACCCTTGACCGACTTGATCTTGTTGATGTTCTCCGACAAGATGGCTTCTCGAAACTCTTCGGAACTCATCGAGGAAAGGGTCATTCTCGCAGATGCAGCGCCGATGCCGGAAATACCGACGATAAGTTCGAACAACTCCCGTTCATCCTTGGTGGCGAACCCGTACATCACTTCCGTGGCGTCGCGCTGGTTGATGGTGGTAAGCACATAGACTTTGGCTTGGGTATTGCCTTGAAGGGACTCGTATGTCTGAAGCGAGATCTCAAGTCCGTAGCCCATGCCGTGGTTGTCCACGACGACACGGGTGGGGGAGAGGTCGGCGATAGTACCGGAGATGTAGTCGATCATGATGATGATAGCTTATGTATTACGCAAATTTATAAGAAATAAGTGTCAAAAGAAAGATTAGTTTCTTAAATTTGCAGACTCCGCTGCAAATGTATTGAAAGTGAATGTAGAAGAACTCAGGAAGTTGTTCCCGGCCCTTTCGGAAACAGTATACGGCAAGCCGCTTGTCTATCTGGACAACGCGGCCACCATCCAGCGTCCTGCTTCCGTAATTGAAAAATGGGTGGACATGACGGAGCGTCACAACGCCAATCTCCACCGTGCAGTCCACAAGATTGCGGCTGATGCGACCGAAGAATACGAGTCCACAAGGGATGCTGTCAGGGCGTTCCTCAATGCGGAGAGCCGCGAGGAGATCGTCTTTACTTCCGGAGCGACGGCTTCCATCAACCTGGTTGCTTTCTGTTTCGGCGAGGCCTTCGTGAAGCCAGGCGACGAGATCATCGTCACCGAGGCCGAACATCACTCCAACATCGTTCCCTGGCAGATGATGTGCTCCCGCAAGGGAGCGGTCCTCAAGGTCCTGCCCGTGGACGATGAAGGCCATCTCCGTATCGACCTTCTCGACAGCCTCCTGACTGACCGTACGCGCCTGATGTGCGTCGCACAGATATCCAATGTACTTGGCATCATAAACCCTGTAAAGGAAATTGTAAACATTTGTCACTCAAAAGGTTGTGCGGTTTTAGTGGATGGTGCGCAAGGTGTCGTGCATACGGGGGCGGATGTTGCGGACCTCGGCTGTGACTTCTATGCTTTCTCCGGACACAAGGTCTATGCTGCGCCCGGCACGGGAGTCCTTTATGGACGCAAGGAACTGCTGGACGCCATGCCTCCTTACATGGGCGGCGGTGAGATGATAGCGTCGGTAAGTTTCTCCGGAACGACCTATGCGCCTCTTCCCGGGAAGTTCGAGGCCGGCACCCAGAACATAGCCGGCACTCCCACCCTCAAGCCTGCGCTTGAACTTGCGGAAGCACTGAAAGACAAGGAGTTAACGGAATATATAGACAGAGTCCGTGACTTTGTCCTGAACGCTCTGTTGGCCGACGACAGGATTAAACTGTATGGTGTTCCTCGTGGAACATCTGATAAGATTGCGCTCTTTTCCTTCGCTGTGAAGGGGGCCCATCACGAGGATATGGCGTTGCTTCTGGACAAGATGGGCATAGCCGTCCGGTCCGGCCAGATGTGTGCGGAACCGCTCATGGACCGCTTCGGTGTCACGGGTATGCTGCGCGCTTCCTTCGCTCCTTATAATACGATGGAAGAGGCGGAACGTTTCTTGCAGTCGCTTGACCGCGCAATAACGATGCTTGTATGACAATGATGGAAAGGACCTTGAAGGAAGTGCAGGAGGAGATCGTGGACGATTTCTCCATGTACGACGAATGGCTGGATAAATACGAATATCTGATCGAGCTTGGCAAGAACCTGGCTTCGTATCCGGAGGAGAAAAAGACGGATGACAGGCTCATCAAAGGCTGCCAGTCACGTGTCTGGCTCGACTGGAGCATGGAGGAGGGGAGACTGTACTTCTCCGCTGACAGCGACGCCATCATCACCAAGGGAATCATTTCCCTGCTCATAAGCGTTTATTCCGGCCGCACTCCGGAGGAGATTGCGGCCGACGACTTCTCCTTCCTTGGCCGCATCGGCCTGAAGGAGAATCTTTCCCCCACCCGTGCCAACGGCCTCGTGTCGATGATCCAGACCATCCACACCGCCGCCGAATCCAACCTGTGAAGAGAAATGGGACTGTTTGAAAAGAAAGAGAAAGAGGCTGTGGAAGAAGTTCTTACGGCCGAAGACATAAAGGAGATAGCTCCTCTCTACGAGAAGGTCATACTTGCCCTGAAGCAAGTCTATGATCCGGAGATTCCGGTCAACATTTACGATTTGGGACTGATCTACGAACTCAATATCCGTAAATCCCGGCAGGTGTATATCAAGATGACCTTCACTGCCCCCAACTGTCCGATGGCCGACGAGGTCATGGCGGATGTAAAGAGCAATGTGGAGGACGTCCCTGGCGTCACCGGCTGCGAGATCGATCTTGTTTTCGAGCCGGCATGGGACCAGAGCATGCTCTCCGATGAGGCCCGCGTCATCCTGGGCTACGACATCGATTTCGACGATGACGATGTAGAAGTGGTCAAGTGAAATGATCCATCTGTACCTCTCACTTGGCTCCAACATGGGCGACCGCCGCGCCAACATAGAGGCGGCGCTCGCCATGCTCGACGAAGCCTTCGGGATAGGGTACAAATGCCTCTCCAGCGTCATTGAAACGCCCTCCTGGGGCTTCGAGGCCCCGGATTTCCTCAACTGCGCAGTGATGTACGCGCTGCCGCGCAAGCGGGTCGGCGCGGAGGCGCAGGCGCTGGAAGTCCTTGACACAGTCAAGGCCGTCGAGCGCCGCCTCGGCCGCGCCGGCACCCCCGAATTCGACGCCTCCGGCCGTCGCATCTATCACTCGCGTCCCATCGACATCGACATTCTCTTTTTCGGTACGCACACGATCGACCACCCGCGCCTTCAGGTCCCGCACCCGCTCATCGCGGAGCGCGATTTCGTGCTCGTTCCGCTCGGCGAGATCGCAAATCAGCGGCTTCGCCGGGCGTTCCCGGCTCTTTTTAAAAGGAAATGATTATTTTTGCACGATAAACAATTGACAATATGACACAGGAAGAACTTTTCAAAGTACTTGTCGCGCACTGCAAGGAATACGGATTCATTTTCCCTTCCAGCGAGATCTATGACGGCTTGGCCGCCGTGTACGACTACGGACAGATGGGCGTCGAGCTCAAGAACAATATCAAGCAGTATTGGTGGAACGCCATGACGCGCCTCAACGAGAACATCGTGGGCATCGATTCCTGCATATTTATGCATCCCCGCATCTGGGAGGCGTCCGGCCACGTAGGGGCTTTCAACGACCCGCTTATCGACAACAAGGACTCCAAGAAGCGCTACCGCGCCGACGTCCTTATCGAGGACTATCTCGGCAAGATCGAGGAAAAGATAAACAAGGAGGTCGCCAAAGGCCGCAAGCGTTTCGGCGACAGCTTCGACGAGGCACAGTTCCGCGCGACGAACCCCAACGTCCTGCGCGAGCAGGCCAAGTGGGACGAGGTCCACAACCGTTACGTCAAGGCCGAGAAGGCAAATGACTTCGCCGAGTACCGCCAGATCATCATCGACTGCGGCATCGTCTGCCCTATCAGCGGCACCTGCAACTGGACCGACGTCCGCCAGTTCAACCTCATGTTCAGCACCTCCATGGGCAGCACTGCAGACGGCGCCAACACCATCTATCTGCGTCCTGAGACCGCCCAGGGCATTTTCGTGAACTACCTGAACGTCCAGAAGACCGGCCGCATGAAGATTCCCTTCGGTATCGCACAGATCGGAAAGGCCTTCCGCAACGAGATCGTCGCACGCCAGTTCATCTTCCGCATGCGCGAATTCGAGCAGATGGAGATGCAGTTCTTCATCAAGCCCGGCACCGAGCTCGACTGGTTCGCCAAGTGGAAGGAAACCCGCATGAAGTGGCATGTCAACCTCGGCATGGGCGCCGAGAATTACCGCTTCCACGACCATGAGAAGCTCGCTCACTACGCCAACGCCGCTACCGACATCGAGTTCCAGTTCCCCTTCGGATTCAAGGAGCTCGAGGGCATCCATTCCCGCACCAACTTCGACCTGGGCAACCATCAGAAGTTCTCCGGCAAGAAGATCCAGTACTTCGATCCCGAGGCCGGCGAAAGCTATACCCCTTATGTTGTCGAGACTTCCATCGGCGTGGACCGCATGGTCCTGGCCGTCCTCTCGCATTCCTACAAGGAGGAGCAACTCGAGAACGGCGAGAGCCGCGTAGTCCTCTCCATCCCTGCTCCCATCGCTCCTGTCAAGGCTGCGGTCATGCCGCTCGTCAAAAAGGACGGCCTGCCGGAGCTCGCTCAGAAGATTATGGACGACCTCAAGTTCGACTTCAACTGCCAGTACGACGAGAAGGATTCCATCGGCAAGCGTTACCGCCGCCAGGACGCCATCGGCACCCCGTTCTGCATCACCGTCGACCATGATTCGCTCGAGGACAATTGCGTCACCGTGCGCGACCGCGACACGATGCAGCAGGAGCGCGTCCCCATTGCGGAACTCCGCGCCCTCATCGACCGCAAGGTCAACCTCAACAACCTTCTCCGGAATCTTTAATCCCGGAACTTTACGGCTATGAAAAGATTTTTCCTGATACTGACGGCCATCATCCTTCTCCCCTTGGCGACATTCGCGAAAGGGGAGAGGGAGGGCATCGTCGCCATGAGCTACAATATCCGTTACGGAACCGCCGAGGACGGTACCAATTCCTGGCAGTACCGTTACCCTGCCTCCGCGATGATGCTGGACGACCAGCGCCCCGACGTCGTCGGCCTGCAGGAAGTTCTGTTTGACCAGTTCGAGTATCTCGGAGAGGTCCTTGACAAATACTACAAGATCATAGGCGTCGGCCGTGACGACGGCAAGAAGGGAGGAGAGTTCATGGCCGTGATGTACAACACCAAGACCACCAAACTCCAGAAATGGGGAACTTTCTGGCTGTCAGACACTCCCGATGTCGCCAGCCGCGGCTGGGACGGCGCATGTAACCGCTGCGCCACATGGGCCGTCTTCAAGGACAAGGCAACGGGCCGTAAGTTCTTCTTTGTCAATACCCATATCGACCATGTCGGCGCCGAGGCACAGGAAAAAGGAGTGAAGTTGCTCACCGACAAGATTGCCGAACTGAACAAGGAGGGCCTGCCCGTCATCGTCACGGGTGATTTCAATATGGAGGCCTCCAACGCCTTCCTCGCTCCAATGAAGGACGGTTTCCAGAATGCCCGCGCCTCAGCGGTCGTTTCTGACGATCACTTCTCGTACAACGGCTGGGGCAAGTCCCAGAGCACCATCGACTATGTCTGGTACAAGGGCTTCAACTGCACCCGCTTCGAGACAGTTACCAAATCCTACTACGAGCGTACCTTCATCTCCGACCATTTCCCCGTCAAGGCCGTCCTTGTCTTCTGATTTTTCTGCGACTTAATACCTTGTCTTTCGGCTCGTCGCATGTCAGCTCTTTGTTCCGGAAGGCTTGATGTTCGGCGGGAAGACCTGGACTTTGGTGCCTTTGCTCTCCATCATTTTCCGCCATTCTTCCAGTGTAAGGGCACAGATTCTGGACGAGTCGTCAAGGAACCGGATCATTTCCTTACGGTTCACGCTGACCCCTAGATCGGCGATGGACAGCGCCCGTATCATTGCAAGCACGCTCTGTTCATTTCCTCCCCAGAGTGTCGTGGTCATTGCCAGGGACGTTTTTGCAATAACCTCCTGGACCGCATCCGGGTTTTTCATTACGTCGATATCCGTGTTGAAGCGGATGTCGATATCTCCGTATTGGAGAACTTCAAGGATCTTTTTCATAGTTCATAAATGATTTGTACGGAACAGCCTGTTCCGTCGCAATGCTACGAAAACAATCTGTCTTTTTCATACAAAAAGATATTTTTCTGACGTGAGACTCAAAAAAAACATCTTTTTATATGGCCGGACATGGGGTAGATAAAGGGAAAGGGGCCGGGCGCTTGCCAAATCGCCGGCGAATGAGTAACTTTGCAAGCTATGATGTTTTTGGAGATTTTCGGTTTCTTGAGCTTGTCCGCCATCGATATCCTGGATATATTGATGGTGGCGGTCATCCTGTACGTCCTGTTCAGGTGGATCAGGGGGTCGTCGGCCATGAACATTTTCATAGCCATCATCCTGCTTCTCATCGTGCGTGTCATCGTCGGGTCTCTGAACATGAAGCTGATGACCTCGCTGATGAACACGTTGTTCGACGTAGGACTCCTGGCGCTGATCATCATTTTCCAGCCGGAGATCCGCCATTTCCTGATAAGGGTTGGCGGCAGTTCGAGCTGGTGGCGCAAGATGATAGGCCGGCTCGTGGAGGGCAGGGGAGCCAATGTCGCCGAGAAGACCGTCGAGGAGATAGCCGAGGCCTGCCGCGTAATGGGCGAGCAGAAGACCGGCGCCCTCATCGTCATTCCCGGACAGGATTCTCTGCAGTACATCGTCGAGACCGGCGACAGGCTGGACGCCATGGTGAGCCGCCGGCTCATCCTCAATCTCTTCTTCAAGAACTCCCCGCTCCATGACGGAGCGATGATCGTGCGCGGCGACCGCATCGTGGCTGCCCGCTGCACCCTCCCGATAACCTCCCGTACGGATATTCCTGCCAGTTTCGGTATGCGCCACAAAGCTGCCATCGGCATTACCGAGGAGAGCGACGCCACGGTAGTGGTCGTCTCCGAGGAGACCGGCCATATCTCTTATGTAAAGGAAGGCCGTCTCCGTCCCATCGAGAATACTTACGACCTCAAACTGCTGCTCAGTCCTACGCTGGGCAAGGAAGAACCCAAACAGTGATGGCCATCGACAGCAGACTGGAGGAAAAACTTGGATTCGACCGCGTCAGGAAGATCATCGCGGACCGCTGCAGCACCGATTATGCTGCGGACCGCGTCGCGTCCGAGCAGTTCTCAACCGACCCCGGGGTTATACGCCACAGGCTTCTGCTGACCGATGAGATGCGTCTCATAGTGATGTTCGAGGAGTCTTTTCCGACTACGGGATATATAGATGCGCTGCCGTTCCTGAAGCCCTTGCTGAAGGAAGGATACAGCATCGACCTGCTATCGGTCGGCAAACTCAGGACCATGATCGGGACGCTGGCCAAGGTGTCCTCGTTCTTCGCCGGCATGAAGGACGGCATCTATCCCAACCTCAAGAGGATGGCCTCACGCGTGGGCAATTTCCGCGACGTACAGAAGCGGATAGACTCAATCATCGACCGTTACGGCGAGATGAAGGATACGGCGTCAGATGCTCTTTACGACATACGTAAACGATTGAGAGATACGGAGTCCGCCATCTCCCGCAGGGCCGCTGCGATACTCCGTAAGGCCCAGGAGGACGGCGTCGTCGAGGCCGATGCCTCCGTGAACGTCCGCGACGGCAAGTTCCTTATCCCCGTCGCGGCGTCCTCCAAGCGACGGCTCCAGGGATTCGTCCATGACGAGTCCGCTTCGGGCAAGACCGTGTTCATCGAGCCGGTCGAGATCATCGAGATGGAGAACGAGATCAGTTCGCTGCGTTTCGACGAGGCCAGGGAGATATCCCGTATCCTGTACGATTTCAGCGGGTTCCTTCGCCCGTATGTGCCGGAGCTCATCGAGGCCGCTACATTCCTCGGCGAGATCGATTTCATCATGGCCAAGGCCCAGACCGCCCTGGATTTCATCGCCGGCATGCCGGTAATCTCGGCGGACGGCGCGCTGCAGCTCCGCAAGGCGCGCCACCCCCTTCTTGAACGTGCGCTTAAGAAGGAGTCCAAGGCCATCGTCCCGCTGACGATGAAACTCACCGCCGACAAGCATATCCTGGTCATCTCAGGTCCCAACGCCGGCGGCAAGTCCGTCTGCCTCAAGACCGCCGGACTGCTCCAGTACATGTTCCAGTGGGGCATGCTGATCCCGACTTCGGAGACTTCCGAACTGCCGGTTTTCAAGCGCATAATGGTCAGCATCGGTGACGACCAGTCCATCGACAACGACCTTTCCACGTACAGCTCCTTCCTGACGGACATGAAGGGCATGCTCGCAGAGGCTGACAAGGACTCGTTCGTACTCATCGACGAGTTCGGCTCCGGCACGGAGCCCACCGCCGGCGGCGCCATCGCCGAGGCCATCCTCGGCGAGTTTGACCGCCGCGGGGTCTACGCCGTTATCACTACCCACTACACCAACCTCAAGCTGTACGCCGCTGCTGGCGACAACGGCGCGACGAACGGCGCCATGCTGTTCGACGCGCAGAACATCGTCCCGCTGTTCCAGCTCGAGATGGGCCTGCCGGGCAATTCGTTCGCCTTTGAACTTGCCCGTAAGATGGGGCTCCCGGAGGCAATCGTCAAGGATGCAGAGGAGCGTGCCGGTGAGGAATTCGTGGGCATCGAGCGCAACCTGCGCCAGATAGCCCGCAACCGCCGCGTGCTGGACCAAAAGCTCCAGAAGGTGAAGGTGGCGGACCGTACATTGGAAGGCCTTACTGGCAAATACCAGAAGGAGCTCCAGGATCTCCAGCAGCAGCGCAAGGATATCCTTGCCGAGGCCCGGAAGGAGGCGGAAGAGATTATCAAGGGAGCCAACAAGCAGGTTGAGACCACCATCCGCACTATCAAGGAGGCGCAGGCCGAGAAGTCGCAGACCCAGGAGGCGCGCAAGGAGCTGCAGGGCTTCATCGCGGCGCTCGAGGAGCGCAAGACACGCCAGCAGCGCGAGCGCGACTCTTACATCGAGGGCAAACTCGAGCAGCTCGGCAAGCGCCAGGAGAAGGAACGGGTGAGGAAAGCGCGGCGCGCCGACGCCTCTACGCGCGAGGCGCTCGACCGCGAGGCGGCCGAGACGCGCCGCCTGGAGGCCTTCCGCACCGCGCCTCTCAAGGTAGGCGAGAAGGTCCGCGTCAAGGACAACGGCATGGTCGGCGAAGTGACCAAGGTCTCGAACAAGGCCGTCACGCTTGCCGTAGGCAACCTCAGTACGAAGATGCCGCTTGACCGCGTGGAACGCATATCTTCCAACGAATACAAGGCTGCGGCCAAAGAAAGCTTCCGGCCGCCGCAGCAGCGCGAGGACCCCGGCATTACGGCCCGCAAGCTCAATTTCCGTTCGGAGCTCGACGTGCGCGGCGAGCGCCTGAGCGATGCCCTCGACATCGTCACGCATTACATCGACGACGCGATGATGCTGGGCATGGGCAGCGTGCGCATCATCCATGGCAAGGGAACGGGCGTGCTGCGCGAAGAGATACAGAAATACCTCAGGACCATTCCCGGAGTCAGCTGCCATGACGAACACATCCAGTTCGGCGGCAGCGGGGTGACGATCGTGGAGTTCGAATGAGAGATAGGAACTATGGAGACTTCAAGGATGAGAATAGGACGCATGGCGGAGGATCTGGCATGCGGGTATCTGGAGCGGAACGGCCACAAGGTCGTCGCCCGCAACTGGCGCAGCGGCCACCTCGAGGTCGACATCGTCTCGACCGACGCGTCCGGCATCCACTTCGTGGAAGTCAAGAGCCGCGTGGCGCCGGTCCAGGCCGGCCCCGAGGAGAATGTCGGCTACCGGAAACAGAAGAGACTGGCAGCTGCAGCACGAGCCTATCTGCATTCGGCGGAGAACAAACCGCTTTTGGTGCAGAAGGAGGTTTTTTTCGACGTGTTTAGTGTGATTTTTGAAGGAGAAAAAGTTGAAACGAAATACTATCCACAGGCTTATATACCAATAAACTACTGATAACCAATGAATAACCATAATTATTGTGTCATAATGGCCGGAGGCATCGGCTCCAGGTTCTGGCCCGTGAGCCGTGAGGACAAGCCCAAGCAGTTCCTGGAACTGACACCTGACGGCAAGTCTTTCCTGCGTCTGGCTTACGAGCGTTTTTCCAAGATAGTCCCGGCGGACCACGTACTGGTAGTATCGCAGGTGCGGTACAATGACATGGTACGCGAGACCTTGCCCGAAGTTCCCGAGGAAAACATCATCCTCGAACCTTTCAGCCGCAACACCGCGCCGTGTATCGCCCTGGCGACTTTCAAGCTTTTGATGCGCGACCCCGATGCCGTGATGGTGGCGACCCCTGCCGACCACATCATCCTTGATGAGGATGTATTCGAAAATACAATCTGCAACGCCCTCGAATATGCCGCAGGCTCGGATGCCCTCATAACCCTCGGCATCGTCCCGGACAAGCCCGACACCAATTTCGGATATATCCAAGGGGTGACCTACGGAGTTGAGGAGGAAGGCAAGCCCGTCAAGGTCAAGACCTTCACCGAGAAGCCCGATAAGGACCTCGCCGAGGTATTCTTCCATAGCGGGGAGTTCTTCTGGAACTCCGGTATCTTCGTCTGGAAGGCACAGTCCATCCGCGACGAGCTTGCGAAGCACATGCCCGAGGTCGAGATCCTCTTCCGAGGCTGGGAGACTGAACTCGGCACCCCGGGGGAGGCGGCTTTCCTTGAAAGGGCCTATTCCGGCATCAGTAAGATATCCATCGACTATGCAGTCATGGAGAAGACGGATAAAGCATGGGTTTATCCTTCAAAATTCCGCTGGCACGACATCGGGAGCTGGGAGTCCCTGTTCAGTTTCGTGTCCAGCCTCGGGCTTGAGCCTGATGGAAATGTCACGCTCGCCGGGCCTTCCCTCTGTGCAGACAACAAGAGTACACTTGTATATACGACAGATCGTGACAAGCTCGTCGTCGTCCGCGGACTGGACAATTTCATCGTGGTTGACACCGGGGATGTGCTCATGGTCTGCCCGCGCGACGAGCAGAAAGCGAAGGAAGTAATCTCCAACATCGCCATGCCGGAGTACGAGAAGTTCCGCTAATAAATAAATGGATATCAACCGCTTGATATTTAAAAATATATTCGTATATTTGCAGCCCGCATTTTTGTGCGGGCTTATTTAATGTATTAATAAACAGTTAATTAATCACACCAATGCCTGGATTAATTGGAAAGAAAATCGGAATGACTTCCGTTTTCGGTGCTGATGGTAAGAACATGCCATGCACCGTCATCGAGGCTGGTCCCTGCGTTGTCACGCAAATCCGTACAGTTGAAAAGGACGGTTACGCCGCTGTACAGCTTGCCTATGACGAAAAGAAAGAAAAGCAGACCAGTGCGGCCCTGAAGGGCCATTTTGAAAAGGCAGGAACTTCTCCCAAGAAGAAACTCGTCGAGTTCCCGGCGGACTTCTCCAGAGAGCTCCAGCTCGGCGACGTGATTACCGTTCAGGATATCCTCGACAATGAGGTTCCTTTCGTCGACGTCGTCGGTACTTCCAAGGGTAAGGGCTTCCAGGGAGTCGTACATCGCTACCACTTCCAGGGAGTCGGCGGCAAGACCCACGGTCAGCACAACCGCCTCCGTCACCCCGGTTCCATGGGTGCTTCCTCATGGCCTTCCCGCGTATTCCCTGGAATGCGCATGGCAGGACACATGGGAAATGAAAGGGTGAAGGTTTTCAACCTCAAGGTGGTCAAGGTGATCCCTGAGCACAACCTTCTCGTAGTCAAGGGCTCCGTTCCCGGAGCTAAGGGTTCTTATGTAATTGTGGAGGCTTAAGAGTATGGAATTGGAAGTTTTGAAAATTGACGGATCTGCATCCGGAAAGAAAGTGGTTCTCCCCGAGAACGTATTCGGAGTAACCCCGAACGACCACGTCATCTATCTCGACGTCGTCCAGTACCTCGCCAACCAGCGTCATGGCAATGCCAAGACCAAGGACCGCAGCGAGGTTGCATACAGCACCAAGAAACTCGGTCGCCAGAAGGGCGGCGGCGGCGCACGCCACGGCTCCCTCAAGGCCAACATTTTCGTAGGCGGTGGTCGCGTGTTCGGTCCCGTCCCGCGTTTCTATCACACCAAGCTCAACAAGAAGGTCAAGAGCCTCGCCCGCGTTTCCGCCCTTTCTTACAAGGCGCTGGAGAACGCTATAACCCTGGTCGAGCCTTTCACCATGGAGGCCCCCAAGACCAAGGAGTTCATCCAGATCCTCAACAATGTCAAGGCAGGTGACAGGAAGGTCCTCGTCGTTCTCCCCGAGAACAATGACAACATCCTCCTCTCCTCCCGCAACCTTGACTGGGCCAAGGTCATCACTGTCGACGAAATCAACACCTACGCCATCATGAATGCCAATTCACTGGTGCTGGTTGACGGAGTCCAGGATATCCTCGCCGAGAGAGTTAAGTAAGACCACCTTAAAATTATTTGAAGATGGGAATCATTATTAAGCCAATCGTTACTGAGAAGCTGACGGATCAGGGCGACAAATTGAACCGTTATGGCTTTATCGTAGACCGTAAGGCCAACAAGCTTCAGATCAAGGCGGCCGTCGAGCAGATGTACAACGTTACCGTTGCCGACGTCAATACCGCCAATTATCACGGAAAGAGAAAGTCCCGTTACACCAAGGCCGGACTTCTCCGTGGACGTATGAACCATTTCAAGAAGGCTTACATCACCCTTGCCGGTGACGATAAGATCGACTTCTATGCTAATATTTAAGGGAGGGACAGACAATGGCAGTTAGAAAATTCAAACCGGTTACCCCCGGTCAGAGGAACAAGGTGATCAGCGCTTTCGACGACATCACCACCAAGAAACCCCAGAAATCATTGCTCGAACCCCTTAAGAGCTCCGGCGGCCGCAACAACACCGGTCAGATGACCGTACGTTACATCGGCGGCGGCCACAAGAGGATGTACCGCATCATCGACTTCCTCCGCGACAAGGACGAGTGCACCGCAACGGTCCAGACCATCGAGTATGATCCGAACCGCTCCGCCCGTATCGCCCTCGTGCAGTACGAGGATGGCGAGAAGCGCTATATCATCGCTCCCAACGGCATCAAGGTGGGCCAGGTTATCGCCTCCGGCAGCGGCGTAGCTCCCGAGGTCGGCAACGCCCTCCCTCTCAGTGAAATTCCTGTTGGTACTCTCGTGCACAACATCGAGCTCCGTCCCGGCCAGGGTGCCGCCATGGCACGTTCCGCCGGTACTTTCGCACAGCTCGCTGCCCGCGAGGGCAAGTATGCTGTCCTCCGTCTGCCTTCGGGCGAGACCAGGATGGTGTCCGTCGCCTGCCGCGCCACGGTCGGTACCGTTTCCAACCCTGACCACAACCTCGAGTCGTTCGGCAAGGCCGGTCGCAGCCGCTGGCTGGGACGCCGCCCGCACAACCGTGGTGTTGTCATGAACCCTGTCGACCACCCGATGGGTGGTGGTGAAGGCCGTGCTTCCGGAGGTCACCCGCGTTCCCGCAAGGGACTCCCTGCAAAGGGCTACAAGACCCGTAATCCGAAGGCCGCTTCCAACAAGTTCATCATTGAAAGAAGAAAGAAATAACAGGATAAAACTTTGAGATTATGAGTCGTTCTTTAAGAAAAGGTCCCTATATCCAGGAAGCCCTGGAAAAGAGAATTCTTGCTATGAATGATGGTAGCAAGAAGAAGGAGGTGGTCAAGACCTGGTCCCGCGCCAGCATGATCTCCCCTGACTTCATCGGCCATACTGTCGCAGTTCATAATGGAAACAAGTTCATTCCTGTTTACGTTACTGAGCAGATGGTGGGTCACAAGCTGGGCGAGTTCGCTCCCACCCGCAACTTCAGAGGTCATTCAGGTAACAATAAGAAGTAATCACTATGGGAAAGCGTAAAAGACTTATGGCAGAAGGCCTCAAGGAGGCCAAGAAGGTTACAGCTATTGCCAAGCTGAATGACGTCCCCACTTCCCCCCGTAAAATGCGCCTGGTGGCCGACACCATCAGAGGCGTCGAGGTCAACCGCGCTCTCGACCTGTTGAAGTTCTCCAAGAGGGAGGCTTCCATCCGTCTCGAGAAGCTTCTCCGCAGCGCCATCGCCAACTGGGAGGCCAAGAATCCGGAGAAGAGCAAGGAGCTCGACAACGGCAATGTCTATGTCAAGACCATCATGGTCGGCGAAGGCCGCACGCTGAAGCGCATCCGTCCTTGCCCTCAGGGCCGTGCCGGACGCATCCGCAAGCGTTCCAACCACGTGACCATCGTTCTCGATGTTAAACCAGCAGCAGTGGAGGAGTAATAATATGGGACAGAAAACTAATCCTATCAGCAACAGAATCGGTATCACCCGTGGTTGGGATTCCAACTGGTGTGGTGGTAACTACGCAGAGAAGATCGCCGAGGACTACGAGATCCGCAAGTACCTCATGAACCGTCTTTCTAAGGCCAGCCTTTCCAAGATCGTCATCGAGCGTACCCTCAAGCTCATCACCGTCACCATCCACGCTGCCCGTCCGGGTGTCATCATCGGCAAAGGCGGCACCGAGGTCGACAAACTCAAGGAAGAGCTCAAGAAGGTCACCAAGAAGGACGTCCAGATCAACATCTTCGAGGTCAAGCGCCCCGAGGTCGACGCCCGCATCGTAGCCGACAGCATCGCCCGTCAGATCGAGGGCCGCGTCTCCTACAGGCGCGCCATCAAGATGGCCATCGCCAACACCATGAGGGTTGGTGCAGAGGGCATCAAGATCCAGATCAGCGGCCGCGTCGGCGGCGCCGAAATGGCTCGCTCCGAGATGTTCAAGGAGGGTCGTACCCCGCTCCATACTTTCCGTGCCGATATCGACTATGCTCTCGCAATCGCCAACACCAAGGTCGGTTGCCTCGGCATCAAGGTCTGGATCTGCAACGGCGAGCGCTATGGCAAGCAGGATCTGACCCCGAACGCCGGCATCGCCGCCAACGCCCAGGCCCCTTCGGGCCGTGGCGAGCGCGGTGGCCGCGGTGACCGCGGCGGACGCCGCGGCGGTGACCGCCGCCCGCGTCGCGACAGCACCAGGTAATACACTCTTTGCAAATACTTGATCAAGGCTGATCCTCCCGGACCAGCCTTGATTTTTTTCCTCCTCCTCTTTCCTAGCCTTTTCTCACCTCTCATTCCTCCTTTCCTCGCCGCCGTGATTTGCAATTCCCTGCTGTTCAGGGATTTAGTTGAATCCTCCCTTGTCAATTATGCAAGGGAGGAATAGCGGATTTTCCTGTAAATCAACATATTACAAATCACGGCTAAATCTCTGGGGGTGGTCTGCTGGGAGCCGCAGGAACCGGCGGAGATGGGTGTGGGTCATTCTCGGGATTACCGTCAGCGCTTTTCCTAAACGCACATAATCGTCCTTGTCCATCCGGTTAAAACGGAATCCATGATGGTCAATTCCGGAGCGTTGCGTTATCCGTAGCATCTTGGTATATATGGAGTAGTCTTCCCGTGGTTCAGGAAGGTCGTATTCATTGCCTGTTGTGGACTCTGCCGCTATGGCAAGGGACTCGATCGAACCGAACCGAGAGATCAGTGAACCATAGTCCACGGGATTGTATTTGCAGATGATGTAATCGACTATCTGTGCTTTCTCCGACTTGGTGAGTCCGTCAAGTATCCGTTCCTGTAGATTGTAATCCAGATACTTCCCGTGGGTAGAATAATAGTCCACCATCTTCAGCGCTCTCCGCATCCTGAACCTGCATTCCCGCTTGACCAGTCTTTCCGAAAAAGGATTGCTGTTCCCGAAGTATGCCAGCACGTTCCATTTGTACCCCAGTGCATTTGATGTCAGATTGCCCGCCACGGGGTTGTTGACGATGTAGATAAGGCAGGAGAGGATGCTCTTCCTGGAACCCTTGGGAGCAAAGCCGGCATGCATCATCAGGGAACCGCTGAGGGAGTACTCTTTGTTGTACACCATCGCAAACCTGTGCTGAAGGTCATTTAAAAAGGCTTTGAACCTTCTGCTGTCCGTCGGCTTGACAAAGATGTGCACGTGGTTGAACATTATACAGACGGCTTCGATCCCGATTCCATAGCGTCTGGCAGTATAGTACAGAAGAGTTAGGAAAAAGACATAATCTTCAGTCCTATAGAAAAGGACGTTCCCATCGAGCGCCTTAAGGAAAACGTGATGGGCGCAGCCGTCACGATACAATCTGTTATTTCTTCCCCTCATAGTTTAAGTGTTTTTGGTCGATGCAATACTACGGATAACTATCCGTTTAAACAAATCTTTGTTGCGTGATTTGTAAACAATTGTAAGATAAGGGATTAGTTAAATTCTCCCTTGTCATTTTTGCAAGGGAGAAAATAGGGATTATCCTGTCAATCAACGTGTTACAAATCACGGCCGTCCGACGGTCGGGCTATATTTAGTGGGGTTGGATGAGCTTTTTATGGCTGGGTTATATCTGGCCGAGCTTTGTCAGTCCGGGCATTGATAGAGCGGCTAAGATAGGACGGTTTTGTTGGAAAGGGTGTTGTCAGAAGGAGTAGCTGAGGTAGCCGAGGACGGAGTATTGGAAGCGGACGGGGGTCTCCTTGATGATGGGGGCGCCGCCTAATTCACCGCTGATGGGTGAAGTCTCGGAGACGTATACGTAGTTCCTGGTCAGGTAGTAGTGAACGGCCGGGGCGAAGCCCAGGTTGAAGTTCCAGATGCGGAAGGACATAGAGAAACCGACGTCGGCTGTAAATGAAAGGCGGTGGATAAGGTCGACAGTCTGTTCCGTTATTGTGGTTTCGCCATAGGATAAGCCGCGGGGGACATTGGATCCAAAAATGTATCCGGGAGTGAGGCCAGCAAAGAATTCAGCGCGATTGAAGAGACCGATTATGAAGTCGCCGAGTATGCTCCGGGCATTCGGCTCATAGCCGTAGACGGCGTCGCGGACCGCGCCGACGGCAGCGGACTCGAGGCCGGTCCTGACGGACTGGGAGAAAGTCCGCGAGCGCGTCCGCGCCGAGAACGCCACAGGCACGCCGAAGTATGAGTCGATCTTCATGTTGACGGGCATGAATTCAAGTCCTGTCCGGAATCCGAGTCCTTTCTGGTTGTATCGGGCATAGGACAGAGAGACGATTTCCGGAGAACCGTTCCTGAGGGTACGGTCCACGGCGCCGCGGACGCCTACGCCGAAGCGGATCTCTTCGAGGCCCTGCCCGGCGGGCCGCACGGCCTTGGCCGTCTGTGCGGCCCCGGCAGCCGACGCGCTCTGCGCCGTCTGCGCGGCCGCTTCTGCGCCGGCCAATGCAACCAGCGCGGCTATAACGAAAACAATGCTCTTCCTCATGGTTCAGTGGATTTCTGGCAAAAACAAAGATAGCACTTTTTCCACAAGTCGCATAAAACCCGGACCGTGCAACGTTTCTACTTAAAAATGCATCTATTATGTGGAAAACTTCTAATGACATGAATATGAGAAGATTGATAATAGCTATAGCGGCGGGGCTGCTATGCTTCGCAGCGCCCGCCCCGGCGCAGAGTTTTGCTGACAATGGTTACAGCGGTTCGCTGGAGGCCGGTGTCATGTTCCAGAAGAAACCGTTTTTCTCTATCTCTACTTCACACGGATGGACCAACGGGAAAGGCCGTTTCTTCGGTGGAGGATTGATGCTGACGCAGCGTCCGGACGGGAGGAGGGTTTTTTATGACAGAGGGGAACGTCCGCTGATGTATGGTGTTTTCATTGAATACGGAAAAGTCAGCAAGACAAGAGAGGACCGGCGTTTTGATATCAAAGCGGGAGTGAAATTCAATTCTGACCATTTAAGATACGATCCCGACCTTTTCCTTCGTCCGTCTTACGAGATGCTGCTGGACAATAACCTTGCTCTTAACGTAGGATGTGATCTGGACCTGGGTCAGTTCGTAAGTAAGACCAGCTGTGACGGCTACATCCATATCCTGTTTCTGCCGTATGCCGGTCTGGCTTTCCGCTTCTGATTCCTCGGGGTTGCGATAGTCTGAGCGTTTCATTAAATTTGTAGGGAACATCCTTACAATACTTAATATGAAACGCTTTACTTTGCTTGCTCCAGTCACGGCGCTGCTTGCTGCCGCGGCTTTCCTTTGTCCGCTGAATGCCCAGGACTTCACCCTTAATCCTTCCGGATACTTCAACCGTGACGGGGTGGACGTGATGGCTTTCGATGACTTTTATCCCGAAGGCCATCAGGGCGGTATTTCAGTCCTGATGAACGGTCACCGCGTCGCAAGCAACGGCGACATCCGTTTCGAGCCTACGCCCGGCCAGTGGCAGCCGGTCCCGAAGCAGCTGGATCGCAAGATAGAAGGCAACCGTATAGTGACCACCCTGTGCTTCCCGGATTCAAGCCGTCATTTCACGGGCTTCAACCCGATGATATACCCGGATTATCGTGTGACCTATACCGTCACGCTGGAGCCGTCCGGAAAAGGCTTCCTCGTGACTGTGGACCTGGATACTCCGGTCCCCGAGGAGCTCCTCGGACGTGCGGGATTCAATATCGAGTTCTTCCCGGGGGACCTTTTCGGCAAGCCCTGGATAATGGACGACAAGCAGGGCATATACCCCCAGCAGCCCAATTCTCCGCTTCTGACCCAGGAAAGCTATGTGTATAAGAGCATTGGCGACTTCCGTCCTAAGAACGCTCCTGATACCGATATCAAGCATTTGATCGGCGAAGGCTTCAGCCCGTATACGGCTGACGCCGTCATCGCCGAGCCTTATGCCGTGGGCAAGTCATTCACCTCCCGTCCGGACGATCCGTACAGCCGTTTGACCATCAAGTCGCTCAATGGTGCGGATCTCAAGCTGTATGACGGCCGTATGAACCACACCAACGGCTGGTTCGTCGTCCGTTCCGATATACCCGCCGGTGCGACCAAGGGAGCTGTCCAGTGGTATATCGAGCCCAACGTGGTCCCCGGCTGGACTTATCCCCCGGTGGTCCAGACCTCCCAGGTGGGTTATCTCCCGAACCAGGACAAGGTCGCCATCATCGAGACGGACCGTCGCGACCCGCCGCTCGTGGGAGCGACGCTCGTACGCTTTGACGCTGACGGCGAACACTTCGTGAAAAACTATCCCGCAGAGCTATGGGATGGCACTTTCCTGCGCTACAACTATCTCAAGGTGGATTTCTCCGATATCGAGGAGGAAGGACTCTATGCCGTCCATTACGGAGACAGGAGTTCCCCTATCTTCCGTATAGCCTCGGACGTATACGACAGGGGAGTGTGGCAGCCTGTGGTGGAGTACTTCCTGCCATACCAGATGTGCCACATGAGGGTCGCGGACAAGTACAAGGTCTGGCACAATACATGCCACATGGACGACGCCCAGATGGCTCCGGTGGGCAACCATATCGACGGTTATGTACAGCGTGATGACAACCCTACCTCCTTCAAGCCCCTCGAGGTCGTTCCGGGAGTCAACATCGGCGGCTGGCACGATGCCGGCGATGACGATGTGCGCCATACCACCGGCAACGAATGCTATATCCTGACGATGGCCCTTGAGAATTTCCATCCGGAGATTGACGCAACGGCCATCGACCAGCATAAGCGTACGGTCGAGATCCATGAGCCGGACGGCAAGAATGACATCCAGCAGCAGATCGAGCACGGAATGCTGCACGTCGTTGCCTGCTATGATGCGATGGGAGGACATTTCTCCAGGGGAATCATCACCAACAACCTGCGGCAGTATGCCACTCTCGGCGATCCTTCCTACGCCACCGACGGCATTCTCGGCAATGACGACGACCGGTGGATATTCCCCGACAGCGGAAACGGTGTCTCGACGGCGGTGAATGTCGCCGCGTCGGCCCGCGCGCTGCGCGGCCTCAATGACACGCTCGCAAACCGCTGCGTGGAAATCGCCCGGCAGGTCTTCGACGAGGCCGGGGCTCAGGCGCAGACCGGCCGCGCCGGCGGCCCCATGGGCCGCATGCAGCTGGCGGTCGAGCTTTACCTTACCACCGGAGAGCAGCGGTATTTTGACTTCATAGTCGGTAATTGGGACGCCATAGTGGCGTCTGCCGCCAACTGCGCATGGTATATCGCCCGCGTGGAGAAACAGATGGAGGGCGACAAGAAGTATCGCAAGCAGTGCGCAGCATTCCGCGAAGCGCTGCTGCGCTACCGCGACCGGCTGGATGCCCAGACGGCGGAGACCCCGTACGGGGTTCCGTACCGTCCGAGCATTTGGGGCGCGGGCTGGGACATCCAGTCCTTCGGCTATCGCCACTATTTCCTTGCAAAGGAATACCCCGACATCTTTGATGCCGACCCGGTGTTCGATGCACTGAACTTCATCCTGGGACGTCACCCCGGATCCAACCAGGCTTCCTTCGCTGGCGGCGTAGGCGCCCAGTCAACGACTGTCGGATATGGCTTCAACCGCGCCGACTGGACCTATGTTCCCGGAGGCACCGTTTCCGGTACGGCACTGATACGCCCCGATTTCCCCGAGTTGCTGACCTTCCCGTTCCTATGGCAACAGGTGGAGTATGTGATGGGTGGCGGATCTTCACACTACATGTTCCTCGTCCTTGCGGCGAAGGACCTGCTCGAATAACAAACTAATCCTTATATGAAGCGTATCCTCCTTCTGGCCGCTGCGGTTGCGGCGCTGGCAGGCTGCTCCCGGGAGCGGACGGCCGCCACGCGCGGCATCGGAGTCTATCCAGGCGATCCTGACGAATCCTTCGCCCCGTCGCTCGTGAAAGGTGACCGCAGCTACCGCAACATAGCGCTGGAGCGTATCACTTACCAGTCATCCTGCTATGACTACAACCTGACATCCCAGCTTGTCACCGACGGCATCATCGGGACAGAGCCGGCAGCGTATGTCGACATCAGCTATCGCTCCGGAATGCAAAGCGGAAAGGTGGTAAGGGAACTTCACGAGAGACTTTTCGACGGGAAACCGGACTCAAGGATCGAGTTCAGGATACCGGATCCGACTGTCGAGATCGCTTTCCACGGAATGTCCGTGCAGACCGACAGGATAGAGATAATGGGCGCCGGCGGCGTAAGGGGAGAGGTAACGGTTTACGGATCGAAAGATGGGACAAGCTGGGAGGAACTGGGTTGGGATCCAGTGTCCGGGCGATGGGAGTTCTCCTGTTCCGTTGATTTGGAAGAGCCTGTAGAGTATTCTGTTTTCCGGATGGATTTCGATGTCAACGGAGCCGACGCATTGTCTCTCAATACGGTCAATTTCTATATGGGCGGGGAGTTGCTCGATGTCCTGCCGAGTACTAGGTTCGTCAGCGCTTGGCGGAGCGCCGGAGCGGCTGACGAGTGGGTTACGGTGGACCTGGGTTTCGAGTCGGAGTTCGATAAGCTGGTTTTCCATTGGCTGAACCCTGCGGTATCCGGGGAGATACTGACATCTTATGACAATATAGTTTGGACATCGGTGGCAAGGATCGGCAGCGCCGCGGACTTTGGCGAAGTGAAACTCGCTAAGTCCGCCAGGGCGCGCTATGTCCGGGCGGCGTTCGCCGCCTCGGCGGACGGGCGGCCGCTCGAGCTCGCCGAGCTCGAGGTGTACGGGCGCGGCGGCGCAGCCGCCGTGCCGAAGGCCGCGCCTGCGCGCCGGGGCGCGCGTCAGGACCTTGCAGGCGGAGCCTGGAAGCTCCGGCGCGCCTCCCTGGTGCAGGCCGACGGTGCGGCCCTCTCTGGCCCGTCGTATGACGACGGCGCCTGGATGCCGGCCACGGTGCCCGGCACCGTACTCGCAAGCTTCGTCAATGCCGGCGCCGTCGCCGATCCGGCATTTGCCGACAACCAGTTCCTTGGCTCTGACTCTTATTTCCGTTCTCCTTTCTGGTACCGCGACACTTTTGATGCACACCTGGACTCCGAGCGCCAGTTCCTGCATTTCGACGGCATAAATTGGAAGGCGGATGTATACTTGAACGGAGTCTCTCTCGGCCGTATCGAGGGGGCTTTCCGCGAAGGAGAGTTCGACGTGACCGGCATCTTGAAGGAAGGCCGGAATGACCTGGCCGTCCTCATCCATGAGAATATCCATTACGGAGCCGTCAAAGAGCAGACTGCGTACAGTTCCGACCAGAACGGCGGCATCGTGGGCGCCGACAACCCCACGATGCACGCGACCGTCGGCTGGGACTGGATCCCGACGGTCCGCGGCCGTGACATCGGTATATGGGACGACGTCTATATCACATACAAGGGGACTGTCAGCATAGCCGATCCCTTTGTCCGGACCGTCCTGCCGCTGCCGGATACCACTTCCGCAGATGTATACGCAGAGGTGACTCTTGTCAATCATTCCGCCCGGAGCGTTGAGGGCTCGCTCCGCGGCGCCTTCGGCGACGCCGGGTTCGAGCTCGCCCAGACCCTCGCCCCGGGCGAATCCAGGACCGTCAAGGTCCCCGCCCTTCACCTCGACCACCCCAGACTCTGGTGGCCGAAAGGCTACGGTGAACAGAACCTGTATGATGTGAGTTTCTCATTCGTCACGGACAGAAAGGTCTCTGACGAAGTCTCCTTCAAGTCCGGAGTCCGCCAGATGGACTTCTCCGTGGACGGATATGACCCGACGCCCGGCCTCCAAAAGGGCGGCTTCGAGTCGTCAGGCGAGCCTGAAAGGCTCAGCCTGTATGTCAACGGCCGCCGTTTCATCGGCTTCGGCGGCAACTGGGGATTCCCCGAAATGCTCCTCAATTATCGCGGACGCGAATACGACATAGCGGTCGCCTACCATGCCGACATGAATTTCACCATCATCCGCAACTGGGTCGGAATGACCGGTGACAAGGAGTTCTACGAGGCCTGTGACCGCCACGGCGTCATGATCTGGCAGGATTTCTGGCTGGCCAACCCTTGGGATGGCCCCGATCCTTATTATCCCGGCCTCTTCGAGGAAGTCGCGGAGGAGTATATCCGGCGCATCCGCAACCATCCTTCGCTCGCGATCTACGTCGGTCGCAACGAAGGCAATCCTCCGGAGGAGATTGACGTCTTCCTTGCAGAAGCGGTCGCTCGCGAGCACCCCGGAATGCATTACATCCCGCATTCCGCGGCAGGCGTGGTCAGCGGCGGCGGCCCTTATCGGGCACTCCCGCCAAAGGATTACTTCAGCCTTTGGGGGCACGAAACTTTCCACAGTGAACGCGGAATGCCCAACGTGATGAACTATGAGGACATGGTCCGCGCTTTCGGCATAGAGAATATCGAGCCGGTCAACACGATGCAGCATCCCAATCCCATCTATGGTCTGCACGACTATACCCTCGGTGTAGTGCCCGGTGCCGCTTCCGCCCAGTCGGCGGACAGTTTCAACGGCATCATTGCCAAGGCCTTCGGCGAACCGGCTGATGCCAAGGAGTTCTCCGCCCTGGCCCAGTGGGTCAATTACGACGGTTACAGGGCTATCTTCGAAGCACGCAGCGAGCAGCGCCGGGGCATGATACTCTGGATGAGCCATCCTGCCTGGCCTTCGATGGTATGGCAGACCTACGACTATTATTTCGAGCCCACCGGCGCATATTTCGGGAGCAAGAAGGCCTGCGAGCCTCTCCATATCCTTTGGAATCCTCTCCACGACGATATAGAAGTGGTGAACTATCACGCAGGCTTGAGGCAGGGCCTCACGGCCTCATGTGATCTCGTCAATCTCGACGGTTCCATCGTCTGGAGCCGTGAGGCCCCGCTGGACATCCGCGAGGATGAGACCGTGGTCTGTTTCCCGCTGGAGTTCCCGGCAGAGCTGACGGAGGTGTATTTCATCAGGCTGCGGCTGACCGGCGCGGCCGGATCTGTTCTCTCCGAGAACCTCTATTGGCGCGGCCGAGAGGAAGGCAACCTGAAAGCATTGCGCACCGTGGAGCAGGCATCGCCGGAATGGAAAGTTACGCGTACCTCCAATGACACGGAGCACGCCTTCGAACTTACGGTGCGCAATGACGGGTCGGTCCCGGCCTTGATGCTCCGCCTCAAGGTCATGGACTCCGGGACCGGCGACCTCGTGCTCCCGGTGCTCTATTCCGACAACTATTTCTTCCTGATGCCGGGCGAGTCCAAGACCGTCCGGGTGAAAGTCCGGAAGGAGGACTGCGCCGGCAGGCCGTACCTCACCCTGAGCGGCTTCAACGTGCCCGAAACCACCTTGAAATAAGATAATTATCCCCAAAACCGGAACTATATGAAAAAGATCCTCATCCTCGCGGCCGCAGCCCTTTTCGCGGCGGCCTGCGGCTCCCCGAAGGGGGAGAAGGCCGACGACGGCCAGCAGATGTTCATCGGCGATGACATTGCCGTAGCCCAGACCCAGTACGGCAAGGTCCGCGGCTACATCCTCCACGACATCTATCAGTTCAAGGGCATTCCCTACGGTGCTCCTACCGGCGGAAAGAACCGTTTCATGCCTCCGCAGAAGCCGGAGCCGTGGGAAGGCATACGCAATGCTTACAATTACGGAGAGTCCGCACCTCAGGTAGTCGGTTATCCACGCGAGCCGGAGTCTGCGGCCTTCCTCGTTGATGCTTGGAACTATGACCTTATAGGCGAGGATTGCCTTCGCCTTAACGTCTGGACGCCGAAACTGGATGCCGGGAAGCGCCCTGTTATCGTCTGGCTGCACGGCGGCGGTTTCTCCAGCGGCAATGCCATCGAACAGAACGGCTATGGCGGGGAGAATCTTGCGAAATACGGCGACGTGGTCTTCTGCTCGGTCAACCATCGCCTGAATGCATTCGGCTATTCCGATTTCGCTTCCGTAGGAGGTGAGAAGTATCTCCACTCCGGTAATGTAGGAATGCTTGACATCGTCGCTGCCCTTCAGTGGATCCACGACAATATCGCCAACTTCGGAGGCGACCCGGGCAATGTCACGGTGATCGGCCAGTCCGGCGGCGGCTCCAAGGTCAGCATGATCGCCGCCATGCCTGCGGCCAAGGGCCTTGTCCACAAGGGCGTCGCCTTGTCGGGCAACAGCGTACGCGGCTCCGACAAGGCTTCCGCCGAGAAGCTCGGCGAATACATTCTGAAAGAGGCCGGCCTTAAGCCCGCCCAGATCGACAAACTTCAGGAGATGCCGTGGGAGGAGTACTATGACCTGGCCAACCGGGCGTCCCGGCGCATGGCGGCCGAGACCGGCATGCGCGCCGGCTTCAGCCCGGTGTCCGACGGCATCGACCTCCCGTTCGAGTTCTTCGATCCGGCCGACCCCAATGTACCGGACATCCCGCTGCTTTACTGCACCGTTTTCCAGGAGCAGAATCCTGACCGTACCGAGGCAGCCTTGGAAGATATCACCATGGACGGCGTAGTCGAAAGGCTGTCTTCACGTTACGGAGAGAATACCCGCCAGATCGTCGAGGCTTACGCCAAGACTTTCCCTGACCTCCGCCCCATCGAGGTCTGGGCCATGCTGACCGGTGTCCGTTCCAACGTCATCCGCTCCGCCAATACCAAACTTCGCCAGAAGTCGCCCGTATACATGGCGTGGTTCGGCTGGCAGCCACCGCTCTTCGACGGCCGCATGCGCGCCTTCCACTGCCTGGACATCTGCTTCTGGCTGCACAACACCGACGTAATGATCACCCATACTGGCGGCGGTGCCAGGCCGCGCGCACTGTCGGACAAGATGTCCGACGCCCTGCTCGCGTTCATGCGCACCGGCGATCCCAACTGCGCCTCCCTCCCGACCTGGCCAAAGTATACCGCCGAGAACGGTGAGGTCATGGTACTGAACGACGTCTGTGAGGCCAAGAACGACCCCGACCGCGAATGCCGCACCCTTCTGGAGCAACTTACCGCCAGGTAGAACTGGAGTGAGAGCCGCTAGAGCTGGTTGAGGAGGGTGGCGAGGACGTGCGTCAGGTGGCGGCGGGTGTAGCGCTCTATGTCGCCGGGATTGAAAGCCGGGAAGGAAGAACGACCTTGGCCGGCGAGGTGCATGGACCAGGCGCGGTCTACCGCGGAGCGGATGCCCGCGGCATTGTCCCAGTTGCACATGACGCCGGAGCGTGTGTCGGCCAGGACCTGGGCGGCTGCTCCGTCCTCCTGGCCGATGCCCAGTACCGGCCGCCGTGCCGCCAGGTACTCGAAAATCTTTCCGGGCAGGACGTTGCGGTACTCGGGCTCCTGTCGCAGGGGGAGGATGAGCATGGAGGCGCTTCGCTGCTCGGCGACGGCCTCGTTGTGGGGCTTGTAGCCGAGGTTGACGAGGTTGGGGCCGAGCCCGCGCGCCTCTATGGCTGTGATGATGGCCTCATCGACCTTGCCGATGAGGCGGATGCGCAGTGCGCTTTTGAAAGCCTCGTCCGCGGCGCATTTTTCAGCCAAAGCATCCCATAGCGTCAAAGGATTGCCGTCCTCTGCAAACAGTCCCGTATGCGTCACTCGGAACTCCATGGCATTGTCAAGACCGTCAGTACCAGTGGCGGACATATCCGGGTAGTCGTCCTCGTCAAAGCCGTTGGTGATGAGGACGACGGGCGTGCGGGTCATCTCCTGGAACTCCCGCTGTACCAGCGGGGTTACGGAGATGACGGCCGAAGCCCCGTCCAATACCGCTTTCTCCATGCGGTGCTGCTTGCGGTCCGCAGCCTTTGACAGATGCAGGTGCTTGTAGTAAAACATCTTGGTCCACGGATCCCGGAAATCGGCCACCCACGGAATGCCGGTCGCCTTGTGCAGTTTGAGGCCGATCAGGTGCATCGACTGAGGCGGACCGGTAGTAACGATCGCATCTACAGGATGCTCTTTAAGATACTTCTTCAGGAAACGTACTGACGGCCGGAGCCACCAGACACGCGGGTCGGGAACGAAAAGATTGCCCCTGATCCAAAGCGACAGGCTCTGCTTCCAACTCTTGCTTCCTCCGGAAATAGGATTGACCTCGCCGCCGGTCGCTTTGGCTGCGTCATTACCGATCAACGTTTTCATGTCCGTGGAAGCATTGGAACCCATCAGGCGGCGGTAGATCCCGTAAGGCTCAAGTATCGGTCTCCGGATGATTTCAGCCTCGGCCGGGATGTCATCCAACAATGTCATGTCCACGGAAGAGAGCTCAGGATTCTCCGGGGTGTAGATTACCGGCTGCCAGCCTTCGGATGGCAGGTACTTTGAGAATTTAGTCCAACGCTGGACCCCCGACCCTCCGGCCGGCGGCCAATAATACGATATGACCAAAACCCTTTTCATCCGAATCGTTTATCCAAAGCTCCCGCCAATCTGCGGAACACAAATATACGCTTTTTCAAAACGCTTTCAAAACTTGGTTGCGGTAAAACGGCGGGAATGGAATGTAAGTGAAAAGGCCGCAGATTCGCAAATATTGATTAACTTTGTATGATAGGGAGAAAACGCCCTGGAAAACTATATCATCAAGATGGCGAAGACGAAGGAAAAAGATCCGATGACCCCGATGATGAAGCAGTTCTTCAGCTTCAAGGCCCAGTGCCCCGATGCCATACTGCTGTTCCGTTGCGGGGACTTCTACGAGACTTACGGCGAGGACGCTGCGATAGCCAGCAAGGTCCTCGGTATCGTGCTGACCAAGCGGTCCAGTGCGATGGCCGACGCCATCCCCATGGCCGGCGTTCCGTACCACGCCATCGACGCCTATCTGCCGAAGCTGATCCGTGCCGGCTACAAAGTGGCCATCTGCGACCAGCTTGAAGATCCGAAACTGGCGAAGAACATCGTCAAGCGCGGCGTTACTGAGATAGTGACCCCCGGTGTCGCTTTCGGGGAGCAGATGCTCGTCCAGAAGGAGAACAATTTCCTGGCAGGACTGTTCTTCCACGGAGAGAGCTGCGGAGCCGCTTTCCTGGATGCTTCCACCGGTACATTCAAGGTCGCGCAAGGTACGGCCGACTATGTCGGTACGCTGCTGGCCTCCTTCGCTCCGAAGGAGCTCGTCGTGCCGCGCGGCTACGAGAAGTCCGTCAAGGAAAAGTACGGAACCCAGGCATATATCACGACCCTGGACGAATGGGCTTTCGTCAAGGACGCTTCCGAGGACAAGCTCCGCAAGCAGTTGGGAGTCAAGTCACTGAAGGGTTTTGCCATAGATTCCTGTCCGCTTGGCATCTGCGCCGCCGGGGCGCTGCTCGTCTATCTGGAGCAGACGCACCATTCCGGTTTGGGCAATATCTGCTCGATATCCAGGATAGACGGCTCAAAGTTCGTCTGGATGGACAAGTTCACGTTCCGCAACCTCGAGATATTCGGGTCGGCTGCGGGCGCGGAGGGAACTTCGCTGGTCGATGTCATCGACCGCTGCAGTTCCCCCATGGGCGCCCGCCTGCTCCGCCAATGGCTCTCGATGCCAGTCCTTGACATCGCCGAGCTGAACGCCCGCTACGACGTGGTGGAGCATTTCGTGAAAGAGGACGGGGACCTTCGTGAGCTTCAGGAACTGATGTCCAACGTGGGCGACCTGGAGCGCATCCTTTCGCGTGCGGCGACCGGCAAGATCCTGCCGCGCGAAGTGATGCAGCTCGGGCGTTCGCTGGAGCAGACCGACCCGGTCGCCGCGCTTTGCCGCGGCCGCGGCGTGGCCGAACTCGACCGTATGGTCGGGGAACTGCGCGGCTGCGGCGGCCTCCTCGGCGACATCCGTCGCACGATGGCCGCCAACCCCGCCGCCCAGCTTGGCAAGGGCGATATCATCGCCCCCGGCGTGGACGCGGAACTGGACGAGCTCCGCGACATCTCCCGGGGCGGCAAGGACTACCTCCTGCAGATGCAGCAGCGCGAGATAGAACGCACGGGCATCAGCTCGCTGAAAATAGGATACAACAACGTATTCGGCTACTACATCGAGGTCCGCAACACCTTCAAGGACAAGGTCCCTGAGGAGTGGATACGCAAGCAGACACTTGTCAATGCCGAACGTTATATCACAGAGGAACTGAAAGTCTATGAGGAGAAGATCCTCTCGGCTGAAGGACGCATCTACGAGCTTGAGAGCCGGATATATTCCGATCTCGTGAGAGAGATCCAAAGCTTTATCCGCGACATTCAGGCCAATTGCCAGATACTGGCGCGGCTGGATGTCCTGTCCGGCTTCGCCGACCTGGCGGCCGACAGCGGCTACTGCCGTCCGGTCATGACGGACGGCCTCGCCCTCGACATCCGCGCTGGCCGCCATCCAGTCATCGAGAAGATGATGGGCCCCGGCGAGGAGTACGTCCCGAACGACGTCTATCTTGATGCCGAACAGCAGCAGATAATCATCCTCACCGGCCCGAACATGGCCGGTAAGTCCGCCCTTTTGCGCCAGACCGCACTCATCGTGCTGATGGCCCAGGTCGGCAGCTGGGTGCCGGCCGACAGCGCCACCATAGGGTATTTCGACAAGATCTTCACCCGTGTAGGCGCATCCGACAACATCTCCCGCGGCGAGTCCACCTTCATGGTGGAAATGCTCGAGACGGCGATGATCATGCACAACCTTTCGGAGCGTTCGCTGGTGCTGCTGGACGAGATCGGCCGCGGCACGTCGACCTACGACGGCATGTCGATCGCCCGCGCCCTGGTGGAGTATCTCCACGAGCACGGGCACCGCGCCAAGACCCTTTTCGCGACGCATTACCACGAGCTGAACGATCTCGAGAGCATCTATCCGCGCGTGAAGAATTTCCATATCGCGGTCAAGGAGGCCGGCAAGCAGGTCATCTTCCTCCGCAAACTGAAGGAAGGTGGCGTTGCGCACAGCTTCGGTATCCACGTGGCGCGGCTGGCCGGCATGCCGCGCGAGGTGCTCGACTCCGCCGAGCGCACCCTCGCGCAGCTCGAAGGCGGCTCCACCCCGCGCGTCTACGGCCTTGCGGAAAAGATGTCCATCGTCAGCATGGAAGAATCTGACGGAATGACTCCTTCTTCCGAGGAGACGGCCACCGGGCGAGCATTTACCCGGAACGGGTCGGCGTCCCCCGAACGGGGTACTAGCAGACGTGAGCCGGTGGCCGTCCCCTTGGAAAAGGAGAGGGTGCAACCGGCGGTTGAGCCCGAAGAAACCCCCGGCTTCCAGCTGTCGCTGTTCCAGCTCGACGACCCGACGCTGGGCGCCATCCGCGACAAGCTGAATGCCGCAGACCTTGACAATATGACCCCCATGCAGGCATTCGACCTGCTCCGTTCAATGAAAGCAGAATTAGGACTGTAATATGAGCAACAGACTGAAAAAGATACTGACCTTCGCGGGCATCATCCTGTTTTTCCTCGTCATCGCCTACGCCTTCGTTCCCCAGGTGCTGAGTGGCAAGATCGTGAACCAGAGCGATATCTCCGGCTATGTCGGGATGTCACACGAGATGAATGAGTGGAACAAGGCACACCCCGACGACCCTACATCCTGGACGAATGCGATGTTCGGCGGCATGCCTACCACTACGTTTTCCGCCCCGCGCCAGGGTGACTGGACCCAGGCCATTTACGATGCGCTTCTGATAGGAAAGCGTCCTGCCACCTATCTGTTCCTCGCCCTTCTGGGAGGCTTCCTGCTGTTGCTTTCGCTCGGCGTATCCCCTATGATTGCGGCCGGAGGCGCCATCGCCGTGGCGTTCTGCTCGTACAACTTCCAGATCATCCAGGTCGGCCATAACACCAAGATGCAGGCCATCGCCTACTTGCCTTGGGCGCTCGCGGCTTTCATTTTCACCTACAAGAAAGCTTTGAAGGGGGGCAAAGGTTGGAAGAAGTGGCTCCCTCAGACACTTCTCGGGGCCGTTCTGTTCGCCTTTGCCGTGAGTTTCCAGGTCAAGGCGAACCATCAGCAGATCACCTACTACCTGGCCTTGATGCTGATCATCTATGCCCTTGCACTGCTTGTCTGGCTGCTGGCCGACAAGGCACGCAGGGGAAGCCTCGGCCGCTTCTTCGCGGCCTCGGCACTGCTGATAGTCATGGGTCTCGCCGGCATTGCCACCAATGCCAACAAGTTGATCCCCGTGTACAAGTACACGGCCCAGTCCACACGCGGCGGCTCGGAACTCGCCTCGGCGAGTAACGCTGCCTCCGGCGGCCTCGACATCAACTATGCCACGGCCTGGTCCTATGGCTGGGAGGAATTGCCCAACCTCATGATACCCAACTTCAACGGCGGGTCATCCAGCGGCGCGGTCAATCCAAATCATTCCGAAACGGCGAGGCTGCTCAAAGAGAGCGGATATCCCAACTACAAGCAGGCCATCAAGTCGCTTCCCCTTTATTGGGGCCCTCAGCCTTTTACGGCCGGCCCGATGTACATGGGAGCCATAACGGTGTTCCTTTTCATCCTGGGACTTTTCCTGTGCAGGCCGAAGGACAAGTGGTGGGTGATCATCTGCACCCTGCTGGCTATATTGCTCGCTCTCGGAAACCATTTTATGTGGTTCACGAAGTTGTTCTATGACCATGTTCCGTTCTACAACAAGTTCAGGACGGTGTCAATGGCCCTGATTGTCCTGCAGACGACATTGCCGGTGCTGGGATTCCTGGTCCTTGACAGTATCCTCAAGGGGGAGACTCCTGCGGAACTGTTCAAGAAGAAGGGGCTGATAGCTTACGCTATCGCCGGAGGCTTCTGCCTGTTGATGCTGCTTATCCCTTCGCTGGCCGGTACTTTCTCCGGAGAATCTGATGCCGCCCAACCGGACGTCCTCGTGGATGCGCTGCAGGCCGACCGGCGTCATCTGCTCAGGATGGACGCCCTGCGGTCGCTGCTGCTGATTTCAGCGGCATTCACCCTGATCCTGTGGGGGTATTCCGTACCCAAGGATGCGCGTGCGAGTTTCGACCAGCGGACGGAGGCGGGGCGCAATGCCGCCTATGCCCGCCGCCGCACAGCCGTCCTTCTTGTCTGCGCTCTGGTTCTTGTCGATCTTTTTGCTGCGGGCAAACGTTATCTTTCGGCGGACGATTTCGTTTCGCCAAGGACGTTCAACAACCAGTTCAACAAGACGGCCGTGGACGAGGTCATCCTCCAGGACAAGGCTGTTTCCTACCGCATACTTGACCTCACGACAGACCCGTTCAACAGCTACATCCGTTCATACTGGCACAAGAACATAGGAGGATACAGCCCGGCTAAACTTCAGCGTTACCAGGAGCTCATTGAGAAGTATCTTGTCCCTGAGATCAACTCCATTTACGCATCGGCCAAGGATGTATCGACTGTCTCGGAACTCGAGGAGAAACTCCCGGAGTTGCCGGTGCTTTCAGCGCTTAACATGAAGTATATAATCTTGGGAGATGATAATGCTCCGGTCGTGAATGGCAATGCCTATGGCAATGCCTGGTTCGTGAACGGCATCGTACCCGCATCGTCGCCGGACATGGCACTTGATCTTGTCGGTTCCACGGACCTGCGTTCCGCAGCCGTCCTGGAGCCAGCGGATGCCGAGGCAGTCAGCGGCGGGACCTTCGGAACTGCCGCTCCCGGGGACACGATAGTCATGACCTCCTATGCTCCCAACGAACTCCACTTCAGGTATAACACTTCGGCAGACCGACTGACGGTATTCAGTGAGGTATACTACCCGGATGGCTGGCACGCCTGGCTTGCTGATACCGGTGAGGATGTCCCGGTGCTGCGCGCCGACTGGATACTCCGTGCCGCCGTCCTGCCGGCAGGCGGGCACGAGCTTGTGATGCGCTTTGACCCTCGTTCGGTCTCTGCCAGCGCGGCGATTTCCCGTGCTTCTTCGATAAGTATCATCGTCCTGCTGCTCCTGGCCGCTGCCGGATCCATTGTCCTGTCCGGACGCAAGGAGGAAGAATAGCATGGAAGTCAGAGCCAAGAAAGCCCTCGGGCAGCATTTCCTGACGGACCAGGGGATAGCGCAGTCCATAGTCGCGGCCTTGCGCGAGGACCCGTCCGCTCCGCGCGACGTCCTCGAGATAGGCCCCGGCATGGGAGTCCTTACCCAGTATCTGCTGAAGCGGGAGGACATCGACCTCAAGATGATAGAGATAGATACGGAGTCTGTCGAGTACCTGCTGACGCATTTCAACGGCATGCAGGGACACCTGATGGAGGGGGATTACCTGAAACTCAACGTTTCGCGCTTCTTCAAGGGTCCGTACCGCATCATCGGCAACTTTCCGTACAACATCTCATCGCAGATTTTTTTCAAGATCCTCGATGACAAGGACCTCGTCCCCGAAGTCGTCTGCATGATACAGAAGGAAGTGGCGGACCGCATCGCCGAGAAGCCCGGCTCGAAGACTTACGGCATCCTGTCGGTACTCCTGCAGGCCTGGTACGACATAGAATACGTCCTTTCCGTCGGCCCCGGGGCTTTCAGCCCGCCGCCGAAAGTCCGCTCGGCCGTCATCCGTCTCACCCGCAACTCCCGCACGGAGCTCGGCTGCGACGAAAAGCTTTTCAAAGCGGTCGTCAAGACGGCGTTCAACCAGCGCCGCAAGACCTTGCGCAACGCCCTCAAGCCGCTCCTGCCCGCCGGCGCAGACGCCTCGGCCTTCTTCGCCGACGAGGTCTTCGACCTCCGCGCCGAGCGCCTCGGCGTCGAAGACTTCGTCGCGCTCACGCGATGCTTCGAGAAAACTGTAGGGAAGGGGACTCAGAAGGAGTAGCCAACATGTAGTGAGAGGCCGGTGGACATGATGCCTTTGACCTTCTTTTCGGGGTCGCGTATGGTGCCGATGACGTCGCCTACCCGGATCAGCCTGCGGCTGAGGAAATGATGCGTGTCCACTCCCAGCGTCACATAGACATTCTCCGCAAGGTCAAGCCCGATCTGGGGTTCGAAGAAGAATCCCTTGGTGTTGGCCTCCTTGCCGAAGTTCAGCGCGGTGCCTATGTCTGCAGTGACGAAAGGCTTGATCTTGCCCGGCCTCACGCGTCCGAAACGTGCGCGGATGAACACCGGGACGACGGCCTCGTCGCCGTAGTAGAGGATACGGCTTCCTTCCCCAAGTTCCTCGATCTCATGTACGGAGTGTATATAGCGCAGGCCGGTTCCGGCGCCGAGGAAGAACCCCTTGGTCCGCTGTTTCCCCCAGATGAAGGCACCTCCTGCGGAATAGTTGACCCCTTCGGACTTGCTTATATGGCCGTATCCTTCGACGGCCATCTTGCTCTTGTCCTTTTTTACGGGTTCAAGGGCGTAAGCGCTGAGAGCCAGCAGCAGGGCTGCAACCAGAACGATCAATCTCTTCATTTTCAGTCCTTTTTCTCGAGTTTCCCGACAAGCTTCGAGGCGATATCCAGAAATGCCAGACCGTCGGGGCGGGATCCGAGGGCCACGGGCTCGCCGGCGTCTCCGCCTTCGCGTATGCTCTGGACTATAGGGACCTGCCCCAGCAGGTCCAGGCCCAGAGCCCGCGCCATGGCTACGCCGCCGCCTTGTCCGAACAGGTAGTACTTCTCGTCAGGATGCTCGGCAGGGGTGAACCATGACATGTTCTCGATGATACCGAATACAGGCTTCTCCACGCCCTTGTTGCCGAACATGTTGACACCCTTCTCTACATCGGCCAGAGCCACGTTCTGCGGCGTGGTGACGATTACTGCACCCTCCATCGGGATGTCGTGGACGAGCGAGATATGGATGTCGCCGGTGCCCGGGGGCATGTCGATCAGAAGGAAGTCGAGCTCGCCCCACTGAACCTGCAAGATCATCTGTTTCAAGGCGTTGCAGGCCATCGGCCCGCGCCAGATCAGGGCCTGGCCCCGATCGGCGAAGTAGCCGATGCTCATCCACTTCACGCCGAACTTCTCGGCGGGGAGGATCCACTGCCTGCCGTCCTCCTCCTCGACAGCCTCGGGGACGTGGCCCTCGGTGCCGGTCATCACCGGCACGGACGGCCCGTACACGTCGGCGTCGGCGAGGCCGACGCGGTAGCCCATCCGGGCCAGAGCTACGGCAAGGTTCACCGCTACGGTGGACTTGCCGACGCCGCCTTTGCCGGAGGCTACGCCTATGATGTGTTTGATATTCTTGACCTGCTCGAAATCGAGGTCGAGCACATTGCTTTTCTTTTTGGCGGGAGCCTCGTCCACGATGACGGTCCTGACTTCGTTCTCCATGTCCGGAAACTCCCGGATGAGGGTGGCGCGGGTGCTGCCCACGAGGTACTCTGTCAGGGGATCACGACGCTTGGGGAATCCCAGCGTCACAGTGATCTTCCCTTCGGAAACCTCGACGTCATTCACCATTCCAAGGGATACGATGTCGCGGTCGTCCCTTGCGGGATGGCGTACGCCCGCCAGGGCCTGCTTTATATCCTGTTCTGTCATTATCTGATGATGTTCATTTCGTTGAGGAGGTATCCGGCTCCGCCGAACTTGTCGAGGAGCAGGAGCACGTAACGGATGTCCACGCAGATGCAACGCTGGAGGTCGGGCTCGAACATCACGTCGCTGGACATGGACTCCCAGTTGCCGTCGAAGGCGAGACCGATGAGATTGCCGTCAGCATCCATCACGGGTGAGCCGGAGTTGCCTCCGGTGATATCGCAGTTGATCAGGAAGCAGGCGGGCACTTCGCCGTATTCATTGGTGTACTGGCCGAAGTCCTTGTTAAGGATGATCTCCTTGAGCTTGGCGGGGACACGGAACTCGTAGTTGTCCGGGTCTTCCTTCTCAATAACGCCCTTGACGGTGGTGTAATGCTTGTAGAGCACGCCGTCCTTGGGGGAGTAGGACTTGACGGTGCCGTAGGTCAGACGCATGGTGCTGTTGGCGTCCGGATAGGAGGGCTCACCTTCCTTCCATTCCATGAGGCCCTTGGTAAAGGCCTTGCTGCCTTCGGCAATGGGACCGGTGCTTTCAATCATGGCCGGGGTGAACTTCTGGGCCGCTCCGACTATGGCGTTGTAGATCATAGTGGCGGGATCATTCTCGTAGTCGGCGTAGCTCTTGATCTTCTCGCGGAGCTTCTCTTCCGAGGTGAAGGCGGTATTGTCGAAAACGTATTTGACGAAAGGCTCGACCTGTGAAGGGTCAAGTCCTTCGATGGCTACCATGTCCTCGGGCTTGACCCGGGAGAGATAGTGGTTGAACAGCGCTACGCCTTCCTTGCGGTCGAGCGGTTCGTTGTAGTCCTTGTACTGGCGGGCGATGGTGGAAATGGCCTCCTCGAGGGCAGCCGCTTCATCGCTGCCGGAGGCCTGGGCCCTGCGGAAGGCATTGCCGAACGAGGCGGCGTAATTCACGGCTTCGATCCTGTAGATGGTCTCGGTCAGGAGCGTATATGCCTTTTCGGCCTCGGCGGAGGAGGCAACGGCGTCGGCTATGGTCTGGATGGCGTTGCCATAGGCCTCCCTGCGTTTTTTCTTAGCAGAAACCCAGGCGTTGAAATCCGCCTCTTTCTGCTCTTCGCGTCCGATGATGTTGAGCTTCTCGAAGGCGAGTTCCTCGCCCTGCCACTTCTTCCAGCCGTTGGCCGAGCTGGCATACTTGCTGGCATACTGCAGGGTGACGGCCGGGTCGGCCATCATGGCCTCCCACATGACGTCCTGACGGACGGTACGGGCGTCGATGGCGACACGCTGCTCGGCGATCATCTGCTTGAGCTGGGCTGCGGTCTGGAACCTCTGGGTGCGCCCGGGATAGCCCATGATCATGGCGAAGTCACCGTCCTGGTATCCCTTGAGGGAGATGCCGAGGGTGCGCTTGGGCTGGTAGGGGACGTTGTCCGGGCTGTATGCGGCAGGCTCGTTGTCGCGGCCGGCATATACGCGGAACATCGAGAAGTCGCAAGTGTGGCGGGGCCACATCCAGTTGTCGGTTTCGCCGCCGAACTTTCCGGAGGATGCCGGCGGAGCGCCGACGAAACGGACGTCGGTGTAAGTCTTGTAGACAATGAGGTAGAAGACGTTGTCGTTGTAGAAACTCTGGACCCTGGCCGTGCAGTGAGGGTTGTCAGCCTCGGCCTTTTCAGCGAGGGCCTGGGCTGTGGCCTCCATGGCGGCTTCGGCTATCTCTTCCTTGTCCTCGGCCTTCTTGTTGGCCTTGAGTGCGGACTCATAGGCCTTCTCCAGCACGGGGGTGACGTCGGTCATGCTCTGCAGGAAGGTGACACTGAGGCCTCTGGCGGGCAGCTCTTCCTTGAGACTCATCGCCCAGTATCCGTCCTCGAGATAGTTGTGCTCGGGGGTGGAGAGCGCCTGGATGTTGCTGTATCCGCAGTGGTGGTTGGTGATGACGAGTCCCTGGTTGGAGATCATCTCTCCGGTGCATCCGCCTCCGAAATGGACGATGGCGTCCTTAAGGGAGGTGTTGTTGATGCTGTAGATCTGTTCGGGTGTGAGGCGGCAGCCGAGCTCCGCCATTGCGCCCGCGTTCATCTTCTGGAGAAGCGGGAGCAGCCACATGCCTTCATCCGCGCGGGCGCCGGCGGTGAGCGTCATGGCCGCCGCGAGAGTGAGAAGGACTTTCTTCATGTTGGTCTTCATATATTGTCGAATAGTGTTGGTTCCAATTCTTTGGGGTGGAAGCTTTTCCGGTGATACGGCGTGTACCCATACTCGCGTATGGCTTCGATGTGCTCCTTGGTCGGGTAGCCCATGTTGCGGTCCCATCCGTACTGCGGATACTCCTGCGCGATCTTCCTCATGTACTCGTCCCGCCATGTCTTGGCCAGGACGGAAGCGGCGGCGATGCTGGCGTAAGTCGCATCGCCGTGCACCACGGTTACGTGGGCGTAGCCGTCGAGAGGCTTGAAGCGGTTGCCGTCGACCAGCAGGAGGTCCGGCTTGACGGCAAGGCGCAGGACAGCCCTCTGCATGCCGGTGATGGAGGCGTTGAGGATATTGATCCGGTCGATCTCCCCAGGTTGGACAGACTCGACTGCCCATGCCACGGCGTTCTGCTCGATGATGGGGCGCAGGATGTCGCGGGAGCGTTCCGTCATGCGCTTGGAGTCGTCCAGGAGCGGATGGAAGAAACCCTCGGGCAGGATGACGGCCGCGGCGAACACGGGACCGGCGAGCGGGCCCCTGCCCGCCTCGTCGCACCCGGCCTCCACGAGGCCCTCGTGCATGTATGCTTTCAGTTGAAAACTACGCGGCATGTCAGAAGCATCATACCGCAAATTTAATCATTTTTATCGTCTTCCTTCCTTTTTTCAAGCAAAGCGATGATCGACTTGAGATTGCGGTTGTTGTCTTCCTTTTCGCTGACAAGCCTGTTGAGATTGTCGATTTCCGCCCGCAGGCTTGCCTTCTGCGATTCGTAGCTCTCGGTCAGCTCACGTATCCTGTCGTTGAATCTTTCACGCTCTTCCCTGAGCATCGCGACGCCGCTGGCGGAAGGGTCGCCGAGGACGACCTCCTCGGGCGTTATACCCGCCCAGTCGGCAATGACCTGGATGTAGTCACTGATTACCCTGGTCTTGCCCTTTTCAAGTTTCCTATAAGTGTTCCTCGCGATTCCGAGGGCATCCGCCATTTTCGTCTGGGACATGTTGTGTTCCAGACGGATCTTCAGGATATTCTGCTTGATCGAGTTGTTGTCCATTACTCTGGCTGGCGTTTACAAGACAAAGTTATCAGGTTGTGCGACAGAAAGCTGACACTGTTCTGTGGTCATTGACACTAAAAGGGTGTCAATTGCATCAAAAAAGAGGCTATTTTTGATAAAAACATATTTATTTTCCTTTTACCCCCCGCCGGAAGCCGTCCAATGATTGCCGATATCGGAGAAATGTTTCATATTGCACTGCGAAACCCTACGTATATGAGAACGCTTGAAGAACACTACGCTTTGCTGGAACGGCTCGTCAATGACGAAAACATCTATCTCGATCCCTCCTTCCCCTTCGACCGGGTGTGCCGCCTTCTCGGCGTGAAGCGCCGTGACATGGACGCTCTCCTGAGGCGCGAGCTCGGGGTTGACGGCGACGCGCTTTTCAAAAGCCTGCGCGCCGCCCTTCCGGAGCGGCTGGAGAGGAAATACGGCCTAAAATGCTTTTTTCAAGAGCTTTGACGTTTTTCTTGTTGGTTATGCTTTTTAAATTGATTATCTTTGCGGACTGCGCCGATAATCCGCAATTTTGAAGAAATAACAATATAACAACAGAAAAATGAAAGAGTATTCCACCAAAGACATCCGCAACGTTGTCCTTCTGGGCGCCACCAAGTCCGGCAAGACCTCTTTGTCCGAGGCCATCCTTTTCGAAGGCAAGGTCATCGACAGGAGGGGCACCGTTGAGGACAAGAACACCGTCTCCGACTACACCGAGATCGAGAAGCTGAACCAGCGTTCCATTTACGGCGCTCCGCTCTATGCCGAGTTCGAAGGCAAGAAGATCAACGTCATCGACGCTCCCGGCGCCGACGATTTCTGCGGCGGCGCTTTCGCTGCCTTCAAGGTCTGCGAGAACGGCATCCTCCTCGTCAACGCCCAGCAGGGCGTCGAGGTCGGCACCGAGATTTTCGCCCGCCACGCCGGCAACGCCAAGCTTCCCCTCGTCCTCGCCATCAACCAGCTTGACAGCGAGAAGGCCGACTGGGACAACCTTCAGAACTCCCTCAAGGAGGCGTTCGGCGGCAAGCCCGTCTACGTCCAGTTCCCGGTCAACCCCGGCACTGCTTTCGACGCCTTCGTGGATGTCCTCACGATGAAATACTACAAGTTCACGGACCAGAACGGCAAGTGCACCGTCTCCGACATCCCGGCAGAGTTCGCCGATCAGGCCGAGACCATGCACGCCGAGCTCGTCGAGAAGGCCGCCGAGTACGACGAGGAGCTCATGATGAAGTTCTTCGACGAGGGTGACCTCTCCGAGGAGGAGATCATCAAGGGTCTCTCCACCGGTTATGCCAACGGCGACGCTTATCCCGTGTTCTGCCTTTCCGCCAAGAAGGACGTCGGTGTCCGCCGCCTTCTCGAGTTCATCACCCACCTCGGCATCGTGCCCGCAGGCGATGAGAGCGCTCCCGCATCCCTCTATATCTACAAGACCGATGTCGAGCAGCACCTCGGAGAGGTTTCCTTCTTCAAGGTCATGAGCGGTATCGTCACCACCGGTGTCGACTTCGAGGAGCCCAATTCCGGTTCCAAGGAGCGTTTCTCCGCCCTTTACGCCGTTGCCGGTCTCAAGAAGGAGTCCGTCACCAGCCTGCACGCCGGTGACTTCGGCTGCGTCGTGAAGCTCAAGAACGGCAAGGCCGGCACTACGCTGTGCGCCATCGGCGCCGGCCTCGACTACGGCAAGATCGCATATCCCGCTCCGAAGTACCGCTGCGCCATCAAGGCCAAGGTCCAGCAGGACGAGCAGAAGCTCGGCGACGCCCTCAAGAAGATCGCTTCGCAGGATCCTACCGTCATCGTGGAGTACTCCAAGGAGCTCCGCCAGACCATCCTCAGCGGCAACGGCGAGCAGCATATCAACGTCGTCAAGTGGAGACTCAACAACGAGTTCGGCCTCGACGTCGAGCTCTTCGCCCCGAAGGTCCCTTACCGTGAGACCATTACCAAGGTCGCATGCGCCCAGTACCGTCACAAGAAGCAGTCCGGCGGTGCCGGTCAGTTCGGTGAGGTCCACCTCCTCGTCTGCCCTGCAGAGGGTGAGTTGAACACCAAGTTCATGATCAACGGCAAGGAGACCATGCTGAACATCAAGTCCCAGGATATCACCGACCTGGAGTGGGGCGGCAAGCTCGAATTCTACAACTGCGTCGTCGGTGGTGCCATCGACCTCAGCTTCATGCCCGCTATCCTCAAGGGTATCAAGGAGCGTATGGTCGAGGGACCTCTCACCGGTTCCTACGCCCGCGACATCCGCGTCTTCGTCTACGACGGTAAGATGCACCCGGTTGACTCCAAGGAAATCGCCTTCATCATCGCTGGCCGCAACGCCTTCCGTGAGGCTTTCCGCAACGCCGGTCCCAAGATCCTCGAGCCTATCTACAACGTCGAGGTCATGACCCCCGCCGAGTACCAGGGCGCCTGTATGTCCGATCTCCAGAACCGCCGCGGTATCCTCGGCGACATGGGTTCCGACAAGGGCTTCGCCATCCTCAAGGCCCGCGTTCCGCTCGCAGAGCTCTATCGTTATTCGACTACCCTGAGCTCCATCACCTCCGGTTCCGCCACCTTCACGATGGAGTTCGCCGACTACCAGCCCGTTCCGGGAGACGTCCAGACCAAGCTTCTGGCCGACTACGCCGCCCAGGAGGAAGAGGACTAGTCCTTTTCTGCACCTCCGTTATCCGATAGGAGGAGGTTCTGTCATCAGATTTCAAAAAGTGCCGCGGGTTCATCCCCCGGCACTTTTTCTTTTCCTTCTGTCCCTCTCTCCACCCTTTTTCCATTCTCTCTCTGCCCTCTCTCTCTGCCCTCTCTCCGTCCTCTTTTCCTCCATCCTTCTCCCCGCGCTCCCTCTCTCGGCTGTTTCCCCGTCGGCAAATGACGTAGACGGTCCACAGACTGGACCGTCTACGTCATTTCGGGGCGTTTTTGCTGTAGACGGTCCAATTGCTGGACCGTCTATGTCATTTCGAGAATACAAAAAGATAAAAAACGTGGAAATACCCCGATATGAATCTTTATGGTTCCTTGGAGTATCCGACACAAAATCTATCTTGCAGGCGTTAAACAGACTTGACTATGAAACACTATTACTTGATTACGACGGAGCATCTGGAAGACCGCCTGTGGTTCCGGGACGGGGAAGACTTCCGCGTGGCGATGAACTATGTGGCTGTCGCAGCCTTTTTGTCCGGAGTAATGGTTCTGGCATTCATCCTTATGTCCAACCATGTCCATTTCGTGCTTGCATGCAGCCGTGAGGATGCGGAACTGTTCATTAACACGTTCAAGCGCCTGTATGCCTCTTATTTCTACAGGAAATATGGAGTAAACGAGCTCCTGCGCCGTAACGGAGTGGATATCAGGGAGGTAAATGACAGCGACGAGTCCCTTGAGAGGGCCATTGCCTACGTATTGATGAACAGCGTGGCAGCGAACATCTGTTTCGAGCCTTCCGGCTATCCTTGGGGGACAGGGAACGTGTTTTTTAATGACAACCCTTTCCCGGGGAGGTGTTTGGGGGAGTTTTCTGGAAGGGCTCAGATGCGGATGCTGAAAAGCAATGTCATGCTTCCTGGAGACTATAAGATAGGATCGGGAGGGTATATCCTGCCGGAATCCTACGTACAGGTGAAGGGCGTAGAAGCCCTGTTCCGGACCCCGAAGCGGTTGGGATACTTCCTCAGGACATCTTCCAAAGCCCGTCAAAGGCTTGAAGGAGGAGCGGCTCCGTCTTTCAGGGATCAGAATATCCTTTCGGCAAGCGAGGATCTGTGTCACTCTTTATTTAGGTCGAACAGGATCTCAGACTTGGGCGTGGAGCAGAAAACAGAGTTGCTTCGGCAGCTCGGACGCCGTTTCAGTGCGGACCTCAACCAAATCTGCCGTGTGACCGGTATCCCTTATGAAGAGGCCGCCCGGATGCTTGACGGTTGGTAAGGAGTTTCGGTAACTGCGCCATCTGACATGGATGCCGTCGATGCCGCTGAAGTGACGTAGACGGTCCAAGGGCTGGACCGTCTACGTCATTCTGGGGCGTTTTTGCTGTAGACGGTCCAATCTTTGGACCGTCTACAGCACTTTGAGAGGAAAGGAGGGCGAAATGAGAAGGCGAGATGAGGAGAGGAAGGGGGAGAAGAAGGGGGAGGGAGACGACAGGGGATATACGGCATTTGAAGCATTTCTATTATCTTTGCAGGCGCTATGACAGAGATGTCATTAGGAGTTGCGCAGACAGATGGGTAAGACGGTAATACTGACAGGGAGTCCTACACGCTTCGGAGAGGACCATTTTACAGAAGACAACGGCCTGCTGGCTGAGGTGAAGGCGGCGCTGGCGGCGAAGCTGGCGACCAGGCTGACGGAGACGCAGAATACTCTGCCGGTGGGGCGGCACGCTGAAAAGCAGGCTACGAATCCGGCGGCTGTTGATGCAGACTGGCTCGAGGCCGGGCCGCGCGCTGAGTGCGGCGTGCCCGCAGGGCCGCGGGTGCTGCTGGTCAGCGCGGCGCCGGACGACAGGGGCTTCACGGACTACGTCCTGGAGTCTATGACGGAATGCATCCGGAAGTCCGGGATAGAGCCCGCCGCGGTGACGATGCTGGACCGGCGCAACGCGGAGCGTGCCGCCGGCCTCGTCCGCTCCGCGGACTGGATAGTCCTCTGCGGTGGCCACGTCCCGACCCAGAACCGTTTCCTGCATGAGATACGCCTCAAAGAGCTCCTGAAGGGTTTCGACGGGCTTGTCATGGGCTGCAGCGCCGGGTCGATGAACTGCGCGGAGCGCGTGTACTCGCACCCGGAACTTCCGGGCGAGAGTACCGCTCCGCGCTGGCTGGAAGGCCTGGGGCTGACCACCCGCCAGATAGTACCTCACTATGACCAGGTCCGCTATGCGGAGGTCGATGGCAAAAGGCTCTTCGAGGACATCATCTTCCCTGAAAGCTGGCGCCAGGCATTCTACACTTTCCCCGACGGGGGATATATCATCTCCAAGGACGGCCGGGAGGAACTCCGCGGCCTCGCCTGGGAAATTTCCAACGGACAGATGCGGCAGGTTTCTGCCGAAAACCAAACATACGCTTTCATGAACGTCATTTTTATTTCCCCGCATTTCCCACAGACATACAGTCACTTTTGCTCCGGCTTGAGGGCGAACGGAGCCAATGTGCTGGGCATCGCGGATGCGCCTTGGCACGAGCTCAACGATGAACTCCGCGGCGCACTGAACGACTATTACAAGGTCGACAACCTCGAGGATTACGGCGAGGTCTACCGGGCCGTGGCCTGGTTCGCACACAAATACGGCAAGATCGACTGGATCGAATCCAACAACGAATACTGGCTCGAGCAGGACGCCCGCCTGCGCACCGACTTCAATGTCACGACAGGCATCAAGAGCGACCGTGTAGCCTCCATCCGCAACAAGTCCGAGATGAAGAAATACTACGCCCAGGGCGGCATCCCGACGGCGCGCCAGATCAAGGGCTCGGAAGGTGAGGCTAAAGTCAAGGCTTTCGTCAAGCAGACCGGCTATCCGGTCATCGCCAAGCCGGACAGCGGCATGGGCGCTTCCGGTACCTTCAAGATCCATGACGGCGCCGAGCTCGCCGACTGGTTCCTGGCCCATAAGGACAACTACGGAGCATACGTCATCGAGGAGTTCATCACCGGCCTGCTTGTAAGCTATGACGCCATTTACAACGCGGAAGGTGAGCCCATATTCGAGAATAACTCCGTTTTCCCGACCCCCATCATGGAGATCGTCCACGACAACAGCGAGACCTGCTACTGGACCAACAAGACCGTCCCGGCCAAGCTTGCCGCCATCGGCCGCCGCACGGTGAAAGCCTTCGGCATCAAGAGCCGCTTTGTCCACCTGGAATACTTCCAGCTGGACCGCGACCGCGAAGGCCTCGGAAAGAAGGGCGACTATGTCGGCCTGGAGGTCAACATGCGCCCGCCGGGAGGCTATACTCCGGACATGATGAACTTCGCCCATTCCACGGACGTGTTCAAGATCTGGGCGGACATGGTGGTCTTCGACGAGGCCCGCAAGCAGCAGGGCGAGCAGTATTTCTGCGCCTATGCCGGGCGCCGCGACTGCTATCGCTACAAGCACAGCCACGAGGAGATAATGTCCCGCTATGGAGCTGATATCTGCATGGCGGAGCGTGTTCCGGCCGCCCTCGCGGACGACCTGTGCGACATGGCATACATCGCACGCTTCAAGGAGAAGCGCCGGATTGACGAATTCTTCGCCTTCGTCTGCCTTAAATAGGTTTAATTTTGCTACATTTGCCGGATAGAACAAAAGTATCTCGAGATATGTACAGAACCCACACTTGCGGTGAGCTGAGGCTCGCCGACCAAGGCAAGAAAGTCACCCTCGCGGGATGGGTGCAGAAATCCCGCAAGCTCGGAGGCATGACCTTCGTCGACCTCCGCGACCGTTACGGCATCACCCAGCTCGTCGTCGACGCGGCCGCTCCTGCAGAGCTGGTCGAGGCCGCGACCTCGCTGGGTCGCGAGTTCGTCATCCAGGTGACCGGCACCGTAGTCGAGCGCCAGAGCAAGAACCCCAAGATGCCCACAGGCGATGTCGAAGTCTCTATTGAGAGCATCAACATCCTGAACAAATCCGTGACTCCCCCCTTCACCATCGAGGAGGAGAGCGACGGTGGCGAGGACATCCGCGCCAAGTACCGCTATCTCGACCTTCGCAGGCCTCCGCTCCAGCGCGCCCTGGCCCTTCGCCACCGCCTCGCCCAGGAGGTCCGCACCTATCTTGACGGACAGGGTTTCATGGAAATCGAGACCCCTTACCTAATCAAGTCCACCCCGGAGGGAGCGCGCGACTTCGTCGTGCCGTCCCGTATGAACCCCGGCCAGTTCTACGCCCTCCCGCAGTCGCCTCAGACCTTCAAGCAGCTGTTGATGGTCGCGGGTTATGACCGCTATTTTCAGATCGTGCGCTGCTTCCGCGATGAGGACCTGCGCGCCGACCGCCAGCCGGAGTTCACGCAAATCGACTGTGAGATGAGTTTCGTGGAGCAGGAGGATGTCCTGAACATGTTCGAGGGCATGATGCGTTCGATGTTCAAGAACGCCCTCGGCGTCGACATCCCCGATCCGCTTCCGCGCATGAGCTGGTATGACGCCATGGACTACTACGGATCCGACAAGCCCGACGTACGTTTTGACATGAAGATCCATGAGATTACGGACAAGGTCCAGGGTCACGGATTCTCCGTGTTCGACAGCGTCGAATATGTGGGCGCCATCGCCGCTCCCGGATGTGCCGGGTACACCCGCAAGGAGCTGGACGCCCTCACCGAGTGGGTCAAGCGCCCGCAGGTGGGTGCCAAGGGCCTGGTCTATATCAAGTGCAACGAGGACGGAAGCTTCAAGTCCAGCGTGGACAAGTTCTATTCGCCGGAGGAGCTCGCCGGCATCGCCGGGGCCGTCGAGGCCAAGGCCGGCGACCTCGTGCTGGTGCTCTGCGGTCCCAAGCGCAAGACGCAGACCATGCTCGGCGTGCTGCGCATCGAGATGGGCAGCCGCCTCGGATTCCGCGACCCGAAGGTCTTCGCACCTCTATGGATCGTCGACTTCCCGCTCCTCGAATGGAGCGAGGAGGATGGCCGCTTCTACGCGATGCACCATCCCTTCACCGCTCCCAAGCCGGAGCATGAGAAATGGTTCTATTCGGACAAGAAAGAAGACCTTGAGCGCGTCTGCGCCAATGCTTATGACTTCGTCCTGAACGGCACCGAGCTCGGCGGCGGATCCATCCGTATCCACAACGCCGATATGCAGAGCCGCATGTTCGAGGTGCTCGGCATCGGCAAGGAGGAGGCCGAGTACAAGTTCGGCTTCATCATCAACGCCTTCAAGTTCGGCGCCCCGCCCCACGGCGGTCTGGCCTTCGGCTTCGACCGCGTCTGCGCCCTCTTCGGCGGCCAGGAGACCATCCGCGACTACATCGCCTTCCCGAAGAACAACCAGGGCCGTGACGTCATGATCGACTCCCCGTCCCTCATCGACGACACCCAGCTCGAGGAACTGCAGATCAAGACCTGCGTCAAGGAATAGCTTTTCAATCCCTCCCCGCCCGGGAGGGATTTTGTTTTTATGGAAAGGAGGATCAGGAAGCAACTGGTGGCGGCGGGAGTCGCGGGAGCGGCTCTGGCCGGCGTTGCCGTTTGCCGGAGGCAGACGGCTCTGGCCGACCTGTACGCTACCGCGGTCTATCCGCGTCTGTCCGGAGCAGTGTCCCGGCTGAGTGCTTTAGTGCCGTTTTCCCTGGAGGAGATATTGGCCGTGGCGGCAGCGGTAGCCGTCATCGCGTGCCTTGCACGCCTGAGACGGCGCTGGCTGCCGCTGCTGAACATCATCCTGTGGGTGGTAGTCTGGTTCTATGCATGTTGGGGGCTTAACTATTTCCGCAGCAGCATCTTCGACCGTGCCGGGGTCCGGCCCGCAACTTTCGAGACAGAACGTTTCGAAGCATTTCTCAAGGAATATGTGGACGGCTTAAATGGCAGTTATGTTCCCGTTGAATCCATAGATACGGCGGCGCTCGAACGGGAGGTCAAAGCGTTCTACGACGCTTTGCCTGAGCGCTGGGGGCTGGCCCGGCCGAAGGCCTGGCAACGCCCCAAGCACCTCCTCTTCGACCGCCTCTATTCCGCAGTGAGTGTAATGGGTTTCGTAGGACCTTTCTTCAACGAAATCCAGATTGGCAGCGATGTCTTGCCGCTCCAGTATCCTTTCGTCTATGCCCACGAACTGTCTCATCTGCTGGGTGTCAGCAGTGAGGCGGAGGCCAACTACTGGGCTTGGAAAGCCTGTACCGCTTCCGCCTCGCCGGCATTCCGCTACGCCGGCTACCAGGCGTTGCTGCCCTATGTGCTGAGCAATGCAGCCCGCGTGCTCCCGGAGGAGGCGTACGCCGCGTGGGCTGCCGGCCTCCGCCCGGAGGTCGTCGAGGCATACCGGGAGGAACAAGCCCATTGGGACGACCTCTACAGTCCTGTCGTCGGCCGCATCCAGCACTGGATATACAATCTCTATCTCAAAGGCAACCGCATCTCCTCCGGCACCGCCAACTACAACGAAGTCATCAGCATTATTCTCTCCCTCGACTCATGACGCATTACTATTGTGTCATAACGTGGTCCGTATCTGCTTTATATTTAATAAGTTGATATATTTGACTACCCCTCTCTGGAAATGGTAGTCATTTGTGGGAACTCTTTGTACGTCAGACATTTAGTTACCACGGAGAAAGTGTGACAGTGTATAGGGAAGATATGGCTAAAAGCTTCGGGGAATCGGGAAAAATGATTATCTTTACGATGTAACTGAAACCTTATTTGAGTATGGCGGAGAACGGTCTGTTTGTTGGCGCTGACAAGATGATGAAGGACGTACACGATGTCCTGGAACACAACATTCTGCCTTTCTGGGAGAGGCTGAAGGATCCGCAGGGCGGGTTCTTCGGGCGTATCACCGGGGACGGCACGCTGCAGGAGGACGCTCCCCGAGGAGCCGTCCTCAACGCGCGCATCCTTTGGACATATTCCGCCCTGTACCGCCGGTTCAATCGCAAGGAGCATCTGATCATGGCGGTCCACGCCAAGGATTACTTTGTCTCCCACTTCATGGACCACAAGTACGGAGGCGTATACTGGTCTCTGGATGCAAGAGGGAAGAGACTGGTCGACAAGGCACAGCTGTATGCACAGGCTTTCGGCATCTATGCCCTGTCCGAGTTCTTTGCGGCGACGGGGGATGACGAGGCTCTCAAGGCTGCCATAAATATCTACTACATAGTCGAAAGGCACTTTGCCGACACCGTTCACGGGGGCTATATCGAGGCTCTTGGCAGGGATTTCAAACCGCTTGAGGACATGCGCCTGAGTCCGCGTGACGTGAACTGCGCCAAGACCATGAACTCCCATCTCCATCTGCTGGAGGGGTATGCGAACCTTTACAGGATCTGGCCGGATCCCGTCCTGAGGGACAGGGTGGTCAACCTGCTGGATATACTCGAAACCAAGATGACTGATCATGCCACAGGCCATCTGGAGCTGTACTTCGACCGAGACTGGACTGTCATACCGGGTGGCGTCTCTTTCGGACATGACATCGAGACATCGTGGCTGGCGCAGGAGTGCGCCATGGCCGTCCGGGATTTCCGGACGGTCGAGCGCGCGCGCGCCCTGGCCCGGCGGCTGTATGCCGCCGGACTCGAAGGCATCCGGCGCGACGGCAGCCTGATCTGCGAGGTGAAGCCCGACGGCACCGTCGTAAACGACCGCCACTGGTGGGTACAGGCGGAGTCCGTCGTCGGCAACCTCTGGGCATGGAAGTATCTTTCCGTACCAGAGGGATTCGAACGGGCACAGAAAGCGTGGGGATACATATCCGACCGTATAGTAGACCGGGACGGCGGGGAGTGGTGGTGGTACTGCGACGCGGAGGGTGAACCCAGCTTCCTGGCCGACAAGGCCGGAGAATGGAAGTGCCCCTACCACGATGTCCGCATGTGTCTTCAGGTACTCGGTATCTTTGACTGAGCGGTTTCCTTGTATTTTTGATTATATTTGTATCCGTGATAAGGACGGAGAACCATAAGGACCTGACCCGCAGGAACACTTTCGGTATGAAGGTGTCCTGTGAGCGTTTCGTGGAGTACGATTCGCTGGAGGACCTCTTCAACCTGGACTTCGACGAACTGCCGAAGCCGCTCTTCCATATGGGCGCAGGGTCCAACCTCCTCTTTACCGGCGACTGGACGGGGACTGTGCTTCACTCTGGTATCAAGTTCCTGCGCCCGATGGGCCTCGAGGAGGATGAAGCGCTTGTCGAGGTCGGCGCCGGGGCCGTGTTCGACTCCTTCGTGGAGTGGGCATGCTCCAGGGGCCTCTGGGGCGTGGAGAATCTCTCCCTCATCCCCGGTGAAGTCGGCGCGTCGGCCGTCCAGAACATCGGAGCATACGGCGTGGAAGCAAAGGATGTCATCGTCCGTGTGAACTGCTTCGACCTCGAGCTCCGTGACATGGTCACCTTCGAGAATGCCGACTGCCGCTACGGTTACCGCACATCGTTCTTCAAGGAAGAGGGTAAAGGACGTTACATAGTCACGAGCGTACTTTTCCGCCTTTCACGCAAATACAGCCCGAAGCTCGACTACGGCAATATACGCGCGGCGCTCGACGGCGTCCTGCCGGCGCTGCCGGACGACGTGCGCCGTGCCGTCATCGGGATCCGCAACGCGAAGCTTCCGGATCCGGCCGTGACCGGCAGCGCCGGCAGCTTCTTCAAGAATCCCGTGATCTCCCGTGAGCATTTCGCCAGGATCGAGGCCGAAGCCGGTCCTGACGTCAAAGTGCCGCACTACGATACCTCTGAAGGGGTGAAGGTGCCGGCGGCCTGGATGATCGAGCGCTGCGGCCTGAAAGGCCGGACGCTCGGCGGCGCCGCCGTCTATGACAAGCAGCCGCTCGTCATCGTCAACCTCAGTGGAAACGCCTCTCCGGAGGAGATAGTCTCCCTTGAGAATCAGGTGATTGCAGCCGTCAAGGAAAAGTTCGGGGTGGAACTCCATCCGGAAGTGGAACATCTCTAATACTGTCGCCCATGTCAACGTTCACAATCGAAGGAGGCCGCAAACTGAGCGGGGAGATAGTCCCCCAGGGGGCCAAGAATGAGGCCCTGCAGGTCATCAGCGCCGTTCTCCTGACCCCGGGGGAGGTGAGGATTTCCAACATCCCCGAGATCCTGGACATCAAGAACCTGATCGCCATGCTTGAAGGCATGGGTGTCAAGGTACGCCGTCTCGCCAAGGGCGAATACTCCTTCCAGGCTGACGAGGTGGACACCCAATATGTGGGAAGCATAGAGTTCGTGCGCAAGAGCGCGGCCCTGCGCGGCTCCGTCATGCTGGCGGGCCCGCTCCTGAGTCGTTTCGGCCGCGCATTCTTCCCCAAGCCGGGAGGAGACAAGATCGGTCGCCGCAGGGTGGACACCCACCTGGACGGCATGGTCCGTCTCGGCGCCTCCCTGGAATACAATTCCATAGTCAGGGCATACGATCTTTCCGCCCCGCAGGGCCTGAAGGGATGTTACATGCTGCTGGACGAGGCCTCCGTCACGGGAACGGCCAATATCGTAATGGCTGCCGTGCTCGCCGAGGGTGTCACCACCATATACAACGCCGCCTGCGAGCCTTACGTGCAGCAGCTCTGCCGCCTGCTCACCGCCATGGGCGCCAAGATTGACGGCATCGGCTCCAACCTCCTCACCATCACTGGTGTGAAAGAGCTCCACGGGGCGGAGCACCGCATCCTACCGGACATGATCGAAGTCGGCAGCTTCATCGGGATGGCCGCCATCTGCCAGTCGCCGTTGACCATCAAGGATGTCTCGTACAAGGACTTGGGCATCATCCCGGAGTGCTTCCGCAGGCTCGGAGTCAAGCTCGAACAGAGGGGGGACGACATCTTCGTCCCCGAGCAGGAGTCTTACGAGATCGAGTCATTCATAGACGGGTCCATCATGACCCTCGCCGATGCTCCCTGGCCGGGTCTTACACCTGACCTTCTCAGCGTCATGCTCGTCGTGGCGACGCAGTGCAAGGGCAGCGTCCTCATCCACCAGAAGATGTTCGAGAGCCGTCTGTTCTTCGTCGACAAGCTTATCGACATGGGCGCGCAGATCATCCTGTGCGATCCGCACAGGGCTGTCGTGATAGGTCACGACCACCGTTTCAGGCTGCGCGCGAACAATATGACATCGCCCGACATCCGTGCTGGTATCGCCATGCTGCTCGCGGCCATGTCGGCCAAGGGCACGTCCGTGATCGACAATATCGAACAGATAGACCGCGGATACGAGGATATCGATGTCCGCCTGAACGCACTTGGCGCCAGTATCAAGAGAGGTTAGTCTTCCAAAAGGGAAATATCGGACACTCCGGTTGCACGTAGGGCCATCATCAGGGATTCGGCCTTGACGCGGCTGTTGACCGGGGCTGAAGTAAAGACTGTGGAGTCTTCGTTTTCAACTATTTCCGGAGCCGAACCGGTATGGAGCCGTATGACGGTCATGGCCAGGGGAGGGAGGGTTTCTTCCTCGTCGATGACAGCCTGTATCCGGATTGAAGGTGTTTTCGGGAATTCCACATAGTCGGCGAAAACGCCTCTCGGGAGTACGATATCCGGCATGCCGGCGCCGCCTTCGGAGACCATCATCACTGCCTTGTCATCCACTTCCGCCAGGAATAGTTTCGCTGCCGTGCTGTCCGCTGCCGAAGCCTGCGGCAGCTGGAGCAGGGCTACGCCCGGAGTCATGTTCCCGGAAAGGAACAGCTGCTCTATCTCCTGAAGGTCCCTGGACGCAGCGTCAAGCCTTCCGCGCAGTCCTTCCATATCCTTTTCCTTGGCAGTTATCCTGGCGGCATAGGCTTCACGGTCCCCTTCCGCAATCTCTTCGAGGCCGGCCCTGAGGGCGTTCAGCTCGCGGTTGGACGCTGAAACGGAATCCCTGAGCGCACGCACAGTGGCCGAAGCGGCAGTATAGGTGCTCATGTCCACATTCGCGCGCGTGCGGCGCGGGGCGCGCCTGCCTGTGGCAGGCTCCAGCTCCGCGATGGCGCGCATCTGGCGCGCGTCCGCGACCGAATGTTTGGGCGGAACGGGGTCGTAGACAAAGACATATACGTTCACGCTGTCTTCCGGGCAGCCCCTGTCGGATACCAGCACTGAATGCTTCCCGTCGCCGGCATCGGCATACAGGTAGTCGTTGTATGGCGAGGAGTAGGGGAATCCCATGTTGACCGACTCGCTCCAACGCCCCGTCACTGGATTGCGCCGTGAGACATACAGGTCGTATCCGCCGGCTCCTGTGCGGTCTTTGGCTGAGAAATAGAGGGTGTGGGAGTCCGCCCCGGCTACATGGAAACGCGTCTCTTCGGTCCTTACCGTCTCGGGGAACATCCGGAAGAGGTCGTCCAGCGATATGCGTTTCTGCGCTTTCACGCGCACCTGCGACACGCGCGCCATCATCCTTATACCTGCCTGCGCGCGCAGAAGGGCAGTTTCGATGTCGCGGGATGTCGACGAGTCGGCTTCCGCCGCGGCATTGCCGAGCAGGTCGGCCGCTGCGGGGAAATCATACTGGAGGCAGAGGGAGTCCGCCGCCGCGATCCTGCGGGCGATGTCCCTGCGGCGGCGGTCCGGGGCCTGCGACATCGCCTTGCGGAGCGAATCCACCTTGCCCATCAGGATCTCCTGGGCGGTCGGGCCCGCCGGGACGGACAACGTGTCCGTCTGGGCGCGGGCGATGCCCGACCAGGCCAGCAATACTATGCATGCCAGCGCGGATACTCTGAAAATACGCAGGTCGATCACTCGCATTAATGGTCAAAACGTCCTACAAAAATAAGAATTCCTTGGAAGAAAGTTTCTTTCTAAGAAAAAAATAGTAAATTTGTGGCCTATTTTGAGTAAGTGGCGCAAAACGCCACCTTTTTAATCGTGCAAACAATTAAATATTAATAGTAAAGATTATGCAAAGTAAAGGCGCTATCAGGCTTGTAGCTATTCTTCTTGCCATAGCATGCTGTTGGCAGCTTTCCTTTACCCTGGTGACCCGTCTCCAGGAAAAGAAGGCCGACAAGTATGCCGAGAAAGCTGCCGTCGCAGTCATGAATTCAGCTGCATTCGACAAGGTTCCCGAGGCGGAGAGAGCTTACTATCTCGATTCCATCAGGAAAAACCAGAACAGGTGGTACACTGATTCCATCTCTTCCGAGAAGGTTTATTTCGGTTATAAGTTCAAGGATGTAAAGTCCAAGGAGATCAACCTTGGCCTTGACCTCAAGGGCGGTATGAACGTCATGCTGCAGGTTCAGCTCGAGGACCTCGTTAAGGCTCTCGCCGGCGAGAACCAGACCCCTGAGTTCAACAGGGCCCTCGCCCTCGCCAAGGAGCGCAGCGTGAATTCCACTTCCGACTTCATCACCCTCTTCGGAGAGGCTTGGAACGAGGTTTCCGGCGGCCAGAGGCTCGCACAGATCTTCGGTACCTACGAGATGCGTGACCAGATCAAGCCCGAGTCCACCGACGCCGAGGTCCTCAACGTCATCCAGACCGAGGCCGAGAGCGCAGTCGCCAACTCCTTCAACGTTCTCCGCAACCGTATCGACCGTTTCGGTGTCACCCAGCCTTCGATCCAGAAGATCGGCAACACCGGCCGCATCCTCGTCGAACTCCCTGGTGTCAAGGAGCCCGAGCGCGTCCGCAAACTCCTCCAGGGCACCGCTTCCCTCGAGTTCTGGACCACTTTCGAGTATTCCGAGATCTATCCTTACATGGTCGAGGCCAACAACCTCCTTGCCCAGATCCTTTCCGACGAGACCCCGGCTGCCGAGGCCGCCGAGGGTGAGGCTGAGGAAGGACAGGCCGAGGACATCGTAGCCCAGGAGCTTGCCCAGCAGGAAGGCAGCGATGCAGAGCTGGATGCCTTCAAGAAGGCCAATCCTCTCTTCTCCATCCTCAATCCTTCCCAGATGCGCGGCAACGCCTGCATCGGCTTCGCCAACGCCATCGACACCGCTACCGTCAACCGCTACCTTGCCATGCCGCAGGTCGCCGAGATCTTCCCTCCGGAGTTCAAGGGCATGTGGTCTGTCAAGCCTACCGAGTACGTAGCCGGTGACAACGTCTACGAGCTCGTCGCCATCAAGGCTTCTTCCCGTGACGGCAAGGCTCCTCTCGACGGTTCCGTCGTCACCGACGCCCGCGTCGACTACGACAGCCGCCGTGGTGCCGGTACCCCTGGCGTCTCCATGACCATGAACGCCGAGGGCGCCAACACCTGGGCCCGCATCACCAAGGACAACATCGGCCGCCAGGTCGCCATCGTCCTCGACGGTACCGTGTATTCCTATCCTACCGTCCAGACTGAGATCACCGGAGGTTCCTCCTCCATCACCGGCAACTTCTCCGTCGAGGAGGCCACCGACCTTACCAACGTCCTCAAGTCCGGTAAGCTCCCGGCTCCCGCCACCATCGTCCAGGAGCAGGTCGTCGGTCCTTCCCTCGGTGCCGAGTCGATCCGCAAGGGTCTCATCTCATTCCTGATAGCATTCCTCCTGGTGCTCGTGTACATGGTTCTCTTCTACAAGGGAGCCGGTCTCGTGGCTGACTTCGCATTGCTCACCAACGTCCTTCTCCTCTTCGGTACCCTCGCATCGTTCGGAGCGGTCCTTACCCTGCCCGGTATCGCCGGTTTGGTCTTGACGTTGGGTATGGCTGTGGATGCCAACGTTATTATCTATGAGCGCATCAAGGAAGAGCTCAAGGCCGGCAAGGGCATCGGCAAGGCCGTCCAGGACGGTTACCGCAACGCTTACTCCGCCATCATCGACGGTCAGGTGACCACCCTCCTCACCGGTCTCGTGCTGTTCTTCTTCGGTTCCGGTCCTATCAAGGGCTTCGCCACCACGCTCATCATCGGTATCATCACCTCCGTCCTTACCTCTATCTTCATCACTCGTCTGGTCATCGACGACAGGCTGAAGAAGGGCAAGAACATCACTTTCGAGTGGGAGTGGTCCAAGAACTTCCTCAAGAATACCCACGTCGATTTCCTCGGAAAGCGCAAGTATTCCTATATCATCTCCGGTGCCCTCATCCTGATCGCCCTCCTGAGCATCTTCATCAAGGGCTTCACCTATGGTGTAGACTTCACCGGAGGCCGTACCTATGTCGTACGCTTCGACCAGCCTGTCACCGCTGAGGACGTCCGTTCCGCTGCCGAGAGCGTGTTCAACGCAGCCGATCCCGAGTCCTCCGTCGAGGTCAAGCAGTTCGGCGGCGAGTCCCAGATGAAGATCACGACTTCCTACAAGGTCGACGATGAGTCATCCACCGTGGATGCCGAGATCGAGCGCATGATCTTCGACGGTCTCAAGGGCCTCTATTCCCAGAACATCACCTTCGAGGACTTCGTCGATACCGCCAACAACCCCAACGGTATCATCTCCTCCGACAAGGTCGGCGCTTCCATCGCCAGCGACATCAAGCGCTCCGCAGTCATCTCCGTGATCCTCGCCCTCCTCATCATCTTCGCCTACATCGCGTGGAGGTTCAAGGGCTGGACCTGGGGTCTCGGCGGCGTCGTGTCGCTTGCCCACACCGCCATCATCATCATCGGCTTCTTCTCCCTGTTCACGGGTATCCTGCCGTTCAACCTTGACGTGGACCAGACGTTCATCGCGGCTATCCTGACCATCATCGGATACGCCATCAACGACAACGTGGTTATCTTCGACCGTATCCGCGAGAATCTCGGCCTGCATCCCAACGCCGACTTCAAGGAGACCGTCAACTCTTCGCTGAACGCCACCCTCACCCGTACGGTCAACACCTCCGTCTCGACCCTCCTCCCTATGCTTGCCATCGCGTTCTTCGGAGGCGAGTCCATCAGGGGTCTCTCCGTCGCCCTCTGCCTCGGTGTCCTTATCGGTACCTACGCTTCCATCATGATCGGTACTCCTATCATGTACGACGCTACCCTCAGCAAGGCCAAGAAGGTGGAAGCCACCAAGAAATCCTCCAAGAAGTAATCTTCGGAAAAGATATCAACAAAATGCAGCCGGCCCTTTCAAAAGGCCGGCTGTTTTTTTATCTTTGTTTCTCAAACTTCCACCTATGCCTTTCGTCCATCTTCACGTCCACACACAGTACTCCATCCTTGACGGATTCTCCGATATGGGGAAGCTTTTCAAGCGTGCGGCCGAGCTCGGAATGCCCGCTCTCGCCATCACGGACCACGGCAACATGTACGGGGTCAAGGAGTTCTTCAAGATGGCCGGAAAGCATAAGGATGCGGACGGCAATTACAAGGTCAAGCCCATCGTGGGCTGCGAGGTTTATGTCACGAGGCATTACGACCACAAGCTCAAGGATTCCGCCCACAGGGCTTACTATCACCTGATCCTTCTGGCCAAGAATCCCACCGGCTACCGCAATCTCATGAAGATCGTCTCCATCGGCCATATCGAGGGCAAGTACTATGACAAGCCCCGCGTGACCCACGAGATCATCGAGAAGTATCACGACGGGCTCATCTGCTGCTCGGCCTGCCTGGCGGGAGAGATTCCCCGCGCGCTGGTCGCCGGCGACTGGGACGGGGCGTGCAAGGCCGTGGAGTGGCACAAGTCCGTTTTCGGGGACGACTATTACCTGGAGGTCCAGTTGCACAAGACCGAGGTGCCGGGTCTGGCCCTTGACGTCTACGAGCACCAGCTGGTCGCCAACGAAGGCATCTTCCGCCTTTCGGAGAAGTACGGCATCAAGGTCGTAGCCACGAACGATGCCCACTTTGTCAACAAGGAGGACGGCCCTGCGCACGACAGGCTCATCTGCCTGACCACCAATGCTCTGGTCGACGATCCCAACCGCCTGCACTACACGCAGCAGGAGTATCTCAAGAGCGAGGAGGAGATGGCCGCGCTATTCCCGGACCATCCCGAAGTGCTGGCCAACACGCTGGAGGTCGCAGGCAAGGTCGAGGTGTACTCCATAGACCGCGACCACGTGTTGCCGAAGTTCAAGATCGAGCCTTCCTTCCTGGCCGACCTGGACCATTATCTAGAGAAATACAAGGACGTCATCGACGCCGGTCGCTGTGACAAGAAGGGCCGGGACCGCGGCGCTGATTTCTGTGCGTCCGTGGCTTACCTATGCCACCTTTGCTACAAGGGTGCGCACGAGCGCTACGGCGAGACGCTCACGGACGAGCAGTCCGAGCGTCTCGACTTCGAGCTCAAGACCATCTGCCGCATGGGCTTCCCGGACTACTTCCTGATAGTGCAGGACTATATCGCCGCGTCGCGCGCGATGGGGTCCCTCGTGGGACCCGGGCGCGGCTCCGCGGCGGGTTCCGTCGTCGCCTATTGCCTGAAGATCACCAATCTCGACCCGATCAAGTACAACCTCCTGTTCGAGCGTTTCCTCAATCCCGACCGTATCTCCATGCCTGATATCGACGTGGATTTCGAGGACCTTACCAAGGCCCACGAGTACGTCGAGAAGACCTACGGAGCCGACCACGTGTCGCGCGTGATCACTTTCGGTACGATGGCCGCCAAGAGCGCCATCAAGGACATCGCCCGCATCAGCAACGTCTCCATCGACGAGTCCAACCGTCTCGCCAAGATGGTCCCCGACCGTCTGAGCGAGAGGGTGGAGAAAGAGTATCCTTTCAACCCCAAGTTCGACGAGCTGAAGCCGGGCTTCAAGAGGTTCGAGAAGGAGGTCGAGGTGGATGACCCCGATCATCCGGGCGAGAAGAAAAAGGAAATGCGCACCTTCCAGAAGGGTATGGAGGAGGTCGATGTCAAGATCAACCTCGACAATTGCTTCCGCCTTGTTCCGGAGTTCCGCAACGAGCTAGAGAACGGTCCCGAGATCAACCGCGAGGTGCTCAGGTTCGCCCGTCAGATGGAGGGTTGCATCCGCCAGACCGGCCAGCACGCCTGCGCCACTATCATCGGTCCCGCCAATCTCACCGACTACATCCCCATCTGCCTTTCCAAGGACAAGGAGACGGGTCTGGACGTCTGGACCTCGCAGTATGACGGGCATTACATCGAGGATGTCGGCATGCTCAAGATGGATTTCCTCGGGCTGAATACCCTTTCCATCATCCATACCTGCCTGGACAACATCAAGCAGCGCCACGGCATCGACATAGACATCGAGGCCATCCCCATAGACGACAAGCCCACTTATGAGCTCTACGGCCGCGGTGACACCATGAGCGTGTTCCAGTTCGAATCGGAGGGCATGAAGACCTGGCTCCAGCGCCTCCATCCCGAGCGTTTCGAGGACCTCATCGCTATGAACGCCCTCTATCGTCCGGGGCCTATGGACTATATCCCCAACTTCGTCGACCGCAAGCTCGGTCTCAAGCCCATCGAGTACGATCTCCCGGAGATGGAGGAGTACCTCGCCGAGACATACGGCGTGACGGTGTACCAGGAGCAGGTGATGCTTCTCTCCCGCAAGCTCGCTTCCTTCACCAAGGGTGAGGCTGACAAGCTTCGCAAGGCCATGGGCAAGAAGCAGATAGCCGTGATGATGGAGCTCAAGGACAAGTTCATGAAGCAGGGTGTCGCCAACGGCCATCCCGAGAAGACCCTCGACAAGATATGGAAGGACTGGGAGAAGTTCGCCCAGTACGCCTTCAACAAGTCCCACGCTACCTGTTACGCCTGGGTGAGCTACCAGACCGGCTGGCTCAAGTGCCACTATCCCGCCGAGTTCCAGGCCGCCAACCTTTCCTGTAACCTATCCAAGGGCGATGAGATCAAGAAGATCATGGCGGACTGCAAGGCCCACAAACTTCAGGTGCTGAATCCCGATGTCAACGAGAGTTCCGCGCACTTCACCGTCAACAAGGCCGGAGCCATCCGTTTCGGCCTGGGCGGCATCAAGGGCTTCGGCTCCAATATCGTGGACATGATCATCAAGGAGCGTGAGGAGAACGGCCTCTTCGAGGATGTGTACGACTTCATGGAGCGCATGGGCGGCGTGGTGAACCGCCGCTCGCTCGAGTCGCTCGTGTATGCGGGCGCCTTCGACTCCTTCGGATGCAAGCGCACGCAGTTCTTCCTGCCGGGAGCGAGCGGCGACCTCTTCATCGACGAGCTCGCACGCTATGCCGACAACTACCGCAACGACTCGGTCGACAGCGCATTCTCGCTCTTCGGAGACGCCGAGGAGATGAAGCCCAAGCGTCCGGCCATGCCCGCCCCTCCCGCGGAGGAGGACGTCCTTGCCCTGCTCCAGCAGGAGAAGGAGCTTGTGACCATGTACATCTCAGCGCATCCGCTGGACCGCTACGCCTTCGAGATCGAGAATTTCACGACCTGCAGCGTAGGCGACGTCCAGGCCAAGGTAGAGGAGTGTGAGCAGGGACACAAGAACGCCACCGTCAGTTTCGCGGGCATCGTCACGGACGTCAAGAGGAGCGTCACGCGCAACGGCTCGCCGTCGCTCCGCGCCACCATCGAAGACTTCGGCGGCTCGTACGAGCTGGCCGTCTTCGGCAAGGACTGCGAAGCCTGGCTGCCCCTGCTTGGCCTCCATTCTGAGGTCTTCGTCGAGGGCGACATCAAGGAAAAGTATTATCTCAAGCCAGAGGAGAAAGCCCAGGGCAAGACCGCCCCTTACGGCTTCAAGGTCAAGAAAGTCAGCATGTTGGGCAATGTCACGGAGTCCATGCTCAAGACCTTCGCCATCAACCTTACGACCGACCAGCTCAACGAATCCCTTCGCAGGGACCTCGTGAAGCTCCTGAAGGCCAACAAGGGCAAGACCGATCTGGGCATGTACCTGTACGATCCCAAGACCAGGTACAACGTCGAGTTCAAGTCCCGCAAATTCCAGGTCGCCGTCACCAACGACCTCATATACGGTCTGCGCGACCTCGGCATCTCCTACACCGTCAACCGGAAATAGAATAACCTGCGGGGGTTCCGCAGGTTTTTCCGTTACTTTTTCCCAAGCTTGAATTCGTACGCCTTGTCGAAGTTGCGGCGCAGGTAGTAGGTGGCCGTGAGGCGGTCCAGGTCCCATAGGACGGTCCACTGTGTGCCGCCGAAACTGCCGGAAGGCGTCTGGCTGACAGACGCCATGGATTCTTTTAGGCTGTCGTTGTCGAAGATTCCGAGATACTCCACATATTCGTCCTCCAGGATATCGTAGCGGTTGTCCCCGGGTATCTGTCCCTTGCCGAACCATACTGGTGCGAGGTAATGGTTCGTGACTATCGGAGTGTCGGTTACGACCAGTTCGCCGTCGATGTACTCCGCCACGACCGAGCGCCCCGAGGCGTCGGAGATGGCATAATGGTGGGCGGTACCGATATCCGAGTGCATGTCGATACTGTTCAGGATACGTATCGCTTCATCGACCGTGGCTGCGCGGTTGAGGACGTAACGGAGTGCAGAGGTGGTGGTCATGTCAGGAAGGCCACGGTCCTGATGTGTCTCGGTATCGTCTCCCGCCATCAGGTCTGCGATGGCCAGTCCCTTCTCGTTCATGCCGTCCAGCGAGACGAACAAGCAGCTGAGAGCCATGTATTTGTTGGCGAAAGAATCCGGCTTCCAGTCCTCTCCGAAGCCGAGGAAACGGAGGTTGAATGTGGCTATGGATTCGTACCCGTTCTTCGGCCGGCTGTGGAGGATCATCGCCGTCGATTCGGAGAAGTCGAAGTTCCTGCCCATCATGAAGTGGTCTTCCGCGTCCCGGACGGTGAAGGCGGCGCAGCCGTAGGCGCCGGCTGCCTCCCCGGTCTCCGGGCCCTTGGCGAAGCCCCTGGACAGGAAGCGGAAGATGTAGCTGCCCATCTCCTGCGGGCTGCATGCCCCTCCGGATTCGACGAATCCGTCGAAGCCGTCGTCACCCTTGAACTCCATGTAGTAGAGCCCCTTGTCCAGTTCCTTTACGGAAAGCGCGCCTTTTACCATCGGTCCGAAGGCGCTCCATGCGCATGCGAGTATTACCAGTCCTAAGAGCAGGAGTATCTTTCCTGCCCGGAATCTCTTTTTCTTCATTAGAATTTCCAAATCATTATTTCATTCTGCCCGACGGAAGCGTTCTCGAACGGGCCGGGCTTCGGGGCCGCGAAATTGCGGAGCGCGCCGGCGAAGTCGTGGTCGATGCGCAGCGGAGTCTCGTCGCGGTTCTCGTAATAACTGTCAGTATAGTAAGCCTTCTCAAGCATCTCAGTATCCACCGGTCTGGTGGAAGCGCTGTTCCATGCTCCATCGAGGGTGAATTTCAGGAAGATACCGTTCTCGCGGTATTCCATTTCCGGCATGGGAACATTGCCTCCCGTGGCTGCGCCTTTCTCGAACTTGTAGCCCGGTACACCGTTGTAATAGACATTGCCGGCCACGTGCATCGGCAGCCAGAAGTTGTCGCCCTGGTTGCTGCCGGCCGGGACCGAGCCTTTGCGCAGCCTCTCTGCGAAGGGCTCGGGCATCTCGTCACGGACGGTGACGGTGTTCATGTCACGGAAGATGCCGGGGTAGTAGGGCGGGCGCTCGTCGTAGACGCTCAGGCCCGCTTTTGCGCCGTAGAACACGTTGTTGTAGAAGCGGTCGTCCCCTCCGGGGAAATTCATCACGCCCACGACATCCGTGGAGTGCGGGGCATGATAGGGGGTATAGCGGTTCGGCACCGGCCTGAAGGTCACTTCGCCGCAGATGATGTTGTGGACGAAGGCCGTTCCCTGGGCCATGTCGAGGAAGGCGACAGGGGAGAGCATGATGTTGTTGTCCACCAGGCAGGGGCCGTGGCTGACTTCTATCATCAGGTCGCAGGTGGTGTTGTGCGCAAAGGTGTTGCCGGTCACGCGTGTGCCTATGGCCTGCCAGTCGAGCCACATGCCGCGGACGCCGTTGTCGAGGACGTTGTCCTTGACAAGGACGTCGATGGCGGCGTGGAGCTTGATGCAGCCCACTTCGGCGCCGCCGAACTGGACGTTGTAGTTGATGTCGTGGATATAGTTGTCCTCAATGGTGGAGAAGACGCCGCCGAGGTGTCCGACGACTCCGGCCTGGCCGCAGTCGCGGATCTCGTTGCGGCGGATGACGTGCGAGCCGATATTCTCCTTGTTCCAGCCCATGTTGTAAGCTTTGAAGATGGACTCGAGCTCGCGGTTGAAGCCGATGAGCTCGCGCTCGGTAGTCCAGCGGTTATGGCCGGAGGCGCGGTCCTTGCCGAGGCTGACGCCGACGCACTTGGAGTGGCTGATCTCATTGTCCTCGATGACCCAACCCTTGCTCCAGTGGGGGCCTATCAAGCCTTCCTGATAGGCTGTGGGAGGAGCCCACTGAGTGGCGGCCTGGGACAGGTGGAATCCCCTGACGGTGATGAAGTTGACTCCGGAGAGCTTGGGGTAGAAGACCGCAGGACGCACGTTGATCTCGGCCAGCTCCTTGTTGGGGTCGGCTCCGCCGAAATTGGCGTAGATGACGGTCTGGTTGTCATCCACTTCCACATACCAGCAGAGGTGTTCGGAAGTATCATTAACTCCTTCCCGGGTGCCGATCTGCCACAGTGCTTTTCCGTTGAGGTAGACCTCGCCGAGGCAGACGTAAGGCTGGGTGTAGTATACCCAGTCTCCGGCAAGGATCTCCTTGTAGGGATTGAAATCGCCGAAATAGCTGTTGGGGAGGACGACTTTCCAGACATCGGATTTTTTTTCGCGAGTCCAGTTGGTTATCTGATCGGATCCCTTGATCCAGACCTCTTCCCCTTCGGCGGCCTGGTAAGTGATACGGGCGTATTTGTCCGATCCGGAATTGCGGGGGTTGACCCACTCGCGGTATGTGCCGGCGTGTACGGTGACGATGTCTCCGGCGCGCGCAACGGCCGCTGCCTTGGAGATAGTGAGGAAGGGGGCGTCCTTGGTGCCGGGATTGAGGTCCGAGCCGCCCTTGGCGACATGATACTCTTCGGCATGTCCGGCGGCGAGGCCCATGAAGAGGGCCAGAGTGAGGGTCAACAGGTTTTTCATAAAGGGTGGTTTTGACAAATATACAGAAAAAACCTAATTTTGCAGGAAGCAAACGATCGATAGTTATGGCAGGAAAGGACTTTTCGGACCTTGGCCGGGTAGAGGCCGTCAAGGCGCTTTACGAAGGAACCCCGTTCGAGGCATTCGGACACAACAGCTTCGAGGCTACCGGGCGCGAATACATCGCGTATGCGTCGAAAGTGATGCTTGAAGGCATTGACTTCGACCTCGTGTATTTCCCTTTGAAGCATCTCGGATACAAGAGCGTCGTCGGCGTGACGGGTGAACTGTATGCGCAGATGGCGCACCCTGCGGCGCTCAGCGTCCGGCTGGGCGTTTCCGCCAAGCTGGATTTCGCGCAGGTGCGCGAGCTCTGGGAAGGCATCGTCGCGGCGGCCAAGGAGCACGGCTACAAACAGGTCGACCTCGACCTGGCGCCGTCGCGCAACGGGCTGTGCATCAGCGTGTCCGCCGTTGGCGAGACCGCGCTGCTCACAGCCAGGCGGCGCCCCGCGCCCAAGTCCAAGGACCTGCTCTGCGTGAGCGGGTCGCTCGGCGCAGCATTCCTCGGAATGCAGGCGCTGGAGCGCGAACGCCGGCGCTTCGACGCCGGCGAGGCCGACCACGCCGAGCGCGAGAAAGCGCTCTCGCAGTATCGCATGCTCGTCGCGGCGTACCTCAAGCCCGAGCTAGGCGCCGCCACGGTCGCGCAGCTCGAGGCCGCGGAGATCGTCCCCTCGGCCGGGTACTTCGTTACCCGCGGCCTCGCGGACGCCGTCAAGCGGCTCTCCCGCGACACCGGCCTCGGCGCCAAGGTCTACGCCGACAAGATTCCCTTCGAAGGCAATTCCTTCCAGCTCGGCAAGGAGATAGGCATCGACACGTTCTCCGCCGCCATGAACGGCGGGGACGACTTCAGGCTGCTCTTCGCCGTGCCCATCCTGTCTCTGGAGAAGTTCCGCCGCGAGTTCCAGACCTTCGACATCATCGGCCACCTGGCGCAGCCTGAAGCCGGTACGGTCCTCGTCACCCCCGACGGCGTCGAGCTCCCCCTCCGTTCCCCCGGCTGGCCCGACGAGGACTAGCCTCTCTTCCCTGCCTGGACCAGCTTCCTTCCGCTGGCCCTCGGAAGCCCGACATCTTGTCCCGGGCCGTCTCACCGCATCCCTTAAGCACAGAACTGCCTGATTTGTTCTTTTTTTTGGCAGTTTCTCCTCAAAATAGGAACAGATTGCCCTATTTTGTTCTTATTTTGACTCAGATTAAGAGAAATAAGCACGAAACCGCACATTATGTGCTTTTTCCGAGTATATAAACAGCCGTGGGAGCACAAAAGCCCGTTTTTTGTGCTTGGCCGAGGCTTATTTCCGCGCCAGCAGCGAGGGAACGAGTCCGGGGTCAACCCTGAGGATCCGTGCGATTTGCTTTTCACTTGCATTATAGTCGAAGTGCATCTTTCTGGCGACCTCGACCTTAGCCTCTTTGGGCAGGAGTGCCGGTGCGGTGACACTATAAGTCGTTCGACATAGTTCTGCTACGGCGCTGTACATCTCATTATCCGTATAAGTGATCCTGTCCCCGATCTCTTTGGATATCCGTCTTTGTGCATCCATATCCCTGGAGACGGAATGGAAATACTGATGTGCGTTGCGGAACAGGCCTTCCGCTTCACTGACATGACAACACTCCAGAGGAGAAACATATCCGTCCAGCATCACAAGACCGGAGAACTTGTCGAAGGCACGCGTATGGAACTCTTTCCAGACATCACGGATTCTCAATCTTTCCGTGCTGCGCTCATGTTCCGCGAAAGCGTATCTGTTGAAAAAGAATCGGTTAGCACCCCAGGGATAGGTAAAGGGCGTTTCTGATTCGTTGATGAGGAAGCCGTTCCGGTTGTTGTAGGCGATTACGCTTCTCATATCCCTCAGGTCATTGACAGCGCGTAACCCATAGCTCCAGGAATTGAGAGAAACCGTCCTTCCCTTGTTCTTAAGATACCTTCCCAGTATGTCTTTCAGAATTTTGAAAAAGGAATCAATCTCCGCCCTATCACCAGCAAGCGTAACATGGAGATGGTTGTTCATCCATTCGAAAGTGAATATCCTGATTCCGGGAAACGACAGTGCGCAAAGTGCGAGAATGGTCATGCCAGCCCGGAAGTCGTCATCATCAGAAAAGATAATCTCAAAATCTTCAGGCGTATACAGATGCCAGCATTTGCCTGATTGCGAGAAACGGTATTCACAAACCGTCTCTGCTTCATGAAAGGAGATCCGTTCCTTTTCCTTTTGCTCAAAACTAAAGTTTTTCATGTTTCCTTGAAGTTATGTCCAAGGCAAAGATATCATGCTTCTGGCAAGGAGGCTTATCAATTCATACTTTTCTGCCTGCTACCCCCCCCCTTTTTTGAATTTCAAAGCACAGCTCTGCCTCTTTTGTGCTTAAATGAGCCAAAGTCCATTGAAATAAGAACAAATACTGAGGAAATGTGCTTATTCCGACCTGTTTAGCGTAAAAAAAGCACAAAACGAGAGGTTTTGTGCTTACATGATAGGGGGTGGAGCCTGATGATTTGGTGCAGCTGTTCTCCAAACGGCCAGGGCCAAGCCCAGGCTCAAGCTCAAGCCCATGTTTATAGTGAAAGGTATCTGTCTCCCGTCACGACGATATGCTGCTGGTCGGCGGAGAAGCCGCAGGCGATGACCAGTATCGCCAGGGCAACTACGGCAATCAGCCAGAGGATGAAGATCACCAGTCCCGGATGCCATGAGGGTGACTTGAAATGGAAGATCATCATGATGCTGCCGTAGAGCATTCCGAGGAAGGGGAGTATGCAGACGACGATTGCGAGATACATGACCCAGGGAGTCTCGATGATGTTCGTGAACTGAGGCAGTTCGTAGGATATCTCCGCGATCAGGCGGTCTACGGTGGTCTTGAATCCAAGCCATTCCCATCCGAACAGCCCCAGTCCGCAGGTGAAGAGTCCGGACACGGACACGATGAGGAGGATCAGGCCGATTATCAGCTCGACGGCGCGGCCGAGGCCTCCCCAGGCGGGGGACTTGCCGATCCTCTCGGCCGCCGCGCCTAGCTCGGCCGCGCCGCTCTCGATGGAGCGGCGGATGCTCTCGGCCGTGCCGTCCTCGCCTTTCTGCTCCCAGCGCTGGCGCGCGGTGCGGGCCGCTGGCATGCACATCCAGAGGATCAGGTAGAGGATAGGGAAGGATATCGATACGGAGAATACGGGTCCCCAGTGGTCGATCCCGCCGAAGAATCCGACGAGGGAGAGTACCAGGAAAATGATCCTGAACACCGCAGGATCTACATCGAAATAGCTCGCCAGGCCGCTGCAGACGCCGGCTACGCGGGCGTTCTCCATGTCGCGGTAAAGTTTTTTCTTCGGCTTCTCTTCCGGAGTGGAGCGCTCGGGTTCTTCCTCCTCTATCTTTTCCGGGCGGCCTAGTATGTCCATTATCTCCTGGACGGAGGACAGTGTGACGACTCCGTCCGAAGGCGTCCTTTCGAGCAGGAGTTCGGCCATCCTCTCTTCGATACCTTCGACGATCTCGGGATTGGGATAGTATGCCGTCATATCCTTCAGATAAGCGGCTACTGCCTGCGCGGCCTCTTTTTCAAGGGAGAAAGCGTATCCCCCTATGCTGACTCTTTCTATCTGTTTCATCCTCTGAGTGTTTCAATGGCCCTGACCATATCCTGCCAGGCGCTGTCCATGTCCTTGAGTTGTTCGCGACCTTTGTCGGTGATGCAATAGTATTTGCGGGGAGGGCCTTGCGTGGATTCCTCCCAGCGGTAGGTGAGGAGGCCCTGATTCTTCTGCCGTATCAGCAGGGGATAGAGCGTTCCTTCGACCACGATCAGGTTCGCGGCCTTAAGCTCCTCGATGATGGACGAGGCATAGGCTTCTCGCTTGGCCAGGATGCACAGGATGCAGTATTCCAGCATTCCTTTGCGCATTTGGGCGCGTACGTTGTCTGCATTGGTTTCCATCACTTCTTGTTTTTAAGGGTGAATTTGGCGAGGTTCTCCGCGGTGGGGGAGATGCCGCGCATTTCGCACTGTTGCGCCGGGGTCAAGGCCTTGGGAACGACGATCCAGAGGATGACGTAGATCCAGAATCCTGCTGAGCCGGCGAACAGGGCGACCAGCATCAGTACGCGCACCAGCGTGATGTCGACGTCGAAATACTGGGCGAGTCCGGCGCAGACGCCGGCGATGCGGGCGTTCTCGGGGTCGCGGAAGAGCTTGCGCGGCGGCGCGGCCGCAGCGCCCTTCGGCGCGCCCGCCGCGGCGCCGCCCGGCACTTCGCTGCCGTCCGGCATGCCCAGCTGGTTGATGACTTCTTCCACGAGATTGATGTCCACAACCCGTGATCCCGAGCCGACCTTCTCGGTGAACAGCTCAGCTATGCGTGACTCAAGGTCATCCATGACTTCCTCTACGGGCACGTCCTTGAGATGTGTCCTGAACAGCTTGAGATACCCTTCCAGACGGCTGTAGGCGTCCTCGTCGAGGGTAAAGTTCCTTCCGCCGATACCGGCATTGACTGTCTTTTTCATTTCCAAAAGTATTTTTCGATGCAAAGATATAAAAACTTTTGAATACTTTGCAATACAAGGTACTAAAATTTCAAAGAAAATAATGTATATTCGTGGAAACGGAATAATTGACAGCCATGTTGAAGTTACTGATCAGGATATCGGCACTCGCGTGCGTACTATTTATGAGTATAACGATTGCAGGCGCGCAGTCTGCAGCGCAGCAGGCGGACGAAATGCAGATGCGTGAGTGGATCAAAACACTAGCCTCGGACGGGTTCGGCGGTCGAAAGCCCATGACGCAGTACGAGGACATCACGGTGGATTACCTTGCGGACCAGTTGAAAGGGCTTGGCCTCGAGCCGGCTTTCGGCGGAAGCTGGTTCCAGCCTTTCCGCATGATAGCCGTCACGGCCAAGCCTGTCGGGGGAGCGTTGACGGCGAAAGGGAAGAAGAAAGCCACCCTGCGCTATCCCGAGGATGTGGTCGTATGGACCGCGCGCGCGACCGATATGGTAGAGATCAAGAAAGCCGAATACGTCTTCTGCGGATTCGGCATCAATGCCCCCGAGTACGGATGGAACGACTATGAGGGCATCGACGTGAAGGGCAAGATAGTGATAGCCATGGTCAATGACCCTGGCTATTATGACGAAGGGCTTTTCCGTGGCCGGAACATGACCTATTACGGCAGATGGCTTTATAAGTTCGAGGAGGCAATCCGTCAGGGAGCGGCCGGCTGCCTCGTTTTGCACAATACCGAGGCAGCCAGCTACGGCTGGCATGTCTGCGTGAACGGCCACATGGAGGACAACCTTGCCCTTTATGATCCTGATACCCGTAACGCCGGCGAGCTTGGCATCAAGGGATGGCTGCATGAGGATGGGGCAAGGAAACTGTTCGAAGCGGCGGGAATGGACATGGACGCCGCGCTTGCCGCAGCAAAGCGTCCGGGCTTCAAGAGCTTTTCACTCAATGTGAAAGGTGACGTCAGGATGTCCGTGAGCTACGACATCCAGGAGACCCGCAACGTCGGAGCTATCCTACGCGGGGCCTCGAAAGCTGACGAGGCCGTGGTGATGAGCGCCCATTGGGACCACCTCGGCATCGGTACGCCTGACGAGAGCGGGGATGCCATCTACAATGGGGCGGCCGACAACGCGTCCGGCATGGCCGGACTGCTGCTTGCCGCCACCAAGTTCACCCGGCTGCCGGAAAGGCCGGACCGCTCGATCATCTTCCTTTTCCCCTCTTCCGAGGAAAGCGGTCTTTTCGGTTCGGAATACTATTGCGCGCATCCCGCCGTCCCGATGGACAAGACGGTCGCGTGCCTGAATTTCGAGAGCATCGGTCCGGCGGAACTCACCGAGGACGTAGTCATCCTGGGCGGCGGCGAAAGCATGCTTGACAAATACTATGTGGCTGCGGCCGCCGCCCAGGGGCGTTATATCTTCTTCGATGACGACAATTCCGACGGATGGTTCTTCCGCTCGGACCATTACAACTTCGTCAAGAAGGGCGTGCCGGCCGTGGTGATGGAGAATGGTCTCCATCCCGCGGACCCGGCACGCCCCAACCGTTATCCCATGGCATCTTGGTACCACAAGCCCTCGGACGAGTATCGCGAGGACTGGGACCTGGAAGGCACGCTTGCCAACGTCAACCTTCAGTTCAGCGTCGGTATGTCGCTGGCCAATGCCAAAGCCTTTTAATCCTGCTTCTTACGGACGCGGTTCAGTAGTTTAATCGCGTGTGCGGTATTTGAACTTGGCGGTCTTGACCCCGGAGAAGGATTTCCACTCCAGCGTCAGGTCGACGGTAGCTCCTTGCGTGTCAGGCAGGTCGGCGAGGCTGAAAGCTACGAGCGCGTCTCCCTCGCGACCGGAATGGTCGCCTGCAGCGTCGTGGTAGAGCGTGACCTTATAAGGGTCAGCCGGGTCTGAACTGGCTACGAGGTTGATCCTGTGCATGACTCCATCGGTCCAAATAGTGCGGAAACGGAGGGTGATGTAACCGTCTTCGACAACCGTGGTCCAGTCCCCTACGATTTCGATAGGGTCATTTCCGTACTTGACGGCATTGGCATCTTCACCGAGGTCCGGTACCGGCTTCTTGGTGAGGATGGAGTCAATCCAGTTGATATAGACGTTACCCGCATCGTCATAGAGACCGCCTTTCTGCATCTCCTCCGCGGTAGGCTTGCGGTAGTTTACCAGTGCCCTGACTTCCTTGGTCCCGAAGGGGGATTTCTTCATGTTAACTGCGTGCAGCACAGTCTCTTCGTCCAGCTGCATGTAGAAAGACGAATTGTCCGCGTCGGGCTTTACGGTCACGACGGCTGACGGATACATTATGCTGGGATCGAAACTGTCGTCGTCCAACTTGCAGGCGGCAATGCTGAGGACAGCCGCTGCGATGGCGAACCATCTGAAAAAGCTTTTCATCATAATAATCTTTTTAAATGACTGCACAATAAACGCTGGTTTTCCGAGATTCTTGCATGGAGCCGGAAGTTTTTTTACAAAAACCCCGTTATGGGATTTACCAGATAAACGGTAACACCTTATACTTTACCCGCAGCTTATACTCCTTGTAGCCTTCCAGGCCTTCTTCAAGGACAGCCTCCTCATTCTTGATGCGTTTAGCGATCAGAGGTATATACAGAAGCATGACGGCGAAGGAGATGGGCGATGCAAGTACCAGCGGCATCGCAAGGAACAGGACGGTTGTGGCCATATACATCGGATGCCGTACTATACCGTACAGTCCGGTATCTATAACCTTTTGATTCTCCTGCACTTCAATGGTCCTGGACAGAAAGGTGTTCTCCCTAAGGACCTCGGCATACAGGAGGTAGCAGATCAGGAAAAGCCCGGCCGAAACCCACACTGCCCAGTTTGGAAGGACACACCATCCGAAGCGCCAGTTGAGCCCGGCTATGACAAATGCGGCTATGAACAGCAGGCCGCTAAGTTTCACAACGGTTTTCTGTTCCTTTTCCTCTTCCCTTGCGTTCAGCCGCTTGCGAAGGAGATCAGGATTCCGGGCCATCATCACCAGTCCGGCACAGAACATCGGCACGAACAGGATCCCCATCAGCAGCCACCCCTGCCAATAAGAAAATGAACCAGCAGGCAAAAACAGCAGCAGGCCGACAATGGCGAAGCCCAGGATAAACTTCAGGAACGATTGTAAGAACAGTTCTTTATCCATAGTCTGGAAAGTACGTTTTGTCAACCTAAAGATAAGGGTTTGGTCGGAGTTATCCAAACGGTCGGATATTGAGAAGGGGATTCAGTCATTATCGCTGCTGTAGACGGTCCAAGACTTGGACCGTCTACGTCATTTTGGGGCGTTTTTGCTATAGACGGTCCAAACTATGGACCGTCTACTTCACCTGCTCTAGCGGATGGACTTCACATAATCACAATGCGGTCCGATTAAGCGATGAGATTCCTCTCTCAGTTCGCGGCCGGCAAATCGTCTGGAACAGGGGATGGCCTTCTGATACGTTGTAGGGCAGGTTCCTGTTCGCAACCTGACGAAATCCACGAGGTCAGGAACAGCGATGAGGTCCGGAATGCGTTGAGATGCTTACCTGTGTTCCAGACGACTTGTCGAACTACTATTTTTTTTAGGAGTTTCGAGAATAATGCATATATTTGTGGAAATGATATTGTATATGAAGACCTTCCGATATTTAATCATTACCCTTCTTGCTTTGTCGTGTCTGGGGGTGCGCGCACAGAGCAGCCGCGAGATCGCGGCGCTCGACAGCCTGGCGGCCGTCTCGGACAGCGCCGCCGCGCGCGGCCTCGTCCTGCGCAAGGCCGCGCTCCTCAAGCGCATGTACTGCTTCGACGAGGCAGCCGAGGCACTTGCCTCCCTGCTCAGGCCGGGCGCGGTGGATACCGAGGTGCTGGGCGAGCTGGCGGACTGCCACTATCAGGCGGGCCGTTCGGCCGAAGCTATGTTGCTGTACATGCAGCTCACCCAGCTGCGTCCCGAGGATCTCGGCAATCAAGTACGTTTCATGTCGTTGCTGAACAGGGCAGGAGCTTTGCCGGATGTCGTCGCGCAAGGACGTGAAGTCCTGCGGCGCGACACCCTTTTGCCGGTCCTTACGCTGGTCGGAGACGCCTTCAACAAGATGGAGCAGCCCGATTCGGCCATGCGCTATTACGCTACGGCGCTCCGACGGCGGCCTCGCAACGCCTCTGTAGTCAGCAAGATGTCGAACATACTTTTGGACCGCAAGGACTACGATGGGGCGCTTTCCCTGGCGGAGAACTATCTGGCGCTGGACTCGCTCAATATCGATATCCTGCGTATAAAGGGGCTGGCGTACTATCTGAAAGAAAACTGGATGTTGTCCGCTGACGCATTCGAACTGGCTGTGGACCTCGGAGACGACACGTTTGCCCCGCATTACTATCTGGCCAAGGATTATTCCAACCTCATGATGTACAAGGATGCCGACGGGCATTTCCTGCGCGCATGGCAACTGGACTCCACGAGGGCCTCGCTGGCACTGGAGATAGCTGTGAACAGGACCCGCAGTTTCGTAGGGTATCAGGCTGGAGTGAAGCCATGGTTCGAAAAAGCACTCAGGATGATGGAACCGGACTCGACTCTGATGTCAAGCATCTACCAGAACTATGCTCTGGCGGAATATACCAGACAGGACTGGGACAAGGCGATCGATCTGTACCAGAAGGCTTTCGAGTACAATCAGAAATACATTTCAGCGATTTCCACCATCGGCTACTGCTACGAGCAGAAGAAGGACTACAGGCGTGCTGTCGAGTATTACGAACGTTATCTGAAGCTCGCCCGTCCCGGCACCCGCGGCTATCGGCAGATTGAGGAGGCCCTCCGCTTCGTCCGCGCCGAACGCTTCATGGAAGAACCGTAGCCCCCGCATCATTCGGGAAACGCTCACTACGATGTCAGGCGGTGGCATCGACTCCGCGGAAAATGCTCTGTCGACGCCACCGCCTGTCATCTCCGTGAGGACAAAAAGGCACCACAGTTTTCACTGCGGTGCCTTTCCCATTTGCGGAAGAAGGGGGATTCGAACCCCCGATACCCCGTGAAGGGTATACCGGTTTTCGAGACCAGCGCCTTCAGCCACTCGGCCATCCTTCCTTTGGGACTGCAAAGATATGCAAAAAAAAGGAATATAAAAAGCGCTGGTCCTGACGCCTATTTGTAGATATCCTCCTTCTTGAACTCGACGAGCCTGCCGTATCGGGTGATCTCGTCCATGGGGAGGGTCTTGCGGTCACCGACGATGATCCAGGCAATGGGGGTTGGAGCGACAGACTTCTCGTAATATACCCTCAGTGCCGCCGAGTCTATGGAAGAAATGTTGTCCAGGACATCCTTGTCGGGATCGGCGGTATAACCGAGCCTGTCGTAACCCTGTACGATGGACGGCAGGCTGCGGAAAGTGGGATAATCGTTGTTGGCATCGGCCACAATGGCGTAGCGGGCAGACTCCAGGGCATTCTCCTTGATGGGCAGCGTGCGGATGAGCGAGTCGACAAGCTGGATAGCGGAGAGGGACTTGTCTGCCTGGGTACCGAGGTTGGTGACGAATATAGCCTTGTCGTTGGGGTAGGCCGGATCAGGGTAGCTGGTGTAACCGTGGGCACTGTATGCCATGGCGCGGAATTCGCGCACCTCCTGGAACATCAGGGAGAACATGCCGCCGCCGAAGTACTCCCCGAGTACTTCCAGGGCGGCCTTTTCCTGTCCGTTCTGCGGACGGTCGAAAGCCTGGTACGTGACCATCTGCATCTGGCGGGATCCGGGCAGGTCATAGAAGAACACTGTAGGAGTGTCATATCCGGAATAATCGACGCGGACCCAGTCCTCGGACTTGACGGCCCGGCCGAGGTCGAGCCTGCGCGCAAGCGCGGCGGCGACCTCGCCGGCCGGCTTCCTTCCCGAGTACAGCACCGAATACTCGTGGTCCATCAGGTCTGAGAACTTCTGCATCAGGCCCTTCATGCCTACAGCCTTGAGCTCCTTCTTGTCAAGCTTGTTCAGGTACATTGAATTGGCTCCATACATGACTCTGTACTGCATGGCGGACATGATATTGGATGTGCCGCCGGAGAAGAAGGTCTGCTTCTCCAGATCTATGCCTTGAAGCAGTTCCTTGAAACTATCCTTGTCCGGAACAGCGTGGTCGATGAAATGGCGCAGGAGCTTAAGCGACTCTTCCAGCCTGTCTTCGTATCCGCTGATGGTGATGTCGAAGCTGTGGTTTCCTGAGTCGATAGTGAGGGTGGTTCCCAGGGCCTGCCAGGCCTTGCTGAGCTGCTGGACGGACAGGGAATCAGTGCCAAGAGTGTTCATGAAGGATGCGACATGGGGAACGACAGGATCGTCCTGGCTGCCGCGGGTAACGCGCAGCGTGAGCCTGAACAGGTCATTGACCGGATTCTCCTTGTAATACATCTTCACGTGGGGAGTCACGTTGAGACGCTGGACGTCACGCTGCATGTCGACGAGGCGCGGTGCGACATCGCGCACCGGCATCGCTTCGAGACGCTTCGCGTACTCGGAGCTCTCGCCGGCGTGCTGCGGCACCACGGGATCGATGTCGGGTTTGGCAACATTGTCCTTGGGGTAGGAGCCCATCACCTTCTCGAAACGTATGTATTTGTCCGTGAAATACTTATTTGCTACGCGGATGATATCGTCCCTGGTGATGGAACGGATGGCGTCGACCTGGGCGAGGTACTCGTCCCAGCTGCGCCCCTGGGTCATCACCGAGACCATCTGGTCGGAGCGGCCGGCAATCGTCTCGAGAGCCTGCTGGGCATTCCTTGCTGTCTCAAGTTTCAAGGCTTCCACCTCGCTGTCGGAGAACTGACCGTTCTGGATCTTCCGGACCTGCTCCCAGCAGAGCTTCTCCGCCTTAGGCAGGGAACCGAAAGGCAGGTTCGGCACTACGGCGAATCCTGTTATGCCCATCTCGTTGAACATAGGGACACGCATGGCTCCTGCCAGGAGCATCTTGTGGCCAGTGACCAGGGAGTCCATCAGGCCGGAAGAGAAGCTGTTGGTCAACAGACCTGTGGCAAGGTCGAGCGCAGGAGCGTCTTTCTCGCTGTCGGTAGGGCCGTTGAAGGCGTAGACCGCTATCTTGATGAGCGGGATCTCAGCCTTGATCTTCACTTCGCGGATACCGGTGAAAGGCTCGACTTCGACCGGAGCCTTCTCCGGCTTGTCGCCGCGGCGGATGCGCCCGAAGGTGCGCTCCAGCAGCGGCTGCAGCCCGTCGAAGTCAATGTCTCCAGACAGTATCAGGCCCATGTTGCAGCCGACATAGTATTTGTTGAAGAAGTCCATCATCTCTCCCAGACGGGGATTCTTGAGGTTCCCCGTGCTGCCGATGACCTGGTAGGAATAGGGATTGCTGCCGCTGAACTCCTTGATCATCTCGAAGAGCGGGGCCTGTATCGTGTTGTCGGCTCCGCGGTTCTTCTCCTCGTAAACGGTTTCCAGCTCGCCTTGGAACAGGCGGAATACCGGATTGATCATGCGGTGGCTGTTCAGTTCGGCCCACTGCTCAATGTACTGGGGGGAGAAAGTATTGTAGTAGTAAGTATAATCGTAAGATGTACCTGCGTTGAGGCCGGTGCCGCCGAAGCGGGCGATCAGGCGCGTGAACTCGTTGGGGATGGCGAAGTCGGCGGCTTTCTTGCTCAGGCGGTTGATCTCTTTCTGGATGGCCTTGCGGTCGTCGTCGTTGGTGAGGGTGGAAAGACGGTCATAGCAGAGTGCGATGGAGTCCAGCCAGACCTTCTCGGCCTCGTAATCCACGGTGCCGAGCTCTTCCGTGCCCTTGAAGAGCAGATGCTCGAGATAATGGGCGAGGCCCGTGTCCGGACAGTCCTTTGCGCCTGCGCGGACTACGACCGCTCCGTAGACTATCGGTTGGGATTTGTCCTGGTTGAGCCAGACCTGCATGCCGTTCGAGAGTTCGAACTGTTTGACTTCCAGAGGATTGTTCTGTGCGTTGAGCACGAGGGCAAACAATGCCCCAGCAATGATGGCAAGAATTCTTTTCATTAAAGTCCGTTTTTAAGTGGTCGCAAATATAAAACTCTTCCTTCAATACACAAAACTTGCCAAGAAGATAGTATCTTTGAAACAATGAAGAGAAAGATTGTCCATCGAGCCACGGCCGGTCCGGCTTCTGCCTTGGTAACGGCATTGGCAGTTCTGCTCCCGCTGGCGGCCTTGGCGGGCTGCGGAGCCCGCAGCGGTGCCGGCCGGCAGGAGCGGCTGCAGACCGGTGACCTGATCTTCGTCAGTCAGGCTGAGGGCCACGACGCAAAAGAGTCGTCGATGGATGGCGCCATCGCCGCCGCGACGGGCGACGTGATCCACGTCGCCCTGGTCGAAGTAGACGGCGCCGACGTATGGGTCATCGACGCCACTACCCGTCGCGGAGTCTCCCGGCGTCCGCTGGATACCTTCTACAGCGACTTCGTTTACGACGATGGCACAAACCCCGTTTATACTGTCAAGCGAATGAACGATACCGGTCTCGCAAGCCAATGGATCGAGACTGCCAAGTCCTTCTGCGGCCAGCCCTACGATGAGTATTTTCTTCCGGACAACGGAGCCATGTATTGCTCCGAACTCGTTCAGGAGAGCTTCCTGGACAAGGACGGGCACTGCCTCTTCGACGGCAACCCAATGAATTTCAAGAATGAGAACGGCGAATACCCGGAGTATTGGGTGGATCTCTTCACCCGTCTTGGGACGGATGTCCCTCAGGGTGTCCCGGGAACCAATCCTCAGGACCTTTCCTCTTCCCCCCTTCTCCACGCCGTCCCTGTCCTCCTGCCGTAGATTCCATTTTACGTTCCTTCCTGTTCTTTCGATATTCTTCGGGTAGCCTTTTTTGTATTCTTCCCCCATAAAGTGCTTCCGACGGTCCAAACTTTGGACCGTCGGAAGCAAAAACGGGCTAAAATGCTCTTGACGGTCCATGGTTTGGACCGTCTACGACACTATTGCGAGATGTAATCCAGGCAGGCTTGCTTGCGGCCGTCGAAGTCGGAGATGAGCCAGTGGCCGTTCTCGCGGACGAGGTCCATCTGGTGGAGGCGGAGTTCGCCGGAGGGCTCTCCGCCGGGCTCCCAAAGGTCGCGGACGCCGACCACGGCAGTGGCGTGCGTCCGGTCTGCCCGGTGGACGGACTCGACGGAATAGGAGGGGAGAGCTCCGCCGTTTCCGGTCACGAATGTGTATAGCCACTCGGTATCATCGATCGTCCCGTCATCCGGTGCAGTTTTTTCAAAAGCGTCGGAAAGGGCCTTGAAGAAATCGGCGGTCATGTACGAGGAGGCTTCCGGAAGCAGCTCATGGTCAGGGATATAGCGGCATAGCTCCAAGACGCGTCCGGTAAGCTCAGGGGCGATGATCGAGGCATTATCGCCGTTGAGGTCGGTGCGGATGAAAACGGTCTTGGAGCCGTCCGTGGCGTCTGTCCAGACAAGCTCTCCGTGGCGGTTGATGAGAAATGATCCCTCACCGTCGGTATAGACGGTATCTTCGACATATTCAGTGTCACCGTCGCGCTCGAAACTGAGGCGCACGAAGCGCCCGTCGCTGTAGGCAAGCGTTCCGCGCTTGCCCGCGACGGCGCTCATGTCCCAGGCCTCGTACTGGGCGAGGCCGGTCTCGCGCCAGCCGATCTGCACGCCGTAGCCGCCGGAAGCGGCCGGCGTGAACACGGCCACCACGCGCTCGGCGCTCTTCTCCGCCCATTGGCCGGAGAAGTCCGGCGCCGGCCCGCCCTTGCACCCGGCGGCCATTAACACCACCGTGATTTGTAAAAGACTTGAAACCAGTATATTAACAGAATGCTCCCTCATCAAAATTGACACTCAATAATTGCTTAAAACGCTGATTGTTAATAAATTGTAAATCACGGGCACCGCTCAAAGAATAGTCTAGTCGTCGGTATCTCCCATTATGATAACGAGATGGTCGCCCTCCTGCAGTTGCATGCTGCCATGGGGGACGAGGAATTTCCCGTCACGTTTGACCATCATCACCCGGATGCCGTGCGGCAGATGCAGGTCGCGGAGCGTCTCGCCGTTCTGGAGGTCATCTTCCGTCACGGTATGGTCGCGGAGCATGCCCATCTCTTCCGGGATCTCCATGCCGAACGTTTCTACTTCCGGATCCGCTTCATAGCTGAGCCCGAGCCATCTTGAGGATGACGAGAGGGTCATTCCCTGGAGTATCAGCGACAGCAGCGAGATGAAGAACACGATGTTGAATATCTCCGTCGCCCCGTCGAGTCCGGCTACGACCGGGCACAATGCGAACAAGATAGGACCCGCGCCCTTGAGGCCTACCCATGAGGCGAAGGCCTTGGCCTTGAATGACAGGCCCTTGAAGGGTGCTAGGCACAGGAATACGCTCAGCGGTCTGGCTACGAACATCATGAACATGCCTATCATCAGCGCAGGCCACGCAATGGAGGAGAACTGCGACGGTCTGGCCAGAAGCCCCAGCATCAAAAACATGAGCAGTTGCATCAGCCAGGTCATGCCGTCGAAGAACTTCAGGACGTCCCTTTTCATGGGGATGTCGGCCCTGTTGCCTATGACTATAGCGGCGATGTACAATGCAAGCAGGCCGTTACCGAACAGGAGTGAGGCGATACCGTTGGCGAAGAAACCGATGCTCAGGATCATCACGGAGTATAGTGCGTTGCTGGGAAGCTTGACGCGCTCCAGGATCCACTTCGCCCCGAATCCGACTCCCAGTCCGATCAGGAAACCTACCACGATCTGCACGAGCAACACCCATGCTCCCGTGCCGAGCATGGCCATGGAGTCGGTGTGCTTGGAAGAAGTCAGCACCTGCACGAGGATAATCGTAAGCACGTATGCCATGGGGTCGTTGCTTCCCGACTCCAACTCCAGCATCGGGCTGAGGTTCTCACGGAGGTGCATCCTCTTGCCGCGCAGCACCGAGAACACCGATGCCGAGTCAGTCGAGGACATGACGGCGGAAAGCAGGAAGCAGCCCAGGAACGAAGCTCCGAGCGGGCCGATCCACTTCCCGGCGACGAAATAGATGAAAAGTGCTGTCAGTATCGAGGTCATGAAGACGCCCAGCGTCGAAAGCAGTGCGCCTTGTTTCATCACCGGCTTGGTCTCGACCATCGATGTCTCCAGACCGCCAGTGAACAGGATGATGGTCATGGCGAAATGGCCGATGGACTCAGCTATGTGGTAATCCTCGAACTTCAGTCCCACCCCGTCGGCTCCGGCAATCATACCCAGCAGAAGGAACAGCAACAGGGAAGGGGCCCCGAAGCGTGCTCCGATCTTGGTGATCAGTATGGCGAAGAACACCAGTACCGATGCCAGCAGAAGCAGATTGTCAGACAGAAGGTTTACGGAAAAGATTGAAAGCGGCAGCATCAGTCTTCAATCTGGAACAGGTTCAGGAAACCGGTCATCATGAAGACCTGCCTGATGTCATTGGATATGCTCTTGACTATGACTTTTCCTCCCCTGACGGCAGCTTCCTTGCGGAGAGTCAGGAAAATGCGGAGTCCGGAACTGGAGATGTAGGTCATCTCCGAACAGTCGAGTACGACGGTCCCTGCGGTCTCAGCCTCCACTGCCGCCATGTCCTTGGCGATCTCCTGGGCTGCAGTGGTGTCCAGACGGCCGATCATCCGAACGGTCGTCACGTTGTCTGATTTGTTGATAGTGATTTCCATATCGATTAAATTCTTTTTGTCATTGATAACAGGTTCTTGCCTTCTTTACGTTCGTATTTAACGGTGTCCATGATGTTCCTTACAAGGAAAATGCCCAATCCGCCGATGGGACGGTCCTCGAGGGCGCTTTCTATATTGGCGTCGGGCACGGCCGTAGGGTCGAACGGCTTGCCGCTATCGATGACCATGAAGTCTATCGAGTCCTTGCGGATGACCGCTTCGATGTCCACCAGCCCGTCCGATCCCTGGGGATAGGCATACATGATCACGTTTGTCACGGCCTCCTCAAGGGCAAGGTTGAGTGACATCGCAAGGCTCTTGTCAAGCCTAGCGTCCTGAGCGACCGTCTCGATGAATCCGGCAAGCTGGGGGATCTGCCGGATGTCATTGTGGAGGATCAGGTGCCGCTCGAATGAGTCGGGGTTCTTGTCGTTCATATAAGTTATAAGCATGGTAGTCATATCATCGCTCTGGTGAGCTTTCCCGACGAAGGACGAGATGGCGGCTTTCAGCTTGGAAAGCTTGTCCATGGCGGAGCCTTTCGCTTTTGTGAGCGTCTCTTTCAGCCGCTCTTCGCCGAACAGCCTGTGATCATTGTCCTCGGCCTCGGTAATACCGTCAGTGTAAAGGAAGATGGCCTCTCCGTATACAAGGTCGGTCTCCTGCTCCTGATACGCCATACCGGGCATGATGCCGAGCGGGAGGTTGGGGATTACCGGCAACTGTCTTATTCCTCCGTCTTTCCCGATAAGCAGGGGACCGTTGTGCCCGGCGTTGCAGTAGCGCAGGTGGCCGGTAAGCAAGTCAAGGATACCGCAGAAGAACGTTACGAACATCATGTCCCGATTGATGTCCGACATGCTGTTGTTCATTGCGGTGACTATATGCAGCGGGCTCCTTTCGTGGGCGGAGACGGTGCGGAACTGGCTGCGCGTCACGGCCATCACGAGGGCGGCCGGGACGCCCTTTCCGGAGACGTCTCCGATACAGAAGAACAGTTTGTTGTCCCTGATGTAGAAATCGTAAAGGTCGCCTCCCACTTCCTTGGCGGGGTCGAGGAAGGCGAACATGTCTATGTCGTCGCGCTCCGGGAAAGGAGGGAAGATATTGGGCAGCATGGCCATCTGGATGCCGTGCGCCACACGGAGTTCACTCTCCATCTTCTCCTTCTTGTCGCTCAGTTTCTTGTATTTCATCTGCGCGTTCACAATGCTACGCAGGATGAATATAATAAGCAGAAGTCCGAGCAACTGGAGAAGCATCACCAGGAAACTGGTGCGCTTTATATCCTTGTAAACGGACTCCTCAGGGATGCCGACAGACAAACTCCATCCTATGTTTCGGACCGGAGTGGAAAAGCGGAGGGGATTACTGACGCTACTGGTGTCCACGGGGCATGCCAGCAGTTTGCCCTCACCGCTGACAAGTTTGCTGAACGAATTGGGATAGAGATTGATACTGCTCAACAGATCATCCATCCATCCCAAGGACAGGTCTGCAGCACAGACTCCTACGATATTGTCGTACTGGTCCCATACGGGATAGGCATAGGTTACGACGTAGGTCTTTGCGCCGCTTTCATCGTAATACGGTTCACTCCAGCAGCCTTTCCCCGTTCTGACGGGTTCGGTATACCAGCTTGATTTGAAATAATCGTGCGATTCGGATCCGAGGACGATGGATTCCAAGGTGCCGTTTTCCCTCCGTGCGATCAGGGGCTCGTACCAATGCCCCTTTGAAGGATAGAAATCCTCTACAAAGGCCACAGCACTGTTAGCCACTGCCGGGGTAAACTCCATCAGGCGTTTTATGTATATGAACATGGAGTCCGGATGGGAAAGCTCGCGTCCTATGATCCAGGACATGGACTGGACGCTTTTTTCTACGGAGTACGTGATATTCTCGATTTCCCCGCTGACCTGCTGCATCTCGCTGTTCGTCCTTCTTTCAGCTTCCTCCTGGAGGCCTTTAGTGGCAAAGAAATACTGGATCAACCCCGTGGCCTCAAGGGTGATGGCCGCGACGAGTATCAGCATCACTCCCGACCAGGCTGAACGTTTCTTGATGCTTTTCTCTAAACTGTCAAAAGTATTCTTTATTCTCATAATACACTCTTGAGGGCCTCCCTGAATACAGGCATCGGCTCTTTCATGTCACGTTCGATGATAAGCGTCTTGAGTCCCGCGTAAGGCAGGATCTCCTCCTCAATGTCTTTCAACGGCCGGTCGCTGCCGAAATATGCGGGAGCGAAATGCTCCCAGAACTTGCCAGCAAGGGCCTTCGGCATGTGGAAGGTCTCCTTTACGAAGGGTTCGGGGCTGAGGTTGCAGCACAGATAGACCATCCCGACATCGAAGCGGTTGTAGCCGTAACAGAAGTCTCCCAGGTCAATGAAATACCTGTGGTCCCCGACGAAGATGGCATTGCTGAACTGCAGGTCTCCGTGGATGGCCATGTCGGTGTCGGGTGCATCTGAAATGAACCTTCCGATACGGTCTTTTTCTGCAGGCGTGAAGAATGGACTTTCCTCCAGAAGGTGGAAATAACGTGCCTTCACGCTCTCAAACTGCGTGGTATCGACATGCTTGGCATGAAGGTCAAGACACATCCCGGCAAAGGTCTCTGCATACTCCTTTACATTCTCGGGATGGTCCGCAGTGGCTCGGGAAAAGGATTTTTTGCCCGTGATGCGACGGAAGAGGATGCCGTAGCGGCCGTCATCCGTGACCACATACTCGCCGGGCTCTGGGGTGGGTATGCCGAGGGCATAGACCTTGCGCGCAAGCAGCATCTCGTCCAGCGGCTGGCGCGCCTTGCCGGGGAAATAGAGCTTCAGCATCACCGACTTGTCGGTCTTGTGGTCGAAGCTCTCTCCGTTGGCGCCTCCGCCGGAGAGTACATAATCCTCGAGGGATATCTTCTTGGCTTCCAGTTCCATCATTTTCCGAACACCTTATCGATGAGACTTTCGAATTCGCTGAATGCCGCAGTGCCTTCCAGCTCCCGCATGGCGTCGGCAAGCGCCCGGTAGCGCCACGCATGCTGCTTCGGGTCCTTGGCGTGGAAGATGCTCCAGAACGCATCGCCCTGAGCGGCATAGTCGCGGGCGATGGCGCGCATGTTGGAGAGTTTGTCGCCGAGGGCGATGATCTTGGCGTCGCGCCCGGCCCGCGCGAGGCGCCGTATGCCTGCCTCCTTGCGCGCGCGCCAGCTGTCCTCCTCGCTCACGCCTTCGTCCATGACATCGCTCTCGGCATCCACCAGGTCCGCGATGCGGTCGCCGAACTCCGACCGGAGCTGCTCCACGGTCACATCGGTATCCTCGACGGTGTCGTGCAATGCTGCAGCAGCGAGGAGTTCCTGGTCGGCGGTCATCGTGGAGACGATCTCCATCGCCTCCATCGGATGCACGATGTACGGGAATCCCTTGCCGCGCCGTTCCGTACCGGCGTGGGCCTTGACCGCAAATATGATGGCGCGGTCGAGAAGCTCTGTATCCAGGGGATTGTTCGCCATGTCTTACTGGTTCATGAATGGAAGGTTTCCGGCCTGTTCCACAAGCATTTCCGCCATGGATTCATTGCTTGGCGCGGGGCCGTTGAGCAGGTCGAACAGATACTTGATCCCGGCCTTGCCTCCGCCTTGGATGAGGATATATGCTATGCAAAGGTCCTGAGGGCCTATGGTGGAGGAGATGATATCGAGGTCGGTAAGCCCTATCTGGTAACAGGCGATCTGGTAAGCCCCTTCGGAGCAGTCCCGTATAATGCTGGAGATGTCTCCGAGCGTCTTGCATCCCAAGTCCTTGAACACCTTGAGGAAAGGCATGAAGGACTGCTCGTGGATCTCGGCCTGGTTGACCGAGGCTATGCGCCGGTTGAGCTGGTCAAAGGGATGAAGGGCCAGGAAACTCTTGAATGTGTCACCGTCCAGCGGGACTTCATCGAGGTTGCCTGACGCGACGAGCGCCCGCACGCGGCGGCGATAGTCGGTCAGGTCCATGCGTATCTGGCTGAACTGCTCGTCAACCAGCTCCAGCATGCCGGCGAGCCGGTTGAGGTTGCGCAGGTACTCCCTGGGCACCTCGACTCCGGACTTGTATCCGGTATCGTGGTTCATGTTGGCCCAGGCGTGCTGCAGGACGGTGCGCATCTGTACCTCGAAGCGGTAACGGCTGTCCGGGATGCGGCAGATATAATGCAGCGAAAGGTAGCCGAAGCTGTCTATCTCGTGGACCTTGCGCTTGTCCACGGAGTTCTCCCAGTCGACATCGAACAATCTCTCCAATGCCGACGCGACCTTGTCCACATCGTCGATGTAGAACGTGATCACGCGCATTCCGATGATGTCCGTGATGTCTGCAAGGGACGAATACTTGTTCCCTTTGAGGTCAAGCTTCCCGGAGAGTGAGGCCTCGGTCTTCACTCGCGACTCGATGGCCGCGACGATGATGCCGGCCGAGGCCAGGAAGTCGCGGACCTTGCGTGTAAGTTCCTCCGACTTCTCCTTGAAGAAGGGAAGGTCGGTGCGGTACTCCTCGAGGATTGCCTGTGAATGGGGGTCCAGTAACATATATGTGGCCAGTCTTCCAACTCACAAATATAATAAATAATGCTATATTTGTAAAGAAATGAAGCTACGACAAGTACTAGTATCCGTCCTGATCCTGATCCCCCTGGCTGTTCCTGCCCAGGATTCCGGGAAAGGCCTCTCGTTCGACTTGAGCTACATGACGCGCGGCGAGATCCGCAACGGCGGACTCGTGAAAGGCGATGAATCCGCGGATGATTTCGCAGCGTTCCTTCTCGGTAGGACCCGGCTCGGTCTCAAGTATGAAGGACAGGGCATCTCGTCCCGCCTGACCGCCCAGCACAGCGGCACGTGGGGCAGTCAGGGCGGCGGCACCCTCGGCATCTATGAGGCCTGGGTGCAGCTGCAGTCCAGGCAAGGCCTTTTCGTCAGGGTCGGCCGCCAGAACCTCTCTTATGACGACCAGCGTATCTTCGGCTCCGACGACTTCTCCATGACCGGCATGTCCCATGACGTCCTGAAGGCAGGTTTCGAGGGGAACGGTCACAAGTTCCACGTATTCGCAGCCTTCAACCAGAACGGCGAGAACACCAGCGGCGGCGGCACTTTTTTCTCCGGAGGATACCAGCCCTACAAGGCCATGGAGTCCGCATGGTACCATTATGATTTCAAGCGCATCCCCATGGGCGCCTCCCTGCTTTTCCTCAACCTGGGCATGCAGGGCGGGGAAAAGGGCGAAGACAACGCCAGGACCTGGCAGCAGCAGTTGGCTGGTACTTATCTGTCCTTCAAGCCGAAGGGCTGGTCATTCGAGGGCGCGTTCTATTACCAGATGGGCAAGAGTGAATACGGCATACCGATCGAGGCCTGGATGGCGAGTTCCAAGTTCACGGCGAACATAGGGACCAATACTGTCCTGTTCGGCGGCTACGACTACCTGAGCGGAGACGAGCACTTCGCCACCCCTCCCGAAGGCATGATCGGCGTAATCAAGCATGACAAGATCAGGGGCTTCAATTCCATCTATGGTTCGCACCACAAGTTCTACGGCGCCATGGACTTCTTCTATGTCTCCACATACTACAGGGGCTTCACCCCGGGCCTCCAGAAGTTGTACTTCGGGGCGACCTGGACTCCCTCGGAAGCATTCTCGCTTGACGCGTCCTACCATTACCTGGCCACTGCGACAAAGCTGCAGAATGCCGACAGGCCTCTCGGCCACGAGCTGGAGTGCTCTGCCGCATACAATATCAGCAAGGAAGCCAAAATCAGCATAGGAGGCTCCTACATGCGCGGTACGGACACCATGAAGGTACTCAAACGCAGCTCGGATAAAGGTCAGCTCCGCTGGGTATGGGTCATGCTCACAGTCACTCCGGAGGCTTTCATTTCAAGACGATAACACTTTATGAATACCATGAACAAACGAACTATCATCATTGCGGCGCTGCTGCTTGGAACGGCAGCTGCATTTGCGCAGCCGCACCGCTCCGAGGCCGCCGTGCGCGCCCTCATGGAGGATCCTTCCCGCGCAGGAAACAACACCAATTCCTACGAATTCCACGAGATCCGTGACACCAAGCCCCCGAAGGGGTACAAACCCTTCTATATCAGCCATTACGGCCGTCACGGCTCACGCTCCAACTGGGGCGGCAAGGCCTATGAGGACCTGATCTCAACCCTTGAGCAGGGCCAGAGGATGGGCATTCTCACCCCCGGCGGAGACTCGCTGCTGGTCGCCGCGCGCCGCGTCCTCGCGTCTTACGACGGCATGGACGGACGCCTCTCGCAGAAGGGCGTCCGCGAGCACACCGCCATCGCGGAGCGCATGTTCAAGCGTTATCCCGAAGTCTTCAAGGGCGATAAGAAAGTGCGCGCCTTCGGCAGCACCGTCCAGCGCTGCCTCATCAGCATGAACGCCTTCACTACATCGCTCACTCGCCAGAATCCCAAGCTGTACTTCTACCTCGACACCGGCGAGAAGTTCATGGATTATCTCGACAACGAGCACGGCTGGCAGCAGAAGGCCGGCCCGGCGATGCGTCCCGCCATGGAGGCGCTCCGCAGCCTGCCGGACGATACCCTCGGCGTGCTCACCCGCGTCTTCACCGACGTGCCCAAGGCGCGTACTTTCGTCAAGAGCGCCCGCAGTCTGACCGAGAACCTCTGGAATACAGCCATCATTTCCGAAGACTTCGACATCGAGGACAATCTCTTCCGTTTCCTGCCTTTCGACGCGCTCTACAAGCGCTGGGCCCAGAGCAACATCATGCTCTACACCGGCCACTGCAACTCCGTCGAGGCCGGTGACGCCCGTGTACCCATGGCCAAGTCCTGTGTCGAAGACATCGTGGCCAAGGCCGACGAGTGCATCGCCACCGGAGCTTACTGCGCGGACCTCCGTTTCGGCCATGACTATCCTCTGATGGCCCTGGTGAGCTACCTCGGCATCGAGGGAGTGGGCGAGCGCATCCCCGCCGACCAGATCTGCGACAGATGGCTCGGTTTCTGGAATATCCCCATGGCCAGCAATCTCCAGATCATCTTCTACCGCAACAAGTCCGGCGACGTTCTCGTGAAGTTCCTCTATCAGGAGCAGGAGAAGCTCCTCCGCGGCCTCGAGACCGACTACGGCCCGTATTACAAGTGGGAGAGGGTCAAGGCCAACCTCGAAGGATACAAGCGATAAAAAAACTTTCCTGCAAGGTTTTAAACCTGCGTGAGTACATACTGTCTTAATAATGTCCGGTGCGATGAACGCCGGACATTGTTTTGGAAATCAAATTAAAACTCACGTTATCATGAAAAAGTTATTGGTTATCGTTTTGGCTGCGCTTCCTTTCGTCGCTTTTGCGCAGATGCCCGGAATGCCCGGCGGCATGCAGATGCCCGGCATGCAGGATCTCCCCGAGGAGACCATAGTAGCGGAGACCCAGAGCATGGTCGCTCAGTACGCTCTCAATGAGGATCAGGCTGCAAAGCTCCTCGACCTCAACAAGAAGTATCTCGGCAAGGTGTCTTATCCCGTCATCCTCCCTCCGGAGGCTGAGGAGGCCATGAAGAACGCTGCCGCCAACCGTCCTGCCGGCGGTGCAGGTGGCTTCAACATGGGCAACATGACCCAGGAAGACCGCGACCAGATGATGTCCATGATGAACCAGATGCAGGACATGATGGCCCAGATCGAGGACAATCAGACCGCATACGAGGATGATCTCGCAAGCATACTTGACAAAAAGCAGATGAAGAAGTGGAAGAAGGCCAAGAAACACTACCAGAGGGAGCAGGAGCTCCAGATGGAGCGCCAGTTCAGCGGCATGGGCGGCTTCGGCGGCGGAATGCCCGGTGGTGGTTTCGGTGGTGGAATGCCCGGCGGCGGTGGCTTCGGCGGAGGATTCCCCGGTGGCGGCGGCTTCGGCTTCTAGACTGTTGCAAAGGTTATAGGGTTAATGGTTTTTACAATGTGGTGCATCCAGGAAACGGGTTGCACCACGTTTTTTTGTTGCATGGGCAGGAAAAAAGGACTATATTTGTTTAATATTCCTTTTTCTTTTGATTATGCGAAGAAGATTCAAAGCAGGGGTCACGGGTGCCCTGCTGGTTCTCCTTGCCATGCTGTGCGGCTGTACGGGCATGGTTCAGGACGAACTGGCTGAAACCCACGCCAAGCTGGCTGAGCTACAGGCGCTGGTCGATTCTGTCAACACGAACTTGCAGACACTGGACCTGATCGTCTCCAAGTTGGACACCACCCACACCATCGAGCCCGGTACGTTGAAAGAGACGGAGGACGGTTACGAAGTCTCTTTCAAGGACGGCAAGAAAGTATTCATCGCCTACGGCAAGGACGGCAAAGACGGCCGTACACTCATCCCGATAGGAGTATTGCAGGACACGGACAGCCTGTACTACTGGACTGTCGACGGAGAGTGGTGGCTGGACGATGAGGGGAACAAGATGCGCGCCGGAGCCACCGACGGAGTCGACGGCGTTGACGGCATCGCCCCGCAGGTGAAGGTCGAAGACGGTTTCTGGTGGATATCCCATGACGGCGGCAAGACCTTCGACAAGCTTGCGAGCTGCGAGGAACTGGACGGCGTGGGCGTATTTTCCGGAATTGACACGTCGGATCCCGCCAAGATTGTCCTTAAACTCCTGGACGGGACCGCCCTGGAGATTCCCCGAATGACATCCCTTAAGGTCTCCTTCGCCGGCCAGCCCATGGACACTCTCCTGATCGCTGCCGGAGAGCTTCTGCCGGTCCCTTACGAAGTGACGGTGGAAGGCGCTGACGCCGGGTCCGTTGTAGTCACTGCGGGCACGGACGGAATCTATTCCTCCAGGCTTGTGGCTGGCTCGGAGCCCGGAAAAGGCACTGCATTGGTCCAGGCCCCGGCAGTATTCTCCGAAGGCTACATCCTGCTCTCGGCAGTCTGCGACGGCTATTCTGCGGTCAAGATGATTTCGTTCAAGGAAAGGAAAATCTCTCCCGCGGCCGATACCATCAAGGTCCGCATGGCCAGCGGGAGCGATACCCTGTCCGTCGCCTACTTGCCCAATTTCGCGTTCAAGGTTTCCTGGGAAGGCGACTGGCTGGATATGGCGCAGAACACTTCCAAGGATTCGCTGATCTTCATGTCCAAGCCCAACACCACCGATACTGTCAGGACCTGTACGGTCAAGGTCTCCCCGACGGACAACCCCGACTTTGTCTGCACGACCTTCGTGGTCATGCAAGCCTCCGAGGCCGATAAGTCCGTATCTTTTGACGACGATGATCTGGCAGATGGTTTCTCGTTGGTTCAGACGGATGTTGATAGACTGACTCTTTACGCTCCGGCCGAAGGTGGAGATGCTGTGATCTGGATAAACACCGGAAGGGAGGTCGTAAAGGAAAGCCCCGACCTTGAATGGTTCAAGTCTGAGCTTGTCCCCGGCAGTTTCTATAACGAGCTGAAAATCCATGTGGAAGCTAATGATTCAGAATCAAGACGAGCCACTGTCATAGAAACGGATGATAGCGGTAAGATAGTTAAGGATGAGAGAATTAAAGTATCCATCGGTACTATCGTGGCCGCTATCACCATAATCCAGGCAGGAAAAGCCGCAGAAGAATAATCATCAACCAGGAAAATACAATGAAAATGAAAAAATATATCGTAGCAGGCATCATGGTAGCCGCCCTTATGACGAGCGGCTGCGGAAAGTTCGTCAGGGACGAGCTGATAACCATGCAGAATGAGATAGACATCCTTTACCGCCAGGTCAAGGACATGAACGAGAAACTCGTTGACCTTCAGGCATTAGTCCAGCAGATGGCATCCAATGGTTACATCGTCGATGTCAATGAGTATCAGGACGAAGTCCACGGCGGATATACGCTTTCTTTCCGTACCGTCAGCCCTGACGGAACGGTGGATGACAGCTATTCCATTACCCTTCTCAGCGGTGTTGACGGCAAGGACGGCAAAGATGCCGAGCCTTTCCTCCTGAGCGCGATGAGGGACGAGACCGACGGCCGCTGGTACTGGTATGACGTCCAGGCGGACGACTGGATGTACGCCCTGGACGGCAGCCGTTTCCTCGTGGACGGCAAGGACGGCGAAGAAGGTAAGACCCCCCAGCTGGACATCAAGGACGGCTATTGGATCATTTCCTGGGACGGAGGCGAGACTTGGGAAGAAACCGAGTGGAAAGCCAAGGGAGACAATGCCAAGGAGATATTCTCCGACGCGAAAGTCTTCGATGACCATATCGAGCTCACGCTGGCTGCTGACAGCACTGTCATTTCCCTCCAGCGTTTCCTGCCCGTCGAGCTTGCCTTGACCGTCGGCGGGAGCGCCATCGGGGACACTGTCGCCATCGCTCCCGGCGACACTGTGTCCATCGCATACACCGTGACCGGTACGGGCGCTGACCGCGCCATGGTGGTCGCCGGTACCGACGGCCGCTTCAAGACAGCCCTCCGCCGCACCTCGGCAACCCAGGGCTTCGTCGATGTCATCTGCCCGGCGGTATTCCCTGAGGGAGGCTACATCTACATCACCGTCAATGACGGCAACGGCCGTTCGACAGTGCGCGTCATCAATTTCGCGAAACGCGAAAGCGAGGAAGGTTCCGGCGAATAATGGAGGGCGCAAGATGAAAAGGCTATTGCTAATAGGGGTCCTGGGGCTGATCCTGCCCCTGACCTCCTCCGCCCAGATCTGGACGATACATACCAATGTCCTGGACTGGGCCGCACTCGGCACCGTCAATGCCGAGGTGGGCCTGTCCGTCTCGCAGCATTTCTCCCTGGTCGCGGGCGGCCGCTACAATCCCTGGGAGTTCACCACGCATGATCCCGAGGCCATCGTCCGCAACCAGCAGAAGACCGCATACCTCGGATTCCGCTACTGGCCATGGTATGTCAATTCCGGTTTCTGGATCTCCGCCAAGGCGCAGTACATGCATTCCTTCTCCAACACCGGCATCTGGCGGGCCGCGCTCAAGGAAGGCCGGAACGGCTGGGGCGGCGCGCTTTCCGCCGGCTATACCTTCATGCTCTCCAAGCACTTCAACCTCGAGGTCGGAGTTGGCGGATGGGCCGGAGTGTTCAAGGAATACGGGTTCTACGCCAGCCCGGAAAAGAATTTCGTCAGGGAGGAGGGCCGCAAGAAGTTCATCTATCCCGACCAGGTATCACTCAGCTTTGCATACGTTTTCTAGATGAAAGTCAAGACAGCAGTTATCATAGGAGCCATCGCGGTCTTTGCGCTGACCTATTCGTGTGGCTCACAGAGGAAGCTCTCTGCCATCAAGAGCGGCAATCCCGCGGCTTCCCTCGTCCTCGGGAAGGACGTCTATGTCCCGGAGGTTAAGCAGGTGCAGACCATGCGCGACACCCTGAGGATCAAGGATGACGACGGACGCGAGCTGATGATCATGAAGGCTTTCCGCGACGAGGAGACCGGAGACATGGTGGCGACCGAGACTTTGGACGCTGCCATTGTCACCGCCCGTTTCCGCAATATCGCGGAGCGTCACGGCAAGGTCGACCTTGCGTTCCAGATCATTGTCCCAGCTGCGATGCAGGACAGCAAATGGCAGCTCCGCTTCTACCCCGACATGTACATGCTGGGCGACGTGGAGCGTCTGGAGCCAGTGGTCATCACCGGCAACTCCTACCGCAAGGCCCAGCTCAGGGGCTACCAGCAGTACGAGCGCTTCCTGTCCCGCATCGTCGAGGACACGACGCGTTTTGTGAACATGAGGGCGCTTGAGATATTCCTGCGCCGCAACATCCCCCAGTTGTACGCCTTCAAGACGGACAGCACCTTCGTCTCCGACGAGCAGTTCTACACGATGTACGGCGTGTCCGAGCGTGAGGCCGTCGAGCATTACACCAACCAGATCGCCCGCAGCATCAACGAGCGCCGCAAGGAGAAGATGGACGAGATGTATGCCAAGTACGTCAAGGTGCCCATCGTTACCGAGGGTATCCGCCTCGACACCGTGATGGTGGACAAGAAGGGTGATTTCATCTACAACTATGTCCAGACCATCGCGACGCGCCCGCGCCTGCGCAAGGTAGACATCGTCCTCTCGGGCGATATCTACGAGCAGGACAAGAAGCTCTACGCCATCCCGGAGAGCGATCCCCTGACCTTCTACATCAGCTCAGTATCCGGCCTTACGGACCAGACCGAGCGTTACATGACCAAGGTCATCGAGCGTCACGCCGACGCCAATACCACGAGCAACATCGACTTCAAGGTGGGCAAGAGCAATATCGACCTCGAACTCGGCAACAACCGCAGGGAGCTTGGCCGTATCCGCAAAACGCTGTCCGCATTGCTGCAGAACGATACCTATCTGCTGGACTCCATCATAGTCACGGCATACGCCTCGCCCGAGGGGCGCGAGAGCCTCAACTGGAGGCTCTCCAGAGCCCGCAGCGAGGCCATCTCGCGCTATCTCGACGACCAGATCAAGGTGCTGCAGGATTCGCTGGACCGCGCGGTCCACTATGACGAATCCGGCCGCAGGGTCCGCGCGGACCGCGTCCGCATCCCGTTCCTCAGCCGCTACCGCGGTGAGAACTGGGACCGCCTCGACATCCTCGTGGACGGAGACGACTACCTGACCGAGGGCGACAAGTCGCGGTATGACCTGCTGCGCCGCGTGCCCGACCTTGACGGCAGGGAGGCCCTGCTGGGTCGGGAACGCTTCTATCCCTACCTGCGTGACAAGCTTTATCCTAGGCTGAGATCGGTCGCGTTCGACTTCCACATGCACCGCAAGGACATGGTCAAGGATACCATCCACACGACAGTCCTCGATTCCACTTATATGCGCGGAGTCAACGCCCTGCTGAACATGGATTACGACGCCGCCCTTGCCCTGCTCAGGCCGTATGAGGATTTCAACACCGCCATTGCCTACATGGGACTGGACCGCGACTGGAGTGCAATGGACATTCTCTCCAAGATGTACCCTTCAGCACCGGTGAACTATCTGATCGCCATCCTCAACGCCAGGATGGGCAACGAGGAAGAGGCCGTCGCGCGCTACCTGCGCGCCTGCGGCCAGGATCCTTCGTTCGTCCACAGAGGCAACCTCGATCCGGAGATATCCTACCTGATCAAGGCGTACAACCTGAATGAGGAAGAGTAGCGGGTTTACTCGCTGTAATTGTGATCGATAACGATACTTACATGAAGTCCGGGCGCCAACGCCTGGACTTCTTCCGTCAATAGGCGGCACAAGGCGGCGTCGTCATGGCATGAGATGTCCGGAACGACATCGACGGAGAGCATCCCGTCCTTTTCGGAACAGTAGAACCCATGGACCTGGACGAGCTCCTTGTGGGCGGCGAGGGCTTTCATCACCTTGCTCTGAAGCTCGGCGCGCTGGTTCTCGCCAGTGGCCACGGCATAGATGCCGACGGTCATGATGATACCGTGCCGTTCGAACATCATGTTCGTGATCTTGCGGGTAAGGCCGTGGATCTCGTGAGCCGACATCGAGTCAAGGACGCTGATGTGCAGGGAGCCGATCATCACGTCCGGACCGTAGTTGTGCAGGATGATGTCGTAGACGCCTCGCACACCTTCGACCTCCATGATCTCGTGCTTGATATCCTTGATGAGGTCCGGCGATACTCTGGCTCCGAGCAGTTCGTTGACCGGGTTGGCCAGCATCTCGATACCGGCCTTGATGATAATGATCGAAATCAGTGCTCCGAGTATCCCGTCCAGGGAGAAGCCCCAGATCAGCATGATGCCGGCTGACACAAGGGTGGCCGTTGTGATGATGGCATCGAACAGCGCGTCCGAACCGGAAGCCACCAGGGCGTCGCTCTTGAGCTGCTGCCCTTTCTTCTTGACATAATATCCGAGCACCAGCTTGACGATGATCGCCACGATGATGACGACCAGAGTCGCCGTCGCATACGAAGGTTCCGTTGGGTTGAAGATCTTCTTGACGGACTCGATGAGCGACGTGATACCGGCGGACAGGACGATGACCGCGATGATGATGGCGCTGAAATACTCGATACGTCCGAAGCCGAAAGGGTGCTCCCTGTCCGCAGGACGCTGGGAAAGTTTCGTTCCTATGATGGTGATGACGCTTGAGAGGGCGTCACTGAGATTGTTCACGGCGTCCATTACGATGGCTACGCTGCTGGCGATGATGCCTACAACCGCCTTGAACGCTGCCAGCAGCACATTGGCTACGATGCCGATGACGCTTGTCCGGATGATTTGAGCACTGCGGTCCATTTGGAGTAAGGTTTATTGTGAGATAGGTTCCGTCGCTTCAGCGAGCTGTCTCTTGTCCAGTTTCCGAAGGACTCCGACGTAGATGAGAAGGACGATATTCATCATGAGGGAATACAGGATGGCCGGTATCGCCATTTCCTCATTGGCAAAGATGAAAGGACTTGATGCGATGGCGATGGCCTGCGCGGCATTCTGCATACCCACCTCGATGACCACGGTCCTGCGCTGCTTGTCTCCGGTCTTCACCAGGCGGGAAAGGAGGGAGGAGCATCCGATGGCGACAAGGATCAAAGCCGTGACGCATACGCCCAGGATGCCGATATTGTCGATGATGGTCTTGTGATGCTGGATATAGAAAACGGTGATCAGGACCAGCAGCAGCGGGAACGCCAGCTTGCCGAGCACCTTGTCGGTTTTCTCCGCTGCGTTCGGCCAAGCGTAATGCATGCCGATGCCCAGCAGGACGGGGACCAGCATCAGGAGCAGATTCTGCTTGATGAGGTTGCCGACGGGCAGCGTGATCCCGACGCTCTGGCCGACCATGGTCGTGGCCAGGCTCATGATGACGGGAATGGTGAACAGCGTGATTACGCTGCTCAGTGCCGTGAGGGTCACGGAGAGCGCCACGTCGCCTCCGGCCAGTTTGGAAAAGACGTTGGAGGAGCTGCCTCCCGGGCAGCATGCGATGAGCACGAGGCCGATGAAGAATACCGGCGGAAGCTTGAACGCCCATGCGAGGCCGAGCGCAATCAGCGGGAGAAGGATCAATTGTCCCACCAGGGCGATCGCGATAGGCCAGGGGGAACGGAACACTTTTCCGAAGTCTTCGAACTTGAGGGTCAACCCCAGGTCGAACATCAGAAGGGTCAGGATCGGCAGTACAATCCAAATAGCCATGTTCAAATTTCATGTGAATTGAGTACAAAGATATTGTTTTTCTCCCGCACGGCCAAAGAGGAGGAGCAGAAGGGAAGAGAAGATTTTCATATATTTGCAATATGAGAAAAGAGTTTCTGATCCTGATACTTACCGGAGGCATTATGTCATGCTGTTGTCCGTACAGCAAGACGTTCCAAGAGGCCGAAGCCCTGCTGTCGAGTGCACCGGACAGCACGCTTGTCATGCTGGATGACGTTCAGGCGGCAGGATTGCGATCCCGGCGCCTGAAAGCGGAATATGCTCTCCTCAGTGCGCGGGCGCAGGATGCGATATATGGCTTCGTGCCGTCGGAAGATGCCGGCAGACTGGCTGCGGCGGCAGAGTATTTCGAGAAAAAGGGCCCCAGGGAAGATAGACTTGATGCCTGGTATCTGCTGGGTAAGGTCCAGTTGGCCAACAATGCCCTGTACCGGGCCGTCGTCTCATTCGAGCATGCTCTCGCCGCGGCGGACGAACTCAAGGATGACGGCGCCCGCGGCAGGATCTGCCACCAGCTTGCCTACGCCTTCAACGCATCCGGCCAGCATGTCGCCGCGGCGCGCCAGCTGTATGATTCCTACCAGGCTTTTACCAGAGCCTCCATGGACAAGGACAGCCGCCAGACCCTGCTTGAGTACGGCCAGGCCTGGTACAACTTCGAACGCTATGACGAAGCGGCGGTCATTTTCAATACAGTACTGGCGCAGGCCCACGAGGCAAAGGATACCCTTGCCCAGGTCCGCTGCCTCCAGAATTATTCTGCCATGCTGCTTGAAATGGACCCTGTCGATCCGGGCCTTGCAAGGGATATGCTCGCCCGCGTGACGGACGAATTGCATTACCCGCTGGGCAGCGCGGACTGGGGAGTACTCGCGTACTCCGCTGCGCTGCTGGGCCAGGACGCCGAAGCCCAGCGTTGCCTCCGGCAGGCACGTGCGCGCGTCGAAACAGTCTCCGACCGCAACAGGCTGCATTTCCGTGAATATCAGGTAGCTTCCCGTGCCGGGAGGACCGCGCAGGCGCTCCAGGCGCTGGAGCGCGTGACTGCCTCCGGCAATGAGGAGGATATTTCCGCTCTTCGGAGTGCTGTCAGCCTTGCACGTGAGGATTACCTTCAGGATCGCGAGGAGCTGGCTTCCGAGCGGCTCCGGGCCCAGCGTCTGGGGCAGATTGCTCTGATTCTCCTTCTCGTTGCCGTGAGCAGTACGGCGCTTTGGTATCTGCGCGCCCGCCGAATAGCGAATGAAAAGGCTCTCTCGGAGGAGCAGGCAGAGACGGAGCGTTATATCAGCATTGCCGAAGAGTTGCAGGCGCGGCTAGGGGAGACCTCGCGGCGCCTGCGCGACACCGCTGCCGGTAAACAGGAGGTTCTGGAGCGTCTGTGCGAGCAGTATTACGTGTTCGAGGGCACGGACAAGCTGCAAAGCAATCTCCTCAAAGAGGTCAGGCAGGCCGTTGAGGGACTACGCAATGACAAGAAGGTCCAGGCTCGTCTGGAGCATTCGGTAGATGCCACCTGGGAAGGAGCTGCTGCCAAACTCCGCGCCCAGTTGCCCAACTGTAAGGAAGAGGATGTGCGCTTGTTCGTACTGGCTGCGTCCGGGTTCAGCCGCACCGCGATGGCTGCTCTGATGGATAAGGAAAAGGGCGTGGTCAACAATCGTCTCTGGCGTCTAAAGGGGCGTATCGCAGACTCTGATGCCCCTGATAAAGACCTTCTTTTAGGTTGTCTGGAATAGATTTGTAACATACTGATTATCAGCGACTTGGAAGGTGCGAGATTTTTTCGCTCCTTTGCGTGTTGTATAGTATTGATAATCAAGGGATTACAATCACCTCTCGAGATTTTTTACGCCTGCGTTTTTTTGGATTACGCCCGGGTACGTCCGTAACTTTGCACCAGACAAATCCAATCAAGTTATGGAAACGAAGAAAACCCCCAAGGCCACCCTCGAAGACAAGAGGATCCTTTTTTTGGAATTGGGACTCATCCTGTCCCTGCTGACTGTTCTAGGCGCTTTCTCCTACAGTTCTGCTGTCCGGAAAACGCCTTCCCTCATGGAGACCGCTCAGTTCGTCGAGATCGAGGAAATGATTCCGATTACGCACGAAACGCCGCCCGAGCCGCCCCAAATGCCTTCCCTCCCTCAGTTGTCGGAATACATCGAGATTGTTGACGACGACATCGAGACGATGGAAGTCATCAGCTTTGATGACCTTGAGATTGACATCCCCGTCTATGACTATCGGCAAGAAATCGTGGAAACGCCGGTCGAAGAGGAGGATATCCCCTTCGTGATCGTGGAGGTAAAACCCACTTTCCGCGGAGGAGATGCGAACACTTTCAGCCGATGGATCGCCGAGAATCTCAATTATCCCGAAGTCGCCAGGGAAGTTGGTATCCAAGGTCGCGTAATGCTGCAGTTTACCGTGATGAAAGACGGTACCGTGGGGAATATCAAACTGTTGCGCGGTGTGGACCCGCTGTTGGATAAGGAAGCTATGCGTGTCGTCGCCTCCTCTCCTAAATGGGAACCCGGTCGCCAGCGCGACCGCGCTGTCAACGTCACTTACACGTTCCCTGTCATATTCCAGCTGCGTTAGATATGTGATAGCCCCCGGGTTCTGAAATGGATTTTGCCCGGATAGCAGGGCTGGGCAATGGGATCACGCGGATCTCCGCTACGGCCCGGGGTGCTGATTCTGAACAAAAAGGCGTTTTTTGTTCAGAATCAGCGCTTTTTTGCCGTTTTCTGAACAAAACCGCGGATTTTGTTCAGATTCGGCGCCTTGCATAGAGTCTCGCGACGATGGCGCCGCTGATGTTGTGCCAGACGCTGAACAGCGCGCCCGGGATGGTGGCGAGGGGATAGGCGGCGAAGTGCAGGTTGGCCAGCGAAGAAGCCAGCCCGCTGTTCTGCATGCCGACCTCGATGCTGATGGCGCGCCGCTTTGCCGGCGTCAGGTGAAGGATCGTGCCTATCAGGTATCCTGCGGCCAGGCCGCAGACATTGTGGAGCACGATCACCAGCATGACCAGCCATCCGCCGGCCAGCAGCTTGTGCGCATTGGCGGCGATGACGATGAGGACGATGACGCAGATGGCTAGCGACGACAATGCCGGCAGATAGGCCGATGCGCGCTCCGTAGTCCTGGGCCATAACCGCTTCGCGAGCAGGCCCAGTACGATGGGCAGGATGACGACCCACAGTATACTCAGGAGCATACCTAGAACATTGACATCCACCGTCTTACCGGCCAGCAGCCATACCAGCAGGGGAGTCAACACCGGAGCCAGTAAGGTCGACACGGCCGTCATTCCTACCGAGAGAGCCAAGTCTCCCTTGGCAAGGTATGAAATGACGTTAGACGCCGTTCCGCCCGGGCAGCATCCCACCAGGATCACGCCTATGGCGAGGGCCTCGTCCAGTTTGAAAATCCGCGTCAGGGCAAACGCCAGCAGCGGCATCACCGTGAACTGCGCGAAGCAGCCGACGATCACATCCTTGGGCCGGCTGAACACCACCCGGAAGTCCTCCGTTTTCAGCGTCAGGCCCATGCCGAACATGATGACGCCCAGCAGGGGATTGATGAGCTTGGGCTTCAGGTGGCTCAGTGTATCGGGAAACACGAGGGCCGCCACCGCCGACAGCAGCACCAGCACTCCCATATAATCCGATATCAGTTTGCAGACCCTTTTCATCGCAAACACAAAGATATCGTTTTTCTCCCGCACGGCCAACGTCTCTTACACGTTCCCTGTCTTATTCCAGCCACGTTAGACCTGGGATAGCCCTGGATGCTGATCTGGGCTTTGCCCGCGTGGTTGGGCTGGGCCCTTGCCCGGGTGACTGTGCTGGCCCCCTACCGGCTGGGCTATGGGACCGTACGGGTCTCCGGCACGGCCCAGGGTGCTGGTTCTGAACAAAAAGGCGTTTTTTTGTTCAGAATCAGCGCCTTTTTGCCGTTTTCTGAACAAAACCCTCGTTTTTGTTCAGATTCGGCTCGAGAGGGGCCCTCTTCGCGGCCGGTTCCGCGAGGGCGGGTCCAAGTGCGCAAGAAGAGAGAGCTCTTCGCGGCCAGTTCCGCGAGGGGCAGGCTCCAGTTCCGCGAGGAGCGGGCTCCGGTTCCGGCGACTGCCCTGAGACAAGAGCCGGAAAGAAGGAGGGGAAATTTGAAAATGAGCGGATTAAACCGTATCTTTATGACATAATGAAAAGGAGACGGAACTATGAATGAAAAGATGCAGGCCATTCTTGATACCAAGGTTGAGAAGGGCACGGTAGCTATGTGGTGGCTGGGCCAGATGGGACTGATAGTCAAGTCCTCCAGTACTATGATAGTCATTGACTACTTTGCCGCACCATTCTCGACAAGGCAGGTTGCACCGCCTATTCCGGCAGAAGAGATGGCGGGAGTCGATGCATTCCTGGGATCGCACAACCATATCGACCACATCGACCATCCTTCATGGAGGATATGGGCAAAGACCTGTCCCGAGGCAAAGTTCGTCTTCCCGAGGGCTCACATGAGGGCTGTCTCGAACGACGGGGTGACGGAGCAAAATGCGTTGGGCCTGAACGCTGGAGAGTCCGTCCGGATCGGCGACATGACTATCCATGCGATAGCTGCATCCCACGAGTTCCTGGACCAGGATAAGGAGACGGGTCTATTCCCTCATCTACAGTATATCGTCGAATGCGATGGCATCCGTATCCACCATGCGGGCGATACGGTCCGGTATGAAGGGATGATGCCAGCGATAAAGGCGTTGGGTCCCATAAATGCAGAGCTCATCCCCATCAACGGCCGCGATGCAAGACGCCTCCGGCGCAATTGCATCGGTAACATGACTTATCAGGAAGCGGCCGACCTTGCGGGCGATGTCCGGCCCGGAACAGTCATTCCGGGGCACTGGGACATGTTCGCGGACAACAGCGAGGATCCGGGTCTCTTCAAGGATTATGTCGAGACAAAATACAAGGACAGCCTTGTCTGCCGGATCCCCAAGGTCCTCGAAAAGATCGTCGTCAGAGCATAAACCGACAGGACGATCCGGTTTTTGATGTCACTTGCTGCTCCAGCGCTTGAGATAAGGGAAATACTTTCGCATCTGCTCTTTATACTCTTCGCGTGTGATTGGCTGGGGGAGACTTTTGTTGACCTCGTCAACGAATTGTGAGCAGTGCTCGATCATTTCATCCATCGTGCAATCCTGTAGGAACTTACCGTCCTTGTAGCAATATATGCAATAATCCTCATTCTTGCTGCCGTCGGAATTGGTCCCGAGGAGCTCCTCTGTAAGCGGCATTCCGCAGCTTTGACAGAATTTCTGTTCCATAAAGTCAGAGTTTATCAGCGTTATTTTTCCAAGTAATCAAATAGATTTATGGTCCCGGCGTCATTTTCGACACCAAGGGCCGGGACAGACTCCACCATCCTTGTGGAGCCGCTTGTCTTGTCGACATAAAAATAGACCAGGGCGCCTGTATAACTGCGAAATACAACCTGGTACGCAGAGTCAGTCTCTTCCCCCATCTCTATACCCATGATGGATGGGTTGTCTTCGGCGATACTCCAGTCATACTCGCTATGACAATAGTTGCTTACTCCCTGGTATGCCTTTTCTGCCGTGACCATGCTCTTGCGGGCGTTTGACCCGCAAGAGCACAAGAACAGAGCAGCCAAAATGAGTGAAAAGATTAGATTCCTCATTCGAACAAAGCTTTATTTCACCTTGATCTCCTCGATCGGCTTCTCGGGGATGAGGACGGGATAGACAGGCCAGGACTGAGGCTTCGCCTCCTTGAACGTCACGGCCTGGCGGATGTCCTCCGACGAAGCGCCGAACATGGCCTTGTACTCACCTGCGGCCATCTCCCAGGCGGAGGTGGCCTCGTTGAATGAAGCCAGTGTATAAGGATCGACCGTCATCGTGAGGGTCTGGCTTTCGCCAGGCGCGAGCTCGCGGGTCTTGGCGAAAGCCCTGAGCTCCTTGACGGGCTTCACGAGGCCGCCGGCTGGGGCGGCGATGTAGAGCTGGACAGCCTCCTTGCCGGCGGCCGCTCCGGTGTTCTTCACCGTGACCGAAGCCGTCACGGTCCCGTCCTTCGCCACTTTGACCGCGGGCGCGGAGTAAGCGAAGGTCGTGTATCCGAGGCCGTAGCCGAAGGGGTAGGAGACCTCTTTCCCGGCCGTTCCGAAATAGCGGTAGCCTACCCAGATGCCCTCTTTGTACTCGGTGTAATCGACATTAGGCTGCTTCTGGATTGAAAATCCGAAGGCAGCAGCCAGGGCGGCGGTGTCCTCATCGAGCTCACCGCCTCCGCCTAAGGGGTTCATGGAGTTGGTCCCGGAGTAGTTGTAAGGGAAATTGAACGACGAAGGGATGTCAAAATACCTGACCGGGAAAGTCATCGGAAGCTTTCCGGAAGGATAGGCGGCTCCGCAGAGCACGTCGGCTATGGCGTATCCGCCTTCCTGGCCGGGAGTCCAGGCGAGAAGGACGGCATCAGGGATATGCTTCCAGGACGCAGTCTCAATCACTCCGCCGATGTTGAGCACCACGATTACCTTCTTGCCGTCCACATGGTAAGAGTCGCAGAGGTCCTGGAGCATCTTGCGCTCGGAACCGGTCAGCGTCCAGTCACCGTCCTCGGCCTTGCGGTCGCCACCCTCGCCCGCGTTGCGGGAGATGGTCATGACCGCAATGTCCGTCACCTTCTCCATCTTGTCGATGAATGAACGGGAAACCTCCATCTCGGGGATGACGGCATCGCCGAGCAGCACGCCTGTGCTGCCAGAGACATTGTTCGCCGCCTCGGTCTTCTTCAAGGCGATGTGCTGGCCGTACCACTTCTCGATATCGGCATTGACTTCCAGACCGTTGACGCGGAGGCCTTCGGCAACGTTGCGGACATAGGCCTTGTTGACGTTGCCGGAGCCGGTGCCGCCGGCGATGAAGTCATAAGAGCCGACGCCGTAGAGGGCAACCTTCTTCACGCCCTTGAGTGGAAGTACACCCTCGTTTTCAAGCAGGACGAGCCCCTCGGGGGTAGCCTCGCGGACGAGCTTGGCGTGGCCGGTGAGGTCGGGCTTGTTGGAGTACTTGTACCCGGCGAAGCGCGGGGTGCGTACGATGAACTCGAGCATCCTGCGGACATTGCGGTCCACGTCGGCCTCAGGGATCGTGCCGTTCCTGACGCCGTCGACGATGCGCTTGATCTCATTGTCCATTCCGGGCTCCATCAGGTCATTGCCGGCGATGACAGCCTTTGCCGTACCGGCTTTGTTGCCCCAGTCGGTCATCACTATGCCGCCAAAGCCCCACTCGTCACGAAGGATGGTGGTGAGGAGGTCGTAGCTTTGCTGGGTATAGGTACCGTTAAGCTTGTTGTACGAAGACATTATGGTCCAGGGGTCGGACTCCTTCACCATGATCTCGAAGCCCTTGAGCGTCATTTCGCGAAGAGCCCTGGGGTTGATCCTGGAGTCGTTCTCCATGCGGTTGGTCTCCTGGTCGTTGGCCGCATAGTGCTTGGAGCTGACGCCTACTCCGTTGCTCTGGATGCCGCGGACATAGGCCGCCGCCATCTTGCCGGTCAGAAGCGGATCCTCCGAGAAATACTCGAAGTTGCGGCCGCAGAGAGGGTTGCGGTGCAGGTCGAGACCCGGTGCAAGAAGTACATCTGCTCCGTACTCCTTGACTTCCTCACCCATAGCGGTAGTGAGTTCTTCCACCAAAAGTGTATTCCAAGTAGAGGCCAGGACCGTACCTACCGGGAATCCGGTGGCATAAAAGGTCTGGTCAGTGCCGGGGCGCGTCGGATTGATGCGGATGCCGGCAGGACCGTCTGCGAGGACGGTCTGGGGGATGCCGAGGCGCGGGATGGCACGGGTCGTGCCGGCGGCGCCGGAGACGAGCGTCTCGTTAGACGCCGTCATCGCGCCGGCGACCATGCTGCCCCAGCCGGAGCCTACCAGCAGCGTGGCCTTCTCCTCAAGGGTCATGGCCTTAAGGACCTCGTCGATGTTGTTCTTCTGTAGTTTCGGCTGGGCAAAGACTGCGGTTGCGCACAGCGCCAGTCCAAGGGCGATAAAGAGTTTCTTCATTGTGGTCTTAGTGTTATAATAAGTGACGCAATTTACTGCATTTTGTCCGTTTTTCCAAAGTCATCAAGTGCCTACCTTGCAGAAAGAGAGGGCTGCCGTTCATGCTGTTTTTGCAACCCGGTTGCAAAAACAATTCGTTATTATTGTCGAAACGAAATCTTATCCCCATGTCCCGCAAGGTTACTATCATTGCCATCGTCCTGTCGGTCCTGATCGGCACAAGCATGCATTTCGTGCATCACGTGCCCTTTTTCAACCATTTTCTGGGCTATATATTCCCTGTCAAGGAGAGCGTGATGGCACACATGAAGATGGTCTTTTATCCGATGCTGCTGCTGAGCCTTTGTCTCTGCATAGGCCATCGGGATATCAAGGAATTCGGCGCTCCCATCCTGGCGGGTCTGGCGATGATGCCGCTCATCGTCCTCGCTTTCTTTTCCTATTGGGTATTCGTACGTCACGAACTGATGGCCATCGATGCCGTCATCTATGTCGCCGCAATGTTCGGAGCCGTCCTCCTTGCCCGGAAATGGCGCAACAGCCCCTTCGTGCGCGAGAAATGGATGCTTTGGATCGTCCTTGCCGTCGTGATCATCGTGCTGACCGGCTTCCTGACTTACCACGCGCCGGACTGGCTCGTATTTGCGGACCTGGGTTAACCATCGGGGACCTCGTGCAGAAATACGGCGCCTCCCGATTGAGCTTTTTTGGCGAAATGACGAAAAACGGCTAATTTTGGGAGGGAATGGAGACGGACTCCATTTCGAAAGATAACGACTTATGACTCTAAAGGATTTCCTCAACTCCAGTGACCGTTTCGCGGCTGGCAGCGGGGCCAGGCTCATCGAGATTGCCCCTGGCTCTGCCGTTGCCGTATTGGAAGTGACATCGGCACACCTCAACGCCGGAGGCGTGTGCCAGGGCGGAGCGATCTTCACCCTCGCCGACCTGGTGTTTGCTGCTGTGGTCAATCAGTGCGAAAACCTCACTTTCGCGATCAATTCGACCATCTATTACCATGTGTCGGCGCGGGAGGGTGACACGCTCCGGGCGGAAGGGCATTTCTCATGTGCCCATCATCGCATCCCGTCCGTCGAGGTTGAGGTCACGAATCAGGACGGTGTCCGCATCGCCACCTTCACCGGTCAGGCCTATACCGGCCGCAATCCCATCTCATTCGATGCTCTCCAATAGGGCAGAGGGCCTTGAGGATAACAGGTGCAAAGCAATGAATAAAGAATACATCATCCGCAACGAGCGGAAATCTGAATACAGTCAAGTAGAAAACCTTACTAGGGAAGCTTTCTGGAATGTCTACCGTCCCGGATGTCTGGAGCATTATGTCTTGCACTGCCTTCGGGAGGACCCGGCGTTCATCCCGGAATTGGACTTTGTCATGGAGGCCGACGGCAAATTGATCGGTCAATGCATATTTATGCACGCCTCCATCAAGGCCGATGACGGTAGGTCCGTCCCGATTGTCACTATGGGTCCGATAGGGATCCTTCCAGAATACCAGCGCCAGGGATATGGCAAGGCGCTGCTGGACTATAGCCTCGACAGGGCTGCGGAAATGGGGTTCGGTGCAATCTGCTTCGAAGGAAACATCGGGTTCTACGGCAAAAGCGGCTTCAACTACGCGTCTGAGTTCGGCATACGATATCACGGATTGCAGGAAGGAGAAGATGCTTCCTTCTTCCTATGCAAAGAATTGATACCAGGCTACTTGACTGGCATCTCCGGAGAATACGCCACTCCTGGAGGCTATTTCGTCGATGAGCAGGAATGCGAAGAATTCGACCGATCCTTCCCTCCCAAAGAAAAGCTGAAACTGCCGGGACAGCTCTGGTAGAGCCGTGCCGGCATAAGCCCTGATTCTTATTCCCAGCAGAAATTCTCTTTCCCGGCGGCGATCTCGAAGTGGTACTTGACGATACCCAGGTCAAGCTGCGTATAACCGGCCAAGGACTTCAGGGGTTTAGCCTCCACCTTGTTCCCGTCCCGCAGGATGAATATGAATTTCTGCTGGTTAATGGCAGTAGGGGCCAGCAGTGCGGCTTCCAGACCGTTCATGAACCAGCTGGGCGGGACGCCATCACATTCGTAGAACTTATCGGCCGGTTTCATGGGGTGCTGAACGCCTTGCGTCGCCCCATAGCCCAGCGCTATCACACAATGGACCACTTCTCCTTCTTCCAGGGTGAATGTTCCGGGGATTTTCTTGTAGGTAAGGCCAACCCAGCAGCTGTTCAGGCCAAGGGTCTGGGCGAGAAGTACGATGCGCTCTCCATAAAAGCCGATTCTTTCTTCCGCTTCCTTCTTTCCGGCCATCACAAGATAGTTCCTCACACCGGAAAACGCTCCATACTTGAACATCCCGGTGGAGAAGGCCTTCGGTTCATCTACGACCAACTGTATATGGATGCCGGCTTCGGCATTGCACTTTTGAATCTCCTCGCGAAGCAGGTTGAGTTTATTCTCTTCAATAGGTTGCCCGGTATACTTCCGTACGGAATGCCGGGCTTTGATGGCTTCTAATTCTGTCATAATGATGTTTGTATTCTCATTTTACTGTTTTGCTTCGCAGTCCTTCATGGCGTCAAGGGTTTTCTGCAGCACCTCGTCAAGCGGCCAGCCAAGCATCTCGGCTCCCTGCTCGATCACCTCGCGCGAGCAGCCGGCGGCAAAAGCCTTGACCTTATACTTCTTCTTGAGTGACTTCAGTTCCATGTCCTGGACGCTCTTTGACGGGCGCATCAGCGCGGCGGCTCCAATCAACCCCGTGAGTTCGTCGGTAGCGAAGAGTACTTTCTCCATCAAGTGTTCAGGCTTCACGTCTACGTGCATCCCGTAGGCGTGGCTGCAGATGGCGTGGATCATCTCTTCGCCCACGCCACCTTCGCGCAGCAGCTCGGGCGCCTTGATGCAATGCTCCTCCGGGTACATCTCAAAGTCGATATCGTGCAGAAGTCCCACGATACCCCAGAAATCCTCATCTTCAGCAAATCCCAATTGCTTCGCGTACCAGCGCATCACCCCTTCCACGGTCAGTGCATGATGTATGTGGAACGAGTCCTTGTTGTATTTCTTCAGCAGCTCCAGCGCCGCCTCCCGTGTGATGTGCTTTTCCATAATCCGTTTTTTGTCTTCACAAAACTATCTTCGGTGTGAAGATATAAAAATATCTGCTTGACCCCAAAAGAGAGATGCAGCACAGCTAGAGGACAAATCGTTGAGAACAAGGGTGTGGCCCTGTAGACGTCATCTCCGTCCGAAACGATTTGCGGAGAAATGGTGTGTCTTCACAGATTCGCGTGCATCATCGAAACTGAATCCTTACAGCTGTTTTTCAGCGAACGCTCAGCAAGGCGCATGGCCAGACCAAAGCCCCATGTGTGTTCATTGTTGGCATCAATCGGGAACAAAACAATACTATCGGATATATACGCATCCGCCTTCGTTCCTGTGTATTTCAGCAGTTGCAAAGAATCCGGCCTTGGCACCGATCCACTTGCCTGCAGCGGCCTTGAACGGCTCTCCCAGGGTCTTAAACTGACCTTCAGCATCCTCGTACAGGAATTCGGCCATCACAACAGGAGGCCAGTTCTTACCTTCTTCGTGCACACGTATTCTCAAATTGACTTTCTTCGAGTCGAGTTTAACGCTTTCAGCGATGGTCTCTTTACCTCCTCTTTCGGCAAAAAGGCAGATTCTTCTTTGGAGATAGACGTCCGTGCCATCATAATATAGTTCTATGGTGCAGTACTGCGCACCCATCACGATCATGCCGGCCCTGTCTCCTTTGTAGGATGGCTGGAATTCAAGACTGGCGTTGAGTTCCGTGCTCGGGCCTACTAACTTTTCCAACAGCATCTGTGGGCAGTCCCAGAGGTTTCTGAAACCTTCTGCCTGCTTCCTGCAGTTAAGCCTCAAAGCCTTCTCAGCCGGACTGGTCATATACCAGGAGTATTCAGGAGCACTTGCCCACTGCCAGTTCAGGGGAATTGAGGTCCCCTCGAATGATGTAGAGGTCTCTTCTGCCCCGACCCCTCCGAGCGGCCTTGCCGGGAATGCGGCCGGTGCCTTTCCTTCAAGTACCGGTTCACCAATGCCGTCACTGTCATTGTCAACCCCTATGATGCACCAGCCTTCCTTGTCCCACTTGAGCGGCTGAAGGTGGACTACTCTTCCCCAGGCATATCTGTCTTCGAAATGAATGAACCAGTCGTCCCCCTTTGCATCCTGGACCCAGGCGCCCTGGTGAGGACCGTGGGTGGCGTTCCCTCCGGCCTCAAGCACACGTCTCCATTCGTACGGACCGTATGGAGATTTGGAACGCAGGACAAGCTGCCATCCGTCCTGCACGCCTCCGGCAGGAGCGAAAATATAATAGTATCCGTCTTTCTTGTAGATTTTCGGTCCTTCGACAGTGGGGTTGCGGGTGGCTCTGCCGTCGAAAATCATCGATTCGGCGCTTATGCACTCAGTGGCGTCTGAATTGAGCTCGACTAAACTCAGTACGCTGTTGAAACCAGCCCGGCTGCCGGCCCATCCGTGAACGAGATAGACCCGCCCGTCTTCGTCGAATAGAGGACAGGTGTCAATGTAACCCTTTCCTTCCTTGACAAGCACGGGCTCGCTCCATTTTCCTTGTGGGGTTTGGGTATGAACCTGATATATGCCCCTGTCGGGGTCTCCCCAGAATATGAAGAACTCCTTTGTCGACTCGCGATATCGGATAGAAGGGGCGAAGACGCCGTCACCGTGCGGAACCAAACCGGGGCTTGCTTTCGCGCCGGGACCGTCGGCGAGGTCACGGGCATAGGTGGATACACCTTCAGGAAGAGCCGCTCCGACGATCTCCCAGTTAAGAAGGTCAGTCGAATGGAGAATCTGAAGACCAGGGGCACAGCCGAAAGAAGATGCGGTCATCCAGTATTCTCCGTTGACACATATTGCATCAGGATCGGAATAATCAGAATTGATGATAGGATTCTTGAACCCCGGGGCGGATGCAAGGGTCAGCGCTAGAATGAGAGAGAGTGTTGTATGCATGTTTATATTTTAAGGAAGGATACATTTTAAGGGGCGGCTACAAGCCTTCTGGCAGCAATCAGTATGTCCCTGGTATCGAAGTCTTGTCGGATGGCTATTATTTGGTGAATGAATTATCGGCGTGAGGTCTATCGCCCCTGGGCTGTAACAGTAGATGGATAGAGCACAACCCTCACCGCTCCTACGCCATTTATACCAACCCTGTTCTCATCGCCGTTGAGCCTTCTTCCCGGTACCCACTTGCCATCCACAAAGGTTCCTTCCTCAATCGCGTCGGTAAGGATCCTTGCTTGAGTGCCAGCATTCTTCGAGGCGAACGAGAATGACACATTGATTCCAACGATATAGAACTCATCCGGCGAAGTCTGTAAGATGAGGGCGCCGGACTGGGCCTGCTGTTGTGAGGCGGCAGCCAGTTGTGCGTTCTCCCTGGCCATCTGGGCCGCGCCCTGGCCATAGTTGAAGGCGCGCTGGTTCCTTACGGAAGAGCGTGCGGTGAGGATATAGTCTCCCATTTCGACGGAAGGGCTTGCATTCTCCTCCGTCACCCTCAGGCCGCGAAGCTTGTCGGAACCGTAGTTCTGGATGATCATCTGGTCCATTCCGGACAGGATTGCGTAGCACTTGCCAAGATTCTCAAAGTCGGCAGAGTAATTACCGGTTGCATTCTGCGCACCGTCAAACCCAAACGGTGCAAACCCAAGAGCGTCATATTCACCATAGGCATAAAGGGCTTTGGAAACATCCACCCTGCATTCGGGGATGAATATCGGGTTGTTACTCAGGGCGAACTGGCTGAGCACCCATTCAAACTCGCTTATGTAAATATCAGGCGCCGTGAAATCCACCGCAGGTGCGGCGGCTCTCCAGACATCTATCACCTCCGGAAGAGGGCTTCCTGAAGGGAACTGTCCGGGATTTATCATACCCGGCTGGCGGAGCCAGTTGTTGACATACATCGGAATGTCGTGAACGGCCTTGCCTGCTGCCGTGATTTCGTTTACATATTTGGCATAGTGATAGGCCTGGAAGATTTCCTCCGTGTAGTAGGGATAGTCGGTGAGAAGGTCGTCGGCCTTAGTGTGGCTCTTGCCAAATACTTCCTCCCAGGTTCCGGACATCTTATAACCATTCTCGCTCCAGACCTTTTCAAGTTCAGGGAAGAGCTGCCCTTTATGGCTTGAGAGATACTGCATCAGGTCAGAGGGGACCTGCCCCTCCCAGGCCTTCTGGGCGGCAGGGGAGAAGTCCCTGACGGAACCGAGTATTCCCATCTCGTTTTCCACCTGCATCATTATCACGGTATAGTCTTTATCCACTTCCTTGATATGCTGCATCAGGGCAGTATATGCATCCCTATCCGCTTTGAGGGACTCTTGGCCGAAGGCGGACAGCACGTTGAGGAACCCGCCGTCCTGAGTCTGAACCAAGGGATAATTGACCGGATCACGCTTTATATAGCTAGGGGCATAGGTGGAGTTTCCGTTCTTCCAGCTGGCAAACCATATCATCACCACCTTGAGACCGTTCTCGCGTGCGTTGCGTATCACATGGTCAACGGATGTAAAATCGTAATGGCCTTTCTCATCCTCGATCACATCCCATGAGCAGGAAGCTATCACCGTGTTGAAACAGCCGTGTTTCATCTGCTCCCACACACCGATGCTTTCCATATAGCTTTCTGATGTGCTTGTAGAGTTGTGCAGCTCTCCTGTCAACATCAGGAAGGGTTTGCCGTCAACCTCAAAATGCGTAATCCCGTCCTTTTGGACAAGGGCAGGCTTTACAGGTGTATCTCTAACCTCCTGAGAGCAGCCAAGGATCATTAAAAAGCAAGTCGCCAGTCCGACGGCCGCAAGTGAAAAAAAACCAGCCTTCATATTCGTGTCATTTAATAATTATGTGCCAGAACTTTTGTTAATACGCTACTTTATGAAATAGCGCGGAACTGAGCGTTTGTAGTCCAGGTATTCGTCACCGAAATCGGCTTCCAGACGCTTCTCTTCGGCTCTGACCTGGAGCGTGAGAAGAATAATCTCGACGGCAAAGACAATCAGCGGCCACCAGCTTTGGAGCCATACAAGGACACCGATATCGTATATATAGATTCCAAGCAGCATAGGATTGCGGGAAATACCATACGGCCCATCCTTCATCAAATGTTTGGTCCTTGGTGCAACTTCATGATTATAAGCGTCAAAGGGGTTTCCTTCGCCGACCTTTTTCATATGAACGATAGACCAAATGCTGAGTGCCAGGCCCGGAATAATCAGAATGAGTGCGACTATTACCCATGGCAGCGACGGGGCCCAGGGGAACGGCCTTCCGGATACCCACCACATCAGTGCCGGTATCCCGGCCACGAAAACCAGGAATCCAAGAATGTATCCTACGGCGTTTCTCATAATCCGTTTACTTCTTTTGCCTCTATAAAACGATCTTCGGTGTGAAGATAGAAAATAATCTGCTTGACTCCAAAAGAGAGATACAACTCAGTATCCCCCGGCGCCCGCCGCGCTGAGAGGACAAATCGTTGAGAACAAGGGCATGGCCTTGAGTGACCTGCGGAGCCATATTATGTCCGAGACCCGACGAAATTCCCGAGGTCAGGAACAGCAAGCTCGCTCACAGCCCCGTCTAGACGTCATCTACGTCCGAAACGATTTGCGGAGAAAAGGCAGAAGATCGCGCGCATCATCGAAAAGGCCGCAGGCGATGAGCCCCATCGGCGGGGGATAATGTGTTTCGCCGAAAAATGAGTAAATTTGAGGCATGGAATACCTGTCAAAGCAACGATACGACGAGATTGCGGCCGAGTTGAAGCATCTTATCAATGAGGTTTACCCCAAAGTGAAGGACGACCTCGCGGAGGCCCGCGCCCAGGGGGACCTGAGCGAGAATGCGGGATACCGTGAAGCAAGGAGGATACAAGCTAAGACCATCAGCCGCATCCGTTTCCTGCAGAAAGTCTTGGAGCATTCGCGCGTTATCAATCCCGACGCCCTCCCGAAAGACAGGGTTTCCCTTCTGAGCCGGGTCGAATTCACCAACCTCTCGACAAATGCCCGCATGACATTCGAGATAGTCAGCCCCCACGAGATGGACCTCGAGGCCGGCAAGATTTCGCTGAAATCGCCGATCGGCGCCGCCCTGATGGGCAAGAAAGTCGGCGAAATCGCCGAGGCGCAGGTCCCTTCCGGGATCCTGCGCCTCAGAATCGAAAGCATCACGCTCGACTGAGTGTGATGCTGTCCTTACAGCTGTTTTTTCAGCGAACGCTCAGCAAGGCGCATGGCTAGAACTGCCACGGGGATGGTCAGGACCAGTACTACGACCAGCACCGGGATGTTGTTGATAACGGGAATCATCAGCTGGTCGTATCCGGTACGCATCTCTTCCACTGCAGCCGCGAGCGACCCTTCCGTATCGGTCCACCAGTGGGCTGTGTAGGCGAAGAAGGAGAAAGCAAAGGGAATGAAACTCCAGCGAATGCCTTTCAGCGTGTCATACTTACAGAAATAACGGATGATTTCGGCGAGAGCCGTCAGGATGGCGAAGCCGATGGCGAGCGTCGTGTCCGCCTCGCCGGTAATCAATAGCATGACGAAGACGAATCCGTTCAGGATCGTCGCAGCTCCGAAGCCTCGGATAGTCGTGCAAGTCAAAAGATAGATAAGAGCAGTCAGCAGGGGGAGGACCGCTCCGACATACGCATAGCACGCCGGATGAATGAGGCCGGTGCATGAACCTAGAATGTATGTGAGAAGGTAGGCTACCGCCAGCAGGATGATCTTGAAAACGGGTTTCATGTGTACTTTCGTTTGCAGGGTTTAACTGAGTCAATTATCACGTCTGCAAAGTTACAGAAGCCCCCTCATGCTGGAAATCCCAATTTGTGGCGATTATAGGATATGTTCCGGCTGCTGGATTCGACAGAATGGACAAAATCGTGTATCTTTGTCATAGAACCATATTTGGACCAACTCCGCTTTGACAAGGACGGAGCTTTCATCGGCTTCGACGACTAGAATCCCCGACCCGGCAGTTTCCTGTATGCTGAGTTATTGCAAAGCTTCGAAGCGCTTGAATTTCCACTTGGAATTGTCGGTGTTGAAGTCAAACTTCACGAGCGTTGGGGAAGCGTCACCAATACTAACGAGAGCCAGAGGCTCAGTATGACCGGGAACAGACTTCGGCATGATCCTGAACGTACCGTCAGTCAACTGGTCGATGCGCCATAGCTGTTCAGGAGCACCGGTAAATTCGGGTACAGCCTCAACTTCTGCATCAGCAGTAGCAGCCAATGCACGTTCAGTTCCAGCAATGACGATCTTGTAGTATGGCCCCCCAAGGTAACCTCCAGCCTCCGGGACAGGGATTATGCTCCACCTCTGGTTAGGACGTGCCAGATAGAATCCGTTCCTGACCTGAATGGTTCCTTCCGGCCATCTTCCGATGACATCTTCAAGCTTCTGAGCTTCAATGGAAATGACAGGCTGATCGTCAACCCTTGACATTCCACGGGCAGCTCCTTGGGCAGATATGAAATCAGTTGCAAGTTCAAGGGCATACCCGCTTCTTACAGACTCCACCTCATAAGTTCCGGGAACAAAGGCGTCACCTGCTTCAGGCCAGCCGTCTTTCCATATTATAGGTCTGATGCCCAGGACGCTCCTTCCACTCTGATCCATGTCTGCCTCCCAATGGAAAGACATCTTCTCAACGCCTTCTTCTTCAATATAGCGTCCGAAATGTCCTGGTCCGACCAGACGGCCTTCTGTCGTAATGACGGGCTTACCGCCCCCCTGTATAATAGTACGGCCGACATTATCGTAGAACGGTCCTTGAGGGCTGCGTGAGCGGCCGACGACGATATTATATGTGGAATTGACGCTGCTACAGCAAGTTCCGTGTGTTCCGAGGAGATAGTACCATCCGTCACGGAAAATCATGACTGAAGCCTCCATATTGCGTCCGATGTCAATGGCCTCGTTCCCTTCGACGCGATGGCCGGTCACTGGATCGAGCTCCACCAGGCGAATGAAGCCGAAATAGGTTCCATATGTGCACCAGAGCCTTCCGTCCGGAGCGAGGAACAGACCGATATCTATAGCGTTGCAGTCTTCGTCGTCAAGTGTAGATGCGACCTCGATGGGCTCAGAATAGGCAAAGTCCGGTGACTCAGGATCGAGAGTCTTGTTCCACATGACCATGATGGAACTTGCATGGCTTCCGCCACTCCCATTACCGCCGGTAGTGCTGTAGCCGACAAGGTATCGGTCTCCCAACTTTATGGCATCAGGGGCCGCACCACCACCAGGACGCACTGCTCCACTATGCCAAGTCCAGCCGTCCTCAGAGATGAGGCCGCCGCTTCCGGTCCCGAAAGTATAATACTTGCCATCACATTTGACGATAGTTGAAGGGTCGTGGATGAATGGATGTCCTATCTGTGCAAATGCTGCAGTCGCGGTCGCGATTGACAAAACCGCAGCAGTGATAATCTTCGCTCTCATATCTAGTTTTGGCTTCTCTCAAATTAATCACAAGTTATTGTATAACCCTTGAACGGCTTTCCGTTTTCATCAAGAATACGAACACAGCATTCACTCATCCCATTGCCGGTAAGCACCGCACCACGGAGGATGTTCTTTCCCTTCTTGAGAGTGATACGTCTGGACACATTATTGTCAGCCACCATGTACCTGTCGCCTGGCATGACCAGAACTTCCTCTCCGTTAAGCCACCACATCGAGGACTTGTTTGAGCCGACAGAAAGCCTTACGTTCTCAATATCTTCCTCACAGTTCAGCACAGTAACCTGATTGTACACCACGCAATAGCGGTCCTTGTTCAGACCGGCGGCGAAACGGATAAGCTTGATAAAGAAATGGTCGCTGTCAAGGGGATGCCATACCAATGTAGCTTTCACAGTGTCAGGAGCAGCAGTCTCGATCACTCTTCTGCGGGCCGTGACATCCACAGGCGGCTGATATGCCATCTTTAACTTGACTTTCTCTCCTTTTTTCGGAAGGTAGCCCTTATCACCGGGCAGGAATTCCTCAGACAAAGTGTGGCGGACGAATCTCTCAGTAAACGAGTTGACTGAAATGTCCGGTTTACTGATTGGATCGAGCATAAGCCAGCGGCGGATGAATCCCTCATCGTCGGGCGCAACGGGGGCTTCGCCTGCAGGCTTGAAATAGCCTTTCAGAGCCTCCGCAATATCCTGTTTAGCAGAAGGCTTCTGTCCCGACACGGGAAGCGTCAAGAGAAACAAGAAAATACTTGCTAAACAAGTACGTAATACACTTTTTTTCATATATCGATTGGGGATTGATAGTGGTTAGTTGAGGGTATTCGATTCCATTGACTAAAATATGTAAAAAAAGTCGCACTTCCAACTTCTGACCAGTCCGTGGGAGGACTTTTTTCCCTTAATTCACACCGGGAAGGCCACTATCGCTCAATCCGCAGGGAGCCATCGTCTTCCCGGACGATGGTATCTCCTTCATTCACAGAGACGAAACCCTCTCCCGTGTCCACGGACAGCATGGAGAAGCCCATGCAGAAGTACGGTGCGAGGACTTTGTCCCCGCAGAGACGCTTGATCTCGTCGTAGTTGGTGCCGGTGAAGGTGATTCTTTTCATAGAGATAATACATTGCCCCGAAATAAAAGCTTTTCCAGCTGCCGTATTAAACCGGGGCTTAGTCCTACTTTGTTTTAAGATCCTTTTTCTTCTTTGTATTGGATTTTGGGAAAGCTTCGCGGAATACGATGCCGAGAAGCCACAGGAGCCCCAGTGCGACTGTGCCGATGAACACCCAGAAGGCGATAATAAACGGCTCGAATAATGTTCCCATAAGGAGTTAAGGTTTTGTATTACAAGATAGTAATTTGTTCTGGATTTGCAAGCGGGCAGGGGCGCACTCCGACTACAAGGCCATGAAGCCCTACATCGACATCGTGGATTCCATCAAGGCGAGCTCGATGACGAAGTTTGATGGATTGATTTGATTCGCAGTTTATTAAGAACAAGTAAAATTTGTTGAAAATAAAATAATTATCACTATATTTGCATAGTTTCAAATAAGATGAAATCGTGCAGAATGAATGAAATTATTGTAAAAACAGTTTCTTATATAGAGCTCTTAACAGGAGAGAAGGTGACCATTAAGCCTCTCGATACTAAGTTAAGGGAGCGGGTCCCAATGTATCTATTGGGGGCTTACGATTTATTCGAAGGAGCGTTATTTGACAAGCGTCTCTGCTTCGCATTGGTTGACAAGGAGGCTGATACCACACCTGCACAGTATTCAAAGAGAGCACAGGCACTATCACTAGCGACAGGTCTTTTGCCTGTTTTCTTAATGGTCAATGTGGCATCTTATAATCTGCAAAGATTAACAAATAAACGCGTAAACTTCATTGTCCCGGGAAAACAGTTGTTCCTACCGGCACTCCTTATGGACTTGGGAAAGATTATAGAAGACGTTCCTATGCCAGAGACAATTCCCGCGACGGCTCAATTGGTGATTCTCTATCACTTGGAGGTAGCTGTTCTTAATGGAAAGACCGGCAAGGAAATCGCCGCAATTATTGGTGCGTCTACCGCTAATGTCACTCGCGGCCTTCGTTGGTTGGTGGAAAAGGGACTCGCAGAATTAAGCGGAGGGAAGCCAAAATATCTGCGATTCAAATTTGGTGGCAAAGCATTATGGAACGCCTCCCTTGATTCTTTGAGGAACCCGGTGTTAAGGATCGTTCGTACAGATATGAGCCTCCAGGGTCTCACGTGCGGTCAAAACGCCCTGGCCGAATACGGGATGCTCATTGAGGCTGATCACGAAATGGTAGCGATGGGCCCCAAAGAGTACAGAGCAATCAAGCAGGACACGAATCCACTATATGGAGAGAATGAGATTCAGGTATGGATATACGATCCACAGATTCTTGCAACCAATATGATGGTGGATAAATTGTCATTATATTTGTCAATGCGAGACAGTGATGATGAACGAATACAGAAGGAACTTAAAACAATGATTGAAGAAATACTATGGTTAGAGGATTAGATGTTTTCAAAGAGTTCTTTTCTGGCATGGAAGAGAACTATGTCATCATAGGTGGAACGGCTTGCAACATCCATGAAGAGGAAATGCAGCAGGAGCCTCGTGCAACCAAAGACATTGACCTGGTTTTGATTGTCGAAGCATTGTCAGATGCATTCGTGCAGCGTTTCTGGGAGTTTATCAAAACAGGAGGGTATGAGCAGCGCCAGCGAGGAGAGTCCGATGAAGAAGAGTCGGAGCGGAAACACGAATACTTTCGTTTCATCAAACCCGCAGAAAAGAGTTTCCCGAAACAGATCGAACTGTTTTCCCGGAATCTCGGCCTGATGGACATCCCGGAAGACGCGCATATTACACCCATTCCGGCCGGAGAGGACCTGTCCAGCCTATCTGCAATTCTTATGGACGACGATTATTATGATTTCACCATTCGCTTCAGCGATCTGGTGGGAGGAGTACACTACGCCAATCCCGAAAGTCTGATATGTTTGAAAGCAAAAGCCTTCCTTGATATGACGAAGAGGAATGCGGAGGGTGGAGATGAAGACCAGAATGATATTGACAAACATAAGAAGGATGTATTCCGTATGATTCCCGCCCTCAATGAAGAGACAAGATTCAGTCTCCCGCCGAAGATTGAGAAGGACATGCGTGAATTCTTAAATGTTATTTCGAACGACTTGCCTGGAAAAGAGCTCTTCAAAGCGATGAGACTTCCACGTTTGAACGCGGAGATGCTGGTGGAGAAGGCGAGGAAGATCTTTCTGGGAACGGAGCAGGCGCCCGAATAGTGTTTGCAATAAGAAATGACCATTCAATTTGCATCTGACCTCCATCTTGAGTTTGCCGAAAACTGGCGATATCTCAAGCAGCACCCGCTTGAAAAAGTGGGAGATGTCCTTGTACTGGCCGGAGACATCGGTTATTTGGGTGACGATAATTATGCCAAGCATCCGTTTTGGGAGTTGGTGGCTGACCAGTTTGAGCAAGTACTAGTCATCCCAGGAAATCATGAGTTTTATAAGTATTATGATATCGCGACACTTTCTGAGGGAGAACTACTGAAGATACGATCTAATGTTACGGTCCACTATAATGCCGTTGTGAACCTTAATGAGGTGGAGGTCGTCCTCTCCACGTTATGGGCTCACATTCCCCTGCAGGATGCCTTTGCAACCGAATCCGGGGTGACGGATTTCCATAGGATCATGTTCGAGGGGGAGACGTTAACCTTTGAGCAGTTCAATAAGGAGCATGAACGATGCATGGATTTCTTGCGGCGAGCGTGCAAGTCTTCCTCCGCATCTAAGAGGGTAATCGTAACACATCATGTCCCTTCATTCCAGTTATCATCTCCGGATTTCAAAGGAAGCCGTATCAACGGTGCCTTTGTTTCAAATGAGGACGATTTCATCGAGACCTGTGGGGCTGACTATTGGATTTACGGCCACTCTCACCGGAACATTGACAGGCAGATTGGGAAGACACGGTGCTTGTCTAATCAGCTTGGGTATGTATTTGCCCTGGAGCATCTGTCGTTTGATAGCGGAAAGATTCTTTACCTATAAAGGTGCTAATTCACCACCATCTCTCGGGGATCACTGTGTGTCAGCCTTGATTTCGTGTAAACAATGTGTTCTGCTCTGTGGCTCATTCCTTCCGCATAAGAGTATGCCACCATTAAAGGTGGTAAGCAACCACCATTAACTTGCTTCCCTACACGTCGTAGGGAAGCAGAAAGTCAGACATAAACTGTAATAAAAACAAAGATAACCGCAGTATTTGTGCTTAAGCCATAATTAATTATAGGTTATGGCCTTAGTACAGGACCCCAAATGCCCAGAGAGGAAAGTCTTATCTACTGTTCAAACAGAGCCGTCCTTGTGTTTCTGCGCATTTATCAGTAAATTTGTATGTTAAGAGCCGTCGACTAAATCTTTTATGAGCGATTTCGACAAATACATCAAACAAGGGGAACCGGGGCATTTCCAATCGGGAAATGCACGTGTCCGTCCAAAGTACCACTCCGGATGTTTCAAAGTCTCAATTTGATACTTTGAATTGCTCTTTGGAAGAATTAGCCGTTCTCAAAGCTGTCGGAGAGAATCCCCACATCACGCAAGAGGCCTTGAAGAAGACTATCGGAAAGTCCATCTCCACGGTAAAAAGACTCACCATCAGCCTTCAGAAGAAAGGCATCCTTGTACGCAAAAATGGCAAGCGTGACGGCTACTGGGTGTGTACCGCGCGCGAGATGAATTGAAAGAGAGGAATCGTCAAGTGGTTATTGACGATTCCTTCTTGTTTTGAAACCAACTTAGCGATTAATACAGAAATCCGAAAAGCCAGAGGAATCTTTCAATAGCCAGGAAGCTGTTCTCGACATCCTTGATCTGATTGAAACTCTTTTTGGGACCGCCCACCTCGAACAGATAGTGGTCATCTACAAGGAAATCACCTTTGTCAGGGTAGTTGACCTTGCACACGCGGCTTAACTGGTTGTAGAAAAAAGTCTCCCTGATTGTTCCGATTTCAGGAGCACTGGACAGGGCATACATCAGGTTGGGATTGTCCAGGAACAGCTTGTCGGGTGACGACATCTTCTTGATAGCCTTGACATTGGTTTTGAGTTGTCCGATCAAGGCAGCCCTTTCCAGCAAATTCAAGAGTTTGAGTCCCTGTTCGCGGTTGACCTCCAACTGGGCGTAGATATCCTCCATCTTCGGGATGAAAGGAACTTGCGCTGCGATGATATACAGAAGCTTCTTCAGTTTCTGAACAGTTGCGTCTACTTCTGTTACAATAATACTGCGCGTATTTGTTTGATTTCTAGATATGAATAACCAAGTATAAGAATTAAATGTTAAATTTGCCATTACTGTTCCATGGACAGTGACATATTTTGGAGCGATAAGCTTTTATTCCTTCCAATGAATCTGGACAATTCACTTGTATCGGGAATAATGATTATCCGCTTGCACTTGGCTATTTGCGGGCTCGTCCCACACTATAGCAAAGTGTGGGTACGAGTTAATCTTATTCGATACAAGGCCCGTCCAGAGCCGATTGGAGGATAGGAGAGATGAGGCTCACACTTTTTTTATTGTATGGAATCTTGTTAATTGATTATATCATTAAAACCAATTACTATGAGTCTTGTAGATCACGAAGGCAGTGTCGAGTATCCTTTCTCGAAGAAGACCGTTTTTGATGCTCTTATGGAGGCTGCTCCTATGATTGATGGATTAGAGCTTGATTCGGCGGATGAAGTTAGCGGCCGAGTTGTTTTCAAAGCTGGCGTAAGCCTTGCCAGTTGGGGAGAGAACATTCCAGTTCAGCTCGTAGAAATTGCTCCTACCCGTACACAGATGAAGGTAATGTCTTCTCCGAAGACTGGTATTATGTTCGGCGGCGCAATGGATCTTGGCAAGAATCGTAGAAATATAGAAAAGATTATCGGCGCCGTTTCGGATGTACTTGCCAAAAAGCCCGCGGAAGTTGAGAAACTGAAGCCCGCAGCCATCGTTTCTGCCACCGACGAGTTGATTAAGCTAAAGAGCCTTTTGGATTCAGGCGCCTTGACACAGGAAGAATTTGATGAGCAAAAGAAGCGAGTTCTTGCCAATGAACCAGCGGTAGAACCCACTCCTGAGCCGGAACAGCCGAAACCGGCGGCACCCCCTGCTCCTATACGCATTGAAAGCGAGAAGAAAGATAATACAGTCACATATCTTCTCATTGCTTTTTTCATCATCGTAATTATCGGAGCAATTGCTGCCGCTGCATAGAGTGTAATGTAAAATTCCTGTCATATGAAAACAAAAACCATTCTGTTGGCTGTTACGGCCATATTCCTAGCATGCACAACTTCTTTTGCACAGCAGAAAGAGGAAGAATCTGCATCGACCACACTTCAGTTTATGAAGACCAGCGGCTCTTTTATGGTGAAGGAGTTTTATGACCTTGCCACCATCAAAGGCGTTGTCTGTAAGGTTTTGATTATTACGGATGTCGTATCCAATAAGAAGATTGGTTGTATGCGACTTGAAACGACCTATCGGTCTTCTTATAATAGCTCTCCAGATACTTATGTTGGCACTTTGGACGCAGACGAATTGGATGCCTGCATTCGTTCCTTGAGCTATCTGAAAGACAATATATTATCAAAAGACGCTGAGACTTACACGGAAGCGCAGTATACATCACGAGATAAGGTCGAAATAGGAGCTTATTTTAACGAGACAAAAAAGAAGTGGACTGCTTATGTTCAGACCAAGTCGTACACGTCTCGTTCTATGGAATTCTTTGAGGCAGATAACCTTGAAGCTCTTGCTGGAGAGATGGAGAAAGCTAAGGCGATGATTTTGGAAAAGACGAAATAACATAAACGTGCACATTACGAGCTATTATGAAAAGGATTATAGCATTATTTTTCTTTTTGGTTGTCCTCTTTGGTTGTGGGGCGAACCAAAGCGAACTCAATAATTTGCGGAAAGAACGTGATGAACTGTCTGCTCAGGTGAACGCTAATGTTGCTTTGATTCAGGCTTTACGTGATTCGGTCAGGATGCTTTCTTTCCCGGCTGATCAGCGCCTTACAAAGATTAATGGTCTCGTGTCTTCCGGAGATTATTCCTCCGCAAAACAGGAGATATCTCGTCTTATGGAACTCTTCCCAGAATCTAAAGAAGCAAAGTCAGCGCCGGCTATTGTTGAGAAAGTTGATAAACTAATTGCCCAAAAGCAGGCAGAGGAAGAAAGAATTAAAGCGCTTGGCTTCAAGGCCCTTAAAGCATCGACTTCTGCCACAATCGGTTATAACAAGGTTGATTTCTCAAACATTAGCGTTGGAAACACCTTTACTTTTGATTCGTATGGAGATACTTACCATTATTTTACTGCAGATAGGGGAAATAAGTACTTTTCTGCTGCGATGAAAGTTACGTCTGAGGATAAAGATCCAAAATTACCTCAACCGGCGCTATATTCAATTTCCGGTGATACGATGAAGTGGGAAGGAAACTTCTTTGTTCGTTTTACACGTTGGAGAGACTATGGTTCATATCTAGGGAACTACGGTGATAATAACAATGATTTCTCAAAGGTGAGCTCCGTTAATTTCAAAGTAGGATATGAGTCATCTGAGGAGATAACAAAGAAGCCATATGCGATTGTTCTAAAAAAGGAGAATTCCCTGCAGCGGCATTATGAGCGATTCGATGATCCCCCTGTTTCTTATACGGGGAGTGTAGACTATCCTTATAGCCTTAGTCTTGAAGACTTTACAAAAGATGGTAGCCAGTTTGTCGTAATTAAAATTGCTAATCTATAAGAGTCCAAATGAGACAGGTACTTTATCTTGGTGTTTGTGTCGTTTGCTTGGCCATTTTTGCCTCGTGCAGCTCTCGAAGCAATTTGTATGAGCATACGGATTATTTCGTAGACCAGCTTTCAACTACGTACCAGAGCTATGGACTTTAAGGCCTCTCCGAAAAACAGATAACGAAGGATTCGAAGTATAGTGTCACTCCGATGGGGAGACTCATCATCGTCAAAATTGAAGAGTATGTGCCCGATAAGGAGTATGAGTCTTTGAGAAAAGACCTGGAACGACACTATAAGAGGGATAGCCGGGTCAACCGAGTTTATATTAACCAGGGAGGAACAGTCGTCGTAGATTGCAGAAACTAAACTAAAGAGATTGAGGGTGTCCACAGGGATGCCCTCAATCATTAGTATTCTATGATATGGTCAAATCCGGATAAAAGTGTATCTTTGTTTTTATGAATCGCTATTTCTATAACGCTCTTATTTCCAACTTTCTCAACACCAATGCTGAGATTGTTTGGGGGGAGCTTTCTATGAATAGCCGTTTAGATGACAACATACTCCAGAAAGATTCTTGGGCACATGAGATAGCTGCTTTACAGGCTTCGCTTGGTGGATTGGATGGGGAAATCTATTTTGAGTATTCCATACCTCGTCTAGGGAAACGCGCCGATGTTATTTTGCTGATAAAGAACGTAGTACTTGTCCTCGAATACAAGGTCGGAGATAAGTCGTATGAACGTCCAGATTTAGAGCAGGTCTGGGACTATGCGCTGGACTTAAAATACTTTCATCAGAAAAGCCACGAAATGTGGGTTGTTCCCATCCTGGTGGCTACTGCAGCATCGGAGCGGTCGTATGTATTCCAACCTTCGAAGTATGATGACAAGGTTCTTGAGCCAGTGTGTAGTAACGATTCTACTCTACGGGCAATCATTGATCAAGTACTTGAACTTCTTGCAAAAAGTGAGACTCCGGAAGGATGGGGCATGAGCCCTTATAATCCTACTCCCACAATCGTGCAAGCTGCAACGACGTTATATAGAAGGAAGAATCTCGAGAACAAATCTATTGCGGATATAACCAACCATACTTCTGATGACCGGACAGAAAAGGCGACTGAGGCTGTTTTAAGGATTGTCGAAGAGTCGAAAAGAAAAGGTCAAAAGAGTATATGCTTCATTACAGGAGTTCCTGGCGCAGGAAAAACTCTTGTGGGGCTTGATATCGCCATCAATCTATTTGAAGAAAACGAAAACAAGAAAGCGGATGAGAACCGAAGCCTTGCGGTATACTTAAGTGGGAATGGTCCCCTCGTTAAAGTATTACGAGAAGCGTTGGCAAGAGATGCTGTAGAACAAGAGAAAAAGAAGAATCCAAAAACCAAATACAATAAAACACGAGCTCACAAAGCTGTTGATTCATTTATAATGGATGTTTATCATCATAGGGACTATGTCCTTCAGATGGTAAAAAAACCGATACTTCCAGACACCCATACGCTCTCCGTTGATTCTTCTGTTGCCGTAAATGGCGGTTCTGAATGGTTAACGGAGCATGTGGATATCTTCGACGAAGCCCAGCGTAGTTGGACCTATGAACAATTACGCAACTGGCTTAGTCGCAAAAAGGGAATACAGAATTTCCCTATGTCAGAGCCTGAATTCCTAACCTGGGGTTTGGACAAAAAGAAAGACTGGGCGGTCATTGTCTGTCTCGTGGGTGGAGGTCAAGAGATCAATACTGGTGAGGCAGGAATATCAACGTGGCTCTCAGCTATTCATGATGCTTTTGATAATTGGCATGTCTATTATCCAGCCAATCTAAGAGAAAAGGAATATGCTGACGGAAAAGTGGAAGAGAGACTCGCTGCGATACCTGAGGCTCAAAAGCACCCTATTGAGGAACTGCATTTAGCTGTAAGCAAACGGAGTTTTCGCGCCGAAAACCTAAGTCTGTTTGTCAAGGCTTTGCTTGATGTAGATGTGGAACTCGCTAAAGAACAGCTCCAAAAGCTAAATGCAAACTATCCAATTCGTTTGACACGAGATTTGGAGAAGGCCAAGGATTGGCTTCGGAAAGTACATCGTGGGTCAGAGCGATATGGATTATTAGTTTCTTCCCAAGCCTATCGCTTGCGTCCTCTTTCAATAGATGTTCGTTGCAAGCCGGACACAGTCCATTGGTTTCTTGATGACATTACGGATATTAGGTCTTCTCTATTTCTTGAAGATGCTGCCACTGAGTTTGATGTGCAGGGTCTAGAACTCGACTATGCCGCGATTGTTTGGGATGGAGACATGATTTATGATCCTGACCATGTCGTTTTGAGCAAAAAAGATCGAAAGAAACCAGAGTTGATCCAAGGCCCTTGGACCCAACGCTCATTCAATGGCGGCGTCTGGCAGAATGTCGCGTCAGATATGCGCCGGATGTATCAATTGAATGCCTATCGTGTTCTTCTCACTCGGGCACGTCAAGGTATGGTTATATGTGTCCCAGCCGGAAATTCTTCAAAGAATATTGATGGCTCATATCTGGATCCCACTCGTGTTCCCCTGTTTTATGATAGCACGTATGAGTATCTTAAATCACTGGGAATAAAAGAATTAGAATAAATGTCTCTTCTTAGTCGCATATTTGGACCAAAGCCCGAAGCTACCGAAGAATCCTCGGCACCCCCGGCCTCTACGCCAGAATTCGATCGTCTACTTGGTTTCGGTGGCGCTCTGATGCGTTTGCTGAACGAGGATCGTTTCATTGCCCGCAGCGACTACAAGCCCATCGTTGAAGAATATGCAGACATTAAGACTTTTTTCTTAAACCTTCAAGCATCCAGTCTGCTGGGCCTGTACTGCGAGAAGAACGGCCTGGACGAAGAACGCATCAAAAAAGCCCTTGCTCTGTTCAAAGAACTGGAGAACTTGAAAAAAGCCCCAGCCCTAATAAAGAAGCACAATGACAAATTCATAGCCAAGCATCTGGAATCCGATAAAGAGTATCTGGATACAATCCTGTCTCAGGTAGATCCGGCGATTTCGTTGGATGCCGAGCAGCGGAAGGTTGTACTCTCTGATGAGGATTACACGCTTGTTGTAGCTGGTGCAGGTGCTGGCAAGACCACCACGATGGCCGCCAAGGTTAAATATCTGGTGGAGAAGAAAGGCGTGAATCCGGAAGACATATTGGTTATCTCCTTTACAAATAAGGCAGTCGGAGAACTTGAAGATAAGATTGTAAAGGCGCTTCACATCAAGTGTCCGGTATCAACATTCCATAGGACTGGATATACAATTCTGCGCGAGAATGACGCCAAGAAGCGAAATATTAAAGATGAAGGCTTCATGTGGAGCGTCATTACGGACTACCTGAAGAATGACGTTCTAAAGAAACCCGAAATGGTAGAGAAACTCATCCTCCTTTTCGGAACGTACTTCGACGCCCCTTACACGGGCGAGGATATGGCCTCTTTCTTCAGCTACATGTCCAAGGCGGACTTCTCCACGATGAAGAATATCCTTTCTGAGGACAGCCAACAGATTATCAATAAGCGGACAAAGAAGGCCATCACCATCAACTACGAGACGTTGAGATCCTCTGAGGAGGTGGTTATTGCCAACTTCCTCTACCTCAACAAGATTGACTACATATACGAGAATCCGTACCCGTACAGTTTCCCGAATTCACACCGGGCTTACACACCGGATTTCACCATCACTCAAAACGGCAAGACCGTTTACATCGAGCACTTCGGCATTACGGAAGACGGCACCCATAGCCGGTATACTCAGGAGCAACTGGAGAAATACAAGTGGTGGATAAAGAGGAAGGTCAAGTTCCACAAGGACCACGGGACAGACCTGATTTTTACCTTCTCCAAGTACAAGGACGGTCGTTCGATTGTGGATGACCTCAGGCAAAAACTTGAGAAGAGAGGTATCACGTTGGAGCCACGTGACCCCCAGGAGGTCTATGAGAAAATCGTCTCCACCGAGGAAAATAAGTATATAGCTAAACTGGTTAAACTCATTTGCCAGTTTATCCATAATTTCAAGGCCAATGGCTATTCCATGGATATGTTCCGAGACATGCGGAACCAGTCCAACAATGTCCGTACACAGCTGTTCTTGGATGTATGTCGTCAGTGTTACATGGAATACACCCAAAAGCTGGATGATGCCAATGCGGTGGACTTCGAGGATATGATTAACGACTCCGCGAAGATTCTGAAGCAGCAGCGAGACAAGGGTGCTCATCTGGGCTATAAGTATATCATTATTGATGAGTACCAAGACATTTCTCGACAACGTTTTAACCTGGCCAAAGAGCTATCTGAAATCAGTGATGCCAAGATTATTGCCGTGGGTGACGACTGGCAGTCCATATTCGCGTATGCGGGTTCGGACATCTCTCTGTTCACCAAGTTCTCGGAAATAATGGGCTATGGTGAAGAGCTGTTAATCACACGTACGTATCGAAACTCCCAGGAGGTTATTGATGTGGCCGGCAACTTTATCCAGAAGAATACTTCACAAATCAGGAAGCATCTGGAGAGTCCTAAGCATATTGAGATGCCTTTTGTGGTTGAAGCTTATTCCGAGGAAAATGATAAAAAAGATTCCGATAGTAAGAGTGGTAAACTACAGCAGCAAGCTACAGCGATAGATAAGGTTATTGGGCAAATAGTTGAGGCAAACAAGGCAGAGGGCAAACCAGCCAATTCTTCCATTCTGCTGATTGGCCGTTATGGATTTGATGCTTCCAATCTTGCCCGAACAGGGCGGTATGTCTACAATGAGAAGACCGGAGAAGTGAAGTCCATGGCCTTCCCTGATGTTAACATCACTTTCCTGACGGCACACCGTTCCAAGGGCTTGGGCTTTGACAACGTAATTATCATCAACGCCGCCAATGGTACATACGGATTTCCTTCAATGATTGAAGATGATCCGGTCATGCAATTGGTGGTTCATAGTGATCGGGCAATAGAATACGCCGAGGAGCGACGTTTGTTCTACGTTGCAATGACGCGTACGAAGAACCGCGTTTACATCGTGGTTCCCCGGAACCGACCATCCCGCTTCATTGCTGAACTAGTCCAGGACTACCCGGGCATCAAGGTGAATGGAGAATTGGATATCGATAAGACAGTTGAACCGGTTATCTCTGTTATGAGACGCTGCCCTGTCTGCGGATATCCAATGCAGTATAAGTACAAGAGGGATTTCGGACTGCGACTTTGGATTTGTACCAATGAGCCTGAATTGTGCGACTTTATGACCAATGACCTCCGCGGAGGCATATTGCCTATTCTGAAGTGTGATCGCTGCAGCGATGGCTACCTCATCGTCAAACGGGGAAAAGATAAAACAGAGCCCTTCCTCGGCTGTACCAATTATAAATCAGATAAGACTGGGTGCCCCGGATGGATGACAAAAGATTATTATTTGAATCATGTCAGACCGGGGACGATCGATGTCATTGATAAGTAAATTCTCAGTAGGAAAGGGAACAATCCCTCTTGGAAGAGGTGAAAGCAATGTGACAAATTCTCTGCCTTCCTGTACAAACAGACGTGAACCTCCATACACCTGTTTTTGGGATACAAAAAAGGCTTTTTTGTCACACTTTTTGTCACACCAGAAACGAAAAATCCCTCACAGAACGCTCTGTAAGGGATTTTTGCGGAGAGGACGAGAATCGTAAACCAAGTACAACACCCTTCGTAAACCCTTGCAGGAATGGTTTCTATTGCGTATCTTTGCAAACAACGATGCTCGGCTTTGAGCAAAATTGGGCCATTATTGGGCCACGATTTTAACAAAGAGACGCCATGAAGATCAAGAGAAATGTCGCTTTCAAACTGAGGGCTTACGGAAAGAACAATGACCTTTTCCAGATACGGCTACGCACCACGTTCAACGGACAACGACTGGACCTCAAGACAGGTTGCCAGATCAACAACAAGTCTGCTTGGGATGACGAAGCCCAGCTGGTCAAGTCGGGCTACAAAGGCCCCAAGGGAGAGACTGCCCTGTCCATCAACAATGAGCTCCGGAACATCAAGGACCAGATGGATTCTACTTTCAAGTTCTTCGAAGCCATCGACCAGATCCCGACGCCGTCTCAACTTCAAAAGAAGTATGAGGACCGGCTGAACGGATCCGTTCCTCAGAAGCCCGCTCCGGAGCCCAAGAAGGAGCGCAAGCCCAAGGAACACGATTTCTTCAAAGTCTATGATATGTTCCTGAAGGAGTGCGGCGAGAAGAACGCCTGGACGGAAGCCACATTCGAGAAGATGGAGGCTATGCGCGTCGATCTTACCACCTTCAAGAAGAACATCAAGTTCTCCGATCTAACGGAGGCTACCTTGACGGAATTCGTAGCGTATATGCGTGACAGCAAGAAGCTCCGGACTCCGCGAAAAAAGAAGGGAGAAAGAGCGGATTATGACCAAGAGGATCTGGTGGGTCTGAAGAACTCCACTATCGAGAAGAAGCTGGGCTACCTCCGCTGGTTCTTGAACTGGGCAACCGACAGGGGCTACAACACCAACCTGGACTATAAGAAGTTCCACCCGACCCTGAAGATGACGCAGCGAAAGGTCATCTATCTCACCAAGGAAGAGATTGCCCGCGTCCGCGACCTGGAACTCTCCGAATCCCAGGCCTACCTGGATCCCATCCGGGACATCTTCCTGTTCTGCTGCTTCTCCGGCCTCCGGCACTCCGACGTCAACAACCTTCGCCGCAGCGACATCAAGGGCGACCATATCGAGGTCACGACCGTCAAGACAGCGGACAGCATCTCCATCGAATTGAACAAGGTCACCAGGGATATTCTGGAGAAATACAAGGACACCCCCTTCAAGGACAACAAAGCCCTGCCGAACTACACCAACCAGGCGATGAACCGCGATATCAAGGAACTGTGCAAACTCGCCGGTATCAATGAGGAAATCCGCGTCACCACCTACAAGGGCAACGCCCGAACCGACAAGATCCAGCCTAAGTGGGAACTCGTCGGCACCCATACTGGCCGCCGCACCTTCATCGTTAACGCCCTCTCATGAAGCCCTATATCGACATCGTGGATTCCATCAAGGCGAGCTCGATGGCGAAGTTTGATGGGTTGATATAGTGTTGGAGAAAATCAGCCAAAACCAAAGAAAACACTTCATTTTGGCTGATTTTCTATGACAATAAAAGGATTATGATTATCTTTGTCTCAACTAATTAGTATAATTATGAGCTCATTTACAGTTGTCGGCAGAGAAGAAGAACTTGCCACTATCTCAAGACTCTATGCATCAGATCGTTCTGAGTTTCTTGCCCTTTACGGTAGACGCCGTGTGGGCAAGTCCTTTCTGATTGAGGAAGCCCTTGAAAACAAGTTTACATTTATGACAGTGGGCTTATATATCAAGGTCGACAAAGACGATACAGAGAAGGTTGAATCCTACCGCCAGCAGCAACTCCGACATTTCTATAGTAGCCTTTTGGAGTATGGACTGCCGGAAGAAGGTAATCCGGCACCAACCAATTGGCTGGATGCAATGAACTTGCTAAAGAAACTCCTCTTAAGCAAACGTTCCCGCCGTAAAGTGATTTTCATTGATGAATTGCCTTGGCTTGCCGGTCCACAGTCCTCGGAACTGGTGAGCGAACTTGGCTTCTTTTGGAACCAATGGGCCCGCAAGCGTAAAGATATCTTCCTCATCGTTTGTGGTTCTGCAACAAGTTGGATGATAGATAATGTGATTCGGGAGTATGGGGGGTTGTATGGCAGAACAACCGAAACAATCGCCCTCAAACCTTTTACGCTGGCAGAATGCGAACGTTATTGGGAGAAGCGCGGCTTTCATCTTTCCAGGTATGAAATTGCACTCACCTATATGGTGATAGGAGGGGTTCCGTATTATATGGATAGTTTCCGGCCGGAACGCACGATGGCCGACAACATCAATACCATTTATTTCAGCAAAGAAAAAGCTCGTCAGGAGTTCAAAGACGTTTACGCTGGCCTTTATTCTACATCCGATGTTTATATCAAAGTCATTCGACAACTTGGTAAGAACTTCTATGGGATGTCGCGGAATGACCTCCTCGATGCTGTAGACAAGAAGGGAGGCGGCACTTTCTCGGAAGTCCTAGAGAATCTAATTGATTCAGGAATCATTAGAAGTTACGACCTATATGGTGGACCTAGGAAGCAGACTGTCTACCAACTTATGGACTTTTTCACTCTGTTCTATTTGCGGTTTTGCGAGACCCCGGACTTTACTTCTTGGCGTTCCGTGCAAAGGAGCAAACCTTTCTATACTTGGGCGGGAAACACTTTCGAACTTCTAGTCATTGAACATATGCCCCAACTCGCAGATGCGCTCCGCATCAAGGAATATGCCACCCCCTTCAGTTGGAGAGGGAAGACTCCGGATGGCGTTGGTGTTCAGATTGACCTCGTCATTCCTGCTACGGCAGAACGTTCAGATTACATCTGCGAAATGAAGTTTTCGGAAGGCAAATACATCCTGAAAGATGATGACGCGACTGAGATTACCAATCAGATTGCTGCATTAAGGAACTCCAGCATCCACAGGCCCAGTCACTCCATATATGTGGCTCTTGTAACGTCGTTTGGTGTGACTGAATCTAAGCATAGAAGCCATATCAATGACATAGTTATGTTGGATTCCTTGTTCGTATAATTCAGCCAAAACAGAAAGAAACTCGTCGTTTTGGCTGAGTTTCGAACTCACAGATAATGGGCTAAACACTCTTATTTAAATTCTTTTTAGCCCATTATCCTTTCTTCACTAAAAAGAAAGAAAAGGGGATTTGGAAACGATAACAAGGTTCTTACAAGCACGTGAGATGGCAACATAGAAGTTTTCTTTATCCACAATTCGATGTGCATCTAATACGAGGACATTATCAAACTCGAGACCTTTTGTTAGAAGTGTCGTTCCTATACAAGATCCTTCTATTTTACGACCTCCTTTCCGGATTCGATTTTTATACTCAACCATACATGAATAAACAGAGGCGCCTTTTTCAATAGCAGCAGATATGCATTGTCTCTCAGCGTGTAAAACAGACGGTAGCTTTACTGTAAGGCTTAATCGATTAGAAAAGAAATCAATAAGGCCTTTAACTCCGGATAATGATGGCGAAGTAAAGAAGGATGTGCACAAAGAATCTAATTCCGCAGAGAGTTCTCGCTCTTCTTTAGTCTTCTTTACAACATGGTTGTCCCTAATCCAGGGGAAGATATCTTTAGACTTAAAACTGAGATTCTTAAGGAGATCTGTGACTCTGTCATATTTTTTGTGAGCAGAAGAAATTGATGTAATAATATGGTCTATCTCCTTTGCTCGATCATAATACTCTTTTTGAGTTTCCCCCGTAGACCCTGTCCGTCAAAAAAAGAGGGCACGAGTATTAAGATACTTTGCGAGGTTTTATTAAAGAAGTTAATGATGCTTCGAATCTTATCTGTATATGTTGAAAAGCCAGGATCATTAAAGTCTATAAACTCGAATGACATGGGTTGGAAGTAATAAGATGCTGCCGGATTTGATTTTAACTCTACAGTTGGATGGTCTCCTTCTAATAGTGTTTTGCGACACTTTAGAATCTGTTTCCCTAAGGCTTCATTGTTATTATTGACTTTCCATCTCCAAGGTTCATTTAATAACTCAAACGGTAAAAAACCAGCAAGATCCTTCGACATATCAACCCTCTTCTGGTTATTAAACTTGAAGATACCTTGTAGAGGGTCTCCAAAAATGTGGGTAGGAAGAACCTTTGCTAGCTCCAGAACTATCTTGTGTTGCTCCTCCGAACAATCTTGGTACTCATCTACAAACAAATGAGAATATGAGATAGAGAGGATCTCTTTTATGGAAGAAAGGGAAAACAATTGTAGAGCGATTCGAGTTATAGCTTCGAAATAAGACTTATCCTCTTGACTTGGAAGGTCTGTTCCACTATTTTTGAGAAAAACTATGAATCGTCTCTATTGTACATTTTGAGTAATCCAGTTTTCTTTCAGCGATCTTTTTTCGAATTGACGCGACTCCTGCATTTGTATGAGTAAGGATCAATGCTGGCAGTTCAATCCTGGGGATTAGAACATTTAGGCATGAACCGATAGCATATGTCTTACCGTGTCCTGCCGCGGCAACAATTACTCCTTTGGGAGCGTTAACGAAATCAGTCCAATCACTCATTTCTGGATCCAGGTAGTCAGAGCTTGAAAAACGGTTTTCAAAACAGATGCTTCTTCTGCGGCGGGCAAACTATTCAACCACGCCCGACAAAGACACTCTCCGCCATCAATATCTTTGAACCAACGCGTAGATTTCTTCTTATTATTCAATTTTGCCCTTTTTGCGAGTTTATCTCTATAGATTAACTGAGTGTCTTTGTCGAAATCTTCAAGTCGATCTGTAGCATGAATTCTTGTGTCGGTATCTAGTTCTAATGCCTCGATTTCATTTACGGTAAATACATAAGAAACTAATTGAATTACTTCGGGCCAAGGAATATCCGAAAACAACTGTTCTTCGCAGCATTTTCCATCAGCCCATTTAAAGACGGGGATTCCGTTATCTATGACGTCTTTAAGTTTAAGTTTGTACGAGTCATTATTCGTGATATCGTTATCGCAAAACACGGCGATATCATAACCCAACGAATGAAGAATTAAAGCTGTATCTAAATGCTTTTCTCCTCCACCGCAATCTGCAATCCAAACTCCTTTAGAAGAGAAACTGCCCTGCTCTTTCTCTTGAAGGTAGCTGTCTATAAACCTTAAGATACCTAGCTCTGTTTTACCCTCACAACATATAATTCGTTTTGCAAAAAAAGAAGAAGGGTTGCTCCTTAAAAGAGGTTGTAATTCTTTTTCGCAAGCTAAAACACATTCTTCCCCTTTTCTGGGGTTGACGATAAATAGTTCATTGTAGTCAGATTCGCATAAGGCATCAGAAGAATGTGTTGTGATGAATACTTGCCCTTTTTCTGTCTTTTGAAGATGGCGGACTAAATTTACAATCCTATCTGGTTCTAGCCCTTGCTCTATCTCGTCGATTAGTAATATGCCTCCTTGTTGTACGAGAGATAATTGAATCGCAATAGACAGTAGTCTTTTAGATCCTTTTCCATATGTATGGATGGGGATACTTGCATTATGCAGAGAAATACTGCTTTGGCTATAAACATTGTCTTTTACCTCAATCAGGGCTTTCAAATCCGCAATTTCCACCCCTAGAGTTTGCGCCGTTTTATTTATTTTTTCTAAAGGTGTGTTAAACTGTTGGAAGCCATTCTCTTTTGAGATAGACTCATTCGCTTTATGTGATAGTTCTAATAACTTCCTTTCAATCTCTGAATCATCAGTTAGGTTGTTCCTCACTAATGCATACAAAGGAGATCCTTTACTGTATGAAAAATGATTATCAACATAGTCTGATAAAAAGAACATGTTGAATCTCGCCCTATCGGAAGGAGATATTTCTACATCGCTCTCACCCTCTCTTCCATTTGTTATGGACCAATGTGGGGCAAGATCTTTATCGACAGATAGTTTAATGGTTAGAAAGAGTTTTGTCTGATCTGCCCCATCTTCTAAGACATTGTCAGTGATTGTCTCTCCATTTATAAGTCGGCAAAATAAACCATATTTCTGTTCGCTCAATAATTCACGTGGGACATCACCTATCGTCGCTTGAATTACGATTGGCTTTGATGTGTCACAATTATGGAAGTCTGTGATGGAAATCGTTGGATTCCAATACGGGCATAGGGCTAGAGAGATTGCCTTAAGAATAGTTGTTTTTCCAGAATCTCCTCGCCCAATTAAAACAACAAATCTGGACTCTCCAAAGGTGTGTTCCAGATTACTTATTCCTCTAAAATTAGAGATCTTGATAGAATGAATATATGACATTGTAGTATAATGTATTACAAAGATACTAATACTAAATCAAATAATCATTCTTTGACACAATTATTACCTATCAAACTAAATGCTCAATCAAGTTGATGAAAGAAACATATAATCCGTCCCAACAAAAATAAACTCGTCTTCATACTCTCTTTGTTTCCTTAATAACGCATATGCTGTTATTCGCAAACAACTCAAAATGATGACGTGCCAAAATACAACATGGGACGGCTGAAGAAAGGCATTATTAAGGCGCGGTCTTAAGCGGCTGAATGAGCGTGATTTATGCGTTAGTGTTGCATTTTTTAAATGACTTTGCATGGTTCCGTCGCACTTTTTCCAACGAGTTTTAGGTGTTCCAGCGCATTTTTTGGAACGAGTTCAAAGATTAGCTACGTTTTCACAGGCAAAGAAAATGTAGCAAAATGAGTGATAATAACCTCAACGACTGTCCCCTCGGACGCTGTCCGGGGGATTTCTTTTCCCTTTAGTTCAAGCGGAAAAGAAGGCTGTTTAGTAAACAACTTGACGGGCGGCGAAGAAAAGCGAATCTGCCAATCTTGAAGGCACTTGTTTTTGTCGTGCGTGCCGATTTTTACAGGCCGCAATTCTTTGAAAACCGCCGATTATGGAGGGCGGTTCTCCATCGTTCTGGAGACTTCTGAGTATACGCTAAAAGTATACTGAGTACCCTTTTGTAGTACCATTTTCGAAAAAATCGCACTTTTTCGCCCGAAATCGCCCCGGGACTCCCAGAAGATTTTTGCAGGTGAAAGCATATTCATAACTTGAGTCAGGGAAGCGACCCATAGTTCCCTGAATGTGGGCGCATTATCTATTGAAGATCGGCACGTCGGTAC
>CADAAA010000005.1 GCA_902785785.1 uncultured Bacteroidia bacterium | reverse complement strand
GGTTGGAAATAGGTATGTATCTTCTCCCATTAAAACGAAGATAGTGGTTGGAATCCCCTTGACAGGGGTCGATGAACGGAGAGGGCGAAGCCGCCTTGAACGTGCTCGGGGGCACAAGAATAGGGTGCGCTGCAGCACACCCTATCTCTTGTTGTTATAAAGGCCTTTGAATTAACCTATAAACTCGAATTCTACTTCAGTTGTCTTGTCCCTTTTTAGTCTTAAAACATTCTACAACAAGATTAAACTCCAAGAGCCTTTTTTATTGTTTTTTCAATTTGTCTTTCGGTCAAACCTTTTTTGAGAAGGGTGCCATCGGGACCGAACAACATGAAATACGGCGCGTAATCGATGCCATAAACTTGGGAGGGGATCAGCTTGGCGTTCACGATTTGATTCCAGACAATCCCCATTTGAGAGGCAGATTCTTTTGATAGTTCGGGAGGATCCATAACCGCCACGCTGAGCATATCAAATTGATCACCGTGATAAGTATTGTACACGTTAATCAGTTTCGGCATCACATCCCAGCAGGGTTGACAAGCGGAGGACCAGAAATCCACAAGCACATACTTGCCCTTCCCGATATAATCGGAGAACTTGACCGTGGATGTCTCTGGATGATCCGGATCTTGGACCACGGTGAAGTCCACGAACAGAGACCCTTCCTCTGCCTTGAGCGACGCGCTGAGTGTTTCTTTCATATTGATTAGGTCGGGATGCGCCTGCATCTCGGGAGAGAAAGACTCCAAGATAGACAGTATTACTTTAGGATCATCTTCCTCGTACCACCAGATCGCCTCTGCTCCGAGTACATTATCCCGATTTGCCCTGGCTATCTTCAATATGTAACGATTGACTATCCGGAGTACCTTTTGGGTATAGGCGTCGACGGCCGCTTCGTCATCCCCAATCTCCTCCAGCTTTGTCTCATATTCCTTCTCGATCCGCTCCATCGAATCATTGAAAGCGGCGAATCGTGCCTGGAGCCCTTTCTTGTCGGAAGAAGTGACCGTCCTCGTTTCCGGTTCATATGCGAGATTGGATCCATCGGCAACAAACGCGACTTGGGACCGTCTCTGGTCTGTCTCACTATTCCCAAACCTAAGATAGGAAGCCCTGGTCAAGACGGTCGGTACTTCCACTTCGAAGCAGCCATTCGTAACCACGGCAACAGTGTCAAGGACATCCCCGACTATGATTCGCACGGAGTCAGGGACATCCTTGACAAACTGGCCTGTAATCTTAGTCGTCTTGCTTGCTTTTGGTGTACAAGCGGTCAACATCAGCGTAAAAGAGAGAAAAACGACGAACGCGGTTCGCTTTCCTATAATAGTCTTATCCATAAAATGTTTTATTGTTCAACTTAGCCCACTTAAGGGGCGGTTACATATTAAAACGCGTACTTATTCCTCCTTCGCGTTCTCCAATCTCTTGATCCTGTCGGAAAGGGCAAGAATCTCCATCAGAACTGCCCAACAACCAACAGAGATGAAGATGCCCCCAGCTAAATATGCCAATCCTGTAGGAACGCACATTTCAGTTCCTGACCCCAAGATGCTGTTGCAATAAAGGATGGAAAACAGGATTCCACCAACCAAGCCTACCCAGGCGATGATGGACAGTAGTTTTTCAATGAAAGATCTTTTCATATAGGATGATTTGCAAATGACTAAAATGAAGGAGGAATGTCGCATATGTTAATCGCTCTTAAAGCATATTGTACATTGCACTCTGGACGCGGGCGTTCTTGGCTGGATTCATCTTGCCGAAACTCCACTTGACGGAGAACATGGCGTAACGCCCCATCACGAAGCTGTAACGGTCTTCGACATATTCTGCGCTCACAGTGTGCTGCTGCATACGTTGCTGATTCAGCAGGTCGGAGATACCCAGGCTCAAGGTAAAGGCCTTGATGTTCTTGCTGATTGCGATGTTCCAAAGGAAGTACGGCTCATTGAAACCGGTTGCATATCCCTGGAAATGGTAGTATTCCGCATCAGTCTTGAATTCCCATCCGTGCTTGGTTTCATAGAGCAATTCGAGAATATGTGAGAAATACCAGTAATTTGTATTGGCGGAAGGGTCAAGGCTGTATCGACTGCGCAGGTTCTGAATAATGGAAGTATAGGAAACGCTGAAATGGTCCAACTGGTATCTGATGGCCAATTGGCTTTGGATGGAGTATTGGAGAGCTCGGCTTTCAGAAAAACCGCTGTTACCGCTATAGAATCGGCTACCGCTTGCATCTCCCCAGAAATCCTCCATAAAGGCGCTGTAGTCGAATGCCCGGAGGTCCATCCCGGCGCGGCGAGAAGTGGCCTGGTAATGAGTACTGGAGGATAGGTTTCCAGAGACGCTGCCACCCAGGACCAGATGTTTCTTTTCGCCGATAGGCTGGCGCCAGGTAACGAAACCATATACACTCGAAGATGGCTTGAGGGTATTGACAGGAACGAAAAACCTCACGCCTTCCGTGTCAAACCACGAGGCGGACACAATTCCGCGCTGAGTCATATCGCCGGATATATAAAAACTGAGATATGAAAGGGTCTTCCGGTTGTTGAAACTCCAGTTGAGATAAGCGCTATGCTCATAGCTCGGAAGTAGATATATGTTTCCGGTAGAGATCTCCAGTGGGTTGGAGATGTCCAGAACCGGATTGATTTGGACCGCAGCAGGTTGGCTGGAATTCCCCTGATAGTAGGCGGTCAAGGTATGTCCTTCCTTGCTTGAGTATCGTAAACTGATATATGGCGACCAGTTGTGCAGCCATTCTCCGATGCCGGTCTCTGTGTCCCTGCCGAGCGTGCGGGAGCGCATCTCGTTGCGGATCTGGTCGTGCATCATGCCGAAGAAGAATTGGTTACTCTCCTTACGGTACTGCATCTGCAGGCTTTGCTGCAGCATAAGATAATCGTTGCGTGATCTCGAAGAATAGTAGTCGTTGGCTGAGCCGTCGGCATTGAATGCTGCCTTCCCGTTATTCCGTTGCTGCCAGCGGGTGGATGCTATGGCGGCCAGTCCCCAGTTTTCACCGAAAGGCTCCAGATATGATAGATCTCCGGCAATCATCTTGCCGCTGCCGTCATTGTCATAGCGTAGGTTACGTGGCGTGACACCGGTTCCGTACCATGTCTGGGAGTTTTCCAGACTCTCGCCCATGTTCTTGCTGAAAGTGTAATTGGCTGTAAGTGTCAGGCTGCGCCTTTCCTTGCCGAAATCCTTGAATCCGCTGGAAATGCGTCCGTTGGCCTGCAGGGATTGAGATGAAGAAGAACTACTCGCATCCGTGCCATTGACTCCCGCACCCATGACATCCGTAGTGGTTGACTGGTTGTGGGAACTCGATGCGCTGCTTCCATAACGGAAACGGGGCGAGAAGGTGAAGTTGAACTTCCTGGCATCTTTCTTATTGAGTTCAAAATTAAGGTTTACCCGGTTGGTCCGGCTGGTTCCACTCGTCCGGCCATCCGTGAATAGGGGAGTCTCGCCCACAAGCGTCGACTGACGTGCACTGCGGGTCCCGGAAAGCTGGTCGGAGAAATTGTAGCTGACGCTGGCCGTGGACTCCATCCCCTTGATGCGGTCGGAGTTGAGATTGGCTCCAGCCATCGCCGAGGTCTTCATGCCGCCCAGCAGGGACAGGGCGTCCAGCCCTTCAATATCGTCTGTCGTTGCTACAAAGATGGCGTTGCTGCCGCCCGGTTTCGAAGCGTTCTGGCCACTGGAAATCAGGGTCAGCTGATCCTTCTCATTGTATCCGCTTAGAAGGAAATTGTCGTTGAACAAAGCATGGCGGTCATCGCCCAGCCCATCGTCATCGCTGCCCGGCCTCCAGCCGCCGCCCAATTCAGCATTGCCGAACCAGCCCTGTTTGTATTCCTCCTTGAGCTGGAGGTCCATCACCTTTTCCCGGCTGTTTTCGGAAGCGATGCCGGAGAACGCAGCTTCCTTGTTCTCTTGGTCTATGACTTTAATCTTGTCCACGATCTTGGCCGGAAGATTCTTTAGTGCGGCAGTCGGATCGTTGAAGAAAAAGGTTTTGCCGCCGACAGTGATTTTGTCCACCGGCTCGCCGTTTACCTTGACCGTGCCGTCATCCCCGACTTCCATACCCGGCATCTTCTTGATGAGGTCCTCCAGCATCGCATTGTCACCCACGTGAAAGGCCGCTGCGTTGTAAATCAGCGTGTCCTGCCGGACTTCGATGGCATTGCCGACCGCCGTGATTGAAGCCGCATCGATGACCTCAGGATTCTCCTCCATTTTGATTGTGCCGAGGTCCTCTTCGTAGTTGCGGAAGGTGTATTCTTTTACGAAAGGGGTATATCCGATCATTTCCACGTTTACCCTATATCGTCCCACGGGTACGTCACCGATCTCCACTTTGCCCTCCTGATCCGACAAGGCGAAATGTGTGATAGTCGTATCGCCTTGAGGGTTAAGATAGACCGTAGCGAAGGGCAGTGGATCCTCTGACTTTGCGTCCTGTAAGGACAGCTTGACCGTGATGTTCCGGTTGCGCTGTATTAGATCGTAGTCCATCACGACTACCTGGGCATTGGCAGCGACAGCCAGGAGTAGACCGGCAAAAAGGGTGAAAATGTTAAATTTCATCTCGTTTTACAGATTAGTTGAAAAGGAAATCTTGTTAAATAAACCAAAAAGAAATGCTCTCAGGCTTCAAAGCGTTGCACTTCGGAGTAGAATCCAATTCGTATTGTTGTGCCGAATAGATGAAAAACTGTAACAAATGCAGATAAAGTCATAGAGAATAGCGTATCATAACTAGTCCGTTGACATCTCCCGCCTGTTCCGAGGAGAGATAATGGTTCAAATGTGAAGAAGGACAGCAATAGTAGTTACTGTCGGCATAAATGACACCAAGCGGGAATGCTGTACCTTCTTTTGTCTTCCGTGCGACCATGTATTTCTTTTTCGCAACATCATATATGAGTACATGATACTCTCCATTCAACTCGAAGGAAAGGTATATCCTGTCGGTTGTTTTCTGGACATTGGTGACGGATAAGGCGCTTCCCCCAAAATCAAAAACGTATGCTGGCCATAAGAAATCATCTTTCGTGTAACCGTTAATCTCCCCTGAATGGGATTGAAAGCTGTAAACGGAATCATCACAACGGAAAAAGCGGCTATTCTGAACTTCTAACGCCGATGTATATCTGTGCGAAACCAAATAATCTGGTGCGGGACGCGCCACGGAGTAAAACCTGTTCTTGCCAATCATATAACCGCAGTCATACGCATCCCCGTTCAGAAAGCCAAGCATATCTATCGAGTCATCATCCACCCTTGCTACACATTTCAACGTAACGTCATTATCCTGGATCGCGTAAGTTTCTGAGAGGGTACCATCATCAATGGCATATTCAAAAATGGCCTTCTGCGTCAGAACATCAAGGAGCAAATCCTGATACACCGAGAAATCGATGATGGTTTCTTCGCATTTTACAGAGGTTACAAAACTGCCGTTCCAGTCGAAGACCAGTATTTCATTCTTATCCTTGTTCAAAAGGAAGAAGCGGTCCGCAGCCACATCCATCACTACATGCCCTTCTTGTCCGAGGTTGGTCTCGCCCGGGGAATGGAGAGGGATTACATTAGCCCCGGAGTACAGGTCTTGTTCGCTCACCTGTTTTTTCAATGCCTTGTTGACATTGACCTTTAACAGGTTTGGATTGTCCTGCCCACAGGAACAAATCAGAGCACAGACCATTAAAATAAGTAATCGTCTCATTGGGGATAATCTACAAGCGGGGTTTCTGAACAATCCTCACGACAAGAGAAATGAGGTATATCATCATTCCATAAATGACAGGAATCAAAATGACCTTCACCCCGAAAAGAACCCCGGGGGATATCAAGTCGAAAAGACCATTAACTCCTTCACCTCTGTCCCATGCGACCTGCTGTAAAGTGGAGAAGAATTGATAAAGCGGGAATAGGGGTGTCATGAGGCCAAAAACAAAGGCGAAGTTACCAATTTCTTTCACCCAGCGCGGTGCTTTCCAGACGGCGAAGAAAACGGCGACTAACAGAACTGTGAGTATGGACATAAAAAGTACTCCTCCTCCCATAAACAATTTTAACATAAGGCAAGAGAGTTTTACGGTTTATTCTGTGGGTAAAAGTAGAATAATACAGATATACATCCAAGCCGAAACCCTACGAACGTGAGTTAAAACCCCAATGTCGGGGTTTTAATTGGCAAAACCTTTGTTTGTTTGCTATAATTGTGTCGGAAATGAAACGGCTACTCGTCATATCATACTGGATTCTCTCCATTCTTTTGGTGGCAATTTGCCTCAGCAGTTTGGGATACCGGTTCCTTGAAACGTTGTTCATCGGAATGATGTTTCTTCCCGGTGCTCTCGCTGCCAAGTATTCCTTTGCGGATGAATGATTTCTTTATTTCATTCCGTTTGCGATGATGGCCTCGAATTTGTCCCGTGGGATCTTGCCCTCGATACAGACGACCTGACCGTAATCGTAATCTACATCCATCCGGACCAGCACAAAGCCCGTCACAATCTTGTCATCTCCGGCGATATAGAGTCGAGTAAACAGTTCGCCATTCCGCTTTTCCATCAAAAGCTGGTACCTTCTACCGGCAAGATAATCCTGGATGTCCTTTCTGAGACCTCCGGATTGCGTGCTGCGCTCATAGCGCTGGGTGTGGGTTGCATTCGAGCCAGCGATATGGGCTTCCCAATCTTTTGCGAATTCCAGCATATACAAGCCATCGAGGGTCTTAATGAAAGGTGTGAGATCCACGGGCCTGATGAGTTCTATTTGAGGGGTCTTCTCCATCATTCTGAACATCTCCTTGGAGATATAGGTGGCAGAAACGCCGTTCTTTACAGACCATTTGGTGAAGAGGGACATGGCATCCGCCTTGGCGAGAGGAGAAGTTGAGGAGGAACCATCTGCCGTCTTGTTTTCCCGATTGGTTCGCCGCCACGCCTCGATGAATGGTTTATTAGACTCTTGCACAGCCTTTAGATTCTGTTCGTCTCGAAGATACTCCGATACAGTTCTTCCGTTCAATTGCATAATACGTTTCCCGTTTACAGAGTTGTCTTGCCAGGAGATGAATTTGATGGGTTTACCACCTATAGGGCGGGCTACATAATAAAAATCACGATTATTAAAACGCACATAAAGCCCCAAAAACTCGTCTATTCTGACATCCAATGTGCGTTGAGTGCGGAAATCCTTTACTTTGTTCCCATCCACATCAATTATCTCCAGTGTCTTGAACTCATCCGGAGTCAACGTGTATAGTCTATCAACAGGTATAGCAGTCTCTGTGCTTGCAAGAAGTGGCAAAACAAAGCTGAAAAGCAGACTGAATAGGGTGTAAACTCTTTTCATAATCCGTTCGTTTTTTGAGGGTTCTCAATGGGCTGGCTGATATCCTGCATGGCTTCGCTGAATATCGAGAACGCCCGCGATATTTCAATATATGCTAAGGTTGGGTCGGCGAATGTGTCTTTAGGTTGTTGCGGCTTATGGAGCAATAGTAAGGCGGCGAGGGCTGCCAGCGTTACAGCTGGGATCGCTCCCCAGAGCCAGCGGTTAGGATGCCAGCGGGGAGCAGTTGCGCCAGGCTTGTCGACAAGTGCTTCCGTTCCTTTTGAGACCAAAGAAGCAGCACAAGCCATTTCCAGGAGTTTGGACGACAGCACTTCTGGGACGGCGATCTCTGAATCCTCGGCCATCCGCTGCAGTTCCTCGAGGCTGAGCCTCTCTATATCTTCCGTTGTCATATTTTTTTCTTGAGATGGTTCTTCAAACGATGGAAAGCGACGCGAAGCGCGTTTTGCGAGAGTCCCGTCTGCCGGGAAATCTCTTCGTAGGATAAGTCTTCGACAAGGCGAAGACGCAACAGCTCACGGCTTTTTGGAGGTAAAGCCAGGACGGCTTCCCAGGCCCGTTTCATCTTGGCGCTGCGCTCCAATTCTTCTTCCCCAGGAAGGTTCTCCTCCACTGGAACGGTCTGTTGTCCGGCCTTGGCCCGGAGACGGTCGATGCAATGGTTTCGCATCAGTGTCAGGCACCAGGCCTGCGGATAGCTCACTCGCTCCAGGCCATCAATTCTGCTCCATATCTTGATGAAGAGGTCCTGAACAGCATCTTCGGCTTCTGCCTGCGATTCGAGCAGGCGGAAAGCCATACGATACAGGCCATCTTCCAACTGTAAATACAAGTCTATGAATTCTTCCGGCGTCATTCACTCATTAGACGGGAAAAACGGTAGAAAATTACATGTCCGGTCACTTTTTTTACTGCCTCTCTTAGCTAAGTAGTATAATAAGCAAACTCCGTCCCAGCCATAGAACAGAGAAGATGCCAAAAACAAGACCGAATAAGAAACCTCGTTTGAAGGACTGCCGCCGGCCCTCCAGATCGCGGCGTAGATCTTCTACCGCTTCAAAGCGTTTCTCGAGATCTTCGAGGCCTATTGTCTCGTCTTTGATTCTTGGTCCACAGGCGTGGATCAGGGCACTTAACTCATCATTATGTTTGATCATCTTTAAGTATATCTTTTAATGCTTTTCGACCGCGTGTGAGGTATGCTCTGACACTTCCTGAGGGGATATTCATTATTCTGGATATATCCTTGATCGACTTATCCTCTTTGTAAAACAGTAAGATACATGATCTTTCCTTATCAGGCAGATTACATACGGCTCGCCAAACGAATTCATAACGAAAGGTGTCATCAGAAGTATGTCCATCTGGAATGAGTGCTGCCATTTCCAAGCCATCATAATCATGATGTTTGCGGCTGCGCATCCGATCCACGAAACAGTTATAACATATCTTCAGTAGCCATGCACCAGGATTCGCTCGTTCGATAAAAGAAGGAGATGCAAGATAAGCCCGGGTCATCGCTTCCTGGAAAATGTCATCAGCTTCTTCGGAATCACCTCTGCATAAGCCGAGCAGGTATCTCTTCAAAGGTACTTGCTCGACTTTAATCAATTGAATGAATCGATCTCTTTCCAAGGATCAACTTTCTTTGTTTTTGCGACTGGCAATGCCGTTGGCGATACCAAGAGAAAGCAAAACAGCACCAAGGAAGAAAAACCAAAGGCAGACTTCCAACATGGGTGTTTCCTTTATGTAAATCAAGGAGGAAACACCTGAAGCCAAGATAATCACAGCGCCAACCGCACCATAAGCCATGGAAGCAAGCCTGAGACGCTGTTGTTCCTGCTTTCTCTTTTCGGACATAGCCTCTGTCATCGGGAGTCCTTTCTCTAAGGCTTTTAATACAATCGCTGTCTCTTGCTCAAGCTCTCGAAGCTGGTGCAAATAACGTAATACTAAAACGACAATAATCAAAACCAGGATAGCCAAGATAAGAGTGATAGTCGTCAAATCGACATAAGGATGTAATTTCATGACCATTTGTTTTTTGTATTTTTACTATACAAACGTTTCGGGAGGCTGAAATGCTACAAAAAACATTACTAATATGTAAGTGACTAGTATAGTGATTGTATCGTTTGCGGTGATACACTTTTTGTCACATTCTATACGAAAAATCCCCCTCAGACTAATCTGAGAGGGATTTTTGTGGAGCATAGGAGAATCGAACTCCTGACCTTTTGAATGCCATTCAAACGCTCTACCAACTGAGCTAATACCCCGTTTGTGGGTGCAAATATAGACATTTTTTCGTAATCTGAAAAAAGTTTTGATTAAATTTGAAAAAACAACTCTGGAACGATTATGAAAAAAGCCTTATTCGGCCTTATGATGGCCGTGATCCTGCTGGCGTCCTGTGGACCCAAGCATGGTACAACATTGTGTGTCAATCCTTTGACCGGTACGGACATTCCCGACAACGATGTTATCAGAGTGGGGGATACCTACTACATGGTGAGCACGACCATGTATTTCTGCCCGGGCGCTCCGATCATGAAGTCCAAGGACCTGGTGCATTGGCAGATAGTCAGCTATATCTATGACTACCTGGAGGACGATGATATCTACAATCTCCGTGACGGCGGCAGGCATGCATACGGTCGCGGCCAGTGGGCGACCACATTGCGCTATGTGGACGGTGTATACTACGCGCTTTTCATCGCCAACGACCAGCGCAAGACCTACGTATACAGGACCAAGGACATTGAGAGCAGCTACTGGGAGCGCAATGTCATCGACCGCGCCATGCACGACGCTTCGCTCCTCTTCGAGGACGGCCGCGTGTTCTGCGTGTGGGGCAACGGCGATCTCCGCATCACCGAGCTTGAGCCGGACCTCTCCGCGATCAAGGAAGGGGGAGTGGACCAGCTGCTTATCTCCTCGCCGCGCGAGGGCATCAACCTGCGGGCCGAGGGTGCGCATGTCTATCATATCGGAGATTATTACTATGTGCTGGAGATCGACTGGCCGCGCGGCGGCGTGCGTACGGAGACAGCCTGGCGCAGCAAGGAGCTGCTCGGCGAATACGAGAGCAAGGTGATACTCCAGGGCAAGTTCGACGGCCGCAATGACGGCGTGGCGCAGGGCGCAATCTTCGATACGCAGTTCGGCGACTGGTATGCTGTCATGTTCCAGGACCATGGAGCTGTCGGACGCATCCCTACGCTGCAGCCTGTCACGTGGGTGGACGGATGGCCCATCCTTGGAGACAACGGTGTTCCTGTCAAGGAGTTCGAGGTCCAACTTACGGAGAGCGGTGAGAACCGCGTCTGGGCCAGCGATGAGTTTGACTATAAGGACAATAAGGACCTTGACCTCGTCTGGCAGTGGAACCACAAGCCGCTGGATGGTTGCTGGTCCGTGACCGCGCGTCCGGGCTGGCTCCGCCTGACCACAGGTCAGCTGGCGGAGCGCATCGCCGACGCGCGCAATACCCTCACGCAGCGCACTGTTACCCCGGGCTGCTACAGCGAGACCAAGCTTGATGCCAGCGCCATGAAGCCTGGCGACCATGCCGGACTCTGTGCCTTCCAGAGCAATTTCTGCGCACTTGAGGTGCAGGTGGCGGACGATGGCGCCAAGAGCCTTGTGGCCATCGACCGCAACGGTGAGATCCTCCGCGTTCCCATGGCGGGCGAGACTGTATGCCTGAGGCTTGACTACGATTTCAATGTGGACAAGGCGAAGATGTCGTATTCGTTTGACGGATCAGCTTGGACTCCGGTCGATTACGAGCTCCAGATGCGCTATACGCTTGATTACTTCACCGGATACCGCTCGGCACTATACAACTACGCCACCAAGGAACTTGGCGGCGCAGCGGATTTCGATTATTTCAGGCAGGAAGAGATCTAGTCGATCTTGAGATTCTCATCGACGTAGCTCATCAGCTCGTCCAGGCTTTCCTCGTCCCTATGGGCGAGGATTGCCATTACAAGCGTGCCGGGAAAGACTTCGACGCAGATGAGGATGACGGGGGCTCCCTCGTCGTCCTCTGCGTCATAGTACCATCCTTCCTGTCCGAGGAAAGGGATCTCGCGGACCGGGACCTCTTCGCCTTCGTCCACGCCGATGGCTTCCATGTACGAATTGATGCATTCGATCTTGGCGTCCGAATCTGACGGCGTATTGCCGACGTAGAGTTCGATGGAGGCTCCTTCGCTCTCGGGTGAGGCGCCTTCTTCAGGATAGGCGTAGTAGGAGACGACTTCCTCGCCTTCTTCTATTATGAGTTCCTGCTCGACTTCCCATCCTTTCGGAAGGGGGAGGGTAATGTTGTGTGCCATAGTTGGTTATGTTTATTCTTTCAGTCTTGAGTCGATGATGATGGTGACCGGGCCGTCGTTCAGCAGCCGGACTTTCATGTCGGCGCCGAACATGCCGCGCTGCACCGGGCGGCCAGCGGCCTCGGAGAGGAGCTGGCAGAAGCGCTCGTAGAGCGGCACGGCCAGCCCGTGGCCGGCCGCCCGGATGTACGAGGGCCGGTTTCCCTTGCGGGTGGAGGCCGTCAGGGTGAACTGCGATACTGCGAGCAGTCCGCCGTCCACATCGATGACGGAACGGTTCATGACGCCTTCCTCGTCATCGAAGATGCGCAGCGCAGCCGTCTTGGCTGCCAGCCACGAGGCGTCCTGCTCCATGTCGCCGTTCTCAACGCCGACGAGAACGAGCAGGCCGCGGCCGATGCTGGAGATGCATTCTCCATCCACGGTGACCGAAGCTTCCGATACCCTTTGTATTACCAGTCTCATATGCAGTACAAAAATAAAGATTTTTTTATAATTTTGCGCCCGCTTAAAAAGTAGTGTATCATGTCTTCCGGCAAAGCCAGGGAACTCACCCAAGGGAACCCGTTCCGCCTCCTTCTGGCGTTCACCGTTCCCATCCTTCTGGGAAATGTCCTGCAGCAGTTCTATCTGCTGACGGACTCGGCCATAGTGAGCAATTTCCTCGGAGTGGACTGTCTGGCGGCCGTAGGTGCAAGCACTTCCATTACTTTCCTCATCCTGGGCTTCTGCAACGGCTGCGCCGGCGGCATGGCCATCCCTGTCGCACAGGCCTTCGGCGCGCGCGACTATCCCGCCTTGCGGCGGTATGTGTTCAATGCGCTGGTCCTTGCAGCCGGGATATCGCTCACGTTGGCAGTCGCCGCGTCATTGCTTTGCCATAGCATCATCACATGGATCCATGTCCCGCAGGAGATCTTCGACTGGGCGTATATATACCTTCTGATCCTGTTCATCGGCATACCCTGTTCTTTCTTCTACAACCTGCTGGCCAGCATCATACGGGCATTGGGGGACAGCCGGACGCCGTTCTATTTCCTGGTGTTCTCGACAACCTTGAACATCGCCCTCGACCTGCTGTTCATCCTTGTATTCCACTGGGGTGTAGCGGGAGCGGCTATCGCTACGGTGCTGGCGCAGGGCGTTTCCGCCATACTCAGCTACCGGTTCATGATGCGCAACTACGATGTGTTGCGCGAATGTCCTGAGGACAGGAGGCTTGACAAGGGAGCGTCTCTACGGCTGCTGGGTGTAGGCGTGCCGATGGGGCTTCAGTTCTCCATTACGGCCATCGGCAGCATCATGATCCAGAGCTCGAACAACGCCCTTGGAACCGTATATGTAGCAGCTTTCGCTGCAGGGATGCGCATCAAGATGCTGTTCATGGTCGCCCTTGAGAGCCTCGGCATCGCCATGACGACTTTCTGCGGCCAGAACATCGGTGCGGGCAAGCCGGAGAGGATCATCGAAGGGGTAAAGGCCTGCATGCTGATGATAGTCATCTATTGCGCGGCATGTTTCGCTTTCGTCTGGCCAATGGCCGGTACGCTTTCGCGGATTTTCGTGGATTCGACTGATGCTGAGATAATTGCCGCTGCCGTCCGTTACATCCGCACATGCGTTGCATTCTTCTTCATGCTGGGTACGCTGTGTTTGTTCAGGTACTCGATCCAGGGGCTTGGATTCACACGTCTCGCAATGTGGTCTGGTGTGATGGAGATGATCGCGCGGGTACTCGTCAGCCTTCTGTTGGTGGCTCCGCTGGGGTTTACGGCCATCTGCCTCGGCGACGGTATAGCATGGATCGCGGCCAACCTTTTCCTTGTGCCGGCATTCATCCATGTGTACAGGAAGGTTGCCCGCGGCACCACTTTTGGAGTTGTCGGGCATAGTGTGTAATTTAGAAGCCATGAAACGACTTTTTTCTGCATTTGCACTGATCGTGCTTTCCATGGGTGTCCTGTCCGCACAGACCCCGGCCGAGACCAAGCTTTACAACAAGACCCTCAAGAAGCCTTCGGTGAAGGCTTATGACAAGTACTTGAACAAATACCCCCAGTCCGTATATAGCCTTGAAATATTGACGCTCAGGGATTCAACCCTGTTCGCAGCCGTGGACAAGGAGGACGCTGCGGCCGTCGAGGCATTCGCCGCGGAGCATCCTTCCTCTCCGATTGCCGGGCAGATAGGGGAGATCATAGCACGGCACAATACCAGTCCTTTCTCCAAGGATGAGGCGCTGGCGGCAGTGCGCGCGCTTGCGCCTTCGGCTGCCGACGCAGTCGGCTATAGGCGCGCCAACCGCGACTTTGCGCTCGGCCTCTCGGCCGAAGGAGGCGTGCTGACGCTGTACCGCTGCGCTCTCGGCGCCGACGGCGCCTGGACGCTTGCGGATACGCGTGCCCTTGAGCGCTACAACCTCGATTCCAAGCTGACTGACTGCAAGCTTGACGGACCTGTGGAATTGGTTGAGATCAATGATAAGAAATTCTTGTCATTCAACTATATAAACTCCAGTGAGAATGGCAAGGGCATAGAGTATGTCGCGTCTTTGTTCAATCCCGAGGACGACTCCGTGGCGCATACCATGTTCTACGGTCGCGACATGTCCGGGAAAGACGGACTCAAGATCGAAGGCCAGTGTCCCGAGGCCCTGTCCGCCCTGGTGCTGCCGGAGAATGCATGGCTTCTAAACCGCATCAATTCCGACCCGCGTCTCGAGCCTATTTCCAAGGCGAACGCCCTTACCGACGACTCAATCGCATGGTGGCTGGAGAAGAATCCCGATGCAGAGACCAGGGCTTCGAGACTGAATTTCGGTGCACTTGACGAGGAGAGTTCGCTCGTCGCTGGCTTCAAGACAGCCCGTTCACGCGACAAGGACAGTTCGAGGAGTTTCACGGCTGCCATGTTCGACATCCGTGACTACACTGTGATAGTCGCATACTCAAAGACTTACAAGAACTACATCCTGGTCTGGTGCGAACCTGTCTGCAAGAACAAGAACAGGGATAAGCTCCTGAACAACATCTATTTCGAGGATGATGCCTCCCTGGCGCTGTTCTATTATAAGGGCAAGACCACCTTCAAGAACCGCATCAACCTCGCCAACCGGAGTATCCGCCGGTAAAGCCCCCCTTGATCAGTAGGGTAGTTTGCAGGATATTCCTGCCATGATCCAGAGTCCGGGCTGTGGTATGTCGCCGAAGTCATACCAGGTCCGGTTCAGCAGATTGTTCGCCCGCAGATACATGTTCAGGTGCGGGAAATCATAGCTTAACTTGGTGTCCAGCAAGGAATAAGGCGTCAGGAGGTCCGAGCCTGTATTGCGGTCTACATAGCGCCATGACAGGTCGATAGCGAGCTTGTCCCAGAACCTGAAATCAGCTTGGGCGACGACCTTGTGGCGGATGTATTCCAGGGAGTAGAGTGACCTCAGATGCGCTTCCAGCTGCTTGTCCTGCGACTGGTGGCTATATCCAATACTGAGAGAGCGAAGGGGTATGTTTTTGCCAAACAATTCCGGCAAAGCAAGCCGTATCGATACCTCCTGCCCGAGCGTGTTCAGCCGGGTATGATTGATGGAGGTCCACGGGGCTTCGTCGCCTGCTGAAGTGTCTTTGATCCAGTCGATCAGGTCATAGCCGCGGTTGCTGTATACAGAGGCGACGGCACGGATACCCCGGCTCAGGTATTTCACACCGCCCTCCAGGGCACGCAGTTTCTCGGCTTTCAGGTTGGGATCCGCAAGGTGCCCGCCCACTGAATAGTAGAGCTCCGTAAAGGTCGGCATACGGTAGGATGTGTTGTAGGAAGCATAGATACGGATGGCATCGGAAACCCTGAAATTGGCGTCGATTCCCGGGAATACCTTCATTCCTTCCTTGTTTCCCGTATTATATACGGTCGTGAGGCCCGCAGAAGCAGACAAGCGACCCACTGTGACATGATGCTCGAGAAACAGGTTGAATGCAGTCCGTGAAAGCCCGCAAACATAGACGCCGCGGGGATCCTCCAGCCGGTCTCCGAGATTGGTGCTTATGATCCGTTCGTGTCTTGCCTCGGCACCGAACGCGCTCTCTCCCAGGCGGGTATCGACACGGAAGTTGAGATTGGCTCCTGCGACATCGGTCTTGTGATAATTGAACGGGTACTTCTCCGGAGCATTGCGGAACAGTTCGAAACGGTCTTCTCCGTGATTCCAATAAAGGGCGGGGGAGAAGTGCAGTTTGCCCTTTCCCTCCGACTTGACGGAGGCGAAGGCCTTCAGGGTATGCTCGAACTGGTCGTCGTATGCGGCGCTGTAGAAAGTGCTGGAGCCGAAGTCCTTGTTGCTGACGCCAGCCTGCCAGCTGAGGTTCCTCCGTCCGAAGTCATGGCCGCCGTGCCAGAATGCCTTGAAGGCTCCGAAATCGCCGTTCAGGCCGCCGGCGGCATTGCGGCTGAAGCCGTCGCTGCGCTGATAGCCGGCAGAGACGCTGTTGAAGCCGCCCCGGTGCACCATGCATACGGAAGCGGTCGTGCCCAGTGAGCGGAATGATCCGCCCTCCACGCTGGCGGTAGCCTCGTTTCCGCTGACCTTGCGCGTAACGATATTGACGGCACCCAACAGGGAGGATGTGCCGTAAACCCTGGAGGCGGGGCCTTCGAGGACCTCGATGCGCTCTATATCACAGATGTTTACGGGGAAATCGAAAGAATTGTGCCCCGTCTGCGGATCGGTGATGTTGATCCCGTCGAGAAGGACGGCAACCTGGTTGTAGGTGCCGCCGCGTATGCTGATGTCTGTTTGCATGCCCATGGCTCCACGCTGACGCACGTCGACGCCAAGCGCATACTTGAGCAGGTCGTTGACGGTCTCGGCGGGTGTCGATGCTATCGTGACGCTGTCCAGCAGCGTGACGATGCGGGCTGTGCTTTGCAGCGCTATGGGGATGCGTGTGGCCGTAACCCTCACGCTGTCAATGGTTTCTGTTTGATTCTGTGCATTTGCCGCCATGGCGGGTATTATCGCCAGCAGGCAGGCAGTCATATAATGCTTTCGTAGCAGTGTCATAAAGTTCAGTTCCAGGGTATTTCAGAGGTAAAAGACATGCGCTCCCCGGTGCGGGGATGCGTGAATGTGAGGGTGGCGGCGTGCAGGCAGAGCCTGCCGGAGCCGCCCCCGTACAGGCGGTCGCCAGCGATCGGCCTTCCGAGGCCGAGCGGATGCGCCGCATGTACCCGCAGTTGGTGCGTGCGCCCCGTCAGGGGAGTGAAGCGCACCAGCGCCGAGCCGTCGGGCAGTTCCTCCAGCAGCTCCCAGTCGGTGACTGCCTGTTTGCCGTCCTCGAAATCGACCATCTGCCTGGGCCTGTCGTCAAAGTCAAGGAGCAGCGGCAGCGAGATGCGTCCCTTGGCATCCAGATGCGGTCCGGGGATGAGTTTCGCGATGTAGCTCTTGTCTACTTCGTGCTTCTCGAACTGCTGTTGCAGGATGGCCAGGTTGTCAGTCCCTTTTGCAAAGACTATGATGCCGGAAGTGTCCATGTCCAGTCGGTGGCAGGCACGGATGTCCGTGCCGGGGCTGCGGCGCTGAAGGCGCTCCTGAAGGGAGACCTTCAGCGTACGCCCCGGCACTGCGAGCATCCCCGATGGCTTGTCGGCCACTATGATGCTGTCGTCCTCATATAGAATACTGTAGTTCTGTTCACCGGCAGGGGAGTCCTGCTCCAGCGGATTTGGCTCAACATCGAGTCCCTGCAGCATGAAGGCGAGCAACGGGCCGCATTTGCCCGTACAGGAAGGATAGAAGCATCCTTGATGCCTGACTTCCTTCTCTGGTGAGGCGCCGTACCAGAATTCGCCCATTGCCAGCGGTTTGAGGCCATGGAGATAGGCGTATTGCAGGAGCTTGGGCGCGGCGCAGTCCCCAGTCCCTCCGGGAGGGACGAGGCCGCGCTCGGCAAAGATTTCCAGTATGCTCTTCCTCTCTCCAAGTGCATTCAGCACGACATATTGCTTGAACAGCCACTCCTGGAGGGCTGTGGAACGGGTCTTACGCTCTGCTTTCAAAGCTGCGGCCGCGGCCGGATCCGTCTCTTCGAGATGCCGGATCCGGCTATTAAGCGCGGAGATCGCCGCCTCCTCGCGCTTGAAGTAGCCGTCAGGCTCGGTCAGGTCGAAGATCGGAGGTACGAAACCATCGACGATACTCTTGCCACCTGCAAGTCCCGAGAATCCATATAGAAAAGATTCGTTGCCTTCCGCGTCCCTGACCATCAGCACCCCCATCATTTTCCCTTCGGCAAAGATTCCGTGCAATTCCGTGCTTGTCACGATATGTGCAATCAATCGCTCCGAAGCCCTAATTATTTCGTCGTCAGGGGTATAGCAAAAGGGATATGTGAATCTTTTCTCAAACATTCGTTTTTTGCTTTCAAATTGTCACAAAAAAGAGCATTAAACGTTTTTAAGTTATTTAAATAAGCCTTCCAGTGCGTTGAGAGGGCGTTTTCTGACTTATGCAGTCTTTGAGGATATACGATTTTAATAACGATTTATATCATTGAAAATCAATGTCATGATATAGATATTAAATTTTTTTCAAAATTTTTTCAAAAAAATTTGCAGATTCAAAAATAAGTTGTACCTTTGCATTCGAGTTGAGGCTCTTATTAAGCAGTTCTGCTTACTCAGCTTATTGGTTATTAGTTTTAGTGTTATTAATTATGTGGTTAGTATGAGTGGTCCACGCGTGAGCGTCGACTACTTATTTTTTTAAACCCATCCTGGCGCATTTGATATCGTGTTTTCATTGTTGCAAAGTTATAAAAAAGACATAAAATGGCTGACAATTATCTAGAGAGACGTGAGGACGCTCTCCGTTCCGGAGGACGCACTGTATTGCGCAGAAATACCCCTTCGTTGGATACCCTGCTCCGCAAGAATCGCAGCCACAGGGCTTTCGACACTTCCTATACTGTGGCCATGCGTCAGCTGGAGGCCATTGTCTCAGTCAATGACAAGCTCCCTTCGGGCCGCAACGCCCAGACGCTCCGTTTCAGACTTCTTGACGCGCCGGGCGGGGGAGAGGACTTCTGCCGTTCCCTTCATCTTGGCGGCTATCTTCCCGAGCTTCACCTTCCTGTCCCGGGCACCGAGCCGAAGGCCTTCATCATCGTTTGCAGTACCGAAGCCGAATCACCCATTGTGAATATAGACCTGGGGATCTCGCTGCAGAGCATGGCTCTCAAGGCCGTCGAGATAGGTCTCAACGCCCTCATTGTCAAAGCTTTCAATCGTCAGGAGATCAAGGAAGCCCTAGGCCTTCCGCTCGATCCTCTCGCCGTCCTCGCCATTGGCAAGGGTACGGAAAGGATCGTTCTGGACGAGGTCCATACCGGTTCCGACCTTCGCTATTACCGCGACGCGGACGGCACCCACCACGTTCCGAAGATCGCCGTTTCGGAACTTCTTATCTAGCAGGAGTCGGCTATTCTGTAAACTTCTTCCCTTCACCCCACGCCTTTCCGACGACCTTTCCGATCGCCCGGTAGGTCATGGATGCTGCATCGAAAACGACGGGCTGAAGCTTGTCCAGGTCGACCTTGCCGTTGGTGAGTATGCTCTCATCCGCACTCATGTTCACGACCTCGCCGATGAGTATGCCACCGGACCAGCTCACAACCTTGCATTCCAGCGTGAGCGGATACTCGTTGATGACGGGAGCGTCCACATTCGGGCTGGGAGTGAAGGTGAAACCGACCTTCGCAACCTTGTCGGGGAACTTGTTGCCGCTTACGAGGCCGAAGAAATCCGACTCGGCTATGGTGCGTATGTCCGCGAAACTCACGGTGAACGCGCCGGTCTGTTCAAGGTTCTCAGTAGTCTTGTGCTTGGACATGCTGACTACGATCTGCTTGTAGTCATACTGTCCCGCCCATGCGGCCATCATCACGTCGGGAGTATGGTCCTTGTTCCAGGTAGCGATCATCACGCATGGTTGAGGCGTGGTCACGAGGGCATGGTCGGGACCGAAATTCTTGCGCCCCGCCACTTCATTGAATGTTACGTTTGTGCTCATATCTTTTAATGATTTTGTCCATGACAATCCAACGTCTGTCCGATTCAATGTAAAGATAGCAAAAAGACTTATATTTGCATAAAAGGAAGTTTTCCGGATATGATAACGCTGATCATTATCATCATCACATCTGCGGTCAGCATCCTCTGTTTCAGGGGGATGCTAAACATCAATGCCCTGAAGTTCAATGCCTATGATACTTTGCACAGGAACCAGTGGTACCGGATGCTGAGCTACGGCCTGGTACACGGCAGTTGGGGACATCTGTTCTTCAATATGCTCACCCTGTACTTTTTCGGTACGGTGGTGGAGCGATATTTCCAGGCGGCATTCGGGCACTCGAACGGGATCACCCTATATGTGATCCTGTATGTGAGCGCCATTGTGGTATCTACCATCGGTGACTTGGTAAAATACAGGGATACACCCGGCTACAGCGCTGTCGGCGCATCGGGAGCCGTGTCTGCAGTGCTCTTCGCCTCCATCCTTTTCGAACCTAAGATGGGCATCTATATTTACCTGATACCCATCCCCGTCCCGGGGTATATCTTCGCTCCACTATACCTTCTTTACTGCTGGTACATGGCAAGGAAGAACATTGACAACATCGGCCACACCGCCCATTTCTGGGGAGCCGTGTACGGCCTTGCCTTTCCGCTGTTCTTCCGCCCGGACATTCTACACCACTTCCTGACGCAGCTGGGATTCTAGTCAGGACGACGATCTTTTGCGGAAATATAGGGCACGGGAAGAACAAAATGGGAGGTTTTGTGCTCGGAAGCGACTATTTGGGGCACAGAAAGCACAAAACGGCCTCTCTCGTGCTCGGAGACGGTATTTCGGAGCACGGTAAGAACAAAATGGGAGGTTTTGTGCTCGGAGATGACTATTTTGAGCACAGGAAGCACAAAACAGCCTCTTTTGTGCTCAAGAACGTTTTCTCGGAGCACGGAAAGAACAAAGTGGGAGGTTTTGTGCTCGGAAGATAGATTGCGAGTTATTTCTTCTATCTTTGTGATATGAAAACACTCCTGAAAATACTTACCATTTTCATCGCCATAGGTGCAATCGGAGGATCCGTGATGAGTGATGATGGAGAGCTTTGAGATAGGATCCACGCCGGCGTTGCTTTCAGGTCCTGAAAGCGAGTCCGTATTCCTGTTCGTCCACGGGCTTCACGGGAACAAGGAGGAGTCCGTTCCGTTCGCCGAAGTGGCAGTTCCTTTGGGATATCAGGTGCTCGGAATCGACCTTCCCCTTGAACGGAAGCCCTGGGAGGTGCTGCCGCTGCTGTGCGAAGTCCGTGATTACCTTTACGGGAACTGGAGGAATGTTTTCATCCGGGCGAACAGCATCGGTGCATGGTTCTCGCTGCTTTCTTTTCAGGAACGAAAGGTGGAACAGGCGCTCTTCGTATCTCCGCTCCTTGACATGCGGAAGTTCATAGAGGAGCAGCCGACCCGGGAGGAAGATTATTACAGTTGGGTTCTGGAGCATTCAGTTACTCGATGGAATGCTCCCACATTTATCCTTCGGCCGGAGGTCGATTCTGTCGTGAGCGAAGAATCCGTGCACGATTTCATCCGGCAGCACAACTGCCATGTCACGCTGATGAAGGAAGGGGAGCATTGGTTTCACACTCCGGAACAGCTCTCGTTCCTGAGGGAATGGGAACAAAGCTTCATTCGTAGTCCCGAAGGCTAGTCGTCGGTGGTGATGCCTGTCTTTTTCAGACGTTTACGGTCGTAGATCTTCTTGGACTTGTGGATAGTCGATCTCATCGAGACCGGCTTTCCGTGCGCGGCAATCTCTTCGAGCCTGGCCGCCCTGCGCTGGGCGAGCATGTGGTCCGCCTCGGTGATGCGCAGCTTCTTCATTCTCTTTTTGGGCTTCATGGCTGTTCCTGCGGAGGGATGACCTTCCATCTAACACGCCACCGGCCATTCTCGAAGTCGTGGCTCAGGACCTTGAATGATCCGATCTCAGAGGTGTTTTTCACATGGGCTCCCGCGCAGGCGCAGGCGTCGTAATCACCCACGCGGACTATCCGGAGAGTCTCGGAGACATCCTCCGGCAACTTGCTCAGGTCAACAATGTCTGCCGCTTCTGCCTTGGGGAGATACTCGACCGTAACATCAAGATTACGCGCTATGACCTCGTTGACTGCGGCCTCGATGGCTGCCACCTGCGCATCGTCAGGGCAGGTGGCGAGCTCGTAGTCGCACTTGGATTTCTTGCGTTCGATATGGGCGTTACGCGAACGCGAGCAGCCGAACATCCTGACCATTGTCGCGTTCAGGATGTGTTCGGCAGTGTGCATCGGAGGATATTCCTCCTTGTTGTGGGCGTTGAGAATAGGTTCTTCCATAATCAAAGTATCACTATAAGTCCGGCGATCAAAGCTGCGGGTACTGCAAGGACCATCCCGATCAACGCCCCTTTTATGTGGAACCAGTAGTCATGGTAGTCCCTCGTCATATCCTCCGTGCCCTTGATCACGAAATGGGGGTCATGGCAGAACCAGATACAGTCCAAAACTATAGCATCAAACCAGTTTACCACGCACCAAAGAGCATAGGCTGTCAGAGTTCCGCACCAGAAGGTTGTGCAGCCGTTCACGTACCGCACCAGCAGGCCCAGCAATACGCCGAAGACGAGCAGGGCAGCGACCTTCTTCGCATAGAAACCCGCTCCGCCCGGACGGTTGCTCTCATCCACCAGCCCGAGCTGTTTACAGCGCTCGATGATGGCCGGAGGATAGTTGAACACGGTCTTCACCGGGTCCCTTGACATCAGGAACACGAACAGCGTAAAGACCGCGCAGGCGATAAGGGATTCAATCAGGAACGTCATATGCCGTGGACAGGTTCTGGATAGCTAATTTACAAAAAAAGCGACAAAAATGTGCTATTTGTGCTCGGAGAAGGCATTTTGGAGCACAGGAAGCACAAAATGGGGTCATTTGTGCTCGGAGAAGGTATTTCGTAGCACAGGAAGCACAAAACAAGGCAATTTGTGCTCGAGAGTGGCGTACTCGGAGTCAAATAGAGTAAAAAACGACCTCAATTCAGGACGTGTTACTCAATCGTAAAAAGCAATCCAGTTCGTGGTGTATTGCCCGGGGGTGGTGAAAAGCTCCTTCACGGTACCGTCATCTTTCCGGTACCAGGAGTAGTTCCACCCGCGTCCCATATCGCAATAGACGGCATTCTTGACTCCCAGCTTCTCGAGGCCGTCCATGAAATGCCCGAAAGGGAGGTTCCTGGCGCAGTCTACTATGCATAGGCGTCCGTCTAATTCACATAGCGCCCTGTAGCGGTTGACGCGTTCGGGCTTCATGCAACCTTTGAACCTCTTTCCGTTATGGAAGGGAGACTCTGGCAGAATCCCATTCCGCCTTCACCGGCGACCTTTCTCAGTGGCGGTTCGGAGTTCTTGTGGGAGTAATTGAAGAAATGCCATCCGCTCTTGGCACTCCAGGTGAAGACACCGTTGTATGGACCGCACTTGTAACCCTGGTAGAAATCGCCTGAGGAAACATGGTGGCCGGCAATGTTCGAATGCTTGAACTCATCCAACCTTTCTCCCGTGAATGAAGCCGCGCAAACGAAAATCACATCCTTTTCGCTTTTTCCGGGCATACGCTCCGTGACGAAGTCAATCCTCTTGAAATGAGGATAATAGACCGTCAGGCTATCGTGATCCTCGACAGTAACCAACTTTGACTGCCCGCTGGCTGAAATCAAGCCAGCAAACAGGCAAAGGACAAAGGAAAAGAAATGTATTATTCGCATGACCCATCACTCCTCAAAAACCGTGCGAAGATCCGCACGGAGAGCTTATCCTAAACGTGCTTCATTCAGAGGATGATCCCAGTCGACCGTTGCATCGTGCTCGGCGGAAATGGCATCGATCTCGTTGCGCAGGGACTCCATGAAGGCTGCTTCACGCTTCTTTGAGCGACGGCCAGGAGCATTGAATACCTCCTTTTCGAAAAACGCATCATACGAGACCGCGAAGTCTTCCGGATCCTTGTGAGGAAAGAAAGATACGGCAACCTTGTAGGAGATCATCCCGGCTTCAGAGTCAGAGACCAGAAGGACCAGGGCTCCCCGGCGCTCCACGCCGGAGAAGGTCGCATTAGCTTGGAAATACTGTGAGTAGACGTTAGTTACCATGATTAATCGGTCCAGGTCATTCTAATATGAGGAATCCCGTCGAGCATGAACGGCTCGGATGACTGCCGGAACCCAACCTGCTCATAAAAACCGCGTGCATACTCCTGGGCTTCGATATCGATCCGCTTTGCGTTGAAATGCTCCTGTGCCACCTTGATGCCTTCGAGCATGATCCGCTTGCCGTAACCTTTGCCTCGCTCGGTCGTGATGACACGTCCGATCGAAACTTCTTCCATGTGCGTGCCGGCCGGACAGACGCGACATAGTGCTACAACCTTGCCTCCGTCCGTAAGCCACAGATGGACAGAAACCTGGTCATCTCCGTCCAAGTCCTGATATACGCAGTCCTGTTCCACTACAAAGACTTCTGCACGGACACGAAGAAGCTCGTACAGTTCGTCGACGGTCAGTTCCCGGAAAAGTTTCTTGTGAAGGACGAGATCCATAGCACCAAGTTACGCAATAAACGCTGGACTTCCAAATGATAACGATTCGTTTGGCGTTCAGACATGATTTCTTTACCTTTGAAGAAAAAGCCGGAGCATCCATGAGAGCGGGATTCATAACCATACTGATTGTCTTTTTCGTCACGGTGGCCTACGTCGTGTGGCACCTGTGGCGGATCACTCCCGGAGGGTGGGCGCCCAAACTCGTGGCCGCCACCCTTTTCCTGCTGTGGATGGTGGCGGCTTTCGCGAGCATGGGTTTGCGCAGCAAAGCGTCCATTCCTATGATTACTGCCTTGTATGAGATAGGCCATCCATGGATGATAGCGTACCTGTATCTACTGATAGCTTTTATCATTGCCGATTTAGGTGTATTGTTGAGGCTTATCCCGAAGGACTGGCTGAACTGCAACGGTGTTTCGCTTGCCTGTATCCTTGGCTGTATCGCCCTTGTGCTGATTGCCGGAGGCATCCACTATAAGCATAAGTATCGCGAAGAATTGACTGTCAAGACCGTAAAACCCCTTGAAAAGCCCATGACCATTGTACTGGCAAGCGACCTTCACCTTGGATACAGCAACCGCAAACCGGAGCTTTCCCGCTGGGTTGATATGATCAATGCCGAGGATCCCGATCTGGTGCTCTTCGGCGGGGATATCGTAGATATTCAGCTGCGGCCTCTGCTTGAGGGAAATTATGCAGAGGAGTTCGCGCGCATCAAGGCTCCGCTTTTTACCGTCCTCGGCAATCACGAATACATTGGCAGTGAACAAGATTCGGAGAAGTTTTTCGCCGATGCGGGAATCACCCTGCTGCGCGACTCTGTCGCATATTTCCAAGGGATTACTGTTGTCGGCCGGGATGACAGGAGTAATCCGCACAGGAAACTGCTCTCCGAGCTTGCAAGTGCCCTGCCGGGCTTTACCATCCTTCTCGACCACCAGCCTTATCATCTGGAAGATGCGGAGCTGGCGGGCATGGATTTTCAGTTCAGCGGGCATACCCACAGGGGACAGGTCTGGCCGCTTTCCTGGGTGACGGATGCCATGTATGAGAAGTCCTGGGGCCATCACCGACGGGGGAGTACCCGCTATTATGTGAGTTCAGGCCTCGGGATCTGGGGCCCGAAGATCCGCATCGGCACCAGGTCGGAGTATCTCGTCCTGCACATTGAAACGGAATAGCTCAGGTATAAAAGAAAAGACGCTTGCATCTCTGTAAGCGTCTGATTGTTTGGAGTGAAGCTTAGCAGATTTGAACTGCTGACCTCTTGCCTGTCAAGCAAGCGCTCTAAACCAGCTGAGCTAAAGCTTCGTCATTAGTGGGATGCAAAGATAAGCAGTTTTTGCTAATCTGCAAAAAAAACATCAACAAAAAGACATCAGCATCTCATATACCAAATGGGTGGGGAAGCCCACGACATTGAAATATGAGCCGCGGATGGCGGTGATGCCGATGAGTCCTATCCATTCCTGGATGCCGTATGCTCCGGCCTTGTCGAACGGCTTGCAATTGTCAATGTAATAGTCTATCTCGCTGTTGGTCAATTCTTTGAATACAACTGCCGTAGAGTCGCAGCGAGTCTCCATGCGGTCGTGGCTCCGCAGCGTGACGGCCGTGATCACTTCGTGCTCGCGGCCGGAAAGCAGCCGGAGCATCCGGACCGCGTCTTCGCGCGAATGGGGCTTGCCCAGGATAGGGGAATGCTCCGGATCATTGGCGTGGCACAGAACCATCGTGTCCGAAGTGATCAGGATCTCATCCTGCTCGAGCGGCCTGTGGAATCCGAGGGATTTTCCCTCGGACATCAACGCCGGCACCGCCTCGTGCGGCGTAGAAGGATCGTACGACTCTTCGAAGGTATTTCCGGTGTCAACGGTGAATTCCACGTTCATTGCGGTGAGAAGCTCGCGCCTGCGCGGTGACCCGCTTCCCAGGATGATCCTTTTTCCGTTAAGATCCATCTCAGAACATCTTCTTGTAAAGCGCGTCGTCAAGCTTCCAGCGCCCCTGGGCCTTGAGCACCATTTCGACTGCGTTGCGGACGCAGCCGTGACCTCCGCCGTATTCGGAGACGTAGTCCGCCGCCTGGCGGACTTCCTCCACGGCGTCGGCGGGCGCAACGCCTATGCCGCAGGCCTTTATGACCGGGATGTCGGGAAGGTCGTCGCCGAAGAACATCACTTCTTCCGGCTTGAGCGAGTGCTTCTGACAGAAAGCGTTGAAGTCGTCGATCTTGATCCTTGAATGAAGATAGATATCGTCGGGATCCACTCCGCATACGCTGAATCGCCGTACTATGCTGTCGGAGCTTCCGCCGGTAATGATCGCGGTATGCAAGCCGTTCATCTTGGCCATGCGTACTCCGAAGGAGTCTTTGGCATCAAAGACACGCAGGAGGTCACCATCGGGCATGGCCAGGATACCTCCGTCTGTCATGACACCGTCTATATCGAAGGCTATTGCCTTGATCTGCAGGAGTCTTTGTTCTGTAAGAACCATGATATGACTAGGACTTTGCTCCGTTGTTGTTCATGAAGTCGCCGAGGTTGAAGGTACCCTTGGGCTGCTGCTCCTTGAAAGTGATGGGGCCGAACTGCGACTCGTACTTGTTGATATTGTCCGCGAGCGCATTGAGCAGGCGTTTCGCGTGCTCGGGGTTCATCACGATGCGGTTCGAGATCTCGGGCTTCTGGAGGCCGGGGAGCATGGTGGCGAAGTCGATGATGAACTCGCTGGGAGAGTGCGAGATGATGGCGAGGTTGGAGTATGAGCCCTTGGCGACCTCAGGCTTGAGGTCCAGGCTGAGCTGTTTCTTTTCGTTGTTGTCCATGATACGGTATCGTTTTCTGCAAAAATACTGAAAAAAAGAGTATATTTGTACGATAATGCGATTATAACAACACTAAAAATACAAAATGGAATTATCGGCAAAATACAACGCCTCCGAAGTGGAGGACAAGTGGTATGCCTATTGGCTTGAAAACAAGTTCTTCCACTCCGAACCCGACGGAAGGGAACCCTATACCATCGTGATCCCGCCGCCGAACGTGACGGGCATCCTGCACATGGGACATGTGCTGAACAATACTTTGAACGACGTGCTGATCCGCAAGGCACGCATGGACGGCCGGAACGCCTGCTGGGTCCCCGGCACCGACCACGCTTCCATAGCCACTGAGAGCAAAGTGGTTGCGAAGCTCAAGGGCATGGGCATCACCAAGGAGGACATCACCCGCGAGGAGTTCCTGAAGTATGCTTGGGAATGGAAGGAGGAGCACGGAGGCATCATCCTCAAGCAGCTCCGCAAGCTCGGCGCTTCCTGCGACTGGGACCGCACCCGCTTCACCATGGAGCCCGCCCTCTCCGAGGCCGTCATCAATACCTTCGTATATTTTTATAAGAAAGGCTGGATCTACAGGGGAGTGCGCATGGTCAACTGGGACCCCGAGGGACACACAGCCGTCAGTGATGACGAGGTGATCCACAAGGATACCCAGAGTCATTTCTACCACATGCGCTACTTCATCTCCGACGGACACGGCAACCCTACCGACAAGTACATCGTAGTGGCCACCACGCGTCCCGAGACCATCATGGCCGATGCCGCCATCTGCGTCAATCCCAATGACGAGCGCCACTTCTGGATGAAGGGCAAGAAAGTCCTTATCCCGCTCATCAACAAGGAGATACCAATCATCGAGGACGACTATGTCGAGATGGATTTCGGTACGGGCTGCCTCAAGGTCACGCCTGCGCATGACGCCCACGACTATGAGATCGGCATGCGGCATAATCTCCCCATCCTCGACATCATCGACGACCGCGGCCGCCTGAACGAGCAGGCTCAGATCCTCATCGGAGAAGACCGTTTCGAGGCCCGCAAGAAGATCGTGAAGATGCTGGAGGAAGCCGGGAATATCGAGAAGATCGAAGACTATACCTCTCCGGTCGGATACAGCGAGCGTACCAACGCCGTCATCGAGCCTCGCCTCAGTGCCCAGTGGTTCCTCAAGATGGAAGAGCTCGCACCGCGCGCGCTTGCTTCCGTCGAAGATGGCTTCATCAAGTTCATCCCGGATAAATACCGCAATACCTACCGTCACTGGATGGAGAATGCACACGACTGGTGTATCAGCCGCCAGCTTTGGTGGGGACAGCGCATCCCTGCATACTATCTTCCTGATGGACAGATAGTTGTTGAAAATAGCTTCGAGAAAGCCTTCAAGGCCGCACAGGCTCTTGATCCTTCCATCAAGCCCGAGGATCTCAAGCAGGATGAGGACGTGCTCGATACCTGGTTCTCCAGCTGGCTGTGGCCTATCTCCGTCTTCGATCCCGATATGCCAGGCAATCCCGAACACAAGCCCAATGCCGACCTGGCATACTATTATCCGACCAACGACCTTGTGACCGGTCCGGATATCATTTTCTTCTGGGTCGCGAGGATGATCATGGCGGGTAACGAGTTCATGAATGACGTGCCGTTCCACAACGTGTATTTCACCGGCATCGTCCGTGACAAGCTCGGACGCAAGATGAGCAAGACCCTCGGCAACTCTCCGGATCCGCTCGAGCTGATCGACAAGTATGGCGCCGATGCCGTCCGTCTCGGAATGCTTCTATGCTCCTCGGCCGGCAACGACATCCTCTATGACGAGGCGATGATCGAGCAGGGCCGCAATTTCTGCGGCAAGATCTGGAACTCCTTCCGTTTGGTAAAGGGCTGGAATGTCGATGCCTCGGCTGCCACTCCCGCTGCTTGCGCCATCGCTGCCAAGTGGTTCGAAAACAAATTAAGTCAGACTATTGAAATCGTTGAGGATCACTATAGTAAGTTTAGGATTAACGATGCCCTGATGACCATCTACAAGCTCTTCTGGGACGACTATTGCAGCTGGTATCTGGAGATTGTGAAGCCTGCTTATGGTACTGCTATAGACAAGGCTACCTATGATACTACGCTCAAGTTCTTTGAAGCGCTGATCAAGATGATCCATCCGATAATGCCTTTCATTACTGAAGAGCTCTGGCAGGCCATCGAAGAGCGTCCCGAAGGTGCCACCATCATGTTCGCTCCCACTCCCAAGGCAGGGAAGTACGATGAGGCATTCATCCGTGAGTTCGATATCGCGCGCGAGACTGTCGTCTCTGTGCGGTCCATCAGGAAGCAGAAGAACATCTCCCCGAAGGAGCCCCTCGCCCTCAAGGTCAAGGGTGGCTTCCCGATGGAGGCTGCACCTGTCGTCGAGAAACTTGCGAGCATCTCTTCCGTCGAGTTGACAGATGACTTCGGAGACACCGCGGCCGGCGTGCCGTTCATCATCGGCACCGTCGAACTGTTCGTCCCTCTCACAGGACTTGTCAACGTCGAAGAGGAGATCGCCAAGGTTGAGGCCGACCTCGAATACCAGAGAAAATTCCTCGAAGGAGTGCGCAAAAAGCTCTCGAACGAGTCGTTCGTAGCACATGCTCCTGAGAAAATCGTCGCTGTCGAGCGCAAAAAAGAGGCTGATGCCCTCTCGAGGATCGAAAGTCTGGAGTCTCAGCTCAATTCACTGAGAAACAATAAATAAAACAAAATAGTTTAGAATAGTAACATTTTTGTTAACCTAATAAAACTTAAAAAAATGCTGATTTATCCTCTGTTTCTCGGCAGTCTTGGTTTCTGGGAGATCTTCCTGATCGTCCTGGTCATTGTCCTTCTCTTCGGCGGCAAGAAAATTCCCGAGCTCATGCGTGGAGTCGGAAAGGGAGTGAAGAGTTTCCGTCAGGGAATGAACGAAGTCGAGGACGAACTCAAGGAGGTCACCAAGGATTTGGACAAGGAGTCCGACAAGAAGGCTGACGCATAAGACGTGGCATCCGATTCCGGAAAAGGCCTTAAGGAGATGTCCTTCTGGGACCATCTCGAAGAGCTGAGGGGAACGCTGATCCGCTCGGTCCTTATCGTATTGGCCTTTTTCACTGTCGGGTTCTTTCTCAAGGAGACCCTTTTCGACGGAGTTATCCTCCGGCCGACGAGGCCTGACTTCTGGCTGTACCGCCTTCTGGGGGTCGACCTGTCCATCAACCTAATCAACATTGACATCGCCGCGCAGTTCTTCACCCACATCAAGGTTACATTCATCTGCGCTGTCGTAGTCAGTTTTCCCCTTATCTGTTACGAGATCTGGAAGTTCATCGCTCCAGGGCTCTATGAAAAGGAAAAGAAAGTCATGCGCAAGGCCTTCGGGCTAGGTGCTGGGCTGTTTTATCTCGGCATTGCCGTAGGGTATTTCATAGTCATGCCGGTACTGCTGGTGTTCTTCAACGGTTACCAGGTCAGCGGCAGCATCGAGAATACCTTCGCACTGACTTCATATGTCTCTATTTTCCTGGCCATGGTGTTCGTGATGGGAATCCTCTTCGAGTTCCCGTCTGTGCTGGCCGTCCTTTCGCATTTCGGCGTCATCACGCGCGATACCATGAAGAAATCCCGCCGCTACGCAGTCGTTGTGATACTCATACTTTCCGCGGTCCTGACTCCGACGGGAGATCCTTTCACCATGCTTGTGGTAGCCGTTCCCTTGTATCTGCTCTATGAGTTCAGCATCCTGATCTGCAAGCCCGGGGTTCCGGAGGAGGTGGCCGATGATATCGATTAGCGACCTCACCGTTTCATACGGCAGCTGGACACTCCTGGACCATATCAGTTTCCATATCAGCGAGAGCGACAAGATCGGTCTGGTGGGGAAGAACGGGGCGGGGAAGTCCACCGTCATGAAACTCATTTGCGGCGAGCAGAATCCCACTTCCGGTACCATCGACAAGCCCGCCCACGTCAATATCGGATATCTTCCGCAGATCATGGAACACAACCGGGGCCGCAGTGTCCTGGAGGAGGCCATGACCGTCTTCGATGTCTTCAAGAGCATGGAGAAAGAGATCGAAGATATCACTGTCCAGCTTTCGGAAAGGACTGATTACGAGTCTGCTGAATATGCCGACTTGATTACAAGGTTAAATGACTTGAACGACCATCTGGCCATCAGTCATTCAGAGCCTCCGGAGGTACAGGCGACACGCATACTGATGGGTCTCGGTTTCAAGGATGACGAGCTCTCGCGCAAGACGGAGACTTTCAGTCAGGGCTGGAACATGCGCATCGAGCTTGCCAAGATCCTCCTCGGCGCTCCGGATGTGCTGCTGCTTGACGAGCCTACCAACCACCTCGACATCGAGTCCATCGAATGGCTCGAAGGATATCTGAAGGATTTCCGCGGTTCCATACTGTTGGTATCGCACGACCGCAAGTTCCTCGACAATGTGACCAACCGCACCGTCGAGATTATGCTGGGCCATGTGTATGACTATAAAGTCCCTTATAGCCAGTATGTTGAGCTTCGCAAGGAACGCATGGCGCAGCAGACGGCGGCCTACGAGAACCAGCAGAGGATGATAGAGAAGACGGAGGAATTCATCAACCGCTTCCGTTACAAGCCCACCAAGTCCAACCAGGTACAGTCGCGCATCAAGGCACTTGAGAAGCTTGACCGTATTGAGATAGATGTAGAGGACCGTTCCGCGATGCATCTGCGGTTCCCGCCTGCGGCCCGCGCAGGAGACGTAGTCTACAAGGCGACGGCCATGACGGTCGGATATCCGCAGAAGGTGGTGTTCCGCGATGCGGACATTGAGATCAAGCGCGGAGAGAAGGTCGCACTCATCGGCCGTAACGGCGAGGGCAAGACTACGCTCATGCGCGTGATAATGGGCGAATTGGAGCCGTTCTCCGGAGAGTCCAAGGTCGGGCACAATGTCAACATCGGCTATTTCGCTCAGAATCAGGAGGATGTATTGGATAATAGCCTGACGGTCTTCGACACTCTTGACAGGGTAGCGGTAGGGGATGTGCGCACGAAACTGCGTGACATCCTCGGCGCCTTCCTATTCAAGGGGGAAGATATAGACAAGCGCGTTTCCGTGCTCAGCGGTGGCGAGCGTGCCAGGCTGGGCATGGCGAAGCTCATGCTCCAGAGCCACAATGTCCTGGCCCTTGACGAGCCGACGAACCACATGGATATCAGGTCGAAAGATATACTCAAATCCGCCCTTAAAGCATTCGACGGCACGTTGATTGTTGTGTCACACGACAGGGATTTCCTGGACGGCCTGGTGGACAAGATGTATGAGTTCCGCGACGGACATGTGAAAGAGCATCTGGGCAGTGTCTCGGATTTCCTCGAGAAACGCCGCATCGAGACTCTAAGTGAGCTTGAACGCCGTTTCGGCCAGGTTTCGCAGGCGGCTCCGGCCGAGCTGCCTCAGCCTGAGGCGAAGAAGGCCGGGGCGAGGGAGGACTTCGCTTCGCGTAAGGCCGTTTCGAAGGAGGCCAGGAAAGTACGCAACCGCATATCCTTCCTGGAGGCCGAGATCGGCAAGGACGAGGCCCGGATGAAAAAGATAGAGTCGGTACTGGCGGCGCCGGGTCCTACGGACGACATCATGGAGCTCACCCGTGAGTACCTTGAGTTGAAACGTGACCTCGATGCCAAGACTGACGAGTGGGCCACATTAATGGAAGATTGTTAAAAATATAATAATATGAACAATAGAGCATTGACTTTTGTCATTTGTACATTTGCTTTAGTCGCGTCATGCTTAATCGCGCCTGCCCAGACCAAGCAGGTTTCGCATGATTTCTCCGCATTTGACGCCCTGGACATCGACTATGACTTCAATGTCCGCGTGGTGAATTCGCGGGATTATTCGATCACCCTGAACGTCGAAGATGTGCTGAAGGATTACGTGAAGGCATACGTCAAGAATCACACCCTCTATATCACCCTGGACGAGAAGTCCGTCCCCTCTGACGTGCGCAAGATGTTCAGGGGACGCAAGTCCGAGGGTCCGGTCCTCGAGGCCACCGTATATATGCCGGAGCCGCTTGCATCCGTCAAGATGTCCGGATCGTCTACGCTCTCGGTCAATTACGACCTTGAGTGCAAGACCTTCCGCCTTGACCTTGCGGAGAGTGCCCGCGTCAAGCAGCTGACCGTGGATGCTGGCAGCGTAACCGTCTCTGCAGCAGGTAAATCCTATGCTGACCTTGTGCTTTATGCGGACGAGATAAAGATCAATGTAGCAGGCAATTCGCTAGTCGAGTTCGAGCAGGATTCCGAAAGTCTCGAGATCGTGAGCGGAGGCAGCGCTGAGGTCAGCATGGAAGGCGAAACCCTCAATGCCAGTGTTACTTCTTCCGGATCTTCGCGCGTCACCCTGAAGGGAAAGACGTCCGACCTCAATGTTACCGGTTCCGGATCGTCCTCCGTCGATGCGATCAATCTCAAAACTTCGGAGTGCTCCGTCAAGCTCTCCAACAGTTCCAAGGTGTATGAGGCTGCTACTGAGACCGTCCATGTCGATCTGGCCGGCAATTCCACCCTCGTTTTTGACGGTGATCCGGTCATCGACATCATCAATGTCAAGTCTTCTACCATCCAGCGTTATTCCAACGTAAAGCGTTAATATTGATGCTGGTACTTGATTCACACTGCGACGCGCCTTCGCAGATGATGCGCGCGCGCGATTTTTCCAAGGACAATTCCTGGGGACACGTCGACTTTCCGAAGCTAAAGGCCGGGAAAGTCGACGCTTCCGTATTCGCCTTGTATTGCCCGCCGGAGTTTGCTCCGGACGAGGCGACGCGCTACACGCTGGACATGCTGTCCCATCTGTATGACCAGCTGGACGGCGCCGAAGGCGAAGTCGAGTTCGCTTTCAGCGCTGCAGAGGTTCGTGAGAACAAGGCCAAAGGCCTGACTTCCATATTGATAAGCATGGAGAATGGAGCGCCTATACAGCGCTCGCTTCCGATGTTGCGAATGTTCTACAGGATGGGCGTGACATGCATGACTCTTGCCCACAATGCCGACAATGAGATCTGCGACTCCTGTGCCGGCCAGCACAGGTGGGGCGGACTGAGTCCTTTCGGCAGGGAAGTGGTGAAGGAGATGAACCGATTGGGCATGCTCGTTGACATTGCGCATTGCTCTGACGATACCGTACGCGACTGTCTGGCGCTCTCAAGCGCTCCGATAGTATCCACTCATTCTTGCTGCAAGGCGCTCGCATCGCATAGGCGCAACCTCACCGATGAACTGCTGAAAGCCATTGCGGACAAGGGCGGGGTAGTGCAGATCAACTTCTGTCCTTCGTTCCTCCGGGACGACTTTGACAAGGCAATGGCAGAGTCAGGCCTCGGCGAACGCGCCGACCGCCTGGAAGCCGCATTCATAGCCGATCCTCGCAATCCGGAAAAGGTCGCAGCGTGGGTAGATGTCCAGCATGAGATGGAAGCGATGGTTCGTCCTTCGTATAAAGATGTCGTAGATCACATCGACCATGCCGTCAAGGTCATGGGCATCGACCATGTCGGTGTCGGTACGGATTACGACGGTATAACGGTCGCTCCGATGGGGCTTGAGAACGTATCCAAACTGCCGGTCCTTTGGGAAGAAATGAGCCGTCGCGGTTATTCACAAAACGATATCGAAAAAGTGGCAGGAAAGAACTTCCTGAGGGTCCTGGAGACGGTCGAAAAGCTCGCCACAGGGTGTTAACAAAAATGTTATAAGATTAAACTTTTTTGTTTCCTTTATTGAGTGTCAGGCTTTTAAGTCTGACACTATCATTTTTCTCAATTCGTTGAGTGCCGAAGCCGAAAAACGCTCGATATTGCGCTTGCGGTCGTTGCGATAGTTGAATCTGGCGGTTTTCGTACCCTCCGGACCGGCGATTCCGACCCATACGGTGCCCGCCGGTTCGTGCTCGTCGCCGTATGCATCGGCCCATCCGGTAGTGGCGACAGCATACGTGCTGCCAGTCAGCTTCCGGACTCCTTCGGCCATCGCTGCAGCCACCTCGCTGCTGACTATTCCGCAGCTGTCGATGGTCTCCATCGGCACTCCCAGCACTCGGTTCTTGACCGACGGGGCATAGGAGGTGACGGATCCGAGGAAATACTCGGATGCTCCGGGTACAGTGGTGATCAGATGGGCGATCTCACCACCGGTACAGGATTCTGCAGCGCTCAAAGTTTTGCCGCTGCCCCTCAAAAGCCGGCCTATAGTGCCCTGGAGGGTGTCGTCAGCGTCCGAATATACCATGTCACCCAGAATGCTCTTTAGCTCGGCAAAGCGGTCTTCAATGCGAGAAATGTTGTCCTTCTCTTCGCCCCCATAGACCGAGAGTCTCAGGCGTATGCCTGTGAGTTGGTTGGGCAGGTATGCCAGATGCATGTCGGATGGCAGTGCATCTTCCCAGGGCTCAATGAGCTTTGAAAGAGCCGATTCTGCCATTCCGTATACCATTATGTTCCTGTGCGTTATGCTGGATAACTTGTAGTGCGACTTGATATCTGCCAACACGTCTGGAACAGCACCTAAAGCTTCGAAAGGTACACCGGGGAGGGAGTATAGAGTGGCTGGATGGCCGAACTCTTCAGCTTCGAAACGGAACACCATGACCGGAGCGGTCCCAAGCTTGTTGACGATCACTTCGCATTTCTCAGGGACGAGCGCCTGTTGCTCATTGATGTCGAGCACTTCCAGGCCACGGGAATGGAGAATGCGGTATACGACCTCTTTCTGCCCCTCGTGGACGACGTAGCGAGAACTGCCGGACAACTCTGCGAGAGCAGCCTTGGTAATATCGTCCTTGGTGGGGCCAAGGCCTCCGGTAGTAATGACTATGTCATTGTTTTTCAGCTCGTTGCGCAGGGTGTCGATTATCCTGTCGTGATTGTCTCCTATCGAGACCATGCCGCTGATGCGTATGCCTATGGCATTGAGTTCACGTGAGATATAGGAGGAATTGGTATCGACGATCTGGCCGATAAGGATCTCGTCTCCGATGGTACAGATGGACGCTGTGGTCATGACGGGTGGTTTACCAGGTATTTGAGAATCTTTTTAACGAGTTTTGGACCTTCGAACATGAGTCCGGTATGCAGCTGGATGAGCGATGCACCTGCGGAAAGCATCTCGGAAGCCTGAGCCGGCGACATGATGCCGCCGCAGCCGATGATGGGGAAACGTCCCTTGGTGTGCTCATGGATATGCTTTACGACAGCTATGCTGCGTTCGAAGAGGGGATCGCCGGACAGATACCCGAAAGTGGCCTTGGGGCTGTTCAGAAGCTCGATATGGCGCGTTGTATCCCCGGCTACGACGCCGTCCACTCCGGACAGCATGCAGTAGTCGATCATCTCGTCGAGCTGGTCGTAAGGAGTGTCCGGCGAGACTTTTATGAGGATAGGCTTGTACTGTTCGTAGCACAGGCGCAGCTCGAGCAACGGGTCGATAATATCCGCCAGGGCGTTGCGGTCCTGGACTTCGAGCAGTCCGTCAGCATTTGGGCGCGAAACATTGACCGTAAACATGTCCACGAAGTCATAAAGGAGTGAAAACGCTTTCTGATAGTCGTTTATGATATCATCGTCCTTGTGGCTCGAAGCGTTGTACGTGATGTTCGCACAAAGGGGGATATGCGGGCGTCTGGCTTGGATCCTGTCGATGGCATAACGTATGCCTTTGTTCTTCGCTTCCAAGCGGTTGACCAGTGCCCTTTGCTTTTTGAAGCGCAGTAGACGCGGCTTTTGGCCGCCATCCTGCGGCTCTGTAGAGAGAGACCCAATCTCAACGAATCCGAAGCCGAAATTGGACATTTCGTTGATACGGTCGCCGTTGGGGTCGAATCCACCGGCAAGGCCTACGGGATTGCGGAAATCGAGCCCGAAAAGCTGTCGTTTCAGTAAGGGTTGGTCGTAGCCATGTGTCAGGCGTACGAGATACCGCTGCGGGAAATGACCGGAGAAACGCACGAGATTGAGATACATTCTGTGCGCAGTCTCAGGCTTGAAGCAGAACAGGTAAGGTCGTATGATCTGTTTGTACATGGCATGGATGCGGATGAACAAACAAATATAGCAAAACTACTTCAATTCTTGATAAGTATTGTCGTCGTAAAAGACTATGATCCTCGAAATGGAGCGGCCCGCAGCAGGCAAATCCTCGGCTGGAGCCGTCTCAGGGGCTCCAGGAGCCGCTTTTACCGGAGAAGCGGGAATATCTTCCTCTTTTTCCTCGTTGGCGAAGGAAGAGTCTCCGAACAGTGAATCTGCGGCTGCATGCTCAACAGCGACAGGAACTGCTGCAGGAGCAGGAACAGCAGCAGGGGAATCTTGCTTGTACATTTTTCCCTTGCCGGTTATGAGCCATTCGAGGTTGAGCTTCGGATAATGCTCCGCTATGCTGCGGATAAAATCGTAGCCCGGCCGGTTCCTGCCGGCAAGTACGTGCGACACGCTCGCGCGAGCAACGTCAATGGAGTCGGCAAACTGCGCCTGGGAAATGTTTTCGGCCGAGAGAAATTGCTGCAGTCTCTGATTCATATTATGAACGGTGTTTTCACAAATGTAGCAAGCATAATGGAAAAAAGCAAGTACCAAATGCAATTCACAGAAGTTAATAAGCAATAGGGGAGAGTAGGTTAAGGCCGAGGGCAAATATAAAGTAATAGCTTAAACTAATAATACTAAAATACTGATTATCCATAGAATAAATTTGCAATAACTGCACATTAATTATCCTTATGGCAAGAATTGCATTGACCGTTACATATTTTCCTTAGCCATTGGTTTAATTAAATGGATATAATTATCTGATTATATTGAATTTATTAGAATAGTATATACTGGATAAAATATTCTTATTTTACAAAAGTAACTCGTTAACATTGGTGTACAAAATTGAATCGACATTTTTGGGAATTTTGAAATGTAATCATGCGATTCAGTTTTCAAAACCGAATCAGAACGCTTCTGAAAAGCCTCCGTGAGTTTTCCGAATCTCCTCCATATTGCTTAACTTTGCCGCGAATTTTGAAATCTCACGATGATACCCGACATACACATCAAAGATTACAATTATCCGCTCACTGATGACAGGATCGCGAAGTATCCCCTGCCGGAGCGTGACAGCTCGAAGCTTCTGCATTACAAGGACGGGCAGGTCGACGAATATCTGTTCAGGAATCTCCCGGAGCTTCTTCCAGCTTCTTCCGTCATGGTATTTAACGACACCAAGGTCGTTCCTGCGCGTATGCATTTCCAGAGGGCGAGCGGGGCTCATATTGAGATTTTCTGCCTTCAGCCGGTAGAGCCGGCGGAATACAGTACCGTATTTACTGCCACAGGACACTGCGTATGGCGCTGCGTCATAGGCAATTCCAAGCGTTGGAAAGATGATATCCTGCGCCTGTACGGCCGGGATGGCAATCCTGCCCTTGTCAGCATGGATCTGAAGGCGCGTCTTCTCGCCCGTGAGGGTGAGACCGGCATAGTGGAATTCACCTGGGAGGGCGACCTGCCTTTCTCCTCTGTCCTGGAAGCTTGCGGTACCGTCCCCATTCCGCCGTATCTGAACCGCGAGACCGAAGCTGTGGACCTCGAGCGTTACCAGACGCTCTACGCGCGTTTCCGCGGTTCCGTGGCCGCCCCTACGGCCGGCCTTCACTTCACGGAAAACGTCCTTGACCGTATCCGCGCCAAGGGCATTGACATGGAAACTGTCTGCCTTCACGTGGGTGCAGGCACTTTCCTGCCTGTCAAAAGCGACAATGTCGCCGAGCATCCCATGCATAGCGAGCCTTTCATCGTCAGGAAGTCTTTCATCCAGTCAATCATTGGGGGAAACAAAACTGTTATAGCTGTCGGAACCACTTCCGTCCGTACTTTGGAGTCGCTTTATTACCTCGGTGTGTCTTGCATCGAGACCGGACATCCTTCGACTGTCGAGCAGTGGTGCCCGTATACGCGCGACTACGGCTATACACTTGACGAATCCCTTGAAGCCATCGTGAAGTACCTTGATGAAAACGGCCTCGATGAGTTGAAAGCCGATACGCGCATCATCATAGTCCCCGGTTTCCGTTTCCGTATCGTTGACATGCTCGTGACCAATTTCCATCAGCCGGAGAGTACGCTGATCCTCCTGGTCTCTGCATTTGTCGACGGGGACTGGAGGACGATCTACGACTATGCGCTCGGTCACGGTTTCCGTTTCCTGAGCTACGGCGACAGTTCGCTTCTCTGCCGTGCAGGCTTGTAGATTCAGTATTTTTTGTATAGATTTGTAATTGAATACTTTGAGTATATTATATGGAAGACGTTTCACAGTTCGAAGCCATCTGCCCATACAGTGATGAGGAAGCCGCCAAGGCGTTGGCGGAGATTTCCCGCCATCCGGCCGTTCCGGTCATTTCCAAAGCCCTTTTTCCGGAAGAAAAAGCCAGTTTCCTGGCTGACGCCCTCCGCAGCATCAACAGTATCGACGAGTTCCAGACCATCATCATGAGCAAGGCCGTCGACTGGTGCCTCGACCATACCGTACACAATTTCTCATACGACGGCGTCAGCAACCTCAAGGCCATCGACGGCAAGTTCCTCATGATGTCCAATCACAGGGACATCATCCTCGACCCCGCCATCACGCAGTATGTCCTTTTGAAGAACGGCATTCCGATGTCCGAGATCTGCGTGGGCGACAATCTCCTTTCCGAGAAGGTTGTTGAGAAACTCCTGCGTTCCAACCGCATGATCAAGGTCATCCGCGGCATCTCAGCGCGCGAACTCTACCTTTCTTCGCAACTCCTTTCCAAATATATCAGGCAAACCATCACCTCCGGCAAGAGCTCGGTGTGGATCGCCCAGCGGCAGGGCCGCACCAAGGATGGCGTAGACATCACCGAGCAGGGCCTGCTCAAGATGTTCGACATGAGCGGCACCGGCACTTTCCAGGAGAATTTCCAGGAGCTGAACATCGTCCCCCTCAGCATCTCTTACGAATATGAGCCCTGCGACTTCCGCAAGGCGCGTGAGATGCTCATTTCCCGTACGCAGAAGTACGTCAAGGGGCCTACCGAGGACATGCACAGCATCATGACCGGCATCCGCCAGCAGAAGGGCAACGTCCATCTCAACATCGGCGTTCCGCTGACTCCGGAGGAGATCGAGGCGGCGTCGCATTGCGACAAGAACGACCGTTACCAGTCGATACGCCATGCAGTCGACATCAGGGTCGTCGAAGGCTATCATCTTTGGAAGACCAACTACATAGCTTACGACCTGGTCGAAGGTACGACGAAGTACTCGGATTTCTACAGCCCCGAGGATGTCGAGGCTTTCAAGGATTACACGGCGCACAAACTGCGCCGGGCGGAGAGGGGCCTCGACCGTGAGGCTCTGAAGGACATATTCCTGAGGATATATGCCAACCCTGTGATAACCAAGGAGAAATTCAAAGCGGAACCCTGACGGGTCCCGCTTTTTCTTTAACGAAGCTTCTTGAACAGTTTCTTGACCTGCTTCGTGATCTCCTCGGCAGGGAGATCGGGATCGAGAACCAGGTCGGGTTCCTTCTCGACGTAACCGCCTTTCTTGGCTTCGATCAGGCCGCCTCCGGTGACGTTCAGCATGACATAGTCGTCTTTGGTGATCTTGCCCTCCTCGAGAGCCTTGGAGACACTGCAGACGGCAGTGGCCGCGGCAGGCAGGATGTCGTAACCTTCCGCCTTCATGAATCGCACGATCCACTGGACGATCTCATCGTTGGTGACGGTGAACATATCGCCGCCGGTGTCGCTGAGCGCGTCGAACAAGCCTCCGGCGAGGCTGAACGGCGGCTTGCGGTTGGAGAGCACCTTGGCAAGGATAACCTCGGAGGCATGGCGGGACTGCTCGGGAGTGATGTCCAGCAGGGCACGCGAGCCTGCCTTCCAAGTGTCGTGCATGAGCGTAAACGGGGAGTTCTGCGATACGAATATCTTCATCTTGTTGGTGCCGAAGCGGCCGTCTTCGATGAGGCGGAGGTTGTTCTCCCATGCTGCGATGGCTCCGGTGCCGCTGCCCACTGCCTGGAAATATGCATCAGGGATGCGGCCGATGGCCTCGACGGCACTCAGCACCGTGGTGCCCATGCCGTCGCGCCTGGCGACGTTCTTGGCGCCTCCTTCTGCGAAGAAAACGGGATCGGTGCAGATCTTCTCGCCGAGGGCTATGGCGTCGAAATAGTCGGAGCCGCGGGGAGCGGCGACGACCTTGACGCAGTCCTTCAACTTCTTCGGGAACCACATGTCGTGAACGTTGTCCACGGGGATGCAGATGACGATGGGGATATTGTTGTCAGAACAGACCTTGGCGAAGGCGCGGGCGGTGTTGCCTGCGGACTGGACGACCAGGATCCTCTTTTCTCCCTTGGGGATGCGAGCGCATACCGAGAAGGCCTCGGTCTCCTTGAAGGAGCAGGTGGTCATCTTGGCCCCGATCTTGGGGTGATAGCCGGAGAAAGTGATATACAAGTGCTTGAGACCCAGCTCTCTGGCAAGTCCGCGGCTCTTGTAAGTGACGGGAGCGCAAGAGTTCTTCAGAGTCCTCTTGATAGGCAGCCATTCAGCGTACCTGTACAGTCCGTCGAGATCCTTCCTCGGGGTGAACTGCTTGTTCTCGTAAACGGCCCTCACGAGGGAAGGGGAGGGGGCCTGCGGATCGGCGAGGGTCCATTCGCCGTCTTCGAAGATTCTGCCGGTTCCAACGTTCATCAGTTGGTAGCGGGTCGGTTCAAATTTCATATCCGGATGGTTTTAGTTGTCAGAGATTGATTATGAGCCAGGTAATGTATGCGGCCTCGCACAGCAGCATGATGCTGCCGTCCAGGCGGTCTATCATGTTCTTCTTGCCTGTATAGGCGCTTGTGAACACAAGTAGGGCGCTCAGCATGAGCACACCTGCGTCCACTAGGTTGATGTGCCCGAAATGGAGGGGATGCACTGCGGCGGAGCATCCGAGGACCAGAAGTATGTTAAATACGTTAGATCCGAGGATGTTGCCGAGGGCCAACTGCCCTTTCTTCTTGGCGGCGGCCACCACGCAGGTGGCCAGCTCCGGCAGGGAAGTGCCGCCGGCAAGGATGGTGACGGCGATGAATTTGTCGGAAACGCCCGCCATGCGGGCGATCTCAGTAGCGGAGTTGACGAAGAGTTTTCCCCCGATTATCAGCCCTGCAAGTCCGGCTGCCACGAGTGCTATAGCTGCGGCGAGACGCAGCTGCTTTTCCTCTACTTCATTAGTCCCGGAAGCGGAACCCGTCTTGAAGCAACGGTAAATATAAAATGCGAAAAGTATCAGGAACAGAGCACCTTCGATACGGCTGATGCCATCGTGGTCTCCCAGCCCGAAAAGCGATACGCTCATGCCGCAGAGGATGAAAAGGAGCGTTACTGCTATGGTCATCGGGATGTCTCTCCGCTTGTTCTCATGTGTGATGGCGATAGGGGAGATGACGGCTGTAAGTCCGAGGATGAGCAAGGTATTGAAGATATTGGAGCCGATGACATTGCCAGCTGAGATGTCGGATTTGCCGGCGATGGCTCCGGTGAGACTGACGACGAGTTCGGGACACGAAGTGCCGAAGCCGACGATGGTCAGCCCGATGACGAATTCACTGATACCGGCCTTGCGGGCTATTCCGGAAGCTCCGTCGACAAGCCAGTCAGCGCCGAAAACGATCAGCGCAAGTCCGACTACGAGTATCAGCAATTGGACGGCCATACTGCAAATTTAATTAAAAGATTCGTTTTTAAGTTTCAGCGCACAGACATTTTCGACATGTTGAGTGTGCGGGAACATGTCTACGGGTTGCACGGCGGTTATCGTATATTTCCTTCCGAGGATGGCAAGGTCGCGGGCCTGCGAGGCTGGATTGCAGCTTACATAAACGATCCGGTCCGGCTCCGCGCCGAGTATGACCTCGGCCACGTCCGGGTGTATGCCGGCGCGGGGCGGGTCCAGGATGATGACATCCGGCCGGCCGTGCTCCGCAACGAAATCAGGCGTCAGGATGTCCTTCATGTCGCCGGCAAAGAACTCGCAGTTGGTGATGCCGTTGGCTGCCGCGTTGGCCACAGCGTCTTCAATGGCCTCAGGAACATACTCTATACCAATGACTTTGGAAGCCCGTCCGGAGACGAACTGGGCAATGGTGCCAATGCCTGTATAGAGGTCGTACACGACCTCGCTGCCGGTCAGGCAGGCGAGCTCGCGAGCCACCGAATACAGGCGGTAAGCCTGCGGACTGTTGGTCTGGTAAAAGGATTTCGGACCGATCTTGAACTTAAGCCCCTCCATCTGCTCATAAATGGCGTCTTCGCCCTTGTAAAGGATGCATTCCTGGTCGCTGATGGAGTCGTTCAGTTTGTGATTGATCACATAGTAGAGCGACTTGATCTGGGGGAATGCCTCCAGGACAGCATCGAAGAGGCCTTCGCGCCTGGAAGGATCGTCATGGAAGAAACATACTATCAGCATGACGTCTCCGGCTTCGGTGGTGCGGATGAACATATTGCGGATAAAGCCGGTATTCGCCCTGATGTCGAAATACTCGAAACCATGCTTCAAAGTATACTCGCGAATGAAGTTGCGGATGTCGTTGGAAGGGTCGCGCTGAAGCCAGCAACGCTTGATATCCAGCACTTTATCAAAGAATTTACCGACGTGGAAGCCGAGTCCGCAGCATTCCTCGGGACTTAGCGTGGAAGGATCCTCGTCCTTCATGAACCACCTGCGCGAGGAGAACGTGAATTCGAGTTTGTTGCGGTAGAAACGGGTGTTTTCCGAGCCCAGGATAGGGGAGATCGGGGGAATATCGAGATGCCCCAGGCGGACGAGCTGGTCCCAGACCTGCTGCTGCTTGGCCTGAAGCTGCATTTCGTACGGGAGCGGCTGCCATTTGCAGCCTCCGCAGAAGCCGAAATGCTCGCAAAACGGCTTCAGACGATGCTCTGAGGGCTTTTTCATCTTGACGACGAAACCCTCCATGTAGTTGGGTTTCTTCTTGATGATACGGATGTCGACGACATCTCCGGGAACGGCTGATTCGACGAATACCACGGCTCCGTCATAATGCGCGAGCGCCTTGCCTTCGGCGGCGACGGATTCAATCGTGATGTCCTCGAGGACAAGATCGAGTTTCTTTCTGGCCATATTTACTTACAAATACATTCGAACTTACAAATATACCAATCTTGGGCCTAAATTACAACCTCGTTTTTATGGAAGGACTTTTGTTACACAATTTATATTATGTTAAGTAATGTGTCCCCTTTCAGTGCTCCGTGGCTGTTTTTATGTCATTTTTCAGAAATTGAGTGAAATCGAAAAAATGAGCGCTCCGTACAACGCGTCGCTCCGTCTGACGTTTTCTTCATCGACGTATTCAGGTATGGATGCATCGTAGATCGGCGGATGATCTCCCGTGCATCTCAGCGACGCTGAGAAATCCATGCTTGCCCGTCTTGTCAGCCTGATCCTGTGTCCGTATCCCGTACGGGCGAACGGCGAAACCGTTCTGCGCTGTTCGTGTATCCCCGCTCCTCCTTCCAGGAATACGAAATTCCCGTCAGCCGTATAGGAATCCATGAAATACGCGAATCTCAGCGACATCGGAAAAAACCTCGTCCGCTGCTGGATACCTGCGTATCCGGCATGGAAGCCTAATGCGAACTTGTCTGCGAACTCGGCTGTCACATGTGCGGCTGCATGCCCGTTCGAATAAAGCGTCGGCTTTACCTTCTTCTCGTCGACCCTGAAGCCGTCGCTTTCATCCGTATAATTGTGATGGTAGGCATTCAGCAGCTGCATGTCATATCCCCATTCGACCCCGTACAGGACGCGGAAACCGCCGTCCCGGCGGGCCGGATTGACGGCCCGTAACGGAGCGAAGCTCAGCAGCAGCGCGAGCGCTGCCAGTATAGCCGGGACATGCCTTCTCATCATAGCTTCCAAAGCAGTCTCACCTGCGGGTAAAATGTGTGCAAAATGCCTGATTTATAGATATTTAGGTCTACATTTCTGAAACGGTTGTTCCTGTTGACTTCAGCCGCGAGGTCCATGCCCAGCTCGAGGCATACGACCACTCGCCTGCTGTCAAAATACAGCCGGCATCCGGCCGATCCGGTCATGCCGGCCACCAGGCTCAAAGGCTCGTTTATGTCACGGACATAGCCCGCCGTGACCCCCGGCCCGGCATACAGGTCGAGGTCATACTCGTCGTGTTCGATATGCTTCAGGATGATGTCCCGGCAGTAAGTGGCCTTGATGCCAGGTTTGATATGGCTTCCGTTCAGGACACCGAACATATCCGCGATGATATCGAAAGTATCGAAGGAAGTATTCTCCTGCCACACTTCCATGCATAGTCCGAGCCCCTTGGGCGAATGGAACGTACCTATACTTAGGGATTTGGCGTCCTGTGCCGGTGCTTTCCAAGCAAGCGCCGGCAGGAGGAATGCCGCGATGAGCAGCGAAACAGCGGGCGTCCTGCCTGTCATATCATTACGAAGTTAGGAATTTTCTTTCAATAAAACCGCAAATTATCCTTATCTTAGCACTGAAAAACCATAAACCAACAGTTATGTCCGTAACCGTCACGCGTGTACAGAATAAGCGTGCTTTCAAGGAATTCCTGCATTTCCCTCTGACACTTTACAAGGATATGCCTGCATTCGTCCCTCCCCTTCTCATGGATGATGCGGACACCCTTGATCCAAAGAAGAATCCCGCATACGAGTTTTGCGATGCCGCCATGTACCTTGCGTACAAGGACGGGAAGTTGGCAGGCCGTGTGGCCGCCATCGTGAACCGCAAGGCCAACGCCGCCTGGAACCATGACGAGGTCCGCTTCGGGTGGTTCGACTTCATCGACGACCGGGAGGTTTCCAAGGCGCTTCTGGAGGCCGTAGAGGCCTTCGGCAGGGAGCGCGGCATGACTACGATCCTCGGTCCCCTTGGTTTTACCGATTTCGACCCGGAAGGTATGCTCGTCGAGGGTTTCGAATACCTCAGCAGCATGGCGTTGCATCACAACTGGCCTTATTACAAGGACCACATGGAGGCCCTCGGTTACGCCAAGGATGTCGACTGGCTTGAGTACCGCATATATATAGGTGACACAATCCCTGACAAATACATCCGCGTGGCTAAGGTTGTCGAGGAGCGCTACGGATTGAAACTGAGGAAGATAACCAAACGTGAGGTCAGGAAGACGGACGTCGGCTACAAGCTCTTCGACCTGATCAACGAGACTTATTCGTCGCTGTACAATTTTACGGTACTGCCCAAGAAGATGGTCGACAAGTACGTGGGCTTCTACCTTGGCGTGCTGGATCTGAAGTTCGTCTCTCTCGTCGAGGACAAGGACCACAATATCGTCGGCTTCGGCGTCGTGATGCCTTCCATCACCCGCGCCCTCAAAAAATGCAACGGCAAGCTCTTCCCCTTCGGCTGGTTCCACATCCTCCGCGCGATGTACTGGAAGTACGAGGAGAATTTCGAGATGCTCCTCATCGGAGTCAAGCCGGAGTACCAGAAGAAAGGCGTCAATTCCATCGTCTTCGTGGACCTCATGAAGGAGCTCCTCAAGGGCGGTTTCGTGTACGGAGAGTCCAATGCAGAGCTCGAATCCAACCTCGATATCCGTTCCCAGTGGGGCGACCTCGAAGTCAAGGAGTGCAAGCGCCGCAGAGTATACAAAAAAGCGGTCAATTGAATGGAAAATAGTGGTTAACAAAAATGTTATACTTTTTAACACTTTTGTTAAAGCGTTGATTGATAGTGAATAAAGTAATATGATAGAAAAAGAGGATAAAATCGGCCGGAGTGCCATGCTCCCTCCCCTTCCGGAGCGTATGAGGCCCCGTTCCCTGGACGATTATGTCGGCCAGAGGCACCTCGTCGGCCCCGGTTGCATCCTCCGGAACATGATCGAGAACGGAGCTTTGTCCTCGTTCATCCTCTGGGGTCCTCCCGGTGTCGGCAAGACCACTCTCGCCCACATCATCGCGGAGACTCTCGACCGCGAGTTCTTCACGCTGTCCGCTGTAAGCGCTGGCGTGAAGGACGTGCGCGACGTCATCGATCGCGCCCGCAGCCGTTCCCTCTTTTCCCATGCCCTCTCTCCCATCCTCTTCATCGACGAGATCCATCGATTCAACAAAGCCCAGCAGGACGCTCTGCTCGGGGCGGTCGAGGATGGCACGATAGTGCTCATCGGCGCCACCACCGAGAACCCTTCTTTCGAGGTTATCACTCCCCTTTTGTCGCGTTGCCAAGTCTTTGTTCTTAAGTCGCTTGAAGCTGCTGACTTGCAGGTTCTCTTGGACCGGGCCCTGAAGACTGACACCATACTTAAAGAGAGGAATATCCGCGTCGTCGAGACCGACGCGCTGTTCCGCCAGAGCGGCGGAGACGCGCGCAAACTGCTCAATATCCTCGAGATCGTCGTTGATTCGTTTGCCGGCCAGCCGGAGGCGGTCATTGACAACCATACCGTCACGTCCTGTCTGCAGGAGAATGTCGCCATTTACGACAAGGACGGCGAGATGCATTACGACATCATTTCCGCCTTTATCAAGAGTATACGCGGCTCCGATCCCAATGCCGCCGTGTATTACCTCGCCCGCATGCTGGACGGCGGCGAGGACCCGCTGTTCATCGCCCGCCGGCTCTGCCTGTCGGCGTCCGAGGACGTCGGCCTCGCCAACCCCAATGCCCTGCTGCTGGCCAATGCCTGCTTCCAGGTGGTGAACAGTATAGGTATGCCGGAGGCGCGCATTCCGCTGGCGGAGACGACCGTCTATCTCGCCTCGTCCCCCAAGAGCAACGCCTCCTATATGGCGGTGGAAAAGGCCTTGGCGGCGGCTGCGAATGACAAGACAACAGCCGTTCCGCTGCATTTAAGGAATGCTCCAACCAAGCTTATGGAAGAGCTTGGTTATTCGGATGGTTACAAGTACGCTCACGATTACCCTGGCAACTTCGTGGACCAGGAGTTCATGCCCAAGGGACTCGAGGGAACCGTCTTCTACGAGCCGCAGCACAACAAGCACGAAGACGTGCTCAAGGCTTACCTCGAGCGCTGCTGGCCAAAGTATTATTCCAAGAAAGATCAGAAAGGATAGCCGACGCCGAAGTGGATCGCTCCCGATCCCTTCTTTTGCCAGTCGTCAGGCCCGAGCCACTTCTGCACGGCAGGATCGTGGAGTTTCTTTGCTGCGTCCAGACGCAGCACGAGGAAGCTTAGATTGACCCGGAGCCCGAGGCCCCAGTCCATGGCGATGCTGTCCCCCAGCGTGTCCAGGTCGAATTTCGACTTCGGGTCGTCCTGTTTGAAAGTCCAGACGTTTCCGGCATCCACGAAGAGGGCGCCTTCCACTTTCCAGAACATAGGGAAACGGTATTCGACATTGGCCTCCAGCTTCATGTCGCCGGTCTGGCTGGGGATGATGAAGGACTCGTTCATCGGGGACATGCCGGGTCCGAGGGCGCGCGCCTGCCAGCCGCGCATGCTGTTGGCGCCGCCGGCGTAGAACTGCTTCTCGAAGGGTAGCACGGATGAGTTGCCGTAGGAGTGGCCTGCGCCGGCGAGCAGGCGCGTAGCTATGGCCTGCCTGTCTCCCCTGCCGAACATCCATGTCCTGCCGAGGGTGAGTTCAGCCCTGACATACTGCGAATAAGGGATGCCGAAGATAAGTCCCCTTCCTTCGTCGTCGGTCTTCATCATGGGCTTGAAAAGCCCGATGACATTGCCGGAAAGGTCGGTTGTGAGACGCAGGTAACGGTATGATTCTGAAGGGATTGCCTCAGAACTTGATGACAGGTAGAATGTCCCTCCCACGCCCGCATCGAAGTGGTCCTGATAGGCGTAGCGCATGAAAGGATTGCGCGACAGCGTCTCGTAGAAAATCTCATCCATGTGGCTGAGCTGCACGACGTTGAGCTGCAGGGGGTAGAACTGGTAGCTCAGCTTGCGGAGGATACCCGAGTAGCCGAAGGATGTGGAGAATATGTTCCTGGTGTACTCAGGACGATCCTGATAGTTGTAGGATAGGTTGATCTCCGTGCGGGGGATGTTGGGGCCGCTGAAGAACGAATACGGAAGCCCGAGGAATTTCGGGAAGCTCAGTCCTGCCGAGACACCGAACTCGTTCGAGCGGATGGGGTCGTGGAGCATGAACTGGAAATTGCCCATGAAGCTCAGGTTCAGCCATTCTCCCCCGTGGAAGATGTTCTTGTGGTAGAAGCTCAGTTGCGGCGAGATACCCATCAGGCCGGAGGAGTTTGTCGACGCCTCGAGATTGGCCTTGAAGCCCTGAAGCTTGGACTGCGTGAGATTGATCGCGCAGTTGACGAGATTGGAGTCCGTAGGGGTCACCTCGATGCCCACGCTGCTGAACAGCTTCAAGGCGGAGAGGCGGGTGTATGTGGTGCGGATGTCGCTCTCGCTGTACTTCATCCCAGGGTGGATGGTGTTCAGGTCCTTCAGGATCTTATCCTTGAAAATCAGGTCTTTAGAATGGGAGATAGTGACGCTGTCAATGTAGAACTTCCTGAGCGGCTGCGCGTTCTCCTCGGAGTCGTTGCGCGAGTGCTCGTTCACCTTCATGTCCAGGAAGAGCTTTCCGGGCACGGAGATGGTGTCGGCCTCGAAGACGTAGTTGTTCTTGGAGAAGTCGTAATAGCCGAGGTCGCGGAAGTGCGCGGCTCCGCGCACGGTCTCATCCTCGAGCGCGAACTCGGAGAGGTAATCCCCTACCTTCACACCGACATTGGGCAGATCCGCCCTGAAATCTTCCGCGAATGTACCCCGCTCGGGGAGCGTATAGCTCAGACTGTCAATGGGATACTGCTTGCCGAGATGGACCAGGTAGTTGACGGCGACCTTGCGTCCCTTGACACGTATGTCGCTGGCGACCTTGGAGTTGTAGTAGCCGATGTATTCGAGGTGGTTCTCGATGTTCTCAATGGTGGACTCGACTGCGAAAGGACTGTAAACGACCGGCGCCGTGCCGATCTTTCTGAGGAATTTGGCCATGCCGGTCTCCTTGTCAGGGTCAGCCCAGTTGTAGATGCTCATGAAGGGATTCCAGCCGAAAAGGGTGGAATTGGGCTGCTGCTTGATGTACTGGTTGAGACTGCTCGGGTCGAATTTCTTGGAGTTGGTGATCTCGATGGCGTTCTTGGCCAGGCGGTACTCCCCTTCGGGGATGACCCGCGTGGTGCTGCAGGACACCGCGAGCATCAGTACGGCCAGGAGGGCCGGGAGCAGTCTGTAGGGATGCATTCTCATCTTTTCACCAATCATACAAATTTAGCACAATTCTTTTTTAAAGCGGTAATTAATCTGAATAAACTTGGCTATCTTTGCATGGTTACATTGTATGCCGCAGCACATGGCCCAGCTTTCCAACAGGGACATCAAGTCCATCAAGGCGCTTGCCTCCAAGAAATTCCGCGACGAGACCGGTCTGTTCGTCGTGGAAGGTGAAAAGATGGTGCAGGAGGCGCTGGACTCGCGCTTCGAGGTTACGGCGGTGTACCGCCGCGACGAGATCGGCGAGGAGGCCATGTCGCGCATCAGCCAGCTCTCGAGTCCCTCCCCTGTCCTCGCCGTCGTCCGCAAGCCTGCGGACATCGACGACGGCTCGTTCACCGTCGGTCCGGGACTCTATCTCGCGCTGGACTCCATCCGTGACCCCGGCAACCTCGGGACCATCCTCCGCATCGCCGACTGGTTCGGCATCCGGTCGGTCCTGGCCAGCCGCGACACCGTCGAGTCCTTCAATCCCAAGGTCGTCCAGGCCACCATGGGAGCTATCTTCAGAGTGGATTTCCACTATGTTGATATTAAGGCGTTTGCCTCGGCTGTCTTGAAGCAGGACGGCAAGGTCTACGGCACCTTCCTGGACGGCGTGGACATGTACTCCCGCGAGCTGGATCCGGGCCTCTCCAAGCCCGTCGCTATCATCATCGGCAACGAAGCCAACGGCATCTCCGCCGGTATGGAGACCCTGGTCTCCGACCGCCTCTTCATCCCTCCCTACCCGGCCGACGACCCCGGCTCCGAGTCCCTCAACGCCGCCGTCGCCACCGCCATCACCGTCGCCGAGTTCCGCCGGCGTTTGCCCCGTTGACCCCTTTCTGCACCCTTTTTTCCCGCCGTCGCCACCGCCATCACCGTAGCCGCGTTCCGCTGCCACCGTGCCCCGGTGACCCCTTTCGGCGCCCTTATTTCCCGCCGTCGCCTGCCTGGTCGCTGAGTTTTCCGTCGTCGCCGCCATCACCGTAGCCGTGTTCCGCTGCCACCGTGCCCCGGTGACCCCTTTCTGCGCCCTCTATCCCCCTTATCTCCCCTTATCTCCCTCATCTCACCTGTCTTCCTCTACCCAATCTGAACGTAGACGCCCTTTCTGTTCAGAATCGCGGTTTTATTCTTGAATTCTGAACAAAACGATATGCTTTTGTTCATTTTCTCGGCTCATTCCTCTTAGAATGAACATTTCAGCGCGTTTTGTTCAGAAGAATGGTTATCGGCTTATGATCTGAACATTCTGCGCCATTCTGGTCAAATACATCTCATTTCAGATAAAAAGATACTTTTAGTTGCAGATAATCATCTTTTTATCGGTCGTCTGAAGTCGCTTTTATTACATTTGAGAAAAAAACTATGACTACACTTCGTTACACATTCGCGGAAAAAGAGGCGAGATGCGAGACCTTGTTCAGAGAACTTTCGCCATGCTGGCATCTCTATACGGCTGAGAACTTTGAAATTATATTCGTGACGGACGATGACTTCAGGGTGGGAATGCTCTTGATAGCTTTGTGTGCCATGTCTTTTCCGGGAATCAAGATTCTGGCTTTTCAGCTGATGAACAACCATTTACATATTACGCTATCCGGAAAGAAGGATGACTGCTGCGCTTTCTTTCATATGTTCAGGCATCGCTTGCAAATGTATTTGAAGGGTATCGGCAGGACGGTAGATCTGAGTAGATGGGAGGAGAAGCTCAATGCTATAGAAGACCTTGATTATCTGCGCACTGTGATTGCCTATACGAACAGGAATGGTTTCCTTGTCGATCCCGATGAAACGCCGTTCACCTATCGATGGGGAACCAACCGTTTTTTCTTCAATCAGGATGCGGTTTCGTGGCACAGCCACAGCAAGGAAAAGCTGACTGTCAGGCAGATCAGGAACGTCATTCACAGCGGGGCTTTCGACCACATGGCTTTATTGAATGTGGTAGATGGATATATCTCTCCAATCGTATTCTGTGATATCACTGCTGCGATGGCGCTTTACCGGGACGGACATCATTATTTCCACTTGATTTCACGCGATGTCGAAGGACAACGGAAGATTGCTGCTGAATTGGGTGAATTGGTCTACTACACGGATAACGAATTGTTTGCCGCAATCGTCTCGATTTGCCGAAAGGATTATGGCATCGGCAAACCGTCTGCCCTGCCGAGCGACGCTAAACTGGCGCTGGCGCGAAGAATGCACTTTGAATACAACGCCACGGACAAACAGATAGCGCGCATCCTTCGCGTTGACCGTGATATACTTAGGGCGATGTTTCTTTCTGGCCGTTAAAACGATGTTTCCTGCTAGCCGTTTAGCGTGCTAGCTCGCCTTTTTCTGAATAATTCGACGTGATTTGTTCAGAAGGCGGGCTTTCCTGCTTGAATCTGAATATTTGCGCGTGATATGTTCAGAAAGTGAGCATTTCTGCTTGAATCTGAATTATTTGGCGCGGTTTGTTCAGAAAGTGGGCATTTCTGCGCGAATCTGAATATAATGACGTAATATGTTCAGAAAGCGGTTTTCCTGCTTGAATCTGAATATTTGCGCGTGATATGTTCAGAAAGTGAGCATTTCTGTTTGAATCTGAATTTTAAGGCGCGGTTTGTTCAGAAAGCGGACATTTCTGCGCGAATCTGAATATAATGACGTGATTTGTTCAGAAGGCGGACTTTTTTCTGCTAATCTGAACGATTTGGCGTTATTTGTTCAGATTGTGTAGTTGGCGGGTGAAGGTTATGGGTGGTATAACTGTTAGGGGGTGTAAACCTTATGACAAAGGTCGAAGGTTGTGGGGGTGGGGATAAGGAGAGAAGGGGAAGGTGGGAGAAAGTGTTGGAGCGGAGAGAATAAATGAGTATTTTTGCAATGCAACACTATCGGTGAGATGGGTATGGCCAGTTTAATAGCTTCAGCGATGTTGGGGGTCGCCACGGGGTCAGTGGGCGACTCGCTACAGTATACCGAGCCCGTGTATGGGGTGACGGTGGAGGAGGATGTGGTCTACAGCGTTGTTGAGGGGTATTGGGACGAAGGACCGGATCATGGGATGCCGGATGCCATTGAGCTGGCGAGTACGCTGCGGCCGCCGAAGCAGCTGGATCTGAAGATGGATATTTATTCCCCGGAGGGGGATGGAGATGCCGGCAGGCCGTTGCTGCTGATGATGCATGGAGGAGCTTATCTCATTGGCAGTAAGGACGAAAAGGGGCAGACGGAGTGGTGCAAGTATTTCGCTTCGCTGGGATATGTCGCGGCATCGATCAATTACCGGATGGGCTTTCCGCTGGGGCGGAAAGGGCTGCTGAAAGCAGAGGCTGACGCCCTGGAGGACGCTCGCACCGCACTGGGGTATCTGCTCGGGCGCGAGGACCTGCGGATCGACCCGGAACGGGTCTTTGCGGCAGGGACGAGCGCCGGCGCGGCGATGGCCCTTGGCCTCGCCTACGGCCTAGCGGGCGGCGCGGCGGCTCCTGCGGAGCCTGCGCCAGCCGCCGAGCCCGACCCGGGCGGGAGCTCAGCCTCCGGCTTCGCTCCCGCCCCGCCTTTCCGCATCCGCGCCGTCGCCAACCTCTGGGGCTACGTCCGCGACCTCTCTGTTCTCCGGAACGCCTCTGTCCCCATTCTCTCCTTCCAGTCGGAAAAGGATCCCGTTGTCCCCTACCGCAGAGGTTTCCCGCTTAGGATCCGCCAAGCCGGCAGGGTCTACGGCACCAAAGCCGTCTTCGACGCCGCCCAGGAGCTTGGCATCCCCTGCGAGCATGTCCCCTGCCCCGAGAAGGCCCACCGCCTCCACCTCGACAACGACGGTGTCCTCACTCCCCGCTTCACCGAGATCCGCGACCGCATGGCGACCTTCTTCGCCACCGCTCTCCTCTCCGACTGACATACAGATTCATACATTTCTTCGTCCAACCCCTCCGGACGTATCTTTTTGTGGGAAAAACACGAATCTTTTCGCGTTCTTGTGGCGGCTTTTATCATAAAGCCGAATACCTGTTTTTAATTTGTTGTATAGTTTGACAACTTTTGTTATCTTTGTGCAGTGAGAAGGATTATTGCGTATAAGGGAGCTATCAGACCTTTGCGAGAAGCCATCTATTATGAAGCAAAAAGGCAATCCAGAGTATTATGACGTAATCGCTCATCTCATTGAGCGCTTCGGTCCAGTGGGGTCCGAAACATGGAAGGCAGAGGAATCCCGCGCCTGGGAAGAATACAATGCAGAGATCCTTAGGAATGCCCGCAGACAGGCAGGGATTACGCAGGCTGAGCTTGCTGAGAGGATAGGCTCGGATAAGTCTTATATTTCCAAAATAGAACACGGAAAAACCGTGCCCACAGTCGCTTCTTTTTATCGAATAGTATCTGCATTGGGAATGCAGGTGCATTTGACTAAGAATGGCATAGGCTTTTAACAGTTATAACGGTGAAACCGTCTGGGACGCAGATACGGGCAGCGGCATGCTTTACAGCGCGCCGCTGCTCCCGCATCATGCCCTCCCCCTGTTCAAAACCCCTCCGTAAAATGTTGATAAAAACCACCTAAATCCTTTTTATAATAGGTATTCTTTTCGTAACTTTGCAGTTTGTAAGACTGAAACTATATAAACAATTAATCAATAACTAAACGCGTTATGTTAACAATCAAAAACAACGAAGAAGTGTACTCCGCACCTGAGTGCATGGTGATTTCTGTTAAGGTGCAAGGCATCATCTGTGGTAGCCTAGATGGAACGCAGACCCCTAATGATGAGGGAGAAGTTGATTTTTAATTGGTGAGAAATCAAGTAGTATTATGAAAAGAACATTTGTATTTACTATTCTTGCCGTATTGGCAACATTTGTCTCTTGTAACAAGAGCGAAATTGGTTCTCAGGCTCCTGCTGAAGGCTACCGATATGAATTTGCAGTCAATGAAGAGTCTGCTTTAGCTGAAGATATGACTAAAGCTACGCTTGACAATAGTGGCGTTACATGGGTAGCTGGTGACAGAGTTGGAATGTTCCTTGATGGATATACTGGATATGCAGAAATCAATCTGGAAAACACTCCTAGAACTGTAATTCTCTATAGCCCCGAGATTATTCCTGCTAATTCATATGCATATGCTTATTATCCTAATGCCAGTAATTCGGATAAGACAGCTGTTAAGATTGCCCTGAGCAATGTTCAGCAGGGAGGAGTTGATGCTGCTATGCCTATGGTGGGTGTCCCTTTCAAGGTTTTGGAAGAAGCTGAAGCCAAATCTCGCCCTAATGGAACTATTAATTTCCTTAATTTGGGTTCGATTATCTGTTTTAAGGTTTATTCTTCAAAAGCGGATTATCTCTCAGAGACGATTCAATACATTTCTCTTGAAGCTAGTGATGCTTCAATTGCAGGAACTGCGTCTATTGATCTTACTAAAGTAAATGCAGCTGATGCTTCAACTCTTGCATTTGATATTACTGAGAACGGATCTAACACTGTCAAGGTCAATCAAGAGGCCACTGTTGCTAGTGCCAAGACCGATGCATCTTCGATTTATATGGTATTAGCTCCCGGACAGTTTGGAGGAACTATTACAGTTGGGACAGATGCTGCCACTTACACTTGGACTCTGCCTGAAATGACGTTTAACCGTAATGGTCTCAAAACCTTCAATATGGACCTCAAAAATGCAAACCGCAGCGGTGTTGTTGAGGTTGTTAAAACCCTTCCTTACGAGGAGGCTTTCACGGTGAACCAAGGCGACTTCTCTATCGAGAACGTTACGCTTCCTGAAGGACAGACTTCTATTTGGAGCTTTGACTCATCTTATGGAGCTAAGGTGACTTCTTACATAAACAAAGTCAATTATGCTTCCGAGTCTTGGCTGGTTTCTCCGCAGATTGACCTAACTGATGTCAAGGCGGCTGAGCTTTCCTTTGATCAGTGCGTCAACAAATTTATGGCTGACGGAGATGGGTCTCTTTGGATTAAGGTTGTAGGTGACGATGAATTCACCCAGATTCCTAATACCTATCCCGCACTTAGTGGAACTTGGTCTAGTTTCGAGCCTTTCACTTTTGATCTTTCCGATTACGTTGGAAAGAAGGTCGTTTTCGCTTTCAAATATGTTTCAACATCCGAAGCTGCTGGTACTTGGGAGATTAAGAACTTCAAAGTAGAAGAAATTGTTTATACTACAGAGTTCACAATAGCAATGGAAACTCTTTCTGTCCAGGTAGGTAAAACAAAGAAAAACGTGGTATCAGTCAATTCAGGAGCAGACATCTCATTTGTTTCTAATGACGAGACTATAGCCACAGTGGATGAAGAGGGCAATGTTACCGGTATTGCCGAAGGTGAAACCACTATTAGTGTGCGTGTCCCTGCATTCAATAATTATCCTGCTGCAGAATCACAATATGCCGTTACTGTTATCCCTGCTGCGACGGAGAAAGATTTTACGTGGGATCTTTCTAAAGCTACCTATGCCTCCGCTTCTGAGAATGCCGTTGTTTGGTCTAATGATAATGTCACGATGCAAAATGCAAAGGGTACAGGTACAGCTCCAAATAATTATATTCCTTCCACAAGGACTTCTTCTAGATTCTATAGCGGAAATGTTCTGACCATTACTCCGAATGGTACTTGCGAGATTACAAAGATTGAGTTTACTGCTACATCTGAGAGCTATGCTAACACTTTAAAGGGATCCACTTGGACTAATGCAAGTGCTACAGTGAACGGAACCACCGTGACAGTTACCCCGTTTGATGGAACAAATGTAGTATCAGCTTCTGTTGGTGGAACATGTGGTTTTACCGCTGTAAAGGTATACTATACGGGCGGTACTACGGTTGTTGTGACTGAATATTCAGTTTCTATTAGCGAAGCCTCCTATGGTAGTGTTACAGCGAATCCTACTTCTGCAACACAGGGAACTGAAATAACTTTGACGGTTACTCCTGATACGAACTATGAATTGGAGCAGTTAACTGTTGTGGACGCAGATAATAATTCAATTACTGTAAACAACAATAAGTTTACGATGCCCGCTGCTAATGTTGTCGTTACTGCCACCTTTAAGCCTATTCAAACAGGTGGCCCAACAACCTATACAATGACTATTGACTCCGCTGCGGGTTCCAATGGGACTTGTGATGTTACGTGGAAGAATGCAGAGACCACATCTGTTACACATAATGGTATTACGTGGTCCACTACGGTTGAGGGGGAACCGGCTTTCCAAGGTTCAAACAACGATTGTAAGATTGGATCCAAGTCAAATCCTGCGACTCAGGTTAAAATTTCAACGACTGGATTCGCTGGAAAGACTATCAAATCGGTTTCTCTTACGGGTTATTGTACTTCCAATACAGGCCCTGTTTTGACAATTACAGCTGGTTCAATAGCAATGTTGAGTGCAACCGATTTGGTTAAAACAACCTCGACTACTTACTCAACTACGATCAATAACATTACCCTTGGGTCGAATGATGCTTTAGTTTTTGAGATTAATTCTACAGCTGCGGCTGGCATAGTTATTTCTAAGATTGAAGTTACGTACGAATGAGGAGGATCCGGAGGCGGAACCTCCGGGGTAGGAAACTACACAGCCGTTTCGCACTCCAATGTTAGCGCGTCAGGGGCAACCCTGACCGCTAACTTCAAAGGAGTCTGTACCAATCCTAAGCCTACAGAAATAGGTTTCAGGTATGGTACTAATGCGAGTTCTTTGACAAACAAGGTTTACTATAACAACGAGATAAACGCTTCAACCGGTAGTTATTCATCTGACCTAATAGGACTTAGTGAGGGTACGACCTACTATTATCAGGCCTTCATGAGCGTATGGAACGGAACTGAATATGAGGAAATTGTAAGTGATGTCCGGAGTTTCACGACTCGATCAGCGACTATTACTGATGATCTCGGATACCTTACTTGTTTCGAGGTGCCTACAGTTTCTACAACTGGTTCCATGGTTAGTGGGAACGAAGCTACTGGAAGAGGATACATGTGGTATCGTTATTTGACCACAGATTCCAATCGTGCAGTTGCCACTCATACATACATGTATAACGGGGCCGTGGTCAGGAACTATACCGTCATGCTTGATGGGAGCAAGAAGGCCCCGGTCTGGACTGCTCATGCAATGCATGCTTCCATGTGGGCAGATAATGGTGTCGGTCGTAATGACGGGTGGACAGATGATCCCGCATTTACAGGTCTTGGTGATTGGCAACAGAGTGGTGTAAGCGGATATAGCAAAGGTCATCTTGTGGCATCGAATTATCGCCAGACGACAGTTGCGCAAAACAAGCAGACGTTTTATCATTCAAATCAAGCTCCTCAATTGCAGAATGGTTTTAACGGTTCTGTATGGAATGAGCTTGAGCAGGCTGTCAAGGCGAGTTCTCCCACTGGGTCGGATACCCTTTATGTGGTTACAGGCGTGCTTTATGAAGGAACGCCTAAATATTCTGACGGGATACAGATTCCGAGTCATTTCTATAAGTGTCTGATGAAGTGTACCTTCTCGTCTCCTGGAGTAGTGTCTGCCGCTAAAGGATGCGCCTATGTGTTTGAAAACAAGAAACATAGTAGCAGCGATTATTCTGTAGGCATTACGAGTATTGACAATATAGAATCAAGGTCCGGATTCGATTTCTTCCCGAGAGTCCCCAAGACAATGCAGGAGAATGCCGAAGATGGTAAAACAAGCGTTTTGATACTATGATTTTTTCGGAGCAGTCCCCTACCGGGCTGCTCCGATTGTTTTATGGAATTCGTATCTTTGCGGAGGCATGAGGGACTTTGCGGCAATTGATTTCGAGACGGCGAATGAGTGGCCGTCGAGCGTGTGCAGCGTCGGGGTGGTCGTTGTGCGGGGAGGGTGCGTGGTGGACCGGCTGTACAGCTTGATACATCCGGAGCCGGAGTACTATTCGTGGTTCTGCAGGAGGGTGCACGGCCTGGGGCCGGAGGACACTGAGGCCGCGCCGGTGTTCCCACGCGTGTGGGAACGCATCGCGCCGGCCGTCGCCGGGCTGCCGCTGGTGGCGCACAATGCGCGCTTCGACGAAGGCTGCCTGCGGGCGGTGTTCCGGGTGTACCAGATGGATTATCCCAAATATGTGTTCCTGGATACGCTGGCGGCGTCGCGGCGGCACTTCGGCAGGCTGCTGCCGAACCATCAGCTGCAGACCGTGGCCGCCGCGTGCGGGTTTGACCTCACCCGCCACCATCACGCCCTCGCCGACGCCGAGGCCTGCGCGGCGATTGCACTTCGAATTCTTTAGGAGATCTTTATAAGAGGTTCCCCCAATGCTTCTGAGAGTTTGGCCAAAGAGGATAAGGTGAAGTTAGGAAATCCTCTTGTCCAACGTGTGATTTGTGTCTCGTTGCAACCTATCCTTTTGGCTAGTTCTCTCTGCGATATGCCTTTATGTTCGAGGATAGAATAGATTTTATCTATGATTGCACATGACCAATCCATCTCCTGCTTAATAGCCGGGGACACTTGTCCAAGCTGCTTGTGAAGCAAAGCATTCTGTTTCATATCAAATACTCTCTGTCTTCTATATTGGTCAGTTCTTTTTCCTCTATAATCACAATTCCATCCTCAATATCCTTTCGCAGTAATTTATCGAATCGCTGTAAATCCAGAGAATACCCCAATAATCTAGGGTCATCTTCATATGCTGCAGTTCGTTTTATATCTCCGTTTCCAAGGATGAGTACCTCATCCGAGATGCGGAGACAGAATAACCTAATCCGGCCCGATTCGATAGGTAAAGCACATAAATCATCATTTATCTTCCCTTCAGGACGAAAGTATCTTTCCAATGCTCCCCTCTCGAGGATTATTGAAAGAGCATACAGTATTCTCTGATAGTCCTCATTGTAATAGGCCTCTTCTTCGAATTTCCTTAGAAACAACTCAAACTCGGTCATGCGATCCATCAAAAAGCTGATTGAATATAAACTGACCTTCGCTGATTGTTCCACAAGTTCCAATGTTGTCTTCTTTTTCATAGTTTATGCAAATATATAAATACTTTACTTAAATGTCAAGTAGTTTCTATGGTTAAACCTCTATAACGATGTGCGCATTTGTCCATGGGGTCTTAACAAGTTGGCTTTATTTGTTCAGATTCGGCGTGAAGACAGAGGCCTCTTGTGAAATGGAGGCGAAGTCAGTTTGCATTCTCTTTACAGTAGCCATTATCTTTCGTGTTGTCCTCTCGCCAGGGTATGCCAAGCCATTCTTGTATTGGCGCATCTTGCTTTCATTGATCCCAGCATGCCGGGCAAACTCTGAGACGTTAATCCACTCAAAGAAATTGAAGAATGAAGGAATGTCGAATCGATATGAAATATGAATTTCGTCATATTCTGGGCCACAGAATCTGTCATCTTCCTGACGACATTCGGTCAATGCTTCATTTACACTGTCAAGGAAGTCTTTCTTGGCCTCCTCGACAGACTCTCCGTAGCCACCAAAGAAATGATGACCGAAGCATTGGTCAGACCAGACTGAATATAGCCCGTCTGGACCTTTTTCAACTATAGCTAATATTGTCATATATTTACATTCCCCCTTTGTTTTTACAAAAGTAACGATTTCGTTACTGATTTGCAAACCTAAATGTTGTTTTTGAACAAAGGGAGCCGAATCCTTCAGATTTGGAGGAAAAGGGGCGGAATCTGAACAAATCGGGGGTTATTTGTTCAGATTCGTGGAGAATACTGCGGCGGATGAACAGAAAGGCGGGAATTGTTCATCGGTGTCGGGAAATGCTGTCTTTGGGGCGATTTTTCTGGAAATAGACTATCTTTGCAGCCGCAATGGAAGGACATTACGGATACAGGCGCATAATTCGCGAGACGTGGCCGATGGTGCTGATGATCATCGTGACATCGGTGTACAGCATCGTGGACGGGTGGTTCATCTCGAATTACGCCGGGAGTACGGCTTTCGCGTCGATGAACATCATCTGGCCGGCGGTGGCGATCATCTCAGCCCTCGGGCTGATGGTCGGCGCCGGCGGCAGCGCGCTGGTGTCCAAGACCTTCGGAGAAGGCGACACCGAGCGCGGCAACCATACGTTCACGATGCTCATCCGCCTGACGTTCATCGCGGGGGTGGTGATCTCGGCGGTATTCTTCGCGGTGATGCGGCCGGTGGCGGTGGCGCTGGGCGCCGAAGGCGAAATGGTCCGCCTCGCGGTGACCTACGGTCGCATCCTCACGGCCGCCCTGCCGGTGTACATGCTGCAGCTGGCGCTGCAGCCTTTCTGCATGACAGCAGGGCGGCCGGAGCTGGGCACGGCCACCAGCATCGCCTGCGGCCTGACGAACATAGCGCTTGACGCGTTGTTCGTCGCAGGCTTCGGCTGGGGCCTGATCGGCGCAGCCGTCGCCACCGCCGCCTCGTTCCTCGTCGGCGGCGCCATCCCGACGGTCTACTTCGCCTCCCGTCGCAATACCACTCCCCTTCGGTTCGTGAAAGACAGCCCGGAGGACTGGCCGGCTATCGGCCAGTCACTGTCGAACGGCCTGTCCGAATTCGTCGGCAATATCTCCTTCAACATCGTCGGCATCTGCTACAATCTCCAGCTGATGAAGTACATAGGCGAAAACGGCGTCTCCGCCTATGGCGTCCTGATGTATGTAGGGTTTATCTTCGGATCGGTATTCATAGGTTACAATATGGGCATTTCGCAGGTAGTGGCGTTCAAATACGGGGCTGGCGACAGGGCCGAGCTGCGCAGCCTGCTACGCAAGAGCTGCGCGCTCATCGCCGTCGCCAGCCTCCTCATCACCGCCGTGATCGAACTCTTCGCCCATCAGATATCTTCCGTCTTCGTCGGTTATTTCCCAGCGCTCTGCGACCTCACGACCAAAGCGATGCGGATCTACATGGTCTCCTTTATCATCTGCGGATTCAACATGTTCGCATCGGCCTGGTTCACAGCCCTTAACAATGGTCCCGTTTCCGCGCTCATCTCCTTCACCCGCACGCTGGTCTTCGAGCTAGGTTGCGTCTTCGTGCTGCCCCTGATCCTGGGGATTGACGGCATCTGGCTTGCCGTCAATGTAGCCGAGGTCCTCGCCCTCGCCCTTTCCGCCGCCCTCGTCCTCGGCCTCCGCCATCGCTACGGGTATTAGAAAAATAGTTATATTTGTACATAACCCTCACCGCCATGAAAGAGCAGCGAATCGTATTCATCGACTATATCCGCGTCGTCGCGTGTTTCCTTGTGATGCTGGTCCATGCCAGCGAATGTTTCTATTCCGGCAGCGCCGCCGGGCTCGTCGGACACTATTCGCTGCTGCCCGACGAGACTACGCGCTTCTGGGTGTCATTCTATGACGGTACGGTAGCGCGGACTTGCGTGCCGCTTTTCATGATTGTGTCGGCGTTCCTTCTCGTGCCGCTGAAGCCCGGGCAGACCATGGGTAGCTTCTACCGCAGGCGCTTTACGAGGGTTCTTCCTCCGACGATTATCTTCTTGCTGCTTTATATCGTCCTCCCTCCCCTTTTCGGCTGGATGGACTGGGGGCAGGCGGCAGCTGACCTGAAGATGCTGCCGCTCAATTTCCCGTCGATGGCGGGGCATCTTTGGTTCATGTACCCGCTGATCGGACTGTACCTGATCATCCCTGTCGTTTCGCCCTGGCTTGAGAGATCCTTGGCGCGGGAGGAAAGGGTGTTCATCTGGCTGTTCGTTGCATCGACCTTCATCCCGTGGATCCACCATTGGATCACGCCGGAGGTGTGGGGAGAATGCTTCTGGAACAGGTTCCATACGCTTTGGTATTTCTCCGGATATCTGGGGTATCTCGTGGTGGCTCATTATATCCGCTACCATCTCGACTGGTCCCGCAGCAAGAAACTCACCGTAGGATGGCTCAGCTTCATCGTCGGCGCCATCTTCACGGGCTGGTCCTTCTGGATGAAGGCTGTCCCGGGAGAAGCCATCTCCACGCCTATAGTCGAATGGTCCTGGGAGTTCTGCACCCCCAATGTCCTTCTCGCCACGTTCGGTCTCTTCCTGGTCTTCTCCTGCATACGGCAGGAAAAGGCGCCCTCTCTGGTCACTTCCCTCTCCAAGCTGTCCTTCGGCATGTACCTGATGCACATCTTCTACCTTGTGCCCATCTCCAACCTCATCATTGGCGGCGACGCAGCCTCCCCTGCAGTCCCCGTCTTCCTAGCCATCCCGCTCATCGCCCTGCTGACCTTCCTCTGCTGCGCCATCACCGCTAAGATCCTCTCCCTCCTCCCCGGCCACAAATGGCTCATCGGCTAACCCTCCCTACCCAACTCCTCTCCCTCCTCCCCGCCATTTTCACCCTCTCATCCCCCGCCACCCCTCTCGCGCACGTTTTCGCCCATTTCGTGCGCCGATGCTCCCAAAACCGCTCTTCCGCGCACGTTTTCACCCAATTCGTGCGCCGATGCTCCCGAAATCGCCCTTTCGCGCACGTTTTCGCCCAATTCGTGCGCCGATGCTCCCAAAACCACCCTTTCGCGCACGTTTTCGCCCATTTCGTGCGCCGATGCTCCCGAAACCGCCCTCCCGCGCACGTTTTCGCCCATTTCGTGCGCCGATGCTCCCGAAATCGCCCTTACGCGCAAGATTCCGTCAAATTCGTGCGCAAAAAAGATATCCCTGAAGCAGAAAGATATCTTTTTAGAGGAAAAGTATCTTTTTTCGTCGCATATTGCCGACGAAAACTATATGCATTATGAAAAACTTCATTCAACTACCAACGCGCTCCTTGAAGGAATCGGAAACCAGGAGCGAATTGCTGTTTCGGGAACTTGGTCAATGCTGGCATCTTTACACACCGGAGCAGTTTGAGATCATTTTCGCCACGGAGGATGATTTCAAGGCTGGGATGACTTTGATGGCTATTTGTTCAAAAGCATTCCCGGATGTAAGGATTCTGACCTTTGAGCTGATGTCAAACCATGTTCATGCTACACTCACAGGGCTAAGGGAGCGGATTCTCGCGTTTTTCAGGATGTATGGGAAACACCTCTCCGGCTATCTGCACGGCATCGGTCGTCCGGTCGACCTGTCATCATGGGAGTGTCAACTCAGGGAAATTGCTGACCTTAATGATCTTCGGACAGTCATTGTATACAACAACCGCAACGGCTATCTGGTCAATCCCTCAGTGACTCCATTCAGCTACCCGTGGGGCGCGAATCGCTTTTTCTTCAACCCCGAGCTCAGAGGTTTCCACGACTCATCTTCAATCAAGCTGACAGTCAAGGAGATCAGACGGATTTTCAAAACCAGATCGCTTGACATGTATGCGGGATTGAGTATGGTATCCGGATATGCTTCTCCGATAGGATTTTGCGAGATTGAGACGACTGAGCGACTATTTCGGGATGCCCGACAATACTTCTATAAACTATCGCGGGATGTAGAGAGCCAGAAAACAATTTCCTCCGAACTGGGAAGCAGTGTCTGTTTCACTGATGATGAGCTGTATTCGATAGTACTTTCGAAATGCCATTCTGAATATAATGTGCGGTCAACTTCCCTGCTCACGACCGACATGAAGATTGAACTTGCGAAAACGTTGCATTTCGATTACCACGCTAACAATAAACAGGTCGCTCGAATACTTCGTTTGGACCGTGCCTTGATCGACTCGGTTTTTCCGGACATGCGCTGATCGCCTTTCTCGCGCACGAAAAGTGGGAAAACGTGCGCGAACAGGCGGTTTTCATGGCGTTCGCGCACGAATTTGGCGAAAACGTGCGCGGGAGGGCACTTTTTGCGGTGCATGCGCACGAAAAGTGGGAAAACGTGCGCGAAGTGGCGTTTTTGGGGAAGATGGCGCACGAATTTGGCGAAAACGTGCGCGGGAGGGCACTTTTTGCGGTGCATGCGCACGAATTTGGCGAAAACGTGCGCGAGAGGAGGCTGAAAGGGCGGGTGAAAAGCAAAATGGGGGGATTTGTCGTGGGGAGAGGTGGGGAACGGGACGGGAGGGATGATTTTTAGGGCGAATCGTTTGGATATTAAAAAAATTTAATTAACTTAGCGAAAGTTATGAGTAGAAACGCACATACAACACTGGGACATCATCACCATTCCGAAAGGTAATGGTAGGCCCGGGTGTGCGTGAGAAGAGTAGTGTAGAATAAGCGGCTTACCATTCGGTGGTAGGCTTTTTTTGATTATTGTTGAGTTATGCTTAGAGTAGCCATTCAGTCCAAAGGAAGGCTGAACGAAGAGAGCACCGCGCTGTTCCAGGAGATAGGTATCTCCGTGGACGATTCGAAACGCAAATTCCTTTCGCAGTCCGCAAACTTCCCGCTGGAAGTCCTTTATATGCGCGACGATGACATCCCGCAGGTCGTCGCCTCCGGCACCGCATCCCTGGGTATCGTCGGCCTTAACGAGGTCGAGGAGAAGGGTGTCGATGTGGAGATAGTCGAGAGGCTGGGATTCGGCGGATGCCGCATCAGCCTGGCTATCCCGAAGGCTGAGGAGTATGACGGGCCGCAGTATTTCAACGGCAAGCGCATCGCTACCTCCTACCCCAACATCCTTAGGAAGTATCTGGCTGAAAACGGGATAGATGCAAAGATAGAGATCATCACCGGCTCGGTGGAGATAGCTCCCGCTGCGGGCATCGCAGACGCGATTTTCGATATCGTTTCTTCGGGCGGCACTCTGGTGTCCAATGGTTTGAAGGAGGTCGAGAAGGTGTTCTGGTCCGAGGCCGTGTTGATTGCCGGGCCCGGGCTGACGGACGAGGACCGCAAACTCCTCGAGGAGATCCAGTTCAGGCTGGATTCCGTCAAGGTCAGCCGGGGCAAGAAATATCTTCTGATGAACCTCCCTCAGGCTTCGGTCGAGGAGGCGGTCAAGATACTGCCGGCCATGAGAAGCCCTACCGTGATGCCGCTTGCTGCGGAGGGCTGGTGCTCCATGCACTCGGTCGTCGACGAGGCTGACCTTTGGGACAAGATCAGACAGCTGAAGGCGATTGGAGCAGAGGGTATTCTGGTGCTGAACGTCGATAAGATTATTCCGTAGATTATGGATATCAGGATCAATCCCGCGAGGGAGGAATGGCCGGAACTGTGCCGGCGGCCGGCGGATGTCAATCCCGTCGTGCGCGAGCGCGTGGAGGCGATCGTCGCCCGGGTCCGCAAGGGCGGCGACGATGCCCTCAGGACGCTCGCGGCAGAGATCGACGGCTTCGTGCCGGAGCGCTTCGAGGTGTCGGCGGATGAAATCCGCGAAGCCTCGGAGCTGGTACCGGCCGCCGTCAAGGATGCCATTGCCGCTGCCGCGGCCAACATCCGGGCTTTCCACGAGGCGCAGATGCCGAGGGAAATCGAAGTGGAAACCGCTCCGGGAGTACGCTGCATCCAGAGACCGGTCCCTATCGGTTCGGTAGGGCTCTATATCCCCGGGGGTACCGCTCCCCTTTTCTCGACCGTCTTGATGCTGGCCATTCCGGCGCAGATAGCCGGTTGCCGGGAGGTCGTGCTGTGCACGCCCGCCGGCAAGGACGGCCGTGTCGCACCTGCGGTGCTCTATGCGGCCGCCTTCTGCGGCGTGCAGCGCATCTTCCGCATCGGCGGCGCCCAGGCGGTGGCCGCCATGGCTTACGGCACTGAGAGCGTCCCCAAGGTGGACAAGATATTCGGCCCCGGCAACCAGTACGTCACCACCGCCAAGCAGTTGCTCGGCGGCAGCGCGGTGGCTATCGACATGCCGGCCGGACCGTCGGAGGTCATGGTCATCGTAGATGACTCCTCCGACCCGGCGTTTGCGGCCGCCGACCTGCTCTCGCAGGCCGAGCACGGCCGCGACAGCCAGGTGATGCTTGTCAGCACCGACGAGGCTGTCGCCAAGGCCGTGGCCGCCGAGGTCGACCGCCAGGTCAAGGCCCTCGGCCGGGCTGACCTGGCCATGGGCGCCCTCGCCAAGAGCCACGCCGTCGTGCTCAAAAGCACCGACGACGTCGTGGCATTTGCGGACGCCTACGCGCCCGAGCACCTCATCATAGCTACCTGTGACCCCTGGGCCGTTGCAGACCGCGTCACGGCAGCGGGAAGCGTCTTTGTCGGGGCATATACCCCGGAAAGCGCCGGAGACTATGCCTCCGGCACCAACCACACGCTTCCTACCAGCGGCTGGGCCCGCTCCCACAGCGGAGTCAACATCGACAGCTACATGAGGAAAATGACCCTTCAGGAAATCAGCCGCGACGGCCTGCGCAGCCTCGCCCCCACCATCGTAGCGATGGCGGAGGCCGAAGGCCTGCAGGCCCACGCCGCCGCGGCCTCAATACGCATCAAGCGATGAAGACAGAAGACATCGAGGCGCTTGTACGCCCCAACATCCGGCAGCTCTGCCCGTACAGTACGGCCCGTGACGAGTTCGGGGGCAAGCTCGGCGTCTTCCTCGACGCCAACGAGAGCCCCTACCCTACCGGCTGGAACCGTTATCCTGACCCGCGACAGAAGGAACTCAAGGCCCGCATAGCCCCCATCAAGGGAGTCGCCCCGGAGAATATCTTCCTCGGCAACGGATCCGATGAGGCTATCGATATGGTATTCAGGGTGTTCTGCAACCCGGGAGTAGACAACGTAGTGGCTATTTCCCCGAGCTACGGTATGTATGAAGTGGCGGCTGACATCAACGATGTCGCGGTGCGCCATGTGCCGCTCGGCGATGACTTCTCCCTGCCGGTCGAAGACCTCCTCGCGGCCTGCGACGCCCGCACCAAGGCCATCTTCCTCTGCTCCCCCAACAACCCTTCCGGCAACGCGATCCCCAACGAGACCGTCTTCGACATCCTCGAGCGTTTCAACGGTATTGTGGTCGTTGACGAAGCTTACATCGATTTCTGCACCGTCCCCAGCCTTCTGCCTGCAATCGACCGCTATCCCAACCTCATTGTCCTGCAGACCTTCTCCAAGGCCCGCGGCATGGCCGCCCTGCGCCTTGGCCTCGCCTTCGCGCAGCCTTATACCATCAAGTTGATGTCGATGGTCAAATACCCCTACAACATCAACGAATCCACCCAGCGGCTTGCGCTCAAAGCTCTTGAGAAACCCATAGACAAGGAGGTCGCCGAGATCGTGGCCCAACGCATACGCCTTGTCCATAAGTTCATGAAATTCACCTGCATACGTCGCGTTTTCCCGAGCGAGGCCAATTTCATTCTGGTCAAGGTCGACAATGCCGACGCTTTGTATGCTCATCTGATCGCCGACGGCATCATCGTCCGCAACCGCACCAAGGTCCCCGGCTGCAAGGACTGCCTCCGCATCACCGTCGGACTTCCCGAAGAGAATGACAAACTCCTCAAATCCCTGAAAGTCTATGAAGAAAAAAGCCATATTCGTCGATAGGGACGGCACCATCATCGCGGAGCCTGCCGATGAGCAGATTGACTCCCTCGAGAAGCTCGCTTTCGTACCGGGAGCCATTTCCGGACTCCGCTCCCTCATGGGCCTCGGATACGAGCTTGTCATGGCTTCCAACCAGGACGGACTCGGTACCGATTCGTTCCCCGAGAGCACCTTCTGGCCGGCCCACGACTTGATGCTCAAGACTCTGGAAGGGGAAGGCGTATACTTCGACGACTTCCTGATTGACAGGAGTTTCCCGGAGGACAAACTTCCCACCCGCAAGCCCGGGACAGGCATGTTCGGCAAGTATCTTTCCGACGACTACGACATGTCGGCAAGTTTCGTTATCGGCGACCGCGAAACGGACATGGAGCTGGCGCGCAATCTCGGTGCCACGCCCATCATCATCTCGAAGGAGCACGGCTGGGGCGAGGCCGTCGAGCGTATCCGCTCTACGGAGCGCTGCGCCGTGATCGCCCGCAAGACGTCCGAGACGGACATTTACGTCCGTCTGGACCTTGACGGCCGCGGGCCGTCCGAGATTGACACCGGGCTCAAGTTCCTCGACCACATGTTCACCCAGCTCGTACACCATGGCGGCCTGGCCCTCACGGTGCGCTGCAAGGGCGATCTCGAGGTCGACGAGCATCACACTATGGAGGACATCGGCATCGCCCTCGGTGAGGCCCTGAAGGCCGCCCTCGGCGATAAGCGAGGCATCGAGCGCTATGGCTTCGCCCTGCCGATGGACGAGAGCGCCGCGCTCGTGCTTCTCGACTTCGGCGGCCGCAGCGAGCTCGTCTGGAACGTCACTTTCACCCGCGAATATGTCGGAGACGTCCCTACGGAAATGTTCAAGCATTTCTTCAAGTCGCTGAGCGACGCCGCCCGCTGCAACCTCAGGATCGACGCCGCCGGTGAGAATAATCATCACATCGCCGAGGCCTGCTTCAAGGCCTTTGCAAGGGCCGTCAAGCAGGCCGTGCGCCGCGATGTGTTCAACTACGAACTCCCCTCTTCAAAAGGTTTGCTATGATTGCTATCGTCGACTACGAAGCGGGTAACATCAAATCCGTGACAAACGCGCTGGAGCGGCTGGACGTGGAATTCACACTCACGGCCGATCCGGACGCCATCCGCAAGGCGGACAAGGTCGTCCTGCCCGGCGTGGGCAATGCCGCAGCGGCGATGGCCAGCCTTCGGGCCAAGGGCCTGGAGCCTGTCATCCGCAGCCTGCGGCAGCCCGTCCTCGGCATCTGCGTCGGCATGCAGCTGATGTGCCGCCGCTCCGAAGAGGGCGGGGTCGCCTGCATGGACATCTTCGACTGCGAAGTGAAACGCTTCGCCCCGGAGCCTGGCATCAAGGTCCCCCACATGGGTTGGAACACCCTCGGGAACATTTCCGGGAAGCTCTTCAAAGGCCTTCCAGCCTCCCCGTACGTGTACTTCGTACACTCTTACTATGCCGGGCTTTGCCCGGACACTGTGGCTACCTGCCGCCACGGATCCACAATGTTCAGTGCCGCGCTTAAATACGAGAATTTCTACGGCACCCAGTTCCATCCGGAAAAGAGCGGTACCATTGGTGAAACCATCCTGAAAAATTTCATTGCATTATGATAGAGATTATTCCTGCAATCGACATTATCGACGGACGTTGCGTCCGCCTGACGAAAGGCGATTTCGCCGAGAAGAAAGTCTATGACGCCTCTCCCCTGGACATGGCGTTGCAGTACGCCGACAACGGCGTGCGGCGCATCCACGCAGTGGACCTGGACGGCGCGCGCCGTTCCAAGCCGATGAACCTTGCCACCCTCGAGGAGATGGCCGCCAAGTCCGGCATCGAGATTGAGTGGGGCGGCGGCGTGTCTGATGACAATTCGCTTGCCTCAGTCTTCAATGCCGGCGCCACCCAGGCCATCATCGGCAGCGTGGCCGCCCTGCGCCCTGCGGAGTTTTCCCGTTGGCTGAAGATATTCGGCCCCGAGAGGATAATCCTCGGAGCTGACGTCCGCGACGGGGCCGTGGCGGTCAAGGGCTGGATGCAGCAGACCGGTCTGACCCTGGATGAGCAGATCGGCTGGTTCCTTGAGGACGGTCTTAAGTATATAGTCTGTACCGATATCAGTCGCGACGGACTCCTGCAGGGACCTTCCTTTGAACTGTATGCCAAATTGATGGATGAATTCCAGGGAGTGGTGTTCACCGCGAGCGGCGGCATCAGTTGCATGGACGACATCAAGGAGCTTGACAGGATAGGAGTCCCGAAGGTCATCGTCGGCAAGGCTATCTACGAGAAACGCATCACTCTGGACGATATCCGCAAATGGTCGCTAAACGAATAATCCCCTGCCTCGACGTCAAGGGAGGACAGGTAGTCAAAGGCATCAACTTCGAGGGTCTCCGCGAAGTAGGCGACGCCGTGGAAATGGGCGTCCGCTACAGTGAGGAGGGCGCCGACGAGCTGGTCTACCTGGATATCAGCGCCTCCAAGGAGGACAGGAGTACGTTTACCGAGTTGGTCGAGAGGATAGCCCTGGGTATCAATATCCCCTTCACCGTCGGAGGCGGCATATCCTCGCTGGATGACGCCGCGCGCCTGCTTGACCGCGGAGCGGACAAGATCTCCGTCAACAGCGCGGCGATCGCCAGCCCCCGGCTCATCAGCGACATCGCCGACCGCTACGGCAGCCAGTTCGTTGTCTGCGCCATCGACGCCAAATGCCTTAACGGCATCTGGCGCGTCACGACGCACGGCGGCAGCCGCCTGACGGAGCGCGAGCTGTTCTCCTGGGCCAAGGAGGCCCAGGAACGCGGCGCCGGCGAGATACTGTTCACGTCGATGGACCACGACGGCACCAAGGCCGGCTACGCCTGCGAGCAGTACGCGATGCTCGAGGAGATGCTGAGCATCCCCGTCATCGCGTCCGGCGGCGCCGGCAGCGTTGCGGACATCGTTGATGTCCTGACGCGCGGCCGCGCCGACGCCGCCCTCGCCGCCAGCATCTTCCACTACGACGAGATCTCCATCCCGGCGCTGAAGGGCGCCCTCACCGCCGCCGGAGTCCCCGTCCGCGCCGTGCTGTAGCGCTCCTCCCCCGTTTAACTTCCGACCTGCGGTAGAAGGTTACGCGGAAAACAGCGAAAACGCCCATAACCTTCGGCCGGATGTAGAAGGATACAGGTAGGAGAGGTTGCTGTGATTTGTAAACGGCGCAGTATTAATGAATTACGCAAAGTCTCCCTGCGTTTTTTGAGGGAGGAGCTTTCATCTAAACCACTAAGTATTAAAGAATTACAAAACACGCCCCGCAAGATGGAGTTCAGTGATTTCAATTTAGAAAAGACCGGGGACGGACTGCTCCCCGTCATCATACAGGATGCGAATACCCTCAAGGTCCTGATGCTCGGTTACATGAACCGGGAGGCATTTGAAAAGACCAGGGACGAAGGTCGCGTGACCTTCTTCTCGCGTTCAAAGCAGCGTCTCTGGACCAAGGGTGAGACCAGCGGCAATTTTCTGACAGTAAAGGAGATGTACAAGGACTGCGATTCCGATACCCTGCTTGTCAAGGCTATCCCCGCCGGTCCTACGTGTCATCGCGGGACTACAGCCTGTTTCGACACTCCGGAAAGCGAAGGCTTCGTCCGCAAGCTCATGCAGGTGGTCAAAGGCCGCCATGAAGAGATGCCGGACGGTTCATATACGACAAAACTCTTCATCCAGGGGGTGAAGGGCATTGCGAAGAAAGTCGGCGAGGAGTCGGCCGAGGCCGTGATCGAAGCGGTGAGCGGCAAGCGCGACCGCTTCGTCTACGAGGCCTCGGACCTCATCTACCATTTCCTCGTCCTGATGGAGGAAATGGGTGTCAGCATCGAAGACCTTGAGGAGGAACTCTCCTACCGGCACAGATAGACAATCTGCCTGCTAACGGTGATCGGCCTCGAAGGCGGCCATGCGCTCGTCGAGGACGTCGTATAGTTCTTCGCGCATGCGGCTTACGCAGGCGCGGATTCCATACTTGAGACTGCCTGTAGTCGACAGACAGATACTGCTCACTCCATAGTACATAAGCTCCAGAAGGAGCTCCTCCCCTGTCATATCGCCATATCCGAGGGTGAAGAAGAATCCGTCTCCAACCTTCTGGTCCACGTCGCGGTCATACACCACATGGAAGCCGTGGCGGCAGAAGATCTCCTTCATCCTGGCAGCCCTGCGCTCGTATTCGCGGGTATCTTCCACGAAATCTATCACACCGTCGCAAGACAGGTTAAGCATTTCAGCATAAGCGTACTGGGTAGTCGCAGTACAGCCGCTCGTGATCATATACAGGATCGAAGCGGTAAGCGTCACCCCGAATACTCCGGCGTCATGGTAGCGTTCCGCAAGGGCGGGATACTGTTTGTCATACAGTTTGTCGCCGATGCAGCAGAGCGCAATGCGCTGGCCGGCATAGCTGAATATCTTGGATGCGGACAGCATCAGGATGTAATTGTCCGTGTAGCGTGCAACCGTAGGCACGTAAGGAGCCTCGAAAGGATGGCTGAGGTCGCGGCGGTAGTCCATGCAGAAATAAGCAAGGTCCTCCATTACCACGACATCATACTTGGTGGCGAGACGGCCGATTGCCTCCAGTTCGCCTTCATCCAGGCAGATCCAGGCGGGGTTGTTGGGGTTGGAGTAGACGATCGCGGCTATGTCCCCTGCGGCAAGCTCGGACTCGAGCCTGGCCGCCAGGGCCTCAGCGCCGCGGTACGGATAGATGTCAAACTCCTTCCACTGTATCCCCAGCACGCGCAACTGCGACTTCTGGATAGGGAATCCCGGATCGATGAACAAAACCTTGTCCTTGCCTGGAATCCTCTGTGTCACAGCGATGAAGGAGCCGAAAGAAGCTGCTACGGAGCCCGTGGTGGGCACGCAACCGCGCGGATTGATGTCGATATCGATGAAAGCCTTCACGAAGCGTGAAGCGGCTTTCTTGAGCTCCGCGACTCCGGCGGCAGCCGGGTACTGCGAGCCGATGCCGCTGTCCAGCGCCCGCTTCTCAGCTTCGACGCCGTACTTGTTGATCGGCAGGCCGGGAGATCCCTGGTCCATGCGGATGAACGGAATTCCTGTCTTGTTCTCCAGATACTGCGCCACCAGGAGGACTTCGCCGATGGTGGCGGTGGAGAGATTGGCCACGCTCTGCGCCCGGCAGGCCTCGGCCACGAGTTCTTCGCTGAAAATCTTCATGCTCAGGCGTTTCTGATATAATCGGCCACCCAGTCACCGACTTCGGAGGTGCTGCGTGCAGGGACGCCTTCGCCTGCAAGGTCCTCGGTGACGTACTTCGCGTCGATGGACGCGGCGACGGCCTCACGGATGGCTTTGCCTTCCTCCATGAGTCCGAAAGCGTACTCGAACATCATCGCTGCGGAAAGGATAGTTGCAAGCGGATTGGCTATGTTCTTGCCTGCAGCCTGCGGATAGGAGCCGTGGATAGGCTCGTACACTCCCGTATGCTCCCCTATCGATGCGGAAGCCAGAAGTCCCATCGAACCGGAGATGACGCTGGCCTCGTCGGTCAGGATGTCTCCGAAAGTATTCTCGGTGACGATGACATCGAAGAACTTCGGGCAGCGGATAAGCTGCATGGCGGCATTGTCGACATACATGTAGTCGACGCTGACCTCCGGCCAGGAAGGCTCCATCTCCTGGGCCACCTGGCGCCACAGGCGCGAGGACTCCAGGACATTGGCCTTGTCCACGACCGTCAGGTGACGGCGGCGGCGCATGGCGTACTCGAACGCAAGCTTGAGGATACGCTCGATCTCGTAACGGTGATAGATATTGGTGTCGTATGCGGTATCTCCGCCGTCCAGACGGCCTTTCTCACCGAAATACATGCCACCCGTCAACTCCCTGATACAGAGGAAGTCCGCGCTGTCCACGAGCTCCTCCTTGAGGGGGCTCTTGTGGACCAGCGGCGCGAAGGTCTCCACCGGGCGAAGGTTGGCATAGAGGCCAAGCTGCTTGCGCATGGCCAGAAGGCCCTGCTCAGGCCGCACCTTGGCGGTGGGATCATTGTCATACTTCGGATCGCCGACCGCTCCGAAAAGCACGGCATCACTCTCGAGACAGATCTTGTGGGTCTCCTCGGGATAGGCAGACCCGTATTCGTCGATCGCGCAGGCGCCTGCCTTGGCGAACTTGTATTCCACTTCGTGTCCGAAACGGGCGCAGATGGCATCCACGGCCTTCTTGGCCTGGTTCACCACTTCCGGTCCTATGCCGTCTCCCGGCAGTTCAGCAATCTTGAGTTTCATTATTTGAGTGTAGTTAAATCCAGATTTTCAATGATATTGAGCATCTTGACCGTGGCCTTGATGGCGGCTTCGGTCTGGTCGGAATCGATGCCCCGGGTCTTGAACTCGTGCCCGTCCATGTTCCAAACGATGGTGGTAGCGACGAGGGCGTCGGTCTTTCCTCCCGGAGGGATGGTCACCTGATAGTCAGCGAGGACGGGATGTTTCTTGCCCAGCCTGTCATAGATCTTCCACAAAGCCCTCATGAAGGCGTTGTACTGTCCGTCTCCGTTGGAGCTGGTCTCGTATTCGGTCCCGTCTATGCTGACCTTCAGCATCGCGGCAGGCTTCATGCCCTTGGTGAGCTGGAGGGAATAGTTCTCGATGCGGATGTTGTCGTTGGATGAATGTCCGCTCTTGAGGACATCGGCCACGATGAATGGCAGGTCCTCGGCGGTCATCATCTCCTTCTTGTCGCCAAGCTCGACGACGCGCTGGGTGACAAGCTTTACCTGCTCCGGCGAAAGGCTGATGCCGAGCTTGTCGAGGTTCTCGATAATGTTGGCCTTGCCGCTCATCTTGCCGAGGGCGTACTGGCGCACGCGCCCGAAACGCTCCGGAAGGAGCTGGTTGGCGTAGAGCGAGCCCTTGCGGTCTCCGTCGGCATGCACGCCGCTGGTCTGCGTGAAGACATTCTCACCGACCACAGGCTCATTGTCCGGGATGCGGATGCCGGAGATGCTCTCCACATATTTGCACACATGCGTGAGCTTGCTCTCGTCGATGCGCATCTTGACGGGCATCATGTCGCTGAGCGCGGCAACGACGGCCGCAACGGACGCGTTGCCGCTGCGCTCGCCCAGGCCGTTCACCGTCGTATGCACTCCGGTAAACCCGGCCCGGACCGCGGCCATGGTATTGGCCACGGCAAAGCCGTAATCGTTGTGCGCATGGAAATCGAAATTCAGCTCGGGATAGCGCCTGAGCATCTTCCAGCACATCTCGGAAGTGCTCCAGGGGTCGAGGATACCGAGGGTGTCCGGAAGCATGAAATGCTTGATGTCCAGGCTTTTCAACCCGTCCATCAGCTCGTAGACATAATCCGGAGACTCGGTGATGCCATGCGACCAGTCCTCGAGATAGATGTTGCACGAGATCCCCTTCGACTTGGCATAAGCCACCACTTTGGCAATGTCGTCTATGTGCTCCTGCGGAGTCTTGCGGAGCTGCATGGTCAGATGCTTGAGGGAACCCTTTGCAAGTATGTTGACGACCTTGCCGCCACCCGCGGCGATCCAGTCCACCGAGGCGCCGCCGTCCACGAAACCGAGGACCTCGACGCGGTCGAGGTATCCCTTTGAGGAGGCCCACTCGCAGATGCGCGCAAAAGCCTCGGACTCCCCTTTCGAGACACGGGCAGACGCGACCTCGATGCGGTCAACCCTCAGTTCCTCCAGGAGAAGCTGCGCGATGGCCAGCTTCTCGTTCACATTGAACGATACACCGGCAGTCTGCTCACCGTCGCGAAGGGTGGTGTCAAGTATCTCTAACATTTTGATTTCTCGTAATTTTCTATCTTTGACTTATTGGCGAGCATGAAGTCAATATCGTCCAAGGCATTCTCGAGGCAGTACTTCTTGTACGGCATGATATCGAACGATTCGGAGCGTCCGGTAGCAAGATTGGTCACTGTCTGGGCAGGCAGGTCGACGCGAACCTTGACGGAAGGATCCGCTGCGATGCAGGCCTGGAGTTCGTCGACGAAGGCGGCCGAAGCCTGAACGGGCAGGACGAAATTGTTGAGCTCGTTGTTCTTGTGGATGTCGGCGAAAGATTTTGCAATCACAACGCGGAAGCCGTAACCGGCTATCGCCCAGGCGGCGTGCTCGCGGCTCGATCCCGAGCCGAAATTCTCGCCCGCCACGAGGATGCATCCGCCGAAGCGCGGATCGTTCAGGACGAAACCGGCCTTGGGCTTGCCTTCGCGATCATAGCGCCAGTCGCAGAAGAGGTTGTCCCCGAAGAACTTCTCCTCACGCGTAGTGGCCTTGAGGAAACGGGCGGGGATGATCTGGTCGGTGTCGACATTGTCCACCGGCAGGGGCACGCAGGTGCTCTCTATGATATCGAACTTCTGTTTCATAGGAATTGTCTCGGATCGGTTACTACTCCCGTGACTGCCGCTGCGGCCGCGGTCAGCGGGCTCGCCAGCATGGTGCGCGAGCCCGGGCCCTGGCGGCCCTCGAAATTGCGGTTGCTCGTCGACACGGCATACTTGCCGGCAGGGATCTTGTCATCGTTCATGGCCAGGCAGGCGGAGCATCCGGGCTGGCGAATCTCGAAACCTGCGGCTTCAAGCACCTTGTCCAGGCCTTCCGCCTCGATCTGACGCTTGACCATCCAGGAGCCCGGCACCAGCCAGGCGGTGACGCCGGGAGCCTTGTGGCGTCCGGCGGCGATGGATGCAAAAGCGCGGAAATCCTCGATGCGGCCGTTGGTGCAGGCACCGAGAAACACATAATCGACGGGATGTCCCAGCAGGCTCTCCCCTGCCTTAAGTCCCATATAGTCAAGGGCTTTCTGTGCGGTATCGGCCGGAATGGTGCCGTCTATGGGCATCCCCATTCCGGGGTTGGTACCGTATGTGATCATGGGCTTGATGTCGGCTGCGTCGAAGACGACCTCGCGGTCGAAGACAGCGTCGTCGCCGCTCTTGAGCGTACGCCAGTACGCGACAGCCTTGTCCCACTCTTCGCCCTTGGGCGCGTATTCACGCCCCTTGAGGTACTCGAACGTGGTCTCGTCCGGGGCGATGAATCCGCCGCGTGCTCCCATCTCTATCGACAGGTTGCTCAGGGTGAGGCGTCCCTCCATCGAAAGCGAACGTACGGTGGAGCCGCGGTACTCGATGAAATACCCGGTGGCGCCGCTCGTGGTGAGCTTCATCATGAGGTAAAGGGCAAGGTCCTTGGCGGTGACGCCGGGGCCGAGCTCGCCTTCGATGCGGATGCTCATGGACTTGGGCTTCTTCTGGAGGATGCACTGCGAAGCGAGCACCATCTCCACCTCGGAGGTGCCGATGCCGAAGGCGACGGCACCCATGGCTCCGTGGGTGGAAGTGTGCGAGTCACCGCAGACTATGGTCATTCCCGGCAGGGAAAGGCCCTTCTCGGGACCCACGACATGGATGATGCCGTTGTCCGGGCTCATCATGCCGTAGTAAGTCAGGCCGAACTCCTTGGCATTGCGCTCAAGGGCATCCACCTGCGCCTTGGACTGGGGCTCCGTGATGGGCTTGTCCTGGTCATGGGTCGGAGTGTTGTGGTCCGGCATGCAGAAGATGCGCTCGGGCCGCAGGCACTTGATGCCGCGGGCGCGGAGCCCGTCGAAGGCCTGCGGAGAAGTCACCTCGTGACAGTACAGCCGGTCGATGTAGACCTGGTCAGGACCGCCTTCGGGCTTGTCCACGATATGCGCATCCCATATCTTGTCGAATAGAGTGTTCATCTGCGGTACGGTTGGGATAATCAGCTATTTGTTGTTCTCGGGACGGAGGGAACGGACGGTCACGGCCGTACGCCACATCTCGCTCTCGCGGAGGGCCTTGAGCTCCTTCTCGAGGCCTTCGCGGTAGTCGGGCTTGCTGTTGGCGTCGATCGAGATCTGGGCCTCATGGCCGGACTTGACGCTGGCGTATAGCTTCTGCACGACAGGTTTGATGGCATCGTGGAAAGGTCCCATCCAGTCGAGGGCGCCGCGCTGTGCGGTAGTCGAACAGTTGGCGTACATCCAGTCCATACCCTTGGCAGCAAAAAGCGGCATGAGGGACTGGGTGAGCTCCTCCACGGTCTCGTTGAAAGCCTCGCTAGGCGAATGGCCGTTCTCGCGGAGGACCTCATACTGAGCGGAAAGGAGGCCCTGGATGGCACCCATCAGCGAGCCGCGCTCGCCGGTGAGGTCGGAGGTAGCTTCACGCTGGAAGGTGGTCTCGAAGAGATAGCCGGAACCGATACCGATGCCGAGGGCGATGGCGTCGTTCAGGGCATGTCCGGAGACATCCTGGTAGACAGCGTATGAGGAATTGATACCGCGGCCCTCGAGGTAGAGGGAACGGACGGTGGCGCCGGAGCCCTTGGGGGCTACCATGATGACGTCGATGTCAGCCGGAGGCACGCAGCCGGTGCGGTCGTTCCAGGTAATGGCGAATCCGTGCGAGAAATAGAGGGTCTTGCCGGGCCTGAGCATGGGCTTGATGCGGGGCCAGACTGACATCACGGCGGCGTCCGAGAGCAGACACATCACGATGTCGCCGCGGTCGCAGGCCTCCTCGATGCCGAAAAGGGTCTCGCCGGGTACCCAGCCGTCGGCAATGGCCTTCTCGAAGGTCTTGCCAGGACGCTGTCCGACGATGACCTTGAATCCGTTGTCCCTGAGGTTGAGGGACTGTCCGGGGCCCTGTACGCCGTATCCGATCACTGCGATGGTCCTGCCGGCCAGGGTTTCACGTGCCATTTCGAGGGTAAACTCTTCGCGGGTCACAACATTCTCTTCGACTCCGCCGAAATTCATTTTTGCCATAATCGTAAGTTTATATTATTGTTTGTTCTCTCTTTCCTTGAGGAAGCGGCCGACGGATACGATCTCCATGAAGGAACGTTCGTTGTCCTCCTGGTAGAACGCCTTGACCACGTCCACGCGTTTTTCCATTTGAAGCACGACCGCACGCGCGTTCTTCTCGGTTGTGCGGGCGAGGATCTTGAACTTGTGGATACCCTCAATCTTTGAGGGATACACGAGCAGTTTCTCGATATTGATGCTCCTGCGGGTGAATATGCCCGCGACGGAGCTGAGCAGACCGACCTGGTTCTCGGTGTAGGCCGTTATCTCATAGAGTTTCTCACTTTCCATATACGAACCAGTCTTTATCGTTCAACATTATTTCTCCTACGCTCTTGCCCGGAGGTATCATTGGGAAGACGTTGTCGGCTTCGGCGACGTGGACGTTCAGGATGAACGGTCGGTCGTCGGCGAGCATCTGCGCGATGGCGGCAGGCATCTCCGCACGGTCCTCAAGGGACAGGCAGGTGATGCCGTAAGCCTCGGCAAGTTTCTCGTAATCAGGATTCTGCATCCTCGTGAAGGAGTAGCGTCCGTCGAAGAAAAGCTCCTGCCACTGGCGGACATTGCCCAGCCAGTTGTTGTTCAGGAGTATGACCTTGACTCCGATACCGTCCTGCATGATGGTGCCGAGCTCCTGGATGGTCATCTGTATGCCGCCGTCGCCGACGAAGAGGCAGACGGGGCGTTCGGGAGCGGCGACCTTGGCACCGATGGCGGCCGGCAGGCCGAAGCCCATGGTGCCGAGACCGCCGGAGGTGATCATGCTGCGTGACTGCTTGAAACGCGAATAGCGCGAGGCGAAGAGCTGGTTCTGGCCCACGTCGGTAACGACTATGGCCTTGCCTTCGCAGGCATTGGCAACGGCGGCGATGACCTCGCCGGGCTTGATGAGTCCTTCGGCGGGACTGACTTCCGGATCGATGACCTTTTCCTTCTCGACGGCGTCGCAGGCGGCTTTCTCGCCGTCCCAATCACGTTTGACATCGGGTTTGATGCGGCGGGTAAGCTCGGCCAATACCTCGCGGGCGTCACCCAGGATGCCGAGGTCCACAGGGATGTTCTTGCCTATCTCGGAAGCGTCGATGTCGATGTGGATGACTTTCGCCTGCTTGGCGTATGTCGAAATGGTACCAGTCACGCGGTCGTCGAAACGCATGCCGACCGCGATGAGCAGGTCGCACTCCTGCGTCAGTACGTTGGACGCCAGGCTTCCGTGCATGCCCAGCATACCGGTATAATGGGGATTGTCACTGTCAAGGGCGCTGAGTCCGAGCATGGTGGAACCGGCGGGGATGTCGCCCTTGTCCAGGAATCCGGCGAGTTCCTTCTCCGCTCCGGAGAGGATGATGCCGTGACCGTAGACCACGAAAGGCTTGCGGGCCGAATCGATCATCGCAGCGGCCTCGGCCAGGGATGCCTCGGTCGGCTCCGGTACGGGGACATAGCTGCGGATGAAATTGCAGTCCTTGCGGATATACTCGGCCATGCCGATCTGCGCGTCCTTGGTAAAGTCGAGGACGACCGGACCGGGGCGGCCGCTGGCCGCGATGTAATAGGCGCGGGCCACCGCCCAGGCAATGTCCTTAGGGCGACGGATCTGATAGGCCCACTTGGAGATAGGAGTGGTCATACCGATGAGGTCGGTCTCCTGGAAAGCGTCGGTGCCGAGGGCGGCCGATGCCACCTGTCCGGCGATGACCACGACAGGCGTGGAGTCGATCATGGCGTCAGCGACGCCGGTGATGACGTTGGTGGCGCCCGGGCCGGAGGTGACTATGACCGTTCCGGGGAAATTCTTTACCCTGGCGTAGCCCTGGGCAGCGTGGATAGCGCCCTGCTCGTGACGCACGAGGATATGGCGGAGCCTGTCCGCATAGTCGTACAGGGCGTCGTACACAGGCATGATGGAGCCGCCCGGATACCCGAAAATGGTATCCACTCCCTGGTTGATGAGGGATTCGAGAAGGATCTGTGATCCTTTCAGCATCCAGCCGTTCGGTGTATCTGTCATGTTCGTTGTGTTTTAATCGTCTTCGATGATGCGCCTGGCACCCTTGTCGGCGCTGCTGACCATGGCTGCATAGGCCTTGAGGCTCTTCGAGACCTCGCGGACGCGGTGCGGCGGGCGGAAGGCTTTCCTGCCTTTGGCAAGCTCTTCCGCGCGGCGGCTTTCGAGCTCGGCGTCGGACAGCAGGACGTTGATGCTGCGCGAAGGGATGTCGATCTCGATGACGTCGCCGTCGCGCACAAGGCCGATCTCGCCGCCGGCCGCCGCCTCGGGCGAGATATGCCCGATGCTCAGGCCGGAGGTGCCGCCGCTGAAGCGGCCGTCGGTGATGAGCGCACATTCCTTGCCCAGGTGCATGGACTTGATATAGGAAGTAGGATACAGCATCTCCTGCATCCCTGGACCGCCCTTGGGGCCCTCGAAGTTGATGACTACCACGTCGCCGCTCTTGACGGCGCCGCCGAGGATGCCGTCACATGCGGCCTCCTGCGAATCGAATACCTTGGCCGGGCCGCGGAAATGCCAGATGGACTCGTCCACTCCGGCGGTCTTGATCACGCAGCCGTCCTTGGCGATATTGCCGAAAAGCACGCCGAGACCACCGTCCTTGGTATAAGCATGCGCGATGTCACGGATGCATCCGTTGGCGCGGTCGGTATCGAGGCTGTCATGGTAGAAGTCCTGCGAAGCCATGAGCGTGGTCCTGCGGCCGGCAGGGGCCGAGGCGTAAAGCCTGCGGGCCTCGGCGTCGCAGTCCTCGGAGAGGATGTCGAAGCGTTTCACGGCCTCGCCGAGAGTCATGCCGTCGACTCGGGCTGCCGAAGGATCTACGAGTCCGGCCTTGACCAGCTCGGACATGATGCCGAGCACTCCGCCTGCGCGACCTACGTCCTGGATATGGTATTTCTGTGTATTGGGCGCTACCTTGCAGATGCAAGGGACCTTGCGCGAAAGCGCGTCGATGTCCTTCATCGTGAAGTCCGTTCCCGCCTCGCCGGCGACTGCCAGCAGGTGAAGGACGGTATTGGTGGAGCCTCCCATGGCGATGTCCAGGGACATGGCGTTCAGGAATGCCGTGCGGGTGGCGATGCTGCGCGGAAGCACGGATTCATCATCTTCCTCATAATATTTGCGCGCGTTTTCGACTATCTGCCGTGCGGCTTTCAGGAGGAGCTCCTTGCGGAGGGCGTGAGTCGCGAGGACTGTGCCGTTGCCGGGAAGTGCGAGACCGATGGCCTCCGTGAGGCAGTTCATGGAGTTGGCGGTAAACATGCCGGAACAGCTGCCGCAGGTCGGGCAGGCGCAGGCCTCTATCGCGGCGACATCGGAGTCGCTGACCGTAGGGTCGGCGGACTTGACCATGGCGTCGATCAGGTCGAGCCTGGCGCTGCCGAGTACGCCGGCTTCCATGGGGCCTCCGGAAACGAAGATAGTGGGGATGTTGAGCCGCATGGCGGCGATGAGCATGCCCGGAGTGATCTTGTCGCAGTTGCTGATGCAGACGAGGGCGTCGGCCTTGTGGGCGTTGACCATGTACTCGACGCTGTCCGCGATGATGTCGCGGGAAGGGAGCGAATAGAGCATGCCGTCGTGGCCCATGGCGATGCCGTCGTCGACGGCGATGGTGTCGAACTCGGCCGCGAAACAGCCCAGGCGCTCGATCTCTTCCTTCACGATCTGGCCCGCCTCGTGCAGATGCACGTGGCCGGGGACGAACTGTGTAAAGGAATTGGCAATGGCGATGATTGGCTTGCCGGACTGCTCCTTTTTCATTCCGTTCGCAAGCCAGAGGGACCTGGCGCCAGCCATCCTGCGTCCCTCGAAAGTGACACTGCTCCTGAGTTTCATAACCGTTCTACTAACTAAGTTTTGGCAAGATAAATAAATTTTTTAAAAAATAAAAGTGTTGCGCGAAAAAACTCTCCTAAAGGCGTTTTAATGCGTCTTAGGTTTGGAATTGAGCGGGAAAAAGGATACATTTGGAAAATTGTTGGTTAGTAAGTCCCATGAAAGTAACGATCATTGGAGCAGGAAACATGGGCGGATCCGCCGCCCTCGGTTTTGCCGGATGCGGTGCCGTTGCGGCCCCCGACATCACCGTCACTGCCCGTCACGAAAGCAGCCTGGAAAAGTTCAAGTCAGCGGGCATCCGCACCTGCACGGACAACCGTGCAGCGATCAAGGATGCCGATATCGTGTTCTATGCCGTAAAGCCATGGCAGATGGAGGATGTGCTCAAGGAGACCCGGGATGTCCTGGATTACGGACGTCAGCTGGTCGTATCCATCGCCCCCGGCATCAAGCCCGAGCAGTTCCGCGAATGGCTGGACAAGGACGGATCGATGCCGTCCCTCGCATACGCCATCCCCAATACCGCCATCGAGATAGGCGAAAGCATGACCTATATATCTTCCGTAACGGCCTCGGAGGCCCAGACGGCAGTGCTCAAGGGCCTTTTCGACAAGGTCGGCAAGACCGACGTCGTGCCGCTTGAGCAGATGCTGTCCGGCACTTCCCTCGCCTCCTGCGGCATCGCCTACGCCATGCGCTACATCAGCGCCTCGGCGGAGGGCGGCGCGCGGCTTGGACTGGACGGCGCGCAGATCGGCGAAGCCGTCTGCCAGACCGTCCGGGGCGCCGCCGCGCTTGTCAGCGCCAAGGGTTTCGACCCCGAGCATGAAATAGACCGAGTCACCACCCCGAACGGACTGACGATCAGAGGCTTGAACGCCATGGAGGAGGCCGGTTTCAGCGATGCGGTCATCAAGGGTCTTACGGTCATCAAGCAGCCCCGTAAGCGTCGTATCGTAGTTAAAGTCGGCAGCAATGTCCTCACCCGCGCGGACGGATCCCTTGACACCACCAGGGTTTCTGCCATCGTCGACCAGATCGTCACTCTCCGCGAGGCAGGATACGAGACCGTCCTAGTGACCAGCGGTGCCGTCGCCTGCGGCCGCTCCCTCATCCGCGAGGACCGCAAGCTCTCCGATGTCCAGCAGCGCCAGCTGTATTCCGCCATCGGCCAGGTCCGTCTCATGGACCTATATTACAGACTGTTCCAGAACTACGGCATAACCGTGGGCCAGGTGCTCACCATGAAGAAGAATTTCGACGAGGGACAGGAATACAACAACCAGAAGAGCTGCATGGAGGTCATGCTCCAGAGCCATGTCCTGCCCGTCGTCAACGAGAACGACACTGTGAGCATCACCGAGCTGATGTTCACCGACAACGACGAACTGTCCGGCCTCGTCGCCGGCATGGTCGGTGCCGAGTCGCTCGTGATACTCACCAATGTCGACGGAGTGTATGACGGCTCGCCCGACGACCCTGCATCCACCGTGATCCCCCGCATACAGCCTGGCGAGCAGGTAGAGAACCATATCAGCGCCAGGAAAAGCTCTTCCGGCCGCGGCGGCATGCTCTCCAAGTGCAATGTAGCCATGAAACTGGCTTCTGAGGGCATCCGCGTCATCATAGCCAACGGAAACCGCGAGAACATCCTCGTCGACGTGCTGACCGATGCCTCCAAGACAGTCCATACCGAGTTTGTCCCGGCCTCAAAAGAATAGCCATGTCATCGACCATTTTTTCACGTACCAAAGACGCCTCCCGCGCATTGTCACTCCTCGACGACGCGCGGCGTAATGCCGTGCTTCTGCACCTCGCCGACGCCATCGTCGCCGGCTCGGCTGGACTGCTTGAAGCCAATGCCAAGGACCTTGCGGCAATGGACCGCTCCAATCCCTTGTACGACCGTCTGATGCTGACTGAAGACCGTTTGAAGGGCATTGCCGCCGACATGCGGCAGGTCGCTTCACTCCCCTCGCCCCTTGGCCGTACACTGGTCGAAAGGACTTTGCCCAACGGTCTGAGACTCAGAAAGGTAAGCGTGCCTTTCGGAGTGATCGGAGTCATTTACGAAGCCAGGCCCAACGTCACTTTCGATGTCTTTTCCCTTTGTTTCAAGAGCGGCAACGCATGCCTGCTGAAGGGCGGCCGCGACGCTGATGCGTCCAACCGCGCCGCTGTCTCGCTGATCAAGCTGATACTTGAAGAAGAAGGAGTTGAAGCAGATACCGTCAACCTCATGCCTGCGACGCACGAAGCGGCAGGCGAACTGCTCGAAGCGGTCGGATACGTAGATCTCGTCATCCCTCGCGGAGGTCGGCGTTTGATTGATTTCGTGCGCGACAATGCCAAGGTCCCTTGCATCGAGACCGGAGCCGGCGTAGTCAACACATATTTCGACGAGTCAGGCGACCTGGACAAGGGTATCCGCATTGTCACCAATGCCAAAACCAGGCGCGTGAGCGTATGCAACGCCCTCGACTGCCTCATCATTCATTCTTCGCGTTTGGGCGACCTCCCTGCTCTTCTGGAGCAGATGAGCGGGCGCGTAACACTTTATGCCGACTCGCGCGCCTTTGACGCTCTCGCGGGCAAGTATCCGCAGGAACGGCTCCAGCCTGCCGGGCCGGATGCCTTCGGCACCGAATACATGGACTACAAGATGGCAGTGAAGACCGTGGACAGCCTCGATGAAGCGCTGGACCATATCCGCATCTACGGCTCAGGACACAGCGAGTCCATAGTCACTGAAAGCGCCGGAAATGCCAGGAAGTTCCAAGCCATGGTCGACGCCGCCTGTGTATATGTCAACGCTCCTACTAGCTTCACTGACGGGGCCCAGTTCGGTCTTGGGGCCGAGATAGGCATCAGCACCCAGAAGCTGGGAGCCCGTGGACCGATGGGCCTTGAGGAGATAACGTCCTACAAGTGGCTGATTGAAGGAAACGGACAGACAAGACCATGAAGATCAAGGATATAATAGCAGCTCAAAAGAAGCCGTTCGCTTCGCTCGAGATCGTTCCTCCCCTGAAGGGCGTCACCAAGGATGAACTCCTGGATTCCATACGTCCCTTCATGGAGTTCAAACCTCCTTTCATCAACGTCACGAGCCATCGCGACGAAGTCGAGTTCCGTCAGGAACCCGACGGGTCTTTTACCCGTCATACCGTCAGGAGAAGGCTCAGTGAAACCGCCGTATGCGCTTCCATTCAGGCAGCATTCGACGTCGAGGTCGTACCGCACTTGATTTGTGGCGGAGCCACGGCTGAGCGCATCGAGGACCTCCTGAGCGACTTCCGATTCCTCGGGATCGAGAACGTCCTGGCCCTGCGTGGCGACAGCCTTCTTGGCGAGAAGCGTTTCACGCCCGAGCCCGGAGGATACCGCTACGCCAACGAACTCGTCGCCGCAGTGCGCCGCTTCGGAGAAAAAAGCGGCTCCGGATTCTGCATCGGCGTGGGGGCTTATCCAGAGAAGCATTTCGAGGCTCCGAACATGGAAACGGACATAGCCAATCTCAAGCGCAAGGTCGAAGCGGGCGCAGACTTCATCATCACGCAGATGTTCTTCGACAATGCGCATTTCTACGAGTTCCGCGACCGTTGCCGCTTTGCCGGCATAAATGTCCCCATCATCCCCGGCCTGAAACCACTTTCAAGCGCGAAGCAGCTGGAGTCGATACCTGATCTGTTCTCCTTGGACATCCCCCAGGATCTAGTAAGGGAACTTCAAACCCATGCCGACGACAGGTCCGCATGCTATCAGATAGGTCTCGAATGGTGCTCCGCACAATGCGCCGACCTCCTCAGGAACAACGTTCCGGCAGTGCATTTCTACACCATGGGAAGGCCAGACAATACCGTTGAGATCATCCGCAGACACTTCTGATGGGCTTGTTTGAAGACATAGAAGGCCGTATCCTCGTCCTGGACGGAGCCATGGGAACCATGCTCCAGCAGGGTCTCACAGAGGAGGAAACGCTCCGGGCATATATCGAAGCCGGAGCGGACATCATCACGACCAACAGCTTCAATGCCAATAAAATATCACTGGCCGACGAAGGCCGTGCGGGCCAGGCTGCCGAGCTGGCTTTCGAAGCGGCCCGGAGGGCGCGCGGCGTGGCCGATGCGGCCGGCCGCAAGGTCTATGTCGCCGGCAGTGTCGGCCCGACGGGAAAGTCCCTCACTCTCGCGTCAGATGCGTCCGATCCGGCTTTCCGTCCGTACGGGTTCGACGATTTCGTCGAGGCTTACAAGGAGGAGATCGATGCACTGGTCCGCGGAGGAGCGGATCTCATCCTCCTTGAGACCGGCTTTGATTCGCTCAATGCCAAGGCAGCGATCTATGCGCTCGACCTGCTTGGCAATCCCCTTCCGCTCATCGTCTCCGCGACGGTGTCGGACAGGAGCGGCAGGACGCTTACCGGCCAGACCTTGGAGGCTTTCTACCGTTCGATAGAGCACGCGCCGACGCTTTGCGCCTTCGGCGTAAACTGCGCCCTGGGCGCGGAGATGATGGCCTCCCTTGTCACTGAGATTGCCGGATTCAGCAACCATCCCGTCAGTTTCTATCCCAATGCCGGAATCCCCGATGAGCTAGGTCGGTACAACGACAGCCCCGAGGTCATGGCGGGCGTGGTCCGGAGGCTGGCTGAGCGCGGAATGCTGAACATCGTCGGCGGCTGCTGCGGCACCACGCCCGCCCATATACGGGCCGTCGCCGAGGCTGTCCTAGGCCTGGAGCCTCACCGTTGCGAGCCTCGCAAGCATTTGACGGTCAGCGGCCTCGAAGCTTTCCTGATAGACCGGAGCAGGAATTTCACCAATATAGGTGAGAGGACCAACGTCGCCGGCTCACGCAAGTTCGCCAGGCTCATCGCCGGCTGCCAGTATGATGAAGCTTTGGCGATTGCCGAAGCACAGATCGAGGGTGGCGCCAGCGTCATCGACATCAACATGGACGATCCGATGGTGGATCCATCCGAGAAGATGCGCATCTTCCTGCGCCACATCTCCGGAGAGCCGTCCATCGCCCGTGCTGCCATAATGATAGACTCCTCGCACTGGGATACGATAGTCGAGGGATTGAAGAATACGCCCGGCAAATGCATCGTGAACTCCATCTCCCTGAAGGAAGGTGAGAAGGAGTTTATCTGCAAGGCACGCATGATACATGCCCTCGGCGGTGCCATGGTAGTGATGGCTTTTGACGAAGAGGGGCAGGCTGTTACGCTCGAAAGAAAGATTCAGATTTGTTCACGCAGCTATAAGCTTCTGACGGAAACCGGTATACCTCCACAGGACATCGTCTTCGACGCGAATGTCCTCTCAATCGGAACCGGTATCGAGGAGCACGCCCGTTTTGGTGTCGACTTTATCGAAGCTGTCAGGTGGATCAAGACGAATCTCCCCGGAGCGCTGACTTCGGGCGGTATCTCCAACCTGTCCTTTGCCTTCCGCGGCAACAATGCCGTGCGTGAGGCGATGCACTCCGTATTCCTCTTCCATGCCGTGAAGGCTGGGCTTGACATGGCCATAGTCAATCCGCAGATGCTGCAGATCTACGATGAGATCGAGCCTGACCTGCGACAGGCGGTGGAAGATGTTATCTTCGATTCGGATCCAGAGTCCACTTCGCGGCTTGTCACCAAGGCATCGGAGATGCTCGCCAAAGGCGATGCCGGCCCTGCTGAAAAGACCGTTGAAGAACTATCAGGAGAACCTGAAGAAAGACTTTCAAACTCTGTAATCAAAGGACTGTCACACAGTCTGAAAGAAGATGCGCTAAAGTGCCTTGAAAAGCTCGGCAGTGCAGTCGCTGTGATAGAGGGTCCGCTGATGTCTGGAATGGAGAAAGTAGGCGAGCTTTTCGGGGACGGGAAGATGTTCCTGCCCCAGGTAGTCAAGTCCGCCAGGGTCATGCGTGATGCAGTATCTGTGCTGGAGCCTTACATGGGTTCCGGAGAGTCTTCTGGAGACAAGCCGAAATTCCTGATTGCCACGGTTCAGGGAGATGTCCATGACATCGGCAAGAACATAACTGCAATAGTCTTGACATGCAGCGGTTTCGACGTGACCGACCTCGGCGTGATGGTTCCTTGCGATACCTTGCTGGACAAGGCGGCGGAGATCGGAGCTGACATCATAGGTGTGAGCGGACTCATCACCCCTTCACTGCACAGAATGGAGGAGATTTGCCGCGAGATGACCGCGAGAGGTATGACCACTCCCCTTTTCGTCGGCGGAGCTGCGGCTTCCGCCATCCATACCGCGGTCAAGCTTGCTCCCCTTTATCCTAACGTTTACTACGGTCCTGACGCTTCAGCTTCTGCCGTAATGGCAAAGAAATATACGCAGGACCCTGAAGGCTTCGCGGCGGCGGAGCACGCACAGCAGGAGCGCCTCAGGTCGCTCCGCTCCGCCGCGCCCGCAAACTCCGCAGAAAAGCCTGCTGAAGTGCGGGAAATGTCCGCAGGCTATCTGCCGGGTAAGCCTTTCAAGGATGTCCCGCTTCAAAGCCTGGGATGGAAAGTGCTGAAGGACAGCTTCGACTGGAGGATGTTCTTCGGAGTATGCGGACTCAAGTGCCGCGGGGAGGACGGCTGCGCCGAGTCCGCCGAACTGGAGCATGAAGCGCTGGGTATATTGTCGGCGGAGAAGCCGGAAGCCGTCGTGACCGCGCGCTTCTTCGACTGCCGGCGCGACGGCGATGACATCGTCGCCACTGACGGCAGTCTCACGCTGCCGATGCTCCGCGACGGCGCGTCGCTCGCGGATTATTTCCCCGAGGAAGGCAGCGCACAGCTCGGACTCTTCGCCGTCCGCGTGGACTGTCCCGACGACGGCTCTTTCGTAGGCCATGCGCTTCGCGTTACGCTTGCCGAGGCGGCTTCAGAGCACCTCGGACGGCAGTGGGAAGCCCTTTTGCCGGAAGGGATCAAACTGATACGCCCCGGCATAGGCTATGCCTGCTGCCCGGACCACAGCCTCAAGCGCGACATACTTGCAGCCCTTCCGGGGACCGGCATCAGCCTGACCGATTCCTGCGCCATGATTCCCGAGGCCAGCATCTGCGGGCTCGTCATTGCGCACAAGGACGCGGCATACAACAATATCCGCAAGGTCGATGCGTCCAAACTTGAAGCCTATGCAGTCCGCAGGGGATTCAAGGATGAGGAAAAGAAACTGTTCCTCAGCCATCTTATGTAGCAGGATTTGCTATTTTTAAAATAATTTCATATCTTCACACCCAATAAACGGGTTAGTAGTATATGAACGTCCTTAAATTCGGTGGCACTTCCGTCGGCTCTGCCGAGTCCATCCTCAATGTCAAACAGATAGTTTCTTCGCGCCAGGAAAGCGTCATAGTAGTCGTATCCGCCCTCGGCGGCATCACTGACCTTCTCCTGGAGACATCGGCCCAGGCCGAGCGCGGTGACAAGGATTTCCGCTCTTCTTACGAGAATATCCGCAAGCGTCATATCGGTCTCATCGAGACCGTCCTCGAGCCTTCCGATACCAAGACAAGGCTCCTGGAGGCCGTTGAGGCTGAACACGAGCGTCTCCGCGCGCTGTACGAGGGTGTCTACACGCTCCGCGTGCTGCCTGCCAAGACCTCATGCCAGATCGTGAGTTTCGGCGAGAGGCTTTCCGCCATGATCGTCAGTGCCCTCCTTCCGGGGTCTTTCCTGTACGATTCGCTGGAGTTCATCAAGTCCACCGTGATCGAAGGCAAGAATGTCCTCGATTCGGAGGTCACGGAAGAGCTCGTGCGCAAGAAATTCTCCGGCATCGAAGGACGCAACGAGATCGCCGTGGTGCCGGGCTTTATCTCCACTGACTCCCGTACCGGCGAGATCACGAATCTCGGACGCGGCGGCTCCGACTATACCGCCAGCATCATCGCAGCTGCGCTGAATGCCGACTGCCTCGAGATATGGACTGACGTGGACGGTTTCATGACCGCCGACCCCCGTGTCATCAAGACTTCCTACGTCATCGACGAACTCAGTTTCACCGATGCCATGGAACTCTGTAACTTCGGCGCCAAGGTCATCTATCCCCCGGCAATCTACCCTGTCAGTTCCAAGGACATCCCCGTCCTGGTCAAGAACACCTTCAATCCTTCCGCTCCCGGCACCGTCATCCGCAAGCACAGCCGCAAGGATGCCAGGGCCGTGACCGGCATTTCGTCCATCGACAATTCCTGCCTGATCACCGTATCCGGCACATCCATGGCCGGAATCATCGGTGTGGACAAGCGCATCTTCACCAGCCTGGCGGACAATTGCATCAGCGTATTCCTCGTCAGCCAGTCCTCGTCCGAGACCCATATATCACTCGGCGTCACTGCCGACCAGGCCGAAGCGGCATGCGAGGTCCTGAGCCGCGAGTTTGCCCACGAGATCTCCGAAGGGTCCATGGACCCGGTCCAGTTGATGAAGGACCTGGCCACCGTCGCCATCGTGGGCGAAAACATGAAGAACAATGCCGGTATCGCCGGCAAGCTCTTCAGCGTGCTCGGCCGTAACGGTATCAGCATCATCGCCTGCGCACAGGGTACCGAGGAGCACAACATCTCCTTCGTCGTGAACCGCAAATACCTGCGCAAGTCGCTCAACGTCATCCACGACAGTTTCTTCCTTTCCGAGTATCAGGAGCTCAACGTCTTCATCTGCGGTATCGGTACTGTAGGCGGCAACCTCATCGGTCAGATCGCATCGCAGAGGGAGAAGCTCATGAAGGAGAATAATCTCAAGATCAATGTCGTGGGCATCGCCCGCAGCACCAAGGGCATCTTCGACCGTGAAGGCATCGACCTTTCGGACTACAAGGAGAGGCTTGAGAACGGCATATCCCTGGATCTGGAAAGGCTGAAGGAAGAGGTCATCGGCATGAACATCTTCAATTCGGTGTTCGTAGACTGTACGGCCAGCCCCGAGGTCGCAAGCCTTTACAAGGATTTCTTCGAGCACGGTATATCCGTGGTCGCCGCCAACAAGGTCGCCGCATCCTCCGCTTATGAGAATTACGCATCGCTCAAGGCACTGGCCCTCAAGAGGGGCGTCAAGTTCCTCTTCGAGACCAATGTCGGAGCCGGACTTCCCATCATCAATACGATTAACGCTCTTCGCAACAGTGGAGACAAAATCCTTAAGATAGAGGCGGTTCTGAGCGGTACCTTAAACTTTATCTTCAATACCCTGTCGGAGACCGTTCCTTTCAGTGAGACGGTGAAGATGGCCAAGGAGCAGGGCTTCTCGGAGCCCGATCCGCGCATCGACCTTTCCGGCAAGGACGTCATCCGCAAGCTCGTCATCCTCGCCCGCGAAGCGGGTTACAAGGTCGACCAGGAGGATGTCGTCGCCGAGAATCTCATCCCCGAGGACTATTTCCGTTGCAGCCTCGAGGAGTTCTGGGAGCGTCTCCCCGAGCTCGATGCAGACTTCGAGGAACGCCGCCGCAAGCTCGCCGAGCAGAACAAGCACTGGCGCGTCGTCGCCCGCATGGAGGACGGCAAGTATACGGTCTCGCTCAAGGAGTTCGACCAGCGCTCGTCACTTTACGAACTCGAGGGCTCCAACAACATCATCCTCCTCACCACTGAGAGGTATAACAAGCATCCTATGCTCATCCAGGGTTACGGCGCGGGTGCAAGCGTCACCGCTGCCGGTGTTTTCGCAGATATCATGAGCATCGCAAACGTATAGGACAATGAAGAAGGTCAGAGTATTCGCCCCGGCATCCATCGCCAACCTCGGATGCGGTTTCGATATCATGGGCCTCGCCCTAGACGAGGTCGGAGACATTCTGGAGATGACAGCCTCGGAAGGCGACGGCATCACCATCACCAACCAGACAGACGTTCCTCTCCCCGAGGACATCGAGGACAACGTCATCACTCCGGTCATCCGCAAGTTCCTGGAAATGACTGGACAGAAAGCCCAGATCGACGTGACGGTCTGCCAGAAGATCTATCCCGGCTCGGGTATCGGTTCCAGCGCGGCGTCCAGCGCCGCCGCTGCATACGGCATGAATGAGCTGTTCGACTGTCCCCTCTCGGACGAGGAGATGGTAGTCTGCGCTATGGAAGGCGAGAACCTCGCCAGCGGCGGCTATCACGCCGACAACGCCGCCCCGGCCCTCCTGGGAGGCATCATCCTCATCCGCGGATACGAGCCTCTGGACATCATCCAGCTCCCTATCCCCGGCAACTTCTACTGTGCAGTCGTGCATCCCAAGATCATGGTTTCCACCAAGGAAGCCCGAAGCATCCTGCCGAAGGCCGTGCCAATGCACAACGCTATCAGCCAGTGGGGCAATGTCGGCGGCCTTGTCGCCGGCCTGTATTCAGGCAATATCGGCCTCGTAGGCCGTGCCATGAGCGACGCCGTCGCCGAGCCTTACCGCAAGCAGTTCATCCCCGGTTTCGACGAGTTGCGCGAGAAGATCCTAGCATCGGGATCCATGGCCATGAACATCTCCGGTTCAGGCCCTTCCGTATTCTCGCTCTCGGACAAGCGCGAAACTGCCCACAAGGCCGGCGAGATCATGAAGGAGCACTTCGGCTCCCGCGGCATCAAATGTGAGGTCTACGTGGTGAAGGTCACCAACAAGGGCGCTAAACTCCTGGCCCAATGAGATACTACAGCACCAATGGCAAGGCTCCCCTCGCGAGCCTCGAGAAAGCCGTGGTCAAAGGCCTTGCCGAAGACCGCGGCCTCTACATGCCCGAGCGCATCGAGCGTCTGCCCGATTCGTTCTTCGAGCACATCCAGGAGATGGATTTCCATCAGGTGGCGTGCGCCGTGGCAGATGCTTTCTTCGGAGAGGATATCGACAAGGGTAAGCTTCATGCCATCGTCCGTGACACCTTGTCCTTCGATTGCCCCGTAGCCAAGGTTGACGACCGCATCTATGCCTTGGAGCTGTTCCATGGTCCTACACTCGCTTTCAAAGATGTAGGAGCCCGTTTCATGGCCCGCCTGCTGGCACATTTCCGCTCCGGAGAGGAACTTAACGTGCTCGTGGCAACTTCCGGCGACACCGGCAGCGCTGTTGCTAACGGTTTCCTTGGCGTGGAAGGCATCCATGTCTATGTACTTTACCCTAAGGGTAAGGTTAGTCCCATCCAGGAGTGCCAGTTCACGACTCTTGGCCGCAACATCACGGCACTCGAGATAGACGGAGTCTTCGACGACTGCCAGGCTCTGGTCAAGAACGCTTTCATGGATCCCGGACTAAACGCACAGATGCGTCTGACTTCAGCCAACAGTATCAATGTCGCGCGTTTCCTCCCCCAGTCCTTCTATTATTTCTGGGGCTATGCCCAGATGAAGAGGCTCGGTCTCGCCGACCAGCTCGTCATCTGCACGCCTTCCGGCAATTTCGGAAATATCTGCGCAGGGCTTTTCGCCAAGCGCATGGGCCTGCCGGTCAAGCGTTTCATCGCTGCCAACAACGCCAACAGCGTGTTCTTCGACTATCTCCGCACGGGTATCTATGATCCCCGTCCTTCCATACAGACCATCGCCAATGCGATGGACGTGGGTGATCCGAGCAATTTCGCACGCATACTGGACCTTTACGGTCACGACCACTCCGCCATCTGCTCCGATATCTCCGGAACCACTTATTCCGACGCGCAGATCGGAGAGACCATCCGTGAGGTTTTCGGCCATACTGGCTATCTCTGCGACCCTCACGGGGCCTGCGGATGCAGGGCACTGTACGAGGGCCTTGTCCCCGGCGAGACCGGGCTCTTCTGCGAGACCGCGCATCCTGCGAAGTTCAAGGATACTGTCGAGGGTATCACCGGCTCTCCCGTCGTAATCCCGGAGCGTCTGAAGGCTTTCATGGAAGGCCGTGTCGAGCGTACGTCCCTGCCTCGCGATTATGCTTCCTTCAAGGAATATCTGCTGAACGCAGCGCATTTGGCGTAATTCCTCAAAAAAAAGAATCGATTTTCAAGCGAAGTTTTGCCTAATTATGCCTATCTTTGGGAAAAGCATAATTACTAACATTATTATCGCTATGAAGAAATCATTGATTCTTTTGAGCGCCATCTTCATGGTGGCAAACCTCGGCTTCGCACAGAATACCGAGATCAAGGAGGACTTCGTTCCTTCAGAGCTGAACCAGCCTGGTCAGCAGTATCCTATGGTCAATTCACAGGGCTATGCCCGCTTCCGCATCGAAGCTCCTGACGCACAGTCGGTTCGCGTAAGCCTCGGCCTTGGCGGCCAGGGCGGCACCGTACTTGCCAAGGGTGAGGATGGAGCATGGTGGGGCACCACTTCCGGTCCTATGGACGAGGGCTTCCACTATTATCACATCTTCATCGACGGCGGTACCTTCAACGACCCCGGCACCGAGAACTTCTACGGCTCCACACGTCAGGAGAGCGGTATCGAGATCCCTGCACACGACCGCGCATTCTATGAGGAGCGCAACATCCCTCACGGAAACGTCCAGCAGGTCCTCTTCTGGTCCAAGAGCACCAATATGCTCAAGAAGGCCTTCGTCTACACCCCTCCGACCTATGGCAGGGACAACAAGCGCTATCCCGTCCTCTATCTCCAGCATGGCTGGGGCGAGAACGAGTATGCCTGGTGGAACCAGGGCCACGCCAACCTCATCATGGACAACCTCATCTCCGAGGGTAAGGTCGAGCCTTTCATCATTGTCATGACCTACGGTATGACCAATGAAGGCTTCCGTCCCGGCGCTATGCCCGCAGGTCCCAGGCCCGCTGCCGGTGCCGCTCCTGGTGGACAGCGTCCTCAGGGCGCCCCTGCCGCTGCTCCCGGCGGACAGCGTCCTGCCGGCCCTGGCGCTCCCGCTGGTGGCCAGCAACGTCGTGCAGGTGGCATGGGCATGATGATGAACAACGGCTTTGAGACCGTTCTCGTCGAGGAGCTCATCCCTTACATCGATGCCAACTTCAACACCATCGCCGACAAGGATCACCGTGCAATGGCCGGTCTGTCCATGGGTGGCATGGAGACTCACAGCATCACTCTCGCCCGTCCCGAGGTATTCGGCTACTACGGCCTCCTCTCCGGCGGCACCTACTCCCCTGAGGAGGTTGCCAACACCGGCGTGAAGTTCGTCTTCATGGGCTGCGGCAGCAAGGAGAATCCCGACGGCGTCACCAAGGCCGCCAATGACCTCAAGGCCGCCGGCTACAATGCCATGTCCTATGTCTCCGAGGGTACCGCACACGAGTTCCTCACCTGGAGAAGGTGTCTCTACCAGATGGCTCAGAAGCTCTTCAAATAGGGATTTCTAAACAGAGATTATTCTTTGGAAGGGAGACGTGATGAAGAATCACGTCTCTTTTTCCATTTATCGAGGGCAAGCTGCTGCATGTCGCGGACGGTATCGTACTCGTCCACGATCTCGCTGCCAAGCAGCGTCTCGATGACGTCCTCGAGGGTAAGGATGCCCTGGAAGCTTCCGTATTCGTTGATGACGACGGATATCTGCTCGTCCTTGCGGAGCATCTCGTCCCAGATCTCGTCGAGAGGAGTATCTTCGTTGAAACTGGCTATCTCGCGCTTGATCTCGCCCAAGGTAACGTCGTACTTGTCCTCCGCCATGAGCTGCAAGGCCTCCATGCGGAGGATGTATCCGGTGATGTATTCGTCATTGTCGGCGAATACGGGTATACGGCTGTGGTGCAGGTAGCGCTTGTCGCGGTAGAAAGTCTTGATGGTCATCCTCTCCGGAGCAATATGCGCGACCACGCGCGGAGTCATGACATCGGCGGCGGTGACATCATCCATGTTGATGAGGTTCTGGATGATGGCGTTCTCATCCTCCTCCAGGTCTCCCTCTTCCTCAGCGACATTGGCCATGGCGCTCACCTCGTCACGGGAAATGGTCGTGTCACTGTTGTCCTTGGGGGTGATGAGCTTCTGAAGCCATTCGATGCAGACAACGATGGGATACATGATGAAGATGAGGAAGCTGATGCACGCGGTCGTGAAACCCATGAGTGACTTCCAGCGTGTCGCGCCTATGGTCTTGGGGATGATCTCCGAGAAAACGAGGATAAGTATGGTGACGATGACGCTGACGAGTGCGAACCAGCGAGATCCGAACAGGATGTTGGCCTGCTGGCCGACACCGGCAGCTCCGATGGTATTGGCGATGGTATTGAGGGAAAGGATGGCGGCTATGGGACGCGAAGAGTCCTGCTTGTATACTTTGAACTTGGAAGCAGGTTTGTAGCCTTCTTCCTCACGCATGGTCACATATGAGATCGGCGTGGACATCAGGCTTGCCTCCAATATTGAGCAGAGGAAGGAAATGGCCATCGCGCCGAACAGGAACAACAGTAGTGCTGTCATAAAAATGGTCTGATTCTAAGATGCAAATTTAGCTATATTTCCCGATATATTTTGCTACATTTGTAAGAGTTGAGACAGAAATCATCCTGAACACGATAAACTTATGACCATTAAACTCGGAATCATCGGTGCCGGCTGGATAGCCGACAAGATGGCAGAAACCCTCACCGGGCTCAAGAACCCTGAAGTAATCCCCTACGCCATTTCCTCGCGGGATTATGCCAAAGCAAAGGCATTTGCCGACCATTGGGGCTTCCCCAAGGCTTACGGCAGCTATGAGGAAATGCTGGCCGACCCTGAGGTGAACCTCGTATACATAGCCACTCCACATTCACATCATTTCGCGCATGCCAAGCTGTCAATCGAGGCCGGAAAGCCGGTTCTCTGCGAGAAGGCTTTCACGGCCAACGCGCGCGAAGCCAAGGAGTTGATCGCGCTTGCCGAGAGTCGCGGAGTCTTTATCACCGAGGCCATCTGGACACGCTACATGCCTCTTTCACTCAAGGTCAAGGAGATACTCGACAGCGGCAGGTTCGGCAAGCCGCGCATGCTCTATGCCAGCCTGTGCTATGCCATGGAGCAGAAGGAGCGAATCCTGCGCCCTGACCTCTGCGGAGGCGCGCTGCTCGATCTCGGCGTTTACTGCATCAATTTCATGAGGATGTTTTTCGGAAGCGACTTCGCCAAGACCGATTCCAGCGTCGTCATGGGAGAGACTGGCGTGGACATGTACGAGACCATCACGGTTCAGTACAAGGACGGCAAGGTCGCCAACCTCATATCCAGCGCCTACGGGCGTTGCAACCGCGAGGGACTGATCGTCTGCGATGACGCCTATATCGTGGTCGAGAATACCAACTGCCCCGAGGCCGTGAAGATCTATGACGAAAACTACAAGCTCATCGAGGCTTACTATCCTCCTAAGGGACAGGTCACCGGGTATGAGCATCAGGTCCTTGCTTGCAAGGACGCTTTGGAGAAAGGTCTTCTCGAATCACCGTACATGCCGCACGCGGAGACCATCTCCGTCATGGAACAGATGGACTCGCTCCGCGCTGAATGGGGCATGAAGTATCCTATGGACTAATCCTCCCTCGAATAGACGAAATCGTCGAACCAAGCGGTGCCCGCCGCCTTCACGGCTTCAGACTCGATAACTGCCGTTCCCGGCATGTCTGCGAGCATATAGCTGTAAAGGGCGGCGCGCACGCCTTTCCATGAGCCGAAGCGCATGGGGAAAGGCTCGCCGAAATCCTTGAAGTTGCTGCCGTCCGTGCTGTACGAGAAACGGAATGAATTGGCCTTTATGTCGAAACAGAACCTGAGCCATACATCCTTCCCGGTGAAAGATTCGGTGTCGGAAGGTGCCCCGAAAGTTTCCAGATACAGGATCTTCTGTCCTTCCGACTGACGGATGCCAAGCGTATGGCTGGTCTGGCCCATGCAGGCCAGGCCGGCGGACTGGCCGTCGGTCATGCCAGAGCAGTCCATCTTGACAGTATATGAGCCATTGAAGCCCATGACCTTCTGGGTGAGGGTGTTGCGGGCGAACATGAAGAACGGCGCAGGCTGCGCATCCAGGCGCAGGCGGTCGTCTTCGAGTGCCCATGCGCCGTCCACGGGATTGTGGTTGAACTGCCATTGCAGACCAAGGCTCGGGGCAGAGAAATCGTCCGACGAAGCCGGGACAAAGACCTCTTTGGCTTTCTTTGCCTTGGGCTTCTTCCAGCCCTTGACCGGCTCCCCTACGCCGTTACCGTCGTAGTCCTCTCCCATGACGGGCCAGCCGTCTTCCCAGTGCATCGGCTGCAGATGGACCACTCTGCCGAGAGGGTCCAGGTATTGGAAATGCAGGAACCACCACTCCCCGTTCGGAGTGTCTACGATCGCGCCCTGATGGGGACCGTTGATGTCAGTGGAGCCAGTCTCGAGGACGACCTTCCTCTCATAAGGGCCGTAGATATCCTTGGAACGCAATGCCGTCTGCCAGCCGGACTCTACTCCGCCCTCAGGTATACTGAGATAGTAGTACTCCCCTATCTTGTGGAACTTCGTGCCCTCGGCTACCGGACCTTCATATATGGTCACGCCGTCATCCAGCAGTTGCTTCCCGTCCGCCGACATCTTGTGCAGGATGATGGGACCTGCGCCATGGACGCTGTGACCCAGATATGCCGTCCCGTCTTCATCCCAGAACGGGCAGGGATCCTCCCATTTCGGGACCGCCTTGACGCAGTGCAGAGGGGCCCATGGGCCCGCAGGGTCTTCTGCCGTACTCATGAAAAGCCCCTCGTCCGGGGTACAGAAATACACCCAGAACTTACCGTCGTGATAGCGTATGGACGGAGCCCAGGATCCGCCGGCATAATGCCTCATCTCATCCCATCCAGGCAGGTCGAAACGGTCGTAGATCTGTGAAATGAGCTTCCAGTTGACCAGGTCCTTCGACTCCAGGACCTGCATCCCCAGGAAATGGAAGTCGGAGGCGACCATATAATATGTATCTCCGACCCTTATGGCATCGGGATCGGAATAGTCGGCAGCAAGGACAGGATTGAGGTAATTGCCGTCTCCAGTATCGCCCCAGGAGTTCCCGTTGGGCTCGGAATGGACACATGAAACCGCTGCGATGAGTATCGCTAAAGACGCTGGTACAGATAATGGACGCATGGCTGGAAAAATGGATTGTTTAATACACAAAATTAAAAAATAAATGTATCTTTGCAACCGGATTCGGGGCATTAGCTCAGTTGGCAGAGCGCTAGGTTCGCAATCTAGAGGTCGGGAGTTCGACCCTCCTATGCTCCACAAAAATCCCTCTCAGATCAGTCTGAGAGGGATTTTTCGTATCCAGCGAAAAGAGATACCCGCAGTCAGGCATAGTTTCAAGAAGGAATGTTTCGTCTTAAATCTCTTGATTATACTATTGACTATAATGATAAAATCAGTATATTTACATAACTAATCTACTAGCCATGAAAAAGTTTATTGCATTATTCGCATTTCTGTGCCTCGCGGTGGGGACCACCGGCGCTAAGGGCTTTCTTCAGACCCCAGGGAGTTATGCCAAGATTGATACCAAAAAGCTTGAGTATAGCATCCCATACATTCCGGTGGAGAAGCGTTCCACCATCCTGCCTAAACACAATATCTGCTCCATTGCCCCCGCTGAAGAGTCTGCGGACTATTTCATCACCGGCAGCGGTGTCCTGCGCCTCCAGGCTTCCGGGCAGCCTTATAACGAGGTGATGAACTATACCCATGAGTTGCTCTATCAGCCGCAATGGGCGGAGACTCCTCTGCCTCCAGACCTGAGCGTATACATGCCCCGCATCCGCCAGCTGCTGCTGGAGGGCAAGGCGGACGAGGCGAACGCCCTGGTGGACGAGGCCCAGAAGAAGGCCGGATTTGAAAAGTACATGAATTTCGACAACAGGATCCTGTACCCCGTCGGCGGGCCGAGCAGGCACCAAGCCTTCACTCTCAACTTCCGCAGGCCGGAGCAGCCAAATACCCGTGACTATCTGCGTTTCCTGGACATGCAGAACGGAATGATCACTTCCATGTGGACTGATGCGCGCGGTTCTTTCAGGAACGAGAGTTTCTGCGCCTATGACGGGGAGGTCACCGTGAACCGCTTCACCGCACCCAAGGGACAGCTGGACCTTGACGTGGAGATGCGGCTGCCCAGACTGTCTGCCGGCAGCAGCCACGATTTGAAAATCGAGGACGGCCTGATCACACTGGCCTGCGCGTACAATCCGGAGTTTGGCCAGAAGGGCTACGTCGTGGTCATCCGCTTCCTGCCACAAGGCGGCACCATGAAAAAGACCGATAATGGCATGCACATTTCCGGCGCGGACGGCCTTATGGTCGTCTCCAAGATCGAGAGGTTCGAAAGCGACTTCACCTTTGAATGCGCCAAGCCCGTCCGTGACGGACTGATGGCCATGAAGGTCGATTTCGACAAGATGCTCAAGGGTAACGAAAAGTATATCGGCGAGCGTATGGACCGTTCCCGGATCCATCTGTGCCCCGACCAGGACTTGCTGCTTTCCGGCGAGGAACTGCTCACCCGCGCGCACAGCAAGAACGAGCTGGATCCCGCCCTGCTGGAGAAACTCTATGACATGGGCCGCTTCTTCCAGATCTACGAGACTGGCAAGACTATTCCTCCTTTTACGGGCCAGCACAACATCAACACCAACCTGCAGGTCTGCGCGGGAAACAACACGGGCCTTTTCGATGAGATGGACGTGTATTTCAAGTATTACGAGACAAAGTTCGATGACTTCCGCACCAACGCGAGACTGCTCTACGGCGCCCGCGGCATGCTGGCCAGCGTCCACTGCGACCCTGATTCCGGCCTGTACTATCATTTCTCCCGCACCTATCCGCATTACGCCTGGACGGGCTGCCTTGGTTGGATCTTCAACGAATTGTGGGGCTACTACCTCGTTACGGGAGACAAGGAATTCCTGCGGACCCGCGTGATTCCGGGATACAAGGAAATTGCCCTGTTCTTCGAGGATTACGCATGCGACCGTGGTCCGGACGGCAAGGTCATCTTCTATCCTTCCTTCTCTCCGGAGAACCCTACCCCGAATCCCGGTTATGAGACGGTCACCAGCAGAAACATCAATCCTACCAGGATCAACTCCGTCATGGACATCGCCATCTGCCGCGAGGTCCTGATGAACCTGATCGATGGCTGCAAGACCCTGGGCATCGAGGCGGAGAATATCCCCCACTGGGAGGCCCAGCTCGCAGACCTTCCGACCTATCTCCTGGATCTGGACGGCGGCCTCAAGGAATGGGCCTGGCCGACTATCGAGGAGAACTACAACCACCGCCACGTGTCCCACCATTATGACGTATGGCCCGGCCGCGCGGTCACTCCCGAAAAGGATCCCGCGCTGACGGAAGCCATCATAATCTCCAACCGCAAGCGCGCCCAGCAGGACGACTCCGCCCATGGCATCATCCACCGCGCCTTTACGGCCATCCGCCTGAAGGATATGGAAGAAGCCGAGCAGAACTTGAGCCAGCTGCTCAATCACGGCTTTGTCCGCCGCACGCTGCAGACCAGCCACTTCCCTTACAGGGGCGTGTTCCCGGATCTGACAGGCGCTGTCCCGGCGTTCCTGGTGGAGATGTGCGTCTTCAGCGAGCCCGGTACGGTGGAATTCCTGCCTACGATGCCCGACAACTTGATGCACGGTGCCATTGACGGCGTCTGGCTGTACACCTTTGCCAAGCTCAATCATATGGACTGGGACGAGAAGGGCATACGTGCCTCCATCACCTCCAATCAGGCCCAGACCCTGACGCTTCGCAACCGCCGGGAAGGCTGCCGCATCCTTGTGAATGGCAAGGAACTGCCCAAGGACGGCGACCATGTCCAGTACACGTTCAAGGCCAACGAGACCGCACAGATCGAAATCATCATCTGATCTAAGCTTCTCCTGCTAATCTTTGTAAAGGCAAGCTGCAAGGCTTGCCTTTATACTTTTATCGTCGACCGGAGGTATAATAGTATTTGCGATTTTCAATCCGTTTATTAACTTTGTAGTCCAGTTAGCAGAATTCCCCATGAGCGATTCCATCCAAGGACGTGACTATCTGACTGCTCTCTGGTGCTCTTCCGGACATCAGGATAATAATCAGACCATCCGGGTCAAGGCCCGGTTGGGTTTGCCATGCCATGTCCTTCCGGTAGGATGAAGCCATAATTTGTCAAACCCGTAAAATGACATTCCGGTTCTCCTGGAGGAGGATCGGTTTTTTATGTGCTTATGAAAGCGAACTTAATCCTGGAAGACGGGTCCCGATTCGAGGGACGCGCCTTTGGAAGCCTGAGTGAGGCAGCCGGCGAGATCGTGTTCAACACGGCCATGACCGGCTACCCGGAAAGCCTCACCGACCCTTCTTACGCCGGACAGATCCTCGTGTCGACCTTTCCCCTGATAGGCAACTACGGAGTCCCCACCCACGAAAGGAGCGAAAACGGCCTTGAAGAACATTTCGAGGGAAACCGTATTTTCGCCAGCGGACTCGTAGTGGCGGATTACAGTAAAGAATACAGCCACTGGGACGCCGAAGAAAGCCTGGACGAGTGGTTGAAACGCGAGGGCGTCCCGGCCATCACCGGCATCGACACGCGTGCGCTCACGAAGATTCTCCGCGAGCGCGGTGTGATGCACGGCCGCATCGTCCCTGAAGGAGTGGATGTGGCTGACAACGAGTGGCCGGAGTACGGCAAGCACAACTTTGTCGCTGACGTATCCTGCCGGGAGGTCATCCGCTACAAACCGGAGGGCCCGGCAAAGAAAACCGTAATCCTCGTTGACTGCGGGTGCAAATACAACATTATCCGCTGCCTCCTTTCCCGCGGCATTGAAGTCATACGCGTCCCCTGGAATTATGACTATACCGGGATGGATTACGACGGAATCTTCCTAAGCAATGGCCCGGGCAACCCGGAGGAATGCAAGCAAACCATCAGCATACTCAAACGCGCGCTCGCAGAAGGAGAGGAAGAAGCCCGGAAGACCGGTCATGCCAGGCCCGTAATGGGCATCTGCCTCGGCAACCAGCTGCTTGGCATAGCCGCAGGCGCAAAGGTTTTCAAACTGAAATACGGACACCGCGGTCACAACCAGCCTGCCCGTCTAAACGGCACGGACAGATGCTTCATCACCAGCCAGAATCACGGTTATGCCATAGACAATGACTCCCTTCCCGAAGGTTGGAGAGCGCTTTTGGTCAATATGAACGACGGATCCAACGAAGGACTTGAGCATACGGAGATGCCATGGTTCTCCGTCCAGTTCCATCCCGAAGCCAGCGGCGGCCCACTGGACACCGAGTCCCTTTTCGATCGCTTCACCGACTTGATGGAAGAAGAAAGGAACTGCGGCAAAGCCCCGATCAGTGGACATCTCAGTAAACACGTAACTGCGCCCGACCTTCCCGGAAAGATTTCCAAAGTCCTCGTCCTCGGATCAGGAGCCTTGAAGATCGGCGAAGCTGGAGAATTCGACTACTCCGGCTCCCAGGCACTCAAGGCATTGCGCGAAGAAGATATATCGACAATACTCATCAATCCCAACATCGCCACAGTCCAGACCAGCGAGGGCATAGCGGACAAGATTTATTTCCTTCCCGTAACCCCTTCATTCATCGGGAAGGTCATAGAAAAGGAACGTCCGGACGGCATCCTGCTCTCCTTTGGCGGCCAGACTGCACTCAACTGCGGTATTGAACTCTTCAAGAGTGGGATTCTGGAGAAATACGGGGTCCGCGTGCTTGGTACACCCGTACAGACCATTATCGATACGGAAGACCGTGAACTCTTCGTAAAAAGACTCGACGAGATCGGCGTAAAGACCATCAAGAGCGAAGCTTGCGAGAGCATAGAAGCTGCAAAAACGGCGGCTGAAGAACTGGGATACCCGGTGATCCTGCGCTCCGCTTTCGCCCTCGGAGGCCTGGGATCGGGATTCTGCGACAACGAAGACGAGCTTGTCCGTCTCGCCGAGAAATCCTTCTCCTTTTCACCTCAGGTGCTCGTCGAGAAGAGCCTGAAAGGATGGAAGGAGATCGAATATGAGGTAGTCCGTGACGCATACGACAACTGCATCACGGTCTGCAACATGGAGAACTTCGACCCGCTCGGCATCCATACCGGTGAGAGCATCGTCATAGCGCCTTCGCAGACACTGACCAACTCCGAATACCATTTCTTGCGCGAATTGTCAATACGCATCGTCAGGCATCTGGGCATTGTCGGAGAATGCAATGTCCAGTATGCCTTCGACCCTGACTCCGAGGAGTACCGCGTCATAGAGGTCAACGCCAGGCTGAGCCGGTCTTCGGCCCTCGCCTCGAAGGCCACGGGATACCCCCTTGCCTTCGTGGCGGCCAAGCTGGGACTGGGCAAGGGACTGTTCGAACTCAAGAACAGCGTCACCCTGACGACTTCAGCGTTTTTCGAACCGGCATTGGATTATGTAGTCTGCAAGATTCCAAGATGGGATCTGGGCAAGTTCCATGGCGTAGACCGCGAGATCGGTTCAAGCATGAAGTCGGTAGGAGAGGTCATGGCCATAGGGCGGACTTTCGAGGAGGCAATCCAAAAAGGCCTGAGGATGATAGGACAGGGCATGCACGGATTCGTGGAGAACAAGCATATCAGGATGAACGGCATGGACCATGCCCTCAAGGAGCCGACCGACATGCGCATCTTCGCCATAAGCGAAGCGATGCAGGTCGGTTACAGCATAGACAGGATCCACCAGCTGACAAGCATCGACCGCTGGTTCCTCCGCAAGCTGCGCAACATCGTCGATATTGCGGACGAGATCGGCTCTGCCGACTCCGGGATCAGTCCAGACCTGATCCGCAAAGCCAAGGTCTACGGCTTCTCCGACTACCAGATCGCACGTGCGTTGTCCCGTCCTGGACATGCCTTCGAATCCCTGGAGATACGCGCGCTGAGAGAGAAATATGGCATAACACCTGTCGTAAAGCAAATCGACACCATGGCCGGAGAGTTCCCGGCCAAGACAAATTATCTGTATCTGACCTACCAAGGGACGGAAAACGACATATCTTTCGACGATGGTCGTGACGGAGTCATCGTACTTGGTTCGGGAGCTTACAGGATCGGATCGTCCGTCGAGTTTGACTGGTGCTGTGTCCAGGCTCTCAACACTGTCCGAAGCCGGGGATTCAAGAGCGTAATGATCAACTACAATCCTGAAACGGTCTCCACGGATTACGACATCTGCGACCGGCTTTATTTCGACGAGCTGTCGTTTGAACGAGTGCTCGACATTGCAGGTTTCGAAAATCCGAAAGGTGTAATTGTCTCCACCGGAGGTCAGATACCCAACAACCTCGCCGTCAAGCTGGCGGCACGCGGCATCCCGCTTCTCGGCACCTCCGCGGAAGACATAGACAACGCTGAGGACCGAAAGAAGTTTTCCGCAATGCTCGACAGGATAGGAGTGGACCAGCCCGAGTGGGGCGAACTCACTTCACGCGAGGACATAGCCGCATTCATAGGAAAGGTAGGCTTCCCCGTACTTGTACGCCCGTCATATGTACTTTCCGGAGCAGCCATGAACGTGTGTTCCAACGAAGAGGAACTGGAGCGCTTCCTTCAGCTGGCCGCGGAAGTCTCGCAGGAGCACCCGGTCGTGGTAAGCCGCTTCATCGAACATGCCAAGGAGATTGAGTTCGACGCCGTGGCCGACCACGGCCGCATCATTGCCTATGCGATCGGTGAACACGTGGAGTTCGCAGGAGTCCATTCCGGCGATGCTACCATCCAGTTCCCCCCGCAGAAGCTCTATGTCGAGACAGTACGACGCATCAAGCGTATCAGCCGCAAGATAGCGCAGGAGCTACACATCTCGGGGCCGTTCAATATCCAGTACCTCGCCAAGAACAACGACGTCAAGGTCATAGAGTGCAACCTCCGCGCCAGCCGCAGTTTCCCCTTTGTCAGCAAGGTGCTGAAAATCAACCTTGTGGAGCTTGCCACGAGGGTCATGCTCGGAGAATCGCCCGAGCCTCCTTCAAAGGACCTCTTCGACCTTGACTGCGTCGGGATCAAGGCCTCGCAGTTCTCCTTCAACAGGCTTCAGAAGGCTGATCCGGTACTGGGAGTCGACATGGCGTCCACAGGTGAAGTGGGATGCATAGGAGACGATGTCACAGGAGCGATGCTCGAATCAATGCTTTCAGTCGGCTATCGCATCCCGTCAAAGGGCATCCTCCTGTCCACAGGAACCCCGATGCAGAAGGCGGAGATGCTCGATACCGCCCGTATGCTGGCGGAGCACGGCTACAAGCTGTATGCGACTGGCGGCACGTCCCGCTACCTTTCTGAAAACGGCATTCCCAACACGGCCGTGTACTGGCCAAGTGACGAGGGAAAGCATCCTCAGGCCATCGAGCTGATGCACGACCGCACCATCGACATGGTCGTCAATATCCCCAAGGACCTGACTCCGCGCGAGCTCTCCAACGGATACAAGATCCGCAGGGCAGCCATCGACCTCAACATTCCATTGATCACCAATGCCCGGCTCGCCATCGCCTTCATCAACGCTTTCTGCACGGTGAAAGTCGATGAACTGCCTATCAAGAGTTGGGATGAATACGCATAAATATCCATTACAATGAATACTAAGTATATTTTCATCACCGGAGGAGTCGCCTCCTCGCTCGGAAAAGGGATTATCGCTTCGTCGCTGGCCAAGCTGCTTCAGGCAAGGGGCCTGCGTGTGACCATCCAGAAATTCGATCCATACATCAATATCGATCCGGGCACGCTCAACCCGTACGAGCACGGTGAATGCTATGTCACGGAAGACGGCGCCGAGACCGATCTCGACCTCGGTCATTACGAGCGTTTCCTGGGTGTGTACACTTCCCAGGCCAACAACGTCACGACCGGAAGGATATACAATACGGTCATCACGAAGGAGCGCGAAGGGGCCTATCTAGGCAAGACAGTCCAGATCGTTCCGCATATTACTGACGAGATTAAGCGCAGGATGCTCCTTCTCGGCCAGACCGGAAACTATGACATCATACTCACCGAGATAGGAGGCACGATAGGTGACATGGAGTCGCAGCCTTTCGTTGAAGCCGTCCGGCAGCTTCAGTGGGAGCTTCCAGAGGAAGACTGCATGTCCGTCCACCTGACGCTCATCCCCTACTTGAGCGCGGCTAAGGAGCTCAAGACCAAGCCTACGCAACACTCCGTCCAGATGCTTCAGCAAGGTGGAGTCAAACCGGACGTCATCGTCTGCCGTACCGAGCATCCCCTGTCGGCGGAACTTAAGCGCAAGATCGCCCTGTTCTGCAACGTCCGCCCCGGCCATGTCATCCAGAGCATCGATGCCTGGAGCATTTATCAAGTTCCTCTCAACATGCACGAGGAGCATCTGGACGAGCTCGCCGTCCGCAAACTCCAGATTGACAATTTCGCTACACCGGAACTGAGCAGGTGGAAGACTTTCCTCGACAGGATTAAGAACCCTAAGTACGAGGTTGAGGTTGTCCTTGTCGGTAAGTATGTCGAGCTGCAGGATGCGTACAAGTCCATCCAGGAAGCCTTCGTCCACGCCGGGGCAGCAAACGACTGCAAAGTGCACGTGAGGACTCTCCAGAGCGAGAGCGTCACTCCGGAGAATGTCGATGAACTGCTAAAGGGAACCGACGGCATCCTCGTCGCACCAGGATTCGGAGAAAGAGGTCTCGAAGGCAAGGTCCACGCCATCAAGTATGCCCGCGAGAACGGTATCCCCTTCCTCGGCATCTGCCTCGGAATGCAGATGTGTGTCGTAGAGTTCGCAAGGAACGTACTCGGATATGCGGACGCCTCATCTACGGAAAAGGACCCTGACACCACGCATCCTGTCATCTGCATGATGGAAGAGCAGAAGAAGACCACGATAAAGGGCGGAACCATGCGTTTGGGCGCATACTCCTGCGTCCTGAAAGAGGGTTCGCTGGCGGCGTCGCTCTATGGCGGTCTGTCCATACGCGAGCGTCACCGTCACCGCTACGAGTTCAACTCCGAGTATCTCGAAGAATTTGAGAAGAACGGCATGATGGCTACGGGACGCAATCCTGAGACCGGCCTCGTGGAGATCGTGGAGCTGCCTTCCCATCCCTTCTTCATCGGTTCCCAGTTCCATCCCGAGTACAAGAGCACGCCCGAAAACCCGCATCCTTTATTTAAAGGTCTGGTCGCCGCAGCACTTGAGTACAAGAAGGTTAAGAATTAAAACGGTTTATAAAATTTTTTAAAAAATATCTTGCATTTTAGATTTCCGCTGACTATATTTGTAACAGAAGAACGAACGAAATGATCAACATTTTCACCATTACGGCCAATTTCAAGCAGCAGCTTGTCTCTGAGAATTCACAGAATTCCCAGAATAATAATGCTGTATCTTGTCTTGCCGGTCGGATAAGGTGATTTTTGTGGTATGAGCATAATAGGAGACCGGTTCGAAAGAGCCGGTCTTTTTTGTTTTTCCTTCCCCGGGGATTAAACGACAACTTAACAAAACAGACACGAAAATTATGAAAAGGATTGAAGCTATCATCCGGAAAACAAGGTTTGAGGATGTGAAGGAAGCCCTGTTGCAGTCGGACATCAACTGGTTCGAGTACCATGACGTTCACGGTATCGGACAGAGCCGCCAGGAGAGGATCTACAGAGGAGTCCAGTACTCCACGGACGTTATCGAACGCATCGCACTGACCATCATCTGCCGCGACATGTTCGTCGAACCGGCCGTCGAGGTCATACTGCGCGAGGCCCATACCGGAGAGGTCGGAGACGGACGCATCTTCGTGAGCGACGTGATCGACACCTGGTCGATACGTACGGGTGAGCACGGCGACACAGTGCTCCGTGACAAGAAGTAAAACCTTAAAGATGAAAGAACTATGAATGAGTTAGCCATATCCCTCGATACCGTTTGGATGCTGCTTGCAGCAATGCTTGTCTTCTGGATGCAACCCGGATTCGCCCTCTGCGAAGCGGGATTCACACGCAGCAAGAACACCGTCAACATATTGATGAAGAACTTCGTCGACTTCATGCTCGGCTCCCTGCTGTTCTTCCTGGTCGGCTTCGGCTTCATGTTCGGAAGCGACGGAGCCGGATTCATCGGCGCTCCCAACTGGGGAGACCTCTCCTTCTACAAGGGCGACCTGCCCGTGGAAGGTTTCCTGATCTTCGAGACCGTCTTCTGCGCCACGGCCGCGACCATCGTCAGCGGCGCCATGGCAGAGCGCACCAAATTCTCGATGTACCTTGTCTACAGTGCATTCATATCCTTGATAGTCTATCCCGTCGAGGGACATTGGACCTGGGGAGGAGGCTGGCTAGCTGATCTTGGTTTCCACGATTTCGCAGGAAGCGCTATAGTGCACAGCGTAGGCGGTGTCCTTGCCCTGATCGGAGCCATCGCACTCGGACCGCGTCGCGGCAAATACGGCAAGGACGGCAAGAGCCGGGCCATCCCCGGACACAACCTGGCCATAGCTGCACTGGGGGTCTTCATCCTCTGGCTCGGATGGTTCGGATTCAACCCGGGAAGCCAGCTGGCCGCCAGCGGTGAAGTGAACCGCATCGCCATATCGCATGTCTTCCTGACCACCAACCTTGCAGCTGCAGCCGGCGGTACTGCGACCATGTTCCTTACCTGGCTCAAGTACGGCAAGCCCTCGCTGTCGTTGACGCTCAACGGCATCCTGGCAGGTCTTGTCGGCATCACCGCCGGATGCGACGCAGTCTCGCCCTGGGGAGCAGTCGTCATCGGTCTTCTCTGCGGAATAGTGCTGGTATTCGCAATCGAGTTCATCGATCACAAACTGCACATCGACGATCCTGTAGGCGCATCGTCCGTACACGGAGTCTGCGGTATCCTCGGTACTATCCTCACCGGCCTTCTCGCCACTGACGGAGGTCTCTTCTACGGCGGCGGATGGCATTTCTTCGGAGTACAGTGCCTTGGCATCCTTGTCATCGACCTCTGGGCCGCAGTATGCGGATTCATCCTGTTCTTCGGCATCAAGAAGGCCCATGGCCTGCGCGTCGAATCGCGCGTCGAAGACGAGGGCCTCGACATCTACGAACACGGCGAAAGCTGTTATAACTAGTTGATAATTAAATTGATATTACCTATGAAAAAGATATTTTACAGCGGTCTTGCTTTGCTGCTCTTCGGTGCAGCAACCACCAAGGCTCAAGACACGGTGGAAACCACTATCGGCACCGACTTCGTTAGCAGTTATGTCTGGCGCGGCATGGAATTGGGCGACGTGTCGATGCAGCCGGCGCTCGGCGTCAGCTACAAGGGCTTGAGCCTCTCGGTCTGGGGCTCGGTGGGCCTGTCCGACCCGGCCGATACGAAGGAACTGGACCTGACGCTTGCTTACTCGGTCGGAGGTTTCAATATCGGCGTGACGGATTATTGGTTCAATGCGGGTCTGGACCCGCTGAACCACTACTTCAAGTACGCCGCCGACTATACGAACCATGTGTTCGAGGCGAATGCCGGTTATGACTTCGGCTTTGCGTCGTTGCAGTGGTACACCAACTTTGCAGGCAACGACCTGGTGGAGGCTACCGGGAAACTCGCTTACAGCAGCTATTTGGAAATCAGCGTTCCGTTTAAGCTCGGCGATGTCGATTGGACGGCCACGGCCGGTGCGGTCCCGTTTGCCACCGATTTCTACGGTACGGACAGATTCGCCGTCACCAACCTCGCATTGACGGCGGCGAAGAACATCCAGGTTACGGATACTTTCTCCATTCCGGTTTTCGCCCAGGTGGAGGCCAACCCTTATTCCAAGTCTGCCTTCTTGGTATTTGGCATCACGTTACAACCGTAATTATTCTAGATATTCACAAAGTCCCAGTTCAAGACACACATATTCCAAGATGGAAAATTACGGATTCATAAGAGTGGCAGCATGTTCACCTCGTGTGAAGGTGGCCGACGTTGCATTCAATACAGCGGAAATCCTTTCCGCCATTACCGTCGCTGAAAACAGGAAGGTGTCGCTTCTGGTCTTTCCCGAACTCTGCGTCACAGGATACACCTGCGGCGACCTTTTCAGCCAGGATATCCTCATCGCCGAGGCGGAGAAGGCGATAGCGGCGATAAGGGCCCATACAAGGGCCAAGGAAGTGACGGTAGTGGTCGGAGTGCCGGTTAGGCACCTGGACCGCCTTTATAACTGCGCCGCCGTCTTCCGAAACGGGATGCTCCGGGGACTTGTCCCCAAGGTGTACATACCCAACTACGGGGAGTTCTATGAATCGAGGTGGTTCTCTTCAGGGGCGGATTTCCTCTCACCCGGAAACGTCTCCACCGGTAACTTCCATGACGACGGCAAGGACTACTACCGTGAAGGTACCCCCTGCACGATGAAGTACGCCGGATTCAGGACGACGATTTCCCCGAACCAGATTTTCTCGATCGGGGAGGCGACCTTCGCCGTGGAAATCTGCGAGGACCTGTGGATGCCCATCCCTCCTTCGTCGTTCCACGCCCTGGGCGGAGCCAGAATCATCGTCAACCCTTCCGCAAGCAACGAGGTGCTCCTAAAGCACGTCTACCGAAAGGCTCTCGTAGCGAACCAGTCAGCAAGGACCATAAGTGGGTACATCTACTGTTCGGCTTCCTACGGTGAATCCACCCAGGATATGGTTTTCGCGGGATCATCGATGATCTGCGAGAACGGTTCCTTCCTCGCCGAAAGCGAAAGGTTCTCCACGAAGACCCAGATGATCCTCGCGGATCTCGACATGGAGAAACTCTCCATCCTGCGTCAGAGGGAGACGACATTCTCTGCCATAATCCCCGACGGAAGGACTTCCTCCGACATGCGCCGCCGCTACGGCATCGTAGACCTCGGCAAAGCCGCTTCGACTTCATTCGACGAAGAACTTATCCGGAGTATAGAACCACATCCATTCGTTCCCGGCGGAGATCCCGCCGAAATTGACCGCAGGGCCAAGGAGATCACTTCGATCCAGGTCCTCGGCCTCATGTCCAGGCTCGAGCACATAGGCTGCAAGACAGCCGTCATCGGAGTATCCGGAGGATTGGACAGCACCCTGGCGCTTCTTGTAACGGTGATGGCCTTTGACGGTCTGGGGTATGACCGCAAAGGCATCATCGGAATAACGATGCCCGGCTTCGGTACTACTAACCGTACATACAGCAACGCAGTCGACCTTATGACTGTACTCGGTGTCACCCAGAGGGAGATTTCCATAGTCCCTGCCGTCAAGCAGCATTTCGAGGACATAGGACATGACCTTTCGGTCCATGACATCACCTACGAAAACAGCCAGGCGAGGGAAAGGACCCAGATTCTGATGGATGTGGCAAACAAGGAAAACGGTCTTGTCGTCGGAACGGGAGATCTTTCGGAACTGGCTCTTGGTTGGGCCACATACAACGGAGACCATATGTCGATGTACGGAGTGAACGCCTCAATCCCAAAGACACTCGTGAAGTACCTCGTGAAGTGGGCGGCGGAGAACAACTTCGGTGAGGCTGGGGACGGGGAAAGAACCGCCCGAGAAATCCTCCTCGATGTCGTCGACACCCCCATCAGCCCAGAACTCACCCCGGCTGACGAGAAGGGTAACATAAAGCAGAAGACAGAGGATCTCGTCGGACCTTACGAACTCCACGACTTCTTCCTATACAATATGTTCCGTTTCGGATACTCTCCTTCGAAGATATACTTCCTCGCGAAGAAGGCCTTCCTCGGAAAGAGGGCGGACGCATCAGTTTTCGTGGGACCGGAAGGAAAGTCCAACGACTATGACAAGGAGACAATCCAAAAATGGCTCAAGAAGTTCTACTGGAGGTTCTTCAGCCAGCAGTTCAAGCGTTCCTGCCTTCCCGACGGACCGAAGGTCGGTTCGGTGTCCCTTTCTCCGAGAGGGGACCTCAGGATGCCTTCGGATGCGAAGGTGGCGCTGTGGATATCGGATCTTGAGATGATTTCGGAATAAGGCGATAAAAGACTTTAGGACCTGCTTCAGAAGAAGTGATGGCAAGAAATGCAGAGAAAGCCCCTTGTCATTACCTTTACCGATGTAGGAAAGAAGAATACGCTCCGGAAATCATTCCTGATGCCGGGGCGGTTGAAAAATCTAAAACGGTTTACAAAATTTTTTAAAAAATATCTTGCATTTTAGATTTCCGCTGACTAAATTTGTAACAGAAGAACGATCGAAATGACAAACCTTTTCATCATATCCGCCAATTTCAAGCAGCAGTTTGTCTCTGAGAATTCACAGAATTCCCAGAATAATAAGCTGTATCTTGTCCTGCCGGTCGGATAAGGTGATTTTTATGGTATAAGCATAATAGGAGACCGGTTCGAGAGAGCCGGTCTTTTTTTGATTCCCTCCCTCCCCCCGAAAAAGGAAACGCATAACTTAACAAATAAACACGAATACCATGTGTGGGATCTCATGTATTTTCAACATTCGCGAACAGTCCGACGCCATGCGCCGGAAGGCTCTTGAGATGAGCCGCAAACTTCGGCACAGAGGGCCGGACTGGAGCGGCATCTGGTGCGGCGGGAGCGCCGTCATGGCCCACGAGCGCCTGAGCATCGTGGATCCGGAATCCGGCGGACAGCCGCTCCTCTCCCCTGACGGGAAGCAGGTGCTGGCCGTCAACGGTGAGATCTATAACCATCAGGAGATCCGCCGGCGTTACGCCGGGAAATATGATTTCCGTACGGGCAGCGATTGTGAGGTCATTCTCGCCTTGTACCGCGACAAGGGACCGGATTTCCTGGAGGAACTGAACGGGATTTTCGCATTTGCACTCTATGACGCAGAAAAAGATGCTTTCCTGATCGCCCGCGACCCCATCGGAGTCATTCCGCTGTATATCGGCTTTGACGACGCTGACGGAAAGGTCTATGTCGCCAGCGAGCTGAAGGCGCTGGAAGGGCAGTGCGAACGTTACGAGCCCTTCCTGCCCGGCCACTGCTACTGGAGCCGCAAGCCAGGGATGAAGCGCTGGTACACCCGCGAATGGCAGGATTACGATGCAGTGAAAGACAACCCCGCCGACCCGGCGCAGCTTCGTGCTGCGCTGGAGTCCGCGGTGAAGCGCCAGCTGATGTCCGACGTCCCTTACGGCGTGCTGCTCTCCGGTGGCCTCGACTCTTCCGTCATTTCGGCGATAGCCGAGAAGTTCAGCGCGATGCGCATCGAGGACGACTCCAGGACACGCGCCTGGTGGCCGCGGCTGCATTCTTTCGCCGTAGGGCTGAAAGGTGCGCCTGACCTCGACAAGGCCCGCCTTGTCGCCGAGCACATCGGTACTGTCCATCACGAGATCAACTATACCATCCAGGAAGGCCTGGACGCAATTCGTGACGTCATTTATTATACCGAGACTTACGATGTCACGACCATCCGCGCCTCGACGCCGATGTATCTCCTGGCACGCGTCATCAAGTCGATGGGCATCAAGATGGTGCTCTCCGGCGAAGGTGCCGATGAAGTCTTCGGCGGGTACCTGTACTTCCATAAGGCGCCTGATGCACGCGCCTTCCATGAGGAAACTGTGCGCAAGCTCTCGAAGCTTCACCTATATGACTGCCTGAGAGCCAACAAGAGCCTTTCGGCCTGGGGTGTGGAAGGGCGCGTACCGTTCCTTGACAAGGAATTCCTCGACGTAGCCATGCGCCTGAATCCAGCCGCAAAGATGTGCCCCGGGCAGACAATCGAAAAGAAGATTGTCCGCGAGGCGTGTGCAGACCTGATCCCATCAGAGATAGCCTGGAGGCAGAAGGAGCAGTTCTCAGACGGCGTCGGCTACTCCTGGATCGACACGCTCAAGCGGGTCACGGCCGAGGCCGTCAGCGACGAGCAGATGGCGCATGCTGCCAACCGCTTCCCTATCCACACTCCTCAGAACAAGGAAGAGTATTACTACCGCAGCATTTTCTCCGAACTGTTTCCGAGCGATTCAGCTGCACTATCGGTCCCCAGCGAGGCCAGCGTTGCCTGTTCCACTGCCATCGCGCTCGAATGGGATGCCGCCTTCAAGAACCTCAACGACCCCAGCGGACGCGCGGTCGCCGGAGTCCATATCCAAGCATATTAACCATCTAAATTCCCCATACTATGAGCAAGCTTAGATTCGATGTTGTCCAGGATGCCTTCAAGAAGAGGGCTTTGGACGTGACTGCCCCCGCAGAGAGACCTTCCGCCTATTTCGGAGAGTTGGTGTTCAACCGCGAGAAGATGCGCAAGTATCTTGATGTCAAGACCTACGAGGCTTTGGTCGACTGTATCGACAACGGCCGCTCACTCGACCTGGCCACGGCTGACAAAGTTGCCGAAGGCATGAAGGAGTGGGCGCTGGAACACGGTGTCACGCACATCACCCACTGGTTCCAGCCCCTCACGGAAGTGACGGCCGAGAAGCACGACTCCCTGATGGAATATGACAGAAAGGGAGGCATGATAGAGTCCTTCAACGGCAAGTCCCTCATCCAGCAGGAACCGGACGCCTCATCCTTCCCCAGCGGAGGAATCCGCGCCACCTTCGAGGCCCGCGGTTACACCGCCTGGGACCCGACTTCTCCGGTCTTCATCCAGGATGACACCCTCTGTATACCGACTGTGTTTATCTCTTACACAGGCGAGGCACTGGACTACAAGACTCCTCTCAAGAAGGCGCTCAAGGCCGTTTCCGACGCTGCGGTACCTATCTGCAAGTTGTTCGATCCAAAAGTATCTAAGGTGCATTCCTATCTAGGCTGGGAGCAGGAGTATTTCCTCGTGGACGAGGATCTCTATGCAGCCAGGCCTGACCTTATCCTCACAGGACGCACCCTGATGGGCCACGCCTCCTCCAAGAACCAGCAGCTCGAGGACCACTACTTCGCTGCCATTCCCACCCGCGTCGCAGCATTCATGAAGGATCTCGAGTACGAAGGCTACAAACTCGGCATTCCCCTGAAGACCAGGCACAACGAGGTCGCTCCCAACCAGTTCGAACTTGCTCCGATCTTCGGGGAGTGCAATCTCTCCAACGACCAGAACCAGATGATAATGAACGTGATGAACAAGGTCGCGCGCAAGCACGGTTTCGTTGTGCTGCTGCACGAGAAGCCCTTCGACGGTATCAACGGTTCCGGTAAGCACAACAACTGGTCTCTCGGTACCGACACCGGTACCTTGCTGCTTGCCCCCGGCAAGGATCCTGCAGGAAACCTCCAGTTCGTTACCTTCTTCGTCAACATCCTCGCCGCGGTCCAGAAGCATAACGCCCTGCTGAAGGCCAGCATCGCCAGCGCAACCAACGCGCACCGTCTCGGTGCCAACGAGGCTCCGCCGGCAATCGTCTCCGCCTTCCTCGGCCGCACCATGACTGAAGTCCTCCACAAACTGCTCGAGCTGCCTTCCGGCACCCCCATCGAGATCGCCGGAAAGAAAGAGACCTCCGTGGGCATCGTCGAGATTCCCGAGATCTTCGTGGACAACACTGACCGCAACCGCACCTCGCCCTTCGCCTTCACAGGCAACCGCTTCGAGTTCCGCGCCGTCGGCTCCTCGGCCAACTGCGCCGGCGCAATGACTGCGCTCAGCGGTGCCGTCGCCGAGCAGCTGCTAGTCTTCAAGAAGGCCCTCGACAAGGAGCTCGCCTCCGGAAAGGCCCTGGAAGTTGCCGTGATGGACACCCTCAAACCGATCATCAGCTCCATCATCGATGTCGTCTGCTTCGACGGAAACGGCTACACCGACGAGTGGAAGGAAGAGGCGGCAAGGCGCGGACTCGACACCGAGACCAGCGTACCGGAGATGATCAAATCCTTCACTAAACCTGAATCCGTCGAAATGTTCACCTCGCTGGGCATCTACACTACAAAGGAGCTTGAGGCCCGCAACGAGGTCAAGTGGGAGATGTACACCAAGAAGGTGCAGATAGAGTCCCGTGTGATGGGCAGGATGGCCATCAACCACGTCATCCCCGCAGCTCTTGCGTACCAGAACACCCTGCTCAAGAACCTGACCATGATGAAAGAGAACTTCCCCGATTCCTATCAGGAAAAGGCAGCCGTAACCATCACCCTCATCGAAAAGATCTCCCATAGGATAGAACAGCTCCAGAAGGGCGTGGCAAAGATGATCGAAGCCAGGAAGAGTGCCAACACCATCGAGAACGAATACGAGAAGGCAAAGGCCTATCACGAGATAGCCGAAAGCCTGTTCGCAATCCGCAGGCCCATCGACAAGCTGGAAGAAATCGTGGACAACGACATGTGGCCGCTGCCCAAGTACCGCGAACTCCTATTCATCAACTAAGTCTATGGAAAGAACCTTATACGATCCGGCATACGAGCACGATGCCTGCGGAGTGGGAATGATCGCCGACCTGAACGGCAACAAGACCCACCAGCTGGTATCCGATGCCATCACCATGCTGGAGAACCTGAAGCACCGTGGAGCCGAAGGCGCCGACGCCAGGACTGGCGACGGCGCCGGCATCATGGTGCAGATTCCCCACGAATTCATCCTGCTCCAGGGCATACCTGTCCCGGAGAGAGGCAGGTACGGCACCGGTCTCATCTTCCTCCCCAAGGAAAGCAAGAAAGGAGAAGACTATATCGAAACCCTAAAGGAGGAGACTCAGCGTGAAGGGCTTGTCCTTTCCAAAGTCAGGGAGGTTCCGGTGAACAGCGATATCCTGGGCGAGACGGCCCGCGCCTGCGAGCCGCATGTCGTCCAGGTCTTCATCACCGGTGCCGACTCCGCTCCGGAAGGATTGGAAACCAGACTGTACCGCATACGCAAGCACGTGGAACAAAGGATTTCCGACAAGGACTTCTATGTCGTGTCCCTTTCCAGCCGCATACTGATTTACAAAGGTATGCTGACTTCGCCCCAGCTGAAGGAGTATTATCCGGACCTGTCCAGCCCGTTCTTCACCTCCGGTCTTGCCCTGGTCCATTCCCGTTTCAGCACGAATACCTTCCCGGCATGGTCCCTTGCCCAGCCGTTCAGGATGATGGCCCACAATGGCGAGATCAATACCATCCGCGGCAACCGCGGATGGATGGAGGCCCGCGAGGGCGTGCTATCGTCCGAGGCGTTGGGAGATGTCCGCGACATCTCCCCCATCATCCAGCCGGGTATGAGCGACAGCGCATCTTTCGACAATACGATGGAGTTCTTCTACCACTCTGGGATGGAGCTTCCGCACGTGATGTCGATGATGATTCCGGAGTCGTTCAACGAGAAGAACCCCATTGGAAGCGACCTGAAGGCTTTCTACGAGTACCACTCCATCCTTATGGAACCGTGGGACGGCCCCGCCGCCATACTCTTCTCCGACGGCCGCTACGCCGGAGGCATGCTGGACCGCAACGGCCTTCGCCCGTCCCGTTATTTCATCACTGATAAAGGCCTTTTGGCTATCGCCTCGGAAGCCGGATGCCTCCCCGTCGCGGCAGGTTCCGTGGTCGAGAAAGGGTCGCTCCAGCCTGGAAAGATACTCATGGTCGATACCCAGACAGGCCGTATCTTCCGCAACGACGAGATCAAGCAGGCTTTGGCTGACGGCCACGATTATGGCCGCTGGCTTTCGAACGGCCGTATCGAACTGGCTAAACTCCGCAGCGGCCGCAAGGCGGAAAACTCCGTGCCTGACTTCGAAAAGAGGCTCAGGGCATTCGACTACACCCGCGAGGATATCGAGCGCATCATCATCCCGATGTGCAACACGGCCTCGGAACCTATCTCATCCATGGGAAATGACACGCAATTGGCTGCATTGTCCGAGCGGCCGCAATTGCTTTTCAACTATTTCCGCCAGCAGTTCGCACAGGTGACGAATCCTCCCATCGACCCCATACGCGAAGATCTGGTGATGTCCCTCACGGAGTATATCGGAGCCGTCGGAATGAACATCCTCACTCCTGATGAAGACCATTGCAAGATGGTGAGACTCCCCCAGCCCGTTCTGACGAACGACGAGCTCGACATACTCTGCCATATCCGCTACAAGGGTTTCAACACCGAGGTGCTTCCCATCATCTTCGAGAAGTCCAAGGGAGAAGTCGGGATGAAGGAGGCCCTGGACAGCCTTTGCCGCGAAGCAGAAGCCTCCGTTGACCAGGGAATCAACTACATCATCCTCAGCGACAGGGGGCTGGACGAGACACATGCCGCGATACCTTCGCTTCTGGCTGTAAGTGCCATACACCATTACCTAGTCAAGGTCCAGAAGCGCGTACGTACAGCTTTGATCGTGGAGAGCGGAGAAATAAGGGAGACCATGCACTCCGCGCTTCTGCTCGGGTACGGAGCCAGTGCGGTCAACCCCTACATGGCGTTCGCCATCATCGACGACCTTGTGAAGAAGGGAGATCTCCAGCTCGATTTCGAGACTGCACGGAAAAACTACATCAAGGCGGTTGACAAGGGTCTGAAGAAGATACTCAGCAAGATGGGTATCAGCACGATACGCTCCTATCGCGGTGCGAAGATATTCGAAAGCATAGGACTCGGAGCCGACCTCCTCAGGGAGTATTTCGGTACGCCGTCCTCCACTGTCGGCGGCATCTCCCTGTCCAGGATTGCACAGGACGCCGCCAGCATGCATGCGCAGGGATTTGACTGCGAAGTGTCCGACATCCTTCCACATATCGGCCAATACTCCTTCAGGAAGGATGGCATTCCCCACTCGTGGACACCCGAGGCGATCGCTGCGCTGCAGCTGGCTACCCGTTCCGGAGACTACAGGAAGTTCAAGGAGTTCACCTCCATAGTGGACAACCACAAGGAGCCCCTGTTCCTCAGGGATTTCTTCGGTTTCAAGCACAATCCCATCCCGATCGATGAGGTCGAGCCCGTGGAGGAGATAGTAAAGCGCTTCGTGGGAGCCGCCATGTCCTTCGGCGCCATCAGCCAAGGTGCCCACGAGGCCATTGCAGAAGCCATGAACCGCCTCGGTTCGCGCAGCAACACCGGTGAGGGCGGAGAGGACCGTGAACGCTTCCATTCGCCCAAGAACAGCGCTATAAAGCAGGTCGCTTCCGGACGTTTCGGTGTAACAACCGAATACCTCGTCAACGCGAAAGAGATACAGATCAAGATCGCTCAGGGTGCAAAGCCTGGAGAAGGCGGCCAGTTGCCGGGATACAAGGTCGACGGTATCATCGCCCGCACGCGCCATTCCATCCCTGGCATTTCCCTCATCTCTCCCCCTCCTCACCATGACATCTATTCCATCGAGGACCTGGCCCAACTGATCTTCGATCTTCGCAATGTCAACCCCGATGCACGCATCAGCGTGAAACTCGTGGCAGAGAGTGGAGTCGGAACAGTGGCCGCAGGTGTAGCCAAGGCCAAAGCCAACCTGATAGTCATTTCCGGAGCTGAAGGAGGTACAGGGGCTTCCCCTATGTCCTCGATACGCTATGCGGGCGTCTCGCCTGAGATAGGCCTTTCCGAGACCAGGCAGACACTGATCCGGAACGGTCTCCGTGACAGGGTTACGCTCCAGACCGACGGACAACTCAAGACCGGACGCGATGTCATCGCCATGGCCCTTCTGGGCGCAGACGAATTCGGTTTCGGCACGGCCCAGCTTATCGTACTCGGCTGCGTGCTCATGCGCAAGTGCCACGCCAATTCCTGCCCCATGGGCATCGCTACACGCAATCCTCAGTTGCTTAAGCTATACCGCGGATGCAGCGATGCACTGGTCAACTACTATCGTTTCCTGGCCCAGGAAGTTCGCGAGTATCTGGCTGAGATGGGATTCCGCCGATTCGAAGATATCGTCGGGCGTACGGACCTTATCGCCGTGGACGGTGCAAAGGCCGGCACGAAGGCGGCATCTTTGGATTTCAGCCGTCTCCTTTTCCAAGAAGGAGACAGTCACCTCCACGCAAATCCCGAGTACAGGAACAGTCTTGGAGACGTCCTGGACAAGCATATACTTGCTGCAGCAAAACCAGCATTGGAAGAAGGCCGCAGCGTATCGCTGCACTATGGCATCGCTAACACCGACCGTACCGTCGGCGCCCTGCTGTCCGGCCGCATAGCGGAACGCTACGGCGAGGATGGTCTGCCCGACGGGACGGTGAACGTCACTTTCCACGGGTCGGCCGGACAGAGTTTCGGCGCCTTCCTTATGAAGGGAGTCAGCTTCAGGCTTGAAGGAGAAGCGAACGACTATCTGGGCAAGGGCCTTTCCGGTGGCAGCATCATCGTACGTCCCGATCCTGACGCCCATTTCGACGCTTCTGAAAACACCATCGCCGGAAATACGCTGCTCTACGGCGCGACATCCGGCTCGCTGTTCATGGCCGGCCGCGCCGGCGAACGATTCGCCGTACGCAATTCCGGCGCAACCGCCGTCGTGGAAGGAGTCGGAGACCATTGCTGCGAGTATATGACCGGCGGACGTGTGGTGGTCCTCGGACCCACCGGGCGCAACTTTGCGGCCGGTATGTCCGGCGGTCTCGCATATGTCTGGGACCCCGACCACAACTTCGATTACTACTGCAACATGGAGATGATCGAGCTTGGACTGATTGAGGAGAAGGCCAGGATGGAGGAGCTCAAGAGCCTTATTGCCGAGCACCGCAAACTGACCGGATCGGCCCTTGCCGCAAGGATGCTGGAGCACTGGTCAGAATACGCCGAGGACTTCATCCAGGTCACGCCTATCGAATACAAGCGAGTCCTCCACGAGGAACAGTTGCGCAAGCTTAACGAGAAGATCGACAATGTACAAATGGATTATTAACGGATAAGGAATATGGGAAACCCGAATGCGTTCCTGACCATCCCCCGTCAGGAAGCCGGCCACAGGCCGGTATTTGAAAGAGTCTCCAATTTCGGAGAAGTGGAGCAGACCCTCAACGAGGGCGACCGCATGCTCCAGGCTTCCCGGTGCATGGACTGCGGCATACCGTTCTGCCATTGGGCCTGCCCTCTGGGCAACCGCCAGCCCGAATGGCAGGACGCCGCCTGCAAGGGCAAGTGGGAGCTTGCGTACAAGCTCCTGTCGCAGACCAATGACTTTCCGGAATTCACAGGGCGCATCTGTCCCGCGCTGTGCGAGAAGAGTTGCGTGCTCAACCACGCCATGGACGCCCCCGTCACCGTCCGCGAGAACGAGTGCTCGATCATAGAGCGTGCGTTCCGCGAAGGATATGTCCATCCACACTCCTATCCCCGCAATGGAAAAAAGGTGGCCGTGGTCGGAGCCGGCCCTGCCGGACTCTCCGCAGCCGTCCAGCTCAACAAGCGCGGATATGATGTCACCGTACTGGAGAAGATGCCGTCCGCAGGAGGCCTCGTCCGTTACGGCATACCCAACTTCAAGCTGGACAAGTATGTCATAGACAGGCGTATATCCGTACTGGAGCAGGAAGGCATCACCTTCCGCTACGGAGTGACGGTGGATACGGAACATCTGCCGGAAGGTTTTGATGCCTATGTCATTTCCACAGGTACGCCTACCGCACGCGACCTGCCCATTCCCGGAAGGGAGCTCAAAGGCATCTACTTCGCCCTGGACTTGCTTACCCAGCAGAACCGCAGGCTGGCGGGAGAACAGTTCAGCAAGGAAGAAACCGTCTCGGCCAAAGGTCGGACAGTCCTTGTGATCGGCGGAGGCGATACCGGCAGCGACTGCATCGGAACGTGCCACCGACAGGGCTGCAGGAACGTCACCCAGATCGAGATCATGCCCAAACCGCCGGAGGGGTACAATCCCGCTACTCCATGGCCTGCCTGGCCTATGATCCTCAGGACTTCCACCAGCCATGAGGAAGGCTGCGACAGGCGCTGGAGCCTGTCCTCCTGCCGTTTCCTCGACGACGGTAAGGGCCGGGTAGCCGGCGTGGAAGTCGAGGAAGTCGAATGGCTGCCGGCTCCGGACGGAGGCAGGCCGCAGATGAAACCTACAGGCCGGAAAAGCATCATCGATTGTGATATGGTTTTGCTGGCGATGGGATTCCTCAAGCCCCAGCACCCGGAGTTCGGGCCGAACGTCTTCCTCGCAGGTGACGCCAAAACAGGAACAAGCCTGGTAGTAAGGGCGCTGGCCGGAGGAAGGGCCGTCGCACAGGAAGTTGACAACTATCTAAAAGGACGCATATGAGACAGATAGCATTCACGAAGATGCACGGACTGGGGAACGACTACATCTATGTCAATACTATGGAATATCCCCTGGATAACCCTTCAGAACTTTCTGTAAAATGGAGCGACAGGCACAAGGGAATAGGCTCCGACGGACTTATCCTGATCGGCAGTTCGGACAAGGCTGATTTCAGCATGAGGATCTTCAATGCCGATGGCTCCGAAGCCCTTATGTGCGGCAACGGTTCGCGCTGTGTCGGACGCTACATCCACGACAATGGGCTGTCCGACAAGAACGAACTCAGGCTCGAGACACTCTCCGGCATTAAGGTGCTGCGTCTGCGTCTCGACAAGGAAGGACAGCTTCTCGACGTAAACGTGGAGATGGGCAAGGGCATTCCGCTCAAAGTCAACCTTCCCGACGGAAACTGCGGAAACTGGATCCTTGGAGACCTCTTCGCCTGCGGGAAGCGTTTCCGCGGAACTGCCGTGGATGTAGGCAATCCCCATCTCGTCCTCTTCGTTCCCGATGCAGAAGCCGCGCCTGTGGCAGAGGCTGGACCACTGTTCGAGAACTCCCCTATGTTTCCCGACAGGGCCAACATAGAGTTCGCCCAGGTGATTGACGAGAGACACATCAGGATGCGCGTCTGGGAGCGCGGCAGCGGTATTACGCAAGCCTGCGGCACCGGTGCCTGCGCAACGGCTGTCGCTGCCGCCATGGCCGGCTACACGAGGCCTGACGGGTGCACTGTCATAATGGATGGAGGATCCCTGGATGTATCATGGGACCCTGCCACAAAAGACATACATATGACAGGCACGGCAACTACCGTTTTCGAAGGGACTATTGAGATGGAGGATTAAGATATGGTGCGGATTAAAGAAGGATTCTGCCGGTTGGAACACCGGTACCTTTTTCAGGAAGTCGCCCGCAGGGTTGCCGCGTTCCACGAGGCTTCTCCCGGAACGGACATAATCAGGATGGGTATTGGGGATGTCACACTTCCGATAGTCCCTGCTGTCATAAAGGCGATGCACGAGGCCGTGGATGACCTCTCCGTGCAGGAGAGGTTCCACGGCTACGGCCCGGAGCACGGTTACGGCTGGCTCCGCGAGGCTGTCGTCCAAGGCGACTACGCCTCCCGGGGAATTACCGTCGATCCGGAGGAAGTCTTCGTCAGCGATGGAGCGAAAAGCGACCTGGGGAACATCCTGGACCTGTTTTCGGAGGAGAATACCGTGGGTATCATCGACCCCGTCTATCCCGTCTACGTGGACACTAATGTCATTGACGGAAGGCGGATCAAGTTCATTCCCTGCACGGAAGATGACGGTTTTACGGGAGAAATCCCCGATGAAAAACTGGATATTGTATATCTTTGTTATCCGAACAATCCTACCGGCGCCGTGATATCCCGCGCCAAGCTGGAAGGATGGGTGGACTATGCCTTACGGAACGGCTCCCTGATCCTGTACGATTCTGCCTACGAGGCTTTTATCCAGGATCCCGACATCCCGCACTCGATCTATGAGATCGAAGGTGCGCGGCAATGCGCGATGGAATTCCGGAGTTTCTCAAAGACGGCAGGCTTCACGGGCATCCGCTGTGGCTACACCGTCATTCCGAAGAAACTCCGCGGCAGGAACCGGAACGGAGATGATGTGTCTTTCAATGCTCTTTGGGAACGCAGACAAGGATGCAAGTTCAACGGGGCTTCATATGTATCGCAGCGTGGAGCGTATGCAGTTTATTCGCCGGAAGGACGGGAGCAGACCCGCGAAAGCATCCGATACTATCTCGACAATGCTGCCGTCATACGCGAGGGATTGAGACGGGCTGGGCTGCACGCCTCCGGCGGTGAGAACGCCCCTTACGTCTGGGCCCGCACGCCTGACAGGATGGATGACTGGGAGTTCTTTGATGTCCTGTTGAGAAAGGCAGGTATCGTCATCACCCCTGGATCCGGTTTCGGCAAAGCAGGGCAAGGATATTTCAGGCTGACATCCTTTTCGGACAAAGCCAGGACAATTGAAGCTATGGACAGGCTGTATAGTTGCATAAATGAGTTGTAATCATTGCTTTGACGAGCTGCACGAGGAGTGCGGTGTTTTGGGAATCTACCGGGTAAGTGACGCCTCGAGGCAGGCCTTCCTGGCATTGCAGGCACTGCAGCACAGAGGACAGCAGGCCTGCGGAATCGCGGTATACGACTACGCTGGGGCCATTCGTGTCCACAAAGGCGAAGGTCTGGTCAAGGACGTTTTCTCGGAGGCCGCTCTGGCCGGCCTTCCCGGTGACACCCTCATAGGCCACGTGAGATATCCGACGACCGAGGTAGGCGGAATGGAGAACATACAGCCGTTCAGGATGTCCTGCCGGGCCGGTTGCTTTGCACTTGCCCATAACGGAAACATCGTCAATGCCGACAATATCAAGGGACGTCTCGAAACGAAAGGGCACCTGTTCCATTCCACCTCTGACAGCGAACTGTTCGCACATCTCATAGGAGAGCAGAAAACCGGAGACTGGATAGCCAGGATCATGGCGGCAGCCAACCAACTTGACGGGGCTTTTTCCACCGTCGTTCTGGCGGATGGTATCCTATACGCTTGCAGGGACAAATACGGATTCCGGCCGCTGTCGATAGGACGGCTTGGCAGCGGTTATGTAGTCGCCAGCGAGACCTGTGCCCTGGATGCTCTCAAAGCGGAATTCATCAGGGATGTCGAGCCCGGAGAACTCATCTGCATCGGCCCTGACGGGCTGAAGAGTTTCACTCATTCGCAGTGTTCAGACAGAAGGATGTGTGCGATGGAGTATATCTATTTCGCCCGTCCGGACAGCATTATCGAAGGATGCGGAGTACACGTGTTCCGCAAGCGGACTGGAAAACTCCTGTATGAGGAGCATCCCGTCCCTGCGGATATAGTCATAAGCGTTCCCGAGTCGAGCATGAGCGCGGCCATCGGCTATGCCGAAGCCGCCCGCTTGCCCCTGGAAATGGGTTTACTGAAAAATATGTACGTAGCCCGGACCTTCATCCAGCCGGCCCAGTCAATGCGTGATATCGGGGTCAAAATGAAACTGTCCCCGGTACGGAGCATTGTGAAGGGAAAGCGTATAGCTGTCATTGATGATTCCATCGTCCGCGGGACTACGTCCAGGCAAATTGTAAAGATGCTTCGCGATGCCGGGGCCACGGAGGTTCATATGCTCATAGCCAGCCCGAAATATGCCTGGCCCTGCTTTTATGGCATCGACACCGGCACGAAAGAGCAGTTGATAGGCTCTGACCACAGTGAAGAGGAAATCTGCCAGTACATAGGTGCGGACTCCCTTAACTATCTCTCCGAACAGGCCCTCTTCAAAGCATCCGGCCGTTCCGGGCTTTGCACCGCATGTTTCAGCGGAAACTACCCCACAGACTTATATAACGGAGCGTAAGGAAAGGTTTTTCCGCCGGAAATGAGTATATTTGAAGAGAACAACTCATTGACGACGGAATATGGCTAAGATATATGTAGCATCCAGCTGGAGGAACAAGTACTTTCCGGCGGTAGTGGAGGCGCTCCGCGCCAAGGGGCATGAAGTGTATGACTTCCGCAATCCCCCGCACGGAGGCAACGGATTCCGCTGGACGGATATCGATGAAAAGGCTCTGGAATGGAGTTTTGACGAGTACTCCGAGGGACTCCACCATCCCAAGGCAGAAAGGCAGTTCAAGGCTGACCTGGAGGCCCTGGAATGGGCGGATACTTGCGTGCTTGTCCTGCCCAGCGGCCGTTCCGCCCATACCGAGGCGGGATGGATGGCCGGTGCCGGCCGCCGCGTATTCGTTTATATCCCGGAGATGCAGGAGCCGGAGCTGATGTACAAGCTATTCGACGGAGTGGCCGGCAGCATGGAAGACCTGCTGGAAGCGATCGGACAATAACTGAATAACCACACAATCACATGAACACTTTGACCCAAACCATCTGTTGCCTTGCAGCACTCTGCTGCCTCAATGTTTCGGCGCAGAATTTCACGCCTTATGCCGACGGGCTTCCGCGCAGCACGCCTGAGGCTGAAGGCATCCCGTCCGAGACTATCGCAGATTTCTTCAAGGCTCTCGATGAGGGTGGATATGAGGTGCACGGCCTCATGATCCTCAGGCACGACAAGGTCGTGGCTGAGCACTGGTGGGCGCCCTACGGCCCGCAGTACCCTCACGCCATGTATTCGGCCACCAAGTCCTTCACCGGCGCGGCCGTAGGTTTCGCCGTGCAGGAAGGACTCCTGAAGGTCAGCGACAAGGTGCAGTCGTTTTTCCCTGAACTGATGCCGGAGCATCCCGCTCCCGAACTGGCGCGACTCACGGTCGAGCATCTGCTGACGATGTCCGCGGGACATGCCCGCACGCAGTATCCAGGCTCCGGCCTGGACCAGGTGCGGTCGTTCCTGGCCATGGACTACGCCCACGAACCGGGCACGTCCTTCGCATACAATATCACCTGCTCTCACATGCTCTCCAACATCATCACCCGCGTCACGGGACTCACTCTCTACGAGTATATCAAGCCCCGTCTGCTCGACCCGCTGGGGATCACCGACGTCGTCTGGGAGATGGACATGGACGGACGGAACATGGGCAACGGCGGCATGCACTCCAAGACTTCCGACCTTGCCAAGTTCGGCATATTCCTGAAGAACAAGGGAATGTGGAACGGCAAGCAGCTGCTGAACCGCGAATGGGTGGAAGCCATGACCACTCCGCACATTTTCCAGCGTCCCGGAGTATCCGAGGAGGAGAACAACAAGGATGACGGAGGCCAGGGCTACGGTTATCAGGTCTGGATGGGGCGCAGGAACTCATACCGCGCCATCGGAGGTCAGAACCAGCTGATAATGGTCATCCCCGAGTATGACCTGGTAGTGGCTTCGAACGGACAGATAGGCGACGAGGCCGGCTTCAACAGCCTCATCTACAATATGCTGGACAGCATGAGTGACAAGAAGCTCAAGCCCAACAAGGCTTTCAACCTGCAGGATGCGATCTCCGGCTATGCGCTCAAGCGTCCCTTCCCTGCCACCAGGATGCAGCCTTCCGTCGTCTCCAGGACGCTCCGCTACAAGATGCATCAGAACACCTATGGCATCACGGGTATCACATTCCGTTTCGATGCCGCCGGAGACATGTATCTTACGCTTGAGACGGCTTCGGCTATCCACAATATACCTTTCGGTCTCGACAGCTGGAAAATGGGATCGACAGACAGGACCCTGATGTTCGGAGGTACGGTGTATGCCAATACCATGGGCGTCACCCCGATGACTACCGCCGGATACTGCTCCTGGACGGCACCTGAAGAGCTTTCAGCCTATTACCTGTCTCTGTTCAACAACGGCTGCCAGGAGAACTTCCGTTTCGCTTTCAGCGAAGGCTTCGACGAGCTGACAATCACCATCGTCGGGCCGCAGCCGCGCACCCGCCCGGGGGCGGCTCCAGCCGCTCCGGCCGCATCGCGCGACATAGTCATGACCGCTTCCAGGATCAAATCGACATATTAATAACTGATCATCTTATGCTGAAACATTTGACCAAACTCTTCATCGTGGCGCTGATGCTTGTGCCCTGGCAGTTGTCAGCACAGCATCCGAGCGACTACAATGTCGGCAGGAATGCGTATCCGCGCATAAATGCCGACAACTCCGTCACTTTCCGCATCCAGGCTCCGAATGCCGAGTCCATGACAGTTGACTGCGGCGGGAGGTACCAGATGGAAAAGGACGCAGAAGGCTTCTGGACCGCCACCACCAAACCGATGGTGGAAGGCTTCCACTACTATTCCTACATCATCGGAGGCTGCTCCGTGGCAGATCCTGCCACCTATACCTTCTTCGGCATGAGCCGCTATGCAAGTGCCGTTGAAGTCAACGAGGGGCCGGATGAGGCAGCGTTCTACACCCCGCGTACCGACATCCCTCACGGTGCCGTGCGCTCGGTGAAGTTCTACTCCAAGGCATGCGACCAATACCGCACCCTGTTCGTCTATACTCCGCCGGAGTACGAGGTGAACCGCGAAAAGCGCTTCCCCGTCCTCTACCTCCAGCACGGCGGCGGCGAGGATGAGACCGGCTGGGTCTATCAAGGCTTTGCCGACGTCATCCTCGACAACCTCATTGCCGAGGGCAAGGCCGAGCCTATGATCATCGTCATGGGCAGCGGCGTCGCGCACAGCGCCAAGGACGGCTCCGACGCCTATGAGGAAGTGATGACAAAGGAAGTCGTTCCTTTCATCGACGCACGGTACCGCACAGTCGCTGACCGCGACCATCGCGCTACTGCAGGTCTCTCATGGGGTGCCAAGCAGGCCTATGATCTCGGCTTCGGCTATCCCGAGCTCTTCTCCTGGGTGTCCGGCTTCAGCGGCATCATCGTGATCGGAGAGTTCCGTTCGCGGCCGGCCGGCTTCGAGGATCCCGAGAAGTTCGCCGCCGCCTACAACGGCATCTTCAGCGATCCCAAGGCATTCAACGAGAAGTATCATCTCGTATTCATGGCCAACGGCGGGGCCGAAGGCAACAATATCGAGCACATGCACGAGGTCTTGCTCGGCCATGGCATCGAGAACACCTTCTACCAGTCGCCCCTCACCGCACACGAGTGGCTCACATGGCGCCGTTGCCTGTACCAGTATGCTCAGAAACTCTTCAAATAGGAATGCCTTATGAAAAAGATAATACTTATCGTTTCAGCTCTGCTTTCGATCACGGGCATTTCATACGCTCAACTCACGAAACCTACTCCCGCCACGACCAATCTCGACGGCAAGCAATATCCGATGGTCAATCCCGACCTCAGCGCGACATTCCAAGTCGTCGCCCCCAATGCCAAGACTGTCGAGCTTGACCTTGGGAAGCTTTATCCCATGACCAAGAACGCCGACGGTGTATGGGAGGTCACCTGCGATCCCCAGGTCCCGGGATTCCACTATTATTTCATCCATATCGACGGAGTCAAAGTCGCCGATCCTTCCAGTAAGCTGTTCTACGGCTGCGGAATGATGTCCAGCGGCATCGAGATCCCCGAGGCCGGTGTGGACTATTATCTTGAGAAAGAGGTTCCGCACGGCGAGATCCGCATGCAGCGCTACTATTCCGACCTCACAAAGTCCTGGAGGATATGCTACGTGTATGTCCCCGCCGAATACGAGAGCAATCCTTCCAAGCACTACCCCGTCCTCTACCTCTTCCACGGAGGCGGCGAGAATGAGACCAGCTGGCCCATCCAGGGCAAGGTCGACAACATCATGGACAATCTCATCGCCGCCGGCGAATGCAAGCCTATGCTGGTCGTGATGGACCGTGGCGAAGCCACGCTCGCCGACCAGCCCGCTTTCCAGCCCAGAAGGGCCGGCGGCATGATTATGGATTTCACCCCGCTTGACAGGGTTGTCACCGAGGAGATCGTGCCCATGATCGACACCCGCTACCGTACACTCCCCGACCGCATGCACAGGGCCATCACCGGCCTGTCCATGGGCGGATTCCAGAGCTGGGCCATCGGTCTCAACCACAAGGACAAGTTCGCCTATATCGGCGGTTTCAGCGGCTCGGGACTCGCCCCTACCGAGGAGCGTTACCCGGCTTCACTCAACAACGAAGTCGAGCTCCTCTATGTCGGTACCGGTACCGAGGAGCCCGGCCAGATGTACACGGGAGTCCGTGATTTCCACCTGTTCCTAGAGAAGACAGGCGTGAACCACGTTTACTTCGAGTCGCAGGGCACTGCCCACGAATGGCTCACCTGGCGCCGTGCCCTGAAGGACTTCGCTCCGAGGCTTTTCGTAAAATAATCCCATGTCAGACAGGAGGACTATGAAAGTATTGATGATAAACGGAAGCCCGCACTCCAAGGGCAATACCGCCACCGCCCTCGGCGAAATCGCCAGGACGCTGGAAGCCGAAGGCATCGAAAGCGAGATCGTTTGGCTCGGGACAAAGCCCGTGCGCGGCTGCATCGCCTGCGGCAAGTGCCGCGGAGTCGGAAGATGCATCTTCAACGACGATGTCTGCAACGGGATCTCGGAGAAGATGGAAAAGGCTGATGCCCTCATCGTCGGCTCCCCCGTCTATTACGGGCAGCCCAACGGCGCGTTGATGGCAGTCATCCAGAGGCTGTTCTACTCCAATGGCGCCGCTGTGAGCGGCAAGCCGGCCGCCGCCTTGGCGATCTGCCGTCGCGGCGGCGCCACGGCCGCGTTCCAGACGCTCAACATGCCTTTCATGATGATGAACATGCAAGTGATCACATCCCAGTACTGGAATATCGCTTACGGCCAGACCGAGGGCCAGGCAGCCCTCGACGCAGAGGGCATGCAGACGATGCGCACGCTTGCGCACAACATGGCCTGGACGCTTAAGCAGACCGGAGGGAAACCCGCCCCCGGCCGGCCTTCCGGCGACCCGGGGACATTCACCAATTTCATCAGATGAACACCTGTAAAATGAAGAAGGTCTGCCGTGGTCGGCAGACCTTCTTCATTATTTGATGGCCGGTTATTTTACAGCGTATGGACCAATGAGCGTACCGGTGAAACCGCCGGCGCTGGCTGAGGTCAGGAATGAGGCATCCACTCCCTCTACGAGCGGCTGCCACTTCTTGCCGTTGACGGCATACCAGAACGAGAATGTCTCTGCGTCCGAAGTCACCTTGAGGTCGATGAAACGGTATTTATCGACTGCCGCGGCGCCAAGCTCGGTGCTCACTTCCTCGAAGCGGGGGCGCTTGTTCTGCTCGACAATGACCTCGAATTCGACCTTATTGACGGAAATCCCTTCCTTGGACACCATGAAATTGTACTGATGCCTCTCATCCTTGAAAAGCAAGAGACCTGCAGCCTCTGAATACTTGGACGGATTGAAATACATCCTGGTGGTAGCGGAGAACTTATGATGATGCAGACGGTGCGCGACATAGGCGGGAGTGTGCATCTCGGTAGCCTTGTCCTCCGAGCAGATGAGCTCGAGATATCCGGGCTTGTCGGTAAGGGAATACCTGTCCTTTGCGGGGCTGCGGAGGGTCATCCAGCGGTCGCCGAGCTCGGACGAGCTGAAGTCGTCCTCAAGGGTGAAATTGCCGAAAGTAAGCTTGTCACCGCGCTTTACGCCCTCGTGGCGGACGATCATGGGCACGGACTCTCCGGCAGGGAGGATGACGGGCCACTTGTCCTCGGTCCAGGTGACGGGGAGCATGTGGGTCTCGCGGCCGATATTCTCGAAGTTGTCACGATAAGGACGGTCAGCGAGGAACACTGCCCACCACTGTCCGTTGCCGTCCTTCACGAGGTCGGCGTGACCGGCGCAGGAAACGGGATTGGGACGTGCGGGATCGAGTCCCACCTGGGTAAGGATGGGATTGCCCTCATACGAGACGAAAGGTCCGAAGGGAGACTCGCCCTTGAAAACGACCTCCGAGTGCCACTCACCGAAGTTGGTGCCACCCTCGGCGCACATCAGGTAATACTGGCCGTCGATCTTGTAGATATGCGGACCTTCGATCCAATAGGGATTGTTCTCGGGACGGGTACCCTTGTTGACGATGATCTTGCGCTCCCCTACGGTACAGTCATTCGCAACATCGAACTCGACGCAGCGGATGGTACGGTGGCCGTTGTACTCGGGCTTGTGGTCAGGAGCGTCGTCGTTGCTGACGATATAGGCCTTGCCGTTGTCATCGAAGAAGAACGAGGGATCGATACCCTGGACAACGGGTACATAAATCGGGTCGGACCAGTCGCCCCAGGGATCCTGGGTCTTGACATAGAAATTGCCGCCGGCTACATCCGTCGTGATCATGTAGTATGTCTTGTTCGCGGGATTGTACGTAATGTCAGGGGCATAGATACCGCCGCTGATACGCTGGCCGTCGAGATGCGGGAGATGCTCCGGTCTGTCAAGGATGTTGCCAATCTGCTCCCAGTTCACGAGGTCGCGGCTGTGGAACAGCGGAACGCCGGGGAAATAGCAGAATGTGGAGGAGATGAGGAAGTAATCCCCCTCCCCGTTGGTACAGATGCTCGGGTCGGAATACCATCCGGCAAGGATGGGATTGTAGACATAGTCGTCGCCCGGAAGCGGATTCTGTACATAGAAATCGTCGGCTCCCTCATACTTGAAGAAGTCGAAAAGGGCGGTTCCTTCCGGAGCCTTCACGGAGCAGGACGCCAGGGCAAGCACCGCAGCGGCCGCAATAAAGAATCTTTTCATATCGGGTATCAATTGTGTTCCGGGAACAAATATAAGAAGAAATCAGCGAATCCCGAATTCGTCCGCCAATATCATTTCAAGGTCCTCCGCCTTATCCGCGACAGGGACAACCCACCTGTAGTCGTGGACAAAGCGAGGTATGCCTCCGCTGCCGCTGGTGGAAGTACGCCCGAAGAGGTCCGAGGTCCTCCGTATCATATCCGAGATGGCAGTCTCGGGCAAGACGGTGTCAAGGCGATCCTGTCCGACGACGGCTGCTGCACGCTCGCGTGCTTCCGCTACAGGCCGGGGCCTCCAACTATCTTCATCCGCTCCGAACAGCCAGGCATCAAATGCAGGAAAAGCCTCCGGCTCCAGCTGATACACCGCCAGTGCGAGGCGGGCGAGGTCGCATGAACCCTCGAAACGGTTTTCCTCCTTAGGGACATAAGGATTGCACTTGGGACTAAGCGGGCATGGACAAAGGACGAATGCAACCCTGCCTCCGAAATGGTCGATTATCTCCGGAAGCATCTGATGTACCTTCCTGCAATGAGAGCATTGATAATCATACAGCAGGTCGATGACAAACTCAGCCTCGGGATTGCCCAGGACCGGGGCCTCTCCGGCCGGGATCAACGGGAAGGCTTCGTCTCCGGAACCGTCCTGATATACGCTGTCAGGCGCTGTAATGGCCTGCACCACGGCGAGAAGGGCTGCAAGCCCCACGCCGGCGGCAGGCCATATCCTGAATGGTTTATGTCCAGGAAGAAGTGCAGCCAGAGTAAAGCCGGCGCATATGATACCGAGCGCATGGGCGGACATGCAATACTTGCACAAGGCTCCTTCCGCGAAGATCTGAAGACCTATGAACCAAAGCGCTGAGCCGATAATCGCACCTGAAAAGAGGAGCATCGCCTTCGAAGCAAAAACCTTGATCTCCTCATCCTTAGAGAGCATGTAAAAGGCATATGAGAGGATGTATGCCAGGTACACTCCCGCGGCAAGTCCACTGACCGGAAAAATGCCGAAAAGCATGGACCAGCGGCCTCCGAGGACGCTGTCGCATGCCGAGCCGGCTCCGCAGCCTATGAGCGCGGCACCGTTCAGCGAATGGACGCTCATGATGATGCAGAGCAAGAGTGCCGCGGCGCCCGCAAGCGCCGCGACACTCAATCTCGTCTGCATCTTATGAAGCATGATGTACTAGAACCTGTTCGGAGCTCCCGGAGTCGGCACGGAACCGGTCATGGAGATGCCGGCAGCATATGTACCGCGGACAGGTGCCGAAACAGTGATGCCGGAACCGGCAAAGTCCTCGCCGGAGGCATGGGCTGCCTTGAGCGGAGCTCTCAGCACGATGGCATCCGGAGCTGCAGGCACAGGGCTGAACCAGCCCCTGCGGGTAGCATGGATCTCTGCGATATAGGCTTTCTCGTCACCGACATAGACTTCCTGGCCGACAGTGAAACCCTGGGAAGCAGCTACTGAAATGCGGGTCGCTCCCTTGGCGGCATCAGCTGCAAGAGTGGTATAACCGGCTGTTCCGATATTGGCGGCAATCACTTCCTCCTTATCGGGGCCGATGAACAGTCTCTGGTTGATGGTCAGTCCCCTGGTGGAATTGACCTTGAGGTTGCGGGAACCTGCAGTGAGGGGCGCGGCGAGCGAGATGCTGCCCTGCACGCGGAAGTCATTCTCATTGTCGTCGGTATCCAAACCGTCAGGCCAGCGGCCGGCGCTCAGGTTGGGAGCGACGGCGCCGGGAGTAATCATGCCCCTCTGGGCCACAACGGGAACAGGGACGAAGTTGCCGGGCTCCTCGAGACCGGACTGTCCCTGATAACCCTCACCGAGCCAAGGATCGACGATGGCGCCATAGTTGAGCGCGTCGACGATATTGCCCTTGGAGTCACGCAAAGTGATGTTACCGGAAGTAGAGGCAAGCGCAGGACCTCCATAAAGGAGGTCGGCAGGGACTTCACCCTGATATCCGGCGTTCACGACCTTGGCGTCGAAGACAACCTCGTCGACGGGATGGTCGGAAGCAAGTGCCTTGTCAAGTTCTATCGAATAGACAAGGGCGAGCACGGGCTCGTTGGAAGAATGGTCGAAACGGGTAGCGGGCTCGAAGGTGATACCGCTGCCGTTGACGCCGTAAGGCATGTTGGATGCGTGGAAGTACTTCAGCGGCTCCTCAAGGTCGACACCGGTGCCGGGATCCTCGTCAGGACGAAGCGGTCCGTTCAGGGTATTGCGGACAGACTGGGTACCGACAGCCTTGACCGTCACCCACTCGATGCCATGACCCTCACTGTCGATGTCAAGGCGGATCTTGTCACCCACGGAAATGTTTGCTGTGGAGGAAAGTTTGATATTGGTCTGTCCGGGATACGCATCCATGGCCAGGTAAGCCTGGGTGCCAGGCTTGCCGACTTCGGTGATGGTCACGACCTCATATTTCTCGAGTTTGTTGGAAACCGCAGGATAGGTGGCCCCGTAGCCGATGGCCATCTTGCCGCCGACAGTGAAGCCCTCGATGCTCGTGACGGGGATGTTGTTGGAGCCGGCAGGGATGGTGATGACAGGTCCCTCGGGCAGAGGCTGCCAGAGCGTAGTGGGAGTGCCGGGGGCGACGCGGCGCATCATGGCGCGCATGTCGTTGGTGGGAGCCTGCGGAGCGGGCTTGTTCACGGCAGTGACCTTCACTTTTTCTCCGCCGACCTCGATCTCGTCTCCGACTGAAATGCCGGTGACATCGCGGACGTAGATGACCTTGTCACCCTTGGAAGCCGGAGCTGCAAGGCCGGAATTGGCCAGGCCGAGCAGATAGAAGCCATTGCCTTCGAGTTTGGTACCCTTCGGGATACGGATCTCGGAGAAAGCAGGAATATTGATGGCGTGCTGGGTGACAGTCCATCCGGAGATGTCCACCGTCTGCTCGCCGGCATTGTAAAGCTCGATGAAATTGTCGGTGCTGCTGGCGCTGGAAGCGATGCCGAACTCATTGATCTTGACAGGGTCGACACTGCGTACCTTCTGGACAGCCTTCTCCGTACGGCGAGAGCCGTCACCTGCGGTCCAGGAAGCCATTGCGGCAAGGTCGCCGTTGAAGGCCTTCTTGCCGGCCTTGACGTTGAATGTAACGACGACGGCCTGTCCGGGAGCTACAGCGTAACCTACCTTGCGTACGCGGTCCTTGGATCCGAGTATGGAAGCCTTCCATTTCTTAGGCAGGACGAGGCTGAGCTCGAGGTCCTTGACTTCCTCTCCCGTGACATTTACGAACGTTACAGTAGTGCTGCCGCTGCCGCCCTTCACGAAGGTCTGAAGGCCGTTGGGAGCGAAAGACTTGTCGGAAGCGGATACGGAGAGAGGAGCCACATCATAGCGTGCGGCCACGACATTGGCCTGTACGGCACGGTTGGTTTCCTCAGTCGGGAAAGTGCCGGCGGCAGTCATGGCGCCCTCATAGAAGGTGCCGGACGATCCGTTGGAGTTGTCGCCGCCGTTGCCGAGCAGGATGGCGCCTTGCTTGCGCATCGGATCATAGCTGTTGCGAGGGTTGCGTACGCGACCACCGTCATAATAGATCTTGAGGCCGCCGTTCTGGGCATCGCCGCCCATGGAACGCCAATGATGGGGTTCGCCGTCGGCGAAGGCGGTTACGAAGCGCCAGGAGATGCTTTCGAGTCCTTCGCAGTACTTGTCGTTCGGATCGTCATTGACACAACCCACGAGGTTGTTCTCCTGGTCGGTCATGATCCACGGACCAGGAGCGTCGCCGTGGTACCATGACGGCTGGTTGCCGTAATACGTGGTCTCCATGGTGCCGTCGCCGTCATCGCGGCTGTCAGTCTCGGCGTTGCCGTAATCGAAGCAGCAGCCGGAGTTGTAATGATGGCCGTTGATAACCCAGTACTGGCCCTCGGCCTGGTCATCGACCGCAGTTCCCTTGGCATCATTCCAACGGTAGCCCATGCCGGGGGCGATGAACACGCCGTAGACCTTGTGGCCGTTCAGGTACACAGGAGCCCAGTCGGCGAGGGAGATGTTGTTGAATCCTCCCATAGCCGGTCCGCTGAAGCCTCCGCGCGGTGCCTGACGGAGATGGTTCTCATTGCCGGACTGGTCGTAGATGACCGTGATCCAGCAGTAGGTGTCCTCACAGAACTTGTCTTGTGCTGCAGCGTCGGCGTATCCTCCGGCCTCCTTGGCCGTAGGCTTGACGACGCCGATGTCAAGTGTCTTTCCGTCGGACTGGCGCATCACCTGATAGAGAGGTCCGTCATAGGATGCCAAAAGGGCGCGGGTGGTACTGTGCGCAGCGGCACAAGGGTTGCCTGCTGCAGCATAGACGTCGCAGGGGCCTTCCGGGCGCTGCATCGCATCACGCTGTGCGACAGCCATCGTGCCGAGAAGCACGGAAGGGGCCGCGACCGCGACGCTGAGCGCCAGGACCAGAAGTTTTCTGTTTTTCATGATTATGAAGTGTTTTTGGGTTAGTCTACCTTCAAATATACATAACTTTATTTGCATTCGCATCAATTTTGAGTTAAATTTGTTACCCGGTTGAAACTAATCGGGAACATCCATGCCGCATAGTATCCTCAAAGATGCAAGCCTGCTTCCTGCAGACTTGCGGAACGATACAAGTATATACAGGCTCAAGTCGGACAGCCTGGTCAACGATTATTACATAGCCAGCAGTCCGGGGACACGCCGGCTCATGGCATCCCCCGAAGTCGTCGGCTTCGACTCCTATCTCTGCATGCTTCCTTCCACGCTTGCAGCACTCGACCACTTCATTGACATCGGACTCGGCGGCGATGTCAGCATCCTGACCATACTCCGCGGAGGGCTTAACTATCCCCTGGAGGAATGCTGTCACCGCAAGGGCATCACAGTCAAGAACATGGACTTCATCTCGTGCGAGCGCATCATTGAGAACGGAGTGATCACCTGCCTTGACATCCGTTACGAGAAGCTTCATATCGAGAAGGACTGCACCCTGATGATCGGTGACATCATTGCGAGCGGCGACACCCTCCGTTTGAGCCTTGAACAGGTCGTCGACCGTTTCCGCAGGCGCGGCGGCAGTATCCGCAAGATCATCTTCTTTACCATCGGTGGCACAAAGGCCATACGCCTCATGGAGGAACTCACCACGAAGATCCGTGCCATCTGGCCTCAGTTCGAAGGTTTCACCTGCGTCTTCTACGAAGGCATTTTCAGCGTTTATGAGGATAAGGGCTGTACGGGAGTGAACATCCCCGACATAGACTTCTATTGGAAGGATGGCATCATATCGCCGGATTTCAGGTATCATGTACTCAAAGATGATGACGCCCTTTTCGAGAAGTGCATCATCTATGACGGCGGCGCACGGCGCTACGAGATCGCCGACCACTACTGGGAGGTTGTCGAGTACTGGGAGGACCTCGCCCGTGCCGCCGGCAGGACCGAGTACTGGGATTTCCTGGAGGAAAAGATAGGACACAGCCTCGATATAGGATTCGAAGACTGGCTCGCGCTCAACGGCTACCAGGACCTCGACGAGGAGGAAATGACCTCGCTATACATCATGGAAAGGGATTTCATGAGGCAGAAGCGTACCATTCCCGATATCTGCGAGAGGCGGCTTCGCGAATTCAAGCTGGCGCTGCACAAGTATATACAATCTTAACAAATAGCAAAATGAGCAACAACAAGATCGACTACGACTACACCGTCGGTCCGGTATCAAAGACCGGCAGGAAATCCAACCTGAGCATGTTCATGGTCATGCTCGGATTCACTTTCTTCTCCGCCAGCATGTGGGTGGGACAGCAGCTCGCCGCAGGCCTCGATTTCGGAGGTTTCATATGGGCACTGCTGCTCGGCGGCCTCATCCTCGGCGCTTACACCGGAACGCTCGGCTACATCGGCGCCAATAGCGGACTCACTCTCGACATGCTCTCCCACAGGAGTTTCGGCAAGAAAGGAAGCTGGCTGCCCAGCGCCATGATATCCTTCACCCAGATGGGCTGGTTCGGAGTAGGCCTCGCCATGTTCGCGATCCCTGTCGCGAAGGAAGTCTTCGGCCTGGATGTCACTCCCGACCACATGCCTGCCCTCGGATACGTGCTCGTCGCAGTCGCGGGCATCCTGATGACCGCCAGTGCGTATTTCGGCATCAAGAGCCTCACCATCATCAGCTACATCGCAGTTCCCCTTATCGCCATCCTCGGCACCGTCGCGATGATACTTGCTGTCCGGAACGGTGATGCCGGCCTTGTGGAGCAGTTCTCCAAGGGGACCAAGGATCTCGGAGTCATAGCCGGAGCAGGTCTGGTCATAGGAAGCTTCGTCTCCGGCGGAACGGCTACACCCAATTTCGCCCGTTTCGCCAAGAACGAAAAGGTCGGAGCCATTGTCACCGTCATCGCTTTCTTCCTCGGCAACAGCCTCATGTTCCTCTTCGGGGCGGTCTCCAGCATTTATGCGGGCGGAAACGATATCTTTGAAGTGATGCTCAATCTCAACCTGTTCTATTTCGCCGTCCTCATCCTCGGCCTGAACATCTGGACAACAAACGACAACGCGCTTTATTCCGTGGGTCTCGGTCTTTCGAATATCACGGGATTCTCCAAGAAGGCCATGGTCCTCGTGGGAGGCGTCATCGGTACCATCGCTGCCGTTTGGCTCTATTGGAACTTCTGCGACTGGCTCAATGTCCTGAACTGTACGCTCCCCCCTATCGGAGCCATCCTCATCCTTGACTATTTCACCAACCGGAAGGACTATGAAGGGAACACGCCACTGAAGACCGTAAACTGGTTCGCGGTCCTGGGTGTCGTGCTCGGCGCCGTCGTAGCCAATCTCCTCAAATGGGGCATCCCTTCCATCAATGGCATGGTCGTCGCCGCCGTCGTCTACCTGATCGGAAAGGCTTTCAATAAGTAAAACTGGAACCTCCGACGAACTCGCGAAGCAGGGATGTCGGAGGTATTTCCTTGCTCGGCACGGGCGTGAAGTAATGGATGAACTTCAGGAGCCTGTGCGCCTCGCAATACTCCGGGCAGTTGCGCGGCACGCTGGCCAGGATAGGCTCGGCATAATTGCGCAGCACGGCGAATTCGATCAGATAAGCGGAGTTGAACATCATGTCGGCATTCTCCTGGTAAGGAAGGATCCATTTCTCCTCGGCGTCGCAGACGTTCTGCCACTGGCTGATGGTCTCCCGCGCTGTAAAGGCTCCTTTGTTGTAGTCCCTAATGATGCGCCTGAGCAGGCGGTTGTCGCTCGTGGGTATCCAGTTGTGGTCGTCAAGCGCTGTACTGGTGAGCGTGGAGATGAAAATACGGAACTTCGCGGCATCCGGGATGCGTGCGGTCAGACGCGGATTGAGAGCATGGATGCCTTCGATGAGCAGTACAGAATACTTCTCAAGGTGCAGGCGTTTGCCGTTGTATTCGCGCTTGCCGGTAACAAAGTTGTACTCAGGCACTTCAACGACCTTGCCGGCCAGAAGGTCCAGCACGTCGCGTTCGAGCATGTCATGGTCGACGGTGTCGAAATTGTCGAAGTCATAGCTCCCGTCCGGAAGTTTGGGGGTATCGAGACGGTTGACGAAATAGTCGTCCGTCGAGAATGATATCGGGTGCAGGCCGCAGGCCTTGAGCTGTATGCTCAGACGCTTGGTGACCGTGGTCTTGCCGCTGCTGCTCGGGCCGGTGATCAGCACGATGCGTACGGGATCTTCCTTGCGCCGGCAACCGCGGTCGATCTCCTCGGCGATCTGCACGAGCTTCTTCTCCTGCAAGGCCTCTGCCACCTGGATAAGCTCGCTGGCATTGCCGCGCAGGCAGGCGTGATTGACGTCACCGACAGTATTGAGGTCCATGTATCCGTTCCAGCGGCGGCTTTCCTTGAACATGCTGAAGGTCTTGGACTGCTCGATGTATGGAGCGAGTCGCTCGGGATGATGCCTGTCGGGCACGCGGAGCAGGATGCCGCCCTGAAGGGGCTGCAAGGCCCACACGCGGAGATATCCGGCCGACGGGACGAGACGTCCGTAGTAATAGTCAACGGTATCCCCCAGCAGATAATAATCCATGTACACCTGGCCGCTGGTCTCGATAAGCTTGACCTTGTCATCCATGCCGCGGTCCTTGAAGAGCTGGATGGCATCGTCGATGGGGAGCTCACGGCGGTGGAATGCCGTGTCGGCATCGACTATCTCCTGCATCCTGGCGCTGATGCGCTCCACGTCCTCCGGAGTGACTTCGGTGCCGTCCGGCTTTTCAAGTTCGCAGAAGAATCCGTTGCTGACGGGATGCTCCATATGAAGTTTCGCACCGGGAAACACCTCGATGACGGCCTTGTACAGCAGGAAGCTCAGCGAGCGGTTGTACACGCGCATGCCGCTGGGGTCGCGCACGTCCAGGAACTGGACGGTACGGCTGTTGTAAACGCGGAAACGCAGGCCTTGCGAGACATTGTTGACCTTGGCTGATACGATAGGATAGGGCTGCTCGAACTCGAATGCAGCGAGGATCTCCTGCAGCGTCGCACCTTCGGGGAAATCCTGCGAGGTGCGGGTATTCAGGCAATGGATCTTGAGCATGGAGGAATTGGTTATTGTTTTACGCAAATTTACCTCAAATATTTTATATATTTGCATCCCCCATAACCACAAGATGAAAAAAATAATTGAAACACTGAAAACCTGGAAATTCTGGAAGGAGCTCATCATCATGACCCTCGGCATGCTCGTCGGAGCGGCTGCAGTCAATTATTTCCTCGTACCAAGCAAGATCATCATCGGAAGCATCTCCGGTCTGTCCATCGTCCTAGCGGCAGTTTTCGAGGGCATCGGTATCAGCATAAAGGTCAGTACCGTCATCGTGATCATCAATGCGATACTGCTTGTCCTTGCCTATGTGCTCATAGGCTCTGAATTCGGGCTGAAAACGGTCTATACAGCACTTATCCTGGGTCCACTCATGGACCTCTGGGAGAAGATATATCCCGTGGCCAACTTCCTTACCGAACCAGGCCAGACATCCATCATGAACGATCCGTGGTTCGACCTCCTATGCTTCGTACTTCTGCTCAGCATATCACAGTCCATCCTGTTCAATATCAACGCTTCTACCGGAGGACTCGATATCCTCGGAAAGATCGTGAACAAGTATTTCCATCTCGATATAGGGACTTCGGTATCCGTCGCGGGCATCATCATCTGCTGCAGCGCATTCGCCATCAATCCTTTCCGCATGGTGGTCATCGGCATACTCGGCACCTTCATCAATGGCCTGTGCATCGACTACTTCACTGCCAGCATCAACAAGCGCAAGCGCGTCTGTATCATCTCCTCCGAGCATGAGCGCATACGCGAATTCATCATCGAGAATCTACAACGCGGATGCAGCCTCTATGAAGTCACCGGAGGGTATTCCGGCGAGAAGAACATGGAGATCCAGGCCCTGTTGACGCAGGAGGAGTTCGCCAATCTCATGGCTTTCATGAAGGACAGCGAGATCAAGGCTTTCACTACCGCCGGCAATGTCAGCGAGGTCTACGGCCTCTGGCACCAGCATTCACGCAAGCGTTGACATGCGCGTCGCCGTCATCGGAGCAGGCGCAGCCGGATGCCTTTGCGCCGCGGAGATCAAGCGTCGCCTCCCAGAAGCGGAGGTGACCGTTTTCGAGGGCGGCACAAAGCCACTTGCCAAAGTGGCGATTACTGGTGGCGGCAGGTGCAATTTCACCAATTCATTTGAGAATATAGGCAGGCTTGAAGAAGCCTATCCGAGGGGCGCGCGGCTAATGAAACGCGCCCTGATGCATTTCGGGCCAGAGGATGCGAGGCGTTGGTTTGAAAATGAGGGCGTGCCGTCCGTCATAATGGAGGACGGCTGCGTATTCCCCGCATCACAGGATGCGATGGACATCGTGCGCGCGCTTGAACGAGCCATGAGGCTGGCAGGCGTTAAAGTTATCTGTCGACATAGGGTTACATCCTTAGAAAACATCGATGGCATCTTCCGTATCGCCTTCAGTGGCTCTTCCCTGCCCTGTTTCGAAGCCGACAAGGTAGTTTTGACGACGGGAGGCTCCCCCACTGCCGGAGGGCTTTCCATACTGTCTCCGCTGGGATTGGAGACAGTCGCTCCTGTACCTTCATTGTTTACATTCAATATCGGTGACGAATCGCTGAAGTCCTTGATGGGTGCTGTCGTGAACGACGCACTCGTAGGTTTGGCCGGAACATCATTCAAGGCTCGAGGAGCCCTTCTGCTGACCGATTGGGGCGTAAGCGGCCCTGCTATCCTCAAACTGTCATCGTACGCCGCCAGGGACCTTGCGGACAAAGGCTATCGCGGTACCCTGAATATATCCTGGCTTGGAACGGCAAGGGAAACCGAATGCATGGAACTGTTGCAGGAAATGGCTTCGGAGAGCCCGCACAAGCAGGTGGTCTCCACCTGCCCGGCAGCGCTCACGGGCCGCCTGTGGCGGCACATCGCTGCCCGGGCGGGCCTGCGGGAGGATCTCCGCTGGGCGGAGACCGGCTCCCGCGGCATGGCCCGCCTCGCCTCCAGCCTCGCCTGCGATGCCTATACGATCACCGGACGCTGCCGTTTCAAGGACGAGTTCGTCACATGCGGAGGCGTATCGCTCTCGGAAGTCTCGCTCAATACCCTTGAGTCAAAAAAGCATCCAGGACTCCACTTTGCGGGCGAAGTCCTGGATGTAGATGCGATCACCGGAGGGTTCAACCTCCAGGCGGCCTGGTCGATGGCCTATACGGTAGCGGATGCTATTTCTTCCTGTAGTGGTGACGGCGACGGCGCTTGCTGAAGAATTTCTTCCTTATACCCAGCACAAGCAGGACAGCGAAGAACAGGCCGATGACAATCATTGTCATGGCATTGGCATTCGAGCCCTTCACTCGGCTCCAGGTGGTGATAAGCTTCGGGGTATCCTCACCCCAGTCGCGCATCATAACGCAGCGCTCAATCACTGAAGCGTCAGGATACAGGGTCGGGTCGAGATGTGCATCACCTGCACCTTCGATGTCCCCGAACAGGTAGCGTACGTCCACTGTCTCCTCGAACGACTCATCTTCCATAGCCTCGAGTATCTCCGGCGAAGTCACAGTACTGACATAACCGATGTAGTCCATGTTGCGAATGGCATTCTCCGGAATGCAGAGGAAATTGATGAAGTAACTTGCAGCCTTGACGTTACGGGCATACTTGGGAATAACCCAGCCGTCGAACCAGACATTGCTGCCCTCCTGCGGCACCTCATATCTCAGGTCGACGCCCAAGTCCCTGGCCTCCATCATCGCCCATTCGGCATCACCGCTCCAGGTAAAATTGAGCCAGCCGCGCTCCTGCGTCATCTGCTCCTTTCCGAAATCGGCTTCCCATCCAGCTACGAGAGGCTTGACCTGGGCCATGAAAGCCTCGAAAGCCTCCAGGCTCTCGTCCGACGAATCCATCATCAGCTCGTCCATCGTCACTTCACCAGCCTTCAACTCATTCTGGTGCAAGAAGATATTGATTGGACAGTAAACGTCGCGGGCGGCGTCCTTGATGAAGATCTTGTCGGCGTATTTTGGGTTGCGGATGACATCCCAGGACTTTACATCTTCGGGGTCGACGTACTTGGCATTGTAAAGGATGCCGGTCGTTCCCCACATGTAACCCACGGAATAGTCATTGGCATCTATACCGCCGTCAGCGATCTTGGAGAACACTCCCCTGATGTATGGAGAGACGTTGGCATCTATATAGTTGGGGGTATTCCCGAACTGCTTGTTGATAGGAAGGAGAAGGCCTTCATTCAGCATACGCTGGATGATGTAGTCCGAAGGACAGACGACATCGAAGTCCTCATGGCCTTTCTCGATCTTCGAGAGCATGGTCTCATTGATATCAAAGGTCTGATAGACGACCTTGACCGGTTCGCCGGTCTGCTCCTCGTACCACTGTTCGAATTCGGGAATGAGTTCCTCATCGATATAGTCTCCCCAGTTGTAGACCTTGAGGATATGTTCACGGTCAGTGCCGCAGGACGCCAGCAGGCACAGCGCCAGCAGGGCTGCGATGTGGGCTATTCTTTTCATTTTGCTTCCTTCTGCGCCTTGGCCTGACGCAAATTAATGATTATCAAGAGTACAAGGATGACGATGAAGATGATGGTCATCAGCGGACGGAGCTCCGGAGTGAGACCACCCTTGCGGGCATCAGCGTAGATGTATGTGGAGAGGGTCTCAAGACCCACCGTTCCGCGCGTGAAGAAGGTCACGGCAAAATCGTCGAGTGACATCGTGAACGCGAGGATGAATCCCGAGAGCATTCCGGGCCTGAGCTGGGGGACCATAACCTTCCAAAGTGCCTGATGTGGGGTAGCTCCAAGGTCAAGGGCAGCCTCATAGATATTGGGGTTCATCTGGGACAGCTTGGGAAGGACGCTAAGCACAACATAAGGCGTACAGAATGAGATGTGCGCGAGGATGACCGTAAGCATGCCCTGGCTGATGTGGAGGAACACGAACAGCAGGAAGAGCGACACGCCGATGATGATGTCAGGATTGATCATCGGGATGTTGTTCATGAACATGATGGCCTGTTTCTTCCTACCCTTGAGGTTGTGGATGCCGATGGCTGCGATGGTACCGAGCAATGTAGCCACGGCCGCAGAGATAATGGCGATGACGAGGGTGTTCTCGACAGCTTTCATCAGTCCGCTGCCACCCTGCATGCCTCCCGTGAAGAGAGACTGATACAAGTGCGTAGAGAAGCCCGTCCAGTTGCCGAGGGCCTTGGCCTCGGTGAAAGAGAAAACGGCTATGAATACCAGCGGTGCATAGAGGATGACCAGCAGTATCCCGATATAGAGTTTTGCGAAAAACCTTTTCATCAGATCAGCCCTCCTTCAGCAGCGTTGCTGTCCTCGCTCGAGAACAGCGAAGTTATACCGATGATGATAAGCATTATCAAGGCCAGGGCGGAGCCGTAGTTCCACATCGAGGAATTGATGTTCTCCTGGATGATGGTACCGAAGAGCTTGATCTTGTTGTTGGTCAGGAACTCAGCGATGGCAAAGGTCGAGACCGTAGGCATGAACACCATCATCACGCCGCTCATGATGCCCGGCATCGAAAGCGGTAACGTAACCTTGGTGAACACCTGCAGAGGAGTAGCTCCGAGATCCTCGGCAGCCTCGCCGTATGACTTGTCCATCTTCTGGAGAATATTGTAGATGGGATAGATCATGAACGGCAGGTAGTCATAGACCATACCGAAGAGCAAGGTGCCCTTCCCGAGGGTGAAGCCCAGCACGTTGAAGAGCTCGGTAGTGGCCAGCGTACGCATCAGCGCATTTATCCACATAGGGAGGATGAACAGCACGATAGTGACGGCCGAACGGTTGAGCTGCTTGTCGGCGAGAATGTAAGCTGCGGGATAACCCAACAGGATGCATATCAATGTATTCTCAATGGCGACCTCAAGCGAAAGTGCAAAGGTCGAAATGGCATCCGAGTCGGAGAAGAATTTTCCGATGTTCGCGAGGGTGAACCCTCCTTCATTGCTCTGGAACGCATATACGATGACGAGAACCAGGGGCAGGATGACGAACAAGACCAGGAAAATGAAGTACGGGATGCTCCAGTTGCTTCTCTTAGTCATTTTTCCTGTTCAGTTTGATATCGGTTGCTGCAATATTGATGGCGACAAGATCACCCTTGTCCCAGATGTCGTTGGTGTCGACGTAGAGGAAGCCCTCGTCCCCGACCTTGATGGTCAGGTGATAATGGTCGCCCTTGTAGAGGATGAAATGTACGTCTCCGTCGAGCACGCCCTCCTCGAGGTCGTCAAGGAGTTCGACCTTGTCGAAAGCGACAGTCGCCAAGACCTCGTCACCCTCCTCGAATCCTTCAGTGGAGCATTCGAATTCTCCTCCAAGCATTTCCACCTTGCCTTCTCCTACCACCTTGGCTTCGAGGACGTTCGCCACCCTCTCCTTCTTCATTACCTGGATGTCATCCGGCTCGACATAGAGGTTGACGATGCTGTCCACGGGATAGGGATCGTAATCCTGGATCATAAGTTCATTGCCGGTGTCGCTGTCCACGTACATCTCGTAGTGGACGCCCTTGAAGGTGCAGGACTTGACCTTGGCGGTGAACTGGGTCCTGGCGGGATCGTTTGTGAAATAGATATCTTCAGGACGAACGACGACATCCACGGGGACATTTTCGCCGAAGCCTTCATCGACGCAGTCGAAATCGTGGCCTATGAAACTGACCTTGCGGTCGCGGATCATCGTACCGTTCAGGATGTTGCTCTCACCGATGAAATCCGCTACGAAGGAATTGACCGGCTCGTTGTAGATGTCGGTAGGAGTGCCGATCTGCTGGATGCGGCCCTCGTTCATCACGACGACGGTGTCGCTGAGGGTCAGCGCCTCCTCCTGGTCGTGGGTAACGTATATGAAGGTGATACCCAGCTGCTTGTGCATTTCCTTAAGCTCGATCTGCATGTCCTTGCGCATCTTGAGGTCAAGCGCGGCGAGAGGCTCGTCCAGCAGGAGGACCTTGGGCTGGTTGACGATGGCGCGGGCGATGGCAATACGCTGTTGCTGGCCTCCGGAGAGGGTCTCAACATCGCGGTCCTCATAGTCGGACATCGCGACAAGCTTCAACACGCGGCGGACGCGCTTGTCGATCTCCTCCTGCGGGACTTTCTTCAGCTTGAGACCGAAGGCGATGTTGTCGTAAACGTCCAGGTGCGGAAAGAGGGCGTAGCGCTGGAAGACGGTGTTGAGAGGACGCTCATAGGGAGAAGTACCCTCAAGGTCCTTGCCGTCAAGCAGGATGGAGCCCTCATCGGGCTTGAGGAAACCGGCAATCATACGCAGGAGCGTGGTCTTGCCGCAGCCGGAAGGTCCCAGCAGAGTTAGGAACTCGCCCTGGTTGATATAAAGATTGATGTCCTTGAGAACGTCCTTGCCGCTGAAAGACTTGGAGACGTTCTTGATTTCGATGATTTTCTTTGCCATTGCAGCTATGGGCTAATAGATTCTGATAGCGATGTTGTACAGGGCTCCCACATTGATGGAAAGACCGGGGAAGCCGTTGTCGTATGCAACGACGGCGTGCAGGCGGAGGGCGTCATTGTCCCTCAGCGGGAAATAGTGAGCCGCCAGGCCGCCGAAGAATCGTCCGGGGACACAATAAAGCGGAAAGGACTTTGGACCGCCGGGGACCACAGGGAAACCGTCCATTGCAAGACAGTCCTCGTATCCGGCCTTGAAGATCAGGTTCAGTTTGTCGGAAGGATCGTACTCAAGCGTTCCGGCGGCCGATGCTTCATTAAGCCATATATCCTGGAAATAGTGCCAACTGAGGTCCAGACCTGCCACAAAGTCTCCAAAGGAGTAAAGGCCTCCTGCATTGAGCATTTTGATGAATGTATTGTCACCGAGGCCAAGGGCATTGAAGGATGCCATATAGTTGAAATCACCGCCGTCGTTGCGGAGCATCGCTCCTGCAGAGAACACGCCATTATGGAAAGGAGTCTCGGTAAACGGCGAGGAGGTCAACTGGAGGACACCATACATATCTTCAGTAAGATAGTATCCGAAATCAGCTCCCCACTGGTAGACTGGCATTTCGTTCCATGCCGTAGTATTGATGTCGAAGTGGGACTCATAGTCATAGGCATCCTGTTCCCACACGCCGAGTGCCAGAGGATTCTTGCCGAAAGTGACGAAGAAATCGCCCGAAGAATAGGTGAGGTTGGCCCAGTCGAGCCAATTGTTCGTATCACTGTGGAAGAACGTGTCCTCATACAGCGAAGCAGGCTCTTCCGAGAGCCAGTGGTTCATTATGGAATAGGAGAAATGCTCGCCGAAAGAACCCTCGAACAGGGTATATAGAGAAGAATTCGATAAGCTGAAGTCTGTACCGGCATCTGAATTGAACCCGATGTACGGATTGAGGTCAATTCGCGGAATGATTGAAAGTTGGGCGCTAGTTCCAACGTTCCCGACTTCTTGCGCTTGGGCAAGGCTGACGGTCAGCGCAGCAGCAATCAAAAAAAGTATTCTTCTCATTTATCAACCATAAAAAAGGGATTAGTTAAACTTGTGGGTACAAATATAAGACATATTTTAGTTAATTTTGCGAATCGAAAGAAAAAATGACCACATGAAAAGACATCTTCTCCTCCTGCTGGCTTTTCTCACTGCCATTCAGCCTCTTAGGGCCGATGAAGGCATGTGGCTGCCGGCTCTTATTTCGCAGCGTATCGCCGATATGCAAGCCAAAGGTTTCAAGCTTTCCGCCGAGGACGTTTACAGCGTCAACCAGGCGTCCTTGAAGGATGCCGTCGTACTGTTCGGTTCCGGATGCACCGGAGAGCTCGTCTCTGATGAAGGCCTGCTGTTCACCAATCACCACTGTGGCTACAGCTACATCCAGAGGCATTCGAGCGTCGAGCACGACTACCTCAAGGACGGTTTCTGGGCGATGAACCGCGGAGAGGAGCTTCCCAATCCCGGCCTGACCGTGAGTTTCCTCGAGAGGATGGATGATGTCACCGCCGCAGTACTGAAGGGATATGACGCGTCCATGAGCGAGGCGCAGCGCGACTCCGTCGTGCGCGCCAACTCCGCGGTCCTGACCAAGGCCGCGACCGCGGAGGGCAAGGGCCTTCGCGCCAGCGTCGAGGCACTGTACTATGGCAACCAGTACTTCCTGTTCGTGTTCAGGGTGTATCGCGATGTCCGCCTGGTCGGCGCTCCGCCGTCCTCCATCGGCAAGTTCGGCGGTGACACCGACAACTGGATGTGGCCGCGCCATACGGGCGATTTCTCCATTTTCCGCATCTATGCCGACAAGGACAACAATCCCGCCGATTACTCTGCTGACAATGTCCCCTACCGCCCCAAGAAATCATTCAAGATTTCGCGCGCAGGCGTGAAGGAGGGGGATTTCACCTTCGTGTACGGCTGCCCCGGCAGCACCAAGGAGTACGCGATGTCCGAGGATGTGCGTTACGTTTCCGAGGTCTCAGACCCTCAGAAGATCGCGCTCCGCACCCTCAGGCTCGACAATATCAAGAGGCACATGGACGAGAGCCAGGCCGTACGTATCCAGTATTCATCCAAGGCCGCGAGCGTATCCAACGCCTGGAAGAAATGGCAGGGCGAGGCCAAGGGCATTGACAAGAACGACGTCGTCGCGGTCAAGCGCGATTACGAGCGCCGCTTCAGCGCCTGGGCCAAAGGCACGCGCTATGAGGGGCTCGTGGAGAAGCTCGGAGAGCTGTTCGCCCGCCGCAATCCCTATTATCTGGCATACGAATATTACACCGAGACCGCCCGTACCATCGAGTTGCTGTCCTTCGCATCCAGTCTCAGGAATGCCTATCCCGATGCGGATGCCGTACATTCCGTCACCGAATCCTTCTTCAAGGATTATTATCAACCTATCGACGAGGAGAATTTCGTCGATGTGATGAAAGCCTTCGATGAGAACATGTCCGATGATTTCAAGCCGGCATGGTTCAAGGAGAAGCTCGCCGAGCTCGGCAGCATCGAAGCCCTGCGGGACTATGTCTTCAATGGCTCCATCCTTACCGACAAGGCAAAAGTCCTGGCCCTCAAGGCTGAAGACAAGGACAAGGTTGCAGTAGACCCGGCAATGGAAATGTACGACGCTTTCTACCGCTGGTACTACGATGAACTCAGGCCGGTGATCAACGAAGTCAATTCCGAGATCAACCTCGCCTACCGCGACTACATGCAGGGGCAGATGGACTTCGAGAAGGACAAGGCCTTCTATCCTGACGCCAACCTCACCCTGCGCGTCGCCTATGGCCACGTAGAGGGTTACTCCCCCGCCGACGGCATCTACTATTATCCGGTATCTACCCTCAAGGGTATCATCGAGAAGGACAATCCAGAGATTTTCGATTATGACATTCCGCAGACCTTGCGTGACATCTACGCCGAAGGAGGCCATGAAGGCCAGCCTGTCTGCTTCCTCGCGACGAACCATACATCGGGAGGCAACTCAGGCAGCCCGGTCATCAATGCCGACGGCAACCTCATCGGCATCAACTTCGACCGCGTCTGGGAAGGCACGATGAGCGACATTGTCTTCGACCCGGAGATCTGCCGCAACATCTCCCTCGACATCCGTTACCTCCTGTTCTGTATCGACAGGATTGGCAATGCATCCTACCTCTTCGACGAAATGACCTTTGTCGACTAAGTCGGAACTTCGAGTCCGCACAAATGACGTAGACGGTCCCGCAAATGGACCGTCTACGTCATTTTAGGGCGTTTTTGCTGTAGACGGTCCACAAAATGGACCGTCTACAGCAGTAAAAAAGAACCGACGCATCGTAAGATACGCCGGTAATAAATAATCGAAGTGATATTCCCCTAAAGTTCGAAGTGGACGGTGTTGCCGTAATCGTTCCAGTTGCGGAGGTCGAGAGTGAGCGCATTCTGGTCGTAGACGTTGCTAAACTGCGTGGTCTCAACGGTTCCGTTGTCCCAGACAAACTCTTCCCAATGCACCTGGGAGAGACACTCCTGAGCTTGTTCAAGGGTCAGGATGCCACTATGAGCATCCAGGTAAGCCTGGGCAGTCTCATAACGCCACCAGCTCTTGCTGTGGGGATTCCCCACGGCTTCATCGGGCTCGGGAGAATAGTATTTCTCGGAAAGCAGATGGTTGGTCACGAGCATGAAGTTCTCCCCAGCGGGCTTCCTGACCACCATTGACTTCCATCCGTCATCCTTGTCAAACTCGAGGATGGCACAGTCACCATTCGCGTCCGCGACCATATAATGGTAGCCGGACCCGACGGTGGCGTCATGGCAGATATCGACCGAAGCGGCAAGGTCCAATGCCTCCTGTACCGTCGCGCAGCGGTCCAGCCACAGGCGCATTATGACGGTCGTGCCGACCTTATGCTTGCCGGTCTCCTGCCGTGCTGCCTGCTTGGGAAGAGCCATGATTGAAGTACAGAGCCCTTTCTCGTTGATGCCGTCGACAGGTGCATAGATGGCCGCCAGGCAGCTGATCTTGCTTCCCAGGGACGCCGGCACTTTATCGAGGGAATAGCCGAAATGGGACATGTCACTCACAGCAATGGAGGCGTATCCTTTCTTCGGGCGGGAAACGGTCACCATGGTGGGATTCTTGAAATAATCATAGTTGCGACCATACCAGAAGCCGTCCCCGCTTGCCTTAACAGCTTGGAAACTGGTACAGTTGAAAGTGCTCAATTCCCCGTTTTCGTCAGCTACCTGGGCACTTTTCATCTTGATGGGCAGGCCCTTGCCTATACGGCCGACGATATAATCCAGCAACTCCGGGTTGCTTCTGATATCCTTCGAGATAAGGTCATCGAGGTCATATTTGGCCCTGTATTCCATGTGATAGAGGTACTGGTTGCCTCCGACAGACTCTACAGTACTTATGGTACGGATTTCTCTGCCCCAGACGCACAGGACGACTAAAACGAAAGCGGCGATGACGCCGATGATCCATAGAAGTAACTTTTTCATTTTGATTATAGTTTAGCGGACAAGCTTGACGGGTGACAGCACGAAACGGAAGTCATAATCTCCGTATGGAAGCATATAGTCTTCGATCGGGACGGCACCCCAGCTGTTGACACAGCCGAGTCCCATCTGGGCCTTGTCGATCAACAGATTTGTGACCGGATCCTCGTCGAGATCACCGGAATGTTTCTGGAGCTTGACAGGTCCTTCGTCCAGCGTAGCGATGCGGTAGTGCAAGGCGGAAGCCGAGAAGGGCTCTTCTGCCGTCACCTCAAGTCCGCGGCCGGAAGCATCCACGATACGCCACCAGCGGATGTCACTCTTGGTGCCATTCTCCTGGGGACGGATATAGGGGTAGAACTGTTCGTCCACGGTCTGGTCGTAGATGCCGAGCGGCATAGAATCCTTCCTGTCGGAATAATTCTCAATCGGACCGCGTCCGTAATAAACGATACGCTCGAAGGACTTGGGCATCGGCAGCTGCACGCCGAAACGGAACATGTTGGAAACCTTTGCCTCTGGGTCTGCCTTGAAGGACTCCGTCACCTCTATGGCTCCGGAATTGTTGATCCGGTATGCCATCGTCAGGCGACCGCTGACGGCAGCTATCTCATATTCGGACTTGACAACCGCAAGGCCGTCCTCCATGGAAGCATTGATGGAGGTGAGACGCATCTGGGGATTGTTCCATACTGCATACCTTCTCTGAAGACCCGCGCCGAAGTCGTTGTCGGTAGGGGCGCGCCAGAAATTCGGAGTCAGGGACTCCCCCTCTGCCAGCATGTCCACACCGCCGGCATTGTAGCTGACAATCGCGCCGGAACGGCGGTTGAAAAGGATATTGAAGCCTGCACCGGAAACGGAGATGAAACTCCTGTCCGCCTCATCGATCTCAGGCAACGCGAGAGGGACATTGTTGGTCTCAACGTTGGCGAAACGGAGTTCGCCGGCCGGCCGGTCACGCAGCGCAAGCTGCTGCTTCGCCACGGCGAAGCCGGCCGGCAGCATGCCTTCGGCCTCCTTCAGTACGTAACGGACATTGAGCAGCCACTCGCCGGGAGCATCGCAGGAGCCCAAAGGCAGGCTGACTCTCGTCCGGCCCTGCGGAGCTACGGACAAGTCCGCTACGCTCCCGCGCCGGACACTCTTTCCGTCGCAAAGCAGCTCCCACTCAAGTGCATACGCCGACAGGTCACGGAAGAAATACTCATTGTACACCTCGATCTCCCCAGACGGGTTGACAAGCGAAGTCCAGATATCCTGGTAATAATACCCCACCTCGTACATGTGAGGATTGGGTACGCGGTCAGGGCTGATGAGACCGTTGTCGCAGAAGTTCTGGTCACTAACGTCGAAGCGGTTGAAGTCTCCTCCGTAAGCGTAGATCATCCTGCCGTCCTTCCCCTTCCAGCGGATGGACTGGTCGACGAAATCCCAGATGAAACCGCCCTGGTACTTGGGATACTTGCGGACAAGGTCCCAGTACTCCCTGAAACCACCTTCGGAGTTACCCATGGCGTGGGCATATTCGCACTGGATAAGCGGCCTGGTCTGGGCGGGATCCTCGCAATAGCGGACGACACTGCGGTAATCCATATACATAGGGCAATAGATATCGCTCTTGCCGTCCTCGGAGAGCGAACGCTCATACTGGACAGGTCGTGAGGGATCCATGGATTTTATCCGGTCATACGCATCGTTGAAATTGGGACCGGTACCGCCTTCGTTGCCGAGCGACCAGATGACTACCGACGGATGGTTGCGGTTGCGCTGCACATTGCGGCGGTTGCGGTCCACATGCTCATCATGGTAAATGGGATTCTTGGCAAGGGTCTGGGGACCGTATCCCATGCCGTGGGACTCGATGTCCGCTTCTGCCACGACATAGATGCCGTATTGGTCACAGAGGTCATACCAATAATTGTCATTGGGATAGTGGGAAGTGCGCACCGCATTGATATTGAATTGCTTCATGAACCTGATATCCTGCTCCATGCGCTCGCGGGGCACGACATAGCCCCCGTCGGGGTCCAATTCGTGCCGGTCAGCGCCCTTGAAGAGCACGGGCTGACCGTTGACCAGCACTTGCGAATCCTTGATCTCCACTTTCCTGAAACCGGTCTTTACAGGAATGACTTCGGTGACTGTACCCTTCTCCAGCGTCGACACCCTCACCGTATACAGATTGGGAGTCTCTGCGGTCCATTTCAGAGGATTCTCCACATCGAAATGGGTGTAAGCCGTACCGTCTAAGGCAGCCTTTGCTGAAATAGCCTCACTCTTGACGACTTTCCCTGCAGGGTCGACCAGTTCGACCTTCAGGTCGGACTTTGCCGACAGGTCTACCTCGACGGACAAGGAACCATTCCGGTATGAGCCGTCCAGGTCGGGAGTCACCTTGACATCCGCAACATGCTTCTTTGGACGCGAATACAGGTAACTGTCTCGCGCCACTCCGCTGAAACGCCAGAAATCCTGGCACTCGAGATAGGTGCCGTCACACCAGCGGAACACCTGGAAAGCGATGAGATTGCTCTGTCCCGGAACGACATACTTGGTGATATCGAACTCGCATTCGAGCTTGCTGTCCTCGCTGTATCCCACGAATTTGCCGTTGACCCACAGATACATGTTGGAGGTCACGGAGCCGAAATGAGCAATAATCTCGCGACCCTTCCAGGAAGCGGGAATCACGAACTCGCGGCGATATGAACCGACATGGTTGTCTTTCTCGGGGACATGCGGAGGATCGTTCCTGAAGCGGTTTTCCCAGGCGTAGCGTGTATTGACATACAGAGGGTCGCCATAGCCGTTCAGCTCCCAGATGCCAGGGACAGGCATGGTCCCCCAGCCCTTGTCGTTGAAGCCTGTCTTCCAGAAATCCGTCGGGCGGCTGTCTGCATCCGCCACCCAGTCGAACTTCCAAAGTCCGTGGAGGGTCATGTAATTGGAAGATGACTCCGGCACTCCCGCTTCAGCCGCTGCAAGTGACTCATATGCAAAGTAATGGGCATGCATGGGAGCACGGTTAACGGCGTTGACGGCAGGATCCTGCCATTCGGTAAAGGTCTGGGCGTAAGCCAGGCTGCAGGCAAGGCACAGCAGCAGGGACAAAGTCTTTCTCATGGGTACAGTCATTAGTTTCATACAAATATATCATTTTCCTTCCAATTTGTTATCTTTGTGAAAACACCAAAACTACGGATCATGAAAAAAAACCTCTCCGCTCTATGCCTGAGCCTGCTCTGCCTGTCCCTTTCCGCGGCTCCCAAGACCGTCACCAGCCCTGACGGGAAGCTTACGGTGACCGTATCGGACGACGCCCGTTACAGCGTCTCCCTAGACGGGAAGGACATCGTCCTTCCTTCAGCCCTGGGATTCCGCTCCAACCGCGGCGATTTCATGAATGCAAAAGTCACGGAAGCCGAGTCTTCGGCCATCCACGACTCATATACCCTCGACCGCATCAAGAAAGGCCGTATCACATACGACGCCAACGTCCTGATATGCACCCTGGAGAATGAGGCCGGCGATGCCGTCAAGGTGGAGTTCTGCGTCAGCGACAACGATGTGGCTTTCCGCTATGTCGTGGACAATCCCCGCTGGGCCAGCATACGCATTTTCGAAGAGGCGACATCATTCGTTTTCCCTGAAAGCACGACGACCTTCCTTACGCCCCAGAGCGACGCCATGATAGGATGGCAGCGCACCAAACCCAGCTACGAGGAGTTCTATGCCATAGACAAGCCCATGAGCGAGAAGTCGCAGTACGGCCACGGCTACACCTTCCCCTGCCTTTTCAAGGTCGGGAGTGACGGATGGGCGCTCGTCAGCGAGACAGGCGTAGACAGCCGCTACTGCGGCGGCCGCCTGAGCGACTGGGACCCGAAGGGAGGTTACAGGCTCGAGTTCCCGATGCCTGAGGAGAATGACGGCAACGGTACTGTGGAGCCGGCGTTCGCCGTCCCCGGAGCCACCCCGTGGCGTACGATCACCGTGGGCAGCACCCTCAAGCCGATTGCGGAGAGTACCGTCACATGGGACGTGGTCGAGCCCAGATATGTTTCCAAGCACAATTACAAGTTCGGCAAGGGCACTTGGAGCTGGATCCTCTGGCAGGACGGCAGCATCAACTACGATGACCAGGTCAAGTTCATCGACCTCGCCGCCGCCATGGATTTCCAGTATGTCCTCGTAGACAATTTCTGGGACAGGAACATCGGCTACGACAGGATGGAGGAGCTGGTGAAATATGCCCACTCCAAAGGCGTGGATGTGTTCCTCTGGTACTCATCCAGCGGATACTGGAACGATATCTCCCAATGTCCTCTCAACAAGATGGATAGCGCCGTTGAGCGCAAGAAGGAGATGAAATGGCTTCAGGACATCGGAGTGAAGGGTATCAAGGTCGATTTCTTCGGAGGCGACAAGCAGGAGACCATGCGTATCTACGAAGGCGTGCTGAGCGATGCCGACGACTATGGCCTGATGGTGATCTTCCACGGCTGCACACTCCCCCGCGGCTGGGAGCGCATGTACCCCAACTACGTCGGCAGCGAGGCGGTCCGCGCCTCGGAGAACCTCGTATTCGGCCAGCACGAGTGCGACATCGAGGCTCAGAACGCTACGCTTCATCCGTTCATCCGCAACGCCGTCGGATGCATGGAGTTCGGAGGCTGTTTCCTCAACAAATTCCTGAACAAGGCGAACGCCCGCAGGCCGATACGCCGCACGACGGATGAGTTCGAGCTCGCTACCGCAGTGCTTTTCCAGAACCCTATCCAGAACTTCGCACTGGCTCCGAACAATCTCGAGGACGCCCCCGCATACTGCCTCGACTTCCTCAGGGATGTCCCTACCACCTGGGATGACATCCGTTACATCGACGGATATCCCGGCAAATACGCGGTTATAGCCCGCCGCAAGGGCGGAAAGTGGTATGTCTCAGCCATCAACGCTGCTGAGGCGCCGTATTCCCTCGACCTCAAGGCTGTCGCTGCCGAGCTGGGCTCCCCCGCCTCGATGACCGTCCTGCACGGCGGCTTGCAGCAACAGAAAGCTGTCGACTACAAGGCCAAAGCCGGCTCGAAAGCCGCCAAGGCCAATCTCGTAGAGATAGCCCAGAACGACGGCGCCGTCATCATCATCAGGTAGCGTGATTTCCAAATAACTGCAGGTCAGAGGATTATACAAAAGCCCTCCCGGTAAAGACCAGGGAGGGCTTTATCATAATGTTCAGTCAAAGAGACTGTTACGTAACACGCCTATTTGAATAGAAGCGGAACGAACTCCGAGAGGTAGATCCTCCAGTTGCGCCAGATATGGCCGCCGTCGGTTTCCATGTATTTGTAAGGGTATCCGGCGGCGTCAAGCTTTGCGCGGAACCCGTTGTTGGACTCGATCAGGAAGTCGGTCTTGCCGATGCCGATCCACAGCATCGCGGGCTTCTTGGAGAAGTAGGTCGCGAGCTTGCCGTCCACATTCTCATATATCTCCTTGTGTGCAGCAGTCTGCTCCGACCCGGTGCCGATTGCAGCGGAGAACATGCCCGAATAGTTGAACATGTCGGGATTGTTCAAGGTGATATAGAGAGTATGGAAACCGCCCATGGAGAGGCCGCAGATGGCACGGCCCTGCTTTTTGGCGATAGTCCTGTAATGGCTGTCGACGAACTTCACGACCTCAGGGAAAGCGGTCTCGAAGGTGCCCTCCATGGTCTGAGGAAGGTCCATGGTCGGACGGGTGTATCCGGTGGAATTCTCCAGCGGAGCAGCCTCCTGGGAGATGTTGCCGTTGGTGAAGACCACGATCATCGGCTTGGCCTCTCCCCTTGCGATAAGGTTGTCAAGGATCTGCGTGGCGCGGCCCTGGGTCACCCATGCGTCCTCATCACCGCCGATTCCGTGAAGCACGTACAGGACTGGATATTTTGCCTTGGGATTGTCCTCATAGCCGGCGGGGGTATAAACGGTCATACGGCGGTCGAAACCCTCCGTGGCGCTGTAATACCACACCTTGGAGACGGTTCCGTGCGGAACGCGGTGAACCGCATACAGGTCGCTGCGCTCACCGGCCTCGGGTACCAGCAGCACGCTGGTCAACGAGGCGATGTCGCGGTTGACGAACACATTGTTCGGATCTATGACCTGGGTGCCGTCAACTGTATATGTGTAGGTATACATCTCCGGAGCCACCTTGAAAGGGGTGGTATACTCCCATACACCGCCCTGCTTCTCGGTAAGTTCAGCGACGCCGGGCATGTCATAGGTGACCTTCTGCCCGCCCATGTCGAACTCCATGGTCTGGACAGGGAGGAAGTCACCGGAAAGGGTGACCTTCACGGCCTTGGGAGCTTGATAACGGAACGTGACGGTTCCGTCGGGATTGATTACGGGCGACTCGGCCGAGGCGCCTCCGAAAAGAGCCTGCTGCGCATAGGCGGAAAGCCCGATGAACGCCGCAGCTGTGATGAGTACTAATCTTTTCATCGTATATAAATGGGTTAAAACTATTTGAATGAATCTCCGGCCTTTTTCAAGGCCTTGGGGAGGCATTCCTGCCAGAAATTCCAGTAATGGATACCGTCCCTGGCAATAAACTCCACTGAGAGGCCCTTACCGTTCATATAGTCGGCAAGTTCTTTGGCTGCGCCGTTGTCGACAGTCGTATCCTGGTTACCGACCTCGATTGTGAATGGAGGAAAAACGGATTTATTCGGCTGGACGTCGACGAGAGCCTTGAATGTATCTGCAGTCGCGGGGCTCATTGCATAAGCATAGGTGAACTTCGCAGGATACTTCAGGGCGTGGTACAGGGTGCCGAATCCTCCCATTGACAAGCCGGCCACGGCACGCTTGCCGCTGAACTTGTATTTGCCCTCCACTTCGGGCATGAGTTCCTCGTGCAGGTACTGCTCATAATAACCCGTGTAGAAGGTCATCTGAGCGTCCGGCATCACGATGATCATCGGAGTGCCGCCCTGATTCTTGATGTAATTGTCGGCTATCTTCTGCGCATCGCCTTTGTCAAGCCAGGCATCCTGGTCGTCACCTGCCCCATGGAGCAGGTAAAGGATTGGATAGGCCTTTTCGGAGTCGAACTTCGGAGGAAGATACAGGTCGTATTTCATCCGCATCTTCATCGCCTTGCTGTCAATCGCAAGGCCCTTCTTGACTTCGGAATTGGCAAAGAGCAGTTCCTTGAGATCAACCTGCACGACTTCTTCCGGTTCATCCCCGCCGCAGGCGCTGAGGGCGATCATCCCCAGCGCTGCAGCAAGAACGATAAGCAAGCGTCTCATCTGTTAGAACGCAGCTACAAACGAATAGCCCGTAGAGCCGGCGAACTTGTAAGTCTGGTCGCCCACGAGGGTGACGGTGAGGGTCTCACCGGGGTTGACCAGGACTACGGAACCGTCATCCTTGAGATAACGGGATCCACCGACACCCATTCCCCAGGCGCTCAGGTCATAACCGTTGCCGAAGGTATGGTCCTCATGCGCATATTCCACGCAGGTATATTCACCGGAGAGGTCGGTGACGCCCTCGGTGAGGACGAGTTGGAACCACACGGCCTCTTCGCCGGCAGCGTTCTTGAGGGTCAGGTTATGGGTTTTCACGCCGGGAACGGGGGCGAAGGTGTTGTCAACCGCATCGCTCAGTTCCTCGGTGATGGTGAACTCGGGAGTCTCGGAGCCGGGAGCATCAGAAGGGGTCAGGGCCTCGATCTCGCCCTCGAACACCGCCCAGTTAGGATAGGTGCTCTCGTCACCCCATGTGATGACATACGTGGTACCCTTCTTGGCCACGGTGATGGGGCCGGAAGTGATATGCGTGGCGTTACCGTTGGCCCACCAGCAGGTTCCCCAATGCATGATGCCCATGCCCCATTCGCTGAGGTCGTACTCATAACCGGGAGCATACTGGCCGTCGCCTACAGGGTCACCGGCAGCGGGCATATAGGTACCCTCGTGAAGGAATCCGTCGGGGCTGTACAGGTCTGCGGTCAGTGCGAAGCCATCACCGCTTGGAGTCCCCATCATATCGACGGACATGCCTGCGGTACCGAGCTTGACGGTCACGGTGTTGTTGGCATTGGCCTGGGCCTGAAGGACTTCAGTGAGCTTCACGGCCTCAGGGTCGGGTTCGTAGACAAGCGTGCCTTCCCACTTGGTGCGGTAAGGATTGCCGTCGGTATCGAAGAGAACGAAGACGAACTTGTAGTGGTCGTTGTCCTTCCTCTGGACGGTAATATTGCCGGACTTGACGGCCTTGCCATCAATCCTGGTCCGGTCAGTGAGGAAGCAACCGTTGGACTCGCCGGGGCCGTAGACATTGGACTCCAGGTAATACTGGTTGCGTGCGCCGACAAGGTAGGCTTCCAGCGTAGCGTCACCGGTGAACATAAGCTTGAACACGCGGGTGGTCTCAGTCTTGGAACAGGAAGACTCTGCGAGCGTGGTCAGGGCGGGCTCCTTGGCCTCAGGGTAGATGCCCTTCAGCGGGTCCAGCTCAGGGGTCGTGCAGGAGATGACGGCCATTGCGGCCACCATCATACTGTATATGAATGATCTTTTCATTGTTTTATCCATTTAAGAATCAATAACCGGGATTCTGGACGATGTTCTCGTTGAGCATGGTCTCCGTGAAAGGATAAGGCAGATGCTCGTGCTTGCCTTCCTTGAAGCCATAGACGGAACGGCCGCTGGGAACATAGGTGACGGAGCCGTTGGGTTCCATCTTGGGATAGTCCTTGCCCATTTCCTTCAGGCGGGAAGCGGCCTCACCCCAGCGGAGGAGGTCCTGGAAACGCTGGCCTTCGCCGCAGAGCTCGAGACGCTTCTCGGTCTTGATGGTCTCAAGGTCGACGGAAGCGAGGGCGGGAAGCTGGGCGCGGGTGCGGATGCGGTTGATATACTGGAGGGCAGTCGCCTGGTCGCCGGCCATGAAGCTGGCCTCGGCACCAAGAAGGAGAACCTCGGCGAAGCGCATCCAGAGAGGGTTCTTGGTATTGATCATGCCATAGAAGGAAAGCTCATCGCTCATGAAGCGGCCCTTCCAGTTGAAGATGCCGGTCGAGAGGGTCGCCATGTTCCAGACAACACCCATCGCGCGGAGTTCATCGTAAGTCTTGAGGGTCTCGGTACGACGGTAGCTATTAGCCCCTTCATACTTGTTGAAGGCCTCGAGAAGGTCGACGGTAGGGACCATGAAGCCCCATCCTCCGGTACCGCAGATCTCCGCAGGTATGGTCATTTCAGAGCCGGAGCTGCGCCAGCTGACCATTGCCCCGTAGAAATCGAAATTGTCATACTGGTTGTCAAGGTCATTGACCCGGATGCTCTCGAAGAGGTCCTCACAGTTCATCTTATACGCGGTATGGCGCATGTCGCCGTAAGGGCCTGCGGTGAACAGGTCGTACAGGCCAGAATCGACGACAGCCTTCAGCTGGTCGGCGGACTTCTTGTAATAGCCTTTGTCATTGAGCTCCCAGGCCATCCACAGATATGCCTTGCCGAGAAGCGCCTGGGCGAACTGCTTGGTAGCACGCCATGTAGTGTTGTCGTTCAACGAACTCTTCTGTGCAAGTGCGCCGGAATTGATGGCATAGGTAAGGTCGTCCTCAATGAGTTTCCAGAGGTCTTCGGTGCTGCCGTTGCCCCGGGCGTACTCAGAAGGTTCGAGTTCGTGGTCCACGATGGGAGGATTGCCCCAGAGGGTGGTGAGCTCGAAATATGCCCAGCCGCGGAACAGGTGCGCCTCTGCCACGGCCTGGGCGGCTGCCCTGCTCTGTTCGGGAGAGATGTGGCCGATGATCACGTTTGCGTGATAGATTAGTTTGTAATATCCGCTGAAGGAGCTCTCGATCTGGCTGGTCTCGGAGTTGAATCCGAACTCACCGAGGGCGTCCATGTCGACGTTGTCGCCGTGGGCGGCGCCGCCGGCATAATAGTCGTCGGAGATGATGTTCTTGACAAGCATCACGTTGTAATACCAGCCACGCACGTCGCTGTACATGGTGATGCCGGCGGACTCTATCTCGGAATCGTTCTTATAGTAGGTATCGTAGTCGATGGCGCCCTTGCGGGGGATATCGAGCAGGTCGCTGCAGGAAGTCAGGGCCAGGACGGCCGTCAAGATGGAAAGAATGATATATCTAGTTTTCATAAGGCAGTCAGATTAGAAAGTGACGTTCACACCGAAGACCACCTTCTTGGAGGTCGGATAGTTACCCTTGTCCACACCCATCGAGGCGCCGACACCGACGATCTCGGGGTCGAATCCGGGATATTTGGTGAAGGTGAACCAGTCATCCAGGGAAGCGTAGATGCGCAGCTGGTCGATGAGGATCCTGTTGATGACACTCTTCGGGAAGTTGTAACCCAGCTGGATCTGCTTGATCTTGAGATAGTTGGCATCCATCACGACACCGTTGGAGGTCAGGAACTTGGCATAGTTGGCGGCACCGGCGGCAGGCATGGTGCCATTGGTATGGGTAGGAGTCCAGCGGTCTTCCGTCAAGTAGACGAGACGGTTGGAGGTGTAGTCGATGTTGTTCAGCGCGTTCAGGATCTGGTTACCGCCGGCGCCTGACATGAACACCATGAAGTCGAGACCCTTCCAGTCGGCATTGAAGGTCAAGCCGTAGTTGTAGGTAGGGATTCCGGAGCCAAGGTGACGCTTGTCAGCGTCGGCAGGGTCGGTGGTAGTGGTGACGGAGCCATCCTCGTTGTAATGGTTGAAGAGCGCCTCACCGGTAGAGGGTTCGATGCCCGCGAACTCATAGCCGTACAGATGCCAGGCCGGGTAACCGATCTCGAAACGGGTGACGGTACCGTAGTTGCGGACACCCGTTCCCGCAAGGCCGTCCTTGAGTGTCGGGTGCAGGTAGGTGACACGGTTCTTCAGGGTCGAGAAGTTACCACTGATGCTATAGCCGAAATCGCCTATCTGGTCACGCCAGCGGATTTCGAGTTCGATACCCTTGTTGTCGACGTTACCGGCATTCATAGGAGAAGCGCTGACACCGACAATCGTGGAAGTTGTAATACCGGTTACAATCAGGTCCTTGGTCCTCTTGTCGAACCAGTCAAGGCTCATCGTGAGACGGTCGCGGAGGAAGCGGAGGTCGATACCGACGTTGAACTGCTCGGAAGTCTCCCACTTAAGTTCCTGGTTACCGGACATCGACGGAGCATAGCCGATGATATACTGGTAGGAACCGTCGGAGTTCTGGAGGCCTGTAGGATACTGGCCGGCAGAGGTGATGTCATTGGCATAGGAATAGCCGCCAAGACCTGCTATAGAGCCGTTCTGGCCCCAGCTGGCACGCAGTTTTGCATAATTGACAACACTCTTCAGCGGCAGGAAGAATGACTCCTCGGAGAGGGTCCAACCAGCGGAAACCGAAGGGAAGTACCCCCAGCGCATGGGCTTGGGAAGGACGGAAAGGTCGGCAGCATCCGCACGGAAAGTAGCCTGGACATTGTACTTGTTGAGATAGCTCCAGCCGACACGCCCGAAGTAGGAATTCTTGCGGCTGAAATTCTCGACGCCGCCACCGACGGACTTGGTTGCGGTCGGAGTGGCCTGGCTGATATAGTAGAACAGAGGGTCGTCACGCTTGATACCGAAGTCGATGACGCCGCCGGTATCGGAACCGCTGATACCTGCGCTGGCGCTGTAGCTGCGGCTCTGGCTGTAGGACGTACCGGCCATCACGGACACGTTGTGCTTGCCGAACTGGTGCATCCAGTTGAGGAAGTTCTCCCACTGGTAATACATCGAATTGCTGGCGCTGCCGTTGATGGACATATAGTACTGGTGGGCATAGCCCTCATTGACGAAATAGTCATGGCTGTATCCGTAGTTGTCACCCGAAGTGAGACGGTAACCCAGACGGGAAGTAATCGTCAGCTCAGGGATGGGACGGAGGTTGAATGAAGTGGAACCGTTGATATTGAAGCCCTTGGAGATAGAATAGGAACGGTCGCGCTGGACAAGGGGGTTGACGTTCTCGGAGAGGTTGAACTGGGAAATACCGTAGATACGGCCCTGCTCGTCAGTCAGGAGGACCTTACCCTCATCGAGATAATCCTTGATGAATTCGGGCTCCTCGCCGATCTCATAGACGGCCGGAGTCATCGGGTCGAGCTGCAAGGCGGCGAGGACGGCGGAACCGTAGTCGGAACCCTCGGAGATGCTGCGCTGGCGGTAGACTTCTACCTGATTGTTGCTCTGGACCTCGAGCCAGGGCTTGAATTTCCAGGAGCCGTTGATCATGCCGGTAACGCGGTTGTACACATCGGCGTCGCCGACGAACATACCGTCATTGTCCAGATATGAGCCGGACAGATAAAGGCTTCCGCGGTCGTTACCGGCCTGGAAGGTCAGGTTGTGGTGATGCATGAAGGAATTCCCGTACGAAGCGCCGAGCCAGTCAGTATTGGTTTTCTGGTCCCATTTTCCGTACACGTCGTTGAGGCTGATGGAGCCCTTCTCCATGTAGAACTGGATGAACTCCTCGGAGTTCATGACCTTCGGGGTCTTGCCCAGGCTCTGCGAGGAGAGCTGGTAGGAATAGCTGATCTTACCGTCGCCCTGGCCGCGACGTGTGGTTATCATAACCACGCCGTTACCGGCCTCTGCACCGTAGATGGCGGCGGAAGCGCCGTCCTTCAAGACTTCCATCGACTCGATGTCGTTGGGGTCGATACCGGCGATGGAATTGGTGATACGGCCGTCGACGACGTACAGGGGGTTGGCGTCGTTGTTGGAGGAGATACCGCGGACACGGATGGCCGGAGTGGCACCGGGACGGGCCGAAGAGGCATAGGCCTGAACGCCCGCGGTCTTGCCCTGGAGGGCTGCCTCAGGCGAAGTGATGGTACGGTTGGCGATGTCCTCGGCCTTCACCTGCGAGATAGCGCCGGTGACGTCGGATTTCTTCTGGACTCCGTAACCGACCACGACAGTTTCCTCGATCATGAGGTTGTCGGTAGCAAGCGTGATGTTGACCGTGGTTGTGGTTGTCGCCACGATTTCCTGTGTGACATAACCGACGGAGGAGAACTGGATGGTTGCTCCTGCCGGAACGGTGATGGAATAATTGCCGTCGAGATCAGTGATGACGCCATTGGTAGTTCCCCGCTGGACAACTCCAACAGCGATCAAAGGCTCATTCTGATCGTCCACGACCCGACCTGAGATCGTCACTCTCTGCTGTGCAAAGAGGGGCAGTCCGATGAGGATAGACAGCGTGAGCGCCGCCATTTTCCTTAGTACAGAATTTCTCATGAGATCAATTGGTTGATAATTAGTTTATTGTAAATTGGATTCGATATCGAAAACCATGTTTCTAGGATAAGGTTCCCACTCGGGGATACCGTCAGCGGACGGGACACCGGTCTTGGCGAAATTGGTCCAGACGCGGCTCATACGGTGGCCGAGTTCAACGGCATCCTCTCCCCCGCCGGTGAAAGTCCTGTGCAACAGGACATTGTCAAACACGAACGGCAGCTCCAGGCAATGGGTACTGCCGAACACTCCGTCCAGTACGGGCGTAGCCCATTTAAAAAGGTACATATACACGGGAGCGCATCCAGCAGCCGAACGCTCCGCAGCCTGCTGAAGGGCAAGCGGGCGGAAGATGGGATCCTCCTGCGCAGGAGTGAACTCGTTATATACCGTTCCGATAATCACGGGAATATCCTTTGAGAGAGCAAGCGCTTCACTTGACGAAGGGGCGGCTGGAATGACCTCCCCGTCGACGACCGGAAGGGCACCGAACAAAAGGATGTCGAGGATATTCTCAGACATCAGGCCATCAGCCGAGACTTCCTCCCGGACTTTTTCGACAGCTTTGGTATTGGCTTCGAGAAGGTCGGAGTAAGGTACGGAAAGTATATCGTCGATGCTCGAAGGATTGATTCCCAGCGCTTCTACAGTGGCGGCACCGATGCGGCGTGAATATTTCGGATCCATCAGCCTGGTAATGGATCCGCTCTCGACGATGGCCTTGCTGAAAAGGCCCTTCGCGGAAGGCATCGCCATCAGGGTCGAGACCTTGCCACCGCCGCCGCTTTGGCCGAAGATGGTCACATTGGAGGGGTCACCGCCGAAATTGGAGATGTTGTCACGGACCCATTCGAGCGCCTTGACGATGTCAAGCATGCCGAGATTGCCCGTATGCGCGTATTTACCGCCAAAGGCGGAAAGGTCAAGGAATCCAAGCGTATTCAGACGGTGGTTCAGGGAAACGACCACGACGCCATGGTCACGGGCGAGATTGGTGCCGTCATATGAGATCAACTCCTGGCCGGATCCGGCGGAGAAACCGCCGCCATGCAGCCAGACCATGACGGGACGCTTACCTCCGTCCTTGATGCCTGAGGTCCAGATATTTACCCTGAGACAATCCTCATCGGGGAAGCCGTCATCCCAGTGCATTGCAAATGCCTGGTTGTCGTCGTACCAGCCGGCACGTGCTCCCTGTGGACAGGTCGGGCCGTAAGCCCTGCTGGAACGGACATCCGTCCAAGGCTCAGGGTCGACAGCCGGCATGAAGCGCTCGGCCGAAGCATAAGGGATGCCCTTGTAGATGAAGACGCCGCCGTCGATATAGCCGGAAACGGGACCGGACTTGGTCTGGACGGTGGTAACGGCGGCTGAAGTTTCCAGCGACCCAAGACACTCGGAACGGCTGCGGACTCCCCTGTCATGACAGGCGGAAAGGAGGACGACAGCTCCGAGAAGAAGAACATGATGTTTCAATGCCATTGCCATGTGATTTTGTTAATGCAAAATTCGCCATTATGTATCTAAAACGTTTTTTTGCATTGTCAAATGCTTTCCCATGCGTAACGGGCGCACATACCAATTCGTTCAAAAATCTTCGGATTTGTTAAAAAAACACTATTTTTATGCTTGAAACTAAGCAAAGAATCCCATGAGAGTCAGCCCGATAGTGTCCCTCATACTCCTCATGACCGCTTGTGCGGGTGTGGAGAAGCATCCTTTCCCCCAGGAAGATCCCGAACGGGTAGTCGTTTCCGACCGCATTTCCAACCAAAGGGTCAACTCGTTTGCCGAAGACGCGGACGGGCATATCTGGATTGCTACCTTTCGCGGCCTGAACAAGTTCGACGTCCACGAATACCATCAGTACTTCTGTGCTGACGACACTACGGGCCTTCCTGACAACCAGATCAACCACGTATTCAAGTGCAGCGACGGGACGCTCTGGGTCGCCACTGTCAACGGAGTCGCCGTCAAGACTGACAAGGGCAGCTTCCAGCGCATTCCTATCCTGAGCGACAACCGCAGCATATCAAGGATAATGGAAACCGGACGCGGATCCCTGCTTGCCACCAACACCTCTTCACTTTTCCGTTTCGACCCCGATGAAAGGGTTCTGAGGCCCGTGGTCCGTGACCTAAACGCTTTCACTTCCGACCTTGTCCTCGATCGCGAAGACAGGCTCTGGGTCCCCGGCCAGCAGGGGCTTGACTGCTATGAGACCGTGACTTTTACGAAAATAATATCCGTACCCGTACAGTTCCCCGTCTACCACCTGAGCAGCATAGGAAACGGAGAGCTGTGGATGTCAGGAATGGGAAGGATCAGCATATATGACACGCGTGAGATGCAGTTCAAGGAGATCCCTGAAGCAATCCGCAGTACGCCGAGGATCATGCACGGCGACGTCGACATCATCTATCCTGTCGATGAGCGTACTATCCTTCTGCATGTGATCGGACAAGGGATGTGTGTGTATTCCAAAGCAACGGAAAGCGTTGTATTCCAAGATGAAGCGGATTTCCCGTTCGACCTTCCCGACGCCGAGATAAGGACCATCTTCACCGACAGCCGGCAGAATGTCTGGTTCGGTACGACGGACCAGGGATACGGCGTATCCTATCATTACAAGGACCTGTTCAACAGCAACAAATACCTCGCTTCATATTTCGCACGCAAGAGTGTCACTTCACTCTGCCTTGACAATTCAGACCGTCTATGGATTACCACACAGATGGACGGACTATTTGTCTACGACATCGAAAAGCGCGAAGTCCGGGCCGTCGATGCTTCGCACCTTGTCCCGGATACTGAGATAGGCTATATCCGTCCTTCCAGGGTCTTCTGCGACTCGCGCGGCGACCTTTGGATACTCTTTGCGGAGAAATACCAGGCGGTGCGCTGCCGTTTCGACGGCAGGAAGTTGACGAAACTCACTTCAGTGACGATGGCCAATCCCCTGTCAATAACCGAGGACGACCTAGGATATATTTGGCTGGGAGGTATGTCACAGAACCTGCTCCGCTACGAGCCGCAGACCGGGAGCATCTCGGAAGTTCCGCTGATCCAGGGTCAGGACTGGACTTTCGTGACGGAACTCATGATGACCGAACCGGGAAAGCTTCTCGTCGCCGGCTTCAACCACGCCCCATTCGAAGTGAATACTTATTCGCTTGAAGCGCGGGAGCTTACGATAAGCGAAGAGGACCTAGCCGCTTGCATCAGGCGTTCCGTCATGGTCCCCAACAGGATTTTCAAGGACGGTGCCGGGGATATCTGGATAGGGACCATCGCCAACGGCCTCCTCAAGTATTCTAAGGATGCCGGAACCGTTCCGGTCTCCGGTACACCATGCATGGACATTTGCTCCATCGAGCAGGACCGACAGGGCAACATCTGGGTCTCCACGATGAACGGCCTGGGCAAATACGACCGCACGACCGGAGCATTCGTAAACTACTTCGAAGAGGACGGAATAGGCGGGAACCAGTTCTCCGACCGTGCTTCATGCCTGCTTCCAGACGGGACGCTGGTATTCGGAGGCACCCACGGCATCACATGGTTCAACCCTCTCGACGTGCCGCAGAAACGTACGGTACCTCTCGTTTTCGAGGATCTAAAGATCCACAACAGGCTGGTCAGTCCCTCCGACGGCGGGCCCGTGGAAAAAGAGCTGGCCGAAGATCCGGACATACTCATCCGCGACTGGCAGAATGGATTCAGCTTATCATACGCGGCACTTGACTACAGCGAGCATGAGCGGACGCATTACTATTACATGATGGAGGGATTCGACAAGTACTGGGTCGACGGAGGCAACAGCCATGAGGCCTATTACGCCAATCTCCCCTCCGGAAAGTATATCTTCAGGGTCAGGGCGACAAACAACAACCAGAGTATTGTTGAAACCGAAAAAGCCTTGAACATCAAGGTGTTGCCTCCTTGGTACCGGACCTGGTGGGCGACAGTCCTCTATGTCCTCCTCGGCCTGGTGATGCTCGGATTCGTCTGGATGATGTACCGCCGTATCCGCAGGGTGCGCAAGGAAGCCGCGCGCCGCATACGCGACATCCGCATCGAGCGCGAACGCGCCGAGGCGGCCCGCGAAGAGGAGCAGCGGCTCAACAAGATCCAGATGAATTATTTCTCCAATGTCGCGCATGAGTTCAGGACTCCGCTTACCATGATATCCGGGCCTGCACAGCAGTTGGCGGAGTCGCCAGACATCAAGGGCCAGGACCGCCAGCTCGTCGGCATCATCCGGAGGAATACCGAATGGATGCTGAGCCTGGTGAACCAGCTTCTCGATTTCAACCGCATAGGCAACAGCAAACTCCAGATGAAAGTGGCCAAGACGGACATCGTCGCTCCCCTGCGCGCAGCTGTGGATATGTTCCGTTTCAATGCCGGGTCCAAGGGCATTGAACTTGGAACCTACGGTCTGGAAGAGCCGTTCGTGATGTGGGCAGACGTAGACAAGGTCAACAAGGTAGTGATGAACCTCCTTGCCAACGCCCTGAAATTTACGCCCTCGGGCGGAAAGGTGTCCCTTTCCTTCGACGTGCTTTCCCGCGATGCAGCTGCTGAGGAATTCCCGATGACGGACAAGGACAACGACCAGCAATACGCCTGCATAAGCGTCACCGACAGCGGGTGCGGCATTCCCGAAGGACAGGAGGAAAAGATATTCGAACGCTTCTATCAGGCCGGCAACCAGGGAGATACCCAGGGGTCCGGAATCGGCCTGTTCTATTCCCGCGCCCTGACGGGCCTGCACCACGGCTATATCAAGGCCTCGAACCGTCCGGAAGGAGGTGCGCATTTCAGCTTCATCCTGCCTGCCGGCGCAGCTTCGTATTCGGAAGACGAACGCACCGAGGCAAAGCCGCAGATGGTCGTCCCGCAGGCATCACAGGAGGCGCAACCAACTGATTCCTCCGAAGATACGGACCGCAAGCGCATTGCCGTCGTCGACGACGACATCGACATCGCTAACTATGTGAAAGTGCTCCTGTCACCGTACTACAACGTGAGTGTATACTTCGACGGTGCATCGGCCCTGAAAGGCATGACCGAAGAGGCTCCGAGCCTCATCATAAGCGACGTTGTAATGCCCGGCATGAGTGGTTACGAGCTCTGCAAGGCCGTAAAGGGAGAGCTTGAGCTAAGCCATATCCCCGTCGTGCTGGTCACGGCCAAAGTCGCAGTTGAGAACCAGGTCGAGGGCCTTGGCGTCGGCGCAGATGCCTATGTCACAAAACCCTTCCAGCCGGCATATCTTCTCGCCTTGGTCAAGTCCTTGATGGAGAACCGCGAGAAGCTGCACCGCCGGCTGGGCGAAGCCACATCGGCGGAGGAGATCGCCCCGGATGAGCTCAGTCCCAGGGACAAGGCCTTCCTGAAGGATCTCTACGAACTGATGGAGAAGGAAATAGCCGACACCGAACTGGACATCACTCGTATCAGTGAACTGATGCGGATGTCCCGCACCAAGTTCTACTACAAGGTCAAGGGCCTCACGGGAGAAAACCCCAGTTCGTTCTTCAAGCGCTACAAGCTCAACTACGCGGCCAACCTGCTGAAGGAAGGGAAATACAACATGTCAGAGATAGCCTACATGACCGGGTTCAACACCCTGTCCCACTTCTCCACCTCGTTCAAGAAACAATTCGGTGTACCCCCTTCGGAGTACACCGGATCATAAAGCTTATTTTCAAAAAACCTTATTTGGTTCCATGGGCGGTCGAAACGGCCGCCTGGAGATTCTCGTGAGGAGCTGAGGAGACGGTACAGTCAGCACCGATCATGATTTTCCCGGCAGGGCCCTCATCGAGTATCTTGCGGGTCATCTCCGCGATGGTCTCAGCCGGAGCGGAGAGGATCTCGGTCTGGCGGTTGAAACCGCCGAGCACCGGACGTCCGAACAGATTGACGGCATCAGCAAGGCTGAAAGGCTTGCCGTCAACTGTCATAGGGGTGTTTACGATTTGGCCGGGATAGTCGGCGAAACGCTTCAGGTCGTCATAAGTGCCCTCCCAGTCGCAGATATGCAGGATATTCATCTTGGTATCCTTGCAGCACTCGTTCATAACCGCCAGGTCATAGGGACGGATGAAGGTCTCATAGAATCCCGGGACCTCATAGAACTTGGTCTCACCGCCCTGGGTAGGCATATAGAATCCTTCGATGCCCACGGCCTTGCATTCCTTGACAAACCATATCAAGGCGCGGGTATAGCACTCCAGGACGCTCTTGAAAGCCTCCGGCTGCTCCGTCGCGGCCTGGATGATGCGGCGGCCAAGCGACTGTGTAGTCACCTGGAAAGTACTGTAAACCGTCGGCAGTACATAGGTATCTGCGCCGGCCTCCTCCTGAAGCCTTTTGATGATCTCGACCGTAGGACGGTAATAGTCCTCCGGCATCCAGTCATCACGGACCTCCAGCTCCCTAATGCGCGGAGCGAACTGCTCGAACTGGACCTTGAGGATATCGGGATTGATCTCATGGAAATAGTCGAGGTGGGCCTGAACCGCGGCTTCGCCGACCTTCTGGTCATTGGCAAAATGGACGAAGAAAGCGGCAGGGGCATATTTGGCAGGCAGTTTTCCGGCTACGAAGCGGTCCATTATCTCCTTCTTGGAAGAAGGGATCGAACCCGAGCAGGACATAAGCGTGAACGTCGCAATTGCGAGGGAGATGGAAACGAGGCTCCGGAAAATGGGTTTCATAGAAAAGCAATTAATCGGTGAAGTAACCAAATATAATCATTTTTTCATATATTTGTGAAGTTAAACAACAAGAGAAATGATTATGAAAAGATTACTCTCTATCGCCATTGCAGCATCCATGATGCTCATCGGCACCACCGCATTCGCCCAGGTCTCCGTCGGAGCCGGCTACATCAATGAGCCCAGTAAAGTCAAGATCGGCGATAACGCCAGCAACATGGGCGCCATGAACGGCTTCTATGCAGGATTCGGATATGACATCAACGAAGGTGAAGGCTTCGGCATCAGCACCGGACTCTATTATTCCTTCCTTACCGGCAATGTCTCAGTTCCCTCCCTCAGTTTCCTTTCCGGCGACATGACCGAGCATGCCCTCAACATCCCCGTCAAGGCCGGTTTCTCCGTCCCTGTCGGCAGCGGCCTCAGCGGCTTCCTCAACTTCGGTCCCACCTTCGTCTGCGGTCTCGCTTCCAGCATCAAGCCCCTCGGCGTCGACCTTCTCAAGACCGACAACTACAAGCACGAGTATCTCAACCGTTTCGACATCATGGTCGGAGCTAACATCGGTGCTGTGGTCAACAACATGTTCCGTATCAGCGCCGGATACGATTTCGGCTGCCTCGACCAGTTCGGTGCCGGCATCAAGGGCAAGAACGACGACGGTTCCACCAAGGACAGGGGTTACAGCCTGAACCGCAGCCGCATCAAGGTCGGCGTTGCACTCCTTTTCTAATCACTTAAAAGCGATTGCACATGAAACTTGACGGCAGAAGAGAAAGCACGAACGTCGATGACCGCAGAGGCGGCAGCACCATTGCGAAAGCTGGCGGCATCGGCCTCGGCGGCATCATAATCGTAGGACTCATCACACTCCTGATGGGAGGTGATCCCACGGATGTCATCAGGAATGTCCAGGAGATGGGCGGGGCCGGTACCATACAGGTCGACCCCAACTGGCAGCCCAGCGCCGAAGAGGAAGAGCTCGCGACTTTCGCGAAGCAGATCCTCGCCGGTACCGAGGACGTCTGGACCAGGATATTCCAGCAGAACGGCAGGACTTACGAGCCGCCCAGACTGGTACTGTTCTCCAATGCCGTCCAGTCAGGTTGCGGCGGAGCCACCTCTTCGTCCGGCCCATTCTACTGCAGCGCGGACAGGTGCGTGTATATCGACCTTTCGTTCTTCACATCGATGAAACGTACCATCGGGGCTGACGGTGATTTCGCTTATGCGTACGTCATCGCCCACGAGGTCGGTCACCACGTCCAGAACCTGCTGGGAACCCTCGGACAGGCACATCAGCAGATGGCACGCTCAAGCCAGGCCCAGAGCAACCAGATCAGCGTCCGCCTGGAGCTCCAGGCAGACTTCTATGCCGGCATCTGGGGCTACTATGACAACAAGATGTTCGGTTCGCTCGAGGACGGCGATATCGACGAAGCGCTGAACGCGGCTTCCAAGATCGGTGACGACTACCTTCAGAAGAAGTCCCAGGGATACACCATCCCCGAGTCCTTCAACCACGGTACGTCGGCCCAGCGCCATAGATGGCTCAAGAAAGGTCTCACCACCGGCAATCTCAACCTCGGCGACACCTTCTCCCCTGCTTACAGGGAACTGTAGATTCAGTTGAAAACACAAAAAACCGGAGGCAGTTGTCTCCGGTTTTTTTATGCTTAAGCCCCTTCGATTGTGCGGGCGATCTTGTCTATGTTGAGACTACGGGCGGAGGCATCGAGGATCTCCTTGTAGATGCCGCCCTGCTTGTAGACCTCGTCCGGGTCGCCGCCCTGCTCGACGCGGCCCTCCTTGAGGGCGTAGATCACGTCGCTGTCAATGATCTGCGAAATGCTGTGGGATATGATGATGACCGTACGGTTCTGCTTGATGGCGTCGATGCTGTTCTTGATCTGCTCCGTGGCTACGGCATCAAGACTCGCAGTCGGTTCATCCAGGAAGATGATGGGAGGGTTCTTGAGGAACATACGGGCGATAGCGACACGCTGCTGCTGGCCTCCCGAAAGAAGCGTAGCCTTGGTATTAAAGCCTTCAGGCAGATTCTGGACCTGATCCAGCAGATAGGCCTTCTTTGCGGCCATAAGCACCTCGGCATGAGTTGCATCTGGCTTGCCATACTTGATATTTTCTTCCACAGTACCGTCGAAGATATGGTTCTTCTGCAGCACGAGTCCGATGTTCTCCCTAAGGTATTTGGTATCCCAGTCACGCAGGTCTACACCGTCCAGTTTGATGCTGCCGCAGTCCGGCACGTAGAACTTGTCGAGAAGGTTCACTATCGTACTCTTCCCCGCTCCGGACAGACCGACGAAGGCGGTGATCTTGCCGGGGTCGATGGTCATGTTGATGCCATGCAGTGCCTTGTTGCCGTTGGGATAGGTGAAGTCGACATTCTCTATCTCGAAATGACCATGGACCTTCTCAGGCCTGTATCCGCCCGAAGGCTCGATCTCGTCATCGGAATCGAGGATGTCGAAGAATCCTTCGGCATAGACGAGGGCCTCGTTCATGTTGTCGAATATCATCTGAAGCTGGCGGATAGGTGCTATCACATTGGAGAACAGCATGATATGGTACATGATCTTACCTATGGTCATGCCTGGATAGCCGATCAGCACCAGATAAGCCGTCAGGATGATGATGAGTACAGTGCCGACCTGCTGGACGAAACTCTTGAGGCCGTCAAAAAGGAAGCTGACCTTGCGCGTAGCCATCTGGTTGTTCGTCAGGCGGACCTGCAGGTCGAGCTGCTTGTCGCCCTCGATGCGCTCCCGGTTGAACGACTTGATGACGTTGATGCTCTCGATAATGTTCATGATACCGTTGCTCTTCTGCTCATGGTAGGAGCGCATCTCACGCCTCCATCCGCGTAGTTTCTTGGCCTGAAGCCAGGTGATCAGGAAGTAGAGCGGCACGATGAAAAGGGCCGTGAGACCTACATAGACATTGGCTGCAAAGATGAGTATGAGCGCGAGTCCGGCACTCGTGAACATAGGCAGGAGGTCAATGAAGACATTGTTCACCGTATTCGTGAGACTGTCCACTCCCCTGTCGATACGAGTCTGGAGCTTGCCAGGTTCGTTGCCATTGGCGGAGAAGAATGCCATGCGGAAGGTAAGCATCTTCTCGATGACTGCCTGTGCGAGGTCGCGCGAGACAAGTATGCGCATCCGCATGCCGAAATATTTCTGCGCGAAGCCGATAAGGACTGTCAGGACCTCCTTGCCGAGGAGCACGATCGAGATGATGGTGAGGATGCGTGCTGCTTTCGACCATGCGAAATCCTTGGCCGTCACCAGGGCATTGACGGAATCCACCGTCTTGTCGAGGACGATGGCGTTCACCTGGGCGAACAAGGAGCTGATGAGGGTGAGGGTTAGGGTCGCTATCACCAGCCACTTATAGGGAATGACATACTTCCAGATCTTGCCGAAAAGCTGCCAGATGGTCATGTTGGTCCGTTTCTTCATATCTCTTTCAATATTGCTTTCTGTATTTAAGGCTGCCTAAATTCTTGTAAAACAGCATCCCGGATGTGTCGGGCACATACTTCACGTCGCGGCGTGTCCATGTAACCGGGGCCACGGCGAAAGTCACCGGATCGCGGGGGCCTGCAAGGGTGAAACCCAATTCGCGGTAAGCCCTGCCGTCGGACCATTCAAGGTCGGCGTAGGTCATCACATCCTCTGGATGGACTTCCGAGACGAATGCCTCCAGGAGTTTCCCCATACCACCTTCAACCCTTACTCCCGGCAAGGATGCGTATCTCACCCACTCAAAGGATTTTACGCGCCTCCCGTCGATGACGCGGTTCCGGGCCTTGGAGAAGGTCGCCACGGCGACCAGATCGCCCGGAACGGGGCATGGAAGATCCTTCTCCTCGCTCCGGATGACAGGCAAGCGACCCTTCTCGCCGGTGACGCGATCGACGAAAAGCCCGTAGCGGAACCGGCTCAGGGCGTCGCCGTAGCTGTGTGTCTGCGACAAGAAAGCGGCGGCCACGGCCCGCTCGATGCGCCTCACGGCGCAGTTGCGGGCGTACACTTGCCGGAAGCGTCCGCAGTGCGTCAGCAGACGCAGGCGGACGGTCTCCCCCGCCGTGCGCCAGCGGTCTTCCGTCACGAAGACCGCCTTGCCCGCAAGGGGCGCGAGGGACAGGTACTGTTCCTCGGCGGCGGACATATCCCGGGCCGTTATCGGCACGGGCACGATATCCTGACGGTCTTCCAGTCCGTTCGACGACAGGAACTGGGATAATTCTCCGACAAAGTCCATTACTGCGAATCGATTATACAAATTTATTGAAAAACAACGAAAAACAAAGCGCAGGCCGGTTCATGCAATATGGATTTTTTAGTTATATTTGTACATTATATGTACAAGCCTTTGGAATAACGATAAAACCACACGATATGTACGACAACGAAAAAGGGCTCTATGTCGCCCACGGCCCGAAGGGTCCCATCTCCATCCTCGGTAAAATGGCCAACCGCCACGGACTCATCTCCGGAGCCACCGGTACCGGAAAGACCGTCACCCTACAGGTACTTGCAGAGAGTTTCTGCCAGGCCGGAGTCCCCTGCTTCATGGCCGACATGAAAGGTGACCTCAGCGGCATCAGCCAGGCCGGCAGCATGTCCGGCTTCATCCAGAAGCGCTGCGTCGAATTCGGCATCGAGAACCCCGACTTCCACGGATGCCCCGTCCGTTTCTATGATGTTTTCGGCGAGCAGGGCCATCCTATGCGTACCACCATTTCCAATATGGGTCCCCAGCTCCTGGCCCGTCTCATGGGCCTCAACGAGACCCAAACCGGTGTGCTGAACATCGTCTTCCGCGTGGCTGACGACCGCGGCCTGCTTCTCCTTGACCTCAAGGACCTCCGCGCCATGCTCGGATATGTGGCTGAGCACGCCAGCGAGTTCACCGCCAACTACGGCACCGTCACCGCCATGAGCGTCGGCGCCATCCAGCGCGCGCTGCTCGAGCTCGAGAACCAGGGTGCGGCCAAATTCTTCGGCGAGCCTTCATTCGACATATATGACCTTATCCAGTGCGAGCAGGGCAAGGGCGTGATGAGCGTACTCGCAGCCGACAAGCTGATGCTCAATCCCAAGCTTTACTCCACCTTCCTCCTCTGGCTCATGAGCGACCTGTACGCCCAGCTGCCCGAGGTCGGAGACATGGACCTCCCGAAGCTCGTGTTCTTCTTCGACGAGGCGCACACACTGTTCGACGATACGCCGAAGGCACTTGTCAGCAAGATCGAGCAGGTCATCCGACTGATCCGAAGCAAGGGCGTCGGCATCTACTTCGTCACCCAGAACCCTACCGACGTTCCGGACAACATCGCCGGCCAGCTCGGAAACCGCGTCCAGCACGCGTTGCGCGCATATAGTCCCAAGGAGCAGAAGGTCGTCAAGGCCGCTGCCGAGACCTTCCGCGCCAATCCCGAGTTCAAGACCGAGGACGCCATCATGGAACTCGGCACCGGCGAGGCCCTCGTCTCGTTCCTCGACGAGAAGGGCGCTCCGACCATGGTCGAGCGCGCCAAGATCCTCTTCCCTCTCAGCCAGATCGGCGCCATCACAGAGAGCCAGCGCGAGACCATCATCAAGCAGTCGCGCGTATTCGGACGCTATGACCACATGGTCGACCGCGAGAGCGCATTCGAACTGCTCCTCGCCGAAAGCGAGGTAGCCGCCAAGGCCGCTGAGAAGGAGCGTGCAGAGGCCGAAGCCGCCAAGGCTGCCGAGAAGAAAGCCAAGGAGGCAGCGAAGGAGGAAGAGCGTGAGTACAAGGAGGCTGCTAAGAAGAAGTCTTCCTCCAAGGCCAAGAAATCCGTCGGCAAGGCCATCATCGGCGCCGCAGTAGGTGCCGCGATCACCAGCGTCACCAACAGCATCGGAAATGAAGTGGCCAACAGCGTGACCGGCAAGAAAACCAAGGGCAAGACCAGCGCCAAGGACGTGGCCGGCAAGGCTGTCAAGTCCGCCACCACCACCGCCATGCGCAAGCTTACCCGTTCCATCCTTGGCAATCTCTTGAAATAAGCCTTATGGGCAAGCTTTACGATGAATTGAGCGAGGACTACCGCATCAAGGAAGGCCTCAAGACTTGTATCAACTGCGGCACCTGCACCGCCATCTGTCCGGCTGCGGAGTTCTACCGCTACGACCCGCGCAAGATTGTGGATACCGTACAGCGCAAGGACGACGCCGAGATCGAAGCCCTGCTCAAGAGCGATACCATCTGGTACTGCGGTGAATGCATGTCCTGCGTCACCCGTTGTCCCCGCAAGAACGGCGCTGGCCTAGTGATCATGGCGCTGCGCAATCTTTCCATAAAGAAAGGGTATTTCACCGAGTCGGAGAAGGGACGGCAGATCTATCCGCTGACCAAGGCCCTCAACGGCAACGTCCTCAATCTGGGTTACTGCGTCCATCCCTTAACCTTCTCATATTCAGACCATCCTGAGTCTGGCCCTGTCTTCGAATGGGTCCTGAAGAACAAGGAAGAAGTCTATGGACGTCTCGGGGCCAACTACCGCAAGGAGGGTCCCGGCGCACTGCGCCGCATCCCCCAGGAGGATCTCGACGAATTGAAAGCTATCTACGATGTCACAGGCGGCACCGAGCGGCTCGAACTCGTCGAGAAGTATTCCCACGCCAAGGCGGAAGAGATGGGGATGACCGACGAGGAATATCTCAAGTACACGTTCGAGTACTGCTCGGACAAGCATTTCAACAACGAAGGTTAGAGCCATGATATACCAAGGCAAACAGAAGATCTGGTCAGACTATCAGAAAGAGATTCCTGACAACCACTGGTTCTATGTGCGTAGTTGCATACGCCAGAGTTTCTTCCCTGCATCGGAGCGTTACTTCATGAAGATATGCCGCGACCTGCTTGGAAAGGACATCTACGAGACGGAGCACCATACCACCTGCGGTGGCATAGCCTATCACAGCGACACCATCCCCCAGGAGACTGCCATGACCATCGTCGCCAGGCAGTTCGCCCTGATGAAGGAAGCGGGATACAAGAACCTCGTGACTTCCTGCATCACCTCTTTCGGCAACTACACCGAGATCCTCGAGACCTGGCGCGAGTTCCCGGAACTCGAAGCACGCATCCGCGAGAATCTCTGGAAGGCCTGCCGGCGGGAGTTCGACAAACCGGAATACCTGGCTCACGCCAGTGACCTGGTATACAAGTTCCGCCACGAAATCGCTTCCAAGGCCAAGTACAATCTCGTAGACCACATGACCGGCGAACCTCTGCGGGTAGTGGAGCATATCGGCTGCCACTATTCCAAGATGTTCCCTCACAAGGGTGTCGGAGGCGCCGAGTACCCGTGCGTCCTCAGCGGCATGGTGGACTCCTGGGGAGGCCAGGTCATCGACTATCCTGAGCGCCGGCATTGCTGCGGCTTCGGCTTCCGCCAGTATCTGGTCAAGGCCAACCGCGGATACAGTATCGCCAACACCCACAAGAAGTTCGAGTCCATGGAGCCCTACCATCCCGACATGATCATCACCAACTGCCCGGGATGCCCTTATTTCCTCGACAGGTGGCAGTATGTCATCTCGGAGATGGAAGGCAAGACCTACGGACGCAACGGCTACGGCATACCCGTTTTCACTTATGAGGAAGTGGCCGGCCTAGTCCTCGGATTTGACCCCTGGGACCTCGGACTGCAGTTGCATCAGGTCGCAGTCGAGCCCCTTCTGGAGAAGATGGGTATTCCTTACAATCCCAAGACCAAGTATCTCGGCCTCAACGGCAAGGAGATCATGAAACCCGGACTGCCAACAGTCCTCAAATGCTGCTAGAATGAAAGACAATATCGTCATAGTCGGCGGAGGCATCGCCGGCATGGAAGCCGCCCGCCAGCTCCTGCTGCTGGGCTACAAGCCGATACTCGTGGAGAAATCCGACCATCTGGGCGGTCATGTCGCGGACTGGCACTGCCTGTTCCCCGACATGACTCCCGCACAGCAGGTCGTGAAAGACCTTACTGAGCAGATCAAGGATGCAAATATCTTCCTCGAAACGGAGGTCTCTTTCATCAACAAGATGAAGATGGGCTACAATGTCATGTTCTCCAACGGCGTCAACGTCATCTGCAAGGCGATTCTCCTGGCGACGGGTTTCGATCTATTCGATGCTTCCAAGAAGGAGGAATACGGCTACGGCATCTACGACCAGGTCATGACCAACAAGGACTTGGAGCACTGGTTCAACACCGGGGATGACAAGAGGATCACCGGAAAGGATATCAAGAAGATAGGCTTCGTACACTGCGTAGGATCGCGCGACGTCAAGGCCGGCAACCAGCAGTGTTCGAAGGTCTGCTGCATCACCGCCATCAAGCAGGCCATGGAGATGAAGGAGCGTTTCCCGGACGCGGAGGTGTACTGTTTCTACATGGACCTCAGGCTTTTCGGCAAGAAATACGAGGACTTCTACATCAAGGCCCAGATGGAAAGCGGTGTGCATTTCATCCGCGGACGCGTATCAGAGGTCAGTGAGAATCTCCAGGGGCAGGTCATCGTCAAGACCGAAGATACCCTTTCCGGCAAACCGGCGAAGATCACCCTCGACCTTCTCGTCCTGATGGCCGGGATAGTCTGTAACAGAGAGGCTGTCCAGACCGCCTCGATGGTCCAGGTCCCGATCGACTCCGACGGTTTCCTCAAGAGCCGGGACAATATCCTGAATATCATTGAGACAGACTCCAAGGGCGTATTCCTCGCAGGAACCGCAACCGGTGCGAAGACAATTCCGGAGACTGCCGCCGAAGCCCGTGCCGTGGCCCTGGCCATTCACAATTACCTCGTTTCCCAGCAATGATGGAGTTCGGATTCAGCATATCGCCAAGTTCGACCATGAACCTTGACAAGGTCGACTTCTCGCTTTACGAGCGGCTTTGCGAGATAGAGCCGGACGCAAAGAAATGCATGGCGTGCGGAAGCTGTTCAGCCACATGCACGGCCGGTCAGTGGACCGGAATGAGCGTGCGCAAGGTCCTACTGGACATTCAACGCGGCAAGGAAGCGGAGGCTGCCAGACTGCTCAAGGGCTGCATGCTCTGCGGAAAATGTACCATGGTATGCCCAAGAGGCATCAACACCCGGCACCTGATACTTTCACTCTGCCGGATCTATGGGGAGGATGAGAAATGATTGACCGCTTCGCTTCGGGTTTCGACCCCTTCGTCATCCCTTTCCTCATAGGAATGATCTTCGTCCTGGGATACTGTATCATCGGGGCGATACGGCTTATCCTTCAGTTGGACGCGGAGGACAAGAAGAAGTTCTTCCTCTCGCTCATCACCCCGAAGACCATCTGGAAGAACATCAAGGACCTGTTCCTCAACTGTCTGATCCACGTTAAGTTGTGGAAGCGCAACAAGCTTCTGGGGTACATGCACTCCAGCATCGCGTTCGGATGGTTCATGCTGATCCTTCTGGGCCATATAGAGTGTTTCGTCTACATGCCGCACAGGGTTAAGCTTTTCTATTACCCTATCTTCTTCAACTATTTCGTCGCTGAAAACGAATATACGCTGCGAGGTGCCATATTCTTCTTCCTGATGGACTTCTTCCTGCTCGTCGTGCTCAGCGGTATCGTCCTGGCCATCATCAAGAGGGTGCGCTCGCGGCTTTTCGGCATGAGGCGCACCACCAGGCCCACGCTTCTCGACCGTGTCGGACTGTATTCCCTATGGATGATTTTCCCTCTGCGCCTTCTCGCTGAGAGCTTCACCGCACACATCAGCGGAGGATCCTTCCTGACGATACCGATGAACATGATGTTCAAGGCTTTCCTCGGAGACCAGATGAACATGCTACCGACATGGTGGGCGTATTCCATATGCCTCTGCATCTTCATGTGCGTGTTGCCGTTCACGCGATACATGCACATACCCGCTGAGATGCTGCTGATCCCCTTCCGCAACGCAGGCCTGACCATCAAGCATGCCCGCAGGGGCTTCGCCAAGGCCCAGGTCTACAGCTGCCCGAACTGCGGCGTTTGTATTGATGCCTGCCCGATGTCGATCAAGAAGGCAAACATAAAGGACACTACCGTTTATCTCAACCGCAACATCAGGCGCAGGAACGAACAACGCATCGAAGAGATCAGCGACAAATGCCTTCTGTGCGGCAAGTGCACCGCAGTGTGCCAGGTAGGTGTGGACGGGCCGCAGATGCGTATCGCCCAGCGCTCCATCCGGAATTACGGCTTGGACCAGGATTATTCCGGCATGGACATTTCCGCCATCAAGGAGTCCGTTGCTTCAGAGCCTTCCAAGGACAAGGTGCTGTATTTCGCCGGCTGCATGACGCAGCTGACTCCCGCCATCAGCCGCGCGATGGAGTCCATCTTCCGCAAGGCCGGCGTGGACTACGCATTCATGGACAAGGACGGCGGTCTGTGCTGCGGACGGCCCATATTGATGGCCGGCCGCTTCGACCAGGCCCGCCAACTGATTCACAAGAACAAAGAGGTCATCAAGGCCAGCGGAGCCGGCACGCTCGTGCTCTCCTGCCCTATCTGCTACAAGATATTCCGCGAGCACTACAAGCTTGAAGGCATACGTGTTATGCATCACACCGAGTACATGCTCGAGCTGGTGCGCGCAGGCAGGCTTAAGCTGGACGGCGGAGCGGGAAGCATCGTCTATCATGACCCGTGCGAGCTCGGCCGCGGCTGCGGCATCTACGAGCAGCCGCGCGAAGTCCTGCGCCAGACCGGAGAACTGGTTGAGGCAGAGGCCAACCGTGACATGGCTATATGCTGCGGCGGCAGCCTCGGCAGCCTCACACTCGGGTTCGACAAACGTGAGGATCTGACCAGGAACGCCCTGCACAATCTCACCGTGAATGATCCAGATACCATCGTGACGGCATGTCCTTTGTGCAAGAGCACATTCGCCCGCTACGCCGACAAGCCGGTGGAGGACATCGCGGAAACCGTCGACAAACATACGAAATGAACAAGACAGCCGGATACAGATTTACCATCATAGTCCCCGTTTTCAACGAGGAAGACAACATGTACACCCTGGAGAAGCGTCTCTCAGCCTTCCTGCCGGAATGCAGGGAGAAAGCTTGCGTGCTTTTCGTCAACGACGGATCGACTGATGCCAGTGCAGAGCGCATACGCGAGGTCTGTTCGCGCAATCCGGATTTCTTCCATATCGGGTTTGTCAGGAATGCCGGACTCAGTGCTGCCCTGAAGGCAGGTATCGACTATACCGAGTCGGAGTATCTCGGCTACATGGATGCGGATTTGCAGACGTCTCCGGAGGACTTCAACCTCCTGCTTGAGCACATTGCTGACTACACGATGGTCACCGGCATCAGGGCAAACCGCAAGGATACGCCTTTCAAGCGTTTCCAGTCGAAGTTCGCAAATGGTTTCCGGAGGATGATGACCCATGACGGCGCCACTGATACCGGATGCCCCCTCAAGGTCCTTCACACCGACGCAGCGAAGCGGCTTCCCCTTTTCAAGGGTATGCACCGATTCCTCCCCGCCCTCATCCTCCTTCAGGACGGAGGCTGCTACAAACAGGTCCCGGTGAGGCATTTCCCGCGTACCGCGGGCAAATCCAAATTCCACCTGTGGAACCGCCTTGCCGGCCCCTTTGCCGACTGCTTCGCATACCGTTGGATGAAGCCCCGCTACATCAACTACAAAGTCGGCGAGACAGATCTCGTTTAGCCCATGGACAGCCCGTTCTGGATATACTGCATAGGATTGTCCGCCCAGATATTCTATTTCGGGCGGATATTCGTACAGTGGTACCTGTCCGAAAAGAACAAGAGGGTCGAGTCGCCTGCACTCTTCTGGGTGTTCAGCACCATCGGGTCGATGATAATGTTCCTGTACGGATGCCTGCGGAACGATTTCGCCATCATCTTCGGAGAATTCCTCACCTTCTACATCTACATGTGGAACATCAAGGCTAAGGGACTGTATGACAGGCTCCCCCGCTTCGTTCCCATCGTTCAGGCCATGATCCCGGTCGCAGCGTTGTTCATTCTAATGCACGATATACCCCGCTTTGCGGAGAATTACTTCCAGGACGAGGGCCTGCCCCTTGGCCTCATACTCTTCGGCATGGCAGGCCAGTTCACGTTCAAGTCGAGGTTCATCTACCAGTGGATATACAGCGTCCGTCACAAGGAGTCCATGCTGCCCCTCGGCTTCTGGATCATCGCTGTCATCGGTTCGATAATGATCATCACCTACGGGGCCATACGTCACGACTGGGTGCTGATCATCGGGCAGCTCGGCATCTTCGTCTCCATCCGCAATATCATGATAGCCCTGAAATACGACAGAAAGCATGATCAAGAAGCTGATTGACAAACACCCCATACTGGCCGTCATACTGCTGATGCTGCTCACCCTCTCCCCCGTAATGGCCCTGAGGGATTATTCCCCGTCCAACGAACTGCGGTATATCAGCATCGTGGATGAAGCCCTGGAGCAAGGCCACGTCCTCGTTTTTACGAACCAGGGGCAGGACTATGCGGACAAGCCTCCGTTCTATTTCTGGTTGATGATGCTGTGCAAGGTATTGTTCGGCGGACACTTCATGTATGCCCTTTCCATGCTGTCCTTCATCCCGGCGTGTGTCATCATCGCCGTAATGGACAAATGGCTCCGCACCGCATATCCCGATGTTTTCACATCGCGGCAGAGGGCTGCCGTGGCATTGATGCTTGCGACGACAGGCCTGTTCCTTGGAATGACGGTTTTCCTCCGCATGGACATGATGATGTGCATGTGGATCGTACTGGCTCTGTGGGCTTTCTGGAGATGGGACAACGGTATCGGCAATGAAGCCGGGCAGAGACTCCTGCTGCCGTTTTACACCTTCATGGCGTTGTTCACCAAGGGGCCGGTCGGAGTCCTTGTACCCCCGCTCGCCATCCTGGTATACCTCGGCGCCTCGAAACGTTGGAAGGATATCGGGAAATATCTGGGCGTCGTTTTCTGGGTAGTGCTCGCAGTCCTTTGCGCCGTCTGGTTCACCGGTGTCTTCCTCGAAGGAGGGACCGGATATCTCAACAACCTGCTGTTCCATCAGACAGTAGACCGGGCCGTCAATTCTTTCCATCACAAGGCTCCGGTATGGTTCTATCTGGGGCTGATCTGGGCTGTCATGGCTCCTTGGTGCCTCTCGACAGTCCCCACCCTTGTCACCGGCCTCATCAAGAAGGGCGGTAGTGAAACGCTCCCTTCCGGATACGAGCGTTTCCTCGCCCTCACCGGCATTACTATCTTCGTGATGCTCAGTTGCTTCAGCTCAAAGCTGGCGATCTATCTTGCGCCTGTTTTCCCCTTTGCCGTTTACCTCTGGCCTGCAGTCGTGCATCGCAAGGGTTGGAACGGCTGGCAGTCTGCGGCAATACTTTTCGCAACTATCCTTGCCACGCTCATAGGATTGGCAGCCGCACTCGTTTCTTTCGCCTGCATCACGGTTCCGAAGCTGTCAGAGCTTGCCGATTTCCCCTTCCTCAAGTCGCCCCTGATCCTGGCAGGAGGATTGGTGCTGGCCTATGGGGGAATCAAGGGACTGGTTGCCTCATCAAAATACAAAGGGGCCTGGGAGAAACCTGTCGGAGCGGTTTCCGTGTCGCTTCTCGTCGCCCTTTTCCTGGTGTCGTTCAAGATGCCGGCCATCAACGACTATGTCGGTTACGGCAATCTCTGCAAGCTTGTCCCTGACAGCGGCCAGGTCTACACACTGAAGGTGCACAGGCCGGAAAACATGGACGTATATCTTGGGCGCGATGTTTACAACCTCGGGGACGACATAGATTCGTTCCTGCTCCTGGCCCCGAAAGAGGGAACACTCATCCTGCCCATGAAAGCCTTCGGAGAGTCCGAAGCGCTCGGGCAGTATCTCGAAAACCTCGACCTGGAATACTGCGGTCCCTACGCTGTCTGCAACCTTGATCCATTGAACAAGAAGCAGTCCGGCAAGCAAGCCCGCAGAGCCCGCCGTTCCAAATGAAAGCTGTCATAGCAATCGATTCCTTCAAGGGATGCCTCAGTTCAGCCGAGGCGGCCGCCGCTGTCGCGGAGGGCATCGCAGGACACGACACCGTCGTGCTGCCCGTCTCCGACGGGGGCGAGGGCCTCGCTTCAGTCCTGACGGACGCGCTTGGCGGAGAGTCCGTCAGGGCGCACGTCCACGACCCGCTGGGTCGTACGATCGAGGCCTCATACGGCCTTGCAGGCCGGACGGCCGTCATCGAAAGTGCTGCAGCAAGCGGACTCACGCTGATGAGTCCTGATGAACTCGACCCCCTGCGAGCGAGCAGCATAGGCACCGGCGAGTTGATCGTAGATGCGATCCGACGCGGAGCCAGGGATATCTACATAGGTTTCGGAGGCACGGGTACGAATGACGGCGGGAAAGGGATGCTGGAAGCCATGGAAAGCGTGCGCGAGCTATGGCAGGATTGCCGTTTCATTGGTCTCTGTGACGTCACAGCACCTTTCTGCGGCCCGGAGGGCGCCACAGCCGTATACGGCCCGCAGAAAGGCGTAAAAGCGGATCAGGTCGCCATTCTCGACGAGAGGCTTCGGGAACTGGCTGGACAGTACCGCACCGTGATGGGCCGTGATGTCCTGACAAAGCCGGGCAGCGGCGCCGCCGGCGGCATGGCCGGAGCCCTTTGGGCAGTCCTAGGCGGCGACCTGAAGCCCGGCGCCGACGCCGTCCTCGACATCCTACGCTTTGAGCATCACCTTGAAGGAGCGTCACTAGTCATCACCGGCGAAGGCCGCATCGACAACCAGACCCTGCAGGGCAAACTCCCATCAGTCGTCGCACGCCGCGCAAAAGCATTCTCCCCTACGCTTCGCGTCATCGCCATGACCGGCCGTAACGAGCTCACCGTCCCCCAATCCCTCTTCGACACAATAATACAGATAACCCCGGACAATGTACCTCTGGAGAAGGCCCTTGACCGGGATTATGCTTATGGCAGACTGGCCGAAGCCGGCAGCCGTCTTGTTTAAATTCCGCTGAAAGAGCTGAAACCGCCGTCGACAGGAAGCACGACACCGGTAACGAAAGTTGCGGCGTCGCTGCAAAGGAACTGCGCTGCACCGTTGAGCTCGGTCAGGTCACCGAAACGGCGCATGGGAGTTTTGGCTATCACCTTCACGGAACGCTCGGTCAGGCTTCCGTCAGGGTTGAGCAGGGCCGCACGGTTCTGCTTGCCGATGAAGAAGCCGGGGGCCAGCGCGTTCACGCGGATCTTCTCACCATACTTGATGGCCATCTCCTGGGCGAGCCAGCGGGTGAAGTTCGAGACGCCTTCCTTGGCAGCGCCATAGCCTGCTACGCGCGACAACGCATCATAGGCAGCCATGGAAGAAATGTTTAGGATACAGCCGTAGCCCTGCTTGGCAAAGACCTCAGTGAAGACGTGGCAGGGATAAACGGTCCCATTGAGATTCAGGCTCAGCACCTTCTCCCAATCCTCAAGTTTCATGTCCCAGAAATTCTGGTCAGGCATGATGGTGGCGCCGGGGACATTGCCGCCTGCTACGTTGATAAGTATGTCTACCCTTCCCCGGGTTGCGACCACCTCGTCTGCGATGGCCTTCACGGCCGCCGTCTCCATCACGTTACATGCATAACCGCAAGGATTGCCTCCAAGCGCGCGCAGCTGCTCGACTACGGGTTCGACCTGTTCAGGCCTGTGGACCAGGGCTATCACGTCAGCTCCCTGGGAAGCGAAATGGCGGGCAAGCGACCCTCCCAAAGCACCGGCCGCTCCGGTGATGACGGCCACCTTGCCTTCTACTGAAAACATCTCATTCATTTATCTATCAGATTAATTGGTTTTTGATTTCGTCACGTACTGCCGCCATCATCCCCTCGACCTGGCCGAGGGCAAGCATGCGGCCATGGAAACTGTAGCCGGGGTTGTACCCGACCTTCTCGTCCCCGAGCATGGTCTTGCCATGGTCTACCCTGAAAGGAAGGGTGGGGTCCTGTTTCTCAAAGATACGCACCAGCTCGACCAGATTGGCCCGTCCCGCTGTATGCGGAGCTTCTATGAAGTTGCCGTTATCGAAAACATCGCAGCTGCGCAGATGCACGAAACGTGTGCGCGGAGCGAAGCGTCGGGCCATGCGGACAACATCGTTGTGTGCGCCCGACGATAGCGACCCTGCACAGAAGGTCAGGCCGTTGAGCGGATTGTCCACGGCATCAAGCATCCATGCTATGTCTTCCTCATCCGTCACGATCCGCGGCAGTCCGAGGACCGGCATCGGCGGATCGTCTGGATGTATGCACATCTGCATGCCATATTCCTCGCAGACAGGCATGATGGCACGGAGGAAGTAAACGAGGTTCTCGCGGAGTTTCTCCTTCGTAATACCGTCATACAGAGCCATTAAAGCCTTGAATGTCCGTACCGGGGCGTCATCGTCATCCCTGAAATTGGCATTGACGAAGCCCTGCGTCTTGACTATGATGACATCCACAAGATGCCGGCGTTCATCTTCTGTGATGACTCGGTCCAAGGCCTCGACCTTCGCCAGCGTATCATCGGAATAATCCTTTTCAGCCCCCTCGCGGGCGAGGATCTTCAGGTCGAAATAGGCGAAGCGAATGTAATCGAAATACAGGGAGGAAGTACCATCTCCCAAAGGATACTCGAGTTCAGTGCGGATCCAGTCGATCACCGGCATGAAATTGTAGCAGACAGTGTGGATGCCGCACTGGCCGAGATGGGCGAGGCTTACCTTGTAGTTCTCGATGAGCCTGTCGCGTCCCGGGCCTGCATACTTTATCTCTTCACTGACAGGAAGGCTCTCGACGACAGACCATCTCATGTCGTGGGACGCGATTGTCTCCTGCACGGCGCGTATAGCCTCCACCGTCCAGATCTCACCGATCGGAACACTGTGCAATGAAGTGACTATCCCCTCCACTCCGATCTGCCGGAGCATATCGAGAGTGACCTTGTCATTGGGGCCGAACCATCTCCAGGTCTTCTCCATATCCTACTCCGCAATCAGGTGCAGCACGCGGCTGGAATAACCCATCATCTCGTTCGAGAAGTTGAAGGGCATCTCGAGGCCGTTGTTCATCAGGAAAGCGCCGCTGAATGACCTGCCTTCGAATGACAGCGGACGGCCGGGAGCCTTGTCAAGCTCGACCACCTTGTACATCCTGTCCGGATCAAGTCCGGCCATCTTGACGCGCGGCGGATGATTGTCGTAGAGATTGTCGATCCTCCACCAGTAGAAGACCGCCTCGGACTTGTCCTTCGAACAATACATCAAGGAAGCTATGCCGAGGTTGTCATAAGGAGATACCAGACGGTAGATGTCTCCGAACTGTACGACGGGACGTACCGACTTGTAGTCGGCAATGGCCTGCCTGCACTGCGCGATCTCAGCCTCCGTCATGTCCTTGGGCTGGAGTTCCATGCCGAGACGGCCGCTCATGGCCACATCGATGCGGAACTTGATCGGAGTCACGCGGTGGACGGTATGGTTGGGTACGGCGCTGATGTGCGACGCCATAGTGATGGCCGGGAAGAAATAGGAGGTGCCCCACTGCATATAGATGCGCTGGAGGGCATCGGTATTGTCACTTACCCAGAACTCGTCGAACCAGGGCAGGACTCCGTAGCTGGCCCGTCCGCCGCCGCTGGCGCAGGTCTGGATGACCAGGTCGGGATACTTAGCACGGATGCGGTCGCATACCGATGCAAATCCCTGATGGTAGCGTGTGTTGAGTTCGGACTGCCTGTCGGCCGGGAGATATGAGCTGCCGTGGCTGCTGACGGACATGTTGGCGTCCCACTTGATGTAAGCGATGCCGGGATAGTTCGTCATGAGCCCGTCGACGATACCGAAGACGTAGTCCTGCACGGCGGGGTTGCCCAGGTCAAGGATGACCTGGCTGCCGCCGCGCCCCTTGACGACATCGCGTCCCGGAGCATTGATGATCCAGTCGGGATGCTTCTCGTAGAGCTCCGATACGGTGTTGGCCATCTCAGGCTCGATCCAGATACCGAACTTGATGCCATGGCGGGTCGCTGCATCGACAAGGCCCTGGATGCCGTTGGGAAGCTTGTTCTTGTCTACTACCCAGTCTCCGAGCGAACTGGTGTCGTTCAGGCGGGGATACTTGTCTCCGAACCAGCCGTCGTCCATAACGAAGAGCTCTCCGCCCATGGAGGCGATATCAGCCATCATCTGGTCCATACCGGGCTCGTTGATGTTGAAATAGACACCCTCCCAACTGTTCAGCAGTATCATGCGTTCCTTGTCACCGTGCATGATCTTGTGGGCGCGTGCCCAGCTGTGGAAATTGCGGGATGCACCGCTCAAGCCCTCATCGGAATAGGTAAGGGCAAGCTCCGGAGTGCGGAAGGTCTCGCCTTTGCCTAGAGTGAAATAGCTGTTGTCCGGGCAGATGCCGGCAAACAGGCGGTGATAGTCGGAGTCGTTCGTTACGATGTCGAGATGATAGTTGCCGCTGTAGCAGAGGGCAGCTCCGATGACTGCACCGGTATTCTCCGAAGGCTTGCCGTCCAGGGAGAGCATGATCTCGGCATGGGAAGTATGGGCGTTGCGCACGCCATCCTTGTTCTCGATCCGCAAAGTGCCGCGGTTGAGCGGCTCCTGCACGAGACGGCCTTCGTTGGCCCAGGTACCATAAAGGTGGCTCACCCAGACGTCTCCGGCCCTGAAAGGCAGGAAAGCCGAATCGAACTTCCTCAAGGTGACCGGCTTCTTGGCATCGTTGATAATCTCGGTCCATGTCTCGATCATGTCGACATCCTTGAAGGCCTTGTAGAATACCTTTACACGGAAATCGTAAATCTTGTCCTTGAGCGTGACGGCCACGACATCAGCATCTTTCGAAGAATCGGTGGACACCGACTCTACCGCAAGGTCGAGCGACATGTTGCCGTCAGCATGCGTGACGGCGATCGCGTCCTCGCGGATCTCGCCCTGGCCGTAGGCCGGAAATGCGTTCATGGGACGCAAGCCCGAGAACTGGATAGCCTCGGCATCGGCGTCAGACAGCTTTGCGCCGAAATACACGAAACGCAGCTGCTGCCCCTGTCTCGCGTTAAGGACAAGGGACATTCCGTCAGTATTGACCGATATGCGGTCGCCGGAGACCTTCACCTGTGCGGAGAGACTTAGAGAAAGCGCCGCAAGAAGCGAGCAAACAAGGATCTTCTTCATATCAATAGTTCAAAACGATAGTTCCACAATCAAGGCCGGCGACGGATACCGTCGCATGGCCGGAGGCGCCTTCAACGCTGCGCAGCAGCAGCTGGGCCTTGCCTGAGAAAGCCTGGATGGAGAACGGGCCCGAAGTGCCCGCGACGGGGCGCTCAAGCACCTTGAAAGCCGGATCGCCGTTGCCCCAGCCGAGTATGCGTACATTAGATGAGACAGAGACGGAAAGGGCGACCGCAGCACCCGGCACTTCCCTGCCCTTCTCGTCCAATACGGTAAAATCAAGGACAACCACATCCTGTCCGTCGGGACGGAGCGTCTGCTTGGAGCTTTCCACCCTTAGGGAAACCGGCATCCCAGGAGTCTCAAGCACTTGCTCGACAATCTTCTTGCCGTTCTTAAGGCCGGTGGCGACAAGCTTGCCGGACTTGTAGGTAACCGGCCAGCTGATATGTCCGTATCTCGGGACGCTCTTCTTGCCAAGGGATTTGCCGTTCAAGGTCAACTGGACCTCATCACAGTTGGAATACACCCAAAGGTCAACAGGGCGGCCTTCGTAGGTGTTCAAGCCCCAGGAAGGGGCTACATATACCATCGGCTCGTCCACCCAGCATGACTTGAGATAAAAGGCTTCATCCTTAGGGAATCCGCAATAGTCCAGGATGCCGAACTGGGAGCCGGTGGCCGGCCAAGACAGCGGGCTGGGCTCGCCCCTGTAGTCAAAACCGGTCCAATAGAACAGTCCGCCAAGCCAGGGACGTGAAGAATAATACTTCCAGCCCCGTTCGATGACATTGAGGACATGGCCGGCAGGTGTGAACTGCATGCCGGAATCACTCCCGTTCGTACCGTCCCTGTCCACTCCGGAGCGGTTGAGGGAGACCATCCTGCCTTTGTCTGCATCTGTGACATAGACACCACGCGTGCCGCTTCCGGTAGTCTCTTCCGTGCCGATAGCGGCATGGTCGGGATATCTGGTGCGGAAATCCTCGATAGGATTCTGGACAATGTAATTGTAGCCGAACACATCCACACCCGGAAGGGTATCGCGACCGCCACAATTGCCGTAGGTGACAGGGCGCGTCGAGTCGATGGAATGGATGAAATCCGTCATGCGCCCGGCGATGTCACGCCCCTTCGGGCCGTACTCGACCGCCCATTCCTCGTTCCCGATGCTCCACAAGATGACGCTGGGATGGTTCACATCGCGGCGAATCATACGCTCGACCAGGTCGAAATGCTCGCGGCCCGTGCCCATCATGCGGTTCTCATCTATGACCAGGAAACCGAGTTCGTCGCACAGGTCAAGCATCGCAGGCGAGGCGGGATTGTGCGCGCTTCGGATGGCGTTGAAGCCGTATTTCTTCAGCTGCTGCAGCTTGTAGCGCCACAACTCATCGGGCACTCCCGTACCTACGCCGGCATGGTCGAGGTGAAGGTCGCAACCCTTCAGCTCGACGCGATAGCCGTTGAGCAGGAATCCCTGCCTGGGGTCGAAGTCCGCAGAACGGATACCTATCCTGACATCATACTCGTCCAGGAGGTTCTCTATACCGTAATCGCCCTTGTAAAGGCAGGTCCTGAGAGTATAGAGATATGGATTGTCAACTGACCAGAGTCTGGGAGACGACACTTCAAGTTCAAGCTCAGACGCAGAGCTGTCCGAGAATACCGTAGCTACAGACTTACCGTCAGCGTCCAGGAGCGTCTGAGCGACAAGATACCCGCTCTCAGCCCCGACCTTGCCGACACGGATCTCGGAAACGACCGTACATGCTGTCCTGGAGGGATTGAAGCGATACTCCTTGAGTGAAACCCCGTAAGGCTCGATGGCAGTCTTTCCGGTCTTATGAAGATAGACGTTCCTGTAGATACCGGCGCCCTCATAGTACCACCCCTCTTCAAGGGATGCATCGACGCGTACCGTAATGAGATTGTCTGCTCCATAGTCCAGATACTCTGTCAGATCGTACACGGAACTGGCGTAACCGCTGCGTTCATGTCCCAGATAGATGCCGTTGCAAAAGACTTCCGAATCGCGGAAAATGCCCTCGAACTCGATCAGGATGCGTTTGCCCCGGTCGCTTTCGGGGACATTGAACTTCTTGCGGTACCAGCCCACGGAAGACGCGGGATACCGCCACCCCACGCATTTATACCCGTGGCTGTGGCTGGCCTCGGCCGCAAACGGAAGGTCTACGACCCAGTCATGGGGAAGGCTGACCTTCTGCCATGACGAATCGTCGAATGACGGAGAGACAGGCCCCTCATTGCCGTTGTTTGAAAGTATCTTGGCCACATAGCTGAAATACTCCGTGCCATGCGAGAAATCCTTGGCCATGTCACCGGCATAGCCTAGTGAGAAGGACCATCCGTTGTTGAAGAGTACTTTATCCCGTACGCTGTTGCCGGCAGAAGACAGGAAAGCCGTGCAGAACAGAAGTGAAGCGACGAGTGCGGATATACGTAGTTTTGAATGCATTTCAGGATTCAATAATTCAAACCGATCTTCAGTATGACTGAATAAAGGGTCTCTTTTCCTACAAATATAATCCAATTCCGAGAAAAATTTGTAAATTAGCGACTGGTATGGAAACATTTTTCACCAAATAAAAGTTCATTATGAAAAAGTATTTTGCTGAAATGATCGGAACCATGGTATTGGTTCTCATGGGATGCGGGACTGCAGTCAGTCTCGGATGTACCAACGCCATAGCCGCCACCGTGGTAGGTACTGCCTTCGCTTTCGGTCTTGCCGTCGTCGCCATGGCATACACCATCGGCGGTATTTCAGGTTGCCACATCAATCCCGCCATCACCCTCGCAGTATGGCTCTCCGGAAAGATGAGCGGCAAGGATGCATGTTTCTACATGATTTTCCAGGTCATAGGCGCTATCCTCGGATCTGCCATCCTGGCTCTTCTCACCGCCAATGTTGACTTCGCCGGAACCGGCGCCAACGCATGCCAGGAGGGTGTTTCCGTCATCGGAGGCCTGCTCGCCGAGGTGTTCTTCACCTTCGTATTCGTGCTCGTAGTACTCGGTACCACCGATGAGAAGAAGGGCGCCGGCAATTTCGCCGGACTCGCCATCGGTCTCTCCCTCGTCCTCGTGCACCTCGCCTGCATCCGCTACACCGGCACTTCCGTCAATCCCGCGCGCTCCATCGGTCCCGCCCTCTTCCAGGGAGGTGATGCACTGAAGCAGCTCTGGATCTTTATCCTCGGCCCTCTCGCCGGCGGTGCTTTCGCAGCCGGTGTCTGGAAATGCCTCTCGAGCGATTGCAAGAAAGCTGAATAGCGGCTTGCCATGAACAAACATTTCATCACCATTATGCTGGCGATGACCACCATTGCTGCGGCTGCACAGCCGCAGCAATTTGGTTATATGAATCCCGTCATCCCGGGCTTCAATCCCGACCCCAGCGTCTGTCGCGTCGGAGAAGATTACTACTTGGTAACCAGCACGTTCCAGTATTTCCCGGGGGTACCGGTCTATCATTCCAAAGACCTCATCCACTGGGAGCAGATCGGCAACTGCCTCACCAGGAAGTCCCAGCTCGACCTCAAGAACGCCAACTGCAGCGGGGGCATCTACGCCCCTACCATCCGTTACCATGAGGGAACATTCTACATGGTCACTACCAATGTATCCGGAAAGGGCAATTTCTTCGTTACCACGAAAGATCCTGCCGGAGAATGGTCGGATCCAATCTGGCTGGAACAAGGCGGCATTGACCCCACGCTGTATTTCGAAGGGGACAAGACCTACATGGTCAGCAATCCCCGCAACGGCATCTATCTCTGCGAGATCGATATCAACACGGGCAAGCAATTGACAGAGAGCCGTCTGTTATGGCAGGGCGACGGAGGACGCTATCCGGAAGCACCGCATATCTACAAGAAGGACGGCTGGTATTACCTGATGATCGCAGAAGGCGGAACGGAGTATGGCCACAGCATCACGATAGCCAGGAGCCGTGACATCTACGGTCCCTATGAGTCCAATCCTGACAACCCCATACTTACCAATTTCTGCCGCCTGGCCCAGACAAAGGAGATCCAGGGAACCGGTCACGGCGATATCATCGAAGACCAGAACGGTCTCTGGTGGATCGTTTTCCTTGGATTCCGGCCGCAGAACGGAAGCCATCACCTTCTCGGAAGGGAGACTTTCCTCGAGACCGTCGACTGGACCGACGAAGGATGGCCTATGGTGAACGACGGGACTGCCGACATGCAGAAGATGGTGGCCACGCTTCCCCAGGTAGAGATGCCCAAACCGCCTGTAAACCGTTTGTCTACAGGCAGATTCGATCCCTGGTACATACATCTGAACACTCCTGTCGAAGGTAATTACCTGTTCGTCAACGACAGCACGCTGCGCCTCAAACCGACGAACGTTACGCTTGACGAAGCAGCCTCTCCGACCTTCATCGCCATCCGCCAGGACAAGCATGACTTCCGCCTTGACAGCGAGGTCGATCTCAGCAGCGCGACATTGGGAGACATAGCCGGCTTGTCGGTCTACATGGAGAACAATGCCCACGCCGACATATATCTGCGCCAGGACAAGAGCAATAAGAAACAGTCGATCGTGGTAGAATACACGCTCTACGGCCTCAAGAACAAGGCCTGTGAAGTGGAAGTGGACAAAGGCCCCGCAGTCCTCAGGGTTGACGGGACCAAGACCGAATATGTATTCTACTATCGCGATGCCAAGGGCAAATGGGTGGAAGCCGGAAGGCTTGACACTCGCCTGCTCAGTACCGAGACCGCCGGCGGTTTCACTGGCATAACCCTCGGAATGTTTGCCGTTTCGAAAAAGGGAGGGGGGTTCTCCTACGCCGACTTCAAATCGTTCAGTTACAGATAATTACAGACGATTCAACAGATAATTCTCCTTCCTTTCCGGGAAGGAGAATTCTTATTTTTGTCCGAGGACGAAGCCGCCGCGGGCACGGCAATGGATCTTAAGCGTCCCGTCGGACTCGATATCAGCGATACGGAAAACGCGGTCTTCTTCTCCATCCGCGAACAGGCGGAAGGAAGCATTCCCTACCCCAAGACGCCCGGTCTCGAATTCGATGTCCCTTTCTTCATCCAGGCCGTTTATGCCGGCAATATACCACTTCCCGGCCTTCTTACGGGCGATGACAGCGTATTCGCCGGGATAACCGGCTAGGAGCATGGTGTCATCCCACGCGGACGGAAGCCCGGACAGCAATTCCCGGACTTCTCCGGGAAGGCCGGCATAAATGTCCGGGCGGTCAGGCATATGCAGCAGGCCGGACTCGAACAGGATGGGAAGTGCCAGTTCATGGGCGTATGTAGTGATGTGAGGGTGCTGACTGTCGGAGAAGGTTCCAGGGGTATAATCCATCGGCCCGACTACGTTGCGCGTGAAAGGAAGCGTAGCGTTATGGACGGCGGCGCGAGTGGTCATAACCGGGCCGTTATTGTACATTTCCGCACCGTATACGCTTTCCATAGACATCATGTTCGGCCATGTCCGCTGCCACCCGCGGGGGATCGTACATCCGTGGAAATCCACCATCAAGTGATGCCTGGCGGCATCCTCCAATATGTCGAGATAGTAGTCTACCATTTCGGCATTGTCCGGAAGGAAGAAATCCACCTTGATGCCGGATACGCCGAGGCCCTCGAGCCAGGAAAGCTCCTGCTCGCGCCTTTCAGGCTCCAGGAGCCGGTCCTGCGGCTGAGGAGCGCCCTCCCCTATCCAGGAAGTACCGGAGTTGTACCAGAGATTGATCTTCACACCCTTCTCGCGGGCATAGGCAAGGAGGTCGGTGATATCCCCGCCGTTCTCCATTTCCGGCCATTCCCAGTCGATGAGACAGTAAGGCCAGCCCAGATCGGCTGCAAGGTCAATGAAAGACTTGTCGAGCTGGAAATCCTTCGAGCCATGGTTGTATGCCCAATATACCCAGGATGATACGCCCGGTTCCACCCAGTCCGCATCAAACTCCGCCGGAGTGGACAGGTCGGTGATAAGGGTAGACTCGACTATATCTGAAAGGGAGCCGATGATGGCGACACGCCATGGAGACTCGCCTCCGTGGAAGGCAGTGGGGCCAGTCAGTTTGAGCTTGTATGTCTCGCTGTCTGCGGAATTGTCCAGCGACGCAGCGCTGTCACCGTGACGCAGGTCCGCCTCGCTGATCAGCGCGAAAACGCCTTCCGAAGGCTCTGCGAGCGCGGGGAAGGCCCAGGCGCCCGGGGCCGGGCGAGGCCACATCCGCTCCTTGGTCGGGCCACCGTCAGTCGCAAGCGGGAAGAAAGACTCATAATCCGTCTTCAGAGGGGATATCCAGCGCTTCACTCCATCAGGAATGGAATAAGCAGTGCAGTCATCGGTGACTACGGTGCCATCAGGCAAGACATACCTCAAAGCGATTCCATCGTTATACAGACGAAGGATCACATCCATCATGTCTCCCGCCGGATTCATGTATTTATATGTCCACTCGATGGCCTCGTTGTGGCAACGGCTACGCTTTCCGGTTACCATACCATAATCATCGGTAACCTTATTCTTTCCGTAGACTTTTTTCAGGACTAGATCCGAATTCAGGTCCGCGTCCTCAGTCACCAGTCCGACATGGATCTGCTGGAAAACAGTAGTTCCCTGATACTTGACAAGTATGTCCTGACCTTCTACGGACACCTTGAGCCGCCCATCGGGCGAGGAGAATTCAGTTTTACATGATACCAGCCCGATAATCGAGGCTATTATCGCTACAATCTTGACAGCTTTCATCGTGATTCCCTATTGGTTACTTCACAAATATACAAATTATCCCTCACTTCCCCACACCCTTTGGCACTTCCAACACTCTCCGCACATACTGTCCTCATTGTACCTACATTCTCCAGTCGTCTGTAGAAAGGTCGTCACATCTCTCACGTCCCCCGCCCGGCGGTAGAAGGATTTGGCCTTCTATCCCCCCTCCCGTGCGGGAAAACGCCCAAAACTCGCACCGTTTAGGCAAAAACGGCCACGCCCAAATCCCGCACGGATAGCATTCCACCCCCACTCCACGATACCCAGGTGATCCTAACGGTCAATACGATGTACCTTCAGGAGCAGTTCGACGGGGGCCCGGCCCCGATCAAGCGCACAGGAGGACTGGGAAGGAACCTGGAGTCCTCCTACGCAAGATAAAACCGGCTCACAGCACGTTTTGGCCTGCGTAGGAGGAATGTGAAGGGCTTCCCGATCCTCCTACGCGATAAGGGAAACACGGGGGATAAGGAAAGACGGGCAGGTTTGCCGGCCAACCTGCCCGCGGACGACCATAAACAAAAAGGCCCGGCTGATTACTCAGTCGGGCCTTCTAAGAACGGCAGCGGAGCGGAGCGACTGCTCCCCTCCCCGGGGAGGGGTAAGGGGGTGGGGAGGAAAACCAGGCAGCTGCCGTTCGAGGTTTATGGACGG
>CADAAA010000004.1 GCA_902785785.1 uncultured Bacteroidia bacterium | reverse complement strand
ACTCTAGTTCGTCCTGACGCTTTTCAAAGAAATCAACGCTCTCGATTCTTTCTATTCTCGGTACTTGCTTGTACTTCCTTCAGTCTTTTCAATGAACTTGGTCGAAAAATCCCGCTCGTTCGTTTCAAGCGGGAATGCAAAGGTACGGAAAGTTTTTAAATCACCAAACTTTTTTTACACTTTTTTCAAAGAATTCGCCCTTACACGGGCCTCTAGCTCCCATGTGCGGATCCTGTCCTTGTAGGTGTTGTTAGCATTAACTTTCTCTATTTCAAGCGCTGCGTCGGAGTTGCCCTCCCACCTGCGGCAATTGTAGATGACGTCGTAAATCCTGCCTATCTGGTACTCGCGGCTGACACGAAGACCGACGGCATAGTCCTCCCCGTACTTGGTAGTCGGGAAATTGAGCTTGCGAAGGAGCGGGACATAGAATCCGCGCGGAGCTCCGAGGCCGTTGATGCGGAGAGCATTGTTCCGGCCGTTCTCCGGAGTCCATTCGCGATGGTCGATGACTCCCGGAGGCAGGGTGTTGCCGTCGAAATCCGTCATCCGGTATGTCCCCACCACCATTGCGCAGTTCTGCTCATGGAAGGCATCCACCATCTTCTGGACGGTATTCTCATCATAATAGGTATCATCCGAGTCGAGCTGCAAGGCAAACCTTCCGCAAAGCGGATGATGTAACGCAGCGTTCCAGTTGCCGCCGATCGCATGCCAAGTAGTATCCTGGGCGATATACACAAGCTTAGGGTCATCCAGGAATCCTTTGATGACATCCACGGTCCCGTCCGTAGAATTGTCATCCACGACAATGACATTGTACTTGAAAGACGTGCGCTGGGAAAGGGCGGAACGTATGGCATCGCCTATGGTACGGACACGGTTCTTGCATGGAATGACAACGGACGCCTCGTACTCGAAGTCGCCATCATCGAATGCGACAGGTTTGAAAACCGGCTCCAGATACCCTCCGATGGCCTTAAGATGCTCCGTACAGGCCTGCTCCATCTCGATCTGTACAGCGCGGTTCTTGGGGTCGACATAGTCGAACTGCTTCTCGCCGGACTTCCGGAGATCCGTCTCCACTTCATAATAAAGGAACTCTCCGATATGGACGAGACTCCCCTTCTGGGACACCTTGAGACGGAGGTCGTACAGCGCGGCATAATTGTATGTGCGGTCCATCCGCGCCACAGCGTCCTTCAGGGCTGAGGTCCTGTACAGTAGCACGCCGCCGAAGTCGAAGTCATCCCGCAGCGCCCCCGGCTGGCAGTCAATTACGGGAGCGGCTTTCAGCACTCCTCCCGTCATGGCGAAATGGTCGGAATAGACCATGGCCGCACCCGTATCATCTGCAACGGAGAGCATACGCTCGAGCGCATAATGTACGAACGAAAGCTCAGTGGGCTTGGTATAGAGAAGGGTGAAATCAGCCTCAGCCATCGAGGCTACGCGGAGCAGGGTGGCTGTCGAAGCCAAAGGCTCGTCGGAGCCAAGGAAATGAAGGGAAGAGACGGCGGGCTCGGCCGAAAGATTGGCCCGCGTGGCGAAAGCGGCCTCAGGGCCGCAGCAGGAAATGAAACAGTCAATCCTTTTCATATCAAATCTGTGGTTGCGAGGACAAAGATAAGTTTTTTTCCTATATTTGTAGAAACGATACAGGAAAAGAAAAGATGGACAGGAAGATAGTTATCATCCCTACCTACAACGAAAAAGAAAACATCGAAAGGATCATCCGCAAGGTGTTTTCGCTTGACGGCCATTTCAACATCCTCGTCATCGAGGACGGTTCCCCAGACGGAACGGCCGGGATCGTGAAGGGACTCCAGCAGGAGTTTCCCGAGCGCCTCTTCATGATAGAGCGCTCGGGAAAGCAGGGGCTTGGAACGGCCTACATCACCGGTTTCAAGTGGTCTGTCGAGCAGGGATACGACTACATTTTCGAGATGGATGCTGACTTCTCCCACAATCCCGACGACCTGCCTCTCCTGTACAAGGCATGCGCCGAGGAAGGCGCAGACCTTGCCATCGGCTCACGTTACTGCAACGGCATCAGCGTCATCAACTGGCCGATCGGCCGCGTCATCATGTCATACTATGCTTCGGTCTATGTCAGGACCGTGCTCGGGATGAAGGTCTACGACACTACGGCCGGATTCAAATGCTACCGCCGCAGGGTACTGGAAGCCATCGATCTCGACCGCATCAAGATGAAGGGATACGGTTTCCAGATCGAGATGAAGTACACGACCTACAAGCTTGGATTCAAGATCAAGGAGGTCCCGATCATCTTCGTGGACCGCAAGGAAGGCACATCCAAGATGTCAAGCGGCATCTTCGGCGAAGCATTCTGGGGAGTGCTCAAGCTGAAGTTCAGGAAGATCAGGCCCAGACAGGCCTAGGAGTTCAGAAGTCTCAGGGATATCCTTTTCCGCTCCAGGTCCACGTCCAGCACGGAGACGCGTATCCTCTGGTGGAGTTTCAATATCTTGGCGGGGTCGACATGGCCGCGGACACCCATCTGCGAGACATGAATGAGCCCGTTTTCGTGTAAGCCTACATCCACGAAAGCACCGAAATTGGTGATATTCGTCACTATGCCCGGCAGCTCCATGCCGGGGAATAGATCCTCGAGGTCGTGTACATCCTGGGAGAACTCAAACTCCGATACCGCTTCCCTAGGGTCGCGTCCCGGTTTTGCCAGTTCCTTAAGGATATCGTTCACTGTCGGAAGGCCGAAATCACCCTCCACATAATCCGAGGCAGAAATACCCGAGCACAATTCAGCATTGCCCACGAGTTCTGCGGTGCTGACACCAAGGTCCCTTGCCATACGGTCAACTATATGGTAGCACTCAGGGTGAACGGCGGAATTGTCCAGAGGATTCGAAGCATCCGGGATGCGGAGGAAGCCCGCGCATTGCTCGAAGGCCTTGGCGCCAAGGCGCGGCACTTTCATCAATTCAGCGCGTGACTTGAATACACCTGTATCAGTACGGTAAGCAACGATCTTGGCTGCCAGAGCAGGTCCGATACCAGCCACGTATGCAAGCAGATAGGGACTGGCGGTATTGAGATTGACTCCGACACTGTTTACGCACATCTCCACCGTATTGTCAAGCTTCTCCTTGAGCAGTCCCTGGTCGACGTCGTGCTGGTACTGCCCCACTCCGAGTGACTTGGGATCGATCTTGACAAGTTCGGCTAGCGGGTCCATGAGACGCCGTCCGATGGAGACGGCCCCGCGCACGGTGACGTCCTCGTCGGGAAACTCCTCGCGTGCTACTTCCGAAGCGGAATAGATCGATGCTCCGTCTTCGCTGACGGTCCACACCTTGCAACCTTCCGGCAAGTGTACCTTCTTCATGAATTCCTCGGTCTCGCGGCTCGCTGTACCATTGCCGATAGCCACTGCCTCGATACCGTATTTCTCAATCATCGACGACACCGCCATGATGGACTTGACCTTCTCGTTCTGGGGAGGATGAGGGAAAATGATCTCGTGGTGGAGGAGATTGCCCTGACGGTCGAGACAGACAGTCTTGCATCCGTTCCTGAAACCGGGATCTATGGCAAGTATACGCTTCTGCCCAACAGGCGGGGAAAGCAGGAGCTGCTTGAGATTCTCTCCGAAGACCTCAATCGACTCGACGTCCGCCTTTTGCTTGGCTTCCTTCAGGATCTCATTGGAGATCGAGGGGTCCAGCAACCGCTTCCACGAATCCTCGACGGCAGCGCGGATCTGCTCCGCGAGCGGCTTGGAAGGGTAGGAATGCTCCTGGCAGAAATCGTAGTACATCTTATTGGCGCATTTCTCCTGGTCAGCGTCGATGGAAACGCTCAGGAAGCCCTCGTTCTCTGCCCGCAACATTGCAAGCAGATTGTGCGAAGGGATGCGTGAAACCGGCATGGAGAAGTTGAAATAGCTGCGGTACTTGGCGGCATCGGGATTGTCCTTGGCAGCCTTCGTGGCTTTGGAGCACACCCTGCGGGTGCGGTAGATGCCGCGAAGAGTCTCGCGTACCGAAGCCGTCTCGCTGAGACGTTCCGCGATGATGTCGCGGGCTCCCGCCAATGCATCTTCCACGGTAGCGACCTTGTCATTCAGATACTTTCGGGCCTCGGCCGCAGGGTCTGCAAGACCGCGGACGGCATACATCCTGTCGGCAAGAGGTTCCAGGCCCGCTTCGCGGGCGACGGTAGCTCTCGTACGCCTCTTCGGTCTGTATGGAAGATACAGGTCCTCAAGCTCGCTTGCGTCAATGCAGCCTTCAATCCTGGCACGGAGTTCCGGGGTGAGCTTGCCCAAACCATCGATAGTCTCGAGAATGGTGCCCTTACGTTTCTCCATCTCGGAGAACACATCCGCCCAATGGCGCACGGACGCAACCTCCATGTCGTCCATCCCGCCTGTCCGTTCCTTGCGGTACCGGCTTATGAAGGGAATGGTATCCCCGTCCTCGAACATCTGTACGCAGTTCTCGACCTGCCATGGCTTGAGGCCGAGCTGGGACGCTATATGGCGGATATATATGTCTTTCATCAGTCTTGAGAGATTTCTTTCAGTTCAGTGCGGTAAGCGGACATGATCCTCGACTTGGACAGGAATCCGACGTATACCATATCCGCATCGACGACCGGCAGGCGCCAGGCCTGGGTACGGTCGAACTTCTCCATGACACTCTCCATGCTCTCATCGAGCAGTACGACGGCAGCCGGCTGCTCCATGAAATCATGGACGCGCATGGCTTCGTACTGGTCAGTCTTGAACATGAGCTTGCGTACATGGTCCATTTCCACGATGCCCCTCAGATGCTGCCTGGCATCGAGGACGGGGAACACCTGCGCGTCGCTGTCGGAGATGACATCGACGAATTCACCGAGGGTATCGGTCATCCTCACCCTCGGGTATTTGTCCCTGACGAGGTCGGAGGTCTTGAGCAACGTCAGCACCGCCTGGTCGTTGTCATGCGTCAGGAGCTCTCCCGACTGTGCAATACGCTTGGTATAGATAGAATACCTCTCGACCAGGCGCATGGACCCGAAGGAGAAAGCCGAGGCGATGATGAGCGGAAGGAACAGTTCATATCCTCCGGAGACCTCGGCAATAAGGAAGATAGCGGTCATGGGAGCCTGCATGACTCCAGCCATAAGTGCAGCCATGCCAACCAGCACGAAATTCTGTTCCGGTACGGAAATGTCGGTCCCGGCAAGGATGAGGTTGATGACGCGTGCCACCACGAATCCTGCGATCGCACCGACGAACAGGGTGGGACCGAAAGTACCTCCCACTCCCCCGCCTGCATTGGTAAGAGTCATCGAGAAGACCTTGAGCAGCAGGATGAGGAGGAAGAAAGCGGGAACGCCCCATTTGAAACCCAGCAGGAAGGAGAGCGGACCTTCCGTAGCGATCTCGCCGCCGTTCAGCAATACGCCGAGCGACTCGTACCCCTCGCCATAGAGCGGAGGGAACAGGAAGATCAGCAGGCCCAGCGCCAATGCGCACCACATCCATCTGAGATACCTGTTCGAGATCTTGCCGAGCTTGTCCTCGAGACGGAGCGTCATCCGGACGAAATAGAGCGAAATGGCGCCGCAGATGATGCCCAGTATGATGTAGAACGGTATGTTCACCATGGAAAAGGGAGTCAGCGTGCACTGGAACGGAAGCTCATTCCCCAGGAAAATATATGACACGACTGTCGCCGACACGGTAGACAGCAACAGAGGCATCATCGAATTCATCGAGATATTGAAAAGGAGTATCTCCAAGGTGAAGAGCACTCCGGCAAGAGGCGCCTTGAATATGCCGGCGATGGCTCCGGCAGCACCGCACCCGATCAGGATGGTCATCCCGCGATGGGACATCCCGGCCAGCCTGGCGAAATTGGAGCCTATGGCGGCGCCCGTATAGACAATGGGAGCCTCGGCGCCGACAGATCCGCCGAATCCTATGGTCACAGAACTCGTGAGGATGGACGACCACATGTTGTGGGGCTTGATCCTGGACTCGTTGCGGGATACCGCCTGCAGGACCTTGGTCACTCCGTGGCTGATATTGTCCTTGACCACGAAGCGGAGAAGGAGCAGCGAAATGAACATACCGATACCCGGCAGGACAAGGTACAACAAAGCATGTGTCGACCCTGCGAGTGCCGAGGCCAGGAGCCTCTGGATGAGATGGATGAGATTGAGCAGGATGACTGCGGCAAAGCCGCTGGCAATACCTACCAGCAGCGAAAGGATCAGGAGCTTGTTGCGCTCCTGCATGTTCCTGAACAATGTCAGCAGCCTGTCAAACATACTCAACGAAAAAAGGTCGTCCACATGGACGACCCGTAACATTATGCGTCTCCCTCGGAACCGTCGTCATCTCCGCCATACTGGGAGATGTTGTCGTCAGGCAGGGTCTCCCCTTCAGACGAGGAACCGGCGGAAGTTCCGGCCACCTGCTCGGTCTCAGCCTCCTCTTCACCCTCCAGCCAGCGCTCTATATCCTCGAGATCGTCAGTCTTGACCTTAATCTTTACAAGATATATCGAATCCGGCGTCTCGACCGTCACTGCATAGAAAGGGGTGCCGTCCGGCTTGGTATATTTCGTAAGGTCGCCAAGATAGTCGTTGAAGCCTTTAGGATACTTCTCCGCAAATACTGCTGCGAGTTCCTCCGACATGTTCTCATAGCTGACCACGTGTCTTTTCCTGGTATCGATTTTCATATTTTCCGCCAATTAAGATCTCTAAAAAAGTGGATTCAGATTCCATGTGCAATAATAAGCGAAATTTCTGAAAGTCCATAGCCTATATCATTTTTTTTTGAAGAAAAATGATTTCTGTGCTTTTTTCCTCTCAGGATCGCGTTCCACGAACACCGGTTTCATGGTCCTGGGATCCAGGCCGGTATAGTACATGACGGACGATGTGGTCATCGGAGTGGGCATGAAATCCTGCACCTGGTCCATCCAGATACCTTTCAATGCAGGATTATGGGAGAGGCTTTCCATATCCTTCATAGTGCACCCGGGATGCGATGAGATGAAATACGGAACTATGCCTGTCTTCATCCCTGCCTGGGAGGTGATCTTGTCGAATTCGCGGCGCAGCCTCACGAAAAGCTTGAAGGACGGTTTGGCCATGTATTGCAGCACCTTGTCCTCGGTATGTTCCGGAGCGACTTTCAGGCGTCCGGAAGTATGGTGCAGGATAAGCTCCTTGAGATAAGGGTATGAAGTGTCATCCACGAAGCCTTCCTCGTCGAGGAACAAGTCGTATCGGATGCCGCTGCCGATATACGCATGTTTGATCCCCTTGATGGACATGACTTTCTCATATAGGCCGAGCACCCTGGCGTGAGAGCGGTCGAGATTCCTGCACGGTTTCGGGAAAAGGCAGGACTTGCGCCTGCATACAGCACAGATGGTCTTGTCCTTCCCTCCCATTCCATACATATTCGCTGTAGGAGCCCCGAGGTCGGAGATGTTTCCGGCAAAGCCGGGCAGCAACAGCAAGCCTTTCGCTTCCTTGCATATCGACTCCTCGGACCTGGACTGGATGAACTTGCCCTGGTGTGCAGCGATCGTGCAGAAATTGCATCCCCCGAAACATCCGCGGTGGGTATTGATCGAGAACTTGATCATGTCATACGCAGGGATCCGCTTGTCCTTGTAACGGGGATGAGGAAGCTTAGTAAAGGGCAGGTCCCAGAACGAATCCATCTCCTCCTCCGTTGCGGGCGGATACGGAGGATTGATCTGCACGTAACCGTCTCCTACCGGTTCTATGATGGTATCCGGGTGGAGCATGTTGGCATGGGTCTCGATCAGATGGAAATTCTCCGCGAACGCTTTCTTGTCCCGGCAGCATTCCTCGAAAGAATGCAGGACAAGCGCGCCAGTCTGCTTCCACTTCCCTGTCATGAGGAATGCCAGCTGCGGTATCTTCCTGATATCATGAAGGTTGCGACCACTTTCAACTGCCCGGGTAAGCTCGAGCATGGGGCGCTCACCCATTCCGTAGCAGAGCCAGTCGGCACGGCTGTCTACAAGTATCGAGGGGAAAAGCCTGTCCTGCCAGTAATCATAGTGCGTCACACGACGCAGCGAAGCCTCGATACCGCCTATGACTACAGGTACCTCGGGGAACAGGTCCTTCAGGATGCGGGAATACACCGTGACGGCATAGTCGGGTCGCTGCCCGAACTTACCGTCAGGGGTATAGGCATCGTCATGACGAAGCCGCTTGCCCGCAGTATAATGGTTCACCATGGAATCCATGGCGCCGGAATTGACACCGAAATACAGGCGCGGAGCGCCCAACTTCTTGAAATCACGCAGGTCGTCCCGCCAGTTGGGCTGAGGCACGACGGCAACGCGGTAGCCGAATTTCTGAAGATAGCGGGCAATGCATGCCGAACCGAAACTCGGATGGTCCACAAAGGCATCACCCGTAAACAGGATGACATCGATGTAGTCCCATCCGAGTCTCTGCACCTCCTTGACGGAGGTCGGTATCATGTAGTTGTCCGGCATAGCACTGATTCTTTTTTCCGGAGGGAGCGGTACCTCCGCACAAAAAGGTTACATCCTGTCGGGAAGGCTGAAACCGAGGATGTCGGTGGCCTTCTCGAGGACGGCGGCGAGCGTAGAGATGAGGACGAGCCTCATCTTCAGCAGGCCGGCGTCCTCCTCGCGGAGAATAGGAGTATCGTGGTAATACTGGTTGAACTCCTTGGCCAGTTCGTAGGCATAGTTCGCAATGAGTGCCGGCGAAAGAGCCGCAGCGGACTCAGCGACCTTCTGGGGATAGCCGTTCAACAGCTTGACGAGACGGATCTCCTTCGGACTAAGTTCGACGCCAGCGGGGATCTCCGCGACCGTATGCATGAGTCCGCGCTCCTCCGCCTTGCGGAGAATGCTGCAGATACGGGCGTGCGTATACTGGATGAAAGGTCCGGTATTACCGTTGAAATCAATGGATTCCTTGGGATTGAAGAGCATCTTGCGCTTCGGATCCACCTTGATGATGAAATACTTGAGTGCACCGAGGCCTATCATGCGATAGAGTTTCTCCTTCTCCTCGTCGGAAAGACCCTCGAGCTTGCCGGATTCCTCGGATGTCGCCTTGGCCTCCTCGTACATCTTTTCGATGAGGTCGTCAGCGTCGACGACGGTTCCCTCGCGCGATTTCATCTTGCCCTCGGGCAGTTCAACCATTCCGTAGGACAGATGGTAGATGCGGTCGGCCCACTCGAAGCCGAGCTTCTTGAGGATAAGCTTGAGGACGGCGAAATGGTAGTTCTGCTCGTCACCGACGACATAGACATGGGAGTCAAGACTGTCCTCGGAGAAGCGGCGTTCCGCCGTGCCGAGGTCCTGGGTGATGTAGACCGAAGTTCCGTCGGAACGGAGGACGAGCTTGCGGTCGAGGCCGTCTGCAGTCAGGTCGCACCATACGGAGCCGTCAGGGTCACGGACGAACGCTCCGTTCTCCAATCCTTTCTGTACAAGCTCCTTACCCAGCAGGTAAGTGTCATGCTCGTAATAGACCTTGTCGAAAGAGATACCCAGAGCCTTGTAGGTCTGGTCGAACCCGTCGAATACCCAGCCGTTCATCATGGCCCAGAGGTCGCGGACCTCCTTGTCGCCTTCCTCCCACTTGACCAGCATTTCATGCACGGCCTTCATGCAGGGGGCTTCTTTCTTGGCGGTCTCCTCATCCATTCCTGCGGCAACAAGTTCCTTCACCTCGCGGGTAAGGATGTTGTTGAACTCGACATAGCAGTCTCCGACAAGGTGGTCACCCTTCTTACCGGTACTCTCAGGAGTGGCGCCGGCAAAAGACTTCTGCCATGCATACATGGACTTGCAGATATGCACGCCGCGGTCGTTGACAAGCGTCACCTTGATGACGTTGTTGCCGCTGGCCTTGAGCAGGCGGGAAACGGAATCGCCGAGGAGATTGTTGCGGATGTGACCGAGATGGAGCGGCTTGTTGGTGTTAGGTGAGGAGAACTCCACCATGATGTTGCGCCCGGTCGAGGGCAGTACGCCGAAGTCGGGATCGGATGCGATCTCGGAGAAGAGTTCATTCCACCAGAGTTGCGAAAGGCTGATGTTGAGGAAGCCCTTTACGACGTTGAAACCGCTGATTTCCGGAACGTTGGTGGTGAGCCAGTCTCCGATGGCCTTTCCGGTCGCATCCGGAGACGAATGGGATATCCTCAGCAGCGGGAACACCACCAAGGTATAGTCACCCTCGAACTCCTTCCTGGTGACCTGCACCTGGATGTCCGAGGGTTGGACGTCAGTATTGTAAAGATCCTTTATGGCCAGGACGGCCTTGCCGGCAATGAAAGATTCGGGTGTCATCAGCCGAGATAGGTTTTCAGAAGTTTGCTTGCACTGGGTTTCTTGAGCTTGCGTATCGCCTTCTCCTTGATCTGGCGGACACGCTCGCGTGTGAGGTCGAGACGCTCACCGATCTCCTCGAGGGTCATCTCCTGGCATCCTATGCCGAAGAAACTCTTGATGATCTCACGCTCACGCGGAGTGAGGATCTGCAGAGCCCTTTCGATCTCGGTGCTGAGCGACTCGCTCACGAGGCCGCGGTCTGCGGAGGGAGAATCGTCGTTCGGCAGGACGTCGAGCAGACTGTTGTCTTCACCCTCTACGAACGGGGCGTCGACGGAGACATGGCGGCCGGACACCCTGAGTGTATCGGCGATCTTGTCCTTGGGCACCTCTATCATCTCGGCGAGCTCCTCGTTAGAGGGCTGGCGCTCGTTTTCCTGCTCGAACTTGCCGAGAGCCTTGTTGATCTTGTTCAGCGAACCGACCTGGTTCAAGGGCAGGCGGACGATGCGGGACTGTTCGGCAAGGGCCTGGAGGATGGACTGGCGGATCCACCATACGGCATAGGAGATGAACTTGAATCCGCGGGTCTCGTCAAACTTCTCGGCGGCCTTGATCAAGCCGAGGTTGCCCTCGTTGATGAGGTCGGGAAGGCTCAGGCCCTGGTTCTGGTACTGCTTTGCGACCGACACGACGAAACGGAGGTTGGCACGGGTGAGTTTTTCAAGTGCAGCCTGATCGCCCTGGCGGATGCGCTGGGCCAGTTCGACTTCCTCCTCGGGAGAGACCAGCTCTTCGCGGCCGATCTCCTGCAGATACTTGTCCAGGGAAGCGCTCTCGCGGTTGGTGATGGACTTTGTGATCTTTAATTGTCTCATATTCAGTATAAAAAATTTGTCGCGCCCCCGGAAGCGGGGACGCGACAAACTCGCGGCTTCACTTACGGGTCTATTCCTTACCGAAACCGAAGTACGAAGCCTTGCCGTATGCGGTCACGCCTTCGATATAAACGGCGCGCTTGGACTTCTTGGCGATCTCGATAACCTCATCGGGTGTATTGACGGCCTGGTCATTGACATAAAGGATGACGAAACCTTCGGATGCACCCGCATCAAGGAGTTTTCCTGGACCGACGGAAACGATCTCTACGCCGTTCTTGATTCCGAGCTTGTCAAGCGTCTCCTTAGGGGCCTTGCGAAGCTTGGATCCGTAGAATGCGACAGTACCGTCTGAAGCGACCACGCCGTTCTCGTCAGTCGTACCGAGGAATTCGGCGGCGACATCCCTGGCACTACCGTTACGGATAATGGAAAGGGTAACCTTGTCACCGGGACGGTAACCGTTGACCTTTTCCTGGACGAAAGCCATGTTGGTGACCTTTGCGCCGTCGATGGCGACGAGGACGTCACCCTTCTTCAGGCCAGCCTTGTCAGCGGTACTTCCTGCGGAAACCTCCTCAATATATACGCCGTCAAGAGAAGAAAGTTTCAATTCTTTCTGATCATCTTCGGTGACCTGGCGCATGGTGATGCCCAGGCGGGCGCGCTTGACGGAACCGAAGTCAATGAGGTCCTCGACTATCTTGTGGACGATGTTGGAAGGGACGGCGAACGAGTAGCCGGAATAAGAACCGGTCTGGGAGTAGATCATGGTATTGATGCCCACGAGCTCACCGGCCTTATTCACCAGGGCTCCACCGGAGTTGCCGGGATTCACGACCGCATCGGTCTGGATGAAGGACTCGATCTGGATCTGAGGTTCCTGGGACTGGCCGCGCATCTGACGGGGATCGATCTGGCTGGGGCCTCCCATCGAAGCGGTGGAACGGCCCTTGGCGCTGACGATACCGGCGGTGATGGTACTGCGGAGGTTGTAAGGGCTGCCGATGGCCAGCACCCACTCTCCAAGGCGAAGCTTGTCGGAGTCGGCGAAAGGAATGGTCGGAAGGCCTTCTGCGTCAATCTTGATCAACGCGACGTCAGTCGCAGCGTCGGTGCCGATGACCGTTGCATCGTAAGTCTTGTTGTTGTTGAGGGTGACCTTGATCTCAGTGGCCTCGGACACGACATGGTTGTTGGTCACAATGTAGCCGTCAGGGCGGATGATAACGCCCGAGCCGCTGCCTCTCTGCTCGCGCTGCTGCGGCTCCTGCTGCTGACGGGGATATCCGTCACCCCAAGGGTTGCCGAAGAAATACTCGAACGGGTCGATATACTGCTGCTGCCTCCTGACCGTAGTCCGGACGACGACTTCGACATAGACGACAGCGTCCACGGCGGACTCTGCAGCATAGGTGAAATCAGGGTAGTCAGTCTGCTCGAGATTGACAGTACGGAAGGATGCGCCATCAGAAGAAACAGCCGCCGGAGTGATGTCAGGCGCGGTGCTCTTGACAATGGCATAGGCTGTCAGTCCACTGACAAGGATTGACGCCAGGATAGTCAATAAACCTTTTTTCATAATGATTCTATTTTGTTACAACATTATCGATACACGGGATACGGACAAAATGTCAGTTTCGTCCGTACGGGGAAGAAAAACTCAAAATATATGCCAAAATATTTCCATTTAATTCTTACATTTGTACAATCGTAAAAAGTAAGTGAGTATGGAATTCAAAGTATCTAGCCAGGAACTGCTCAAAGGCATATCGGACGTATCCAAAGCCATCCCTTCCAAGTCAGCCCTCGCAATTCTGGAGAACTTCCTGTTCGTCCTGAACGGGAACATCCTCGAGATCACCGCATCTGACACCGAACTGACGCTTCGCACCGAAGTGGAGGTGGACTCCACTGCCGAAGAGGGCAGCATGGCAGTACCCGCCCGTCATATCATCGACCTGCTGAAAGCCCTGCCTGACCAGCCTATCAGCATCAAGACCGTCAGCGACAGCTCATTCGAGTGCCGCTGGTCCAGCGGCAACTCCGTCCTCCCCTACTTCCCTGCCGAAGACTATCCCGAGATCAAGGGTACGGGTGACGATGCGCAGAAGGTCGTATTTCCTGCCCAGACCCTCGTGGACGGCATCAACGGTACGGTCTACGCCACTGCTGACGACGAGATGCGTCCTGTCATGAACGGCATCTACTTCGACATCGACGTCGACAGCACCACGCTCGTAGCCTCCGATTCACACAAGCTCATCTGCTACACCACCGGTGACGTCAAGGCTCCCGGCAAGCTCTCTTTCATACTCCACAAGAAGCCGGCCAACGTCCTCAAGTCCATCATCGGCAAGGACATCGAGGAAGTTGAGGTCATCTTCGACTCCACCACCGTAGTGTTCAAGTTCGGCACGACCATGATGGTCTGCCGCCTTATCGTCGGCAAGTACCCCAAGTACCGCGACGTCATCCCGCAGAACAACGCCAACATCCTCAAGATCAACCGCACGCAGTTCCTCAATACCATCCGCCGCGTGGCGGTCTGCTCCAACAAAGCCTCCAACCATGTCAAGTTCGACCTCAAGCCGGACCAGCTGGAGACTACCGCGCAGGACCTCGGTTTCGCCACCACCGCCTATGAGAAGATCAGCTGCGACTACAGCGGAGACAATCTCACCATCGGCTTCAAGTCGCCCTTCCTGGTCGACATCCTTTCCAACATGACCTGCGAGAACCTCGTAATGAAGTTCGCGGACCCGCGCAGGGCCGCGCTCATCCTCCCCGCCGAAGAAGAGGCGGAGAACGAGAAGATCTGCGGTATCATCATGCCGGTGGCCATCTGACACTGATATGGAACTGAAACTCAACAGGCCGTTGCTCTTCTTCGACATCGAGAGCACCGGCCTTAATATTGCAACGGACGGCATCATCGAACTGAGCTTCGTGAAAGTGATGCCGGAAGGGGGTGCTCCCTTGATCAAGACATGGAAGATCAAACCGTGGGATTACCGCAACCATCGCGTCATCCCTATCAGTCCCAGCGCCTCTGAAGTGAATGGCGTAAAGGACGAGGATCTCGTAGACTGCCCCAAGTTCATAGAAGTGCTGCCTGAAGTGGCCGAATGGCTCGCAGGCAGCGATCTCGCAGGATTCAATTCGACTAAATTCGACCTCCCGCTCCTTGCAGAGGAGATCGAACGCGTACGGGACTATTGCAATACACGGATGAAGGACCCGAAGGCCAGCTTGAAGGCGAAAGAGATGCTTGACTGCATAGAGCGTATCGACCTCCACGACTGCAAGATGGTCGATGTCCAGAACATCTATCACCACATGGAGCCCCGCAATCTCAAGGCTGCCTACCGTTTCTACTGCGGAGGCAAGGACTTTGAGAACGCCCACACGGCTGAGGCCGACACCGTTGCCACTTACGAAGTGCTCAAGGCCCAGCTGGACCGGTACAACGAACCGACGGAGTTCCAGCAGGAAACCCTCAAGAATGATGTTGACGCGCTTTCCAAAATAGGCGCCCGTGCCCGGACCGTGGACTTCGCCGGCCGACTGTACCTGAACGACAACGGCGAGCCCACCATCAGTTTCGGCAAGCACAAGGGCCGTACTGCACGCGAAGTATGGGAGACTGAACCGTCATATTTCGCATGGATTGAAAACGGAGAGTTCACGCTCGATACCAAACACCAGTTCGCCCTGCTCAAGGAGCAGTTCGGAGCGGAGCGCAAGGCGGGTGCTGCCGCAAAGCGCAAGCCGTTGAACGACAGCGAGGTGGCTGATGCCGCCAAACTTCTCTCCGAGAAATGGTCAGGTAAGCTTTTCTGAGATGAAAGTATGTGTAGGACTCTCGGGCGGAGTTGACTCCAGCGTCGCAGCCCTGTTGCTCAAGCGGCAGGGCTACGACGTCTTTGCCATGTTCATGCAGAACTGGCACGACACCGAGGGTACGCTGCACGGAGACTGCGAATGGGAGGAGGACCGCTTCGTGGCGGAGATGGTCGCGAGGAAGATAGGCATCCCTTTCTATTTCGTCGACCTGAGCAAGGAGTATCGCCAGAGGGTAGTCGACTACATGTTCGACGAGTATTCCAAGGGCCGCACCCCCAATCCCGATGTACTTTGCAACCGCGAGATCAAGTTCGACGCGTTCATGAAAGCCGCCGGGAGGCTGGGAGCAGATATGGTCGCAACCGGACATTACTGCCGCAAGGAAGTCCTTGACGGTCCCCAAGGGCCCGTCTACCGCATCCTCGAAGGCGTCGATCCCGGAAAGGACCAGAGCTATTTCCTCTGCCAACTCTCGCAGGAGCAGCTCGCCAAGGCTCTCTTCCCCATCGGGGACCTCTGCAAGCCCGAAGTACGGCGCCTTGCGGCAGAGGCAGACCTGCCATCCGCCGACAAGAAGGATTCCCAGGGTATCTGCTTCGTCGGTAAAGTCGACCTGCCGGTTTTCCTCCAGCAGAAACTCAAATCCGTCGAAGGCGATGTCGTCGAGGTATTTGACGCTTTTTATGAGGACAATCCCCAATACCGTTTCATCAAAGACACCGTTCCTTCGCTTCTCAAGGATCCGTCCGCAGAGCCGCAGCTCGTGACCGACTACATTTCGGAGGACAAGGCCGCGCCGGCAGGCGGAGGCGTACGCAACGCGTACGATCCCGCCGCACTCGCGGCCATGGACGACGCGACACTTCTCAGGCTCTCGCAGCCGATACGCTACGACGCCCTGAGCTTTGAGACGGAGACCTACCGCTCCGGCAAGCATCACGTTAAGAAAACCAGATACAAGGCCAATCCTTACGGCAAGATCGCGGGGAGTCACGAAGGGGCGCAGTTCTATACCATCGGACAAAGGAAAGGCCTGAACATCGGCGGACACAAGGACTCGATTTTCGTCATCGGCACGGATATCGACCGCAACATCATCTATGTCGGAGAAGGTCACAGGCACAAGGGGCTGTCACGCATCTGCCTGCGCGTTGCGCCGGAAGATATCCACTGGATCCGTTCCGACCTGAGTATGCAGCCAGGCGACATGCGCCGCTACCGTGTACGCATCCGCTATCGCCAGCCCCTTCAGGACGCATTCGTCCTGATGCGGGAGAACGGACTGTACATGCTGTTCGATGCGCCTCAGCGCGGTATCACGCCGGGGCAATTCGCCGTATGGTACGGCGAAGACGGAGAGATGCTGGGCTCCGGAGTGATCTAGATATTGTCGAAGATAAGCGGGAGGATGTCGTCCACCCGCGCGAATTTCTTGATATGGTCAGCACCTACCAGGATGACGGACATGGGCTTGCCGCCCTTGGTCTGGTACTGCGCCATGACCTGGCGGCAGGCACCGCACGGAGCGGCCGGCTCGGAACATATCCTGCCGTCCTGGCGCGCAACGATAGCGATGCTCTCCATATCGAGGTCCGGATGACTCGCCCCTGCCGCGAACATGGCAGTCCTCTCGGCGCAGAGTCCGGAAGGATAAGCAGCATTCTCCTGGTTGGCTCCCTTCACGACCGTTCCGTCGGAGAGACGTACCGCTGCCCCGACATGGAAATGCGAATAAGGAGCGTATGAGCCCTCCAAAGCCTCGACCGCCGCACGGCAAAGAGCGCGGTCTGCTTCCGACATTTCCTCAACGGAGACGTACTCCTCGTAGTCAATCCTGATTTCTTTCTTGACCATATACTCGGTTATTAGTCTTTCAAAGATACGGATTTTTTTATAAATTTGCACTATGAGACTCATACCGATTTTTACCTGGAACAAGACTATCAGGAAGTTCGGGGATTCTACCAGGAAACTGTCGAACGCACCCTGGTTCCAAGGCGTGCTGCTCCTGGCCTGCGTCATTGTCGCAATGCTTCTGGCCAACCTGCCGGCAACGCGCACCCTATACAAGGATTTCCTCGAGACCGCAGTACAAGTACATTTCTCCAGCCCTGACGGGCAGATAGATTTCCTCTTCCCGAGGGATATGACCATCGAGAGATTCATCAATGATATCCTGATGGTGTTCTTTTTCTTCACGGTCGGTCTGGAGATCAAGCGGGAGATCGCTGACGGTGAGCTTTCATCGACCAAGAAAGCCATGCTGCCCGTCATCGCTGCATTCGGCGGTGTTCTGGTACCTGCCCTCATCTTTACGCTTATCAACCATGGGACAGCCGCATCCACAGGCTGGGGAATCCCGACGGCCACCGACATCGCTTTCGCGGTGTGCATCATGTCAGTACTGGGAGACAAGGTTCCCATCTCGTTGAAAGTTTTCCTTACCGCGCTTGCGATCGCAGACGACCTGATAGCCATCCTCGTCGTGGCTTTGTTCTACGGAGGGACCATCAATCTGGTCCTTCTGGGCATAGCTTTCATCATGATCCTCTGCACCTTGTTACTAAGGAAGCTGGGAGAAAAACGCATGCTGCCGTATCTATTCTTCGCGGTGATGGTATGGGTGCTGTTCTACTACTCCGGCATCCACGCCACCATGTCCGGCGTCGTGATGGCATTCCTCATCCCGGTGAAGCCGCGTTACAACAAGGCGTATTTCTTCCACAAACGCGACATGTACAACGCAAGGATCGACAACTGGGACAAGGCAATCAGCTCATCTGCATTCCCGAACGGGCCGCAGCGCCATTACCTCCGGGAAATACGGAATATCTGCAGCGGATCGATGGACATGAGCTACCGCGTGGAGCATGCCCTCTCGCCCTGGGTCAACTACTTGGTCATGCCCATCTTCGCGCTTGCCAATGCCGGCGTCGAGATAACCGACCCGTCGTATTTCAACGTGTTCCATATCGATCCGGTATTGGGAGGCGCAGGAATGGGTGTTTTCCTCGGGCTCGTCCTCGGAAAACCTATAGGCATCACCCTCGCCAGCTGGCTTGCTATCAAATGCAAGGTCGGAGAAATGCCGGCGAAGGCGACCTGGCAGATGCTCTTCGCTGTCGCCTGTCTGGGCGGCATCGGTTTCACGATGTCGATATTCGTGGATACGCTGTCCTTCGGTGATCAGCCCGCAAACGTGATGATGCAGATGCGTGACGCCGGCAAGATCGCCGTCCTGCTCGGTTCCCTCTGCTCCGGCATCCTCGGAACCATCCTCATCCAGATTGCTCATCGAAAGAACGCATAAAAGTGACGTAGACGGTCCACGAACTGGACCGTCTACGTCAAAATAGCCCTAAAATGCTGTAGAAGGTCCGATCGATGGACCTTCTACAGCATTTTTGTCGAGGCAATATGCCTGAGCGGAAGCTAGGCGATGACACCGAGCTCGCGGCCGACCTTCACAAAGGCCGCGACGGCGCGGTCGAGATGCTCTTTCCGATGCGCGGCGGAGAGCTGCACACGGATGCGCGCCTGACCCTTCGGGACGACAGGGTAATAGAACCCGGTCACGAAGATCCCCTCCTCCGCCATCTTGGCAGCGAACTTCTGCGACAGCGGCGCGTCATAAAGCATGACGGCGCAGATAGCAGACTGCGTCGGCTTGATGTCGAAGCCGGCGGCGATCATCTTGTCACGGAAATAATCGACGTTGGCCTGCAGCTTTGTATGCAGGAAATCATTCTCTCCAAGGATATTGAAAGTCTCGAGCGCAGCTGCGACGATCATCGGAGGCAGCGAGTTGGAGAACAGGTACGGGCGTGAACGCTGGCGGAGCATGTCGATGATCTCCTTCCGGCCGGTCGTGAAGCCGCCCACGGCACCGCCGAAAGCCTTGCCGAGCGTACCGGTGTGGATGTCGATGCGTCCGTAGCAGCCGAACTGCTCGGCAACGCCACGGCCTGTAGGGCCGACCACTCCGGCTGAGTGGCTCTCGTCCACCATCACCAGCGCGTCATATTTCTCGGCCAGGTCACAGATCTTGTCCATCGGGGCGACGTTTCCATCCATCGAGAAAACACCGTCGGTCACTATGATGCGGTGACGCTGCACCTGCGCCTGCTTCAGGCAATTCTCGAGATCCTCCATGTCGGCATTGGCATAGCGGTAACGCACCGCCTTGCAGAGGCGTACTCCGTCGATGATGGAAGCATGGTTGAGGGAGTCGGAGATAATGGCATCCTCGGCATTGAAAAGGGGTTCGAATACACCTCCGTTGGCATCGAAACAGGAAGCGTAGAGAATGGTATCCTCAGTGTGGAAATACGCGGATATGGCCTTTTCAAGTTTCTTGTGCATGTCCTGCGTTCCGCAGATGAAACGCACTGAAGACATGCCGTATCCACGGATATCCATCATCTTCTTCGCAGCCTCGATCAACCTGGGATTGTCAGCCAGGCCGAGGTAGTTGTTGGCGCAGAAGTTCAGCGCCTTCGAACCGTCTTCAAGAGTGATCTCCGCTGACTGAGCGGAAGCGATGTTGCGTTCCCTTTTGTACAAACCTGCAGCCTCGATAGAGGCGAGCTCGTCGCTCAAGAATTTCTGGAAATTGCCGTACATATTTTAAATTTTTAAATCGTTGCAAATATCTCTTACAAAAATAAGTTTTTTTCGATAATTCAAAGTAAATTTGCAACGCTTTTTAGACTAACCGCATAATGAAGAACATTCTCGTAATCGGGTCTACGGGACAGATCGGATCCGAGCTCACAATGAAACTCAGGCACGACCTTCCCGGAGGCACGACCGTGGCAGGATATATACCCGGAGCAGAACCGAAAGGCAAGCTTCTGACCAGCGGACCGGCTGAAGTGGCCAACGTCTGCAACGCACAGCAGATCGCCGACATCGTAGACAAATACGACATCGATACCATCTACAACCTCGCGGCATTGCTTTCCGCTACGGCCGAGCGTAAACCCCTGCTCGCCTGGGACATACAGATGAACGGGCTTATCAACATACTGGAGATCGCACGTGAAAAGCACGTGGCGGTATTCACTCCCAGTTCGATCGGATCCTTCGGGCCGAGCACCCCCCATGACAATACCCCCCAGGACACCATCCAGCGGCCGACATCCATGTACGGTGTGACGAAGGTCGCCACGGAACTTCTCAGCGACTATTATTACACCAAGTACGGTGTTGACACCCGCTCGGTCCGCTTCCCCGGCCTGATATCATACACCACTCCCCCGGGAGGAGGCACGACCGACTATGCCGTAGAAGTATTCTATGCGGCGGTCAAGGGTGAAGAGTTCATCTGCCCCATCGCCCCCGGCACCTACATGGACATGATGTACATGCCGGATGCATTGCAGGCAGCCGTCGATATCATGCGCGCCAGACCACAGTACCTCAAGCACCGCAACTCCTTCAACATCGCGGCCATGAGTTTCGAGCCCGAAGAACTCTTCGCGGCCATCCGCAAGCGCATCCCGTCCCTCAAGGTCCGCTACCAGGTGGATCCGGTGCGTCAGGCCATAGCAGACTCATGGCCCGACCGCATGGACGACATCTGCGCACGCAAGGAATGGGGTTGGTCGCATTCATACGACATGGATGCGATGATAGATGACATGATCAAGAACCTCCGGATCAAGTTCGGAAAGGAAGAGACTGAATAAACAGCAGCAATGAAACAGATAATCGAATGCGTCCCTAACTACAGCGAAGGACGCGACCGCAAGGTAATAGACGGCATCGCCGCAGCCATCGCCTCCGTCGAGGGGGTCAAAGTCCTCAATGTCGACCCCGGTCAGGCGACCAACCGCACGGTCATAACCTTCGTAGGCGAGCCCGGTCCGGTCGTAGAAGCGGCTTTCCGCGGAGCGGAGAAGGCCAAGGAACTGATAGACATGAGGAAGCATCATGGCGCCCACCCGCGTTCCGGCTCGACTGATGTCCTGCCCCTTATCCCCGTGTCCGGGATAACCCTGGAGGAGTGCGCCGACCTTGCCCGCAAGCTCGCTGAAAGGATGTACAAGGAACTCGGAATCCCTTGTTATTGCTACGAGGCCGCGGCATTCAAGCCGGAAAGGAAGAATCTTGCTGTCTGCCGCGCCGGAGAGTACGAGGCACTGCCGGAAAAGATGGCCGACCCGGAGCGAAAGCCCGATTTTGGAGGAGAATATGACGAGACGGTAGCGCGCACCGGAGCCTCCAATGTAGGAGCGCGCAATTTCCTTATCGCCGTCAATTTCAACCTCAATACGACCTCAACCCGCCGGGCGATGGCAGTGGCCTTCGACGTCCGCGAGAAAGGTCGCAAGGCACGCGAAGGAGGCTCGCTTACGGGCAAGCTCCTGAAGGATGCCGACGGCAACCAGATATGGATTCCCGGCACGCTCAAGGGTTGCAAGGCAATCGGCTGGTATATAGACGAATACGGCATCGCTCAGGTATCTATGAACATTACTGATATCGATGCCACTCCACTGCACAAGGCATTCGAGGAGGTCAGTCGCGCCGCGGCTGCCCGCGGCCTGCGCGTGACCGGCACCGAGATTGTCGGGCTTGTCCCGAAGCGCGTATTGCTCGAAGCCGGGCGCTTCTATCTCGAGCGCCAGCAGCGCTCCCTCGGCATCTCCGAGGAAGAGACCATAAAGATAGCTGTAAGATCCATGTCACTGGATGATTTAAGGCCCTTCGATCCGAAGGAGAAGGTCATCGAGTATCTAATGGAAGACGAGGCATCGAAGGCTGCCTCAGAGAGACTTGTACGCTTGAGTGTCAAGGATTTCGCGCGAGAGACCGCGTCGGAGTCCCCCGCCCCAGGAGGCGGCTCTGTGTCTGCCGCTATGGGCGCTTTCGGAGCCGCTCTGGCGACGATGGTCGCCAATCTCTCCGCGCACAAGCGCGGCTGGGACGAGCGCTGGAAGGAGTTCTCCGATGTGGCTGAAAAGGGATGGAAGATAATGGATGAGCTCACCTCCCTCGTGGACGAGGATACAGCTGCATTCAACCGCATAATGGATGTCTTCGCCATGCCGAAAGGCACACCCGAGGAGAAAGTTGCTAGGGCCGCTGCGATGGAAGATGCGACACTGTACGCCGCTACAGTGCCTCTCAAGACCATGGAGGCTTCGCTGAAAGCCTTGCCGCTGGCACTGGAGATGGCCCGGAAGGGCAATCCCGCCTCGACGTCGGATGCCGGCGTGGCGGCACTCGCCGCCCTGGCCGCCATCCGCGGCGCGGAACTCAACGTGCGCATCAACGCAGCGGGGCTCGCGGACAAGTCCGCTGCCGCCCCGCTGCTCACCCGCGCCGCGGAGATTGTTTCCGAAGCGACTTCCCTACAGGAGCAGGTCCTCAAGGCCGTCAACGACAACATCGACATATAATGAACCCATTCCAGGAAGAAATCCTGGCCGGCATTCCCGAGGAACTGCCAGAGGCCAGGCCATATGAAACCGGCGTAAACCACGCCCCGAAGCGGAAAGATATCCTGACATACGAGCAGAAAGTGCTCGCCGTAAAGAATGCCCTCAGGTATTTCCCGGAGCGGCACCACGCAGTCCTGGCAAAGGAGTTTGCCGAAGAACTGCGACTGTACGGCCGCATCTACATGTACCGGTTCCGTCCCTCATACGAAATGTACGCCCGGCCTATCGATGAATACCCTGCGCGAAGCCGCCAGGCGGCAGCCATCATGGCCATGATACAGAACAATCTGGATCCGAGGGTGGCCCAGCATCCGCACGAACTCATCATATACGGAGGCAACGGGGCGATCTTCCAGAACTGGGCCCAATACCGTCTCACTATGCAGTACCTGGCCACGATGACTGATGAGCAAACGCTTGCTATGTACTCCGGCCATCCTATGGGACTATTCCCTTCACATAAGGATGCTCCGCGCGTCATCGTGACCAACGGAATGGTGATTCCCAACTATTCGAAACCGGATGACTGGGAGCGCTTCAACGCTCTCGGAGTCTCTCAATACGGCCAGATGACAGCCGGATCCTACATGTACATCGGGCCTCAAGGCATAGTGCACGGGACTACCATAACCGTGATGAATGCGGCTCGGAAACAACTGAAGAAGAAAGGATTGAGCGGAGACGACAGGAGCGGTATGCTCTTCGTAACTGCCGGACTCGGCGGCATGTCCGGAGCCCAGCCCAAGGCCGGCAACATAGCCGGAGTAGTAAGCGTCACTGCTGAAATCAATCCACTGGCCGCGCGCAAGCGCTATGAACAAGGCTGGGTGGACGAACTGCACGAAGACCTAGACGAACTGATAGCACGTATCCGCAAGGCGGTATACGCCAAGGAGACCGTATCCTTGGCTTTCGTAGGCAATGTAGTCGATCTATGGGAGCGCCTGGCGGACGAGGATGTCCACGTAGACCTGGGGTCGGACCAGACCTCGCTTCACAATCCGTGGGCGGGCGGGTATTACCCCGTCGGGTATTCGCTGGACGAGTCCAAGCGCATGATGGCGGAGGAACCGGCGCGCTTCAAGGAGGCCGTCCAGGCCTCTCTGCGCCGTCATGTCGCCGCCATCAACCGCCTGTCTGACAAGGGGATGTATTTCTTCGACTACGGCAATGCCTTCCTGCTGGAAAGCTCCCGCGCCGGAGCAGACGTGCTCAAAGCTGACGGTTCCTTCCGATATCCTTCGTACGTGCAGGACATCATGGGGCCTCTCTACTTCGACTACGGATTCGGTCCTTTCCGCTGGGTGTGCATGAGCGAGGATCCGGAGGATCTTGCCAGGACAGATGCCCTGGCGGTTAAGGTCCTGACGGACATGGCCGCCACGGCACCGGAAGAGATTGCCGGACAGATGCGCGACAACATCCGCTGGATCGAGGAAGCGGGGCGGAACCACCTCGTGGTGGGTTCCCAGGCCCGCATCCTCTACGCCGATTGCGAAGGCCGCACCAAGATCGCCCTCGCTTTCAACGATGCCATCCGCAGCGGCGAGATCACCGCGCCGATAGTGCTCGGCCGCGACCACCACGATGTATCCGGTACCGACTCGCCATTCCGCGAGACATCCAACATATATGACGGTTCACAGTTTACCGCCGACATGGCCATCCAGAATGTCATCGGTGACGCTTTTCGCGGAGCCACCTGGGTATCCATCCACAACGGCGGCGGAGTCGGCTGGGGCGAAGTCATAAACGGAGGTTTCGGAATGGTCATTGACGGCTCTGAAGACTCGGCCCGCCACATCCGTGAGATGCTGTTCTGGGATGTCAACAACGGCATCGCGCGCCGCTCATGGGCGCGCAACGACGGCGCCCGCTTCGCAGCGGAGCGCGAGATGGCGCGCACCCCAGGCCTGCGCATCACCCTTCCCAACCCTGCAGACGAACTCTTGATAAAGAAAGCCTTGACCAAATGACACATTATATCTCATCGACACGCCTCTCCCTTGAGAGGATGAAGGAAATACTTGACAACAAAGAAAAGATCGCCCTGTCCCACGAGTCCACAGACAACGTCATAAAATGCCGCAAGTACCTGGACAGCAAGATGGAAGACATTGACAGGCCGCTCTACGGCATCACCACGGGATTCGGATCGTTATACAATGTCACCATCCCCGTCGAAGACCTGTCGCAGCTCCAGCACAACCTTGTCATGTCGCATGCCTGCGGCTCCGGCGAGACCGTGCGTCCGGAGATCGTCAAGCTTATGCTGTTCCTCAAGGCGCAGAGCCTCGCATACGGTCACTCCGGAGCCCAGCTGGTCACGGTCCAGAGGCTCATCGACATGTTCAACAACGATGTCCTGCCAGTCGTATACCAGCAAGGGTCGCTCGGGGCTTCCGGTGACCTTGCTCCCCTCGCACATCTGAGCCTGCCGCTGATCGGCCTCGGTGAAGTGCTGTACAAGGGACAGGTACGGCCTTCGGCCGAAGTCTGGAAGGAACTGGGATGGCAGCCCATCCGGCTCCAGTCCAAGGAAGGCCTTGCCCTGCTGAACGGCACCCAGTTCATGAGCGCGCATGCGGTCTGGGCCCTGCTCAAGAGCATACGCCTGTCCAAGTGGGCCGACCGCATCGGCGCAATGTCCCTCGATGCATATGACGGACGCATCGAGCCCTTCCTTCCCCTCACCCACCAGCTTCGTCCGCACCGCGGACAGATCAGCACCGGGAAGCGGTTCTTGGAGATCCTCGAAGGCAGCGAACTTATCAACCGTCCGAAGGAGCATGTGCAGGACCCATACAGCTTCCGCTGCATACCCCAGGTCCACGGAGCTGTCAAGGACAATATCATGTATGTCGAGTCAGTCATTGAGAACGAGATCAATTCGGCGACTGACAACCCCAATATCTTCCCTGACGAGGATATGGTCATCTCCGCCGGCAATTTCCACGGCGAACCGATCGCCATCCCTATGGATGCCCTGAGCATCGCGATGTCGGAGCTGGCGAGTATCTCCGAGAGGCGTACATACCAGCTCATCCATGGGTTGCGCGGACTGCCCAAGTACTTGGTAGCCAACCCGGGACTTAACAGCGGCTTCATGATTCCGCAATATACCGCAGCCTCCATCGTCAGCCAGAACAAGGGCCTCTGCTGGCCCGCCTCCTGCGACTCCATCCCTTCCTCTCAGGGTCAGGAAGACCATGTCAGCATGGGCTCCAACTCAGCTACCAAACTGGTCCGCATTGTCGACAACGTCGAGACCGTACTGGCCATCGAGCTTTTCAACGCCGCCCAGGCACTGGAATTCCGCCGTCCGGCCAAGTCGTCGCCCGTCATAGAGAGGATCTTCAAAGACTACCGCAAGGTCGTGCCGTTCATCGACAACGACACTGTCATGCAGCCTCTGATCGCCAAGTCAGTCCAATTCATCCGCCAGGAACAGTATTTATAGTGAAACTGTTGATAGTCAACATAGGAGAACTCGTCGGCATAGTGCCGGAAGGCGTGCTGCGCAAGCAGGGCGCGGAGATGTCGGAGACCGGTATCCTCAAGGACGCGTGGATCCGCATCGAGGACGGACTCATCAAGGATTTCGGTCCCATGTCCGAGTGTCCGGAAACCGACTCCGACGTGCTTGATGCAGATGGCGGCATGGTCATGCCGGCTTTCTGCGACAGCCATACGCACGTCGTGTACGCTGGCAGCCGCGAAGGAGAGTTCCTCGACAAGATCAACGGACTATCCTATGAGGAGATCGCAGCCCGCGGCGGCGGCATCCTGAACTCTTCCGATCTGCTCCACCGTACTTCCGAAGATGATCTTTTCAGCCAGTCAATGGAACGCGTACGGGAGGTAATGGCGGCCGGTACGGGAGCCATCGAGATCAAGAGCGGATACGGTCTCAATCCCGAAGATGAAATGAAGATGCTTCGGGTAATACGCCGTATACGGCAGAGCGTCCCGGCCGTGGTGCGCGCGACGTTCCTCGGCGCGCACGCAGTAGGCCGGGGCTACACGCACGACGGGTATGTCGACACTATTGCCGGAATGATGCCACAGGCAGCGGAACTGGCTGATTTCGTGGATGTTTTCTGCGATGAAGGATTCTTTACGCCAGAGGATACCGGACGCATTTTGAAGGCCGGAGCAGCCTTCGGGCTTCCGGCAAAGATCCATGCCAACGAGCTCGCCGAGAGCGGCGGAGTGGAAGTCGGCGTGCGGTATGGCGCCCTTTCGGTGGATCACCTCGAGCGCAGCGGGCCCGCGCAGATAGAAGCGCTCAAAGGCACGCCGACCATGCCGACGATGCTCCCCGGTTCGTCTTTCTTCCTCGGCATCCCCTATGCCCCGGCAAAGGATTACATCCATGCCGGCCTGGGCATCGCCCTCGCCTCGGACTACAACCCCGGATCCTCCCCTTCTGGAGACATGCGTTTCGTAATGGCACTCGGCTGCATCCGGATGCGCCTTACTCCCGTCCAGGCCTTCAATGCGGTCACGCTCAACAGCGCCTATGCCATGGGGGTCGCGCATCTCGCCGGCTCCATTACCCCCGGCAAGATTGCCAATCTGACCGTCACTCAGCCTGGTTGGAACCTCACCCGTCTCGCCTACCACTACCGCACCCCGTACATCCGCACCGTCCTCCTCCGCGGACTCCCAATCCACGCTTAGCTTTCGCCTAGCGGTAGAAGGTTAACGCGGTTCTATTTGCCGATGAAGCGGATGAAGCGGACGATCTGATGCTGGAGAACATCGGAGTCGAGATGAGTGTCAGGATGGAAAGGGGTTGTGGAAACCTTTCCGGCCGCGGCACTCCAGTTGCCGACAACTTCGCCGTCCAGAAGGATGACAGGCCAGAAGATGCCCCTGTTGTTATGGGCCTTGTGGCTATGGTCAGGGTGAAGGACTATTTGGCGGCTTTTGTAGCCGATCAGGTATTCGTCGTAGGGCGGAAGAAGGTGCACGCAGCCGCTGCGGAAACCGCGGGTGCGGGAGTCGCAGTGCGAAATGAAGTCTAAGCCTTTCCAACGCTCATGAATCAATTCATTTCCGAGCAAAGAAATACCTGAACGGCAGTCGTTTATCCCGAGGCCGCTCCACCAGACGAAGTCTTCGAGAGTGGCGGGGCCATGGCTACGGAAGTACTTCCTGGCCAGCAGGGCCAGGGCTTCTTCCCGTGGCATGTGCACCGCCGACGGCAGCTTCTCAGAAACCAGTGAATAGCTTTTCTTGAGCGGGAGGAGGTCTCCGCTGCACAAAAGGCCGGCATACTCCGCCAGACGGATATGGTATGAAAGCCTCTGGTCAGGCATAGACATCCCGCGGTCTTCCAATGCAGCGGCAAGGTCGCTTTTCATCGCTGTCCGCCTTACGGAAAGGACATCGGAAAAGACCTGCTGGACAGCGGCTTGCTCCGCCTCGGGGATGAATACTCCATTGGTATTCATCCAGCCGCGGAGCCCCCGCATGGCCGGTTCCCGGCAGAGCTCCAGCATCCAACCCAGATCTTCACCCGCCACGAGATGCCAGGTAGTGCGGAACAGGTGCGTACGGATGATACGGCCTTCGTTGAAATCCTTTTCAAAAGCCCTTGCCGAGGGCTTTACCGTCCTCATAGCAACCGCCCATCGCATCATCCTGTAATCCTGAGCCTGCATCGCACCCATCCACTCCACCACGTCGTGCGGCGAAGTGAATTGAGGACAGATGAGCTGCTGGCTCAAAAGTCTGGCCGAGACAGGATTCATGACGTGAAGGGGGAAGAGGATCAGTCTACCGTGATGATAATGCGCCTATAAGAAGCGAGGTTGAAAGTACCGTCGTCATGTACTTCGCACACAAGATGGAACGTACGTCCCGAAGCATCGGAAGGAACAGTGAAAACAACTTTTGAAGCCGAAGCATCCGTTATCCCGGGAAGCGGGCCGTCGTCCGGGAACACCTGGAACCACCAGTTGAAGCTAAGGGCGTCACCGTCAGGATCGGATGACTTCGAAGCGTCGATACTGATCTTTTTTCCGGCTTTGGTCTTGATTTCCAGAGGTTTCAGACCGTTATCACCATTTACAACCACAACAGGGTTCCTGTTCCCCTGTCCTTCCTCAGCCCATTGCATGCGGGCCGCGAAATCATTGAACTCATCCGGATAGAACTTGTGCTCGTATTCGTTCGAAATATCCTTCAGCGGCTTCTGCCAGTTGGTCCAGGCATAGGTCTCCCTGTCGGGAGAGATGCCGAACTGGTGGCAGCCGCCCCAGCCTACCTGCTCCGGATGCTCCGGATCGTTGAGACCGTTGGGCATAACATTAAGGAAACTGGGGGTGTCTCCTTCCACTCCCCACAGATAATGGGGATATACCTTGCCCATGGCACCGTGGTTCTGGATAAGTTCGGCATATTTGTCCCAATTCCTGACGCCCAAAGTATTCTGGTTCAGCCATGCACTCTCGTCCCATACGAGCATCAAGTCATCGGAGAAGTCCCTGCGGAGCCACTGGTGCGAACTGTACGCGCGGTTCATGCGCATCGCATACACCATGTCCTGGTCGGTGATAGTATAGAGCCTGAATTTCCTGACGAAAGCCTTCAGCTCTTCCGGAGAGCGCTCCTGTTGAACGCGCCAGATGGCCTGGGAAAGGGTATTCGCGCCACCCCAGGAACACACCCAGATGGGACGCGGGTCGTCCTCGTCAGCCAGCTTGATGAGAAGGTCGCTGCCAGGCGAATCATTTCCCTCGCCGATAACCCCGATACCGGCCCTAGTACTGCCCATGACCGAACGGCCGCGTATATATTCCGCACTTGGCCAGTATCCGAGCGACTGCGTACCCTCTTCCTCCTCGCGGGAGAGGAATCCTTCCTGCCCCGACCTCTTCATCAGATTGGCGACGTCCACGGAGTAGCCGTCAATCACACGGTAGAGATACTCCGCCCATTCCTCCGGATACGGATCACAGTTCCATCCGATGGTGGTGATGATGGCTTCTATCTCGAATCGGTCCGCATAGGACAGCAGGCGGACAGCCGACTCGTTGTCGTCAGGCTCAACCTCCGCCGGACCGATGTCAGTGCAAACGACAATACGGGGTTTCAGCACATCGGGGGTACTGGACACGGTATTGCATGAAACGACGGTGGAAAGCGCGGCGAAAGCGGCTGCGATAAAGAATAAATGGGAATTCATAGTGGCAATCGGCTGGAAAACGAAAAAAGGGAAAGCTTAGTACATCGCACCGCTACGACCTCCTACCCTTGCTGCATTCCTACCCTGGGGGAGTTCAGAGGGAGCTGGTCGTGTACGACTTTCCCGATGCAAATATAGTGTTTTTTCGGAATACGTCAAAAAAAGCCCGATTATTGAGCGAGCAGAGCCTTGGCGGCAGACTGGCCGGCGAGGAATCCCGTGCAGAAGGCCGTCTGGAGATTGTATCCTCCTGTATCGGAATCCATGTCCATGACCTCCCCGCAGAAATATATTCCGGGGACGATCCTGGACTCCATGGTTTTGGGCAGCAATTCATCAGTATCGACACCTCCGGCAGTGACTACGCATCGCTCGTAGCCGACAAAACCGTCTATGGGGAAGTCCCACTCTTTCAGCGCTTTGGAAATGCCGGAGAGGTTGATGAAAGCCTGCTGGGCACCGATGCTGTAACGTCCGCCGCTTTCCCTGGTCCCGGCCTTGCGTTTGAGAGTGACGATGTCTGGATGGGAAGCCAGGAAAGCAGGGATCAGGTCCCATGGCATGAGCTTGCCAAGCAGGATACGGCATTTCTCTTTGTCACCTTTCCCGCGGCTGCGGGGGTCACGGGTGATCTCATCCCAAAGGGATTTTACCCTTGAAGAGATCTCGCCGACCTCGATACCCGGCTTGAGGTCCAGACGGAGAGTGACCTTGGAACCGTTTATGATGGCCTTGACACAGCGGCGGCTGAGCTGGAATCCTACGGGGCCTTCGATGCCGCCGTCGGTAAAGTCGATGTCACCGAACTCGCTCTCCACCACCGTACCGTCGATGACCGCAGCGAGGGAGATATTCTTCAACTGTATGCCTGCCAGGGACTTGCCGAATTCAGAAAGCGGTGTACTGCGGTCTATATGACCCTTTCCCCGGGAGATGACTTCCTCTGTCTTGTAGCCCTTCGGCACCAGCGCGGTCAGGGACGGGAAGCAGGGCTTGACGCCGTGGCCGAGGGACTCTGCCCAGGCAAGCCCGTCGCCTGTCGATCCCGTACCGGGATAGGACAGGCCTCCGGTGGCGATGATGAGCTTGCGGCAGCGATGCTCAAGGCCATCGGCAGTATTGACCTTGAAGCCGTCAGGCATGCGCACGATGCCGGTCACGGGGCAGTCGGTCACGACCTTCACCCCGTACCCGGTACAGGCACGCATCAGTGTGTCCACGACATCCGAAGCATGATAGGATGCGGGAAAAGCGCGGTCTCCCCTTTCGACCACCGTCTTCATGCCATAGGACTCGAAGAAATCCAGGACAGCCTCACTGTCAAGGTTATAGAACGACGGCTTGACGAAATTGGATTTGGAGCGGATATGCTGTGAAAAAGCATTCCAATCCTTGACATTGGTGAAATTGCAACGGCCTTTGCCGGTGATCATGACTTTGCGGGCGGGACGCGGCATTTTCTCAAGCACAGTCACCTGCGCATCGGACCCTCCCTTCACCAGGAAACTTGCCGCTCCATAGGCGGCCATAAGCCCTGAAGCGCCACCTCCGATGACCATGATCTCCGATTTCATATTCTTCAGTTTTTTTACAAAAATACTAAAAATTGCTTATATTTGCAGTCCAATGCCACTTTAGCTCAGTCGGTAGAGCAGCGCATTCGTAACGCGCAGGTCGTCAGTTCAAGTCTGTCAAGTGGCTCCAGGGGACTCTCCGGAATCCCCTTTTTTAATTCCCTTCTCTCCATGAAAACGCTTTCTCCCCTCCCGGGAACAAAAGCTGACCGCGAGATAATCCTTATGGCCCATATCGACACGCCTGTCATCGAGGTGATGGACTCCACCTCCTTCGCCCCCGGCGCTGACGCAATAACCGCATTCCCCCCCCAAAAAAGGCCGTGATTTGTAATATGTTGATTTAGAGGGAAATCTATGTTTTCTCCCTTGCATAATTGACAAGGGAGATTTCGGCTAAATTCGTAATCCACAAGAACTTACAAATCACGGTGACAGACGTCCGGACACTCAGAAGAAAAGTGTTGCGACGGCGACGGCGCAGCGTATACCGTCAATGGCCGAGGAGACGATGCCGCCGGAATAGCCCGCGCCTTCCCCACAGGGGAACACGCGCGGGGCTGCAGGGCACTGCATCGTCTCCGGGTCACGGATGATCCGCACCGGAGAGGAAGTCCGCGACTCTGTGCCCAGCAGCAGGGCATCGGAGGTATAGTACCCGCGTATCTTCTTGTCTACCAAAGGGAAAGCTTTCTGCAAACGACCTGCCACCATAGGGGGCAAGACTTCATGGAGAGGCACAGACACCGCCCCTGGATGGTAGGAAGTCTCCGGGAGATCCTTGGATTTCCTGCCCTTGCAGAAATCAGTCATGCGCTGGGCCGGTGCAGCAAACGGGTGCGCATCAGGGGCAATCTCTCGCACCGCGGCATACATGCTCCGTTCCACGTCACGCTGGAAGTTCAGCAGGGCGAACGGCCCGTCTCCGGCATACCGTTCCGGCGTATCTTCCGGCTCGATCTGAACCACGACGCCGGCATTCGCCCATCTGGAATTGCGGGCGGAGTTGGACATGCCGTTCAGTACGACAGTTTCTTCCTCAGTTGAAGAAGGGACCAGAATGCCTCCCGGGCACATGCAGAAAGAGAACACTCCCCTACCGTCAACCTGCTCTACGAAAGAATACTCGGCGGCAGGCATCCCGGAAGTATATGAGCCATGATACCTGGAATCATTGACAAGTGATTGTGGATGCTCAACCCGGACTCCCAGGGCAAAGCCCTTTGCTTCCAGGCCAACTCCCTTTGAATCAAGCATCTCATATATATCACGGGCGGAGTGACCCGTGGCAAGTATGACGGCCCCGGCGCGGAAATCCCGGCCGTCGGCCGTATTTACGCGCACACCGCCGTCCTCGACTGAGATGTCGCTGACCTTAGCTCCGAAATGATACTCCCCTCCGAGATCCTCGATACGGTGACGGATATTCTCAACCACAAGAGGAAGCCTGTCAGTCCCGATATGGGGATGGGCATCTATGAGTATTTCAGGAGAGGCTCCCATCTCGACAAGCCTGTACAGGACTTCGCGGTTGTCACCGCGCTTGGAGGAGCGGGTATAGAGTTTTCCATCGGAAAAAGCCCCGGCTCCACCTTCACCGAAACAATAATTGGAGTCGGGATCGAGCGCGCCGTCGCGCGAGAGGCGTGCCATGTCCGCCTTGCGGGCGTGCACGTCCTTGCCGCGCTCCAGCACGACGGGCCTCAGCCCGAGGCTCAGGAGCTTCAGTGCGGCAAACATGCCCGCCGGACCTGCGCCTACGACTATCACTGTCTGTGCTCCGTGCGCATCGCGCAGCTCCGGCAACCTGTACGGCTCGTAGACTTCATCCGCGCCATAGACCTCGACGCGGTAGCGCCATACGGCCTTGCCGCGCGCGTCGATGCTCCTGCGCGTTATCACGCAGGTCGCCGACGCCCGTGGCGCCGCGTCTGCAGACTTGGCATCCGCAGCCGGGCGCGTCGGGTCCACGACCCGTATGACGGCATTCCGGCTCAGGCGGAACATCTTCGCCACGGTCCGTTTGACCTCGTCAGCCCTAAGGATTTTCCCCAGCGGGACTGCTATCTCGATTTCTCTCATCAATGAAATGGAATTCCTCCGTAAAGGTAGCTATTATGCGGTTGACCTGCTAGAAATCTGCGATGCGGGAGACGGGAGCGACGTCGAGGGGGCAGCGCTCGCCGGCTAGATAGTGGAAATAGCCGGCTATCGCAATCATCGCAGCGTTGTCCGTAGTGAACTTGAATTCAGGGAGATAAGTGTTCCAGCGGCGCTTGCGGCCTTCCTCCTCGATACGGCGGCGGAGGCCGCTGTTGGCAGAGACTCCACCGCCAATCGTGATCTCCTTGATACCCGTCTGCTTGGCAGCCTTGATGAGTTTGTCCATCAAGATGTCTATCAGCGTCTTCTGGAACGATGCGCAGATGTCCTCCTTGTTTTTCTCCATGAACTCCGGGTCCTTGGCCATCTCGTCACGGACGAAGTACAGCAGCGAAGTCTTGATGCCGCTGAAGCTGTAGTCGAGCCCTGGGATGTGAGGTTTGGCAAACTTGAAGCGATCCGGATCGCCCTGGGCTGCAAGCCTGTCTATGATGGGGCCTCCGGGATAGCCGAGTCCCATCATCTTGGAGCATTTGTCGAAAGCCTCCCCTACGGCATCGTCGATGGTCTGGCCGAGGATCTCGAAGTCCAAAGGGCTGTTCACCCTGACTATCTGGGAGTTGCCTCCGGAGACCAGCAGGCAGAGGTAAGGGAAGGACGGCTGGCGGTTCTCCTTGTCGTACTGCTTGACGAAGTTTGCCAGGATGTGGCCTTGGAGATGGTTTACCATCACCAGGGGGATGTCGAGCGACACCGCCATTGCCTTGGCGAAGGATGTACCGACCAGAAGGGAACCGAGCAGGCCCGGGCCGCGCGTGAAGGCGATCGCCGTCAGGTCCGAAGCCTTAACCCCGGCCCGCGAGAGCGCCTCGCTTACGACAGGAACGATGTTAAGCTCGTGGGCCCTTGAAGCCAGTTCCGGCACCACTCCTCCGAAGGACTCGTGCACCGCCTGGCTGGCTATGACGTTGGACAGCAGGTATCCGTCCTTGATGACAGCCGCCGAAGTATCGTCGCATGACGACTCGATGCCGAGTATGATATCAGACATAATCGTTTTTTCTCCAAATGCAGCGGCAAAGTTAGCAATAAATACGCGATTTATTTATTAAATTTGTAGGTTAGAAAAACTGTATCCGTATCAGAAAGGCATTAAAAATAATCGCCAGGGTCCTGGTCCTTCTGGTCACCCTCCTGTTGACCGCCCTGCTCGTGCTGCAGATCCCTGCGGCACAGACTGCCCTTGCCCGCAAGGTCCTGCACTCGATCGAGAAGAGCATCGACGGGCGCATCGAGTTCTCGGACATGACTTTCGTGCCTTTCAACGGTCTGGTCATCAAGAACATAGCGATAATCGACAACAACCCCTTGCAGGGAGATCCCCGTGTGGATACCCTCTTCAATGCAGAGACCGTGGCCGCACGCTTCACCCTTCAGGGTCTGCTTTCACAAAACGGCATCCAACTAAGGGATGTCGAAGTCGAGCACGCACGTTTCGCCCTCGTAAATGAATCCGGCGAATATACCTCCAACATCGCCCGTATCTTCAGGCTCAAACCTCCTGAGGAAGAGAAGGAGAAGAAAGAGGGCGATGTATTCTCCATAAGGAACGTATCTGTCAAGGATTTCAATTTCAGGATGATCGACCGTACCGGAAAGCCGGTCGAGAAGCCCGATTTCGGAATAGACTGGGGCGACCTTGACCTCATTGCCGACATCGAGGGCAGTGATCTCAAGATGTCCGGTGGCGTAATGTCAGGCCACGCCAAGACGGTCAGGGTCCGGGAAAAAAGCGGTCTTGATGCCACCTTGAGCGGTGAAGCCAGCGTAGGCAACGGCAGGACCGCCATCACCGGTCTCCGCCTCCGCGATGCATCGTCCAACCTCTCCGTACCCGAGCTGACGCTCTCATACAACGGCACGGAAGACTTCAGTGATTTCGTGGACAAGGTAAGGATAAACGGAGAGCTTGGCCGCAGCACGCTTGCATTCAAGACCTTGTCCTATTTCGTGCCTTCGTTCAAGGACAACGGCATAGTTGCGGACATCAATTCCGGAAGGGTAAGCGGTCCGGTCAACAACCTCCGCGTATACGACCTCAACTTCAAGGACAGGACCTCCGGATTCGGCGGGACTGCCAATGTAGCCCTGAACAATGTCACTGACATATCCAACATGGGCCTCAACACCGAGCTCAAGGATTTCACCTTCACCACGGACGGCCTGGGAGGTTTCCTGAGCCAGTGGATTCCCGGAAAGCCCATCAGTCTCGGAAACCTCGCCAAGGGCGAGACTTTCCGTTTCAACGGCTCCACGTCAGGCAGCCTGGCCGATCTCAAGGTGAACGGCACCATGGACTCCCCTTCCGGCACGGCCAGGGCTGACCTCAATATACGGGACATCGTATCCACTGCCCCCATGAGGGTCAACGGCGACCTTGTTACCGACAACGTTGATGTTGGACGCTTTATCGGCAAGGACTTCATCGGTCCGGTTTCGCTCCGCACCGGCATAAATGCCACGCTAGGTAAGGGAGCCCCTGCCGTCGGCATCGATTCGTTGCGCATCGACCGTCTGAACCTCCTCGGATACGACTATTCCGACATTCATGCCACAGGCAAATACGAGGATAATGCTTTCGACGGCCGCATCATCTGCAACGACCCCAACATCAACTTCATGTTCCAGGGTCTGTTCAACCTGTCGCCCAATTCGGACAACGCCCTTTACCGCTTCTATGCATCGCTCGGCTATGCCGACCTTCACGCGCTCAACATCGACAAGCGTGAGATCTCACGCGTTTCCCTCGGCAGCATCAATGCCGACTTCGTCAATGTACCGCAACGCGGCCTCATCGGAAGGGTCGATGCCGAAGACCTGATGCTCGAGAGCGCGAACGGCATGCACGACATCGGTGACATCCATGTAGATTCTTCCTCCGCTGACGACGGCTACTCCATCAAACTCAGTTCGGCATTCCTGGACGGCACGTACAACGGTTCCAAGAGCATCGCTTCCCTGGTCAAGGACCTGCAGGAGATCACCACCAAGAAGGAAGTCGCCGCACTGTACGAGGAGGAGGCAAAGCCTTGGGACGGCACATCATACCGCATAGCGCTCAATTTCCATGACAGCCGTGACCTGCTGTCCTTCCTGGCGCCGGGCGCCTACATCGCGGACAGCACCGCGCTCCGGCTGCGCGTCACGGAGGGCGGAAGGCTCACCGGGCGCATCACGTCGCCGCGCCTTGCTTTCAAGGATAAGTACTTGAGGAACATGAGCCTCGACCTCGACAACGGCGACGATGCCCTCAACTGCACAGTGACCGGGTCTGAATTGAGCCTTTCCCGCAGCCTTATCCTCAGGAACGATGCATTGATGCTCTATGCCAATGACAACAACGTCGGCTTAGGATTCAATTTCAACAACATGAACGATCCTGAGGACCGTGGCGAGCTTTATCTTACCGGAGACCTGTCGGGCAGTTCGCCCAAGAAGCCGGTGCTCGACGCAAGGAGCCTCACTTCCAACATCTACCTGAAGGGACAGCAGTGGCGCTTCGATCCCGCCGCGTACCACTACTCGGAGGGTTCCGTCGAAGTGAACGGGCTCAACATCTCCAACGGAGAGCAGAACTTCGCCATCGACGGCGGCGTATCCCAGGACAAGCCGGACACGTTGATGGTCAGCATAAACAATGTCGACCTAGGTCTTGTCAACACCTTCTCCCTGGAGGATCTTGGCATCTCCGGCATCGCGTACGGCAGGGCCATGATCACATCTCCGGTCAAGGACAAGCTAGGGCTCATGGTCAACGTCTCCACCGATTCCACGACCATCGCCGGCCGGCCGGCCGGAACAGTCACCCTCGGTGGATCATGGGACCTTGAGAACGGATTGCTCGACTATGCCCTCCGCAACTCCATCGACGGCAACACCTCCATGGACGCCCGAGGCTATTACATACCTAAAGACAAGTCACTTGGCCTGTTCGCCGGCCTCGAGGGTTTCGATCTCGGATATGCCGCACCTTTCCTGAAGTCGGTATTCAGCGATATTGGCGGCAAGCTTACCGGCCAGGTCAGTGCTGACGGCCCGCTGAGTTCACTTGAACTGGAGGGAGATGACCTGAAGATAGAAGACGGCTTGCTGAAGGTCGCTTTCACCCAGGTTCCCTATTACCTGAACGGAGGGCTGCATGTCAACAGCCGCGGAGTCTTCTTTGACGACATCGCCATAAAGGACCGTTCCGACGGGTCCGGAACCATCACGGGAGGCATCTCATACGACCATTTCAAGAACATTCGCATGGATACCCGTATCAGGCTCAACAACATGGAGGTCGTCGATCTCCGGGAGTCCGACGGCGAAGCATTCTATGGCAACGTATTCGGTACAGGACGCGTCAACATTACAGGGCCATTCTCATCCCTTTTGCTTGATGTGAATGCCACGACGGTCAAGGGTGGACACTTCCACATCCCTTTGAACGGCTCGACTGCTATGGGCGGCAGCGACCTCCTTATATTCAAGGAGCCGGTGCGCGAAGTCTACATGGATCCATACGAGCTCATGATGAACCGTCTCGTGGAGACGCGCAAGGAAGAGAGCGACCTGGCCGTACGCGTGCGTGTCAACGCCACGCCGCAGGTGGAGGCCCATCTCGAAGTGGACAAGGCCACGGGCAATGTCTTTATAGGACGCGGCGCCGGTACCATAGCCCTTGAAGTTCGCCCCTCCAAGGATGTCTTTACCATCAACGGAGACTACACCCTCAACAGCGGCCATTACCACTTCAACGGCATGGGCATCACCAGCAAGGATTTCACCGTGGACGACGGCAGTTCCATCAAGTTCAATGGAGACATCATGGACAGCGACCTGTCCATCGGTGCGAAGTACGCCCTCAGGACTTCCCTGTCCAACCTCATCGCCGACACTACTTCCGTCTCTTCCAGAAGGAACGTGATTTGCGGCGTCAACATCTCGGACAAGATCCGCAATCCCAAGCTCGATTTCTCCATCGATATTCCCGACCTCGATCCAATGACCAAGTCCAGGGTCGAGAGCGCCCTCAGTACTGACGACAAGGTCCAGAAGCAATTCATCGCCCTGCTCGTGACGAACAACTTCATCCCCGACGAGCAGTCCGGCATCGTGAACAATTCCAACCTCCTGACGTCCAATGTCGCCGACCTCATGGCCAACCAGCTGAACAACATCCTGCAGAAGCTGGACATCCCGCTTGACCTCGGCCTGAACTACGCAGAGAGCGGAAGCGGTCGGAGCATCTTCGACGTCGCCCTTTCAACGCAACTGTTCAACAACCGGGTAAGCGTCAACGGCAGTGTCGGAAACCGGCAATACATGTCCTCCGGGAGCGGGGACGTCGTAGGAGACCTGGACATCGAAGTCAAGATGGACAAGAGCGGGCAGGTGCGCCTGAACCTGTTCTCGCATTCTGCCGATGAATATACCAACTATCTCGACAACCTGCAGAGGAACGGAGTAGGCGTCGCTTACCAGAAAGAGTTCGACTCGCTGAAGCTGTTCCTTCGCGACCTGTTTACACCCAAGTCCAAACGCCAGTCCCAGGATGCCGTTCCGACAAGGGACGAGGAAAAAGTGACCATCGAAGTAGAGAAGCCGGAATGAAAGGAAAACTGTATCTGATACCGTCTCCGCTTGGAGATTACGACCCTGAAGTGGTGATTCCCGCCCCTACCCTCGAGTTGCTGCAGCGCATAGGCTGCTATGTCGTCGAGGAGGTCAGGACGGCCAGGCGTTATCTGTCGCGCGCAGGGCTCAAGGGGCACATCCAGGAACTCGAATTCCACGAACTCAACGAGCACACCTCGGCGGCGGAAGTTGAACGGCTCGTAGCGCTGTTCGAAGACGGCAGGGACGTCGGCCTCATCAGCGAGGCCGGGCTGCCGGCAGTGGCGGACCCGGGGTCCGCGCTGGTGGCGCTCTGCCATCGCCACGGCATCGAAGTCGTGCCCCAGGTCGGGCCGTCATCCCTGATGATGGCTCTCATGGCCTCCGGGCTGAACGGCCAGTCATTCACGTTCTGCGGCTACCTCCCCGCCAAGACGGAGGAGAGGCGCAGCGCCATAAAAAGCATCGAGAAGACTTCGCAGTCCAAACGGCAGACGCAGATATTCATAGAGACTCCGTACCGCAACGATGCGATGTTCTCCGATCTGCTCCAATCCTGCCGTCCTTCGACCAGGATCTGCATTGCAGCGGACATCACGATGCCTGATGAGTTCATACGTACCAAGACCGTAGCAGAATGGAAAAAAGAAAACCCGATAATAGGAAAAAGACCATGCGTATTTCTGATGTTGGCATAATGGAACTCAGCGGGATGGAGTTCCATGCGTACCACGGCTGCTTCGAAAAGGAAAGGGCCGAGGGCAACCTTTTCGTGGTCGACTTCAGGGCGGAATACCATTTCAAGACCGCGGCCAAGTCCGACCGTCTGGATGACACGGTCGATTACGCCGACGTCTACAAGGTCATCCGCGAGGAGATGGACAAACCGTCGAACCTCATGGAAAACGTGGCCTGGAGGATAGTCAAGGGCATTGCCGCGAAGTTCCCGGAATTCATCCGTTTCCAGATAAGGATATCCAAGTGCACTCCGCCTGTCGGCGGGGCATGCCAATGGTCACGCGTGACCGTGTCATATCCTCACGAGACCAAGTCCGGAAGAATCCTCGACAGGAAATGGTAATAGCTTTCCTGACACTGGGCTGCAAGCTCAACTATGCGGAGACTTCCACTTACGAGCGGGAGTTCAAGGCCGCAGGACTCAAGGTAGTCCCGTGGCAGGAGAAAGCCGACATCTACCTGGTCAACACCTGTACCGTCACCGGTACGTCTGACGCAAAATCCCGAAACATCGTGCGGAAGATGCATCGCATCAACCCCGATGCGCGCATCATCGTTACCGGATGCAGCGCAGAGCTTCACAGGGCCGAATTCGAGGCCATCGAAGGAGTCACCCGCGTCTTCGGCGCCCACGAGAAATCCCTCGTAGTCCCCGAAACCCTGGCCCTGACAGGATTTTTCTCCGAGGGTAGTGCCCCGGAGAATTGTGCCACCCTCGGCAACATAAGAGGGGGGGACCCATTGCTCGCAATGGGGGGGGCCGAACATAGTGAGGCATTTTCCGGGACACTACCCCCGGAGAAAAGAAATTCCGTCTTCGGGGCGTACAGCACAGGGGAAAGGACGAGGTCGTTCCTGAAGGTGCAGGACGGGTGCAACAATTTCTGCAAGTATTGCACTGTGCCATATGCCCGTGGTGAGAGCCGGAACATTCCGATTTGCGAGTGCGTAAGGAATGCAGAGGCGATTGCAGCCGAAGGCGTGAAGGAAATCGTCCTGACGGGGGTCAACACCGGGGATTTCGGGCATACCACCGGCGAGTCTTTCCTCGACCTTCTTAAGGCATTGGACAAGGTCGAAGGCATAGAGCGTTACCGCATCTCATCGATTGAGCCGAACCTCATCACGGAGGAGATCGTCGACTGGATCGCTTCCGGGACAAAGTTCCAGCCGCATTTCCACATACCGCTCCAGACTGGCAGCGACACGCTCCTGAAGGCCATGGGTCGTAAATACGACACCGCATTCTTCGCGGACCGGATAGCCTATATCCGTTCCCGCATGGAAGGTCCTGGCAAGCCGAAGGTGTTCTTCGGCATAGACACGATGGTCGGTCTTCCGGGCGAGACTGAGGAGCTGTTCAAGGAAACTTATGATTTCATCGCCCGGCTGAGACCGGCTTTCATACATGTATTCCCCTATTCCCGCAGGCCAGGGACTCCGGCGGCGAAGATGCCCGGACAATTGTCGGAAGCCGTCAAGCATGAGCGCGTCCTCGCCCTTGAGGAGCTGTGCTCCCGCCTCCACGACGAATTCGTCGAGGAGAACCGCGGCATTCGCGAGCGCGTGCTTTTCGAATCGAAGGAAAAGGACGGGAACATGTCGGGATATACCGGAAACTACATACGTATTGTGCGGCCTTACGACGCTTCGCTCGTCGGGCGGCTGACAGACATCATCATCTGACCATGGGAAAGGCTAAACTGACATTCCTCGGAACCGGCACATCGCAGGGCGTACCGATCATCGGCTGCCACTGCCCCGTATGCCGCTCCGCCGACCCGCACGACAAGCGGCTGCGTTCCGCAGCCCTGGTGGAGTACGGCGGCTTGACGATACTCGTCGACGCCGGGCCGGATTTCCGCATACAGATGCTCCGGGAGGATGTATGTCATATCGACGCCATTCTCCTGACACACAATCACATGGACCACACTGGAGGACTTGATGATGTCCGCGCGCTCAACTATATCGACCGCAAGGCGGTACACATCTACTGTGAGCCGAAGGTGCTGGAAACACTCAAGATAATGTTCGGCTACGCCTTTGCCGAACACAAATATCCCGGATCCCCGGAATGGCGCATCCATCTTATCGATGACAGTCCATTCGCGGTCATGCCAGTGGAAGGCGGAGACCTTGTCTGGATGCACGAAAAGGGTTACTGCATGCAGATGCCGGACGGTTCGGTCATTCCATGCGGCAATGACATAGTCAATGATGCGAAGAAGCCCACGGAGGATGTCCTTGCGGCGGGAGGCGTGAAGATCATTCCAATCAGAGGCTATCACGACAAGATGCCGGTACTGGGATTCCGCTTCGGAGATATCGCATATATTACCGACATGAGCAGCATACCTGAAAGCGAATTTGGTAAACTGCGCGGACTTAAGCATCTGACCCTCAACACGGTGAGCTACCATCCCCATCATTCCCACTTCAGCCTTTCGGAAGCTGTCGCGCTTGCACAGAGGATAGGTGCGGAGCATACCTGGCTCACGCACCTATCGCACACTTTCCCTTCGCATTCACAGTTCGACAGCGAACTTCCCCCCGGCATCTCCCCCGCCTACGACGGTCTCGTAATCTCCGACTGACGGACGGATCAGACGGAGGAAGGAGGAGGAAGGATGCCGGATTCTATGAGGTCGCGGAGTATGGACGTCCAGTCGGGAGAGAGCCCGAGTTGGGCGGACTCGTATGCCTGACGGATGTCCATCAGGGAATACTTCCCTCCCCTGGATTTCACCTGCGAACACAGCCATTCCTCAGTAGAGGCGGGGCGGGCGGCACCGGAGCGACAAAGGTCGCAGGTGCCGCAGGGCGCGCTCTCCTCCTGCCCGAAATACCGGAGCAGGAAGTGCGCGCGGCATTCGTCCGTCTCGGAGACATACTCCAGCATGGCCTCGACACGGTCGTGGTAAGCATCCTTAAGCTGCGAGTATTTGGCGGGAGAAAGGGCAACATTGCCTGGGCGCAGGCGGTCGTGATGCAGGAAAACGACACTCGAATGGTCGGCTGGAATGTACTTGATGACATGCTCAAGGGACATATTGTAGAGCAATATCCTCAACTGGGAGACGGACACTCCGCAATTACGTGAAAGGGCATCCTCGTCCACCTGTACGGGGAAAGAGAATATACCGGGATACCCGCGCATCAAGGCGTCGAGCAGGTCAGCCATGTGCGGGTCGGGCAGGTCTATATCGTACAATGCATTCCTGTCCACGACGATCATGACGCGCGTATCTATATCCACGTCCTCGCTGAATGTCAGATGGTCCTCGCGTTCCAAGTACTTGACGGCATAATGCACTGAGGCCCTGTTGAATCCGTATTCTTTCGAGAAGGCCTCGAGGTCGAACTTCAATTGCCGGCCGATGCCGGTGTCATACGGTATCCCGAAGAACAGATGCAGCTTCTGGTACACATCCTCGATGAACTCCAGGGAAGGGAACGAGACGCCCTCCAATTGGTGCAGGTGCCGGATGTCGGCTGAGTTCCAAAGAAGGACGGCATAGGAGCGGAGACCGTCACGGCCGGCGCGGCCGGCCTCCTGGAAATACGCCTCCGGACTCTCCGGGACTCCCATGTGTACGACAAACCTGACGTCGGGTTTGTCAATACCCATGCCGAAGGCATTCGTGCAGACCATGATGCGGATATCTCCCTTCTTCCAGGCGGCCTGCCTTTCGGAACGGGTACGGGAATCAAGTCCTGCGTGGTAGTATTCGGCGCTGTGCCCGGCAGCCTTGAGGAAAGCCGCGGTCTCTTCGCATTTGCGACGGTTCCGCATATACACTATTCCGGAGCCGAGGACGCCGGCGCAGACGCTCGAAAGCTGACCTAACTTATCGTCTGTATTGCGGACTATATAACTCAGATTGGGGCGCTCGAAGCCACTCTTGAGGAGCGTGAAGCCGTGTGCGACGGGCTTCCCCGAAACCTGTGCCGCGCGGACGGCCTCGGGCCGTGCCAAGCGGCACTGTATGTCCTCCGCCACGCGCGGCGTAGCAGTCGCAGTCAGCGCGATCACCGGAGCATCTACCCTCTCCCGCAAACGTCCGATCTGAAGGTAATCCGGGCGGAAATCATAGCCCCATTGGGAAATACAATGCGCCTCGTCAACTACGATGAAACTGATGTCCAGTACATCTAGATATGAGCGGAACAAAGCAGTGTTCAGACGCTCGGGGGATACATACAGGAATTTGCAGCCGCTGTAAGCGGCATTGTTAAGTGCAAGGTCCACTTCGCGCCGTGACATCCCGGAATGGATGAAGATGGCTTTGATACCGCGATCGTTCAGCCCCTGGACCTGGTCCTTCATCAGGGCGATGAGAGGGGTGACGACCAGGGCAAGCCCATCCTTCATCAACGCCGGGACTTGGAAACACACTGACTTGCCGCCGCCGGTCGGAAGTATCGCGAGCACGTCCTTCCCTTGCAGGGCGGCGTCTATGATCTCACTCTGCATCGGGCGGAAACTGTCATATCCCCAATATTCCTTGAGTACTTCCCCGGCTGTCATCCAACGGTAAAACGATAAAAGTGCGGAAATGTTTCCGCGTTGACACAAAAGTAATGATTTCTTGTTTGACTTCTTATAAAAAAAGAGTAAATTTGCATGATTTAGAAAATTAGTCAAACTTAAAATAATTATTGCATTATGCCTAAGATGGATTTATCAAAGTACGGTATCACCGGTGTTACCGAAGTTCTCTACAACCCGACCTATGAAGTCCTCTACAATGAGGAGACCAAGCCCGGACTCGAGGGCTTTGACAAGGGTCAGGTGACCGAGCTTGGCGCCGTCAACGTCATGACCGGCGTTTTCACCGGCCGCTCCCCTAAAGACAAGTACATCGTCTATGACGAGACCTCCAAGGAAGGAGCTCCCGGAGAGGTCTGGTGGACAACCGAAGGCTATCCCAACGACAACCACAAGATGTCCGAGGATGTCTGGGCCGAGGTCAAGAAGCTCGCCCTCAAGCAGCTCAGCGGCAAGCGCCTCTTCGTAGTAGACGGCTTCTGCGGCACCCACAAGGACACCCGTATGAAGGTCCGTTTCATCATGGAGGTCGCCTGGCAGGCACACTTCGTCACCAATATGTTCATCCGCCCGAAGAGCCAGGATGAGTTCGACCAGGAGCCTGACTTCGTGGTCTACTGCGCTTCCAAGGCCAAGGTCGACAACTACAAGGAGCTCGGCCTCCGTACCGACACCTGCGTCGCTTTCAACGTCACCAGCAAGGAGCAGGTCATCCTCAACACCTGGTACGGTGGCGAGATGAAGAAGGGCCTCTTCTCCATGATGAACTACTACCTCCCTCTCAAGGGTATCGCCGCCATGCACTGCTCGGCCAATACCGACATGAACGGTGAGAACACCGCTATCTTCTTCGGTCTGTCCGGCACCGGCAAGACCACCCTTTCCACCGATCCCAAGCGTCTCCTCATCGGTGATGACGAGCACGGCTGGGACGACGAGGGCGTCTTCAATTTCGAGGGCGGCTGCTACGCCAAGGTCATCAAGCTCGACAAGGAGTCCGAGCCCGATATCTACAACGCCATCCGCCGCGACGCTCTCCTCGAGAACGTCACCGTAGACGAGAACGGCAAGATCGACTTCAACGACAAGAGCGTTACCGAGAATACCCGCGTCTCTTATCCTATCTATCACATCAATAACATCGTACGTCCCGACAGCCACGGCCCTGCCGCCAAGCAGGTGATCTTCCTGTCCGCCGACGCTTTCGGTGTCCTCCCTCCGGTCTCCATCCTCGACAGCGAGCAGACCAAGTACTACTTCCTCTCCGGCTTCACCGCCAAGCTCGCAGGTACTGAGCGCGGCATCACCGAGCCCACCCCGACCTTCTCCGCCTGCTTCGGCCAGGCCTTCCTTGAGCTCCACCCGACCAAGTATGCCGAGGAGCTTGTCAAGCGCATGGAGAAGAGCGGCGCCAAGGCTTACCTCGTGAACACCGGTTGGAACGGCACCGGCAAGCGCATCTCGATCCGCGACACCCGCGGTATCATCGATGCCATCCTCGACCACTCGATCGACGAGGCCCCGACCAAGCAGATCCCTTACTTCAACTTCACCGTCCCGACAGTCCTCAAGGGCGTCGACACCGGTATCCTCGATCCTCGCGACACCTACAAGTGCGCCTGCGAGTGGGAGGAGAAGGCAAAGGATCTGGCCGGCCGCTTCATCAAGAACTTCAAGAAGTACGAGTCCAACGAAGCCGGCAAGGCCCTCGTAGCCGCCGGTCCCCAGCTCTAATATTTCAGTACGATAAGAAATCAGCGGATCCTTCGGGACCCGCTGATTTTTTTGTTATCCGGCAAGGATCATTTCTTTCCCGCAAGGATGACGCCCAGGATGATGGCGAGCGACCCCACGGCGGACATGACGGTCATCCTCTCACCGAGGATTATCATCGAGGATACGAGCGTGAAGAAAGGATTGAGATATACGTAGTTGGTAGTAGTGAAACTGCCCAGCTTGGACATCACCTTGTTCCAAACGATGAAACACGCCAGTGAGGCGATGAGTCCGAGGAACAGGAGATTGAGTATAACACGGGGCTGCACAAGGGCTGAAGCGACCGCTGCTCCGTCCCCTCCGAACAGGAACGGGATAATGGTCAGAAGGCCGTAGAAGAAAACCTTGCGAGTGGCGAAAAGCGCGCCGTACTCAGATGTCATCTGGGCCATGAAGATGCTGTACAGGGCCCAGCATACGGCAGCGCCTATAGCGAAAAAGTCTCCTTTGGGAGAGAGCTGCAGGGTTTGCCGCTCGAAGACAACCATCGCCATGCCCCCAAGCGCCAAAAGCGTACCGGTGACCAGCGGCCATCCTACATGGATGTCCTCCAGTCCGTCCACCAGTTTGCCATGGCAGAAACGCTTGACGGCCAGAGTCAGAAGTGCCGTGAACAGGGGCGCGCTGCACACGAGGAACGCCACGTTGCAGGCTTGGGTATATACCAGGGCCGTGTTCTCCGTAAGGAAATAGAAAGATCCGCCGGTTATACCGAGGAAAACAAATATGGCCTCATGGAAAGCTGTGGAACTGAACAGCTTGGAAGCCTGGTGATCCCCTCCTTTCCTTCCGCGATAAAGGCAGAACGCCCAGATACCGGCATAGGCAAGGGTAAAGCGGATGGCGAATATCTCTGCCGGCTTAAGGCCGGCCGCGATCAGGATCTTCGTGCAGACGAAGGTGACGCCCCAAACAGCCACTACGAGGAGGGCGAGGAGATGATATGCCAACAGGGACTTGACTTTCATTCGTTCATTCCATATACGGTGGGCAAAGATAATGCATTTTCAAAGAAAAGTCTTAACTTTGTATATAATATAAACCGACTACAATGAAACACTTGGCACTTCTTACCGCACTCGTCATGACAATAGCATGCGCCCCGAAAGTTGAAAACCCTGACGTCGAGACCTTCAAGGCCAAAGGCGGCAAGGTGGACATCACCTGCATCAACCACGGCTCGATAGCCGTCTCGTACAAGGATTATCTCATCCAGATCGACCCGGTCAAGAACTACGGTGGAAAGGAACTGGACTATGACTCCTTCCCCAAGGCCGACCTCATACTCATCACCCATGAGCATGGCGACCACTACAACAAGGAGACCATCGAGCAGCTTTCCAAGGAGGGCACCCGTGTGATCACCAACGGTACGGTACACGGCCTCCTCGGCTACGGAGAGACCATGGACAACGGTGAGAGCACCAAGGCCGACAAGGGCATCAAGATCGACGCCACCCCCGCATACAACACTACGGAGGGCAGGACCCAGTTCCACCCCAAGGGCAACGGCAACGGCTATCTTCTGACTATCGGAGGGCTGCGTGTCTTCGTCTCCGGCGACTCCGAAGACATTGAAGAGTATGCCAACATCAAGGACATAGACGTTGCATTCCTTTCAGCCAACCAGCCTTATACGATGACTGTCGAGCAGTGCATCCATGCCGCCCAGGTCATCAAGCCCAAAGTCCTTGTCCCCTACCACCTCGGCAACACTGACATGCAAGCCATCAAGGACGGGCTCGAGGGCTCTGGCATAGAAGTCAGGCTGCACGAATCCCTCCGATAGATCCAAGGATGAAACGCTTTCTTAATGATACCCTGCCGGCAGTCTTCCTGACGGTAATTGTTGCCCTGATGGCCTTTGCAGGATGCTCGCGGGGCCTCAAGTTCGACCCTTCCCTGTATTCTCCTGAGATACAGTTCATCGACAGCCTGCGATACAATACCGGCGGGCCGGAGTATCCTGAGGATGTGACCGTCACACCGGACTCGCTGCTGCGGTCGTGGATCGGCTTCGCAGAACGCTTCAGCGCAGGCGACTATGCCGGTGCATATGACTTCGCCCAGGAGGACAACAATTTCAGCAACATAGTCATTTACCTGCGCAATACCACCGCCCAGTATGTGTTCTTCACGAGCGCTTGGTCGGACGTCATCTTCAACATGAAGGCCTCGGAGGATTTCTACCGGGAGATGGACGACTTGCTGAATTTCAACCTGGCGATGGTCAAGACCGTCATCGCCATGGGCGGCGAAGGCGGCTATGTCCCTCCGCACTATACCGACCTGCTGCGCTCCATGGGCATGATCTACCGGCTGATCGGAGACCGGTCAGTAATGGAGTCGTTCTGTGAAGAGATTTACAGGGGTTACATGGCCTGCGGATATGGTGACATACCCAGCCGTCTGGCAGTATTGTACTACAGGGTACAGTTCCTTAGCGACTATGGCGAGGCGGAGACAGCCCTGCAGGAAGTGAGGGCCTTCAGGGACGTAGTCATGGAAGAATGCCCGCCTGAAGAGCTGGCTTCATCCCTCGAGGTGCTGGTCCAGTTGGAAGAAATCGCCACCAATCCAAGACCTCCGAAAACTGAGGCAGCCCAGTAAGCGTCAGTCCTTTACAGGTTTGATATAGACATTGCGGACCTCGAGCGGACCACCCTCGCTCTGTATGGCGATGTGCCCTTCGGTTCCGACGTAATGGGCCTCATTCTTAAGGACGCCGTTGATGAATACACGGATCAGATGCCCTTCGCAGATGATGTCAGCGCTGTTCCACTCTCCCGCCTGAACTTCCAGGTCACCAGTCTCGAAGCCGGTCTTGAACCGGCTTCCGCTTTCTTTCTGCTCGTCGAAAGGGATCTCCGCGAAAGAGATCATGTCTCCGGCACTCCCTGCCTTCAGGTTGACCTCCGCGCAGCGGGGCCAGAGCTTTTCGGCAGGCTCGACCCTCTGGAAGAGTCCGCTGTTCGATGGCTCGCCTATCCACCGCCACTCCACATGGAGTTCATAATCGTCGAAGGAAGCATCGGTCATCATGAAACCGTAAGGCTGTCCGGAGATCGTGATGACGCCGTCCTTTACACCGAAAACGTCCGCTGCAGGTACTCCGGCTTCAGGGTTGACGAAGAAAGTCCAACCGTCAAGGTTCTTTCCGTTGAAAAGCATCGTCTTGCGCTCTCCGCATGAAATACAGAGCAATGCACAGGCAAGAAGGGCCATAATGGCAATTAAAGTCTTTCTCATAGCGTTTCAGTCGTTATCGTTTTGATCTATTGCCAGCAAGTTAACAAAAAAATAGTATTTTTGCACTGTCATGACGACAGAGCAATCAAACGAAATCCTCGCCTTCGCGGCTGAAGTCGGCCATACGCTGTTGGAAAACGGCGCGGAAATCTCCCGTGTGGAGGAGACGATGAAGATAGTTGCCGCTTCATACGGAGTGGACAAGGAGCATTTTTTCGTCCTGAGCAACGGCATTTTCACGACAGGCAGTTCCTACGCCAACGTCGAATTCATCCCGATCAAAGGGGCCAGCCTCGACAAGGTCGTCGAGGTCAACCAGCTATCCCGCGAGATTTCTGCGGGAAAGTATACCCTGGAAGAGGCAAGGGTACGCCTGGATGAGATCAGGAACGCTCCTCCCAAGCCCAGATGGGAGCAGTTCCTCGGCGCTGCCCTCGGAAGCGGCGCATTCTGCGCCATCTTCGGCGGCAGCCTGCTTGACTGCGCCGCCACGTTTATTTCGGGAACCGCAGTTTTCATGTTCCTTTCGCTGGCATGTATACCATACATGTCCAAAGCCTTGGGCAACATATGTTCGGGAGCGTTCGGTACCTTGCTCTGCATCCTGTTTTACAAATGGGGCTTCGGGGTCAATCTGGGCAACATGATCATCGGAACCCTTATCCCCCTGATTCCCGGAGTGGCTTTCACCAACGGGCTGAGGGATATCTCGAACGAAGACTATCTTGCCGGAGTTGCCAGGATGCTTGACGCACTGCTGGTATTCCTGTCCATTGCTATTGGTGTGTGCATCACATTCTTGGTACACAGTTACATAGCCGGAAGCATGATCCAGCTCAGCGGCACCGTTACGGATCCGGTGACTGCCGCACTGCCTGTTCAATTGATGGCCGCGCTGATTGGAACCGCCTCATTTGCTGTCCTGTTCGGCGTCCCGCGCAAGTATTATTTCGCAGCCGGCGTCGTGGGGATGTTCGGATGGCTGGCATATCTGCTGGTATCCCGTTACACTCCCCTTTCGGTGGTCGGCGGTACGCTGATCGCTTCCACCATAGTCGCATTCATGTCCCGGTTGTTCGCCGTACGGCTGAAATGCCCCGGAACTGTCTTCCTGATCTGCGGAGATTTCCCCCTGATTCCGGGAGCAGGAGTTTTCTGGAGTTCCTACTATGTGGTTTCAGAGCAGATGAATGCATCACTGAATGCGGGATTCACCGCGGTCAAGGTCACTATCGCCATCGTCCTCGGCATCATCATTGCCGCCAATGTACTTCGATGGAACAAGATTGCCTCGGTCAGCCGCTGATCCCTATATCTTGCCTGCACCATGTCAGTTCCCGGAAGGAAAATGAAGCTTTTGTTCTGGATTCCGTGCCTTGTATGCGGTCTCCTGTTTTTCTTCGTCATATATGCCTTGACACAAGGCCTTACCGGTCTGGCAGGAAGGGCCGGCCAAGGGGCGGCCTCGGCTGCCGCATTACTCTGCGGCATAGGTGTGCTCGGACTCTATTCCCTGTGGAACAGGGTATGGGACGGGTTGGCAGACCTTCGGAAAGAGAATGACATCCCCATGGAGCGCTGTCTCCCCGAGACGGGAAAGGGATTCCTGACCGGGATCATCTACTTCGCTCTTGTTGCAGGAGTCATAGCACTTGCAGGATGCTACAGGATCAAGGAAGTCAATTTCGACTTCATGGCTCAGCTGCGCTTCCTGACCCTTTTCTTCTTGGTTGCGGTTCTGGAGGAAGTCATTTTCCGAGGTATCCTTTTCCGCATGATCGACGAACGGTTCAACACAGTAGCCGCATTCGTCGTCTCCGCACTGGTCTTCGGGGCAGCGCACCTTGCCAATCCCGGCGCGACATGGTGGGCCGGCCTGGCGATAGCCATCGAGGCCGGCATCATGCTCAGCGCCGCATACAAGTATTCCGGCACTCTGTGGATGCCGATAGGCATTCACTGGGCCTGGAACTACACCCAGGGCAACATCCTCGGATTCGCAGTATCCGGAGGCAACGCCAGGGAAAGCCTGTTCATTCCCGAAATTTCCGGCCCGGAGATCATCACCGGCGGCCCCTTCGGCGCCGAAGCCTCCATAGTCGCCGTCGTCATCGGCTCCCTCCTCTCCGCCCTCCTCATCATCGCCTGGCTTCGCCGCTCCCGCTAGTCCTCTCGACTAAAGAGTACCCCCACTCCACAAACGGTGCGGGATTTTGCCCTTTTCCCGCACCGATCAGGCAAAATAGGCCCATCCGTGCGGAAAAACGGCCAAAACCCGCACGGATAAACAAAAACACCTTTGTTTACTTGCGAGTATCATTGCGTTTGTCGATAATTGTATTGAAGAAACCATTCTCTGCTACTGGCAGGCATATCTGCCACACGTTAAGCAGGGAGAAACTTAAACAGACACTATGGAAGACCGATATCCTACCCAGATCGGCAAACGTCCGATGTCCTTTTCTGAGAAAGAATCCCTTTGTGAGTACCGGTTCAGGAACTCCGGTCCGTTCTGGCACCTTACAACACCAGGCCAGTTACAGGAAGACCTATTCATTACGGAAGACGACTACCGTTTCGGCATGTCCTCGGCAGCTATATGTTCGGCAGAGACAGGCGTGGTCATTTACTCTCATACGCTGATGGGAAATCATATCCATGACCTGGCCGAAGGTAGCAGGGACCTCTGCATCCAGTACATTTCAAAGAGACGCGAAAGACTGAAGAGGTACCTCAGGCTGCAGGGAAGGGATGTCGACCTGTCTGCTTTCAAGTGTGAACCTATCCCGGTTACCAGCCTTCATATGCTCAGGAACGAAATCATCTACATCCATCGGAACGGATACGTCGTCAACCCTAGATACACCCCGTTCTCTTATCCTTGGGGCACAGGAGCCTACTACTTCAATCCCCTGTCACGCGAGGATGAAGGAGTTCCATTCTCTTCGCTGACCCATCAGAAGCGCCGCGAAGTCTTCCACGGAAGGATCATAGACCTACCTGAGGCATATAGATTCAGGAACGGATTCATCTACCCGCCAAGTTTCTGCAGGATCGACCAGGGAGAGGGATTCTTCAGGGATGCCCATCAGTATTTCACTCTGCTGTCCAAGAATATCGAAGCTTACAGCGAAGAAGCCAGACGTTTGGGAGACTCCGTCATACTGACTGACGAAGAGATGTATTCGGCTGTGCAGTTGGAGTGTAAGAAAAGGTTTGCCATCAGGAGACCGTCGGAATTGAGCCTCAAAGAGAAAGTAGAGATAGCCAAAGTCATGCATGAAGACTATGCCTCCAGCAATTCTCAGATCCATCGCATCCTGAATCTTGACATGCATACCGTCAATACCTTATACCCCTTGAAATCCTTAAAGCAGTAGCTGGGCGTGCGGGATTTTGCCCTTTTCCCGCACCGATCAGGCAAAATAGGCCCATCCGTGCGGAAAAACGGCCAAAACCCGCACGGATGGATGATTAAAGCTTGAAATGAGGTGGAAAGGAAGATTGAAAGGAGTGGATAAAAAAGAGTAAGGGAAAGAGACAAGAAGAGTGGAAGAGATGGAAAGGATTTGAGCAGAAATGCGTATATTTGTGCCAAGTCATGACACAATTAAAATCGGACATACAGTATCTGCCGGGCGTGGGGCCGAAAAGGGCCCAGCTGTTGAAGACAGAGTTGGAGGTCGCCACTTTCGGCGATCTCATCCATCTGTATCCGTTCCGGTATATCGACAGGAGCAGCATCCAGCGGATAGCCGAAATCACTCCTGACGTCGCTCATGTCCAGGTCATGGCCAGAGTAATACGGGCCACGCTTTATGGCCCCGGCAGTTCGATATTCATACAGCGCAGCCAGGCCGGTACCGAGATAGACAATTGCCCGAAGGACAAGACCGGAGCCAAGACCTTGCGTTTCAATGCCGTCAAACGCCTGAGCGTGATTGTCGCGGACAGTACCGGCGAGATGGAGATGGTGTTCTTCAAGGGCATCAAGTGGAACTGGGAGCGGCTTACGCCGGGAAGTGTGTTCGTTTTCTTCGGCAAGCCGCAGACTTTCGGCAGCCGCATGAATATCGTCCACCCGGAAGTGGACAATCCCCCGTCACCGGGCGAGGTCCACACCGGCATAGGCACCCTCACCGGAGTTTATCCAAGCACTGAGAAGCTCAAGAACGCAGGCATAACCGGCAAGGTTATGAACCGCCTTCAGGCCGCCGCGCTCAATGCTTGCCTCCCGGAGATCGAAGAAACCCTTCCGGAATACATCCTGCACGAAAAGGAATTGGTCCCGCTGAAGTTCGCCATGCGCAACATCCATTTCCCGCAGGATGCGGATGCGCTGCTCAAGGCATCCTACCGCCTCAAGTTCGAGGAGCTTTTCTTCCTTCAGCTTTCCCTGCTGAAGCAGAAATACATACGCAGCCGCAGCGAAATCGGCATCCGCATGCCCAAGGTCGGCGAGTCATTCAATGCCCTGTACAGGAAATTGCCATTTGACCTCACCGGCGCCCAGAAACGCGTCATTAAGGAAATACGTGCCGACCTGACCAGCGGCCATCAGATGAACCGCCTGCTGCAGGGAGACGTCGGTTCCGGCAAGACCATGGTCGCCGTGCTGACATGCCTGATTGCCTACGGCAACGGATTCCAGTCGTGCATCATGGCTCCGACGGAAGTCCTGTCGCAGCAGCATTACGCCAATGTGAGCAGGTACCTCGAAGGAACTGGCGTGCGGTGCGCGCTCCTTACGGGCAGCAGCACCGCCAAGGAGCGCCGCGAGATACACGCCGGCCTCGAGGACGGCAGTATCGCCATCCTCATCGGCACGCACGCGCTCATCGAAGATGACGTCCGCTTCCGCGCCCTCGGCCTCGCCATCATCGACGAGCAGCACCGCTTCGGCGTCGACCAGCGCTCGAAGCTCTGGGCCAAAGGCCCTGTCATCCTTCCTCAGGAGGGAGTGCTGCCTTCTGAAACTTCGCTTCGCTCATCCCACCGCAGCGCTTCGCTTGCGGTCCCCCCGTTCACGAGGCCACGGGCGGCCACGGTTTCCGAAGACAGCACTCCCTCTGAACAGGAAATAGTGCGTGGGCCGCACGGTCGAGACAGCGATATCCGTGCAATCCCCCTCGAGGGGGTGCAGGGGGTGAAATCATCCGAAGGACCGGTACGTGTGCCACCACACGTACTGGTAATGACGGCGACGCCGATTCCGCGGACGTTGGCGATGACGTTGTACGGTGATCTGGATGTTTCGGTCATCGATGAACTGCCGCCTGGCCGAAAGCCCGTCCAGACCATGCTCATAGGGCAAGGCAAGCGTCGCGCACTGTACAAGTTCATGCGCGACGAGATTGCCAAAGGCAGACAGGTCTTCGTGGTATTCCCGCTCATCTTCGAAAGCGAAAAGATGGACCTGAAGAACCTCGAGGCAGGATATGAGGAGATTGTCAAGGCTTTCCCGCTGCCGGACTACAAGGTCGCTATAGTGCACGGACAACAGACCAACGAAGTCAAGAACTTCAACATGTCCGCATTTGCAGCCGGCCGTGCGGATATCCTCGTCTCAACGACAGTCATCGAGGTGGGCGTGGATGTCCCGAACGCATCGGTCATGGTCATCGAGAGCGCCCAGCGCTTCGGTCTGAGCCAGCTGCATCAGCTGCGCGGCCGGGTCGGGCGAGGCAGCGAGAAGTCCTACTGCATCCTCGTCAAAGACGAGAAGGTGTCAAAGGAGTCGCAGCGCCGCCTTGACCTTATGGTCGCGACCGAGAACGGTTTCGAACTGGCAGAGGAGGATATGAAGATGCGCGGCCCCGGCGACCTGGAGGGTACGCAACAGAGCGGCCTGCCTATCGCGTTGAACATCGCATCACTCGTCCATGACAGCCGCATCCTGAACGAAGCGAGAGTATATGCCGAGCATATACTGGAGTCGGATCCGTTCCTCTCCTCACCCAAGAATATCCCGCTTGCACGGGAACTTCAAAAGGATAAATACAACATCAAGGATTATAGCAAGATAAGCTGATGATTACCGAGCTCATCGACAAGTATATCTGGCTCATCCAGACATTCATAGACGCGGGAGAGAGAGGCCTCACTCTGGAGCAGGTCACCACCCGCTGGGAGCGGCGCTACGGCACCGAGTATCACCGGAGGACCTTCAACAACCACCGCGAGGCCATAGCCGAGATCTTCGGCATAGAGATCGAATGCAACCGCAGTACGAACTGCTATTTCATCCGCTATGGAGAGGACGCCATCGACCGCCAGTCATCCGTGGGATGGCTCATCAACACATTCACGGTCAACAATCTCCTTTCCCTCAGCCGTGAACGGCTGACGGGCCGCGTTTCGGTCGAGAACATCCCTTCGGGGCAGATCCACCTCACCGGTATCATCTCGGCGATGAAGGACGACCGCACCCTGGAGATATTCTACAGGAAATACGGCGAGGAGGAAGGCGAGATGTTCCATGTCGACCCTTACGGCATCAAGGAATACCAGCGGCGCTGGTACCTGCTCGGATACTGTCACGAACGCGGAGCCGAGCGTGTGTACGCCCTCGACCGCATCACTTCCCTGACTGCGACGGGATGGACCTTCAAGATGCCCAGGGATTACGACATTGACGATCTCTACTCCCAGACCATAGGCATATACCAGGACGGAAAGACTGAACCGGAGAGCATTTACCTGAAGGTGACGGAACACGAAGCCAATTTCCTCCGCGACCTGCCACTTCACCCGTCGCAGTTCGAGATCGGGCCTGAAGGAGAAGGATATATCAAGTTCCGAATCCGCGTGATCCCCAATGAAGACCTGCTGATGGAGTTGAAACGCCTCGGTTCCGAGGTGGAGATACTCTCCCCTCTCTCCCTGCGCAAGCGCATGGCGGAGGAGCTGCAAGAAGCTGCAAACAAATACAAATAACCATATGAGAACCAACCTTTTAGGCGCAGCATTCTGCGCTGCCGCAATCCTTTTCAGCACAATGAGCTGCAAACAGAAACAAGAGAATGAAAGCGGGTATATCGGACCTTCCGACATCACCGTGACGGACGGTCTCATGACCCCGGAAGTGATGCTGTCCCTCGGGCGGCTCAGCGACCCCCAGCTCTCCCCTGACGGGACCAAGGTCCTTTACGGGGTCAGCTACACATCCCTCGCGGACAACCGCAGTTGCCGCAACCTCTTCATGAGCAACATCGACGGCTCCGACAAGGTCCAGCTTACCCGGTATGCCAAGAGCGTCTCCAACGCGCGCTGGTCGCTCGACGGCAAGGAAATCTATTTCCTCCAGGGAGGACAGGTATGGAAGGCTCCCCTGCAGGGCAACAAGCTCGGCAAGAAGGTCCAGATCAGTGACGTTCCTGCGGGCATTGGAGAGTTCAAGCTTTCTCCCAACCAGTCCAACATCCTGTATACCAGCACAATCCATAGTGCTATCCAGACCCCGGTGGACAGTGATCCTGCGCTGGACAAGGCTCAGGCCTACGCAACCGAAGATCTCATGTACCGCCATTGGGACCACTGGGTGACAGAGACACCCCGCACCTATGTCGCCCCCTTCGCCGGAGCGATGATCACTCCGGACAATTCCTTCGACCTTCTCGGCGATGAGCCTTACGAACTCCCTACCGAGCCTTTCGGCGGTCTGGAGCAGCTGAGCTGGAGCCCTGACGGGCGCTTTGTCGCATACAGCTGCAGGAAGGCTGTCGGAAAGGAATATGCTTTCTCTACCGACACCGAGATATATGTCTATTGCATCCTCACCGGAGAGTGCAAGCGCATTGAGATGGACGGCGGATACGACACCGATCCCGTATGGTCTCCCGACGGAAGCCAGATAGCCTGGCTGAGCATGGAACGCCAGGGCTATGAGTCGGACAAGTCCCGCATCATGGTCCAGGACATAGTGATCAATGAAAACGAATTCAACTTCGGAAAACGCTGCGAACTGACCGCGGATTTCAAGTACAACGCAGCGGGTCTGGTATGGGCCCCGGACAGCAAGGGTCTTTACTTCAATGCCCTTGCTGAAGGTCTGCAGGCCATTTACAAGGCTGAGAAGTCAGGCGACACTTGGACTATCAACCGCCTGACCGCCGACAATCTCTGGTTTGACTTCGATTCCCCTTGGGGTATCGTTGAGAAGGACGGAGTCACCACCCTTCTGGCGAGCTACTGCTCGATGGACTTCCCCAACGAGCTCGTAGCCATTAAGCTGGACGGCAGCGAGCCGCAGCGCATCACGCGCGAGAACGACAGGATACTCGACCAGGTCGCCCCGCACGAAACGGAGATGCGTTATGTCAAGACCATTGACGGCAAGGATATGCTTACATGGGTGCTCTTCCCTCCTAAGTTCGACGCATCGAAGAAATATCCCGCCATCGAGATCTGCCTGGGAGGCCCACAGGGCACTCTCAGCCAGGGCTGGTCATATCGCTGGAACTACCGCCTGATGGCCTCCCAGGGATATGTCGTGATCCTTCCTAACCGCCGTGGCACCACCGCCTTCGGACAGGAATGGTGCGAGCAGATCTCAGGAGATTACAGCGGCCTGAACATCCAGGATTACCTGAGCGCCGCGCGCGAGATGAAGGCGGAGCCTTACATCGACAAGATCGCGGCGTGCGGCGCCAGCTATGGCGGCTATTCCGTGTATTACCTGGCAGGAATGCACGAGAATACCTTCGACTGCTTCATCGCTCATGCAGGCATCTTCGACGAGGAAGCCCTGTATTATACCACCGAGGAAATGTGGTTCGCGGATTGGGACAACGGCGGCCTCGGCCGCGGATATCTCAGCGGCTCGCCTTGGAGCAAATATCCAGAGGCCGTCCGCCACTATGCCCACAACCCGAAATTGAACGTCGAGAAATGGAATACGCCCATCCTCTGTATCCACGGAGGAATGGACTTCCGCATCCCGTACACCCAGGGAATGGCCGCTTTCAACTGCGCCCAGATGATGGGAGTGCCTTCCAAGCTCGTTGTTTTCCCCGACGAAAACCACTGGATCCTCCAGCCGCAGAACGCCCTCTACTGGCACAGGACCTATTTCGACTGGCTCGAAAGGTGGATGAAATAGGGTAATGGATATATCCAGGGTCATGGAGCGGGCGGGTAAGCTGCCCGCCGCGGCGATAGCCGGAGACGTAGACACGCTGCTCAAGGAGCATGCGTGTCTTGTCGTTACGGCTCCGCCCGGCGCGGGCAAATCCACCCTGCTGCCCATCACGATCCTGGAAGGGCTCGGAGAGGGCCGCGTGCTCATGCTTGAGCCGCGGCGGCTCGCGGCCAGGCAGATCGCGGAGCGTATGGCCTGGCTGCTCGGTGAACCCGTAGGGCGCACGGCCGGCTATCGAGTCCGTTTCGAGTCAAAGGTATCTTCATCCACTCGCATAGAAGTACTTACCGAAGGCATACTGACAAGGATGCTTGAGGAGGATCCTACGCTGGACGGAGTCTCCGCCGTCATATTCGACGAATTTCACGAACGCAGTCTGAATTGTGATCTTGCACTGGCATTAGCGCGTGAGACACAACGGGTTGTCAGACCTGACCTCAAGATTGTCATAATGTCGGCTACCATCGATACTGAGGCTATTTGCAAGGAACTTGGGGCGCCGGTCATCGAGGGAAAAGGAAGGATGTTTCCTGTGGAAATGCTCCGGACTGGTCAAGAGGCAGTGCCGGAAAATGCGGCGGAAGCCGTGGCGCACGTCGTACGCCAGGCTCACAGGGATCAGGAAGGCGACATACTTGCCTTCCTTCCAGGCGAAGCCGACATCAGGCGCTGCGCCGAACTGCTGGGAACAGCGCTGGGGGATACCGAAGTCTGTCCCCTATACGGGATGCTGTCTCCTGAAGCACAGCGCAAGGCCATTGCTCCTGGCGAGAACGGCCGAAGAAAAGCAGTCCTAGCTACTCCTATTGCCGAGACATCACTCACCATAGAGAATGTTCGCATAGTCGTAGACTCGGGGCTTTGCCGCAAACTTGTCTTCGACCCGCAGAGCGGCCTGAGCCGGCTGGAGACCGTGCGCATCAGCCGGGACATGGCCAGGCAGCGCGCCGGCCGCGCCGGCCGCGTAGCCCCCGGCGCTTGCTACCGCCTATGGAGTCCCGGCACTGAAGCCCGTATGGAGGAAAACCGCCGGCCGGAGATACTGGAAGCGGACCTGTCTCAGATGCTGCTCTCCATCGCCTCCTGGGGCGGATGTGAAGCCGAGGCGCTGCCGTGGCTGACTCCGCCTCCGGCGTTCAGCCTCCGGCAGGCGCGCGGCCTGCTGCAGGCGCTCGGCGCCATCGACGCAGCGGGCGCCATCACGCCTTGCGGCCGCCAGATGGCTGCGCTCCCCTGCCATCCTCGCATCGCGCACATGCTTGTCGAGGCGATTAAGCCGGAGGCCAAAGCCCTGGCCGCCGACATCGCGGCCCTCCTCGAAGAGAAGGACCCGATGGCGCAGGACGGGACTGACCTGGCCGCTCGTATCTCAGCATTGCGCCGTGCCCGACGCGACCATCGGGAAGGCCGCACATGGAACCGTATAGCACGTGTAGCGGAGCAATACCGCGCCCTGACACGCTGCGCGGAAGACAACTCCGATCCGGACCCTTATGCCGCAGGAGTGCTGGTGGCTGCGGCCTTTCCTGAAAGGATCGCCAAAGCCCACGACGACGGCTGCGGCCGCTACCTCCTTGCAGGAGGCGGCCTCGCATTCGTCGACCGGGAGGACCCGATGAGTGCCTACGACTGGCTGGCGGTCGCCAGCCTCAATGCGCGTGAGGGCGCTGACGGACGCATCTTCCTCGCCGCGCCGCTCGACCCCGAGGATCTCGGCGATATGCGCACAGAGCGCGACAATGTCACCTGGGACTCCCGCCGCGGTGCAGTCACGGCGCAGCGCGAGACCCGCATCGGCGGCCTCGTCATCTCTGCAAAACCCATTAACGACATTCCCCGGGAGGAAATCGCACGCATCATCTGCGAGGCTGCAACGCGCGACGGCCGCAGCATGCTGGACTTCTCCGACGAAGTCGGAAACCTCCAGCGCCGCGTGGCCGCCGTCGCCGCCTGGCATCCGGATTTGGAACTCCCGGACCTGTCCACCGACAGCGTTCTCGCACACGCCGCTGACTGGCTACCCGCATTCATCGGGAAAGCCACAACTGCCCAGGAACTGAAAAAGATAGACCTGACACAAGCCTTGTGGACCCTGCTGGACTACGGCCAGCAGCAGGCTGTCGACCGGCTGGCGCCCACACACATTACTGTCCCCACCGGCAGCCGTATCCGCGTCGAATACCGCCAGGGTGCGGAACTCCCCGTCCTGCGCGTCCGTCTGCAGGAGTGTTTCGGCCTTGCCGACACGCCACGCGTGGATGACGGACGCCGCCCGGTCCTGCTGGAGCTGCTCTCCCCCGGCTTCAAGCCGGTGCAGCTCACGCAGGACCTGCACAGTTTCTGGCAGGACACCTATTTCGAAGTACGTAAGGAACTCCGCCGCCGCTACCCCAAGCACTCCTGGCCGGACAATCCGCTGGAAGCCGACCCGGTCCGGGGTACAGGACGGAAAAAGAATTAGGCTACGGCAGTTTTCTTTTTTGCGTCGATAGCATTGAATATCGAACAGATAGTCAAACCGCTGACGATATGCCAGACTCCCCACCAGGCAGCGATGACCAGTGCGCCACCGTGAGCCGGGAAACTCGCGAAGATCGGAGTTCCAAGCAGGAGCACAAGGGCGAGACCGCTGTTCTGGATGCCGGTCTCGATCGTGAGGGTGCGGCGGTCAGGATTGGACAGGCGGAAAGCCGTCGCCGTTCCGAAACCGATCGAGAAAGCGAGCAGGTTGTGGATGAGGACCACCACGAAGACATACTTGATGCACTGCATGAACGCTTCGAAGTTGCCGGCGAAAAGCATGACTACCATTCCGAGGAAAAACACTATGCTGAAGTACTGCAAGGGCTTCCTCAGTACCTTTGCGACCTTGGGCAGGAAAGTCGTCGTCAGAAGGCCCAGCGTAAGCGGAAGGCCGAGGAGGATGAAGATCGTTTTCAGAACATCCATCAAGGGAATCACGAGCTGAGGCACTTCGGCCGTCAGACCGGCAGCCTTGATGTAAAGGTTGCCGTACAGCCAGAAGTTGAAAGGTGTCATCAGAATAGACAAAGCCGTACTGATGGCTGTCAGTGAGACTGACAGCTCGATGTCAGCCTTGGAGAGCGAACTCATGAAATTGGAGATGTTACCTCCCGGGCAAGAGGCCACGAGTATCATGCCGATAGCCATAGTCCAGGTGATGCTCTTGCCGAAAACCAGAGTGAGCAGGAAAGTCAGCAGCGGCAGGAAAACCACCTGGCTGAGCATGCCTGCGAAGATGGGCTTGGGTCTCTTGAAGAGGTCTACGAAAGTCTGGGGCTTGATACCCAGTGCAACGCCGTACATTATGAAGGCGAGGACAATATTGACAGTGTTCATCCCACCGGCGTTCAGAGCGACGGAGATGCTGTCGATCTTGCTTGCGATTTCAGGTGCCAAAGTATTCAGGTTTAAGGTTCACGCAAAAATACGAATAATCTGCTTACCGCCAAATGTTTTCTCACAAATGAGGAACGGTTATTGCAGCGGCTGTCCACATGCAATACAGGACTGACAAATACGGCAACCGGCTGTCCATACTCGGGTACGGTTGCATGCGATTCAGCCGCAAGGGTGCGGGGATCGACATCGACAAGACTGAGAAGGAAATACTCGAAGCATACCGTTCCGGAGTCAACTATTACGACACGGCATATATCTATCCCGGCAGCGAAAGCGCCTTGGGAGAGATACTGGCGCGCAACGGCATCCGTGACAAGGTCAACATCGCCACCAAACTGCCCCAGTACATGGTGCGGAGCCTCGACTCCATAGACAAGTATTTCAATGAGGAACTCTCACGGCTGAAGACCGGCTGGGTGGACTATTATCTGATGCACCACCTGACCGACATTGTCCAGTGGGAAAGGCTCAAGGAACTGGGCATCAAGGACTGGATCGCCTCCAAGAAGGAGTCCGGCGCCATCCGCAACATAGGATTCTCCTACCACGGCAACACCGCCAATTTCCTGAAGATTCTTGAGGACTACGACTGGGATTTCTGCCAGATACAGTACAACTATCTGGACGAGACTTCGCAGGCGGGCGTCGCCGGCCTGAAGGCGGCCGCCGCCCGCGGCATCCCCGTCGTCATAATGGAACCGCTCCGCGGCGGCAAACTGGTCAATCTCCTCCCCGAGGGCGCCAGGAAGGCCATCGCAGGCAATGCCCGGGGCTGGACCCCGGCCCAGTGGGGCCTGCGTTGGCTATACAACCAGCCCGAGGTCACCGTAGTGCTGTCCGGAATGAACTCCGTTGAGATGGTCCGCGAGAATGTCGCCACAGCATCGGATGCCACCATAGGCGACTTCAGTAAAGAGGATTTCGCGCTGATCGACGAAGTGAAGCGCCTGTTCCGTGAGAAGGAGAAGGTGGGATGCACCGGCTGCGGCTACTGCATGCCTTGTCCGAAGGGTGTTGACATACCAGGTAACTTCCTCAGTTACAACACCATGTATCTTGAGTCCAAGAAAGCGGGATGGTTCCAGTTCGGCCAGACCGTGGCTCTCACCAAGGAGCCGGCCTTCGCCTCCCAGTGCATCCAGTGCGGCAAATGCGAGAAGCACTGCCCGCAGGGAATCCCCATCCGCGAGAAACTCAAGGAGGCTGACAAGGCCCTGCGGCCCCTGCCCATCCGGATCGGCCTCTCCATCGTAAGGAAGGTGATGCTCCGCCGCGCCCGCTGACAATGAAAAAGCCTGCGGAAACCGCAGGCTCTTTCGTACCCCCATGGCGAATCGAACGCCAATCGTAGGAACCGGAATCCTAAATTCTATCCATTAAACTATGGGGGCGAACGGGACTGCAAATATAAGAATATTTGGCGACGATTTCACAATCTCGGGCTTATTTCTTACTTTTGTCGGACTTAATGAGACTGTTATGAAGAAAGCATATGTTTTCCCCGGACAGGGGGCCCAGTTCCCGGGCATGGCGAAGGAACTTTACGGGCAGGACGCCCGCGCAAGGGAGATGTTCGACCGCGCTGACCAGATACTCGGATTCGATATCACGCGCATCATGTTCGAAGGGACAGACGAAGACCTCAAGGCCACGAAGGTTACACAGCCTGCGATCTTCCTTCATTCCACTATCCTTGCCGCTTGCACGGACGATTTCCGCCCTGACATGGTGGCCGGCCACTCGCTCGGAGAGTTCTCCGCGCTGGCAGCAGCAGGGGCCATGTCATTCGACGACGCCCTGCGTCTCGTTGCCATACGCGCATCGGAGATGCAGAAATGCTGCGAGGCCGTTCCCGGCACTATGGCGGCCATTATCGGACTGCCGGACGCCGCGGTCGAGGAAGCCTGCGCAGCGGTGGACGGCCTCGTCATAGCCGCCAACTACAACTGTGACGGGCAGGTGGTTATCTCGGGAGAGAAGGACGCAGTCGCGGAGGCTTGCGCCAGGCTGAAGGAAGCCGGCGCCAAGAGGGCGCTGCCGCTCGCAGTGAGCGGGGCGTTCCACTCCCCGCTCATGGAGCCGGCCCGTCTCGAACTCGGCAAGGCCATCGAGGTCACCCCTATCGTAGAGCCTGTATGTCCCGTCTACCAGAACGTGACAGCTATGCCGGAGACCGATCCTGAGAAGATCAAGGCCAACCTCCTGGCGCAGCTGACATCGCCCGTCCGCTGGACGCAGTCCGTCAAGGCGATGATCGCCGACGGCGCGGACACCTTCGTCGAACTCGGTCCGGGCGCCGTCCTCCAGGGTCTGGTGAAGCGGATTTCAGGCGCTGCGGGCGCCGAGGTGACAATCGAAGGAAAACAATAGCAATTATCCCCTCATAAGAGGGGATTTTTCGTTAAAAAGTGTTAACTTTGTTTGAATTTGCGTTTGGATTTAAATACAAACACTAAACGATAACATCAAATATGGCTAAAGAAAAGAAATTCGTCACTTGTGACGGCAACTGGGCAGCGTCGAACATTGCGTACCTGTTCAGTGAGCACGCCGCTATCTACCCTATCACCCCGTCCTCGACCATGGCCGAGAACATCGATGAGTGGGCGGCAGGAGGCAAGAAAAACCTCTGGGGAGAGATCGTAAAGGTAACCGAGATGCAGAGCGAGGCCGGAGCGGCCGGCGCCGTGCACGGTTCGCTCCAGGCCGGTGCGCTCACTACTACCTACACCGCTTCGCAGGGCCTCCTGCTCATGATCCCGAACATGTACAAGATCGCCGGAGAGATGCTCCCGGCAGTGTTCCATGTTTCCGCCCGTGCCCTGGCTTCGCACGCCCTCTCCATCTTCGGTGACCACCAGGATGTCATGGCTTGCCGCCAGACCGGCTTCGCCATGCTCGCTTCCGGCTCCGTCCAGGAGGCCCAGGACATGGCCGCCGTAGCACATCTCGCCGCCATCAAGGGCAGCCTCCCGTTCCTCCATTTCTTCGACGGATTCCGCACATCGCATGAGATCCAGAAGATCGAGCTTCTCGACGAGGACTTGCTCCGTTCCATGATCAGCACCAAGTCCCTCGAGGCCTTCAGGGCCCGCGCCCTGAATCCCGACGCTCCTGTGACAAGGGGTACCGCACAGAACGGTGACGTCTATTTCCAGGCCGTCGAGTCCCGCAACCAGGTCTATGACGCCATTCCCGACATCGTAGCACGCTACATGGGCGAGATCAGCGAGGCCACCGGCCGCCAGTACCGTCCGTTCGAGTATTATGGCGATCCCGACGCCGAGAACATCATCGTCGCCATGGGCTCCGTCACCGAGACCATCAAGGAGACCATCGACTATCTCGCCGGACAGGGCCGCAAGTACGGTCTCGTCACCGTGCATCTCTACCGTCCTTTCTCGGAGAAGTATTTCTTCAAGGCCCTTCCCAAGAAGGTCAGGAAGATCGCGGTCCTCGACCGCACCAAGGAGCCCGGTGCCCTCGGAGAGCCTCTCTACCAGGACATCAAGACCGTATTCCAGGGATGTGACAAGGCCCCGCTCATCGTAGGCGGACGCTACGGCCTCTCCTCCAAGGACACCTCTCCCGCACAGATCGTCGCCGTATTCGACAACCTCGAGCTGGCTGAGCCCAAGAACGGCTTCACCATCGGCATCGTCGACGATGTCACCTTCAAGTCCCTCCCGATCAAGGAAGAGATCTCCATCGTCAAGGCCGGCACCACCGAGTGCAAGTTCTACGGACTCGGCTCCGACGGCACCGTCGGCGCCAACAAGAACACCATCAAGATCATCGGTTCACACACCGACAAGTATTGCCAGGCATACTTCGACTACGATTCCAAGAAGTCCGGCGGCTACACCTGCTCGCACCTGCGTTTCGGTGACCTGCCCATCAAGGCTCCGTACCTCGTCTCCACTCCTGACTTCGTCGCCTGCCACGTACCTTCGTACCTGCAGAAGTACGATGTCCTGAAGGGTATCAAGGACGGCGGCAGCCTCCTGCTCAACTCCCTTTGGGACGAGAAGGAGACTCTCGAGCGCATCCCTGACAATGTCAAGGCCATCATCGCCAAGAAGCACGTAAGCCTCTATATCATCAACGCCACCAAGATCGCTGCCGAGATCGGCCTCGGAGGACGCACCAACACCATCCTCCAGTCCGCCTTCTTCAAGATCTCCGGCATCATCCCTTACGAGGATGCAGTGAAGTACATGAAGGACGCCGCCCTCAAGAGCTACGGCAAGAAGGGCGAGAACGTCGTCAACATGAACTACGCAGCCATCGACCGCGGCGGTGAGTACACCAAGGTCGAGGTCCCTGCCGAGTGGGCCGAGATCACCGCGAAGTTCGTCAACCCCAATGCCAACCGCATGGCTCCGGCATTCGTGAAGAACGTCGCCGACATCGTCAACGCCCAGTGCGGTGACACCCTCCCCGTCAGTTCCTTCCTCCCCTACCAGGACGGCACGATGCCGGCCGGCACCGCAGCCTATGAGAAGCGCGGCGTCGCCGTCAACGTCCCTGTTTGGGATGCCGAGAAATGTATCCAGTGCAACACCTGCGCCTTCGTCTGCCCTCACGCCGCCATCCGTCCGTTCCTTCTCACCGACGAGGAGGCCGCCGCTGCTCCGGCCGGCACCAAGATCGCCCAGGGCAAGGCCAACCTCAAGGATTACAAGTATGCCATCGCCATCTCGGTCGACGACTGTACCGGTTGCGGCAACTGCGTGGATGTCTGCCTCGCCAAGGAGAAAGCCCTTTCCATGGCTTCCTATCAAGACAACAAGGGTGTACAGGCTTCGTTCGACTGGTTCAACTCCAAGGTTGGATACAAGGACACTGTCCTGAACAAGGCCGCCAACATGAAGGCCTCCCAGTTCGCCCAGCCTCTCTTCGAGTTCTCCGGCGCCTGCGCCGGCTGCGGTGAGACCCCTTACATCAAGAATATCACCCAGCTCTTCGGCGACCACATGATGATCGCCAACGCTACCGGCTGCTCCTCCATCTATGGAGCATCCTTCCCGGCATCGCCTTACTGCACCAACGCCCAGGGCCATGGACCGGCCTGGCAGAACTCCCTCTTCGAGGACTTCTGCGAATTCGGCCTCGGCATGCACCTCGGTTCCGACCGCATCCGCGAGACCGTGGCCGCTTGCATGCAGCATATCGTGGACGAAGGCAAGCATGAGGAGGCGGCATCCCTCGCCGCCAAGTGGCTTGAGAACCGCAATGACTACGCCGTGACCCGCGACGTCGCCGACAGGCTCATCCCTCTCATCGAGAACAAGCCTTGCGACTGCGCCAAGAAGCTCGTCGAGCTCAAGAACTTCATCGCTGCCCGCAGCCAGTGGATCTTCGGTGGTGACGGTGCCAGCTATGACATCGGTTACGGCGGTCTCGACCACGTGCTTGCCTCCGGCGAGAATGTCAATATCCTCGTCCTCGACACCGAGGTGTACTCCAACACCGGCGGTCAGTCCTCCAAGGCCACCCCGGCCGGCGCCATCGCCAAGTTCGCCGCTTCCGGAAAGAAGATCCGCAAGAAGGATCTCGGCATGATGGCCATCAGCTACGGCTATGTCTATGTGGCCCAGGTCGCCATGGGCGCCAGCCCTGTGCAGTACCTCAATGCCATCAAGGAGGCCGAGGCATACGACGGACCTTCCCTCATCATCGCTTACGCCCCTTGTATCAACCACGGCCTCAAGGCCGGTATGGGCCTGAGCCAGAAGGAGGAGAAGCTCGCCGTCGAGTGCGGTTACTGGCATCTGTACCGCTACAACCCGGTGCTCGAGGAGCAGGGCAAGAACCCGTTCATCCTCGATTCCAAGGAGCCGGATTGGAGCAAGTTCCAGGACTTCCTCAAGGGTGAGGTCCGCTTCGCATCCCTCTACAAGTCATTCCCTGACAGGGCCGGTGAGCTTCTGCAGAAGACCGAGGAGTTCGCGAAGATCCGCCTCAACACCTATAAGAGACTCGCTGCGATGTAATTGTTGAGTCCCATAAACGAAAAAGCCCGGCCTACGAGCCGGGCTTTTTCATTGTCATAAACCATTACTTCAGGTCTTTGTCCGTCATGGCACAGACGCAGGAGTCGGACCAGACATTCTCTGCTGTCTCGACCATATCCACTATCGTATAGATGGGAAGGATCATGCCCATGACTTCCACCGGAGCTCCTACACCTGTCAGCAGGGAAACGGTCAGAAAGAAGCATCCCATCGGCACGCCGGCATTGCCTACGGCGGCGATGACGGAAACCAGGGTCCATAGCAGCATCTGCCATATGCTGAGGTCCATGCCGCCACAGTTCATCACGAAGAGCGAAGTCACGAGGATGAAGGCGGCACATCCGTTCATATTTATGGTCGTACAGATAGGAAGAACGAAGCGCGAAACCTTGGGATTCACTCCCAGCCTCTCCTCTGCCGAGGAGAGCGTTACAGGCAGCGTAGCCGCAGAACTCTTGGTAAAAAGCGCCATCATCACCGCAGGGCTCATAGCCTTGAACACCCGGACAGGATTGATGCCTCGGACAAGCAGGAAGAGCGGCAGAACGATGAAGAACTGGGATAGATTTCCCGCCAGTATGACTGCGGTCCATTTGCCGAGGGAACCGAGGATGAGACCGCCGCTGAGCTGGGCGGTAAGCTGCGCTGCGAAAGCTGCGATACCGAGAGGGAGAGTACGGATCAAGGCGCGGATGAGTATGAAGAAAAGTTCCTGGATGCCCTCGACTCCCTTTACCAGCACGTTCTTGCGCTCAGAATCGGGCATGACGGAGATGCCGAGTCCGAATGCGATGGCTACCAGCAATATTGAAAGGATGTTACCGGAGAGTACTGGTTGGACGACATTGTTAGGTACAACCGATACGACATGGTCATAGAACGTGGTGCTGTTTTCCACATTGGCGGCCGAGGAGGAAAGCATTGTGTGAGGAATAGGATCCGGAGACACGAGCAGGTACAGGCCGAGGCCTACAAGGGCAGCGGCGAATGTAGTCAGCAGCGTGTAGGTCAGCGTATGCGTGAATATCCTCCTAGTGCTTTTCTGCCGTCCGAACGAGATGAGCGTCGTCATAATGGCAAGTGCCACTGTGGGAACGGCAAGAAACTGGAAAAGACGGGTATAAACCGTTGCGATGAAGTCGCATACGGCATTGACTGCCGGGATATGCAGAAGCCCCAGGACTACGCCCAGGGCTAAAGCAGACAGCCACCATATCAGCTGTTTGTTTTCTTTTTTCATAGTCAGCATATCATTATGCAAGCTCCTTGAACTTGCGGAAAGCTTCCCTTAAGTCCTTGCGAAGCAAAAACTTAAGGTCAGAGACCCAGAGCCTGTAGCATTCAAGTCCACGATAGAACGCAGGGAAGGCGAGATAAGTAATGACGATGGAAGCGACCAGCGAAAGCCAGAATCCGCAGTGGAAGACGAAAGTACCAAGAAGCGTCCAGAGGATGAGTGTAAGAGGATAACCGAGGGAGTATAGGCCATAACGGAACGAGTTGTAAAACGCCTCGTCCTTGATGATGCCGGCCTTGATCATATACTCGGCGGGGGCAATCTGAAGCAGTGCCCAGATACCGAAGAACAGTTGGAAAGGCAGCCATACCAGCAGTCCGAGCGTCTTGAGCAGGAAACGTCCGAGTCCGCCGCCCGCGAGCGACAGGACGGAGATGCCTGCATCGTGTAGCTTCCTGTCGAGATCCAGGGCGGCGGAGAGTTTCTCCGCCCTGCCGGGCGCGTCGGCGGGCAGGACGGAGGCTATGGCCTGGCGGTTTACCGCCAGCCGCTCCGTCAGCGCCCCGCGCCGACGTCCTGCTGTCGCCAGCTTTGTATAAGCCCACACAGCATCGTAATCCTCGTCATCCGGGATGTAGGTAAACAATCCTGACAGACGCTCCTTGAGCATCGTGGTCAATGCACGGTAAACCTCGGCCTCTCCGGCATCCGGATGGGAAGCAAGGAACTCCGTCACGTTTATAGGCTCTCCGAACTGTACGAGCGAAGTGCCCTCGTAACGGAAATAGTCACTGTAATCCATTCCCGCAGGGACGACAAATACCGGTGTGTTGGAATTGTGTGCTGCAGCCACCGCGATACGGAAGACTCCCTTCCCTACAGGTAGCAACGAATGCTTGGCCCTGTGCGTACCCTCTGCGAACATGCAGAAAGGGACGCGGTCGCCAATGACCTCGAGTATATCCTCCTGGATATCGAGGTTCTTGATCACGTTCCTGAGGCCGTCACGACGGCGGACCATCGGAAGGATCTTGAGGAAAGTGAGCAACTTGGCAAGGATAGGATTCTCGAAGAGATCCGCCCTGGCACCGAACACGGTAGGAGTCTTGCGTGTGCGCAGGATCAGCATCGCGTCCATCAAAGCATTGCTGTGGTTGGGGGCAAGGATGACGGATCCGTCCTTGGGAATATTTTCCAGGCCGGTGACCTGGATCTTACGGTAGGAAAGCCAGGTACACAGGTCTCCGTGGAAACGTACCATGCGGTATCTGCGGCCATTGCGATGGATGCGCGTGCGCCTTCTCTTCTTGGGTTCTTCCATATTGCAGGTCATTATTAAAAAACAAGGCCGGTGGGCAAAGGCCCACCGACACAGGATATTATTCTGCTTCTCCGGTATTGTCCGGACGCATCACGATCTCGATGAGGTTGCCATCGGCAAGGAACTTGGCTGCCAGGGCCTTGATCTTCTCGGGAGTCAGGGTCTTGAGAGCGGCCTCATGGTCCTTGTCGTAGTCGATACCGTAGTCATACCATTCCTTGATACGCATTCTCCAATAATTGTTGTTGATGCGCAGTTCGGGGATATTCTTTTCGAGATTCTTGACGGTCTTGTCGAACTGCTCGGCGGTGGGACCGTTTTCGGCGATGCCGCGGATACCATCGGCGGCGAGCTTACGGAGTTTGTCGGCGGAAGGCGGGTTGGTCTGGAAGACCACCTGCATCATACCGAACTCCTTCGGCTCACGGGCGAGCTGGACAGCCACGCTGGCGCCATAGGTGCCACCCTCATCCTCGCGGAGCGTCTCGACATAGAGCATATTGAGGATATACTCAAGTGCCTGGTAGGTGAGGTCGTTCTCGACAGAATACTTGTCATCCATACGGTAGATCTGGGCGACAGTGGTCATAGGCGTCTGCATATCGACGGCGAAATCGTTGAGGACGTTCTTGCGGGTAAGGTCCTCGTTCCTGTCGATCCACTTGGGAGCCTTCTTGCCCTTCGGCAGGCTGCCTACATACTTCTCGATCAAGGGCTTCACCTCATCGAGGTCGAAGTCGCCGACCATGATCATCGTTGAGCCCGCGGCATCCTTGTACAATCCACGGATGACACGCTCGATGGTCTCGAGGCTGGCCTTGTCAAGGACTTCCTCGCTGATCAGGACATTGCGGGGATTATTGTCGTAAGCGGTGCCTATAAGCTCTTTCTGGAGCTTGTAGTTAGGCTGGCTGACAAAGTTCGGAAGGATGGCGCGGAGGGTCTGCTCAGCCTGGTCAAATGCGTCCTTGTCGAAACGGGGATCGGTATAATTGAGGTAGAGCAGCTGGAGAGCCGTCTCAAGGTCTTTGCGGGTAGAGGATCCGGCGACGCCGGTATTGAGCCCGGTGAGATTGGTACTGACCGAGCACTGCTTTCCGGCGAGCATCTTGCTGACAGTGGAAGCCGGGAACTGTGACACACCGTTGTAGCTTGTGAACATCGAGTAGAGGTTGTCCTCGAACGAAGGCAGGTCGGCCGTCTCGATCAGGCTGGTTCCACCCATCTTGTAAAGCATGAAGCTGATGCGGTCCTTTTCGTAGTCAGTGGGCAGGAGTACGACCTTGACGCCATTCTTCAGCGTCCACTCGGTAGCTCCATAGATGGTGCTCTTGCTCTTCTTGACCTTCGAGCCCTTCAGTGTGGAAGGATCGAGGAACTCGGTGGCTATGGCCTCGGCGGCCGTAGCTTCGATCTCGGAGTTCTCCACTTCCTTGATGACAGAGAGCAGTTCAGACTCGGAAGGATGGGTGAGACCTTCCTTCTCGGGACCCTTGTACAGCACGACCATATTCTCAGAGGTGATCATCTGGGAGGCGAGCATGTTGAGGACCTCTGCGTTGATCTGGGGAAGGAGCATCTGGACCAACTGATACTCGGTGGCAGGCTCCATATAGGCGTAGTTGTCGAAGAAATTGCTGATGAGGCCAGGGACGAAGTCGGCGTTCTTGCGGGTCTCGGCCCTCTTGGCACGGGTCTCATAGACCGACTCGATCTCGGTCTTGGCGCGGTTGACCTCGTCGTCGGTGAAGCCGAAACGCTTCATCTTCTCGACCTCGGTGAGGAAGGCGCGAAGCCCGGTGAGGGCCTCGCCGTCCTTTACGGCCACCCCGCCGATCACCGCCTCGCAGGTCTCGCAGAGATTACCCACCTGAAGGTCGGCAGCGAAGAACGGTGCCCCGGGCTTGGAGACGATCTCATCGAAACGCTCGGTCATGATCTGGGAGACGACGTCGATGACGAGGTCCAGGAGCATGCCCTGGGCAGTGTTGTTGATCTCCTCGGGACGGCCGTCGCTCTTCCAGAGGACCTCGAGCTGGGTGCTGGTGACCTCGGGATCAGTGAGTACAGCAGCAATAGGCTCCTCGTTGCCGGGAATCATGATGACATCCTTTGCCTTGGGATTCTCAGCGGCGGGAATGTCGGCGAAGATAGTCTTAATCTTCTGCTCGACAGCATCGACATCGACATCACCGACCACGATAACGGCCTGCATGTCAGGACGGTACCAGGTCTGGTAGAAATTCACCAGGCTTTCGGGCTTGAAGTTCTGCAGGCTCTCGAGCTGGCCGATGAGGGTGCACTCGCCGTATTTGGTGTCACCATAGTAATAAGGCAGGGACTTCTCGTGCAGACGCCAGGAGGCATTGCGGCGTGCGCGGCGCTCCTCGATGATGACTCCGCGCTCCTTGTCGACCTCCTCCGGGTCGTTGGTCACGAAATGGGAATAATCGTGAAGGATGAGGAGGCAGGTGTCGACGACGGTCTCACGGATAAGAGGAATGTTGTTCAGCATGTACTGGGTCTCCTCCACTCCGGTGGAAGCATTGACATTGCCACCGAAGGAGGCGCCGATGCTCTCGAGCCAGTTGAGGATCCCCTTGCCGGGGAAATTCTTGGTGCCGTTGAAGCACATGTGCTCGAGGAAATGGGCCAGACCGTCCTGGTCGGGAGTCTCCTGGATAGCGCCGACATTGGTGGCGAGATAGAACTCTGCACGCTGCTCCGGCTTGTCGTTATGACGGATATAGTAAGTCAGTCCGTTGTCTAGCTTGCCCTGACGGACAGCAGGATCGTTGGGAAGCGCCTGCATCTGCTGCGCAGCTGCAAAAGGCATGGCCGCAAACAGAAGGGCGGCAAACAAAACAAGTCTTTTCATGTTCAATCCAATTGATACATATTTAAAATCTGACAAATTTAACAATAAATGGCGATTATTCCGCAAAACAGACTTATCTTTGATTAACCATAAGAAAGGCTTATCATGTTTGAAGACTCAAGGATCAACATCTTCATGGCGGTATGTGAAGAGTGCAGCTTCACCAAGGCAGCGAAAAGGCTGGGCGTAAGCCAGCCTGCGGTCAGCCAGAACATAGCGGAGATTGAAAAGGGTGTAGGCGTCAGGCTGTTTACCAGGGACAGAAATGCGGTGGCCCTCACCGAAGAAGGCAAACGATTCAAGGAGTTCGCCGAACAGATCGTTTACTGGTACGGGGCAGCGACTGATGCCTTCAAGGAGACAACGGTGAGCAGGGTTGTTCGCGGTGAACGCAACAAGAAAGACCTGCATATCGGCATAAGCGATGATTATCGGTGTTTCCTCGTACCCCAAGGCTACCCTGAAGTCGACATCGACATCGAAAGCCTCGACGGAGGGGGCATGAGCGTCAAGGTTATACAAAAAATGACGGAGCCCGGAGGCTCCGCCAATGTACTTTTCTGAGATCTGCCGCTACTCTGCTTCGATGGCGCCCATGGGGCAGGCATCCGCACAAGCTCCGCAGTCGATGCACATATCCGGATTGATGCTGTAGACATCTCCCTCGGAGATGGCGCCCTGAGGGCACTCCGACTGGCAGGAACCGCAAGCTACACAGATGTCAGGATTGATTTTGTGTGCCATAGTGCTGTCAATTTTAGTTAACGATTCCGCTTTATTCAAATTCAGTGCCGCAAATGTATGCGATTTAATTGGATTTATCAAATGATTGGAAAGATTTTTGTTATTACCTTTGCATCATGAAAAGAACTATTTCCATACTTGCCGCATTTGCCGTCTTTTTCCTCTCGACGGCGGTTGCCTTTGCCCAGGACGAAAGTTCCGTCTCGTTGGACAAGAGTGTCCACGACTTTGGTGACATCTACACCGATCAGGGGCCTGTGTCCTGCACCTTCACGTTCACGAATAACGGCTCGAAACCCATCCTCCTGCTCAGCGTGGTAGCATCCTGCGGATGTACGGATGTCGACTGGACCCGCGAACCGATCCAGCCTGGGAAGAAAGGAACCGTAAAGGCAACGTTCGACAACAACGACGGTCCCTACCCCTTTGACAAGACCGTCACTGTCTACGTCTCCGACATCAAGAAGCCATACGTCCTGCACCTGCGTGGGTCCGCCCATGAGAACGCCAGACCCCTCACGGAGACTTATTCCCTCAAGATCGGCAACATGGGTGTCAAGACACTTGAGAACAAGATCGGGAACCTCTCGCAGAGAGAGACCAAGAGCGGTAACATCGTCATCGCCAACGTCGGCATCACCCCGATGAAAGTCGAGTTCGAGGATGTCTCCGACGGCCTTACCCTGAATGTCTACCCCAACCCGGTTCCGGCCAAGAGCGTGGCAAACCTCACGTACAGCATCAAGGCCAGCAGGGAGCGTTGGGGCAAGAACTGGTACTATGCGACTCCCGTCATTGACGGCCGCCATTACAAGGCTATAGGAAAGCTGCCAGCCAAGGAGAAGGAGGAAGGCACGGAGCATTTCTACTCCGAGCCCAACACCCGTGTAGGCATCGGCAAGAGCGAAATAGCCTTCTGGGCAGTGACCAAGGAGAACTTCGCCACCCTCCCTACCGACTACAAGAACGATATGGCCAACCCCACTTTTACCAAGAGCACCGTGAGTTTCGGCAAGCTCGCTTCCGGAGCCAAGACTACCCTTACCTTCGAATATACCAACAAGGGCAAGATGGACTCGGAGTTCTTCAAGCTTGACGCCGACTGCAGCAATGTCAAGGTCAAGGAAATGGAGAAGACCGCTCCCGGCAAGAAAGGCAAGATCGTTGTCGAGCTCGACACCAAGGGCATGCCCAAGGGAGAGAACATCATCGCCCTCAACCTCTTCACAAACTCCCCTTTCAGACCGGTGATATCCTTGCAGATAGCGGGCACGATCCAATAATTTTTGTATATTTGCGGAAATTTCGCAGATAACACTATGGCCAATACCCCTGTCACCAACTACACTGACGACAACATAAAAACCATTGAAGGCGTCGAGCATATCCGGCTTCGTCCGGGCATGTACATCGGCCGCCTCGGTGACGGAAGCAAGGAAGGTGACGGCATCTATGTCCTCCTGAAGGAGATCGTGGACAACTCCATAGACGAGTATGCCATGGGCTTCGGCAAGCAGGTCCAGATCAACATCGAAAACGACGAGGTCTCCGTGCGCGACTTCGGACGCGGCATTCCCCTCGACTCAGTCATCAAGGCCACAAGCATCCTCAACACCGGAGGCAAGTTCGACGACAAGGCTTTCAAGAAGTCCGTCGGTCTGAACGGCGTGGGAACAAAGGCCGTCAACGCCCTCTCGGAGACATTCTATGTCTGCTCATTCCGCGACGGCGAGACTTCCTGGGCCCGTTTCGAGCGCGGGGAGCTCAAGGACAGCGGCCGCGGAGAGACTAAGGAGAAGAACGGCACCCTGGTCGTGTTCAAGCCGGATTCCATGATGTTCAGCAAGTTCAGCTACAACATGGACTATGTCCGGACGATGGTCAAGAACTACTCCTATCTGAAGAAAGGCCTTACCCTCGTATTCAACGGCGAATCATACAAGTCCGAGAACGGACTCCTCGACCTTGTGAACGAGAACCTCTCCGAGGCTCCGCTCTACCCTCCCATCCACCTCGAGGGCGAGGACATAGAGATAGTCCTCTCGCACGGCAACGCCTATGGCGAGAACATCTCTTCCTTCGTCAACGGCCAGAACACCCGCGACGGGGGCACGCATCTCGCCGCCTACCGCGAGGCTGTCGCCAAGACGCTCAAGGAGTTCTTCAAGAAGAACTACGATCCGGTGGATTGCCGCCAGGGCATAGTCGGAGCCATCAGCATCCAGATCCAGGAGCCCAATTTCGAGGGCCAGACCAAGACCAAGCTCGGCTCCACATACATGTGGGAGAAGCAGGTCAAGGGCAAGGACGGAGTGCTGACGACCGACATAGGCCCGACCATCCGCAGCTTCGTCAACGACTTCATCTCGAAGAACCTCAACAACTACCTCACCATCCACAAGGAGCTCCAGCCCGTCATCGAAGAGAAGATCAAAGCTTCCCAGAAGGAGCGTGAGGAGATATCCAGCATCCAAAAAAAGACCCGCGAGCGCAACAAGAGGGCCAATGTCTACAACCGCAAGCTGCGCGACTGCCGTTTTCATTTCAATGACAAGGTGACGGAGAAGACCGCTGACGATATCGAGAAGTCCAGCATATTCATCACGGAGGGTGATTCCGCAAGCGGAACCATCACCAAGGTGCGCAACGCCAACAACCAGGCCGTGTTCAGCCTGCGCGGAAAGCCTATCAACTGCTACAAGGAAAGCCGCAAGAAGGTGGCTGAGAACGAAGAGCTTAACCTCCTCATTTCGGCTCTGGGTGTCGAGGATGACCTCGAGAACCTCCGCTACAACAACATCATAGTTGCGACGGATGCGGATGACGACGGCATGCACATCCGCATGCTCGTGCTCACCTTCATCATGAAGTACTATCCCGACCTGATCCGCAGGGGACACGTCCATATCCTTCAGACTCCCCTCTTCCGCGTCAGGAACAAGAAGGCCACGAAGTACTGCTATTCGATCGACGAGAAGGAAGCCGCCGTCAAGGAGCTGAAGACCGGCGTCGAGATCACACGTTTCAAGGGTCTCGGCGAGATCTCCTCCAGCGAATTCGTGGATTTCATAGGCGAGAACATGAGGCTGGATCCCGTCAAGCTCTCTGACGAGGAGTCCATCTCCGACATCATGTCTTTCTACATGGGAGACAACACGATAGAGCGCCAGAACTTCATCCGCGAAAACCTCCGCTCCGAGGAGGAGCTGGAGGATGTCAACATCTGACGCCCCGGGGACAAAAAGATTTGGTTTTCACCGAAATAAACCCTATATTTGCAGCCCTTTGCGGATTTTACGATCCGACAAGGGCTGTAAAGTTTTATTAAATCATTAATTTCCAACAAGATGTTGAAACAGTACGAAACCGTATTCATTGCAACTCCCGTTTTGTCTGATGTTCAGATGAAGGATGCGGTTGCCAAGTACACCGATCTCATCAAGGCCAATGGAGGTGAGGTTGTGTACGAAGAGGACTGGGGTCTCAAGCAGCTTGCTTACTCCATCCAGCACAAGACATCAGGATTCTACTACCTGATCGAATTCAAGGCCGAGCCCGAGTTCGTGGCCACCCTCGAGACCCAGTATCGCCGTGACGAGCGGATCCTCCGCTACCTCACCGTGGCTCTCGACAAGAACGCCGCTGCTTACGCCGAGAAGAGAAGGAACAATAAGCTCAACCCCAAGGCCGCTCCCGTAGAGGAGGAGGCTCCCAAGGCTGAGGAAGAAACCGTAACCGAAGAATAAACAGGAGGAATCATTATGGCACAGAACAACAACAATGGTGAGATCCGCTATCTGAACCCTCCTACCGTAGAGGTTCGCAAGAAGAAGTATTGCCGCTTCAAGAAGGCCGGCATCAAGTATGTCGATTACAAGGACGCCGAGTTCCTCAAGAAGTTCCTCAACGAGCAGGGCAAGATCCTCCCCCGCCGCATCACCGGCACTTCCCTCAAGTTCCAGAGAAAGGTCGCCCAGGCCATCAAGCGCGCCCGTTCGATCGCTCTGCTTCCTTATGTTACTGACCTCCTTAAATAATTGAGAGTTATGAAGATCATTTTGAAGAAAGACGTTGCGAATCTCGGCGAGGCCGGTGAAATCGTAGAAGTTAAAACTGGTTACGCTCTCAATTACCTCGTTCCCCAGGGATTCGCCATCATCGGCACTCCCTCCGCCATCAGGCAGCACGAGGAGACCATCCGCCAGCGCGCACACAAGGAAGCCAAGAACATCGCCGAGGCCCAGGCCTACGCTGAGAAGATCGCTTCTTCCCTCGTCAAGATCCCTGTAAAGGTCAACGAGGATGGCAAGATCTACGGTTCCGTCACTCCCGCCCAGGTGGCTGACGCTCTCGTTGCCGCCGGTTTCGAGGTTGACAAGAAGAACATCGAGATCGTCTCCGAAGATGTCAAGGAGCTTGGTGTTTACGATGCAAAGGTCAAGTGCTACAAGGGCGTTTTCGCCGACCTCAAGTTCGAGGCTGTCGCCGCCGAGTAATCACTTGCCAGCATAGAATGAAAAATCCGACCCCGAAACGGGGCCGGATTTTTTTTCATATCCGGGAAACTCTATGCCGTGGCGGCCTCGAGCTTCTTGAGGAAGGAGAACATCACTACGCCAGAGATGACGCAGAGGGCCATGAGGACGGTCCAGTTGACCCAGAGCGGAACATTGTTCCAGAGCATCGAAGGGATGGAGCTCAGATAGTTACCTATGGCGGTGGCAGCGAACCAGCAGCCCATCATGAGACCCTTGTACTTCGGAGGAGCGACCTTGGACACGAAGGAAATACCCATCGGGCTGAGCAGCAGCTCGGCGAAGGTCAGGACGAGGTACGTGCTGATGAGGTAGGTCGGAACGACCGGATCAGGGGACACGCCGCCGACAGCGGTCAGCGTCGAAGGAGCGGGCTGTCCACTGGAAGCAGCGAGCATGATGAGGTAGCCGAGGGCGGCCACGAACATTCCGAGTCCGATCTTCTTGGGAGCGGAAGGCTCCTTGCCCTTGTTGGCCAGGGCTCCGAACAGGGCCATGGAAACAGGAGTGAGGGCTACGACGAAGAAAGGATTGAACTGCTGGAACTGCTGAGGAAGGATGTGCAGGGTCGGGGCCATGCCCTTGTAGATAGCGAATGCGCCACCCCAAAGCAGTACTGTAACTAAACCGCAGAGCCATTTTCCCTTGGACGTCTCGGACTGGAAAGCACCGAACAGGGTATAGACCGAAACGGCGATCAGGAACAGGGGCCAGATGTTGAAACCGATGCGGAGCGGTCCCGAAACGGTATCCTGGGTGTAGTCACGCGCGAAATATGTCAGCGAGGAGCCGTTCTGGTGGAAGGCCATCCAGAAGAAGATAACCACCGCGAACACGAAGATGAGGGCGACGATGCGGTCCTTGGTCTGCTTCGGAGTAAGCTCGACGACATTCTCATTGGAGGCGGCAGCCTGCTTGGCATTGACATCGGTATGCTTGAACCATGAGCGGAAGCCGAAATAAATGGCCATCGAGAAGATAAGGGAGACGCACGCGACTGCGAAACCGAGGTTGTAAGCAGTCGAGAGATGGTTGATATAATACTGGCTGAAGTCAGTCAGACTCATGGCAGCGACATCGGAGCCTGGCATCATGGCCTGGAGGCCCTGAAGTGCGGAAGGGTCCTGGAGAGTCCCGTCGAGGCACTGGTGCGCAAGGGCGGGGATGTCGGCCTTGTAGATAAGGCCGGACTTGGCAAGGTGGCTGTTGGTAAGCGCGGTAGCGGCGGTAGGGGCGAACATGGCGCCTACGTTGATGGCCATGTAGAAGAGGCTGAAGCCGGAATCGCGCTTGGCGCTGAACTTGGGATCGTCATAGAGGTTGCCGGTCATCACCTGGAGGTTGCCCTTGAAAAGGCCAGTACCGACGGCGATGAGCAGCAGGGCGCCGATCATCATCGCCAGCGCAAGGCCGCGGTTGGCGAAGGCGTCGGTAGGGATAGCCAGCAGGAGGTATCCCAGGAACATCACCGAAACGCCGGTGACGACGCACTTGCCGAAACCGATCTTGTCAGCGAGCCATCCGCCGAGAACCGGCATGAAATAGACCGCTGCCAGGAAAATGGCATAGAACTGACCCGCCGCAGCGGCGGTAAAGCCGAACTTCGCCTGCAGGAACAGGAGGAAGATGGCCAGCATGGTGTAATAGCCGAAGCGCTCGCCGGTATTGGCTAACGCGAGGGCATACAAACCTTTGGGTTGTCCTTTGAACATATACTAGATAGTTTTAAATGATATTATCATTATGTGCAGTTAGACAAAGATAATTATTTTTGGTATATTTGTCAAAATGGACGCGACAGTGATGAAGAAAATATGCGCACATATCGTCACGGGGTGCATTCGGCTTCTGGCCCTTTTGCCGCTCAAGGTCCATTATGCGTTGTGCGGATGCCTGGCGTGGCTGATGCGCAGCGTCGTGCGCTACAGGAGGAAGGTCGTTGAGACCAATCTCCTGCACTCCTTTCCGGACAGGAGTCCGGAGGAGCGCAAAGAGATACTGAAGGGCTTCTACAGGCATTTCGGGGAGATAATAGCCGAGGCTGTCTGGTTCGGAGGCACACGCTCCAAGGAGCGCCTCCGCCGGCAGGGACTCTGCGAGTTTGCCGGCCTGGAGGAGCACCGCAAGGAACTGGAAGGGACGAAAGGCGTGATGTACCTGACATCGCACTGCGGCAACTGGGAGCTCTACGGAGGATGGTTCCAGTACGCGCCGCAGGGCTCGCTCCCCTACCGCGAGGACGAGGTCATCGTACCGTACAAGCGTCTGAGCAGCGACGTCTGGGAAGATGTGATGACCCGCAACCGTTTCTGGCCCATGGAAGGGTTCGAGGGTTACGTCGAATCCCGCAACGTGCTGCGCTACACGCTGGAGCACGGAGACAGGCGGGTATTCCTCTTCAACACCGACCAGTACCCTTACCGTGGCGCCCGTGGGCACGAGGTGCAGGACTTCCTGCACCAGCGCACCATGGCTATGACAGGAGGCGCTGCCATCGCCTGCAAGTTTGGTCTTGCGGTCATGTTCACCCGTTTCGAGAGGGTCTCGAAAGGGCACTACCGGATGAGTTTCAGGACCATTGCAAGGGATGCGTCGAAGATGACGCCCGCCGAGATCACGGACCGCTACTACGCCATGCTTCAGGAGGACATCGAGGCACAGCCCTCGAACTACCTCTGGAGCCACAAGAGATGGAAGGACCTTTATGACTACAAATAACCGACATAAAACACTAACAAAATGACTATCAAAGATTTGGAACCTAAAGTCGTGTGGAACAACTTCTATCAGATCACACGCATCCCACGCCCTTCGAAACACGAAGAGAAGATCCGCAAATACCTCCTTGACTGGGGCAAGTCCAAAGGATTCGAGACTTTCGCCGACAAGACCGGCAACGTCATCATCCGCGTCCCGGCCACTCCCGGATTCGAGGACCGCAAGGGCGTCATACTCCAGGGACACATGGACATGGTCCCGCAGAAGAATGCCGATACAGTACATGATTTCGAAAAGGATCCCATCGAGACCTGGGTTGACGGAGAGTGGCTCCGCGCCAAAGGCACCACGCTGGGAGCGGACAACGGCCTCGGCGTAGCAATGGGCCTCTCCGTACTCGAGGACCCGTCCGTAAAGCACGGACCGGTCGAGGTGCTCGTCACCTATGACGAGGAAACGGGCATGACCGGCGCACGCGCGCTCGAGCCTGGCATCCTCAAGGGCGACATCCTCATCAACCTCGACTCCGAGACCGAGGGCGAGCTCTATGTCGGCTGCGCAGGCGGCCTCGATGCAGTGGCATCGGCCACTTACGAGCCGCAGCCCTGGCCCGAGAAGGGCTATGCCTGCTACGAGCTGGCCGTCAAGGGCTGCCAGGGCGGACATTCCGGCATGGACATCATCCTTTGCCGCGCCAATGCCAACAAAGTGGCGGCCCGCGTGCTTCTGCCGCTCCTCCGCGACTGCGGAGTGAAACTCATCGACCTCGAGGGCGGCACCCTGCGCAACGCGATTCCCCGCGAGGCATTCGCTACGCTCTACGTCCCCGAAGACGGGATCGCCAAGGCCCAGGCCGTCATCGACAAGGTGGCTGCCGAAGTCAAGAACGAGCACGCCGTCACCGATCCCGGCATGGAGTTCATCTTCAAGCCTTACGAGTGCAAGGACGGCGAGTGCTGCGACCACGGCGACGACTGCAAGTATGTGCCGGAGGCAGATGCTCTCCGCTTCATTCGCGCCGTCCTCGCATGCCCTGACGGCGTGGACCGCATGAGCGACGCCATGCCCGGCCTCGTCGAGACATCCAACAACCTCGCGATGGTCAGGATCGAGAAGGGCAAGTTCTCCGTGATCACCCTGATGCGCAGTTCCGTGGACTCCGGCAAGGAGTTCCTCGCCACCAAGCTCGAGTCCGTATTCGAGCTCGCCGGCGCCAAGGTCAAGTTCGAGGGAGGTTATTCCGGCTGGGCTCCGAACAACGCCTCTCCGATCCTCCATACCATGAAGAAGGTCTACAAGGACCTCTACGGCAAGGAACCTCTGGTCATGGCCATTCACGCAGGTCTCGAATGCGGTATTCTCGGAGGCATATATCCCGACTGGGACATGGTCTCCTGCGGCCCCACCCTTCTGAGCCCCCACTCCCCCGACGAGCGGGCCAACATCCCTTCGGTGCAGAAGGCCTGGGACTTCCTCAAGGCTGTCCTGGAGAACATCCCCGTAAAATAAAAGATGAAAGAATCCGTCAAGCAGCAGCTCATCGAGTGGGCTGAGAAATACAACGATCCGGTATACTTCCAGGAGGACCCCGTCATGTTCCCGCGCAAGTTCGCGCAGGACATGGCGGAGGGCCGGGCCGTGCTTCAGGACGTAGAGATCGCGGCGCTCTTCGCCGCGCATTTCGCCTGGGGCAGGCGCGAGATGATCGTGCGCGACTGCAACCGCCTCTTCGAGGAGATGCAGTGGCGCCCCTTCGACTACGTCAAGGCCGGTGACTGGCGCGACGAGGATGCCAGCATCCACCGCACTACCAAGTGGAGCGATGTCGCCAGGATATGCAAACGACTGAAAGAGTGGTACTTCTGGCACGGTTCGCTGGAGCCTCTGACACAGGATGAACTCCGCACAACCATCTTTCGCCAGAAGTCCGACCCGAAGGCGCCGAACAAGAAGATCAACATGATGCGGCGCTGGATGGTCCGCGACGACGGAAAGGTAGACCTGGGCCTCTGGAAGAAGACCAGCAAGACCGACCTCATCATTCCGCTGGACGTGCACGTCTATGCCAGGGCCGTTGCATGCGGCCTGACCAGGCGCAAGCAGAAGGACCTCCGTACCGCCATGGAGATCACGGACTCGTTCCGCGGGATATTCCCCGACGATCCGTGCCTCGGCGACTTCGCCCTGTTCGGATACGATATCGACAAGGAAAAGGATGCCTAGGCTCTTCATCATAGCGGGGTGCAACGGCTCCGGCAAAACCACTGCCTCGTACTCGGTCCTGCCGGAAATGCTCGAGTGTACGCAGTACGTGAACTCCGACGAGTTCGCCAAGAGCATCGCGCCTTTCGACCCCGACTCGGCTTCCGTCTCCGCGGGCCGTTACATGCTGATGAGGATCAAGTACCTCTTCGACAGGAAAGAGGATTTCTGTATCGAGAGCACCCTGGCTACGCGTTCGCTGCTGAGGATGCTGCTGGAGGCCAAATCCAACGGCTATACTGTCACCCTCATCTACCTGTGGCTGAACTCGCCGGAGCTCGCCATAGCGCGCGTACACGACAGGGTCCTCGCCGGAGGGCACAATACACCTGAGCCCATCATACGCCGAAGGTACCTGATGGGGCTCAAGTATTTTTTCGACGAGTACATTCCAGAGTGCGACCGCTGGATATTGGCGGACAATTCCAAGACTCCCTTCACGGTCATCGCCGAAGGGAGCAAGGACATAGTCCATATCAAGGACAGCGAGAAATACGAACTTACGTGGGCCATAGCCCATCCGGAAATGGCCGCGGAAGGACAAGACAAGGACGATGATCAACGATAAACGATACTATCTCGATACATTCCGGGTCACTGAAGACGACTTGAGGTCGCTCGCAGCAGAAGGGCTGAGGAGCGGCGGAGACTTCTGCGACCTGTTCTTCGAGAACACATCATACCGGGATATCCTGCTGAGGGACGGAGAAGTCTCATCGGGAGGCTTCCACATCGACTACGGAGTAGGTATCCGGGTGCTTTGCGGCGAGAAGACCGGCTATGCGTACTCGGAGAGTACGGATCCGGCCTCGATGCGGGCCGCGGCCCGCGCGGCGGCGGCCATCACCGCCGGCTGCGCCGTCGGTGGCGACCGCCGCACCAGCGACCACCGGCATTTCGGCCGGCCCAATCCCGCCGCGGACCGCTACCCCATGCAGATGGATTGGCGCACTGCCGACATTTCCGCTCATCTTCCTCTGCTTCAGAAGCTTGAAAGCCTTATCCGGTCCAAGGATACTCGCGTTGTCAAGGTCATTGCCATGCTCTCCTCACAGGTAAGCGACATCCTGATGTTCAACTCCTTCGAGGAGATGAAATACGACACGCGCCCGATGGGCAGCCTCGTAGCCTCCGTCGTTTTCAGCCAGGAGGGTGCCGTAGAGACCAAATCCGTCTCGCGCAGTTTCCGCATGGGGGCCGAGATGCTGACGGACGCATTGCTGGAGGAGCTTGCCAGCCAGGCCGTTGAAGGCATCGACGAACGCTTCGCCGCCCGCCGTCCGAAAGGCGGCAAGATGCCCGTGGTGATGGGCGCAGGAGCCTCCGGCATCCTGCTCCATGAAGCCATGGGACATGCTTTCGAGGCGGACTTCAACCGCAAGGGACAGTCGATATTCTCCGACAAGATGGGCAGCAGGATCTGCCGCAAGGGCATAACCATAGTCGATGACGGCACCATACGCGGCAACCGCGGCGCCGTCAATTTCGATGACGAAGGAGTACCCGGTCAATATACGGTGATGGTGGAGGACGGCGTGCTGACATCCTACCTTCACGACCGTATCAGCGCGAAGTTCTACGGAGTCGCCCCCACCGGCAACGGACGGCGCGAATCATTCCGCTACAACCCTATCCCAAGGATGAGGGCTACCTACATGGAGAGTGGTGAAGGCACCGCCGCTGACATCATCGCATCGGTCAAGAAGGGCATCTTCGTCGACCAGTTCGCCAACGGACAGGTCAAGATAGGCGAAGGCGACTTCACCTTCTATGTCAAGAGCGGATTCCTCATCGAGGACGGCCGTCTGACGATGCCCGTGAAAGACGTGAATATCATCGGCAACGGCCCTCAGGCCCTTGCGGATATCGAAGCCGTGGCCGATGACCTGAAGATAGACAACGGCACGTGGACATGCGGCAAGGAGCAGAGCGTTCCCGTTTCCTGCGGTATCCCTACCGTGCTTGTAAACAACCTGACAGTGGGAGGAGAATGATGGACTACAGACTTACCGATCAAGAGATCGCCCTGGCCGGAAAGTGTCTGGAAAGGGCTCTCGCAAAGGGAGCGCAGAAAGCCCGCGTGACTCTCAACAAGAGCTGCATGGATCTCATCGGCACGCTCAACGGCGAGGTCGACAAGGTGACGCACTGCCTCGACAGGTCCATCAGCATAGCACTCTTCGTGGACGGCAAATATGGCAGTTTCTCCATCAACAAACTTGAGGACAACGCCTTGGAGGATTTCATAGACAAGGCTTTGGACACGGCGCGCCTGCTGGCGGAGGACCCTTGCAGGGACCTTCCCGCCCCGGGGCGCACGGCAAAGGATGCCGGGAAAGGTACCGAGCTCGGATTGTTCGACGCGGCGAGTCTGGATATGGACGCCGGAAAACGTCTCGACATAGCCCTCGGAGCATCGATCTTCAAGACTACGGAAGCGACTTCAGCCTGGGTGCTCGTCTCAGAGGAAGCGGAGTACTCTGACAGCGTTTTCGACACTCTGGTGATGGACACGCAGGGTCTGTGCTGCCGCCATACCGAATCTTCTTTCGAGTACGGTGTGGAAATGACTGTCAAGGATACCGAAGGCAACAAATTCAGTGGCTACTGGTGGAACTCCACGCCAAGGCTGGCCGAGCTCGGCGCAGAGCGCATCTGCGCCGTAGCGCTCGAGCGCGCAGTGGCACAGATCGGCCCCCAGACCCTTCCGAGCGGCAAGTACCGCTGCGTCATCGACAGTGAATGCGCCTCCAGGCTGGTCACTCCCCTGCTGAGCGCGCTCGGAGGATATGCCTTGCAGCAGAACAACAGTTTCCTGTTGGATACTCTCGGCAAGAAAGTGTTCAACGAAGGGATGACCATAATGGACGCCTGCCGCCGTCCCGGCGAGAGCGGCTCGCGCCTTTTCGACTCCGAGGGAGTCGCCACGCGCGAGCGCGCCATCATAGAAAACGGCGTGGTCAAGGAGTATTTTATCAATACTTACATGGCCGCAAAGATGCAGATGGACCCTACGGTCGAGGATGCCATACGCCCGATGGTCATGCCGTGGCCACGGAAGGGCCTGGACCGTACGTCCATCCTTTCGATGTGCGGCGAAGGCATACTCGTGACCGGCTTCAACGGAGGCAATTCCAACTCCGCGACCGGAGACTATTCCTTCGGCATCGAGGGCTTCGCCTTCAAGGACGGAAAGATAACCCGTCCGGTCAGGGAAATGCTCATGACAGGCAATCTCGTCACCCTCTGGAACGGCCTTATGGCCGCCGGAGATGACGCAAGGCCTTGCAAATCAAAACTTATTCCTACCTTAGCATTTGAAAACGTTGATTTCTCAGGAGAATAGACCTTATGAAGATTGAAGCGATGAAAGTCGTGGCTATAAGCTACGAAGTAGAAGTGGAAGGCGAAGTGGTCGACAGCGCCACCAGCGAAAAGCCCTTGGACTACATCCAGGGCATGAGGATGATCATACCCAAACTTGAAGCAGAGCTGGAGGGCAAGGAAGAAGGAGAGGCATTCAACTGCATCATCCCGCCTGAGGAAGCATACGGCGACTATGACCTGTCCAAGGTTTTCGACATACCCAAGAGTTCGTTCGAAGTCAACGGCAAGCTGCGAGAAGACCTCCTCGAGGCCGGGAAGTTCATCCCGATGCTCAACTCAGCCGGAGAGGTCTGCCACGGCATGGTCGTGGAAGTCAAGGAAGACAAAGTGACCATGGACTTCAACGCTCCCATGGCCGGAAAGACGCTGCACTTCACTGGAAAGGTCATTTCCGTACGCGATGCAACAGAGAAGGAACTGACCGAAGGCCTCCACGGCGAATTCCTGCCCAAGGAAGGCTGCCATTGCCACGGCGGAGGATGTCACGGACATCATGGAGACGGCGAAGGCTGCTGCCACGGTGAAGGCCACGAAGGCGGTGAGGGTTGCTGCCACGGAGGGCATGGAGAAGGCTGCTGCCATAAAGAAGGATAGATGAGAACGGCTGTCGTCATACTCAACTGGAACACAAAGGATTACCTGGAGAGATTCCTCCCCGGCCTGATCGACAGCGTCCGTAACGAGGACGCTGAGGTGATAGTCGCAGACAGCGCCTCCACCGACGGGTCGATGGAGATGATGCGCGAGCGCTTTCCCAAGATCCGGAGGATAGAGCTTGACGACAACTACGGTTTTACAGGCGGTTACAACCGCGCCCTGGAGCAGGTAGAGGCCGAGTTTTTCGTGCTCATCAACTCCGACATCGAAGTGACACCCGGATGGCTCGCGCCGCTGACAGCCTGGATGGATGCCCATCCGGAGTGCGGCGCATGCGCTCCGAAGCTGCGGTCCTGGCAGGACCGCGGGCGCTTCGAGTACGCCGGCGCCGCCGGAGGCCGGATAGACCGCTGGGGCTATCCTTTCTGCAGGGGAAGGATACTCTCCCGCACTGAAGAGGACCACGGCCAGTATGATACGCCGGCAGACGTGTTTTGGGCCACCGGCGCCTGCCTGATGACGCGAAGCGTCCTCTGGCGCAGGCTCGGCGGGCTGGACAACCGGTTTTTCGCCCACATGGAGGAGATCGACTATTGCTGGAGGCTCCAGCTTGAAGGCTACAGGATTTGCTGCATTCCGCAGTCAGTGGTCTACCACCTCGGCGGAGGCACGCTGCCCAAGAGTTCCCCTTGGAAACTGAAACTCAATTTCCGCAACGGCCTCCTATTACTGGAAAACAATCTTGCCAGGACATTCGTGGCCCAGGGAGAACGTCCCCGGAAAGCCCTCAGGCATGCCAACAGGGTCATTTTTTGGAGGAAATGCCTGGACGGCTGCTCTGCTGCCGTATACCTGCTGAGCGGACGCAGAGACTATTTCAAAGCAGTCCTGGAGGCGCACCGCGAAGCGCGGAATCTGGTCTCAAGGCCGGATGTAGAAGCCCTGGCACGCCAGGGAAAGACTTCAGGCATTGCCGGCCGTTACGGCGGAAGCATTATCCTGGCATCGCTGTTGAAGGGAAAACGAGTTTTCGACTATATTGAATCAAAGATGGTGTTATGAGAATAGTCATTGAAGGAGCCGGACAGGTGGGATCGCACCTGGCCAAGATGCTCAGCCGCGAGGCCAACGAGATCACGGTCATCGACAGCGATGCCAAGCGCCTGTCCCAGCTGACGGCCATCGCAGATGTCGTCGCAGTCCAAGGCATGCCCTCTTCCATCAAGGTGATGAGGGATGCAGGAGTCCCCGGATGCGACCTTTTCATCGCGGTCAATCCTTTCGTCCCGCAGGACGTCAACGTCGTCAGTGCCCTACTTGCCAAGAAAATAGGGGCCAAGAAAGTCACGGCACGACTGGAAGACGAGGAGTTCCTCTCCCCTGAGAACAAACTGCTGTTCAAGGAGATGGGCCTCGACCTGATGTTCTTCCCCGAGAAGATCGCGGCGGAGGAGATTGCGGACCAGCTCAAGCATTCCGCATCCACCGACTCCATGGATTTCGCGCACGGAAAGCTCCAGATGGCCGTATTCAAGATCGAGGAGACCTCTCCGATGATCGACATGAAGCTCGGCGAATTCGTAGCCCAGACCTCGGCCGACGGACTGCAGTTCCGCATCATTGCCATATCTCGCGGCGAGGACACCATCATCCCCAAGGTCGACACGCATTTCCGCTACCACGACCTCATTTTCACTATTGCCAAGCGCGAGGGTATGCCCCTGTTGATGAAGTACTTCGGCAAGAGCAACGTAGAGGTGGACCGCATTATGGTGCTAGGCGGAAGCGAGGTGGCCGAACAGCTTGCCAAGAACATCGCAAAACAGGTCAGCGAGATCAAGATCATAGAAAAGGACAAGGACCGCTGCCTCGAACTCATAGAGATGCTGCCTTCCAACGTCTCCGTCGTGCATGGCGACGGGCGCAATTCCGATTTCCTCGCAGAGGAGGGCATACGTTCATACGACGCCTTCGCGGCCGTCTGCGGCAGCGATGAGACCAACGTATTGGCATGCGTCGCCGCCAAGAAATTCGGTGTTGAACGTGTGATAGCCCAGGTCGAGAATGTCGAATACCTCCGTCTCGCCGAGGAACTCGGCGTCGATACCGTCATCAACAAGAAGCTGCTCACGGCAGCCCGCATGCTCAGGTTCACCCTGAGCGGCAAGGCACGCACCATCAAGTACATGAGCGGAACCAAGGCGGAAGTCCTCGAGTATACCGTCGCGCCGAACAGCGCCATCACCAAATGCGCCCTCAAGGACATGGGATTCCCACGCAATGCCATCGTGGGCGGTGTCATCCGCGGCAGCGAATCCTTCATCGCCGTGGGCGACACTGTCATCGAGCCTTATGACAGGGTCGCGGTCTTCGCGTTGCCGGAGGCCGTCAAGGAAGTCGACAGATTCTTCAAGTAATGGCCTCATACCTCCAGATCGAGAACATATCCAAGTCTTACGGTCCGAAGGTCCTCTTCGAGAATATCGGATTCAACATCAATGAGGGCGACAAGATCGCCCTCATTGCCCCAAACGGCACCGGAAAGACTTCACTGATGCGCATCCTCGCCGGAAAGGACAAGTCCGACTCCGGCGGACGTATCATGTTCCTGCGGCAGATCCGCATCGCCTTTCTGGAGCAGGAATACGCCTTCGATCCGTCGAAGACCGTATTCAGGCAGATAATGGATGCATCATCCGACTTCACGGAAAGCCTTGATGATGACCGGCTTTTCGAGTATGAACTGCGCGTGACACACATCCTGACGGACTTCTCTCTCAGTGGAGATTCTATAATGGGCGACCTTTCCGGCGGAGAGGTCAAGCGCGTCGCATTGACGCAGATGCTGGCTTCGGAGGCCGATTTCTTCATCATGGACGAGCCCACCAACCATCTCGACACGGATGCGATCGAGTATCTGGAGAGCTACCTGTCGCACTCGCGCTGTACCCTGTTCATGGTCACTCACGACAGGTATTTCCTGGACAGGGTATGCAATACCGTGATGGAGCTGGACCACGGTGCCGTCTACATCTACAAGGGTGACTACGAGAACTATCTGGTCAAGCGCCAGGAACGCATAGACAACTACAACGCCGAGACGGACAAGGTCCGCAATGTCCTGCGCAGGGAACTGGAGTGGATACACGCCACGCCCTGCGCCCGTACCGGGAAGGCGAAGTACAGGATCAACGCCTTCCACGAACTGAAGGACAGGGCAGAGCAGGTCTATTCGACCAAGCAGGTGAGCATAGGTCCTGAAGTCGGGCAGGCCTCGCGGCTCGGCAGCAAGATCATCAACTGCAAGGACGTAAGTTTCTTCTACGAAGGGACTTGCTACCTGTCGCATTTCACATACAATTTCCAGCGTTACGAGAAGGTGGGCATCGTCGGACGCAATGGAGTGGGCAAGAGCACCTTCATCAACCTGCTGACAGGAGACCTCTCCCCTTCCTCCGGAGAGATCGAACGCGGCGAGTCGCTGGCAGTCGGCTACTACCGCCAGGAGGGCATGTCGTTCGACGAATCGCAGACTGTACTCGAAACCGTCAACGACACCCGTCTGCTGGGACAGTTCCTGTTCACGCATGACATGCTGAACAACCGTATTTCACGGCTGTCAGGAGGCGAAAAGCGGCGTCTGTACCTGCTGACCATCCTGATGAAGCAGCCCAACCTCCTGATCCTGGACGAGCCCACAAACGACCTGGATATCGTGACGTTGAACATACTCGAGGAATACTTGCAGGAGTTCAAGGGGACGCTTGTCATCGTATCGCACGACAGGCATTTCCTCGACCGTCTGGTAGACCACCTGTTCGTTTTCTGCGGCGACGGCGTAGTCAAGGACTTCATCGGCGGCTACAGCGAGTACCGCAGCTTCATGAAGGACTACGAAGCCGCGCAGAAGAGCGCTGCCGAGGAGCAGAAGAAAGCCGCGGCGGCGCGGGCGGTGCCGGCGGCGGAGCCGAAGCCCGCCCGGCGCCGGCTCACCTGGAAGGAGCAGCGCGAGCTTGAACAGTTGGAAAAGGACATGGAGGCGCTCAATGCGGAGAAAGACAGTATAGAGGCTCTGCTCTCCTCCGGTAGCGCATCCGTGGATGAGATCACCACTGCCTCCGCCCGCTTCGGAGAAGTCAAGGACCTCCTGGACGAAAAAGAGCTCCGTTGGCTGGAGCTCTCTGAAATCGCAAACGGATAACTATTCGTGCGTGGCGAAGCGCTGCTCCGCCAGCTTCTCGTATTTCGTGCCGGGACGGCCGTAATTGGCGTAAGGATAGATGGATATCCCCCCTCTCGGGACGAACAGCCCTGTCACTTCGATGTATTTCGGATCCATCAGCTTGATGAGGTCCTTCATGATCACGTTGACGCAGTCCTCGTGGAAACCTCCGTGGTTGCGGAAGCTGAAGAGATAGAGCTTCAGGCTCTTGCTCTCGACCATCCGGAGGTCCGGGATATAGGAGATGCGTATCTCCGCGAAGTCCGGCTGACCGGTGATCGGGCACAGGGTCGTGAATTCGGGACAGTTGAAGCGTACCCAGTAGTCGTTGTCAGGATGCTGGTTCTCAAATGCTTCCAGCACCTCGGGGGCGTAATCATCCTTGTAAACGGAGTTGCCGCCCAAGGCCTTCAGGCCTTCTTTTTTCCTATCGTCAGACATATTGAACGTCGTTTTCCTTTTTCTTGATGATACGCACGATCAGCGCGGTGAGCGGAAGCACCACCAGCTCGTACAAGGTCTTGCAGACCACCTGCGTCAGCACGATGGTGAGGATGCCCATGAACGGCATGATGCCCGTGAACACCATGGGGAAAAATATCAGCGAATCCACCGCTTCGCCGCCGAGCGACGAGAGGATGGCACGCCATCCGAATCCCTTCTCCCCCGCCTTTTCCTTCATCAGGCTCATGATCTTCGCATTGACGGTCGAGCCGGCGAGGAACGCGATGAGTGAGGCGCAGGCAGTGCGCGGGGCCAGGCCGAAGAGCGAATTGAAGGAGTCGGAAAGGGAACGGTTGTCCTCGTAAAGCGGAGCCGGAAGCTTTGTGACTATACCGGCCATCAGGCTGACGAAGAGGCTCATGATGAAGCCCATGATGATGACCTTCATGGCGGCCCTGTAGCCATAGACCTCAGTCAGACAGTCATTTACGATATAGGATATCGGGAAGATGAGGATAGCTCCGGAGAGCTGTAAAGGCAGGGTCCCCACCTGCCAGGTACGGGGTACGAAAAGGTTGGAGGACACGAGGCATACGCAGAATATAACTGCGAGCCACACATAAGTAGTGGAATGTTTCATTTGTTCTTGTTTTTATAGTGGTGCCAAGTACACTTGACCGGAGGCCCTGCCGCCGATCTCGCCGCAAAGATAGGAAAAAAATCTGACAAAGTGTCAGTCTTTTTGCGTTGGCAGATTATTTGTGTCCTATATGGACAAAAACAACTAGCATTATGGCAAAGGAAGAGAAAAAACATGCTGAAGAAGCACAGGATATCGAACAGGAAGTCCGTCAGGAAGAGGCACAGCCCTCCAAGAAAGAGTTGAGGAAGGAACAGAAGAAGATCGAGGAGCTGGAGAAGCAGCTCGAGGAGTGCCGCAAGAAAGCCGAAGAGATGGAGTCCCGCTGCAAGGACGTCAAGGACGACTATCTCCGACTGATGGCCGAGTTCGAGACCTTCCGCCGCCGCAGCGCAGAGGACAGGCTGAACCTTGTCGGCAGCGCATCTGCCGACACCATCAAGGGCCTGCTCCCCGTCCTTGATGACATCGAGAGGGCCATGGCCATGCTGGCGGAGTCCAGCGACGAAGCTGCCAAGCAGGGTACAGACCTGATATACAACAAGTTGATGGCATATCTCAAGACCAAGGGACTCAGCATCATCGAGGCAAAGGGCGAGAAGTTCGACGTGGATTTCCACGAGGCCGTAGCCCAGTTCCCCGTGCAGGACGAGGCCCAGAAGGGCATGGTCATCGACGTCACCCAGACTGGCTACCTCCTGAACGGAAAGGTTTTGCGCTACGCCAAAGTAGTTGTAGGAGCATAACGACATGGCAGAGAGAAGAGATTACTACGAAGTCCTTGGCGTCGACAAGAACGCCTCGGCTGACGACATAAAGGCTGCTTACAGGAAAGCGGCCCTCAAATGGCATCCCGACCGCTGGGTCAGCGGAAGCGACCAGGAGAAGAAGACCGCCGAGGAGAAGTTCAAGGAGGCCTCCGAGGCGTATTCCGTGCTCAGCGACCCGGACAAGAAAGCCCGCTACGACCAGTTCGGATTTGCCGGCACCGACGGCGCCGGCGGCGCTCCGGACTGGAGCCAGGGCTTCGGCAACCTCAACGACATCCTCAACGACCTCTTCGGAGGGCGTTTCGGAGGATTCGGAGGTTTCGGCAGCGGCGGCTTCGGCGGGTTCGGTTTCGGCGGCGGGCAGAGCCAGCAGCGGGTTTTCCGCGGGCGCGACATCCGCACCAGCGTCACCCTCACCCTCGAGGAGATCAACTCCGGCGTCGAGAAGGAAGTCACCATCGAACGCAACCGCCCCTGCCCTGAATGTCAGGGCAAGGGCACACGCAACAGTTCCGACATCAAGACCTGCCCCACCTGCAAGGGCTCCGGACAGGTCCAGAACATCACCAACTCCCTGTTCGGGCGCACTGTGGCATATTCCACTTGCCCTCAGTGCCAGGGCGAGGGCAAGGTCGTGACCAATCCCTGCCGCACTTGCGGCGGCACCGGTCTGGTGCGCAGGCGCGAGACCGTCAGGGTCAAGATCCCTGCCGGTGTCGAGGAAGGCATGCAGCTGACGGTCCGCAGCGAGGGACATTCCGCCCCGCACAACGGCACCAACGGCGACCTGCTGGTGGTCATCAAAGAGACCGGGCATCCGCAGCTCAAGCGCCAGGGTACCAACCTCTACTACACCCAGGTCATCAGCGTCATGGACGCCATGCTCGGATGCGAGGTCACAGTCCCCTGCCTCGACGGCAGCTACCGGCTCAAGATCGACGCCGGCACGCAGTCCGGCACCACCGTGAAACTCCGTGGCAAGGGCCTCCCGGCAGTGAGCGGATACGGCTCAGGCCGCGGCGACCTGTTCGTGCAGATCATGGTATGGATCCCCCGCAAGCTCAACCGCGACGAGCGCAAGGCCATGGAGGATATGAAATACAGCGACAGTTTCCGTCCCAACCTCAGCCGCGACGACAAGAATCTTTTCGAAAAACTTGGGAAAAAGTTTGACGAATAGAAAAATTTGTATACCTTTGCAGTCCACAAAAAGCAACCTCTTACTGTTTTAGGGTTAATTAGTGAAGTAACGTTGCGATTGAAATAGATTTTTGACTGTTATGGATTACATCAAGATTGTAGAGCAGGCATTCTCTCAGAACAAGGCCGCTTCCTATCCTGATTTCAAGGCCGGCGACACCATCACCGTGACCTACAGGATCAAGGAAGGTGACAAGGAAAGACTTCAGAAGTTCAGAGGCGTGGTCATCCAGATTTGCGGAGCCACCCCGTTCACCAGGACTTTTACCATCCGCAAGGTTTCCGGCGGTATCGGAGTCGAGAGAATCTTCCCTTACGAGCTCCCCTCCATCGAGTCTATCGAGGTCAACAAGGTCGGTAAGGTCCGCAGGGCCCGCATCTTCTACCTCAGGAACCTCTCCGGCAAGAAGGCCAGGATCAAGGAGAAGAAGTTCGTCGGCAAGAAGGCCGAAGAGTAGCATACAGGGCCACAGGCCCTAATGACGGCTCCTTAGCTCAACTGAATAGAGCATCTGACTACGGATCAGAAGGTTACAGGTTTGAATCCTGTAGGAGTCACAAGAAAAGCCCAGTAAGTTGCTATATATGAAGCACTTGCTGGGCTTTTCATTTGTCTTTGGTGAAACATAGGTGAAACAATTCCAAAATAAGGCGTTTTCCAGCCCAGTTTTCTATGGGCAATAATCACCCCTGGGGATTCGCTTTAAGGATCGATGCCAGCATCTTCAAGCGCCTTCTTGTATCTTGTTTCACTGCTCCAGGATTCTTCAGTATTGCTTTGGATCTTCAATGCGCTTCTTACATCTGTGCTTCCCACTTGCATCTGGTTTATCTTTTCAATCACCCACATCGAAGCCCTTAGTTTGATCGCTTCATTATCTGAAGAAAGGCTGGCTTTAATCCCATCCAGCGCCTGGCTGTGCAATTCAAGAACACTACCTTCCACATAGTTCTTCACATCCTGCTTCATCAAGTTATAGAAGCATTGAAAAGCCAACTGGTTTTGCCACCGATATAGTGTACCTCTGCTTGCACCTATCGCCTTCGCCACATCAGTTATTCTGATTCCAGAAGCCAGTAAAACTGCGCACTTTTCCTGCTGGGCTGTTAGTCCAGTATCTGGGCTTATCACTGTGACAGCCCCACTTGTTTTTGTTATATTCTGTCCCATTTCGTTCTATATTGAAGCATAAGTATTCTTATTCTTTTGGTACACAATAAAAGGCGATCATCATCCTTGCTACACTTGCTACAAATGCTACAGCAGGGCGCTATGCGCACTTAATCACACTATCTAAGCTACTTCTTCGCCATCGCTAATAATCGCTATTTGCGACACTTTATGCCAGTCCTGCGCCAGCTTTTTCACCCTGCCCAGCAGATTCCTTTGCCAGTTCTTCCAACTGCCCCAAATCAGTTGTTTTCCAATTAAAGTGGATCTGTAGCTTCCCACCATATACAACTGGATTGAAGCCTTGCATCAATTTCAAAGTCACTGCTGGGGCTTGTTTAATGCGTTCATAGAAAACAAGCGCTTCCTTCAAGGCTTCTGGATAGCCTTTCAAAAAGAATGCGACACTGGCTGGGATATCGTTTTCTACTTTTATATCAAATGAAACGAAAAACAGAAGCAGAAGCACCAGTTCTTTCCCTGCCACCAGCATCTGCTTTTGCTTTTCCTTCTGGCTTAGTGCATCAACCTTCTTCAGCACTTCAGCCAGATATTCATCTGGAATAGTGCTTTCCCTGGACTTCCCAGAATCCTTCTTTTTGGGGCTTGTTCTATTGCTCTGCATCCAGCGCTTCTTCAAGTTTATCTGTCAAATCCCACTGGCTTTCTGGGGCTTCTTCCAGCCTTTGGAATGCTTTCCTTATCTGCGCCTTCCTGGCATCCTTGTCTGGCTTTGTCAAGCAGTCTGCTTGATTGATCGTGCCATAGATCATTTTCTTCGCTTCAGCCAGTGAAAGCCCTTGCCCATTCATCACCGTTTCAGCAAGTGTGAAAAGAACAACATCCAGACTTGTGAAGTTCTTTTTATCTGTAGGGAGTACAAGCGCCCTGGCTGGCGAAAGAAGGTGATATTGTTCCATCAGATTCCCTTTTAGCATTTTCAAAAACATATCGTTCTGTAGTTTCTCAAGAATAACTGGCTTGTTCATATTCAGCCAATCTGGTTTTGTGTATCGCACTTCGCATTTCAAATAATTCCCATCTGGATTCCAGCCAGCGCCTTCGATAACATCCCTTCTTGCTATCCCCTGCTTCAGCAGAATATTCGCCCCAGCATCATATAACTTGATATCTTCCCCAGCCTTGCGCCACATTACAAACTTTCCAGAATACCTTTCATTCAAGATGCGCTGAAGATGCGATCCTGGGCAAGCAAAGTGCTTTGCTATGTATTCTTTGGGCTTCGCATCCACTGGCACTATAACCCCATTCTCAAACTTGTCCACGATAGCGCCCCATAAGCCAACAGATCCCAACATCGAATCCAAGACTTCCACCGCCTGCACAAGTTCTTCCCTGGAAAATGAAAAGTTATGCCCATTCAGGAAATATGGAAGGCTACCTTCTAACTTGAGCAAGCCAGTCTGGGGATTGTGCCAGACCTTCATCTTTTCGCATCCCTGGAGATAGTACATATTCACCCCATCGCTGAAGGCATTTAGCAGTTTGCAATTCCCAAAATATGGGCTATCTTTGCATCTGTGTTTTATGATCGAAATAAAGTCTATCATTGCACATTTAGTTCAGATAGGGGCTGGCTGTGAAGCCAGCCCCATCCTTTATCCAATAATCACAGATTCTTCAACAAACTGCACTACTTCCTGAAGATTTGCGATATCGTTTGCATTCCACAAACCCTTGAAGATAAACACATCAACATCCTTCCAGTCAGAAGTATAGAAGATTACCAAATCGCCATTATCCTTAGGCCTTTGGTCTTTTTCCTGGGTGATTCCTATAGTTCCATAGAAGAAGCATTTGCGCCCTTCCACTTGCCAGACAGAAGTACATACTTTGAAAGGATATGCAATCTTGTAAGGCGATATTTCTGGCTTAGTGAACATAGCCTTCAACTGCGCCACCTTTCGCTTTGCGCCCCTTCCAGAATTGCTGACTGGGGCAGTATCGCCAGTTATGAAACAGATCCTGAAAGGCAACAGCATTTCAAATCCTTCCTTTTGATTCTGCGCTATCAGTTGGGCAATAGCTTCAGCCCTTTGCTTTCTGTCTGGAAGTTGATCGATAGAAAGAAATGGACTATATAGGTAGGATGCGTTTGTACCTGGCTTCAGGCAATAGTGGGCTTCCCACATTACCTTTCTTAGAAATTCTCTATTCATCTTGTTCCATCCAGGATTGTTTCAGGCAAGGCACTTGATTCCAATAGCCTTCTTCTTCATCTTCCACTTCCTTCGTACCCAGCCAGTATTTCAGCACCTTCTTCTTCCCATCTTCAGAAGATCCAGATACTTCAACTATGCACTTCGAAAGAAGATTCATTTCCACCAGCACCTTCAGTGATAACCCCAACAGATCGACAGCAATGCTGGATCTATCGCCAAATTCGCCTGATTCGTTTTCAAAAACTTCCTGGATCTGCGCCAGAGTGCTTTTCCAGTTCGAAATTAAGTCTTTCTTCGCCATAGCCATTTAGTTCTTAATCTGGTGGGAAAGCAGGAAGGCTTCAATATCGCCCCTTTTTACATAGATCTTGCGCCCAAACTGGCTGAAGGGAATCGCCCTGGAATCCCTATAAGTCTGCCAAGTTTTAGCAGATACGCCAAGCATCTTTCTGGCTTCTTCAGATTCGATCCATTTCCCATCAGCTTCAGCTTTCGCCTTGCCCTTGATAAGATCCTTCACTTCATCCAGGCTGGCTGTAATCGCATCCAGCGCAGACTTAGGCATTATTACCAAAGTCTTTTGTTCTTCCATTGTTTTAATTGGATTGTCCATTTTATTTTTGGTTTTTTGTGAAAGGCTGGGTTAGCAGATTGCCACCAGCCCAGCTTTTCTAATTCTGCTACTTCGTGAATCTGCCCAGCGCATCCCTTTTGCGTTCAAAAGATTGCATAGAGCATTCGATGGTATCAATCGCATTGTATATTTCAGAAACCACTTTCTGAAAGCGCCTGGCATTTGGTGACTGATTAAGATACTTCATCACCCCTTCTGACTCAAGAATGATTCTAACTGCATCTTGGGGCGCAACTGGCTTTCCAGTCAGAAGCTGTGCGATAGATTGGTACAATTCTTTGTACCCATCATCTATGTTTTTTTTCATCGTTTGAAGTATCGAAAGGTATCCTTTCGCAACTTCGTTTTTCATTTGCTTGTCTATCATATTTCATTTAGTTCTATTAGGCATCCCAGTTCGCACCTTGCGCACCTTTGTCCTAACTTCGCTTATATAATAGCGCTGAAGGCTTTTGCGTAAGGGTATTTTTGCTCTTATTTATCAACTTTTTTGTTAGTTCAGACACAAGCGATTGAATACAAGCCACTAAAACAACTTCGTTTTTTTACAAAAAAAAATCCCCACCACTCTAAGAGCAGTAGGGAAAGAAATTAATTTTTGACTAAAGAAACCTACCCAGGATAGGCATATATATTCTTATGCTTTTTACAACTTGCTTCAGGGCTACAACAGCCCCTTTTCCTTCAATTCTTTGTAATAGATCGCTTTCGCCCAGAACGATATGATTCCATTATGTTTATTGACAAAACGCCTTCTTCCTTCAGCATCTCTTTGTTTTTCGAATCTGTTTAATTCATCGACTTCTTTGATATAATCTATATCAGGCGAAAACTGAAATTCCTTTTCAAACTTGTAATCCCTTGCATTAAGGTTTCCCCAGTCCACCATATCACTTGCCTTGTTTTAGCTTGTTCAACAATTCCTGCAATTCGACCTTATCAAGCCCCTTCAATGCTTCCAGAAGCGCTTCCTGCCTGGATTCCTTCGTATCGAACACCTTCTGAAGCGCATTGCCTACTTCTTCAGTGCTGAAGCTATGAAGATATCTTTCTGTAGTTGTAAGGCTGGAATGCGCCAGCGCTTCCTGGACAATCTTTGAAGAAACAGACTTTTCCCTTGCCAGGCTTGCAAAACTATGCCTGCTGATATGGAAGGATAAGCGCTTATCTATCCCTGCATCAAGCGCAATCTTCTTCAGATACTTATTAAGCAAGGCGTTCTTTGAATAGATCTGACTGAACAACTGCTTCTTCAATGCAACTGGCATAGTATCCACATCATCTTCTTTTGCGTACCGTTCTGCGCTATCAAGAAGGGGAAAGATATAATCTGAAGGTTTGCTGTCTTTGCTCCTATAAAGGGCAAGAATCGCCCCAGCTTGCGCCACTATGGGATAGTTTCTTTGCTTGTGATTCTTACCCATCACATATTCCAGCCTTGTGCCTTCATCCTTGATATTTCGCCAGCGAAGCTGAAGCAGATCCCCTGCCCTGATTCCAGCACAATAGAACGAAAACAAGAAGGCGTTCTTTGTATTCCAGAGCCAACTACCGCTTTCATATTCAAGCGCCTTGATCGATTGAATTTCAGATTCATCCAGCGCTTCTTTGTTAGTTTCAATTTCTTTGGGGATGGGATGGGCTTTGAATGGATACTTATCACCTGGCATCAGCCCTGCCCTTATTGCCTTATTCACCAAAGCCCTAAATTTGACAAGAAGTGTGCGCACATAGTTTGGATGAAGCCTTCTGGCTTCTTCTTTATCTTTTGCCTTGATCTTTGCATTTGTTTCTTTGTTCAGAAAAGATTCGAAGTCAGTGATAACTGCTGGGGATAATTCCTGGAAAGATATATCCTTCTTCCCCACAGAAGATAAAAAGGCTTCAAACTTATTGCAAAAAGTTCTGTAGTGCTTCGCATTGCTTCTGCCCAGCACTTCAAGTTCTTCAGTCTGCGCCTTCACAAAGTCCAGGAAGGAAGGGCTTGTGCCTTGATTCTTGAATTGACTTGCCAGCAGATCCAAAGAAGCGCCCTTATTATCCCTATACAATTCCTTCGCTTCATTCAATTCCTTCGCCAGCGCATCATTCATCTTTTCTGCGTTCCTTTCTGAAGAACGCACCCAGTTCTGATTCTTCGCCCCTTTGGGATTCCAGTCAGCCAGCCTGCTTAATTCTACAGAAGTCCTAATTCTTCTGTGTTTTCTGTCCTTCGTTATCCTGATAAATACTGGATACTTGCCCTTGCTGGATGGGGCTTTCTTGATCTCAAGTGTAAAGGTTGTTGCCATCTTTGCTTCATTTAGTTCAAAACAAAGATAGGCATTTTTCTTCACTGGTGAAACATTTGGTGAAACATTTTCTTTATTTCAATACTTTTTATTACATTTGCCAAAACTCAAAACTACTGCACTATATCAGTCTTTTATGGCTTTTGCAAGCAGTTTTTGAAGAAAATCTTCAGGCATTGTTTTAATTCTGTAGGAGTCACGAGAAAACCCCATTGGAATACGTTCCTGTGGGGTTTTTCTATTATAATGTACCACCAATGTACCACTTTTTATTTGATAAATTTAAGGAATAACGATGCTCACGATAAAAACATATTACTGAAAGTGTTAAATTTGGACTATGAATCGAACACTTCCCTGCTTTTTAGCCACAATTGCTATTATTGCACTTCTTCTCCTGACGTCTTGCACACCTCTACGCAATCGCAGGACGCTGAATGATATGGAGGCGCTTATGCCGGATAGGCCGGACAGTGCCCTGGCGGTCCTGCGGGGCCTGCAGCCCCGGGACCTGCCGGGCCTCCATGTCCGGCCCCTCCATGCTCTCCTCCTCAGCGAAGCCCTCGACAAAAACTACATCGACCTCACGGACGACTCCCTTGCCCTGGCCGCAAACCGCTGGTACGGCGACCACGGCTCCAAACTCCACCGCCTCAAGTCCTGGTACTACCTCGGCCGCATCCGCTTCAATGCCGGCAATTACGCCGAGGCTGTCATTTGTTACAACAAAGCTCTGGGCTATGCCGAGGCACTCGGGAATCACCATTATTTAGGTCTGATTAACAGAGAAATAGGAAATGCCTACTCCGTGGCGTGGGATATTTATCATGGAATTGAGTTCATGCAGAAATCGATTGATTCCTTCCGTTCGGCGAAAGAGGACAATTATGTCGCATACAGTCTGCTGGCTCTGGCAAGGATGTATTACAAGCAGATGAAGTATGACGACTGCGTGTCGGTATTGAATGAACTTGAATCATTCTCAGATGATCGATACATTCTGGCCAGAGTATCCGAGCTAAGGACGTTGAATGCCATATCAAGCGGAAGCACAGATTACGAAATGATCATATCTGATTTCCGTTCTGCCGGAATTGGGACAATCCTGCCTCCGACAGTGACACAATATTCGCGGATAGCATATGTGTTCCAGAAGAGCGGCCAGCCTGATTCTGCGGATTTTTATCTTCAGCAGGCACAGAATCTTCTTTCGACCAAAAGCGACACCGTTGTCTTTGATTTCGATCGATATAAGATCGAAAGGGACCGGGGTAACTATCTACTTGCCAATTCCTTGTTAGAGAAGACCATCGATTATCAAGATTCTTCCATTTATGCTGCTTTACAGCAGTCAGTCTCCTATTACCAAAGTGATCATTATAAGGATGAAGCCAGGATCAATGCCCTAAAAGCAAGGAGCCGTTCCCTGTCATTTGGTTTAGTTCTCCTTATGATGTCAATGGCGATGTTGTATTTAATCGCAAGAAACAAACGCCAGAAAGAACAAATCATTGATGAGATTGCACGGACATCAGAGGTCGAACAAGAATTGGCCGAAATGAAGAATGAAAAGGAGGGGATGAATCACGCAATGGCGACTCTGTTCGAGAACCGCTTGAAGATCCTGCAGACATTATCTGACCAGTACGACCTTCTGGAAGACAAGAAAGGAGAGAGCGTCATATCTAGGGAAGAGACCGTCTCTTCGTTCCGGGAGAAGATGAGGGAATTGCGGAAAGACAAGGATATCAATCTTTCCATGGAGGAAATCATCGATGCCTGGAAAGATGGCATAATGCATAAGTTCCGGGAGGTGTTCTCTGACGTCTCGTCCAAGGACACAAAGATGACGGATGAAGACTTCGAACTGATTCCTTTCTATCTATCGGGGATGAAGCAGAAAACCATCAGCTTCTTTACCGGGTACACGGAGCATTCCGTCAAGGAGCGCAAACGGAGAATAAGACAGAAGATCGAGGCGCTCGGCCCCGACTACTCCGATGAGAAACGGTTGTTTCTGGATAATCTTTGAGTCGAATAAGGTCCCCTGTGACTTAGTCTTTTTACCAATCTCCTGATAAACAGTGTTTTATAGAGAGTGATTGTGACCTTGTTTTTTTGCTCTTCTTCCCTTTATAGCCTATCTTTGTTCATTGACTGACCCCTTTATCATCTGATCATTAGCTATGACGGGTAGACTCAAGCATGTCTTTGTGACCATGGCGATATCCCTGACGGTTGCAGGCTGCGTCCAGGACGTGATCCTGGACGCAAGGGACGAGCCGGAGGTTGTGGTGGATTGTATTCTCACCGATGAGCCGGTGCAGATCTTGTATCTTGTATATACGAAAGGCGCGTCACGGGAGACGGCCCCCGAGCTTCCGGAAGCCAAGGCGATACTGACTGACCTTACGGAAGGTCGGGAAGTCGGGCGTTTCCAGAGGACTGCGGACGGATCCTGGGAACTTGCATACGCAGCCATTCCAACCCATAGCTACCGGCTAGAGGTTTCCGTTCCCGACCATGAACCCATCTGGGCGGAACAGACTATGCCTGATGCGCCGGGCATCAAAGTCGGATGGCATAGCTGGAATCTGGGCGATTGGAGCATCCCGAGGGCTCAATGGCCACCGAAGGATATAGACAACAATGTCGGTTATACCTTCCAGCTCAATCGTCCCCATGATCCGGTTTGGTTCTATGGTGTCAACTATCCTGCGATGGATTCCGCCGGAGAGCAGGCAGAGTTCCTGAGCACGGATTCCAATCTTGTTGACCCTTTCAACGAGGATGCCGGATGGGCCTTCGTGGAAGAAGGGAACGGGACTTATCTTTGGGGAAGCGAGAAGAGTTCAGCATTCCGGACCACATGGTATCCGGCGTTGCAGGACATGCCCAGGCACAAACGGTATTTGCGTTTCCCGGTGATGGAGTATACGCCGGATACGCCCTTCTATGTGTCAGGTTCTTTCCGGGGCTATATCAGCGACTACAAGGACTTCATCCATGCGGATGTACGCCCCGCCGAGCTGCATTATTTCAGTGCGTCGTCAGACTATGACCTTTTCCTCAAGGACTGTTATCACCTTATAGACCTCAAGACCTCCACGGACATGGCGGACATTTTCGTCCGTGACAATGTCTATTCCAACATCCACGGGGCCATAGGATTGTTCGGTGCGAAGATAGAGCGTGCGTTGGAGTGGGAGGGGAAGGAGACCTGGCAGGCGAGCGGTTATTTCATGCTACCAAGGTTCGTCTCGAGTTACACGGGAGGTGATGCTAACGGTAACCCTCATAGATATGATGACACAGTCCTTAAAGGCAAGCCGTTTGAATTGCTCTATTTTGAGTATTTGCGGATTAGGAGTGGTAATCCGCTGCCTGAATGGGCGCCGTATAATATTAATGAATATAGCGGAGCTAAATTCCATTTGGATGTAGTCCAAGATCAGGCACAGTTGGATGCAGCAGGGCTTGGAGACCTTGGCGCGATAGACTTTTCGAAAAAAAAGGTGGTCGTCCTTGCCATCGGCTTTTTTGAAGAAGTCCCTCTCCTAATTAATTACGGTTCTCCATACAATAAGATCTCAAGTGCGCCATGGCCATCGGGAAAGCTTTACCCTATGATCCTTTATGCAAGTACAAATACTACTGATTCATCCAATCCTTCGTCAAATGAACATTATGATTCGCCATTCCGTTGTGCCCTTCTTGTTGACAAGGATGATATCATTGCCGATGATAACGAGATTCTCTCGAGTATTATGTTTTGTTATCACTTCTCTTCATTAAATCGAAGTTTGGCCAGATCGTTTGCGGAGGGTCTTGCCTGGAACATTCAGTAGATGAGGATATGATTAGAAAAAGCATCGCTCTATTATTGTCTTTCCTGACATGCTATATCGCCTTGGCTCAGGAGACCGTATGGCGTGATACGTTGAAGGCGGCGGTGAAGACTGACGCCCGGCGCATCGAGGCGAGCCTGGGGCGGCTCCACACGGGCATTGAGGGGATGCGGGGCGTGGTCTCGCCCCTGGGCGAGGGCGACCCGACCCGCTGGGCCCAGGGCCTGCCCGGCGTTGCCACCGGCGCCGACGGCACGACTTCAATGTACGTGCGCGGCGGAGGCTCCGGCAACAATCTCCTTTCGCTGGACGGGGTGCCGGTGTATGGCTATTCCCATATTCTCGGCCTCACCACCATCATCCCCACCGGTACCATAGAGAGTGCCGCACTGGGCAAGGGCGGTTTCGACGGAGCCGAAAGCAACTTCACGGCAGCGCACCTGCGGGTCCTTACGAAGACGCCCGGCGATACGCAGAAACTCACATTCTCGCTGAACAATTTCCTTGCCGGCGTGGAGGTGGAAGGCCCCATAGGGAATCGGCTGTCGTATATCGTATCGGCGCGCGTGTCTCCATTGACCTGGGAGTATCTCGCGGTGCGCAATGCCCTCCCGGATCTTCTGACCGGATTCGACCACTTCTCCGCAAGCGTCGGTGACGTTTATGGCAAGGTAGAGTTGCAGACGGGTGTCAGGAGTACTCTTGACTTCTCGGCCCTGGGCAGCCTGGACAGGTACGATTTCGGCTCTCCGGGCATTTCACGCGAGATGATGGGGTGGCAGAACATCCTGGCCCAGCTGCGTTTCCGGAGGAACGGGGACGTTACGAAGATAGAGGTGCGCGCCTCGGCCAACATGTACGAGAATACCCAGGAACAGGACAAGACTTACCGCAATATAATGAACCGTCTGACGCTGCGTTCGCTCCTGGACGAGTTCACGCTTGCCGGAAGCCTCCGCCACCAGTTCACCCCGCATTTCACGCTGGGCGAAGGGGTTGATACCCGATATGCGATCTTCGCTCCCGGCCAGTCGGGAAAGAAGATGGAGACCACTGAAGTCGTGCTGGGAGGAGTGTGGCTGCAAGCGGACTATTCCATCCCGGAGATAGTATCGCTCAGGGCCGCATTGAGGGGACACTACTACAAGAATCTCAAAGCGGAGTCCGACCGCTTCGATCCGGAGGCGAGCCTTGCGGTAAAGGTGAATCTGGCGAAATGGCTCTCACTGGAGGTAACGGGTGACAGGCTGATGCAGTATTACCACACACTGGAAGGACTTCCGGTAGGTTGGTCTCTGGATATGATAGTGCCCTCGGGGGCGACCGTAGCTCCGGAGACGGCCCTGCAGGGCAATGCCGGCCTGACGGCGAGTGCGGGCGGACATTCGTTCTCCGCAGGAGGATTCTACAAGAAGATGGACAACCTCGTCTATTACAAGTACGCCCAGTCGCTGTTCAGCGGTGCGCTAACGTCCTGGGAGGAGCATGTGGACATTGGGAAGGGTACGGCCTACGGTGGTGAGTTCCTATATGAGTATATCGGGAATGACTTCTACGCCCGTGCCGCGTACACACTGTCGAAGGCAACGCGTCACGACTTCGCGGAAACGAATGGAGGCCGTCCTTTCCACGCGCGTTTCGACCGCCGTCACGTGCTGAACGCCACCGCGTCGTGGAAGGGATTGAGCGCAACGTTCATCCTCCAGAGCGGCCACTGGGAGAACGGTGCCGCGGAGACATACCCGATGCACATCCCCGGCAGCATCTGGGAGGCCGACTACTTCGCGGGTATCAACAATTACCACATGCCGACGGTAATCCGTCTGGATCTGGGCTACCAGTTCGACTTCAAGACGGGCCGTGTACAGCACAACGTCAACCTGGGCGTCTGCAATGTCACGAACCACTTCAACCCGTTCATGCTCTACTTCGACACTGCCACGGAGTCCTGGAAGGAGATTGCCTTGATGCCTATCTTGCCCAACTTCAGCTGGCGGATAACACTTTAGCTGATTTTGTAATCATATCTTATTGAGATGATTAGCGGATAATGGATATTCCGTTGCAAAGTGACCCCCTGCGTCCTGTCTTTCCCTGAAAAAAGTTAACTCGTGCTTTACGAGTTAACTTTTTTCAGGGAAAGACAACGGGGGTCAATTAGGAGCGGAATTGAGGGGGTCAATTTAGTGCGGATTCTCCAATGATATTCGTTCACGATCTTTCTGGCGCGAAAAACTCTACGAGACCCTCATCAATAAAGGGAAAAATGAGTAGTCAAGCTGTTGACTATACTACGATTAACGGCAGGGTCTTCATACCCTGCCGTTATAATTAGGAACTCGCGTTACTATTAGAGGGATTATTACGCTTTCAAACATGCCAAAGGTATGACCATCACACCATCGGGGCGGGTATAGGCATACTCGCCCCCTGTGATGACCATAAGTAAATCTGGCTCGCGGAGAGGAACTTGTTTTTCTTCTTTATTATGTTTCAGGATAAGTTGCGACAGCTCTTTGAGGTGAGAAGCCCCGTCTTCAATCTCATTGCTTCCCAGTTTGCACTCGATAAGGGCATATCGACCGTCTTCCAGATGCAAAACCACATCAGCTTCAAGACCATAGCGGTCCCGATAGTGGGAGATTTCACCGCCTAATTGGGCTGAATAGACTTTGAGGTCGCGCACGCACATAGCCTCGAAGATGAAGCCGAAGGTCTTAAGTTGAGTCTTCAATTGGCCCGGGCCAAGACCTAAGGCTGCTACCGCAACTGAAGGATCACAGAAACTTCGCTTTTCGCCACTGCGGATAGCTGTCTTGGAACGGATAGAGGGGTTCCAGGCTGCGATATCTTGGATGACAAAGAGTTTCTCCAGTGCGGCCACATACTTGTCAAAAGTGCTTCGCACCAGGGAATCATTATTCGCTGTGACATCGGCAAGAATGGTCGTTTTATCGGCGAGCGTCGAAATGTTTCGGGCATAGGATCGAAGGATAGCCCTGGCAATCTTGGGGTCTAGTTTTTCTTTGGCCGCTTTCGAGATATCTTTATCGCATACGGTTTTTACATAGTTTTTGGCGACCAGTAGTTTGCCTCGTTCTGTCTTAGGTTGGAGGGCGGCCGGCCAGCCACCACGGCAGGCAGCAAAAATGAGATCCTCGACACTCATCTTGGAATGGGCACTTATATCCATGGACGGATTGTCGAAGAGTGCCTCCAGAGAGATATCACCGGTGGATTCCCCTGTCTCATAAAGGCTCATCGTGGACATCGTGAGATCCGCAATCCTGCCTGTACCGGTATGCGCGGTTTCGGATGTGTCGGCCGATGTCGATCCCGTCAAGATGAACTGCGAAGGCTTCTGACGACGGTCACAGGCCACTCGGACAGCATCCCATAGGGTAGGAGCATCCTGCCATTCATCAATCAAGCGGGGCGTTTCACCTTCCAGTAGGAGAGATGCTTTCGTGAGAGCGGTAGCGAGATACTCCTCCCGTTTATCTGTGTCCTGCAGTTCAATGATACTGGCGGCTTTCTGTTTGGCAGTCGTCGTTTTGCCACACCATTTGGGGCCCTCTATGTTGACTGCACCGAAGGCATCCAAGTAGTCCTGCAATTGGTCATCTATTACTCTTTTCAAGTATTCCATAATCGCATCATTGTTTGATGGCGCAATTTAGGCATTTTACAGTACTTTACCAAATCTTTTCAAGGAAATCGACGGTAAGATTTGTGGCATTTTGACGGTAAGATTTGTGGTAAATTGACGGTAGGATTTGTCATATATAAACAAGCCACTGTCCCACGAATGTGAAGTATCCCAATGTAAATCTCATGGTTAATGCGCTATTTCTTATAGGCCACATCCAGCGCCCTATCAGTGAAACACTCTTCTTCTACGATTGTGCCTAATATAAAAAGGATTCCCATACTACGCATTTTTTCGTTACGACTTTTTTCGTAATGCGAGTATACGTTATTTCCTCGATATCAATATCATCAACCGAAGGCTCTTCATTACCACCTCCCGAGCCTCTTTAAAAGTATGTCCGATTTGCCACGGCGAAGTATTATTCCACGTAGTAGAATCCAGCTTCGTCGGAGCTACTTGAACTGGATTTCATAGACTGTGGCTGCGTAGGACGGGTGGAAGGAAGGACTTGTTATCTCCAGGGAGTCCGCACCTTGGGTCCATCTTACCTTTTCCTTGCTGCCAAGCATGCGGATCGAAGAAACCTGTTGATAGTACGGGGAAGACTTCCCAAGGGCCTTGACGCTGAGCTTTCCATCTGTGGGCTCCATGCAGAATACAAAGAGCTTTCCGTCCCTGGTGGTGAAACGCAGGTCTCCAGGCTGGTAGGGGCGCACGTCCCTGACTCCGCCGAATGTACCTCTGGCCTGATTCTCCATGGACGGGCCTTCACCATATATCTTCCAAGGGCGGGAGCCGTAAATAGCCTCTCCGTTGTCGTCAATCCACCGGCCGATTCCTTCCAGGATGTCAAGGACATCATCTTCCAGGTCCCCTTCCGGGGTCTGGACGATGTTCAGGAGCAGATTGCCATTCTTGCTGACGACGTCTATGAGCATCTGTATGACCTGATCAGAAGACATATACCTTTGTCCGCGACGGTAGTACCAGTCGCCGATGGATGTATCCGTCTGCCATGGATCCTCGCTGATGCCTTCGACAGCTCCTCTCTCCACATCCAGTACGCCCATGCCAAGTGGATTGTGCTTACAGGTATATACGGCCTGTGTGTTTCCGTTCAGATCCGCCGAGGAATTGTAAAGATTGGCCAGCTGGCATCTTCCGACATAGTCGAAAGGAAATCCGCTGTCCGAGTAGAGCAGGTCGGGATGGTACATATCCACCAGTTCCTTGATCTTGTAATACCAGTCAACCTGCCATGCGGGATTGGTCGTGAGCCATCCCGTGTCCGACTTGTCAGCCCTCTCGTGATAGAGATCGGAATAGACAGGATCGTTCCCGTCGTAAGGGACACCTGCATATGCTCCGGAAGTATCAGCCATATGCGCAGTCTGGAACCATGTATAGCTGGCGCCCAGATGCTCTGAGACTCCAAAGTACAGGCCTTCTTTCTTCGCTGCCTGCTGCCAGAGTCCCACAACATCCTTCTGCGGGCCCTTGTTCACGGAGTTCCATTTGTTGAGCTTTGAATCCCACAGGAAGAAGTTGTCATGGTGCGTGCCCATGCTTACGAAGTACTTTGCTCCAACTCTCTTGTATAGCTTCATCAATTCCTCCGGATCCCAGCGCTCGGCCTTCCAAAGATCCACGATGTCCTTGTATCCGAACTCTGAAGGATGGCCATAAGTAGCCACATGATACTTGTACTGTCTCGAGCCTTCAACATACATGTTCTTGGCGTACCAGTCCCCTTCGCGCGGAACTGCCTGGGGCCCCCAGTGTGACCAAATCCCGAACTTGGCGTCACGGAACCACTCCGGCACCTGATACTTCCGCAGAGACTCCGCCGACGAGTCGAACTTCCCTGTCCGATAAGGCAGCGATTCGTTTTGTGCCGGCAACAGCGGGCACGCATACAACAAGCAAAAGGCAGTCACGAGAAGGAATAACTTTTTCATTTTATGGGCAGGTTTATGATAGTTTGTCGATTAGTGATTAGTGATTACTGTCGCTCAATTAAATCGCGTCGAATTCTTTCTGGAAAGGCAGCAGGTTCTCTTCCTGGGCACCTGAACCGTATTCCACAAGTCCTCCCGGTATATAGAGATCAGCCAGATTAAGCATTGCGGGATTGTAACCTGCGTCAATCAATTCCTTGGCTGCCAGGACACAATCCTTGTTCTCCACCCGGACCTCAGTGGTAATGGGCTCAACGGGATCGGTCAGAACGTGAAAGGGCTCGTCCACCATATAGGCAGAAGCCATAACCTCTTTCACCGAAGGTAATTCTACCTTCCTGCCGGAAGGTGCGGTATACCACCCCTGCCTTAACAGCGACAGTGTGGAATTGAAAACGCCGATTCTAAGTGCGTGTTTATCCATAGTGTGTCAGTTCTTCTGTTATATTACTTTCCATATCCGATAGATCAACCAACTAATTACAGCTCAAGTTTGATTGCCATTTCCTCATCGGTGGCAGGGTTACGGAGATGTAAAGTATAGACACCAGTGGGAAGCCAAATCTCATGGATTACCATGTCGCATTGTAGGTCCTCTCGGTCAGATGATCTACTTCTATAAGAGACAGTATCTCCGAGCCGTGTAACATTCACTGAATTATCATCATTATTCATGACCAATCTCTTATCCTCTCCACGTAGCTCCCAAGCACAATCCTTATATGATACTACAGAGATGTCCCTTATCTTCTCTGGGGAACTGGTATCAGGGTATTGAGGATCTTGGACATAGTGAATACTTACCAATTCTGATAGTTCACGAGTTGTAAATACAATTCTGCCTATTCTGGGTTGCCTGATTGGTATCCAGCTCCCGGAAGCAGATTCTTTCATACAGAGTAAGATTTGATCCCCGTCATCCAGCTTTTTTGTAATGTTGCATGTGACACGCCCGGATGTACCACTACGTTCTGGGATGGTAACCCTAAAGTCAGAAGAGATTATCTCCTTGATTCCTCCGTTACGATTGAATAATACATAACGGAAATCCTGAGTTTGAGATGTTAAAGAACGATTCTGAAGGCCATAACTCAACGAAAAGCTTTTGTTTATCTTGAAACTGAACGGGATATGTGGGTCAGCCATATCTTGGATAGCCAAGAATGGATCGGCATCTCCTCCTTGATTTGGCATTATCCCTATAGCCATTGACTGTCTTAAATAATAAACAAGAAGGTCCTCTTCGTGGCCATCAATAGGTCTTAACGTAAAAAAATCTATTAAATCAGCCGCTGTATTGTGCCCCTTGCGATATGCGGTGGATCTACCCCATCCATAGTTGATACTGAAGTAACACCCGTTGTATCCGTCTATTACGAATGCATGTCCTTCAGTATTCAAAGCTGAATACAGGACAGGTCGGCCAGCGTTTATCTCATTAATGATATACTGCTCCCACTTATAATCGGAATCGGTTCTATCGCGGTCAATATACACTAGCTGCTTGTCATAATCAAAGAAATCGTGAAGCCCAATAACACTGGAATAGCTGGCTCCAGATCCTCCAGGCCTAAAAGACATCTTACACATTACAGCAACATCATATAGCAGGCGTGCAATCTGCCTGGCTTCTTCATCGCTGCAATTATAATAGTTCTCAGGCATTTTGCTCCAATCATATTCGTACCCTAATGGGTAACCTTCAATATGATAACTCGTGCCATTATATGTGTAGTCATAGGAAGGCAGATTCCCTATTCCTCGTTGTGGCCATTTGTAATACCGCATAATAATAGATATCGCAGTGGCCACACAACCTATGGGAGGTTTTTGGCCATCAACTAAAGGGACCAGATCATTAAAGGGATGTTCTTGTGACCATCTGGCAGTATGAAGCAGCACGGCGTTTGCAGGATCTAATCCAGATCCTGCGCCCATGTTAGAAGCAGATTTCCAGTTTTGATCCCGCGCAAATTCGATGACTTCAGCATACCATTGAAGCATAGCTCGCATATTGTCAGGCATATCCAAAACGGGGAAATACCCATTTGGTGAATAGCCCAATACGGGACGGGCGACATCGTCACCGGCAACGATAGCATAGCCACCCGACTCACGTTCGAAAACAAATAAAGCCGGCTCCGAGGCAAGGGAACGAGTCTCTATCTCTGGAAAGGAACACACAAGCTTGAAATCATCAGGATCGTTTTCTGTTGCTTTGGTTTGCATTTCAAGACTAGTAAAAAACTCTGCAGCGAGTTTTCTAGCCTGGTCCTGAGTTACTACTCGTGCTGTCGAATACTGCCACATCAGTAGGATAAAAAGAAATATTATATATCTCTTCATAGCTATTGTCTTTTATTCTCTCTTAGTCCCCTAAATGAGATTGTCATCCCATCACTAAGACCAGTAAATGAAACCTTTTTCTTGTTGTGGATCTCAACCATAATCGTATGCCATCCGCTGGAATTGTACTCATGAGACAGCCCCTCTCGATACGGCTCTTTCGTATCATCTCCCCAGAACACGAACCCAATCTGATCCATTCCGTCAACTACCGGTAACTTGACTTTTCGATCCGGTGTCGTGAAAGAGAAAGAAGGGAGACGCTGATACTGGTGGACATATACCGTATCTGGAACGTCGTATCCTGAATAATAAACAAGAACCTGCCCTGTACGATCACTAACGCCGTCAGACTCCTGCACATCGACAGTGAAACGGCTCCTATCGGGCAATTGTTCCTCCGTCTTTAATGAAAGCCAATCAGAAATAGGTTCTACGTGATAATCTGAAGGGGTCGAACCAACCGTTTCGAATGACACTGACCAGCCACGGCTGGAAGCATGAAGCGTTTCATTGGAAACAAGTATGTGTTGGAAAGACTGCGACACGTATACCGTGTCCGCGCTATTCTCCTGGTTATTGAAGAAAGTGATCCACCCCGATCTGGCTGAGCGCTCATGGTTCTTTGACACAGAGAAGGAATGTGTCCTTTCCGTAAGGGATTTCGTCTCTACCGGTACGATCCAGTCGCAGCCTTCAGGACCGACACCGATTTGCAAATCCATATTGCTCTTGAGCATAACATCCAGAGAGCCTCCTTCTGGACCAACTTGATACTCGCCGGTCCCTATAATGATCGTAGGAGTGGCTGCCTTCTGCGTAACGGTGACCTTTTCTTCCACGCCCCATTCGTCAGACCTGAATACCAGCGTGGCAGATCGAGTTGCGAAGGTTTCATTCTCATCTACTGAGAAGTTGAAGGAGTTTGTCGACATGGCCTTGGTCTCTATCTCGTGTATCCAGTCGCAATCAGCGGGAATCTTGAAGGTCACGTCGATATTGCTTCTCACATCAACGGTAAACTCGCCAGGCTCTGCGTTCAGGGAATAGCTGTCAGATGAGAGAACGATAGTGGGATGGTCGCTGTCTTGGTAGACTTTTACCCTTTCCGTCCCTAACTGGCTGGTAAACAGGATCTCACCCTCCCGCTTGGCAAAAGACTCGTTGGATGATACTGAGAAGGCAAACGATGATGATGAAAGGCCTTTTGTTTCGATTGGTTTCATCCAGCTCTTGGACTCATCTGATACAGAGTATTCAAAGCTTACGTTTGCCTTAACCTCAATATCAATGCGCCCTCCTTCTTTTTCAATATCAAAACGGCTTCCGCTCACCAGGAGTGCATCCTTTTGTTTCTGCGTTACAACGATTGTCCGCTGGATGTCATCGCACTCGAAGATGATCGAAGCCGATCTCTCATCATACTCCGTGTTTTCTTTAACGGAGACCTGGATTGTAGCTGTACCCCGTTTCCCATTGTCCAAGGACAGGGAGCACCAGTCCTTAGCCCGGTCATTGACGAAACTTGCTTTCCACTTTTTCGATGCCTCCAGACTGACTGATGCCGAGCCGGCGGAAGACGTGAAGGCCATGTAGATATTGCCTCCGGAATAGTTTAGTTCAGGATTCCCGCCAGGGTATGACCCTTCCAGGAAGTCGAACTCTGGACGGCAGCCAGCTATAATGCAGATGGCAGCGAGCAGCCAGATAAATGTTTTCCTGCACATATGGAATGGAATGTGGTTTATGATTTCTCTCAAAAATACGAAAAAGCATATATATAAGCAACGTTGTATCTCTTGTGAAATGTAAGTTGGAGAAGGTGGGCACTTTGCAACGGAATTTCCACATGGACCAAGGTGTGACACTGTGGTGAAATTTAAGAAACCACATACACTGAAGCGTGTCTGGGCTTTAGGTTAGTTGTGCTGAACAATTCTTGTGTTTTTGTTCAGATTGTCCGGAAAAGTGACAAAACCTGAACAATACTTGCGATTATGTTCATATTGTCCGTGAAAGATATAAGTAGTCAGGTCTTACAGTTGACCATAGAGGGTTTATCGGGCACTTTGCCGGGGTAGACGACATCCTGAGGCGGAATCCGTGATCTAAGGACGGGCATGCGATTCTGATCTAGAGCAAAAACGGCATTTCAGGGCACTTTTCGCGGCAGATGCGGGATTGTAATGTCGCATCTGCCGCACTTTCGGCCCTCAGTGGCCGTTTTCGCTCCTGGTCGGTATTTGTCCAACGACAAGACATAATAAGAGATCCTTTAGAAAGGTATTCCACTCTCTTCACCTTAGCTAAATGTTCAAAGGTTAAAGACGATAAACTCGATGGGATTTCGTATCTTTGCTTATGATGAAAACGAGAGACATAGCGCGTTCTGTCCTGGCGGCCGTCGGCATCGGGCTGGCCCTGTATGTGTTTTTCAGTGCAAGGTCGTGCGTACGGGAGCGGCAATGGCTGGCTCTGGGGCCTATTGAGAATCATCCGGTAAGGATATACGACGTCAAGTTCGCACAGGAGTTCAACGACATCAACGACGCCCAGCTGGAAGTCGCGATGGCCATCGGAGTCAGGCCTGTGGCTAACCGCAAGGAGGCGGAAGGACTCAAGTCCAGTTTGGTGGAGCTGACCGATACCGACACCTATGTCATCGACTCTCTCACCCACTCTATCCCCTACCTCATCCCTTCGGCCAAGGAACTCTTGGACGACATCGGGCAGGCATTCCAGGACTCCCTGGCGTCCAAAGGGCTGAACCCTTACAAGCTGGTAGTGACTTCGGTACTCCGAACTAAAGAGGATGTGGCGGCATTGAGCAAGAACAACCTCAATGCCGCGGAGAACTCAACCCACTGCTACGGGACTACTTTCGACCTTGGATACTGGAGATATGTCAAGATACCAGACCTGAGGGGCCGTCCGTACGAGGACGTTCCGCAGGAATACCTGCGTGCAGTCCTCAGCCAGGTACTCAAGGACATTCACGACCAGGGTGACCGCTGCTTCGTAAAGTATGAGAGGCAGCAGAACTGCTTCCACATCACAGTGAAGCGGCGCTGACGGTCTTTGCATAGTGGCACTGAAGGACCTCCGAGGAGGATCCGTGCCAGTTGTGCATGCCGTTGCCGAGGCAGTTGCGCCACTGGCGGCAGCCGGCACAACTGCCGCTGCGCGCCCAGCTGCGGTCGCGGAACTCCTGGAAGCGCTCGTTCCAGACCTGCCAGAGGCTGTCCTCGTAGATATTTCCCTGAGAGAAACGGTCGCGGTCGATGTTGGGGCAGGCGCAGATGCGCCCGTCAATCAGGACCGACGCGATGTTTACGCCTGCATGGCAGAAATACCGCACGTCCCGGACCTTCTCTTCGTACTTGCCCAGATATCCTTCACAGCTGAAGGTGACCTTCATGGGGCCTCCCTGCTCTCGCTTTCCTTTTATGAACTCCATAAGGCTGACGAACTCGGAATCAGTCAGTTTCATATCCGGATCATTCGCCGCACGGCCAATAGGGATAATGGTGAAGAGCCGCCACTGCTTCAGCCCGAGGCCGGAGAGGACATCATGGATCTGAGGGAGCTCTGAAAGATTGCGTCGGTTCACGCAAGTGACTACGTCGGAGTTGAGGCGCGGGTCGCGGGCAAAGGCGTCGATGGCGCGGATTGCGCGCTTGTAACTGCCCGGGACACCGCGCATCCAATCGTGCGAGGCCTCCAGGCCGTCGAGGCTGACGGTGACTGCACCCATGCCCGCATCCATGAGTTTCAGATGCATGGCATCGTCATAAAGCCAGCCGTTGGAGACCATGCCCCAAAGGAAGCCCCGGTCGCGCAGCTCGCGCCCGATCGTGAGGATATCAGGCCTCAGGAGAGGCTCCCCTCCCGTCAGGACGACGGAAAACTTCCTGGCGCGCTCCTCCCGGGGGATGGTATCCAAAGCGCCCAGGAAATCCTCGAGCGGCATATCCTTTTCGCGGCTATGCACGGAGCAGTCGCTGCCGCAATGGCGGCAGTGGAAATTGCACCGCGTCGTACACTCCCAGAAAAGGTAGTTCAACTCATGGACTTTGACTTCGTTGTCACGGAAAAGCCGGAAAAGCAGAGGATTCACACGCAAAGGTTTTTACAAATATAACTCGCATTCGCCGGGATTCCTGCAAATAAACTACGAAAAAAACACTCCGGGACGCAGGATATTGCAATCTATGGAGTTTAATAAGCAGAATCAATTATATTTGCAATATGAAATGGCTTCACAATATCCTCAGGGGCTTTTCACTTACCGGAGCCCTTTTCGTGTTCCAGGCATGCTACGGTATGCCTGAGCCCCCGCTTTACGAGGAAGGGGGCGAGGCTCCGATGTCTTTCTCGGTCATTTCCCGGACCACAGGTGAACCCGTGGAAGGAGTAATGGTCAAAGGGAGCGCCATGGGCAGGAATAACCTTAGCCCGCTCGGTATCACCGGAGCGGACGGGAAGTGCCAGGTGATGATCCCGTACAGAAGGAATCTCGAGGGGCCGTTCATCGAGTTCGAGGATGCCTCCGGAAGCTATGCCGTCAAGGATACCATGCTTACCGACCTGCGCGAGCGCGACATCCTTATCAAGATGGATCCTTCTCTATGAGAACGAGTTGCCTGTTTGCAGCCATAGTGCTGCTATTGAGCTCCATGGGTATTGCCCGGGGGCAGGAGGTCCCGTTCGAGAAGTCGTACTCCATCGAGGTCGGAACCGGCATCAGGCCGATACAGATGATGATACCTCCGCTCAGGGCAGCCCGAGTGCCTCTAGCCTCGAAGGGGCAGGACGTGGACACGGATGGAGCTTTCTATCCAGTAATCGACCTCACGGGGGTACTCCGGTCAGGGTGGAAGACGGAGTTTACTCTGACAGCAGGAGCTTCATGGTATCATCACAGGTTGGTCCAATATCCGTCTTTCGGGATCGACCCCGACGGGCAGCCCAGGTACGACCTTGAGCACGGAGAGCGCATCGGGTGGAAGGATTCGATCCCGGCTTATTCCTTGACGTTCCAGTGGCGGCATCTATGGAATCCCTCCAATGCTTTCCTGGTGTATACCGGGATCGGGGCAGGTGTGACGGTCGCACATTTCTCGAAGTTCTTCCCTCTGCCGTCTGTCACTCCAGTAGCCTTCCGCTACGGAGGAGAGCATTTCTATGCTTTCGCCGAGCTGACGCTCGGGCCCATCGCTACCTTCGCCCACGGGGGCCTCGGGTGGCGCTTTTAGACGATTCGGCAGCATTGCTGCTGCCACATTAACTGTACTCAGGCAGTCTCTTCACTGAACATAGTTTCAAAAATCTCTCTCAGCTTTTTTTCATCCCTGATAATGGCCCTGAGGCGCTCCAGAGGCTCCTCGTTGGGCGAACCGGGGATGAGAAGGTGGAGATAGCCCCCTTCCGCATATTTCTCGTGCAGATGCTCCAAAGTGCGCTGCCAATGGCCTTCCTTGTCGAGCTCGGGATAGTGCGAAAGGCCGAACTGGATGGTGCGGCGGATGATGGTCTCGGGGACTATCAGCCTGTCCGCCTCTGCGACCAGGCAGCCGTAAATGCTTCTGGGCGGAGTGGTGGCCGACGCGCGGTGGTCCTCAGCGGCCTGCGCGATGGTCTCTATCTGGTCGGGGGAAAACCACTCGGCCAGACGCACGTCGGCACGGATGATGCGGCCGCTTTCCAGATGATGCGTCTTGCGGTCTACGGCCAGGCCAAGGTCATGGCATGCCGCAGCCGCATACAGCATGTCCTCGTCAATGTCATAGGCCTCCCCCATTGCCATGGCGCGGTCTATGACCGTACGGGCATGGTCTTCCCTGTGCGCCTTGTCAAAAGAAGCGTAGCGGGGAATGATCTCTGACTCGATGTATTCGACAAGTGAAGGCGTCATGGCTTTGCAGGTTTATTCTCTCCCAGCACACACCAGCGGATGAAAGGTATGCGGCGTATGATCTCGTAAAGCAGAGGGGAAAGCGTGAATACGGCGACAGCAAGGATAAGGTACATCGCCACTGGAGGCAGCTGGGTATAGGTCTTCATCATGTATCCGAGACTGGCAATCACTAGATAGTGAACGATATAGAGACCATAACTCGACTTTGCCATATATCCTGCGAAGGATCCTGTGCGGTCGAAGCGGGCCTTGAACCATGCCATCATGGCCAGGCAGGCCAACCAGCCGTACAGGCAGTTCAGCGGACTGCTGAGATACTCCGGCGAAGTGTTGTCCTGACCGAAAGTCGTAGCGATCAGTATAGCTCCTGCCACGACGGCGCACCCGAGCAAAGGAGTCCAGACCTTGCCCAATGCCTCCTGTACACTATCGTGCGAGAATACGAAGTAACCCATCAGGAACGGCACAAGGTAGAACAAAGGTTTGTATAGGTTGTAAAGCCCGTCGGCACTCTCCGGGCGCGGATTGCGGATGAGGAACTGCTCGCCGGCCCAGAACAAGACGCCCAGAAGGATGGTCCAGACGATACCGGACTTGCCTCCGAAGACCTTCCCGCACCATGCGTGAAAGCGATTCCTTGAGTCAAACTTGCGGATGAGCAGAAGCAGCAGGGAGAACAGCCACAGGTCCTGGATGAACCAAAGCGGACCTATGCCGCTGAATGCCATCACGAAGTACTTTGCGATGGCAGGGATCCCGTCGAACACCCCTTCCCTTGCCGCTACGACGGTGTTGAAATACCCGACCATCCAGTGGAATACGAACAAGCCTATCGTCGCAGGAACCAGGAGCTTACGCGTGCGTGCCTTGAACCATGTCTTCCCGTCGTACTTCTCCAAAGCATAGCGGGCGCTTATGCCGGCCAGCAGGAACAGCAAGGGCATGAACCATGGGTAGAGGATATACATGACGACATCCTGGTACTGCGGTCCGTCGCCGAACCCGCCGATACCGCCGAAGACTCCCTTGTTGTTATAGAAATAGATGACGTGATAGAACAGGACCAGAAGTACGGTCACCCAGCGGAGGTTGTCAATCCAATGCTTTCTCATTTCGTAAGACCCTCCATTGCCTGATCGATAATTGCCTGGAAGATATCAGTCTTAAGCATTGCCAGACCTTTCTGGTCACCCAGGAGCATCAGGGTGTCTCCCGGCTTGATGCCGTAAATGTTGCGGGCGTCCTTGGGGATAACTATCTGACCTTTATCCCCTACCTTCACGACGCCGAACATGTATTTGCCGTCTGTTTCCTGCATATTTGTGGTAAAAGTTAGAAATTTCCCACAAATTTAACTTTTCATCCTCAATTCTGCAAATGACAGGCAGAAAAAATGTCACAAAAGGCTGACGGGCACGCCGTAACTGTTCTTGACCTCGTTCATCACGAAACAACTCTGGACGGAACCGAGACTTTCTATCGTACCTAAAGTATTGATAAGAAAGTCGTTATAGTACTGCATGTCCGGTGCATAGATCTTGAGCAGGAAATCGAAATCCCCCGAAATATTGTAACACTCAGCGACTTCAGGGATGTCCTGGACCCTTGAGATGAAATCGTGCGCAATATCGCGGCCCATGCGCCGGAGGCGGACGCTGCAGTATACGATGAATCCCCTGCCCAGCCTCGACGGGCTCAGTACGGCCGTATAGCGCTGGATATAGCCCTCGGTTTCGAGGCGGCGCATGCGCTCGAAGACCGGAGTTGTGGAAAGATGGACCTTCAGGGCAAGGTCCTTGACGGTAATGCGGCCGTTTTCCTGAAGGGCCTTGAGTATCTGGATGTCTGTTTTGTCGAGTTTCTCGGTCATGGGAAGAGGTTTTTTCTGTTTAATGGCTCATATCAACGCCAAACAATGCATAATTTCTACAAAAATAGTAATTTTTAGGAATATCCTACTATTTTCAAGTGTTTTCTTGTTCGTTTTTTCCACTGATTCTAACTTTGCAACCAGAAAACAAATCAAAAACGAACTAACAATGAGCACACGTAAACTTCACTTCGAGACCCTTCAGCTTCATGTTGGACAGGAAAAAGCCGATCCCGCATCCGATGCACGCGCAGTTCCCATCTACCAGACGAGTTCATACGTATTCCACAACTCCGAGCACGCGGCCGCGCGTTTCGGTCTGGCTGATCCGGGCAATATATACAGCCGTCTGACCAACTCCACCCAGGATGTCTTCGAGCAGCGCATCGCTGCCCTGGAGGGAGGCGTCGGCGCTCTGGCCGTGGCCTCCGGCGCCGCCGCCATCACCTATTCCATCCTCAATATCGCCCGTGCGGGAGACCATATCGTTTCCTCCAAGAATATCTATGGAGGTACCTACGACCTTCTCCAGCACACGCTGGTCCCCTACGGTATTACGACTACGTTCGTGGATCCTTCCGACCTGTCCAACTTCGAAAAGGCGATCAAACCGGAGACAAAGGCGGTCTTCATTGAGAGCTTCGGAAACCCCAACTCGAACCTGATCGATATCGAAGCGGTGGCAGCCATCGCCCACGCACACAAGATTCCCCTCATCATCGACAACACTTTCGCTACGCCTTACCTGCTCAGGCCCATCGAGTACGGTGCAGATATCGTCGTGCATTCCGCTACCAAGTTCATAGGTGGACACGGTACCACCATCGGCGGAGTCATCGTGGATTCTGGCAAGTTCGACTGGAAGGCCTCCGGCAAATTCCCCCAGTTCACCGAGCCGGACTACAGCTACCACGGAATCGTGTTCGCCGAGGCGGTTGGCGCGGCTGCCTACATCACCCGCGCAAGGGCGATACTGCTCCGTGACACAGGCTCCACGCTCTCTCCGGTCAGTGCGTTCATCTTCCTGCAAGGACTTGAGACTCTGTCGCTTCGCGTCGAGAGGCACGTCGAGAACGCCCTCAAGGTAGTCGACTACCTGTCGAAGCATCCGAAGGTGGCGAAGGTGAACCATCCGGCCGTGCCTACCCATCCCGACCACGCACAGTACCTGCGCTATTTCCCGAATGGGGGCGGATCGATCTTCACCTTCGAGATCAAGGGTGGCAAGGAGGAAGCATTCCGCTTCATAGACTCGCTCGAGATATTCTCGCTGCTGGCCAATGTCGCCGACGTCAAGTCCCTTGTCATCCATCCCGCCACGACTACGCATTCGCAGCTGACCGAGGCCGAACTGGCCGACCAGGGTATCTACCAGAGCACGATCCGCCTCTCGATCGGTACCGAGCATGTCGACGACCTCATCGCCGATCTCGACCAGGCCTTCGAGAAGATCTGACAACCAACCTGAACCAAAATCAACTCCGTGAACAAAACAGCCGTTTTTGTTCACGGAGTTTGCGTTTGAAAGATAATAAGCCGGAGATTTCGTATCTTTGAAGAAACAAACGCAACAACTGACCACATGAAGACCATCGACGAGATCATCCGTTTCAACCGCAACTATGTAGAGGCCAAGGCCTACGAACCTCACCTGACGGACAAATTCCCTGACCGCAAGCTTGCAGTCCTGAGCTGCATGGACACCCGCTTGTCAGTGCTCCTGCAGGAGGCGCTGGGCCTGAAGAACGGGGATGCCAAGATCATCAAGAACGCCGGCGCCGTCATTCCGACGCCGTGGGATTCGGCCATGCGAAGTCTCATCGTCGCAGTATATGAGCTTGGCGTAGAGGAGATCATGGTCGTCGCCCACTCTGGCTGCGGCGCCTGCCACATGAGCTTCGGACATTTCCGGGAGGAGATGCTGGAGCGCGGCGTCCCGGAAGCCAATCTTGTCCGCGACGACATCGATCTAGACGCTTGGCTTGAAGGGTTCCACGACCCTGAGGCCTCTGTGCGCAATACAGTGGCAAGCATCAAGGAGCATCCCCTGATGCCTGCCGCCATAACGGTCCGTGGCTTTATAATGGACTCTGCTACAGGGGAATTGACGGAGATTGTATAGTTTCACGATGCAAGTGGTGAAAAGAGTCATAGACAGTCCTGAGAGGATGATCGAGGTCATCCGGGAATATGGGATCATACCGTTCTTCCGGTGCGGCGTGGCTGGATGGTCCATCGAGGAAATGACTGCTCCCGGATGCTGGTTTACCGATGAGGAAGAAGGCGGGACTCTCGGTCCCTGGGACTGGAAGATCGAGGCTGTGCGCGAAGGCGACATTGCCTACGGCAAATACCTCGGCGGCAAAGCCGCCTTCGCTACTGTCGAATGGTACCGCGAGCTGATGAACTGGAGGCGGAGCATTCCCAAGTACAGGATGGCTCTCGGAGAAAGCTTCAAGGCATCGACAAGCAGTGAGAAACTCATGAAGTTCCTCTCCCCTGTCGCTTTGTCCGCGATCAAGGAAGCCGGCGCGCTGGAAGCCCGCGAGCTCCGCCTGATCTGCTCTGATGCCGTCACGCCGGCGTTCCTGCGCTCCATGGGAGCGAAATACAATCCGCTCCTGAGTCCGGGCGTCAAGAAAGGCATCATGGACAGCGTCGTTCAGTTCCTGCAGATGGGTACCTGGACCGTTATCGGCGATATCCAGAGGGTGTACCGTGGACCCGACCTCCACTACAATGGCTGGCAGCGCGCCTCCAACACCACTCCTGACGAGCTGTTCGGGAGTATGCTCGGGAGCTCCGAAGCGGCAGGCAGTGCTGACACTCGCGGACAGGCGGATACGGCGAGAGCTAGTGTGCAGGTGGGCACGGCGGGCACGACGGGCACTAGTGGACTGACGGCCAAAGCAGCGGCCGTGCCGGCCTGGGCGCGACGCTTCGAAGAAGCCACAGGCGCGCCGGAGACCATCAGCCGCTCCCCGGAAGAATCACGGGAGCGGCTCATCTCCCATATCCGGGAGTTCTTCCCGCTCGCCGACGGCAAAACCCTGTCGAAACTAATCTGAGCTTTTCCACCCGTGCGGGTTTTGGGCAAAATCACGCACAAGTTTTTTGTTTACCCCCAACCCGTGCGAGAAAACGGCTTAATCCCGCACGGATTCAGCTTTTCAGCCCTATCGGTGCGAGTTTTTGGCTAAAACCCGCACCGATTATTCATTTTTGCCCATTCCGTGCGGGTTTTGGGCAAAATCACGCACGGAGCATAATCAAGGAAGGGGCAGGAGGCCCTCCCAGCGGACATCCCAGGTGCCGTCCTTGGGGAAACCGGGGTTGGGCTCGGTGCAGCCGTCGTAGCCGGCGCACATGAGGGCGACTGCTGTGAGCAGTCCGCCGTTGCCGGGTAGATAACAGCGCAGTCTGGAGTCCTGGTAATTGTGGCCGTTGGGGAGATAGGTATTGGTGCGCCGGGGCATCAGGATGGCGTCAAGAGCCGTCTCAGGCTCGCCAAGGCGGACGGCAGTCATGCATGTGACCGGATAGTCCCATCCCCAGGTACGGTCCCAGTTCCAGTTATCCATTACCCAGTGAAGAGTGTTGCGCATGGTCTCCTTGTCGAATTGAGGAGACTCGGGCAGGACGCCGAAAGCGGCCAGGACCGCCATGTGGTCCGAGAAGAGCTCGGGACGAGAGTAAGTGTCCGGCTCGGACTCGGCGGCGAGGTAGAGTCCGTCGCGCTCCGCCAAAGGCGAGAGGCGCGACAGGACGTCGTCCAGCCGCTGAGAGGCGGGGCCGGTCTCAGCAGTATTCCCGGCCCATTCGAACCATTGCCGGGCGACGTTAAGGGCGTAATGCCAGTATGAGAGTTCGAAAGGAGGATTGACCGTAGTCTCGGGTCTGAGTGTCTCCTGGGCCGGGATGCATCCCTTGAGGACATAGCGGCCGGAATCGTCAAGCGAGGCGAAAGAGACCATGAAGTCTGCCGTACGGCGGACTAGAGGTGCAAAACGGGAGGCATCACAGCCGGCCCGGTTAAGCAATTCGGCCAAGTAGATCAGATGGGGTTGCTGCCAGATAAGGAAGGATCCAATGTCGGAGGGCGCTTCCTGCCCGGAAGGGTCCGTCATCTTCATCCATCGGATCCCGTCGAATCCCTGGCGGGATGCTATCTCCTCCGCTACCGGGGCAGAATCGAAATACCAATCGAGGGTTCGGTCCAGCATCTCCGGATGTCCCCAAAGCGCGAAATGCGCCTGGTGCCACCATTCCATCTCCAGATGGAATTTGCCGAACCAGGAATTGTAGGTCAGGCCAGTCTCTTGGGGTGGGGTATCACCGCTGCTCTGGATGGCCGTAAGGTACTGCGAGAGGACGACGCGGCGCTCAAGTTCAGCCGCGCGCGGGTCCGTGCAGCGGCTGAAATCGACAGCCGCGCCGCTGCGCCACCAGGCGCGCCACCAGGAGGCGGCAGCCTCTCTCGATTCGAGCGCAGCCGGGCAACCGAGATCGCCTGAGGCATTGTATGAGGGGCTGAACAGCACGGAGAAAGACCACTCGTCAGCCTCCGGCACTATACTCACGGTATTCTCCCCCGTAAGGGAAACGGAGGCATCAGAACTACGGACCGTAACATAGTATATGGTCGAATCCATATCCCTTCTGAAAACGGTCTCATCTCCTTCCCGGCTGACAAACACCGTACTATGAGGTCGGCCAATAACCCAGTCGCAGGCGTCGTCGGTATGCTGCCCGGTAGGATAAGGGAAACGGATGCTGACGGGAATACGCGCGGCTGTACTCACCGTTGCGCAGACGGCGTCCGCAGAGGGATCTACGCTGGTCAAAACTTTGACAGGCAAGCCTTTATACAAAAACGAAGACTTGATCACCCCCTCCCACATATCGAGGGTCTGGTCTATGACGGAAACGTCTTCCGGGGCCATGCCGCTGAATCCCACGGCTCCAAGATGGAGCCTGTGGGGATTGGCGCGCATGTAGTCCGCGGCCGCCTGCTGCCGTCCTGCCGCAAACTGGCAGGAGTACGGCTCCGCGCGGCCGCGCCCGAAATCATAGCTGCGAAGACACTCCTCAGCCGTATATCCTTCTGTATTGGGGAATGAATGCCAGCCCCAGTCGGACATTGTCCCCAGCGGGACTCCGTTGGAATACATCTCCGGCCAGGTCTGAAGGCCGGTGGCATCCACCGTGAAGGCAAATCCTCCGTTACCTACGGAAAGGGACGCCAAGGTATCAATCGACGTGACATGCGGATTGTTGCGCCTGACGAGCGCCTCCCGGTCAATCCGGGAGCCGCATCCGACCAGAATGCCGGCACAGGCGAACAATACTAGAATGCGCTTCATCGCTTATCTTCCCGGAGCAAATCCGGAAATGCTCATCTCTCCATCCGCCTCCCCGAAGGCATCCCAGGTGATGTTGCTGACCTTAAGGTTGCGCACGTTCTCTACCTGGTTCTCGAAATCTGTCAGCAGGCCGACATGGATCTTGTCTATTACAACGCCGTCGATGGGTTCGCGGCTGTCACCGCGGAGCTGATACACCGCTTCGGACTGCGTAGCTTCGGCATTGCGTATCGTAATATTGTGGATACGGGTAATCCTGGTCTCGAATGTCGGAACGATATCACGCCACTGGTACAGCACATCGGTATCGATCTCGAACACGCGCAGCATCTTGGTGGCGGAGACATTCTCGACAGTGATGTCTTCGATGAAGCCTCCCCTGCGGTGATTGGTCTTGATATAGAACAGGCGGTAGACCTGGTCTGAAGAATGGCAGTCGTGCATGTACACGCGGCGGATGCCGCCGGACATCTCGCTGCCGATGCCAAGCAGGCAGTGGCCCTGCACGACATCGCAGTTACGTACTACAATGTCCTGAGTAGGCATATCCAATGCCCAGCCGTCCTGGTTGCGCCCGGCCTTGAGCACTACGGCATCGTCACCCTGGTCGAAGGTGCAGTCCTCCACTATTGCGTGCTGCGTCATCTCGAGATCGATGCCATCATTGTTATTCCCGTGTGCATAGACGTCAAGGTCATGCACCCATGCATCCTTGCACATGAAGAGATGGATGGTCCAGAACGGGCTCTCACGGATCTTGAAACCGTCCAGCTGCACATTGGTGCAACGGTTGAAATGGATGAGATGAGGACGCATCTGCACACCTTCCCGCTCCATGTGGCGGAACTCCACCGGCACCTGGGTGGAACACATCGCATATAGCTGCCGCGTCGCCTGGAGATGGCTTTCCGGCTGATCGAACCATGTCCGCCAGAAATCCATTTCCGGCGCCAGCATGCCGGGGCCGGAAATGCCTATGTTCTCGCACTCGAAGGCATATAGCAATGGGGAGATATTCATGCACTCAGCCCCTTCCCAGGAAGTCTGCACTGCGGGATAGTACAGGCTCAGGTCATCGTCGAACACGACTTTCGCGCCTTCGGACAGGAAGAGGTTGCAACCGCTGCGGAAATGCACGGGGCCGGTGAGCCACTCACCGGCAGGCACGACGACGCGCCCGCCACCGGCCTTGTTGCACGCGGCCATGGCCTTGGCAAAGGCCGCCGTCGTGGCCTTGACGTCGCCGGGCTTCGCGCCGTATTTTGTTATGGGGAAATCCCTGTCGGGAAACACATGCATCTCCAACGGTTCGAACGCGAACGGCGCCTCGGGCGCCTCAACCGTGGTGTACTGCTGCGCAGAAACGGTTGCGGCGCATAAAAGCGCCGCACATATGATCAATATCTTTCTCATCTTTCAGGGATCTGTCCGCGAAGGATGCCGCGGATGTAGCGCTTGACCACCGCATGGGCCGGCTGGGGCATCGAACCGTGGTCATATCCGTCGAATTCGTACAGGAATACCTGGTCGTTGCCGTTCAGCTTCATCATGCGCCAGAAATAGGCCTGCTCCTCGTAGCGGCCGTAAAGCTCCAGCTCGCGGTCGCCTGAAAGGACCAGCATGGGCATGGGAATCTTGCGCACATGGTAGAGCGGAGCTGTCTCGTCGATCCTCGGAGACAACGGGCCGACATCGTAGTTGCTGCGGACGTTGTAATGCGTGATGACCTGGGCACTGTAAGGGAAAGCTCCCGCTATCCTGTCAGCATCGACACCGTACTTTTCCAGCCAGGACTTGTCAAGCACGACCATGTCAGTGAGATAACCTCCGGCGGAGTGGCCCCCGACAAAGATCTTGTCGGGGCTGCCGCCGCGGGCCGCGACCTCGCGGAACGCCCACGCCACCGCCGCCGCAGCGTCGTCGATAGTCTCCTGAATGGTGGACTGGGGCAGGAGGCGGTAGTTGACACCGATGATCCCCAGGCCGGAATCCATAAGCCCGGCAGGGATCTCCTTGTTACCCCCGATAAGACCGCCACCATGGAACCAGACTATCGTCGGAAAGTCCTGGAGCTCTGAAGGATAATAGAAATCAAGTGTGCAACGCTCCCGGGCATAGTCCCCGGCGTCCTGATGGTAGGGAATGTCCTTTTCGATCTTGTACTCGCCGCGGTAAGGCCCCTGGGCGAAAGTCAGTGCCGCCACCAGCAGGCACAGAACGGTCATAATGCTCCTTTTCATATGATAAGTCGTTGGTCTGTCACTCTTCGGTCACGCAGAAATCCAAAGCTGCACGTATCTCTCCCCTGTCGAGTTTCTGGCCAATGAAAACCAGTTTCTGCATGCGGTCTCCATACTCCGGATCCCAGTCACGCCTCAGGGTAGCATCGGTAGCCAGCTGCTGCTCCAGTTCGTCCTCCGGCATCGTGGCGTACCATTTACCGGCATTGCGCAACGAGATCTGGCTGCCGGCCTGTTCGAACAGGTAGCAGTTGTCCGGCTCTACGGAGAACCAGCACAAGCCCTTGGCACGGATGATCCCGGCCGGCCAATGCTTTGCCACGAAATTGTCGAACTTATTGATATCAAAAGGCTTGCGCTGGTAGTAGACATAGGTGCCTATGCCATACTCCTCCGCTTCGCCTTCGTCGTCGTGATGGTGATGATGGTGGAGGTGATGCCCGTCATGGTCATCGTGGTCGTCATGGTCGTGATCATGATCGTCGTCATCGTCATCATCGTCGTCATCCTCAACCGGGCCTTCGACGCCGCTTATCCATGCGGCGGACGCTGCTACAGAGTCATAGTTGAACAATCCGGTATCCATGATCTCGGCCAGGTCGATGTCCGCGAAGTCGCACTCCAGGATACGGGCCTTCGGCTGAAGGGCCCTGACGATCTCGCGGACCTTGCCCAACTCGTCCTTGGACACTTCCGAGACCTTGTTCAATATGATGAGGTTGCAGAACTCCACCTGCTGGATGACGAGGTTCTCGATATCGTCCTCATCGAGATTGCCGCGGAGCAGGTCCTTGGCGCATGCGAACTCATCGCGCATGCGCAGTACGTCCACCACGGTAGCTATGCAGTCGAGGCGGGGCATGCCGTCCTTGACATACTCCTGGCCCATGTACGGGATCGAACATATGGTGCGGGCAATGGGCTCCGGCTCGCAGATGCCGCTCGCCTCGATGACGATGTAGTCGAACTTCTTCATCGAGACGATGTCCCTGAGCTGCTCCACCAGGTCCATCTTGAGCGTACAGCAGATACAGCCGTTCTGCAATGCCACAAGGCTGTCGTCACGCTTGCCCACCACACCGTCTTTCTCTATGAGGTCGGCGTCAATGTTCACTTCGCCGATGTCGTTTACGATGACGGCGAACTTTATACCCTTGCGGTTGGCAAGTATCCTGTTGACGAGGGTCGTCTTTCCGCTTCCGAGATATCCGGTGAGCAACAATACTGGAGTTTCGTTCATATCCATTGAGTCAATTATCTACACAAAGATAATCCCATCTTTCGGTGTTTGCAAAGTTTTGCGCCAATTAGTATTTTTGTGTGTTACAAAAACAGATCGGACATGTTCATCGTTTTCATCGCGGCCATCCTCCCAGCAATCGTGCTCATAATACACATTTACAACAGGGATAAATGGCAGAAGGAACCGCCACGCCAGCTTTTCAAGGCGTTCGTCTACGGCGTGGCATCCGCCATGATAGTCCTGCTTCTCCCGGCCTTCGGCCTGGTCTCCGAGAGCCCCGGGACTGAAATCAGCGCCCAGATCGGCAATGCCTTCAGGACCGCTGCAGTCCCTGAGGAGATGGCCAAGTTATTCATGCTGTGGCTGTTCCTCCGAAAGTGCAAGGAGTTCGACGAGCACATGGATGCCATCGTATATGCCGTATGCGTGGGAATGGGTTTCGCTGCGACGGAGAACATACTATACCTGTTCAGCAACCTTCAGAACTGGGTTGCCACCGGTATCATGAGGGCATTGATTTCAGTACCGGCGCATTTCTTCTTCGCCATCATCATGGGATACTACTACTCTCTGGCGCACTTCCGCATCGGCAAGGCCAGGTTCCTCGATGCCGTATTCACCCTGCTGCTGCCGGTACTCGCCCATGGCATCTTCGATGCGCTGCTGTTCGTCAGTTCCATGAGCCCGGAGCTTGCCGGCATCCTCACCCTGGTCTTCATCATCGGGTTTTTCTTCCTGCGGAAATACGCATCCTCGCTTGTCGACAAGATACTTGAAACCGACAGGGTATACATAACAAGATTATAAAACGGACTTATATCAGGCTGAATTATGAAAATCCTCTTCACCAGCGACTATTGCGAAGGCGCGCTTCCCCGCATCATGGAGCGCCTTCAGGCAACCAACATGGTCCAGACCGTGGGATACGGCGAGGACGAATTCTGCGCCCAGGCGCGCGATTACATCCGGCAGGCATGTGAATGCCCGGATGCCGACGTGCATTTCCTGGTCGGTGGTACACAGACCAACGCCACTGTCATCTCATCCATCCTGAAGCCATACCAGGGCGTGCTGTGCGCCGAGAGCGGACACATCAATGTCCACGAGACTGGAGCCGTAGAGCATGGGGGGCACAAGATACTAGCACTTCCCTCGCCTGACGGTAAGATCACGGCGGATCAGATCCGCGAAGCTTTGGACGACCATTTCAGCGACGCCAACCACGAGCACATGGTGATGCCAGGGATGGTATATATCTCCTTCTCCACGGAGTCCGGGACCATCTACAGCCGCGAGGAGCTGACCGCTATCAGCGAGGTCTGCCGCGGTTATGAGATACCTCTTTTCGTTGACGGAGCGAGGCTGGGCTACGGAATGGCCGCCAGTGAACTTCTAGAAGGAGCTGATGCATTGACGCTCAAGGACTTCGCAAGGCTCGCCGACGTATTCTACATCGGCGGGACCAAGCAGGGAGCGCTTTTCGGTGAGGCCGTAGTCATAACCAACGACAAGCTCAAGGAGGATTTCCGCTACTGCATCAAGCAGGGCGGCGGCATGCTGGCCAAGGGCCGCCTGCTGGGCGTCCAGTTCGCCGCCCTCTTCGAGGACGGCCTGTACCTGGACGCCGCGCGCGGCGCCGTCAACAAGGCCGCCCGCATCCGTGAAGCATTCGAAGCCAAGGGCATCGACTTCCTCGTGGACAGTCCTACGAACCAGGTATTCCCGATCCTTACCGAGGAGCAGATGGCCTTCTTCGACAAGGATTTTGGTTTCGAGGTCTGGAAGAAGCTTCCCGACGGCCGCATCGGTGTCAGGTTCTGCACCAGCTGGGCCACCCCTGACGTCAATGTAAGGCAACTCGTCAGTGCCATAAAAAAACTCTGATAACCAATATGATATGAGACGGACGTCCCTTCTCGCCCTCCTGCTTTTTGTCGGAATCTCAAGCGCTGCCGCAGTTCCGGACTACACTCAATACGTGAACCCCTTCGTCGGAACGGATTTCCACGGGCACACCTTCCCAGGTGCCGCCTGGCCTTTCGGCATGGTCCAGCTGAGCCCCGATACCAGGCCGATGTCGGGCAACTGGGACGGCTGCTCCGGTTACCATTACTCGGACGAATACATCTACGGCTTCAGCCACACGCATCTGAGCGGAACGGGGTGTGACGACCTCTGTGACATCCTCTTCATGCCGGTAAAGGACTATCAGGGAGGACTGGACAAGGAACGTTACCGTTCGCGTTTCAGCCATGACAGGGAAAGCGCATCAGCCGGATACTATGAAGTCTGGCTGGAAGGACCGGAAGTGGAAGCATCAGTGACGGTTGGACGCCGCAGTGGCTTCCATCGCTATGAATTCACCGCCGGGGCCGTACCACAGATCATCATCGACCTCGAGCACAGGGATTATCTGCTGGACTCGGATATACATCTTGCAGGATCCAACTGCGTGGCGGGCTACAGGAGCTCGAAGAGCTGGGCCGACCGCCAGGCAGTCTATTTCTGGGCGGAGTTCAGCGAGCCTTTCAGTTTCGAGGAGTTCCCTCCGTACAAAGGCGCTGTCCTCACATTCCCGGGCAACGCAAAAACCATCTATGTCAGGGTAGGTATCTCCTCCGTGTCGGAGGAGAATGCCCGGCTCAACCTTCAGTCCGACGGACCTGCCCCAAAGGCCTGGGCAAAGGCATTCGACAAGGCCCGCAAGGAGGCTTCAAAGGCATGGAACGGCTATCTGTCCAAAATCGCCGTCAGCGGTGGGACTGATGCGCAGATGCGCAATTTCTACACCGCACTCTACCATACGGCCATCCACCCCTCCCTCTACTCCGACGTCAACGGAGAGTACCGCGGAATGGACGGGGAAACGCATGTCGCAGACGGTTTTGAGCGCTATACGGTTTTCTCCATTTGGGACACGTTCCGCGCCCTTCATCCTCTCTTCTGTCTGATTGAACGTGAACGGACGACGGATTTCCTGCGCTCGTTCCAATCCGTCTACGATGAAGGCGGCAAGCTCCCGGTCTGGGAACTTCACGGTTGGGAGACCGATTGCATGATAGGCTACAACTCAGTCTCCGTCATCGCCGACGCCCTGTCCAAGGGCATAGGAGGCGTGGATTACAATGCCTTGCTTGAAGCCATGCTCGTCTCATCCAAGAAACACTTATTCGGCCTTGACAGCTTCTATGAGGACCGATGTGTCATCTCTGACAAGGAGCATGAGTCCGTGTCCAAAACGCTCGAGTATGCCTATGACGCCTGGTGCGTCGCGAGGACCGCAGAGCTTCTCGGGCGCACCGATGCCGCTGCCGAATATAACACTTACGCGTCCTATTGGCGCAACATCTTCGACCCCTCTACGGGATTCATGCGCCCGCGTACCAACGGCCGCTGGCTGACGCCATTCAACCCACGCGAGGTCAACAACCATTTCACCGAAGCCAACAGCTGGCAGTACAGCTTCTTCGTGCCGCAGGACATTTCCGGCCATATCGCGGCACTGGGCGGCGACGAGGCCTACGCGGCCAAGCTCGACGCCCTATTCAGCGCTCCCGAACAGACGTCAGGCCGAACTCAAGCGGACATAACCGGCCTTATCGGACAGTATGCGCACGGCAACGAGCCAAGCCACCATATCCCTTATTTGTACAACTATGCCGGCATTCCATGGAAGGCTCAGGAGCGGGTGCGGCAGATCCTTGGAACACTCTATACGCCTGAACCTGACGGACTTTGCGGCAACGAAGACTGCGGACAGATGTCCGCATGGTACGTGCTCAGCGCCCTCGGGCTGTACAACGTCTGCCCCGGGCAGGATGAGATATGCCTGAGTTCACCGATCTTCCGCAAGGCAGTCATCAGCATCGGCGGAGGCAAGAAGTTCACCATCACCGCCGACCATCCCGAGGCGAAATATATCGCCTCGGCAAAGCTGAACGGCAAGACCTATGAGAAGTCGTACATCGATGCCGGGAGCATTTTGAACGGCGGGGAAATGGATTTCTGCCTGGCAGAGGCACCTTCGAAGACGTTCGGAGTAGCCCAGGCTGACCGCCCTCATACGAGCCTGGCGGTTTCTTTCCTCCCTTCCCCTGCGTTCGAGATGGAGAATGACATCTTCGTGGATCCGATGAGCGTCAGCATAAGCGGCATCCCCAAGGGCGGAAGGGCATGGTACAGGATCTCCCCTGCCGGGGACTTCAAGCCGTACGGCGGCCCCTTCATCCTGGACGAAAACTGCACAGTTGAAGCCTATACCGAAAAGGACGGCCTGAAGAGCGCCGTCATCTCCAGCACAGTCTATCGCGTCCACAACGACATGGCTATAAAGATCATGTCACGATACAACCCACAGTACAACGCAGGAGGAGATGAAGGGCTGATCGACGGCAAGCGCGGTACGGTCAACTGGCGCTCGGGAGGATGGCAAGGCTACCAGGATACCGACTTTACCGCAGTGGTTGAGATTCTCGATCCGAAGGAAATCCACGAGATAGGAGCAGGATTCTGCCAGGACGCGCGCTCATGGATATGGATGCCGCGCTACGTAGAGTTCTCAGTCTCTGAAGACGGCGAGAACTTCGTGCCGGTCGGACGTGTGGACAATACCGTGGATCCCCAGGACTACGAGGTCCAGGTACACGACCTGAGCGTTCAGGCACCTGCAGGTCCCGTTCGCTTCATCAAGGTCTTCGCCAAGAACTTCGGAACCATCCCGGAATGGCATCCCGGGGCCGGCGGCGAAGGATTCATCTTCATTGATGAGATCTGGGTTAAATAACCTTGAATCAAAGATTTGAGAAATGCTCGCAGACGCTCTTGTAGCTCTCGAGATTGCCGATGTCGTAACGCTTTCCCGGCATCTCCATGGCATGCATCGGAGTATGTGAACTGAGCCAGGCAACATAGCTGCCCGGCGCGTCGACGCCGCATCCGGCCGCGATGCCTTCGGCCACTCGCGCGGCATCCTCGCGGCGGTAAAAATAGAACGGCGGGCAGCACCAGTGCGACTTGGGCTCTGCCGGTTTCTCTTCCATTCCGACTATCCTGTCGTCCTCATCCACTTCGACTACGCCGCATTTGTGCAGGCGGTTTTCATCCGGTTCGAAATAGCGCATGATGCATGACGTACCCTTGTCCAGGGCATATCGGATGAACTCTCCAAGGCTGAAATCAAGGATGTTGTCCCCGGCGATTACCAGAAGGTCATCGTCTATACCCAAGCTTTCGAGGGCAAACTGGATATCCCTGACAGCACCGAGACGCGTTTCATTGGTAGACGTACCGTCATCGACAACGGTGACGTAAGGACGGGACGACGCCCACTCGCGGAAATGCCCGGCAAACTTGTGGTTGGATATGATGACAAATCGATCCACGGCACCGGTCGCGGCTATATCGTCCACCAGCCAGTCAAGTATGGTTTTCTCCCCGACCTCAAGAAGCGGTTTGGGGAAATTCTCCGTCAAGGGGTACAGCCTCGTGGCATAGCCGGCTGCAAGTATAAGGCACTTCATCTCACTTTGTATCAGACGTTTACAATTCGACTCCGTCGGAAGAATGGCATATAAATGCGCCATAATGTCCCTTCAGTTCAGGGAACTGGGCAAGGTACTCCTTCTCTACCTTCTCAAGTATGGACCCGCGGAAAGCCGGATCTATGAGGGCCATACAGCAGCCCTTGAAGCCAGCGCCGCTGAAACGTCCGCCGTAGATACCGTCAGTGTGCTCCATGATCTCGTATAGGGCCTTGAGTTCCGGCGATCCGGTCTCCCAGTTGTAGATGGAAGAACGGCCGGACTCGAAGCTCAGACGGCCATACTCCTCCAGGTCTCCCCTTCTCCAGGCCTCTGCGCCTTTTTCCACCCGTTCGAACTCCGTATACCAGTGCTCGGCCCGCCTGCGCCAGGTATCCGGCAGGCGGTCCTTGTATTCATCGTATACGGAACGCGGGACTTCGCGCAGGTGCGTCTCTGCGAATTTGCCGTACTCCATGCCCGAGAGGGCTTTCAAGGCATACGCCGCACTGCGGCATTCGTCAACGCGCATGTTGAACTTGGAGTCCGCAAGGGTGCGTTCAACTCCGCTGAAGAAGATCGCAATCTCGTACGGGGGCATGTTCGTCGGAGTCGGGATAAGCTCGTACGAATCGTCCAGGGTGTCGAGATAGAGGAGATGGTCCTTGCGCGAATAGATCTCGCAGCTCTGGTCGAGCTTGCCGCAGCTGACGCCGACATAGTTGTTCTCGGCGGCCATGGCCATCGTGATCATCTCGACAGGCTCGAGCGTGATGCCGTTGACCTTGCAAAGGGCAGAGAGGAAAACAATGGTGACGGCTGCGGAGGAAGAGAGACCTCCGATGGGCAGACTGCCCTCGATCACGCCGCACAGGCCGGTAGACAAGGTGTAGCGCTGCGAGAGCTCGAGCGTTGCCCCGCGCAGGTAGTCCGCCCAGTCCATCTGGCGTCTCTCTGGGACGCCCCTGATATGGAACTGGGCGCGCTTGTCGAACTGGAGTGAGGCCAGTTCGACCACGCCGTTCCGTTTGGGGTGGTACGCGAAACTGATGCCCTTGTCGATGGCAAGGCCGGTGATCTTGCCGTGCTGATGGTCGCTGTGAGCCCCTATGGGGCAGATACGATACGGACAGAAAGCCACTGCATCCGGGCTTTTCCTGTATATCTCTTCAAATTTCTCTACACAGTTCATTTCAATGGATTCTTGTCTGACTTGTACCAGTCGATGAAGGCGGTGATGCCTTCGTGAAGCTTAACATGGGGCTTGTAGCCTACCTCCCGCTCGAGATGCGTGGTGTCGGCATTGGTCTGATAGACGTCGCCGGCCTGCATGGGCAGGAAGACCTTCTCGGCCGGCCGGCCGACGGCACGCTCTATCTCAGAGATGAAATCCATCAGCTTCACCGGATCCGAGCAGCCGATGTTGTAAATGCGGTAAGGAACGCCGTTCGGGCAGTCCGCACCAGCCGGGACATGGTCCAGGGTGCGGACGGTACCTTCCACTATATCATCGATATATGTGAAGTCACGTATCATGTCGCCGCCGTTGAACACCTTGATGGGCTCTCCCTTCATGATGGCCGATGCGAACAGCATCGGAGCCATGTCCGGACGGCCCCAGGGGCCGTACACAGTGAAGAACCGGAGTCCGGTACACGGTATGCCGTAAAGCTTGGCATAGGCATGAGCCATCAGCTCATTGGACTTCTTGGAAGCGGCGTACAGGCTTACCGGATTGTCCACCTTGTCATCTTCCGAGTACGGCACCTTGGCGTTCAGGCCGTACACAGAACTGGAGGATGCGAACACGAGGTGCTTGACCGGATAATTCCTGCAGGCCTCGAGGATGTTCAGGAAGCCCACGAGGTTGCTCTGGAGGTAGGCATAGGGATTGGTGATGGAATACCTCACGCCCGCCTGGGCGGCAAGGTTCACCACGGCATCGAAGCCCTCAGCGGCAAAGAGCGCGTCCAGGGATGCCTTGTCAGAAATATCCATCTTAAGGAAGCGCCTGCGGGCCCCGGTGCAGAACTCCGCGATGCGTCCTTCCTTGAGACGGACATCATAGTAGTCGTTCATATTGTCGATGCCGACTACTTCGTCACCCCGCTCCGCGAGGGTAAACATAAGCTTCGAGCCGATGAATCCGGCGGCTCCCGTGACCAGAACCTTCATGGAACCTCCTTATTTTGAAAAATCCTTGATGCGCTGCTCCTCGGAGAGCTTGCAGACCAGAAGCGATCCGTCCTTTTCGGCGACGATGTAGTCCTCGAGCCCCTGCAGGACGACTTTCTTGAGGGACGAGGTCCGGACTACGCAGCCTTCGCATTCGAACATGTGGATGTCCGTGCCCAAGGTGGCGTTGCCACTGTCGTCCGTAGAAGAGTTGAGCCTCAGCGATCCCCAGCTTCCAAGGTCGCTCCATCCGAAAGATGCCGGGATAGTGTGGATGCCCTCCGCCTTTTCCATGACGGCGTAGTCTATGCTGATCTTCTCGCATGTCGGGAAAAGGCGGGAGACTGTCTCTTCCTCCCCTTCCGTATAGAAAGATGGAGCCATGGCGTCCATGACGGCGGCGATGCCGGGGGCATAAGTGCGGATGGCCGATGTGATAGTGTCGACATTCCAGACGAAAATACCTGCATTCCAGAGATAATGTCCGTCAGCCAGGTACGACTTGGCGGTCTCGAGATCGGGTTTCTCCTTGAAAGCCTTGACAGTAAGGATCTCCGGAGCAGCCTCCTGTCCCGCCATGATATATCCGTATCCGGTCTCCGGCCTGGAAGGCTTGATGCCGACGGTCACGATCGAACTGCCGGATGCAGTGAAGTCAAGGGCTAGCGAGATGACACGGCGATACTCGTCACCGTCCAGGACAAGAGCGTCGGACGGAGTGACGACAATGTTGGCATGCGGATGGCGGGTCTTGATCTTCCAGCACGCATAGGCGATGCAGGGAGCTGTATTGCGGGCCGCGGGTTCCGCTAAGATATTGGCCTCGGGAATCTCCGGAAGCTGGGTGCGTACAATATCCACGTAACTGCGGGAAGTGACCACCCACATGTTCTCATAAGGGCAGACCGGAAGGAGCCGGTCTGCCGTCATCTGTATGAGTGTCCGGCCGCATCCGAGGACGTCGATGAACTGCTTGGGATACTCCGGGGTGCTCATAGGCCAGAAACGGCTGCCTATGCCGCCGGCCATTATGACGACGTGTCTGTCCATAAGAGTCTGTTAACAGGTATAATGAATCGGATTGGTATCGATGGATGTAATCTCGATGCGAAGGTCCGGGAAGCGGGCTGCGAGGAAATCGCGCAACAGGTCCTTTGTGAACTGCTCGCTCTGGTAGTGTCCCATGGCGATGAGGAGCATGCCGTCGGCATCGAAGAAATGATGGTACGAAATCTCGCCTGTGATGAAGGCGTCAGCCCCCTTGGCGCGAGCCTCGTCCATCAGGAACGAGCCCGCGCCGCCACAAAGGGCTATCCTGCTCAACGTAAGTCCGGAAGGATCAGTATGCATGAGGCATTTCACGCCAAAGGCGTCCTTCAGGCGATGGAGGAAATCCGTGGCCTTCTCAGGCTCCGGAAGCGTGCCGATGACTCCCGAACCGCAACCGCCGCCTGCAGCAGGTTTTTCCTCGATCCACTCGAGGTCGCGCAGCCCGATCTTGGAAGCGATGCGGAAATTGACACCATCGCGGGCGTTGTCGAGATTGGTATGGGCGGAATACAGGGCGATGCCGTGACGAACCGCCTCCATGACACAACGCTGCTGATACGTAGCGCCAGTGACGCTTTTCAGAGGCCTGAAGATAAGGGGGTGGTGCGACACCACCAGATTGCAGCCCTTGCGGACAGCCTCGGCTATGATGTCCTCGGTAATATCAAGACAGAGCAGGACGCCCGTCACCTCATCACCGATGAGACCGACCTGGAGTCCTGCATTGTCATAATCCTCCTGGTACGCCAGCGGTGCCAGCGTCTCCAGGGCATCAACTATCGCTCTTATCGTCATGGGCATAAGAGGAATAACCGTATCCGTAGTGGCCGTAATGGCCGTAATGATATCCGTACTTGTTGCCGAAATAGCCGGACTTGGAGATCTCGGTACCGTTTAGGATGAGAGCGAGGTTGTTATACTTGTTCTCCTCGTAGAGTGAATTGAGCTCGGAGAGCATGCTCCTTTCGCAGAGACCTGCACGGATGACGAAGAGGGTCCTGTCCGCGTACTGGTCGATGATCTGGGTATCGGCGACGATCTCGATCGGAGGGCAGTCAAGGAAGACATAGTCATACTCGCCCTTCAACCTTGCGATGAGCTGCTTGAAACGCTCATCCGCGACAAGCTCGGTCGGGTTCGGAGGGATCACTCCGACAGGCAGGACGAAGAGGTTGTCGTAACCTGAGACAGCACAGATCAAGGAATCGATATCGTCTGTCTGACCGCTGAGATAGTTGGAAATACCCTTGTGCGGGCTGTCCACATAAGTGGAGAGCGAGGCATGACGGAGGTCACAGTCGACAACCAGGACCTTGCGTCCCTTGATAGCAAGCGACACTGCAAGGTTCATCGAGATGAAGGATTTTCCGGAACCGGGGTTGAAGGACGTAACCGCCGCGACATTGGCATCCTTGTTCTTCATCATGAACTCGATATTTGTACGGAGCACGCGGAAAGCCTCGTTGATCGTGTCACGGCTCCCGGTCTTGACAAGTATCTCACGCTTGGGCTCGACCTGCTTCTGCATCTTGAGCGCACGGAGGTATCTCTTGTTGCTCTTCATGCCCTCTTCGGTAAGAGGGATCTCTCCGGCGAAAGGAAGGACGACATCCTTGATATCCTTCTTGCCGCGGACCCTCGTATTGAGGACTTCCATCAGGTATAAGGCAGCCAGAGGGATACAGAGACCCAGGAGAAGGGCGAGGAGGTATATCATGCTCTTGCGCGGTGCAGTAGGCGACATGCTTCCGGTAGGAGGGTCGATGATGCGGGTATTGTATGCGGTGAAGGCCTGTGAGAGCTCGTTCTCCTCACGTTTCTGGAGGAGATAGAGGTACAGGGCCTCCTTGACGCTCTGCTGACGCTCGACGGAGAGGAGGTACTTGGCCTGCGTAGGGTTGGCGGCGATGCGCGCAGTCGCCTGGCGCTCGGTACGGGTCAAGGAACTGATCTGGTTGCTCAGGGCAAGCTCCTGGTTGTCCACCGAAGAGATGATAGCCTGTCGAAGGCTGTTAAGGGAATTGTCGAGCTCGACTACCAGAGGGTTAGATTCGGAGCTGTTGGCGACGAGGTCGTTCCTGCGGAGGAGCTTGTCATTGTAGTCGCTGATCTGGCTCTCGATATTGGCGCTGCTTATACCGGAGTTGGCAGGGAGCACTTTGTTCTTGTTGGCGTCGTCAGTGAGGGACTCGCGGATATAGCGGGTCATGTAGAGCTCGTTGTTCAGTCCCTGGATCTGCTCGTTGATGGCGTTGCTCTGGGACATGTACATGCTCGAAGCGGCCTTTACGTCAGGGATGAGGTTCTGGCTCTTGTAGTTCGAGATATCGCTGTCGACGTTGGTAAGCTCCTCTTCGATGACGCCGAGACGTTCGTTGATGAACATGGAGGTGCTGACGGCGATCTGGTTCTTGTCCGCCACCCAGTTCTCGTTGTACACGGACACGACCATGTCAAGGATATCCTCGGCACGCTGGATGGAGATATCGTTGAGCGTCAGCTGGATCACCTGCGACATCTTGTCGCTGAGGTTGACGGAAAGCTCGCTGGAGTAGCGGTTCGTGGCGCTGCGGTAGGAAGAACGCTTTACATGGACCGTAGGATAGTCCATGGCCACATAATTGACCGTCGGGGTCACGACGATATTGCCCACGGGAGTGGCGAGGGTGTCGGCGAATGCTCCGGACACCTTAGTGCCCTTCTCCACAGGTTCATTCTGGAGAGTGAAATTGGAGAGAGTGAAGGCGCCGTCCTCCTTGACATCAAGGTCAAAGGACATCACTGCCTGGTCGGGGACATCGATGATGGCTGCGGTAAACGGAAGCGACCGTCCGTAGAGGACATTGTCGTGGAACCTTCCGTCGGTGATATAGTTCATGTCAAGGTTGAGGCGCTTGACGACCTCCTGCATAAGTGACTTGGCGCCGAAGGCCTTGATCTCGTTATAGACGTTGGTATTGGTGTTGAACAGGCCAAGCTGGGAGATCTCGGCATCAGTGGAGATGGACTGGCCGCGGGAATTGGTCTTGATCTGGATCTCGGCGGAACGGGTGTACACCGGAGGGGTCTTCAGCACATAGAAGACGGCCAGGGCAAGACACAGGGCAGCAGAGATGACGAACCAGTACCATTTGGACAGGCACTTGTAAAGGAGGTCCATCAACTGTACGGACTCTTCCTGCTGATTCTGGGTATTTTTGTTATTGTTCTCCATTTTCTATTTAGTTGAATTTGCGGAAGCACGGAGGAGGAAGGTACCGACGCTCGCGGCAAGCGATGCGACGGAGATCCAGAACGATGTGCTCCGGACGTTGTTGCCGTTGACCGTGGACTGGCGGGCACGCATCTCGTTCGGCTCGATGTAGATCAGGTCATCCTGCTGGACGAAGTATACCGGGGAAGAGAAAACGCTCTGGGCATTGCACAGATTAACCTTGAAGGACATCTCCTGTCCGTCGACGACACGGAGTACCTTGACATTCTCGCGGTTGCCGTAAATCGTCAGGTCGCCGGCCATGCTGAGGGCGTCGAGCAGGGTAAGCTTGTCCTTTTCAATGGCATAGCGCCCGGGACGGTTGACTTCACCCATGACGGAAACGGTGAGGTTCATGAACTCGACAGTGACAACCGGCTCCTTGACGAGGTCCCGGCTGACGAGGGCATCCTTGATGCAAGTGGCAAGTTCGGGGCGGGTCAAACCTTCAACGTGGATCTTGCCCAATACCGGGAAGTCGATATCGCCATACTCATCTACGGTATATCCGGACACAGCCTGCGAATAATTGGAGCTGACGCTCTGCGACACTCCACCGAGGCGCTGGCTGATATACGGAAGGTTGAAAAGGTTGGTCAACTGGTCATTGGAAGTATTCACGATAATCGCGACCTTGTCCTCGGGGCGTAGACGGATATGGTTCTCCTGGACCGGCTGGGAAAGTCCGCGGGTGTCGGCATCCTGGAAATAGGAGATATTGGTCGGGGCTGCGCAGGAAACGACTAAGGCAGCCACAGCCGGGACGACGAGCAAAGTTTTCAAGTTAAAACAGTTCATTATTTTCCAATTATATCATAGATTTACAAAGGTAATCAATATCCGTCTCTTTACAAAAATTGAGCGAAAAAGTTTGTTTATCGCCCCCGAATGGGTAACTTTGAGAACATTTTGATTCAAATCACCTTATTATGAAGAAATTCATTTTCTCACTCATCGCCATCCTGGCGATCTCCGTTGCAGCCAATGCTGGCAACTACACTGTGAACGACGACGCCATCGACGCCCTGATCGAGGCTTCCGCCGAAGTTTCCCCGCTTGAACTCATGCCCGAAGCGCCCGTCCCGGCAGCCGCTTCCCTCGCCTCCGGCAGCCCCAGCCCCGTCGCTGCGTTCCTGCTCTGCACCTTCCTCGGCGAGTTCGGCGTACACCGCCACTACATGGGCACCCGTCCCTGGATGTGGGCTATCTACGTGTTCACCGGCTTCGGCATCTTCGGCATCGTTCCGTTTGTAGACTGGGTCATGCTGCTCATCGGCCTCGTGGATGACAACATCAGCCAGTACGTAGGCAATACCAGATTCTTCATGTGGGCATAGCCTTGAAGCTGAGCTACATACTGACGATTCTTGCCGCGGCGCTGCTGCTTGCCCCGGCCGGCGCATCCGCCCAGAGGCGGATCATCGCCGACGTCGAGGTCAAGCAGGCGGCCGCGGGCAAGGTGGCTACGATCACCAAGCGCGTCCATTGTTCCAACGACGGGCGCGCCGTGATCCATTTCCTTAAACCCCAGGACTACATCGTGGTCACAAACGTCAAGGGCGAGACCAGGATGTATATCCCCAGTACGAACGAAGTCATGGTGGACAACTCCTCCGTACTGACTTCCCAGGACGAACTTATCTCCGTTTTCATGAGCGGACGTGCCGGTGACCTCGGGCTCGGCATGTACGGGTACCGCCTGCAGGCGACGACGCGTGAGGACGGTCTCGTCAAGAAAACCTATGTCACGGACAAGTCCGGCGACATTCCCAAGGTGGAGATCGTCTATGACAATTACCTTCCCATCTATTGCGGATATCTGGACGCGTCCGGGAAGACGATTTCCAAGACTTACTATTCCAATTACGCCCCTGCCGGGAGACTGATGCTTCCGACAAGGACCACCAGCATCACCTATACGTCTCCGAAGGATTCTTCGGTGATGCGCACCATCTATTCCGGCATACGCGTGGACGAGGACGACCCGCTCTTCCATTTCGAGGTCCCCGCCGATGCCAAGATCATCTCGACCGACAAGCTTCAGGGCCGATGAAACGCCTGGCCCTCATCGTCTTTTCCGCCGTCCTGCTCTGCGCCTCCGGCAGCGCCCAGACAGTCCCGGCCGGCAGGCTGCTGCCTCCCGGAAGCCTGGAATTCTTCAATGACGCAGTGAAGGATAACGGACTGTTTCCGGCCATCATTTCCACAGCCGACTACATGACGCGGAGCGGACGCATCGGATCCGCCCAGCACCACCATGATATTCCGGGGGCGACGGTTCCTGAGACCACAGTCTCCCCTTCCGTCAGGCGGTATACCGCCGACACATACGCATCCGACGATTTCGGATTCATCGACTATCTCATAGGCAACGGCATGGAACAGGACGCCGTCACGATCCTGTCCAGCGGAAAGTACTTCGCATCGGATACCCTCCAATATCTCAAGGGTTGGGCCAACTACAGCGCTAAAAATCTCGCACAGGCGTCGGCCGCCTTCGACAAGGTGCCCAAGGGCTCCCCTTTCTACGACAAATCACTGTTTTTCAACGTGATATCCAACGCCCATCTCGGGCGATACGACCAAAGCTCCGCACTTCTGGAGAGCTATGACGGGCCTTACAAGGAGCTGAAAAGCCTCGAGGAGGCCGGGATCGCCCTCCTGCAGGGACGGGCCGCGGGCTTCATCTCCGCATCGGAAGGCTTCACATTCTCACAGTATGCCCTGACTGACAGCGAGAGGCAGCTCCAGGGGATCTTCAATGAGAGATTTAACGGCAGGCATAAGAGCCCGTTGCTCGCCGCCGCAGCCTCCGCAGTCATACCAGGCCTCGGAAAGATCTACGCCGGCGAGTTCGCGGAGGGCATTTCGTCCTTCCTGACCGTGGGCTCACTGGCGGCCATTACTGCCGAGAACTGGTCGAGGAACGGATTCACGAACTGGAAAACCCTGCTCTTCGGCACCGTCGGAGCCATATTCTACATTGGAAACATCTACGGGAGCTACGTCTCCGTAAGCATACACGAAAACGACCTTGGAAATGCACAGGACACTGCTATCCTTTATCATATCCATATCCCTCTCCGCAGCGTTTTCCGCTGAGGCGCAGGAGCGGACGGATTGGGCTCTGAAGGCCGTCGAGTTTGAACGCGCGGCCTTCTATGCCGAAGATCCCCGCGAGGCAGCAGAAGCACTCGCGGAGAAGGCTAATTGCTACAGGCAGTGCGGCCGCTTCGAAGAAGCTTTGGCCACCCTCGAAAGGATAGGCCTCTACCAGCTGCCGTCGGAGCGCGTGGACGACGTACTCTATGAAAAGGAACTGTGCAGCTATCTTGCCGGAGACTGGGAAGGAGCCGCTTCGTACATGGATGAAGCCGGTGTATCGGCCACGCCTCGCAGGCTGCTGCTCGACGCCCTCGTGCTCGGCGGCTGTGCGCGCTGGGACGAGTCCCTCGCCAAGGCAGTGGAACTGGTGGACCTCCGATATGAAGGTGAAGAACGGGAAACCGCGCGCCAGGAGCTCCGGGACCTGTACGCCAGAGTCCCGAAGCTAAAGAAGGAGAGCCAGGCAGTACTCAGGTCCTTCCTTCCTCCCCTCGGCCATTCATACACAGGACATCTTCCGGAAGGGCTTATCGCCATGGGCTTTGACGCCGCTGCCGTCGGATGGATAGTATGGCAATGCCTTGGAGGCAACTGGATCACCGGTATCCTCGGCGGAGGCGTCGTCCTGAACGCTGCATTCATGGGTGGAATGGAGCGTAGCATCAGCCTCATCGACGAGTATAACCGCGATGCGCTGGCAGGATTCAACGCTGTCCTGCAAGATGTTTTGCGCTCGCACGAATTTGCCGAATAATTTTGCATAAATTCATTAACAAAGCCACGGAACCTCCGTCTATTATGTGTTTGATGATTGACAAGCCGCTTATGAAAAAAGTATTCATAGTTCTGCTGACGGTACTGATACCCCTTTCAGGGTTTGCAGGAGGACGCAACTCACGCGTTTCCAACCTCGTCTACGAGTTTTCCCAGGCCGATGGTGTGAATGTGGTCCAGATGGGCAGCATCGCCACCTCCGTCATGAAGAGGATCATCTCGAGCTCGGTGGACCGCAACGACCCCGAGGAGCTTGCCCTGCTCGAAGCCATCAAGGGCGTGAAGCGCTTTACCGTCATAGAATACGGCGACTGCGACGAAAACACCAGGAACCGCCTGGTCCGCAGGCTCGGCAGAGCCTTGCCCGACGAGGACGTACTGATGGACATCAAGGACAGCGGTCAGCAGAGCATGCGCCTGTACGGCGTAGTCTCGGATGACGGGAAGACATTGAAGGATTTCGTACTCCACTCACCCGAAGGCTCCGCCCTGATCTGCCTGTTCGGCACCATCTCCCTCGACGGCATTTCGAAGTTCATTGAAGAACGGTAATGACCCACGACGAGTTCAAAGCCCGGTACCTCCCCCTCAGCGAGGGACTGTTCAGGATAGCGTTCCACTATCTTGAGGACAGTTCTGATGCCCAGGACACGGTTCAGGACCTGTACATAAAGCTTTGGAACTCAAAGGATAAGCTGGATACGGTGCTGAATCCGCAGGCTTATGCCTACACGCTGCTGCGGAACCTCTGCATCGACCGGCTGCGCAAGAACGGCAGGACCGTGTCGATGGGCGAATACCCGGAGAGTTCCGGGAATGACCCGCCCGACAAGGAGCTTGCCGACCGCGAGACGCTCAGGAAGGCGCTCAGGCACATCGAAGACCTGCCGCCCAAACAGCGCGAGATCATCCGCATGCGCATCTTCGAGGAGCTGGAATACGAAGAGATAGCCCGCAAGCTGGGCATGTCAGAAATCAACACGAGAGTTCAGTTGAGCCTTGCCCGCAAGGCCTTGAAAAACAAAATGAAGTACGAATTATGAAAGAGATGGACACACTGAGCATAAAGGAACTCGAGGCTATAGCCCTTGACAGTTCCGTGGAGGTCCCGGAGGGATTCGGACAGAGCATCCGGCAGGGGCTCGACACCCTCGCTTTCCTCGAAGAGTCCGCCGTAAGGCCCCGCAGGATCCGGTATGCCGCCGGCATCGCGGCATCGCTCGCGCTTCTTGTCGGCATCGGACTTGGAGTCAACGGCTACGTCAGCCGCCCCAAGGATACTTTCAGCGACCCGCAGCAGGCTTATGCCATGCTCGAGGCATCCTTCTCACTGATCTCGTCCAAGATGGACAAGGGCGTCGCCTCCGTCACGCACGAGACCGAAGCCGTACTTACCAAGACCAATGAAATCATTGACAAATTAAAATAACCAGATATGAAAAAACTGTTCATCATCGCAGCTGTCATGCTGCTCGGCACCCTTGCCAAGGCTCAGGACGCCAAGAGCATCTACAACAAGTTCTCTGACGAACAGGGCGTGAGCGCGGTCTATATCTCCCCCTCCATGTTCAAACTCATCGGCAAGTTGCCGGAGCTCGAGATAGGAGATGACGGCGAGAAGGTCGACATCACCCCTATCGTCAAGACCCTCAAGGGGTTCTACATGGTCAGCACCTCGGACAACAGGATCATGGACCGCATGAACAGCGATGTCAAGCGGCTTCTGGGTTCGAGCGATTACGAACTCATGATGGAAGCCAAGGACGACGGGGAGACCGTCAGGTTCTATACCGACGGCGACGACAGCATCATCCGTTCCTTCGTAATGATGTCCTTGAACGCTTCGGGAGCGACGTTCATCAGCATGGACGGGCTCATCAACCGCGAGATGCTCGAAAAGGCAGTAGGCGCCGCCATGCGGTAGCATGCGCTGCCTGCCGGAGACGGGGACCGGTCCTGAAAAGGGCCGGTCTCCGTTTTTTTATTCCCAAATAATCGCTATATTGTAGCAAAATTGCACAAACTCTCATATTAACCACAAATCTATCTGAAACTTTATGAAGAAACTCATGCTCTTACTGGCCCTGGCACTTTGCGCCGGAGGCCTCCAAGCCCGCGAGTACCATGTCGCCAAGACAGGATCGGACACCAATGACGGTTCGGCCGCATCCCCTTTCCTCACCATTTCGAAGGCCGCCATGGTCCTGAAGACGGGTGATACCGTCACCGTCCATGCCGGTGTCTACCGCGAGTGGGTTGCGCCCCGCAACTCCGGAGCGGATGTATACAGCCGCATCACCTACCGCGCCGCTGAAGGCGAAGAAGTCTGGATCAAGGGATCCGAGGAAGTCACCGGCTGGGTCCGCCAGGGCAAGACCGATGTATGGAAGGTAGTCCTTCCAAATTCCTTCTTCGGCGACTGGAATCCCTTCGCAGAGCCGCTCGTCGGTGACTGGCTCAGCTCGACCAACAGCGCATATGTCGTCGGTGAGGTCTACCTCAACAACAAGAGCCTGTTCCAGGCAGTCGACCTCGCCGGAGTACAGAATCCCGTAGTCCCCGAGCGCACCCGCAAGCCCGAGGATGCCAAGCGCGCCTGGTATGTCGAAGTCAACGATACCGAGACCGCCATCTGGGCCAACTTCGGCCCTGGCGTCAACCCCAACAAGGAACTGGTGGAGGTCAATGTCCGCCCGGCTGTATTCTTCCCTCAACTCCCCGGTGTCAACTACATCACCGTCAAGGGATTCCACATGAGCCAGGCAGCCACCAACTGGGCTCCTCCGACCGCCTTCCAGCAGGGTCTCGTCGGCCCTCACTGGAGCAAGGGCTGGATCATCGAGGACAATGTCATCAGCAACTCCAAGTGCGTCGGCGTCTGCCTCGGCAAGGACCGTGCTTCCGGCCAGAACCGCTGGACCATCGAGCGCACCCTCTCCGGCTTCAACCGTGAGCTCGAGGTCATCTTCCAGGCCGAGGACATGGGCTGGAAGAAGGAGAACATCGGCTCGCACATCGTCCGCAACAACGAGATCTTCGACTGCGAGCAGGCTGGTATCGTCGGCCACCTGGGCTGCGTCTTCTCCATCATAGAGAACAATTACATCCATGACATCAATGCCAAGCGCCAGTATGCAGGCGCCGAGGTTGGCTGCATCAAGCTCCACGCCGCCATCGACGTCATCATCCGCAACAACTTCCTCGAGAACGGCTACAACGGCCTCTGGCTTGACTGGCAGGGCATCGGCACCCGCGTGACGGGCAACGTATTCTACAACAATGACCACACCGACCTCTGGACGGAAGTCACGCATGGCCCCTGCCTCGTGGACAACAACGTGATGCTCTCCCCTAACGCATTCCTCGAGTGGGGCCAGGGAGCGGCATTCGTCCACAACATCGTTTCCGGCTACATCACCTTCCATCCCGTTACAGAGCGCTACACTCCGTACCATGCACCTCACTCCACCAAGATCGTCGGCGTGATGAACTTCCCGGGAGGTGACGACCGCTATTACAACAATATCTTCACCATCGCCCCCGACTCCGACCTGAAGGATAAGGATGCCGGTACCTCCGTCTATGATGAGCGTCCTCCGTACTATGAGGGCATTTATCAGGACATGATGTCCCGCAATCCCCAGAACGAGAAGCTCAAGAGCTTCATCGAGCAGATGGCTGCCGGAAACAGCCAGCCGGCCCGTTTCAACCTCGCCATGCGCGTGGGATCGAACCTCTACTATGACGGGGTGAAGCATTATGCTTATGAGGACGATGCCGTCAGCAGCAACCTCGGCACTCAGATCGCCCTTGAGAAGCAGGCTGACAAGATCGTCCTGAAGATCCGCGTCGACGACGCCATCAATCGCGTCAAGACCCCTGTTGTCGACACCGACTTCCTCGGCAAGACCTACTACTCCAACGGCTATTATGAGAATCCCGACGGCACCCCGCTTACCGTTGACCATGATTTCTTCGGCGCACCGAGGGGATCCAACCCCAAGGTCGGACCGTTCGAAAACCTCAAGCCCGGAATGAACGAATTCACTGTCTGGAAGTTCTAAACATTTCCACAAGCATAATCCAAGGATGGCAGGCCATATTGGTCTGTCATCCTTTTTTTACTATATTTGTGGGAAATAAACACTGCGTTATGGCTAATACACCTACCCCCCACATCGGCGCCCAGTACGGCGAGATCGCCGAGACCGTCCTCATGGCCGGAGATCCCCTGCGCGCCAAATTCATGGCAGAGCATTTCCTGGATAATCCCGTACTGTTCAACAGTATACGAGGAATGCTGGGCTATACAGGCACCTATGAAGGCAAGCGAGTCAGCGTGATGGGACACGGGATGGGTATCCCCTCCATCGGCATCTACACATACGAACTATTCAACTTCTACGATGTAAAAACGATCATCCGCATCGGATCGGCGGGAGCCTATGACACCGACCTGCATGTCGGCGACCTTGTCCTGGCGATGGGCGCCTGCACCAATTCACATTATGGCGACCAGTATGAACTGCCGGGCACTTTCGCCCCTATCGCGGATTTCAGCCTGCTGCGCAGTGCTGCCGAAGCATGCGAGAAGTACGGCATCCGATACAAAGTCGGAAACATCCTGTCCTCCGACGTGTTCTACTCTGACAGTTCCAACGTTGACAAATGGATGAAGATGGGAGTCATGGCCGTAGAGATGGAGGCGTCCGCCCTCTATATGAACGCCGCCAGGGCTGGCAAACGCGCTCTGGCCATCTGCACGATCTCGGACCACGTCATCCTCGGCGAGAACACCACCCCCGAGGAACGCGAAAAAACCTTCACCAATATGATGAAGGTAGCGTTGTCACTGGTATAAAGGTATCTAAGCCCCTTTTATTCTATAACAAAAAAGTTACTGAACTTAACTTTTTTGTTTCTTGAAGTAATAGCTAGACGATAAGATGATTAATACGACTGCCGTAACCGCGGCTGCCGTAAGGATCATCCCTACCCCGACGGCTATGCCGATGGCGGCTGTTACGAAGATGCAGGAGGCTGTCGTGATGCCCTGGACACCGTCTCCGGTCTTGAGGATGAGTCCGGCGCCGATGAAACCGATTCCTGTGAGTATCTGGGCGGCGATGCGCCCGGGATCGCCGTTGTGCAGGTCGATGTTGGTCTGGCAGATGTAGATGGAAGCCAGCGTGGCAAGCGTGGAGCCTATGCAGATAAGCATGAAAGTACGCATGCCGGCAGGGTGCTTGTGGATCATTCTCTCAAGGCCGATGGCGCCTCCTAGGAGCAAGCTGACGCCAAGCCTGGTGAGCGACAAAGTTTCGGTTATTTCCATGACATGTTCATTTCTTTGTTTACAAATATACTTTTTTCCAAGGATTCTTCCCAATTATTGATGTATCTTTGTACAAATACGCGCATATGGATAACACATTATAAACACTATGGCATTAATCGACAGAATCATTGCTCGCGCACAGTCCAACAAACAGCGCATCGTGCTCCCCGAATCGCTCGAGGAGCGAACCATCAAAGCCGCCGACATGGCCATCGCTGACGGCCTCGCCGACATCATCCTCATCGGCAACCGCGAGGAGATCCTCGCATACGCCGACAAACTTGGCCTCAAGCACATCGGCGAAGCCACCATCATCGATCCCGCCACCAGCGAGAAGACCGAAGAGTATGCCCAGCTCCTCTTCCGCCTCCGCGAGAAGAAGGGCATGACACTTGAGAAAGCCCGCGTTCAGGTTCTCGATCCCCTCTATTTCGGTTGCCTCATCATAAAGAGCGGCGATGCCGACGGTCAGATCAGCGGCGCCCTCTCGACCACCGGAGAGACCCTCCGCCCTGCCCTTCAGATCATCAAGTGCGCCCCCGGCATCACATGCGTCAGCGGCGCCATGCTCATGATAACCCAGACCCCGCAGTACGGCGAGGACGGCGTGCTAGTGATAGGCGACGTCGCCGTCACTCCCATGCCCGATGCCGACCAGCTGGCCCAGATAGCCGTCTGCACGGCCCAGACCGCCCGCAGCGTCGCCGGTTTCGATGATCCCCGCGTCGCGATGCTCTCCTTCTCCACCAAGGGTAGTGCCAAACACGAGGTCGTGGACAAGGTTGTCGAAGCCCTCGCCAAGGCCAAGGAACTCGCCCCCGACCTCAAGATCGACGGCGAACTGCAGGCCGATGCAGCCCTCGTTCCTTCCGTAGGCGCGAAGAAAGCCCCCGGCAGCGAGATCGCCGGCAAGGCCAACGTCCTTGTATTCCCCAACCTCGAGGTTGGAAACATCGGATACAAGCTCGTCCAGAGGCTCGGCAACGCCGATGCCATCGGCCCCATCCTTCAGGGCATCGCCCGTCCGGTCAATGACCTCAGCCGCGGCTGCTCCGTCGACGACATCTACAAGATGGTCGCCATCACCGCCTGTCAGGCCATGGATGCCAAGTAATCAACATCGTTCTAGAACAATATGAAGAGAATCGTCGTACTTCTGGCTGTCGCACTCGGTCTGTGTGCGGCTGCCTCAGCCCAGGAAACGTTGAACCTGGACTACCATCATCCCGTGCTGGAGGATTACTTCGCACCGGCTGCAGCTGCGCCGGCTGCGCCGGACGCCAAGGGTTTCATACGCAGGTGGACCCTTCTGGAACCCATTGCGAAGCCTGAGATCCGTAGCAATACCCTTTTCGATGATAACTGGCTGAATACCGAATTCGCCAAGGTCTATTTCGAGGGACAGAATGAAATGGAGCCCAAAGACGGGCAGAAAGTCAAACTCGACAAGAAAAACCGTCTCACATGGCACTCCTATGACAGCAAGCGATACAATGTCAAGCTTTACCGTTTCGCCACGGGACTCGGGCTTCATCCTACCGAAGGCCTCTTCCTGGCTTTCACTGTAGTGAACGCCCCCGAGGATATGACCGTCAGGATGGCTGTCGGTTCCAATTCCGCATCGAGATGGTGCGTCAACGGCGAGGAAGTACTCCTCATGTCCGGTGACCGCCGCATGGTCGTTGACGACTGCGTGTCCCGCAAGATCACCCTCAAGGCCGGCAGGAACGTCATCCGCGGCTCCGTCATCAACGGACCCGGCATGAGCGACTTCTGCCTCCGTTTCCTCGGAGAGGACGGCAAACCCGTCACCAACCTTACCGTTACCAACCAATAACAGCGCACACATAATGGAATCGATGAAAAATATCCTGCTGGCCGTCCTTCTGGCCGCCGGCATCGCCGTTCCCGCAGCAGCGCAGGTCGGCAACGTATATATCCATGACCCTTCCACCATCGTCATGAGCGACGGTAAATACTTCACCTTCGGCACCGGCTCGGGCGGCCTCATGTCCGAGGACGGTTGGACCTGGACCGACGGTGCCGTCCGCCCCGGAGGCGGCGTGGCCCCTGACGTGGTCAAGATCGGCGACCGCTACCTTGTAGCCTACAGCGCCGGCTATCCCGGCACCGAAGGAAAGACTCGCGGTGTCGTCACCACCATGTGGACCAAGTCCCTCGATCCCAAGTCACCGGACTTCGGATTCTCCGAGCCGGAACTCGTGGCCTGGGCCGGCGATGACGAGGACTGCTGGGCCATCGACCCGGCTTTCCTGCTCGATCCTACCACTGGAAGGCTCTGGTGCTCGTACGGCACCTATTTCGGAGCCATCCGCATCGTCGAGCTCGACCCTGCGACCGGCAAGCGTGTCGAAGGCAACGAAGCCGTAGACATCGCCATCGACTGCGAGGCAACTGCCTTGATGTACAAGGACGGATGGTACTACCTCCTCGGCACTCACGGTACCTGCTGTGACGGTACCAACTCCACTTACAACATCGTCTGCGGACGCTCCAGGAGCGTCACCGGCCCCTACCTTGACAATATGGGCCGTGACATGCTCGAAGGCGGCGGCAGGATGGTGCTCTCGGCAGGCGACCGCGCTACCGGTCCCGGACATTTCGGCCTCTATGTAGAGGACGAAGGTGTCGAGAAGATGTCTTTCCATTACGAGGCTGACTTCAACCGCAGCGGCCGCAGCGTCCTCGCCGTCCGCCCGCTCCTCTGGAAGAACGGCTGGCCGGTAGCGGCCGACCCGTTCAAGGAAGGCACCTTCGAGATCGAATCGGAGCGCAGAGGCTACTCGCTCGAGCTGGCAGTAAGCTTCGTCCGCCTGCAGGGCGCGATGATGAGGGGCTTCGGCCGCAATTCCGACGGTCCGGTCGTTGTGATCGAGGACCAGAAGCTTGAGGATGTCGTCGAAGGATGGCCTGAGGGCGACATCGACATCCGTGTCGGCGACTACATGTTCCGTCCTCACCAGAGATGGACCGTCACTGCCGTTCCGGATGCCGGCGGCTATCTGGGAGCCCCCTACTACAAGATCGTCATAGCCGGCACTGAAAGGGCCCTGGCGGCCACTTCCGATGCCGAGCTCACCGCCGTTCCCAAGTTCACCGGCGCTCCGGAGCAGCTCTGGCGCATCGAGCAGCTTACTGACGGCACCTTCCGCATCATGCCGAAGAGCGTCCCCGGACACGAGGGCGAGCAGTTCGCCATCGTCTGCACCGGCGACAGCACTGTGGCTCTCGGCAAGTATGATTTCAACAGCGACAATTCCAAGTGGAATTTCAGGGACAGATAATTTATGAAAAGAATAGCATTCATCCTGCTGGCCTGCGCGCTCGTTTTCACCTCGTGCGGCCAGAAGCAGCTCAAGCCCTGGAAGAAGGGCGGTTTTGAGACTCACAAATACCGCAACGTATTCGCGGAAATGGGTTATCCCAAGAAAGACATCGACGCCAAGCTGGAGTCTATCTTCCAGGAGGTCTTCTACGGCCCGAACAAGGTTTTCTTCGAAGTCGGTGACGACATGGGCTACATGTCCGACGTAAAGAACTTCGACGCCCGTACTGAGGGTATGTCCTACGGTATGATGATCGCCGTCCAGCTGGACAAGAAGGACGTCTTCGACCGTCTTTGGAGATGGGCGAAGAAATACATGCAGTATCAGGACGGTCCCATGAAGGGATACTTTGCCTGGAGCCTCAGTCCGGACGGCACCATCCGCGGGGCGGGCCCGGCATCGGACGGAGAGCTCTATTTCATCACCTCCCTCATCTTCGCCTCCAACCGCTGGGGCAACGACGGAGAGATCAACTATCTCGCTGAGGCACAGAACATTCTGAACTCATCCTGGGAGAAGGACGGTTCCGAAGGCATCATGCCTTTCATCAACAAGGAGAACCATCTCATCATCTTCACCCCCGACGGAAGGGGCGTCAGCTATACCGACCCGTCATACCATCTCCCCGCCTTCTATGAGGTATGGGCCCGCTGGGCCGACGACGGACGCGCCGACTTCTGGCGCGAGTGCGCCAAGGCCAGCCGCGAATACCTGCACAAGAGCATCGATCCCGTGACAGGTCTCAACCCTGACACCAACAACTTCGACGGTTCCTACATCCAGACGCCGTCCTGGGGCGGCAGGGTCAACAAACCTGCTTTCCGCTTCGACTCCTGGAGGGTTCCGATGAACATCGCTCTCGACTACTCTTGGGCATGCGCAGACCGCGAGTGGCAGACCAACTACGCCAACACCATCCAGGCGTTCTTCTACTCCAAGGGCATCGATGACTTCGCCGACCAGTACAATGTAGACGGAACTGAAGTAGACTTCGCCATGCCCGCTGGAATGGGTCCCATGCAGGGACGCGGCACCCGCCACTCGGTCGGCCTCGTGGCCACCACCGCCGCGGCTACCCTTGCTGCAGACAACGAGATCTCCCGCGAATTCGTGCAGCGTCTGTGGGATTCCAAGAACGAGCCTTATGAGGACGGCTACTTCGATGCATACTATGACGGCATCCTCAGGCTCTTCGCTTTCATGCACCTCAGCGGCCATTACCGTGTGATTGAACCGGCTAAGTAACTGATTGAAAAATTATTGGACTATGGCACTTGAACAACAGATACAGAAGGACATAATGACTGCGATGAAAGCCAAGGACCAGGTCCGGCTCAACGCCGTGCGCTCCATAAAGTCCGCCATCCTGCTTGCCAGGACGGCGGAAGGAGCGAGCGGCGAGCTCACTGACGGCGACATCGTAAAGCTCATCCAGAAGCTCGCGAAGCAGCGCAAGGAAGCGGCGGAGCAGTATGTCGCCGCCGGCCGGCAGGAGCTCGCTGACAACGAGCTCGCCGAGGCCGAAGTGCTTGCGGCCTATCTTCCCAAGCAGCTGACGCCTGAGGAGGTGGAGGCGAAGTTGAAAGAGATCATAGCTGAGGTCGGCGCTTCAGCTCCTTCGGATATGGGCAAGGTAATGGGAGTCGCCACCAAGCGGCTTGCAGGCCTCGCCGACGGCAAGACCATCTCCGGCATAGTCCGGAAGCTGCTCGGCTGATTCAGAAGATATTCTTAACGATTGTTTCCAGGAACTCGCGGTCCGTATCATCAAAGGCCGCGAGTTCTTTGCTGTCTATGTCAAGGACAGCCACGACCTGGCCTTGGCGGCGCACCGGGACCACAATCTCGCTGCGGCTCTCCGAGCTGCACGCGATGTGGCCCGGAAACTCCTCGACATCAGGCACTACCACTGTCTCGTTCCGCTTCCAGGCCGTGCCGCAGACTCCCCTCCCGTATGGGATATGGATACAGGCCACAGGCCCTTGGAACGGCCCCAGGACCAACTCATCCCCAACCACACGGTAAAACCCGGTCCACCAGAAGCCGAATGCACGGTGCAGCAGCGCCGCAAGGTTGGCCATGCAGGCAATCTCGTCAGTCTCCCCTTCCAGGAGGGATTCTGCCTGTGGGATCAATTCCTTGTAAAGAGTTTCCTTGTCTTTCATCGCATGTAGTTTACGGCGGCAAATTACACATCTTTCTGCTGAAAAACAATTATATTTGTGACATACACTTGAACGATGGCCAAATACCGCAAATACGACACATGCTTTTTCGAACGTTACGCCCAGCTCTGCCTGACGGAGCTGCTGGGCGGCGAGTTCGCGGGCCTGGTCAATCGCGACAGGCCCGACCTTCAGAGTCCCGGCGGGAGCCATGAGGTCGGCATCGAAGTCACGCGCGCCATGGAACAGAGCAAGGACGCGGCCCGGCATCTCCTGAAGGAAATGGCCGGAGTCACGGCCACTGACGAGGACATCAAGAATCTCGAGGACCTGGAGCGTATCATCAGCTCGGGATACGGATATGGCTTGGAGGACGGCGATTACATCGGATACAAGGAATACGAGTACTGGTCCATGGCCCTCCCTCTCGAGCGCGTATTGAAGAGCAAGGTAGCAAAAGTGACAAGCGGATTCTACGGGGACTTCGAGCGTTACGGACTCTATGTTTTCTGCAAGGACAACCTGAGCGATTTCGACGTGCTCAAGACACTTAGGTACGTGCGCTCGCTCCAGCGCGGATACGAGCGCAGGTACAGCGCGCTCTTCCTCTCGGAGATCAGCGCGCTCCACGTCTGCAGGCTTGACGACGGCGTCGGCAAGGACGAGCGCATCATCAGCTTCGACATCGACCCCGACCTCAGGCGCAAGCTTTTCCTGGAATCCATTAAATACTGAGCCAACGCTGACAAATTGTCAGCATAAATGACTGATTGTCAGCCTATTAATGACAAGCTGTCAGTTTTTTCGTGCCAAACTCGCAGTTTTTGGCACTGGCCTCCTGTTTGTAATTATTCTTGTCGAACCCGCCAGGATGACGGGAGAAAAAAAATAGATAGAACAAATTAAAAATAGGAGATTAAAACTATGTTACCTGCAAGAAGAAATCAGTATTGGCTGCCCAGTATTTTCAATGACATTTTCGATGATGACTTTATGGGCTACACTCCCGCTAAGCAGTTCGCTTCCCCGGCAGTGAACATCATCGAGAACGAGAAGGACTATCAGATCGAGGTCGCGGCTCCGGGTATGAGCAAGGAAGACTTCAAGGTCCGTCTCGAGAATGACAACGAGCTCGTCATCTCGCTCGAGAAGAAGAACGAGGACAAGCACGAGAAGAAGAACTACCTGCGCCGCGAGTTCTCTTACGCTTCGTTCAAGCAGGCGTTCATCATCCCTGACGAGGTCGAGGCTGAAGGCATCAACGCCGCAATGGTGGACGGTGTCCTGAAGATCACCCTCCCTAAGAAGGAAGCCACTGTCAAGACTCCGGCTTCCCGTCAGATCGAGATCGGTTAACCTTTGCAACGCCCGAAGGCGTGCAATATAATCCCGCGGTGTGGACTCCACACTGCGGGATTTTTTTTATATTTGTAAGTATGAACAAAACTGAACACTATGCGATTACTCCTCCTTCTCCTTCTGGCTTTTGCGCCATATGCCCAAGCGATATCCAAACCGGTCGAAGTCAAATCTCCCGACCGCAGCGTTGTCCTCGCGTTTGACATAGACTCTGAGGGCCATTTCGTTTACCGTCTCACCAAAGACAAGGAGACAGTAATAGACTGGTCCGTGACTGGATTCGCCTCAAGTGCCGGGAGTGTCACGGATGCCACACGGCTCGATGCCGGCAGGAAGGTGCGCGTCAGGCAGGAATGGAAGCCTCTCTGGGGCAAGCGTTCCGTAGTCCCCGACCGTTATAACGGCCGGGACATCTCCGTAACCTTCGCCGACCTCGGTGAAGTCACCCTTCAGGCAAGGGTTTACGATGATGGGGCTGCTTTCCGTTTCACGGGTCTGCCGGCCGGAGAGATGACCGAACGGACATCTTTCAACTTCGCCGGAGATTACACGGCTTGGTTCTACAACGGAGAGAGGCATAATATCGGTCCCGAGAGACTCAGCGAATCCGATGGCGAGCGCCTGCCTGTGATGACCGTCAAGGCCGCTGAGGACCGCTACCTGGCCATCCACGAGGCCGCGCTCGGCCCCGACGGCTGGCCCATGCGGCTCCGCTCAGCGGCCGGCTCCACTTCATTCGAAGTCATCCCGGAGGCCATTTCTGCAGACTCCCCTTTCACTTCCGCATGGAGGGTGGTAATGTGTTCGGCCACCCCAGGCGGACTGGTGGATTCGCATCTGCTTGAACTGCTTAATCCGGAAGCGCAGGGAGATTTCAGCTGGGTGAAGCCCGGCGTATGCCTTTGGGACTGGCGCATCGACGGCGCAGTCTGGGAGGGCTATCATTACGGGATGGACTACGAGTCGTGGACAAGGATGATCGACTTCGCTGCGGAGCAGGGCTTCAGCCACCTCGTGCTGGATGCCAACTGGTATGGCCCTGAGTTCTCAGCCGATTCAGATCCCGTCAAGGGCGACAAGGCCCGCGACGTGCAGCGCATCATCGCCTACGGCCGCCAGAAGGGCGTAGGCGTCTGGCTTTACCTCAACGACGTCGCGGGACGGCGCTACCCCATCGAGGAGACCCTTGCCCAGTATGAGCAATGGGGTGCGGCCGGAGTCAAATACGGATTCATGAACGGCACTCCTCTCGAGAAGAACCGCAAGACACAGGAAATCACCGCATTATGCGCGAAGCATCATCTTCTCGTCGACTATCACGACTACCCTGTTCACCCCTTTGGCCAGATGCGCACATGGCCCAATGCCATCACACGTGAATACTGCAAGGCCCAGCTTGACGGCCACCAGATCTTCCAACCCAAGACTTTTGTCACATCGGTATTCGTCAATATGATTGCGGGACCCGTGGACATGAACAACGGTTTCATGGAACTCCATCAGGGGCGCACCACCCGAAAGGACAACAACCAGGAGGTGCCCTCCACAGCTACCGCTGAAATCGCCCGCACGATGATCACCTGGTCCGGCGCAACCGTCATACCGGACATTCCCGAGTATTATAAGAAATACCCCCGCCTGCTGGAATTCCTCTCTGCAGAGAAGCAGCCCTGGAAGGAAAGCATCACCCTCGACGGCAGGATAGGCGAATACATCGTCATTATGCGCCAGAACGCTGATGGCGACTACCTTGTAGCCGCAGCCACCAATGAGGATGCCCGAACTGTCGATATTCCCCTGTCATTCCTTCCAAAGGGTTCCTGGAGTGCTGCAGTCAACACTGATGCAGAGGATACCGACTACCGCACGAACCGCGAGACCTGCGCGTCGTACGACACCGTCGTAACGGCGTCCTCAGTCCTTTCTGTACGCCTCGCCCCAGGCGGCGGCGCCTGTATCCTGCTTCGCCCTCAGGCGAAATAGCATGATTACCATTCCAGTCCGTTTCTTTTTTTCGTAACTTTGCATGAATGTCGGAGAGCAAGGACATATTGCTGGGGCGGATACGGAACGGACAGGCGCTCACGACGGGACAGCAGGTAAGGCTGACCCTGCTTTTGTGTGGTCCGGCTATCCTGGCCCAGCTGGCTTCCGTGCTGCTGCAGTTCATCGACGCGTCGATGGTCGGAAGCCTGGGAGCCAATCCCGCCGCTTCCATCGGACTTGTATCCACTACCACCTGGATCTTCATGGGTTTTGCCATGGCCGCGTCCCAGGGTTTCTCGGTACAGATCGCGCATCTCATTGGATCGAACGATTTCGGCGGAGCACGCAAGGTACTCCGGCAAGGTCTCACGACTGTTATCCTGTTCAGCCTCTTCCTTTCTTTGGCAGGGCTGGCGATAGCCGCTCCGCTGCCACGATGGCTTGGTGGAAGTCCGGAGATTGCGGATGACGCTACTGCGTACTTCACGACATTCGTCCTGTTCCTCCCGGCGATGCAGATGGAGTTCCTCGGAAGCAGTATGCTGTCGTGTAGCGGCAACATGAAAGTGCCTAGCATGCTGAACATTATGATGTGTATGCTAGATGTTGTCTTTAACTTCCTGCTGATATTCCCGACGCGCGATATCGCACTTTTCGGAAGCACGTTTACGATGCCGGGAGCCGGCATGGGAGTACGCGGTGCAGCCCTCGGTACCGGCCTGGCGGAGTGCATTACGGCCATAGCGATGCTTTATTTCCTGCTGGTCCGTTCCAAGGAACTGGCCATCGTCCGGGAGCGAGGCTCATTCCGCCCGACAGCCCTGTGCCTCAAGAACGCTTTCGGTATCACGGGCCCGATGTGGGTGCAGAATGTCATAATGCGTGGGGCGCACATCGCCAGCACCGTCATCGTGGCTCCGTTGGGAGCGGTCGCCATAGCGGCGAATTCCTTCGCCATCACCGCGGAGAGCTTCTGCTACATGCCCGGCTATGGAACGGGTGACGCCGCCACCACCCTGGTGGGGCAGAGCCTCGGAGCCAAACGACGCGACCTTGTCCACAGCTTCTCCCGCATCACCCTCCTGCTCGGAGTCGGCATGATGTCTGCCTTAGCCGTAGTGATGTATTTCATAGCGCCGCAGATAATGTCACTGCTTAGTTCCGACCCCGATGTTGTGGCGCTAGGCGCGCGCGTGCTACGCATCGAGGCCTTCGCCGAGGCCGGCTACGCCGCCTCGATAGTCGCCTACGGCGCCTGCGTCGGCGCAGGCGACACCGCCGTGCCGAGCATGCTGAACCTTGGGAGCATGTGGCTGGTCCGCATAGTTCCCGCTATATTCCTTACGCGCATCTACGGCCTTCCCGGCTACTGGATCGCGATGTGCATCGAACTGAACGTCAGAGGATTGCTGTTCATCTGGCGCATCAGCGGAGAGAAATGGATGAAGAATATGATACAAACGACATAAACAATGAGAACAATCAAGAACCAGGAATTCGGCGGCGAGAGGCCGCTGTACTGTGAGCACGACCTCTATCTCGAGAACGTCGTCATACACGCCGGAGAGTCAGCCATCAAGGAGACCTCCGACATCACGGCCGTGCGCTGCCGCTTCGAAGGCAAGTACCCGTTCTGGTGCTGCGACCGTTTCACGGTCAAGGACTGCATTTTCACAGTAGGCGCACGCGCCGCCCTGTGGTATTCACGTGACCTTCTGATGGAAGACACCATAGTGGACGCGCCGAAGATGTTCCGCGAGATGGACCGCCTGACTCTCCGCCGCGTCATCATCGACTCGGCGGCGGAAACGCTGTGGTCTTGCAGGGACGTGAAGCTGGAGGATGTCAGGGCGGACCGGGCAGACTACATCTTCATGCATTGCGACGGCGTGGAGATCGACAACTTCAAGCTGAACGGCAATTATTCATTCCAGTGGACCAAGAATGTCGTCATCCGGAACTCCATCCTCAACACCAAGGACGCATTCTGGGAGACCGACAACGTCACCGTTTACGACTCAGTCATCGACGGGGAGTTCCTCGGATGGCATTCGCGCAACCTTCATCTGGTGCGCTGCCATATCGGCGGCAGCCAGCCTCTGTGCTATGCCGAAGGCCTCGTCCTGGAGGACTGTACCTTCGCCGCCGACGCCGACCTGGCATTCGAGTACAGCGACGTAAAGGCAACCATCAAGGGGCATATCCCTTCGATCAAGAACCCCAAGACCGGTTTCATCAAGGTGGACAGCTGCGGCGAGCTCATCATCGACGGCAACATCAAAGCCCCGGGAGACTGCGACATTCAAATAGGTTAGGATTATGTACGATTTCGATACCATCATCCCCCGCAGGGGAACCAACTCGATCAAATGGGACGCCCGTCCACCGTTCGATGCCGACACGGAAGGCGTCATCCCCCTATGGGTAGCCGACATGGACTTCAAGGCTGCCCCATTCATCATCGATGTCCTCCGCAAGCGGGTGGAGCACGGAGTGTTCGGATATGTCTGCGTGCCGGACAGTTATTATGAAGCTGTCTGCCGCTGGTTCTCCGGTCGCCACGGCTGGAAAGTCGAAAAAGACTGGATCATCTACACTACCGGCGTCGTTCCCGCTCTCTCCGCGGCCGTAAAGGCCCTTTCCAAGCCCGGAGAGAAGGTTATACTCCAGTCTCCGGTATACAACTGCTTTTTCTCGTCCGTGCACAACAACGGCTGCGAAATCCTCGATGTGCCGCTCCTGTACCATGACGGGACCTACAGTTATGATTTCGACGGACTGGAGCGCGCCTGCGCCGATCCTGCCGCGAAGGTGATGCTCCTGTGCAATCCCCACAACCCCGCCGGGCGGGTCTGGACCCGCGAGGAACTCGCCAAGGTCGGCGACATCGCCCGGCGGCACGGTGTCACCGTCGTCAGCGACGAGATCCACTGCGAGATAGTCATGCCGGGCTTCACCTACACCCCTTTCGCCTCTGTCTCCCCGGAGAATCAGGCCTGCTGTGTCACCCTGTGCTCCCCCAGCAAAAGCTTCAATACCGCCAGCCTGCAGATAGCCAACATCATCACATCGAACCCGGAGTGGAGGAAGCTCATAGACAGGGCCATCAACGTCAACGAGATATGCGACGTCAACCCCTTCGGTGTCCTTGCACTCGAGGCAGAGTACAGTCCGGAAGGTGCGGAATGGCTTAAAGAACTGAATCAATACATATACGACAATTATCTGTTGCTCAGAGAGAAACTTACCGACTGGACCGTCTGCAAACTGGAGGGGACTTACCTTCCCTGGGTCGATGTCAGCTCCCTCGGACTCCCGACGGAGAAGATAGAGGAAGAACTCCTCCGGAACTACAAGGTATGGGTGAATGCCGGAGCCATGTACGGCACCGAAGGCTTCATCCGCATCAACCTGGCCACTCCGCGCAGCGTCCTGGCCGAAGGCCTGGACCGCGTCAGCCGCGGTCTCTCAGCATTGGCAGCCTCTTCCGGTAAGTAATCATCCTCCAGACCCACTCGACGGGTCCGTAGAGGAAATGGTTCAGCCAGAAGCGGCTGAAGAGCATCTGGATCAAATATACGCCAAGTGCGATCAGCTCCGTCGTGAGCAGGTCCACCCCGGCGCCCCACCCCAGGCCGATCCCGTAGAAAAGCAGAACGCCGAATACGGATTGGCCTAAATAATTGGTGCAGGCCATGCGGCCGGTCGAAGCCAGCAGCCTCCAGGCGCGGGCCTCCGGCCGCCTGTCGAAGAGCAGGCAGAAGCCGGCCGCATAGGCAAAGCCCATCGGATAGACGCTCAGAAGGTAGAAACAATCCCTTAGTACAGTGCCGCCATCCGTCATGCAGTTCCATGTGTAAAGCGCAGAGACGGGAAGTCCGACAGCCAAACAAATGCACAGGATGCGGCGCAGAAGTGCCCTGTGGGCCGACAGGTCCGCATAAATGCGGTGCCGGCCGACACAGAAGCCTATCATAAAGAGCCCGAGGACCTTAAAATACCTGTGGCTGCTCACGAACTCCCACATGCGCTCCACCGCTCCCATCCTCAGGAAGCGGCTCATATCGCCGTATCCGTCGACATCCCGGAGCCAGGTACCGAAGTTCGCCGCAGTGATACCGTAGCGGTCGCAAAGGCGCCAATAGTCCGCCTCGAGCGGATCGGCCAAATGAGGGAACAGTATATCGAGGAGAAGCGGCAGAAGAAGGAAGGATCCCGCAACCGCCAGCAGCCGCCTGGTCGGCAGCCTGCGGAACAAAGCCAGCAGCATACCCATCGCCGCATACAGCATCAGAATGTCGCCGCTCCATAGCAGCATGAGATGAAGGAAGCCGATCACGAAAAGGGTCGCCATCCTACGATAGAACGTCGTCGTGCTGTGCCCGGAATTTTCCAGCTGGATGCCGAAGCCGATTCCGAACAGCAGAGAGAACAAGGTGTAGAACTTGCCGTCTATGAAGAAGAACTGGAGCCCCCGCACTACCCTGTCAAGGGGAGTATGAGTGGCTGGATCGGCGAAAGTCCACAGGGAAAACTCCGGAAAATTGGCCAGAATGATCCCGAGAAGGGCAAATCCGCGCAAGGCATCCAGTACGACGTATCTTATCTTCTGCATCATTGATTTTCAGCGAGAGAAACAAATTTGTTTATTTTGATAACAAAAATGTTAAGCAGCTTTTTTACTCTACGAAACGGATTTTTGAGAGGTCACGGGGCTTTGCAGCGGGCTCTTCGTTCGGATATCCGACGGCGATCATGTAGAGTATCTGGTAATCCGGATTGATGCCGAGTTTTTCACGATAAGGCTGGGCCTCCGGAGCGGAATTCAGGAAACGTGTCGGGGCTCCGAGACAGCAGGTGCCGAGTCCGAGGGACTGTGCGGCGAGCATAATGTTCTCGCCGAGCAGGCCGGCGTTCACTCCATTGTAGGTGTCGTCCGGAGCAGCGACTGCTATCACTGCCGTACCGTTCACGAACATGTTCTTGAAACCCGGCCGCGAGGCCATCTGCGGATTCGCCGCCTTGTACACTTCCGTTATCCCGTCAATCCATTCCTTGCTGTCGATGATGCGGACTTCCCAGGCCTGGGCGTTCATGCCGTTCGGAGCGTTGACGCCGCACTCGGCAAGGAGCTGGAGCTTTTCCCTCTCGACAGGAGTGTCCTTGTACTGGCGGATGGACCGCCTGGCCATGATGGCCTCGATGACGGCGTTGCCGTCCCCCGCCCCGGCGGCAGAGCCGGAGGCGCCGTTTCCGCAGCCCGTGGCTGCAAGCATTCCAGCTGCGAGGAATGCGATGATACAGTTTTTCATATCGGTTCAAATATTAAAGCCCCGCTGAAGGACAGCGGGGCTAGACGATTGTATTATTTACTTTTCAATAGCGTCAGTTATCTGTTTGGATATGGCCTGCCAGTGAGCTTTGGTCACACTGTCGGAAGACTTGGCCTTGGCAGCCTTTTTCTGGATATCCAAAAGGGTTGCAAGGAGCAGGGTACGGCCGTCGGATGCTGCGGCAGCGCTGCTGTTAACCACCTCGATGGCAGAGCTGACGAAGCGGCGTTGCAGGTAACGGCGGTAGCTGTCGACCGCCTTGCCCTTATCAAGCTCAGAGAAGACCATTCCTGTCAGGTCGGCGAGGTACTCCTCCGGCTTGTAGGCGGACGGATCGTACTGGGCGAACTGTCCCAGACGGTTCAGTTTGGCGATGCTCAGCAGGTTCGAGGAACTCACCACATTATTGACCAGGGTGTAGAGTGCATTGTCAGGCTGGTCGGTCAGATCGAAGATATAAGGCACGTCCACAAGCCATGAAGGCTTGGTGAAGAGATTCTGGTTCAAGAAGTTGAGCGCATTCTTCTGCCTGTCCTTCGGTACGGGCGCGTACTTCACCAGATCGGTCTGCTCGATGCTGTGATTGGTGATGAAGCGGCCGCCGATATTGGCGGAAACATGGCCGAGATAGCGGTTGAACTGGCTGACCACCGCTTCATACATACGGCTGACATTCGTATACATGTCAGCTTCCTCGACATTCCATGCCGGGATCTGGCCGATAGCGCGCTTGAGGTTCAGGATACCGTAGTTGCTGGCGGCCACGGCATCGTCACCGAGGTCCTCCGTGAGTGCGCGAGGGTCATTGTCGCGGCCTTCACCTCCGAACCACAGGCGCGGATCCGCAGCCAGGCGCTCGGTGATGACCTTGTTCCAGTAGAGATGGTCTTCTTTCGGTGTCTTGTATTCCGTTGGCTTATAGCCGAATTCGATAGCCCACTTATCGTAATCGTTTATGCGAGGATAGAGGCCTGCCTTGGTGATGTTGTCCTCCGGCTGAGCCACATAATTGAAGCGGGCGTAGTCCATGATACTGACCGTATGGCCGTGCTCCTCCACCCAGGCTTTGTCACGGAGTTTCTCCACCGGGGTCTGGCTGCTGGAGCCCATGTTGTGACGCAGGCCGAGGGTATGGCCGACCTCGTGCGAAGAGACGAAGCGGATGAGGTCACCCATCAGTTCGTCGTCATACTTGATCTTGCGGGCGCGCGGATCGACGACACCGGCCTGGACCTGATACCAGTCGTGAACCAGGGTCATGACATTGTGGTACCAGCCGATGTGGCTCTCGATGATCTCACCCGAGCGCGGATCGTGCACATTGGGACCGTAGGCATTTGCCGTAGGCGAAGCCAGGTAGCGGATCACGGAGAAACGGGCATCCTCGAGGCTCATGTCTGGATTGTCCTCAGGCCATTCCTCTGCATGGATGGCATTCTTCCATCCGGCCTGCTCGAAAGCCTTCTGCCAGTCGTTGACACCGGCGATAAGGTAGGGACGCCACTGCTTAGGAGTAGCGGGATCGATGTAATAGACGATGGGCTTTATCGGCTCGACAAGCTCTCCCCTCTTCTGCTTCTCGACATCCTCCGGACGGGCCTCGAGGCGCCAGCGGGTGATGAAACGCACGGTCTCGACTCCCTGCTGTTCATCCGTGAACTTGCTGTAGCCGTCGGCGAAATAACCAACACGCGGATCGAACAGGCGCTGCTGCATGGGAACTTCAGGGAGAAGCACCATCGAAGTGTTGAGCACCATGGTCACGACACCGGCCCCGACTCCGGCGGGCAGGGCGCGTGCGACCTGCGGCCCGCCGGCGCTGCCGGCATTGGGGGCATTATATGCAAACGTCTTGGTTACTGTAACTTCCGTATTGATAGGATATGTACGGATGCTGTTGATGAAGCTGGCATCGCTACGGATATTGCCAAGGTTGTACGAACGCTTGGAGCGGCTGTCCATCGAGAATACCTGATTGTCACCTTCGAAGAGGCTTGTCACCTTGACACGCGTAGTTCCCTCGCTCGAGGAGGATTCAGGTTTGATAGAGGCAACGATAGGGTTTTCGGAACTCACGTTCACAGCCTTTTCAATATCATCCCCGGCCTCTGCCGCAATATTCAGCACATCCGCCCTGAGCAGGAGATTGCCGTTGACGGCCTTCTCCCAATAGATCATGGCTTCAGTGACTTCCTCTCCGCCGTACTCACTCGCGCCGGGCGTATTGCTGACGAAGCGGGTCACAGCCAGAATCCTGCGGCCAAGCAGGCTGTCCGGAATCTCGAAATACCAGTCCTTCTCGTTCTGGGCAACGCCGAAGAGGCCCTGCTTGAATGTGAGCTCAGGCTCCTTCTTCTTCTCCTGCTCCGGCGACTCCTTGGAGTCCTTGCCGGCAGCCGGCTTACCGGCTCCCGGGCCCTGTGCGCCGGCGGTCATGCCGAAAGCGAGAAGCAGCGAAACGATAACATAAAATACTCTTTTCATGGTAGTTAAGTAAGTTTATATAAAGTATTAGTAAAAAATCCGTCAAATACCAAGCAGAGCCTTCGCTTCAGGCGTCATGAAGGGTTCGATGTCGGCATAGGGAACGGTGAACGAAGGCATACCTTCCGCATAACTGGCTATCTCATACTGCTGGTAGATGAAGTTCAACCCGTCCTCAGAAGGATACAGTGGCCAGCTCGGGAGCGGCACGAAACCGTCCTCGATGAAGAGGCTCTCCTTCAGCTCGTCCCAGGTCGTATCGTACCCGCCTTCGGAGTAATACCGGAGCAAGCCGGCTATCAGCAGCGGCTGCATCTCCGAGGCGCGCGACGCGTCGACGAAGTCGTCGACAGGCGCGCCGTCCGCCTTCGAGAAGGTCAGGCAGCCGCGCCCAGTTACGCCGCCGTGCGCGCCGCCCATGTAGATGTAATCCATTGACTGGAACACCACGTAACGGTCGGTATCATCGATCTTCTTCAGGCCGAACTCGTAGCCCCATCTCGGAAAATCCCGGAGCATCTCGGCCTTCTCCTCATCCGAGAAGTCCTCGTCTTCGAGGATGTATTTCGCCCGCTCGTCGGCGTCCTCCTGTGACTGCCTGCCGATCAAGGCGAATGCGTTTTCCCTGTAATAACCCAGCATGCCCTCAATGTCATCACTGTCGCCGTCAAACGGATCGAAGAAGCGCTCGTTCTCATAGGAAGTGACGTGGCTCAGGATATCGTCAACCACGCTCTCCAGTTCCTGGCGCACGCGCGCCGAAGCCTTGTCGGTCCCCGAGGGCAACTCTGCGTCCATAGTCATGTAGGCGTGTGCCGTCGAGTCCGCCCAATGATACTCCTTCGTAGCCATCGGCTGCTCCACATCCACGCACGATGCCGCCAGAACGGCAACAAGTGCGCATAGAAGAATACTGATTCTCAATCTCATGTAATAATGCTTTATACTATCAAACAATTCCCAATGCGGCTATACCGGATAAAGATAGCGAAATCCAGCGACATTTTGACATAGTCACATTACAAAACAAATGCAGCCGCCCATAATGGACGGCTGCAAAAACATTAAGGAAACCGAATCAGGCTATTTGTATCCAATCTCTATCGAATCCTTAATATCACAGTGTAAATACCCGCCAAACCCTTCAGGAAGCCAAAGCTTAGTAATAGCGTTGTCTCTCAAATTCAGCATGAACATCTTGGCATCCTTTGAATAGGAAAGGTCGAATTCGCCCGACAAATCGTTGTTAGTTACGTTAACATACCACAAACCGGTATTTTTCTCGCCAATGATAATGGATTGGAGTTGGTTATTACTCGCAAAAATGAACTGCAACGAAGAGCATTGTCTGACATCCAGAACGCTAATGGAATTATATGAGCAAACAAAACTGTTCAATTTGGTCAATTGGCTTAAATCCAGCGAGGACAGGCCACAGTCCTCACAAGTAAGATCTTCCAGTTCATGATTGTTGCTGACATCCAAATCTCCCAGAGTATTACCGGATACGCCCAAAAACTTAAGAGCGGGCAGCATACTGACATCAACACTGGTTAAACCACAATTCCCCATGTAAAGTGAGATTAGGGATGTATTGTGCGAATAATCAAAAGTCCTCAAGTCATTATTACTCACAGATAAGTTCTTCAGCCCTTCCAACATTGTGACGTCCAATGCAGTCAGTTTATTCGATGAGCAGTCCAGCATGGTCATGTTCTCCAGACCGGAAACATCAAGCGACGCGATCTGATTGGAGTTACAAACCAATGAATCCAGATTCTTGAGATTACCTACCGTCAACGAAGTAATGCTGTTTTTTGAGCAATCAGCGACTCTCAGATTAGTGAAAACACTGAGGTCCAAACTTCCGACGATATTGTTATAAAGAGTGGTTCTGGACTCATTATCGTATCCGGTGCCACATCTCAAAACCTCGAGATTCTTGAATCTGCCGATCCCCTTAAGGGAATTGATGCCAAGGCCGCGACAGTCGATCTTGGTGACAGCAAGAGCCTCCGATTCAGACAGCTCACCGTCCTTATCCTTATCAAAGTTTTCCATACAGTAAGTACGGAACTTGACATCATCAAAATCCTCGTCATACACGACCTCGACGGGGGCCATCCTGTTTACAACATTTCTGGTAATCTTACGCTCGCGGGGACTGGATATCGTCATCTCTTGATTCTCTTCGGGGCCACGGACAGTTATCGTGAATCCCTTTTTGAAATCAGTCGGCGGGACGACGAACCATATTTCGGTCGCATTTTCAGGTGTCTTGCCAAGCTCTATCAAGCCACCCTTCTTGGAGACAACAATCCATTTCTCCAGGAAAGCTCCGGTGGACCAACTCCAACTCATACTGGGAACATTCTTCTCCATGTCCATGTAGATATAGCAATCACCGGCAAGTGTCTCCCCGTTATTGCCTTCCAAAAGGACCTCGGAGACCTCAACTTTGCCATATAAACGAAGTACAAGGTATCCGCAAACATTCTTGAAAGGAAAGAACAGTTTACCATCCTTCTCGGTGGATACCGCAAGCATAGGATTATCTTCAGGCCCGAAAGAGCCCTCTGTAAAATCCTGTGATTCCCACATTCTGACAGAAACCTGTCTTTCATACCAATCGCCCCTCTTGAGACCCGAAGGGAAATATGCGAGATCCTTTCCGAAAGACGGTTCAACTGATGATCCGGAAGGCGGGGTGAAATCTCCTTCCGTGGCCCCATCCGTTCCGGAGAATGTATATCCATACACATTCTGATAATCCTCATTCGCAAAAGCTACGTCGATCTTGTCTCCGGCATTCCAATGTAATGTCAAGCCGTCATCGACGAAGGTTTTTGTGTCAGCATTATCTACACCTGCCCAAACCTTTGGCAGGCCAAGACTAATAGCATTGTCAATCTCAGCCCGGTTGCACCCTGCAAACACCATTGCAGCGATACAGAAGAAAAGTGTCTTTTTCATATACTATCCGGTTAAAGGGTTATGACCAATCCCATTCTTCACCCTCCTGAAGGGTTTCCATAGGATCTGAAACTGCCAAAGGCTTGGATGGCGCCAGTCTGACCAGCGTCACCTCGGGAGCGGAATAGAGCTCTTTCTGTTCAACAGCAAACATAACGGTGATATTAGAAATTAGACAAAAAGATAATCGATGGTGAACGAACTGCTTGGATAATAATGCCCAACGAACGATTAAATATACAAAAAAAAGAGAAACAAATGCTTTCTCTTCATGTATTATTGTTATTTTTGTTCAAATTCCACACTTATGAAGTTCCTGGGAAACCTCGCCTGGCTCGTCCTCGGCGGCCTGCTGGTCGCCATCATCTACATCGCCGTGGGTCTGCTGATGTGCATCACCATCATCGGCATTCCATTCGGTGTCCAGCTCATCAAGCTGGGCGGCTACGCCTTCTGGCCCTTCGGGCGCGAACTCGTCAACGGCCCTGGCGAACCCGGCTGCCTGTCCACCGTCATGAACCTCCTTTGGATCGTGCTAGGCTGGTGGCAGGTCGCCATAATCCACCTCGTCTGCGGTCTCATCTTCTGCATCACGATCATCGGTATCCCCTTCGGGCTCAAACACTTCAGTCTGGCTCTCGCAGGCATATTCCCATTCGGGAAAGAGATCCGCTGACGTTATCAATCTATGATACGGACCTCGCGGCCGGCAAGATACTTGTCCAGAAGGTCACGCATCCGGATCTTGACAAAGCAGGTCGCGGTGCCATCCGTACACGCAAACCACTCGTTTTCAGCAACCTTGCGGTCCATCACAAGATGGACGCCGGCTGACTGAGGAAGGACCGCACTCAGTATGGTAGTGGCTCCAGCCAGAACGCCTGTCAGCTCCCACAACTTATCCGCCGGGGCGAATGATACCCGGGGAATCCCCAGCATCCCGCAGAACTCCCGCGTGACGAAAGGTCTGTCATCCGTCGTGACATAAAGGTAGAACTCCGTCTGCTGGCGGTTGCACAGGAAGATGGTCTTCACTATACGGCATCCGATCCTTGCATCGATATGCCGGCAATCCTCCATCGTGAGTCCTGGATCCGTATCCACGCGCTCGAAGGGGATCCCCAGCGAATCAAAGGTCTCATAAACACGGCGCTGCAACTCCGACGAATACTCCGCCGGAGGGACAGTCATGATCTCACTGACCTTGAACATGGCTACAACTGCTTCAGGGCGCGTGCGAGCTGATCGGGACAGCTGGTCCCCCGGCCATTGCAATCTATTCCCTCAAGCCTGGCAATGGCCTCATCTATCTTCATCCCGGCGACGAGCGCTGCCACGCCCTGCGTGTTGCCGTTGCAGCCGCCGGTATATCGGACCTGCCTTATCACTTCGCCGTCCGTCTCGATGTCTATCTGCCTGGAACAGACCTGTCCGCAGGTCTCGAACGCAGTCCGGCGCACATCCCCTTCAGTCCTGTCAAATATCTTTCTTACGTCAAACATATCCATCTGAAATAACATTCCTACAAATATAGACAAAAAGCGCGGCATTTCATATAAGACACATTTAGCACGCTTTTTGTGGCAAAAAGCAATAACTCTTAAAACAAGTGTGAGATGAAAAGGTTTTTCAGCACCATTTTGATCGCCGTCTGCGCAGTACTGGCATTCAGTTCGTGCGAGACATTGGACCCTGACAAGGATTTCAGCGGCACTCCCTACGGCTTTTGGATTGTCGACAAGCTCGATACAGAGGCATCCCTGACCATAAACGGCAATACCACCAAGACCACGAACACCACGGACTTCAGTTCCGAGTATTGCCGCCTTAATCTCGACCCCTCACACATCGCGACCCTGTGGTTCAACCTTGAATGGCCGGACTCGGAGACGTTCACGTATGACGAGGCAACCAAAAGGATAGTATTCAAGGAGGGACTCGACAAGGGTGATGACGGCAAGGCCATAGTACTCCTCGGCATCTATGATGTCATACTCCAGGGTGACACGATGATCCTTCAGCAGCCCGAGGCGTCCATCGGCATAGGAGGATACGGCGCCAGCCAGCGTTCAACCTACTATTTCCACCGCGCCCCCAAGAGCGAAAAGCCGAGGGAGACTACCAATTAACCGTTTATTCCGGAGTGTTCCATTCACTCCAAAACTGATAAGGGAGGGTATTCTATTCGTACAGATAGAATATCCTCTCCATCATTTGCCACTTTTGGGAAGAAGTCGATCCCGGCCGGCAGGCCTGGAAGACTTCGACCGTATTCTCCCATTCCTTCTGGCGGGGAAGGGATGCGAGTTTTTCCATAGCCTCATCCCAGTCGAAATCGACAGGTACCTCGACTATCATGAACAGGTGCGTCCCTAAGATGTATATCTCCATTTCGAGTATTCCGACTGCTCTGATGCCGTCGCGGATTTCCTTCCAATGGTTTTGCGCTGAATGAAGGCTCTTGTACTTCTCGATGCTGTCTTTGTCATCGACGAGCTCCAGTGTTTGGCAGTACCTCTTGGTTGGCTGATGGTAGTCAGTCATAGGATAACCGGTTTTCATTGTTGGGCGATTGTCAATCATGGCTTGTTATTTACTTAATTATCAATGCGTCAATGGTCGCGACGCCGTCGACCGACGTTATTTCTATCAAATGACCTCCCCTCCTGAGGCGGCGGGATCTGAATACTATCTGCTGCTTGCCAGGCGGGGAAGAACCCAGGTCGATCTCGCCACAGTCCTTTCCGTCGATGCATACCCTCATACGGCCGTACTCCGGTCCAGTCGGGGCGACCAGCCTGACTGACCTGCCATCGAACTGCGCGCTCCACACATCGCCTGGATGATCGGTCAGGTAGAGGTCGTTGTTGAAGTCGCCGCTCCCAAGGTTACACTTGCGGTCCCAGCCCAGAGTCCTGACCCCTGGATCATCGTCGTTGAACCAAGCTTTGTCATGGACGATTCTCAGAATTTTGAAGCCTGTAGCCAAGGCCTCATCCTTTATTTCCGAGATAGGCTTCAGGCTCCTTGCTGCACTGATCTTCAGACCTCCGTCAGTTTGCGTATATTTGACCCTGACCTTACTGTCGCCCAAGACCTTTACTTTCCTGATACGTCCGACCGAGGGTGCGTCCGAGCCCAGGGCCTCAAGCAGAATCTCACGTCCGTCCCATTCTGGAAGCACGACGTAGATATTCCCACCATTCCTGGTATATATGACCTGTTCATTGCCCCACACGTCGAAGGGACGTGATCCATAGACAGCCTCTCCGTTGACTTCCAGCCATTTGCCGATATCCTCGCAGATCTGTCTCGCCTCATCATCTATATTTCCCCTCCCGCGCTGAGTGATGTTCAACAGCAGAGACCCGTTGCGCGAGACGTTCTGCATAAGGCGGGTAATGATCTCCGAGGCAGGACGATAAGGTGCCCCGGCCATGTAATGCCACTCCTGAAGGCTTACTTCCGTCTGGAACGGGAAGGCCATGATCTGGTCTTCTGTGAAGAACTCGGTGCTTTTGACAAGACTGCGGTCCACCAGCGGCAGCAGTTCTGGACTGTTTTGGAAACTGTCATAACGGCCGCCGACTCCCTTGAATGTCGCAACCACCTGGCGATTCCCGCTTTCACGCTTAAGGGCGATGTTGTAGAAATTGACGAGTATCTGCGGAGTGAGCCTTCCGAGTCCCATGTTGATTCCCATATCTATCTGGGAGTCTCCGGCATGCTCGTCGAAATAGATCATGTCCGGCTGGTACTTCCGGATAGCATCATCAACCCTCCACATAAACTGGTCGGCGAAGGGAGTCTCAAGGGAGTTCCTACCGTCGTGGTGCTCGGGACCATAGAGGTCTACGGGATCCATCCCCTCCCACCATTTGCCGACTCCGTCCTCCTTGGTCTGCAGGGCGTCGTAAGGCACGCCGGCGTACGGGCCGGTGCGGTCGCTGGAGTACCGCACCGGCATGAACTGGCCCCAGGTACGGGCCGGCGTGGCATGGAAGCCTATGCCGAACGGCATTCCGTACTTGTCCGCGGTCTGTTTCCAGATGCCGACGATGTCAGTCTTCGGACCGACGTTGACGGAGTTCCAGGGCTGGTAAGCTGAGTCCCAACAGTCGAAATTGTCATGATGGTTGCCCATAGCAAGGAAATACCTGGCGCCCATGCGTTTGTACAACTGCATCAGGTCGTCGGGGTCCCAAAGGTCTATCACCCAGTCGTTACACAGATCCTTGTAGCCATACTCGGACGGATGCCCGTAATGCTCCAGATGATAACGGTACTGCGGACTGCGTGGCATATACATGCCGCGCGCATACCAATCCCCGTCCTCTGCGGCAGACTGGGGGTCCCAGTGGGACCATGCGCCGAACTTCGCCTCACGCCACCACTCCGGCACATTGTAATGCCGGCTCAGGCTATCCCAACTCTCTGTGTAAAGACCGGTTTCTGGCTTGAGAGGGGGAAGATTCCAGATGTCTCCGTCGGTTATCTGTGCCGCGGAAAGGATAAGGGATAGGATGACAGCTAACATAATGGAACAATTCAGCCGATCTGGCGATGTTTTCTATAAATATCGCATATTTCTCGGATTTTAAAGCTATTTTTACTTACTAAAACACGAATAACATGAAAACCACCCGAATCCTACTGACTATCGCATCTGTTTTCCTATCCGTTCTGGCTTTTTCCCAGAACCGCCGTCCGGCCGCCAATCCCAACGGTCCTTTCAAGGTTACCATCGGTGAATGCACCCACGGACGCATCGAGGTCACCCCTGCCATTCCCGCCGAGGGCAAGGAATTCCCGAAGGGCGCTGTCCTCAAGGTCAAGGCGACTGCAGATCCAGGCTATATCTTCGAATGCGGTTACAAGGCCATGGGCGGCCGTTTCGCCTATTTCACCGAATACACCTCACAGGAATTCGAAGTGACCGTTGACGGCGCCTGCTCTGTCGGTGCCTCCTTCGTGGAGCCCGAGCTCGTGAAAGGCATCACACGTATCAATGATATCGTCTATGCCAAACCCGGCGTCAAGGAGTTGAAATACGACGCCTACATCCCCGACGGAGCGAAGAAGCTTCCGGGTATCGTCATCATCCATGGCGGTGGCTGGCAGATGAACTGCGAAGATGTGATGCTTGGGCTTGCCCGCGAGCTTTCCAGGGATGGCAAGTATGTCGTATTCAGCATCGACTACCGCTGGAACGGTACTGCCGACGGAGACAAGGAGCCCAATACCATGGTAGACCTCATCGAGGACTGCTACGGCGCCATCCTCCATATCCAGGAGCATGCAGCGGATTACGGACTGGATCCTAAACGCCTGGCAGTCACGGGCGACAGTGCCGGAGGACATCTCTGCGCCTCTGTGGCAAACATGATTGAGCGGGTCGGCGACGGCGGATTCGGCGTCAAGCCCGGAGTCTATCAGTACCTCCCCACCTATATGCCCAAGGGTATGAGTGCCAAGAAAGCCCGCAAGAAACTCCTGGCCATCAAGGCCGTTGCTCCAAACTACGGTATCTTCGCAGTCAGCGGCATCGAACGCTTCGTCAACAATCTCCCCGAAGATGGCAAGAAGGCCGTAGCCCCTATCGACAACATCCCGTCGCCGAAGCTCCGCAAGATCCCTCACTGGATCAACCGCGGTACTGAAGACACCCTCATCACCGATGAGGTGACCATGGAGTATTACAACGCCCTCAAGGCCGCCGGACAGGAAGTTTACTATGTAAAGGTCCCCGGAGCCGCACACGCCTACTACGACTGGAAGCCCGACACCGCCACCAAGGAGACGTTCAAGAAATACGGGATCCCCTATGCCAGGCAGATGGAGGACTTCTTCAATACCGTATTCTACAAATAGTTGCGTCGGACGATATTCCATATAGACGTCAACTCCGCATTCCTCAGCTGGACGGCGGTGAAGATGATTGGAGAGGGCCAGCCGGATATCCGGCTGGTCCCTTCCGTCGTATCCGGCGACCCTTCGGACCGCCGGAGCATCATCACCGCCGCCTCCATGCCTGCCAAGAAGCTTGGCATCAAGACTGCGCAGCCTGTATCAATGGCGCTGCGCACGTTTCCCGACCTCGTCATTGTCCGAGGCGACTGGGAGTGGTACAAGGATTGCTCGGAAGGCTTCATAGGCATCTGCCGCCGCTACTCCCCTGTCCTTCAGCAGTTTTCGATCGACGAGTGCTTTATCGACATGACATCCTTCCTCGACGGTCGCGATCCCGTGGAGACAGCTACCGCTCTGAAGGACGAGATCCGCGACACCCTCGGTTTTACGGTCAATGTCGGCGTAGGATCAAACAAACTGCTGGCCAAGATGGCCTCCGATTTCGAGAAGCCGGACAAGGTTCATACGCTCTGGATCGAGGAAGTCCCTGAGAAGATGTGGCCGCTCGGTGTAAGGGACCTGCTGTGGGTCGGAAAGAAGACGGAAGAGAGGCTACTTCACAATGGCATACGCACCATCGGCGACCTGGCCTCGCTGGGAATGGGCTCACTCACCCAGCTCGTAGGCCAGAAATTCGCCCTTCAGCTGCATGAGAACGCCAACGGGCGGGACGACTCCCCCGTCGAAACCGAGGTACCCGAAGCGAAAAGCATCAGCGCCGAGCGGACTTTCCCGCAGGACATAACAGATCCAAAGGCACTGGATCGCGCCCTGTTCAAGGTCGCGGGCATCGTGGCCCACCGCGTCCGCAAGCACGGCTTCCGCGGCTCCTGCGTGTCCGTATTCATCAAATACAAGGACTTCACTGTCATGCAACGTCAGTGCACCCTGCCTGAGCCGACCGATGTCACGGCGGTGATCCTGAACGAGGCGCGGCGCATGCTCGCCGAGATATGGAACGGCGAGACCCCGGTCCGACAAGTCGGGCTCGGGGTCTCAAGGCTCACTCACGACCCTTTCGTACAGATGTCCCTGTTCGAGGATCCGCGCATGGAATACTACCGCGAATGGGACCGCGCCTATGACGAGCAGGCAGCGCAGAACGAGGACGCGCGCCTGCGCGCCTACGAGCGCAAATCCTGAATTCAAGGAAAATCGATGGAATCATCATCCAGAGGCTGGTTATCCGTCCCGTCAGGTTCGAAGAGGATCTCGTTTCGCCGCGCGGTTTCACGGATGAGCGCATCGTAGCCGGTCAGCGCGGCGAATGGGGAAAACTGCGCCGCGCGCTCCGCCAGCGGCATCCGCTGGAAGCGCTTGGATGTCGGATGCGGCAGGTTGATGATATCATCGTATTTGTCCGTCATGCCTTGTGTCCTCCTATCTGTTTGTTGCGTTCTATGGCGGTGGCACCTTCCTCGAAGTTCATACCCTTGAGGATAGCGTTCTTGCCGTATTTGCGGCGGATTTCCAGTATAGCCTCCTGCTGGCGGCGCTCCTTGTCTGTATCAAAAGATTCGCCGAACAGGTCGAGCTGTTCCCCTTCGCCGTTTTCCGCCGTCACGTTCGCCGCCACTATATTCAGGCGGCGGACATACAGGTCCCTGTCGACTATCTTGTCGAAAAGGCCGAGGACGGCCTCGGTAATTAGCCGTGTGGACGAAGTCCTGCGGCCGAGATTCACCGAGCCGTGCGCCGGCTTGGGCACCGTGCGGCCGTACCAGTCGCGGACCTGCTTTCCGTCATAGACCTTCCCTCCAGACGCAACCGCGGTATCCAACCGCTCATAATTGACACCGATGACAATCTGGTCTGTGACCAGCCGCTTCTCCACAAGGTCCATAACCAGTGAATCGACCATCTCCCCCATCACCGTCCTTGCCTTCTCGAAAGTATATGGTTCCATCAGCACCTGGCCTGATCCCAGGCTGTTCGCCGATGGACGGAAAGCCTTGATCAGGGCCATCGTACATGGTTCCCAACCCCAGGCATGGTCGATCAGCAGTTCGGCATTGATGCCGAAAAGCTTATATAGGTATGCCTCCCATGCGGGATCGAGCGAGCGGCGGGCCAGGGCACCCATGGTATGGATGCCCGCCGCCTCCAACTTGGCGGCTATGCCATGCCCTACCCGCCAGAAGTCCGTCAAGGGCGTATGGTCCCAGAGCAGACGGCGGTAGGACATTTCATCGAGTTGAGCAATGCGTACTCCGTCCTTATCGGGATCGGTATGCTTGGCAACGATGTCCATGGCCACTTTCGCCAGATAAAGGTTGGTCCCGATGCCAGCCGTGGCGGTGATCCCCGTCGTAGCCAGTACGTCGCGGATCATCCGCATAGCAAGGTCATGTGCTGTGCATGAGTAGGTTATGAGATAGTCCGTAGCATCGATGAACACCTCGTCTATGGAATAGACATGGATGTCTTCCGGGGCTACATATTTCAGGTAAATGGAATAAATCCGGCTGCTGACCTGCATGTACAGGGCCATCCTTGGCGTGGCGACTATGTATTCCAGACGTTCCCTGCGGCCACGATTGATCTGCGCGACCTTTTGGACCACTTCGAAAAGACGCGGCCGGCCGCCTATGCCGTAAGCCTTCAGCGAAGGCGACACGGCCAGGCAGATGGTCTTGTCGGTGCGGGAGGCGTCCGCGACGACGAGATTCGTCGTCAGCGGATCCAGCCCCCGCTCCACGCACTCCACCGAGGCGTAGAACGACTTCAGGTCTATAGCGATATATGTCCGGGATTTCATCTACACAAAGATAATAAAAAAACACCCCGCGGGCAATCCGCAGGGTGAATCAATGAATTGAATCCCTCCCCTAAAGCGAGATGGAGATACCGCCGAGGATGGTGATGCCGGGCTCGGGGTAACCGAGCATCGTCTCATATTCCTGGTTCAGGAGATTCATTCCACGTGCGAAGACCTGCAGCCAGTCGTTGAACTTATAGCCGACACGCGCCTTGAGGTCGATGTAGTTGCTGGTGACTGCACCTTCACCGGTGGACAGATACAGGTCACGGATCATCATGACGCCGAGATTGGCGCTGAAACGTCCGGGAGTCCAGTCGATGCCCGCATAAGCCTTGTGTACAGGGGCTCCGGTATAGAGCACATCCATCTTCAGAAAACTGTAATTGGCATTGAGGCTGAGTGCACGGTTGACGCGCCAGTCGGCGGCAAACTCGACACCCTTGTTGGTGAAGGCACCGACATTGCGGTTCTGCGGCTTACCGTTCTCACGCACCACCTCGATGATGTTGGATCCCTTGGTATAGAAGAGGCTGAGTTCGGTATTGAGAGCTCCGCCCAGGAAATGCTGTCCGAAAGTCAAGTCATAGCTCCAGGCCTCTTCCGGGAGGAGTTCGGAATTGGCGGATGCGTACATGTAGAGCTCACGCATGTTGGGCATGCGGAAACCCTTCGAGGCTGAAGCCTTGATGGTGGTATTGTCGCCGGGCATATAGGAGATACCGACTTGAGGAATCCATTCTGCGCCGTATGAGCTATGATAATCGAAACGGATGCCGGCGTTGAACATGAAACGGCCGAAGGTCTGCTGGTCAAACACATAGACCGCCTCCTCATTGAGTTTCTTGTGGTCGGCATAGATTTCTTTGACAGGGTCACGGTATGCATTGCCACCGTAGTAGATGAGGTCCGTACCGACGGTCAGGGTATTGCCGGTGAAAAGCGGTACCATCTGGTATGCCGACAGGCCGGCGGTGAAGTCTGTGCCATGGAAAAGGAACTCACGGGGCTTGCCGCCCTGGTTGTATCCGTCATTGATCGTATGGTCACCGAAGTTGTAGTACAGATCGATGTTTCCGGAAGTCTTCTCATATTTGTTCTCAAGTGAGAGACCGGCCATGCCGCGGATGATGTCGGACCAGCCGTCGAACATGGGAGCGGAAACCGTTCCGGGATTCTCGGAGTAAGCCTTCATGAGACTGACATTGGCACCGGCCTTCCATGCGCTGCTGAGCTGGTAGCCGAGTTTGACCATACCGTTGGTGGAATGGTACGCGGAACTCTCGCGGTGCCCTTCTGTACGGTCGTGTCCCAAAGTGACGGACGAAGTGAACCTACCCTTCTTGTAATTGTCGGCAAAACTGACACGGTAAGTGCCGTACGAACCGCCCATAGCCTTGAAATCCACGCTGTTGCCATCCTTGACAGGCTTGCGGGTAATGATATTGATGGCTCCTCCCATGGCGTTGGATCCGTACAGCACGGATGCCGCACCGCGCGAAACTTCGACGCGCTGCGCGTTGGCAGCCATGTATTCGTCAGCGACAGGATGGCCGTAGATCGACTCAAACTGGGGGTGTCCGTCGATGAGGATGATGACACGGCCGGCGCCGGCACCGAAACCGCGGAGCGAGATTGCGCCGGCGGCGCCGTTGGAGACGCCGTATCCGGTCACACCGCGCGAGGTCACAAAGAGGCCGGGGACCTGCTCCATCACCGCGGGCATCACCGCGGTCTCGTCGCTGGTCGCGATAGATGCACGGCCGACCACTGAAACCGGAGCGGGAAGGGCGTCACGGAGGACGGACATGCGGGTACCGGTGATGACGGAAGTTGCGAGGGTATCGGTTCTTTCCTGGTTGTCTGCCATAAGGTTGGCAGGAGACAGAGTAGCGGCAAGTAGAATAGCTGCCGCGAGCCTTAACAAGTCTTTCATTTTCAAAGGTGTAAAAAGTATGCAAATATACCTCGCGCGCGACAAAAAAGAGTATTACTGCACATACTCCGCAGAAATGTACAATTAATTGTCACACACAATACTTTGAAATTCAAACAATTAAAGCTATATTTGCACAGATTACAATTTATTCGGATAACAATAATGTACAATTAATAATGGCAAGGACATCTCGGCCGGACAGCATTTACAGGGTATCTTTGCATCGCAATGCCGGGCATCGCTATGCAGCCACCCACCCCTTCACCCTTGACGATTCGGGCAGGAGAAGATACAGCGTGATACATTGGGGAACGGTGACGGAAGATCTCCGTTTCATACCCGGGAAGCGCTACCTCGAAGCTCCGGAAGAGCTGCGCAGCAAGCTGATATTTCCGGAAGGATGGGACCTGTCCGCGGCTCAGGCGGCGGACGCAGGGCCGGGGGCCGGAGGCCCCGGGGCCCTGCAGCGTCCGCTGCCGTTCCGCGCCGCGGACGCAGGCAAGGCCTTCGGCGACGTATGGCTCCTTGAGCGCGTCGCCGAAAGGTTCGGTCTCCGCGAGGACCTCGCGGAGGCTTTTGGAGAATCAGTCTCCGACGACCTCCTCACCCTCGCATATTACCCTTTCCTGACAGGGATGTCGTTCCTGCGTTTCGCTCGATGGCAAGCCTCGACCAAAGTACCGTCTGAAAGGCCCCTCGGCGAAATGGTCTCCGAGTCCCTTGCTTCTGTCAACCGTATATCCTTCAGGCGTTTCATGGATTTGAGGCGAAGCAGGTATCAATGCGGTCGCCTGTGCGCCGTCGACTCCATCACCCGGTATTCTTCCGGAGATTCGGTCTCTGACCGCAGGTGGGGCCAGAAGACCGAGCGCATACATTTCCAGTCCACGGTCGAAGCTGTAGCCTACTCGCTGGACGACCATATTCCAGTCGTTTACTCGTCATATCCGGAAGCCGTGACAGATGTGCGCGGGATCGGCATCTTCCGTTCCGAATTGGCCAAGATAGGTCTCGGGGACGTTACGGTCATCACGGATCGCGGATACGATTCGCTGCAAGGCATGGAAAGGTATTTTCAGGACGGACCTATGGTAATGTGCGTAGACGTGAAACAGCCGGCAGTCATGGAGCGGATACAGGCCTTCGGCCGTTTCCGCTCGCACCCCGCCGGCATGCGCTACGATGCATCGTCCCGCCGCTGGTATAGCCAGTACCCGTCCATCGCCACCTCAGACACCGACTCGACCGGCCTCCGGCTCAACCTGTTTTTCAACCCCGAACGACGCACCGCCGAGCTTGCCCAGATCGACGCCGAGATCACCTCACAGCAGGCAGCACTGAAAGAGATTGCGGACTATGGCATCGTCATCGCTGACCGACGCACGCTCCGTCGTGACTACTACTTCTTCAACACTATTTATAACGCAGAAAAACAGACGGTTACAAGCTTCTCTCCCGACAAGTCCCGGATCCTGAACACCAGAATGGCATCAGGATTCTACGCCAACATTACCTCCGGACTCAGCATCGGTCCTCTTGAAGCCGTATCCATTTACGGGCTGAAATACGATCAGGAAAAGTTCCTGCGACAGTTCCGTTCCATGCTGGATTTTCCACACGCTCCTTCCAACACCGGCAGCCTGAGTTTCGGGGTGCAGGTACTCCAGTATATCAGTCTCCTCTTCAACACCTGGCTGCGCCATGCCTTACGGCCTGAGGCCGCCACCGGCGGCCCGAAGAATGAGCCTCTGCCCTTCCGGAATGTAATGGAACTCCTCGACGAGATGCACTCGGTCCCCTGCGCCGACGCCGGCGACGGCACCTGCATCCCCTCTCCCCTTTCCGACGCTCACATCCGCATCCTCTCAGCCCTCGGCCTCAAATGAAATATGAGGCTGAGGACACATAAAGTCCACAGGCCGCAGTTTTCACCCACGGACCAGATCCGCCGTTATCGTCCGCCCAGCCGTCAATGCGGCCGGGGTCATTCGTTCAAGCCTTCCAGGAGTTCCAGTGCCTCCTCTGCCGTCTTCGGGGCCTTCCCGGACTTGAAATACAGGCCGATCTCATCCTTCTTCCCGGGGAAGGACTTCTTGAGGTTCTTCTCGTTGAAAACCACGACGCTGTTCCCGCGGTAGAGGAAGAGAGTCTCCGAAACCACGTAGGGGTACTTCTTGTCCTTGTTGAGGTTGTACGTCGTCCCGTCGGAACCGTAGATGGTCCCGTATTCAGTAATGGAGCTCGTGTATTCCACCGATCCGTATGCGCCCGGCTTGCCGTCGTACTTGATCCTCACCGCACGCCTGAGGGCTACGCCCAGGTCCGGGGTAAGCGGATAGACCCGGTAGAAGGCGCCGTTGTTCCTGATGAACATCACTCCGTCGATGATCACATGCCTGACATTGCCTATGTCGGAGACGGAAAGCTCCTGCCCGGAATCGTCGATGAAACGGAGGGAGTTGTCCACAGCGCAGATGTTCAGCCGGCCATGTGCCGGGCTTTTGTCGCTGAAATACACGCTCCCCTCCCCGAAGGAAGGCATCAGGTAGAACACATCCTCAGGGATGCCGGCCGTGTCGCTGCCCTGCGCCCGAGCGTATCCCCCCGCCATCAGGCAGGCCAATAAAAAACAAAAAGCTGTCTTGCGCATGGTTTTCACCTTCAAACTACTTTTCGGCTACACAACGTACAGAATAGCCGACGGCACGGCAATAATCCATCGCAGTGAAAACTGACAACTCTGTCTCGTAGATAGTTCTGAGATCCTGTCCCAAGGCCATTACCCTGCCGATAGGATCTTCCAAATCCAGATCGGGAGTCGATGTCCACAGACCGCAGTTATCACCAACGGACCAGATCCGTCCGTTATTGTCAGACCTGCAGCCGGCAAGAGGGAACCAGATTGGATCGGCATCCCCGAATATCTTGGTAAAGTTCCTGCCTCGGTTTTCGACATCGAAGTCCAATGACATGAGCCTTTTCCCATATACCGTGTACCAAAATCCAGACTCGGTCGGAGTGGGTCCGTCGGGGAGTGTCCAACCTGCAGGACAAGGATCATATAAGCTGATGTCCTCCTGCCAGCGGGTGTTGTCCGTATAGAAATCGCCGGTATAATACCAGTCGTAATTATCTTCCTCAGAGGCGATGAAAGTAGTCGGATGAGCTATGGCATAGGCGATTGTGCCAGTCTGGGCATTGGACATAACGGGCTCGGGCCAATTCAAGGTCGACGCTGCCAACACTCTTTCCGTGATACTGCTTGCGCCAAGGAACGGATCCTTGCGACCCCACTGATAAAGGAGGCCGAGGGACTTGACATCACCGGGGGTAACCGACGTTGCACCAAGGTTGCGGTCCATCATGATACCGGCATCGTTATAATAAGTATGTGCGGTTTTTCCCGGGTCCCAACTTTCGCACACCCAGATGTGCCATGACCAAAGGATATTGCCGGAGGCGTCCTTGGCGGCAATGAGGGCATTGCCGTCTTTCAGCTTCGACGGGGTCTTGAAATGAACAAGTCCGTCAGAAGCGGTATACCTGGCTTCAGCAAGGATGTCACCCTTGGCAGGGACTTCGGATGTACCGAAGGATTCCCAAAGAATCTCCACGGAAGCGATTCCCAAGACCTGCTCGGACGACTTACCCTTCACTGCTTGGAAAGCATACGTTCCGGGGGTGGAAACGATATGGCAATTGGCAGGATCCATGGAGACCTCCGGGGTGGAGGGATCGGCATGCCTGTCACATGAGACAAGAACCACTGCAATTGCAGCCATTACGGTCAGGAAGTTTATAAACTGCTTTTTCATAATTTTGAGGTTAATTTTACCCAGTAACTAAAAATGCCCCTACAACTATCTGTAGAGGCATTTCGAGGTGCCTAGCGGAATTGAACCGCTCTACCTGGTTTTGCAGACCAGTGCCTAACCTCCCGGCCCAGGCACCGAAGTGGATTGCAAATATAGAGATTTTTTTTGAGAAACAAATAAAAATCACCCTTTGATCGGGCTGATGAGGAAACGGCGTGAAAGTATGGCGTTGTACCGGTCAAGGGCCTCGTCCGCGATATCTTCCCAGGAGCGGACGATGCTGCGGGCGCCGCGGCCGACCGCCTCACGGCGTGCAGGGTCGGCGGCAAGCGCGCGCAAGAGCGCCTCGAAGTCGTCAAGCGTCCCGGCGATCTTGAAGCCGGTCTCACCGTCAGTGAGCATGCCCGAGGCTGAAGCCTCCTTGAGCATGACAGACGGAGTGCCGAAAGCGGCGGCCTCGCGGACCACCAGGCCGTCAGTGTCGTACAACGACGGGAACAGGAACAGGTCGGCAGCGGCGTAATAGCGTTTCAGCAGTTCGCGGTCAGTCACCCGTCCCACGAATGTCACTTTGTCGGCTATGCCCAGACTCTCTGTCAACTCCTTCATCTCATTCTCGGCATATCCCGTTCCGACGAAGAACATCCTGTAAGGCAGGTCCTTGATGCGTCCGAGGGCTTCGATGGTTAGCCGGAGATTCTTCTCCCAGATATGCTGGCCGACGAACAGCATCGTGAAAAGACCGTCTCCGAGGCCAAGTGCAGCCCTTGCTTCACGGAAGAACGACTCCGGATAATCACCCACAAGGTCGCATCCGTTGGGCATGACATCCACCGGGCCCTTGTATCCATAGCTGTAAAGGACATCCTTTACGGACTCCTGCGGGACCCAGACAGCATCAGCCTTCTCGTAGAAACGGACGATCTCCTTGATTACGACATCGACCATCGGACCGGGCATGACACGGGAGAAGTCGTCACGGTATTTTGAATGGAAAGTAGCGACCAGGGGGATCTTCTGCACACGGGCGACATGGACGGCTGTGATTCCGGCCACGAAGGGGCTGTGGGCATGGACTATCCTGAACTTTCTCTTGAGAAGCTGCTTGAGGAAGAGCGGATCGATCTCGGAAATCCCGGTGACGTACGGGGGACGGAAAGGGACCGGGACTGACATGTAGTCCAGGACTTCGTAAGCCCTGTCACTATAGTCGACCCCCGGATTGCGGGGAGTAATGACGGAGACGCCTCCGACCTTCTCCTGCATCCACCGGGCGTAGTTTTCCACGCATATGGCGACTCCGTCCATCACTGGAGGAAAACTCTCGTTGAAAAGACCTATATTAGCGTCAATTGCCATGTGAAAAACTATTCTACGTACAGCAGAAGACCTTTGAGGTACTCCCCTTCCGGATGATAGATGCTCACGGGATGGTCGGCAGGCTGGTTAAGACGGTCCAGGATGCGGACCGAGCGGCCGACGGATGCGGCGGCAGAGAATACCGCCAATGCAAACGCCTCCTTGTCAACTACTTGCGAGCAGCTATAGGTAAACACCAGACCGCCGGGAGCGACCTTGGCGATTGCGGCGGCGTTCAGCCGCTGGTATGCCCGCAGGGCGTTCTTCAGCACGCCGCGATGCTTGGCGAACGCCGGCGGGTCCACGATCATGAGATCATATTTACCTTCGGGAACATTCTTGAGGTAATCGATGGCGTCTGTACAATATCCCGTATGGAGAGAGGCGTCGAAACCGTTGAGGGCGACATTGCGGTCCACCATCATCATGGCCTTGGCGGAGCTGTCGACCGAGTCGACATGTACAGCGCCTGCGGCCAGCGCATATATGGAGAAGCCTCCCGTGTAGCAGAAGAGGTTCAGGACGTTACGCCCGGCGGCATAACGGCCGACAAGCGCGCGGTTCTCCCTCTGGTCGAGGAAGAAGCCGGTCTTCTGCCCCTCAGTCCAGTTGACGATGAACTTGTGCCCGTTTTCGAGCACGGTCTGCTCGTCATCCGAGAATCCCTCAGCCCGGTACAGGTAACCGTCGACCAGCTCCAGTCCGGCCTTGTAAGGCGCAGTCCCGGAACTCTTGTCGTAAACCGCCTTGAGCCGGTCGCAATATATGGCCTTGAGCGCCTCGCAGACCTGATGCCTGGCACGGAACATGCCGACGGAATGGGCCTGCAGCACGCAGACACCGTCGTAATAGTCGATGATCAGGCCGGGCAGCCCGTCGCCCTCGCCGTGGACGAGACGGTAGCACGCGGTGCGTGCACCGTCCCCGCCGTCCAGGCCGACGGCGCGCCGGACCTCAAGGGCCCGGCCGAGCATTACCTCGTAGAAATCAGGCGCAAGGGCGGACTGGTCGAAACTGAGGATGCGGACAGCGATGGAACCTACTTGATAATGCCCGCAGCCGAGGAAGCCTCCGTCCGAGGCATGGACCGACACGATGTCGCCCTCGGCGGGATGTCCGGCCACCTGTGCGATGGCGCCGGAAAACACCCAGGGATGGAAACGCAGGAGGGAATCCTCCCTACCTTTCTTCAGTATGACCTTGATCATTGGATTCGGTTTTAACAGGATTCGGGAGCAATTGCTCCGGAGTCAGGGGATGCTTCTCCGACTTGAGGAGCCTGAGATACATCTCGCGGCACACCCAGGCATCGGTGGCGGCATAACGCTGCTGGGGCTCGCTGAGCCTTTCGGCCTCCCAGTTGGAGAGCTGCTGGGTCTTGGATATCCTGATACCCAGGATGTTGGCGGCCATCTTCTTTACGGCCTTGTCCCTGATGCCATACTCCCATCCTATCTTCTGGAGGTCTACGAAGGCGCCAGGCTCGAAGCCGTGAAGCCTCTTGAGCCCGCGCAGGTCGTCATGCACCGCAGCGCCGACCTTGACGATGCGGTCGTCAGACAGAAGCCGGCAAAGGCTCGCGGGCATGCCGCATTTCTTGATCCGGAAAAGATAGGCTTTGGTTGCACCGGAGAGCTGCAGCAGGGAAACGCCGTAATGGGGCTGGTCAGCGGAGAACGAAGGACGGGACTCGGTGTCGAAACCGATGACCTTCTGTCTCCGCAGATAGGCGACAGCCTTGTCGAAGGCAGCACCCGTCTCCTCTATGACTGTGATGGACCCCGGGAATGAAACCAAGGGCATTCCATCTATCTCTTCGGCCGGTATGGTGATTCTATACATGTCAATACAGTTCCACGAGGTTGTAACCTCCGCCCGAAGAAGCCGGGACGGTGATATAATCCTTCGAGTACGGGTAGGAAATGTTGTGCGTGAAGTTGTTGGTGCGGCGCAGCAGCCTGTAACAGGCATCGGTCACCTCGCGTCTGGCGTCTATTACCGTAAAACCGTCGGTCATGAGCTTGCGGTAGCCGAGGTTGGCCTCGCTCTGCACATGAAGGATCCATCCGAACGAATCGCGGATGGCCTCTATGTCCGCATCGGGGTCATCCACGATGATGGCGGACAGAGGCATATTGCCGCCCGCCTGACGGTAAGAGTCCAGTATATCACCCGCATAACTGACGGAGTCACAAGCAAATGCCACACAACCGCAGCCGAGCAGCCCGCGCTCTGCAGCCATCTCGTCAAAAATGAGCGGATAAACTCCTGACTCCGCGCTCAGGCTGTCGGTGATCACAGCTACGTGAAGGTGCGGGATATTCCTGTCGAACTGCCGTTCGAACATAAGGCGGGACGGGAAGATCACAGGGATCTGCCGTCCGACCGAGCGGACGAGGGTATCGATATCGAAGGCTCCGAATGCAGCGGACATCGGAGAAGTGAACACAACGACCTTGGAGTTTTCCTTGCGTTCCAGCCTATCGTTGTCGAAAGCTCCGATGCTGAGCATCGTATCTATGGCGAAAAGGAAGTTCCTGACCGTGACGGTACGGAGGCTGTCTTCTCCCGGACCGAGGAAGGACTCGTAAGGAGTATTGGCCTTGTCTGTCAGGATGTCGATGCGCTCTCCGGCAAAGTCAGGAAGCTCGTCAGGAGCTGTATTGCCACGGATATTGTCGAAATCGTCCCCCGCCAGGAAACGCTCCGCGAGGGCACGGTTCCGCGTCTCAGGCCCGACCAGGGCGATGGAGCCCTTCGGGTCTGCGGGGTCGAAGCCAGAAAGCAGCGACCATTCATGGCCGTGGGTCGAAAGGATTTGCTGGACATACGGTACCGTCCGGCGGCCGGTCTCGGCCGTCTCCCTGCAGCCTGAAGGCAGCAGGACGGCCAGCAGTGCGGCCGCAAGTACGGGTATGGTGGCTCTGAATGCTTTCATCGTGAATCCGTTTAAATGCAAAGGTAAGGTTTTTCCTCTTGCCGATAGTGAAAAAAATGCTATTTTTGTGAAAACAAAAACTGAAAAGTATGAAGAAAGCTGTGAAACTCCTTCTTTTGCTGGCTGCATGCTGCTTTTCCATGAGCAGCCTGCATGCCCAGAGGTTCAATGACGATTATCGCGACAGCGACGTCGCGTCCTATATCGATTTCCATCTTGGAGAAGGCGTCGGCCGAGGCGCCCAGGCCATAGGAGGTATTAATTTATCCTTCCTGTACCGGTTCTCCCCCGAGTTCCAGTTCGGTGTCGGCGGTGGCGTCGATTACGTACACGCTTTGGCGATACAGGGCGGATCCAAGAAGAACAAGGACTATGACTACCATGGAGAGCTCTCGCTCCCTATCTTCATGAGGGGCCGCTATGCCATCAGCGGGGACGGTTACTACGACCGTGGAGCCAACTTCTTCATCCAATGCGACCTTGGATACCGTATCGGGCTGTCAGCATACAACACGGGCAAGGAGTCCGGCATCAACAAACTCGCCAAGAATTTCGAGAAATGCAATGTCAAGGGATTCTTCTTCGAGCCTCAGATCGGCATAGCGCCCAACCGTACCCTTTCGTTCAGTTTCGGACTGCCGTTCCAGCGTTACTACAAGAACATGAGCCCTGTCTCCGTCACCGTTATCGACGAAGACACCAAGATCGACACCAAGAGCCTCATGTTCATGGGCGCCGAACTACACATGATGATCAGTTTCTAATCCTTTCAGGATAACTATTCGCTGGACCCTTCTGCCAGGCCCCTGATACGGTCTGCCAGAAGGGTCCTGACGTATTGCTCCTCCATGAAATGGCTGCCGTCGTAAAGGGTGTAAGTACCCTCGCCGAAGCGCTTGCGCCAGCCTCGGAGCGACACGATGCCGCTACGGCGGTAATGGTCATGCGTTCCGAAGAACGCGAACGGCGCAGGGTCCGTAGCCTTCGACCGGCGGTCGAAGGTTAATCGCAGCGCCTTCCATTTGCGGAGCAAAGCATAGCGGAAATGTACGGCCTGCCGGTCACCCGGCCTGGGCCGGTAGATGCGGTCAAGCAGAGCCCCGACTCCGGGGACCAGGGTAATGGGAGCGAGCAAGCTGAGGACTGCTGGGGCATTGAGTGCCGGGGAGACAAGGACGGTCGGAAGGCCGTAACGCCCGTACATGGCAAGGGCGTGATTCGCACCAAGAGACTCCCCTGCCAGTACGACCGGATGCAACTCTTCTATCCAGGAGGATATCTGTTCCCTGGCAATCTCCGGATCGAAATCATAGGTACGGACTGTCACTTCCAACGGAGCGGGAAGGCATTCGGAAAGGATGGACGGGATGCGGCTGTCCGCTCCCCCGCCCATTCCATGTATGTACAATATGACTTTCGATCCTGCCATGGCAGCACGAAGATAAGGATTTATTTTTTAACTTTGTCATCGTTATGGGATCTGAACTCAACTTGGTTGCCGACCTGGCGGTCATACTGATTGCCGCAGGAATATTCACCGTCATCTCCCGGGCTCTCAAGCAGCCCCCTATCCTGGGATACATCATCGCGGGATTCCTCGTGAGCCCCCACCTTGGACTGCTCCCATCCATTTCCAGCGTGGAATCCGTCGAGCAATGGTCCGAGATCGGCATCATCTTCCTGCTCTTCGCCCTGGGACTCGAGTTCAGTTTCAAGAAACTGCTGAAGGTCGGCAGCACTGCGCTGATCACTGCCGGGACCAACTGCATAGGGATGTTCATGGTAGGCCTCATGCTCGGCTCAACCCTCGGCTGGACGACCATGGAGAGCCTTTTCCTCGGCGGAATGATGTCCATGTCTTCATCGAGTGTCATCATCAAGGCATTCAATGATATGGGGCTGAAGAAAAAGCCCTATGCTCCCCTTGTCTTCGGAAGCCTGATAGTCCAGGACCTCATCGCAGTGGTGCTCATGGTCCTCCTCTCCACGCTGGCCGTCTCCAATAAATTCTCCGGCAGCGAGATGGTATGGAACCTTGCCAAACTGGCATTCTTCATCATCCTATGGTTCCTTGTCGGCATCTACGTCATTCCGACGCTGCTGAAGCGGGCCAGGAAATACATGAATGACGAGATATTGCTGATCATTTCCATAGGCCTGTGCTTCGGTATGGTCTCACTTGCCACCGCTGTAGGTTTCTCCTCCGCACTCGGTGCGTTCGTCATGGGCTCCATACTTGCCGAGACCATCGAAGGTGAGCATATCGAGCATCTGGTATCCGGCATCAAGGACCTCTTCGGAGCCATATTCTTCGTCTCGGTCGGCATGATGATAGACCCCGCGGTGATCGGAGAGCACTGGGGGACCATACTCGTCATTGCCATACTGGCCGTTGGCGGCATCATGACATTCATCACCATCGGCGCGTTACTGGCCGGGAAGAGCCTGGATACGGCTGTGCATACAGGATTCAGTCTCGCACAGCTCGGTGAATTCGGTTTCATCCTTGCCAGCCTCGGAGTATCCCTCGGCGTGATGCGCGGATTCATCTATCCGGTCATCATTTCCGTGTCGGTCCTCACTACCTTCGCCACGCCGTTCCTGATCAAAGCTGCCGACCCTGCCAGCCTCTGGCTGCACCGGAAACTGCCTGCCAAACTCCTTTCCAGGCTCAATACCTCTGATGAAGAGTCCCAGAGCGGCTCCAAGGCTGAAAAGAGCGAATGGAAGACGTTCCTCACAGCATACGCGACCCGTATCGTCCTTTACAGCATCGTCCTCATAGCAATACTTATAGGGTCGCATTCATTCCTGGACGGTTTCCTCCAGAAGGTCATGAACGGTCTGAGTCCCGCCATCATCAAATGGACGGGAGTCGTCATCACGCTTGCCGCCATGGCCCCGTTCCTCTACGGGCTCGCAGTCCAGAGGGGATCGCTGCAGGGCCATGTACACAAGCTGCTTCAGGAAAAGGACAGCAACAAGTGGCCGCTGCTCTCGCTGATGGTCCTGAGGCTGCTTATCGCAGTCAGTTTCATCCTCATCTTCATATCCAGCAAGTTTGACCTCACATGGTGGGGCATACTGCTTATAGTCGCAGCCACATTGATCCTGCTCAGGATACTTCCGCGCTACATCAGGCTCTCCGGGCTCGAGGACCGTTTCATCTCCAACCTCAACGCCAAGGAGATGGAGGCCCGCAGGAACGCCCCCGTCACGCACACCATCAAGGAGAAGCTCTCCGGCTATGATGTCCATCTCGACTCCTTCTACATCTCACCGGATTCGTCCTATGTCGGCCACAAACTCCGGGAGATGCCTTTCCGCAGCATGACGGGCGTCAACATCGTCAAGATAGTCCGCGGCACCCACTCGATCCTCATCCCCAGCGGGGACGAGCCGGTCTACCCCTACGACCGCCTCCTGGCCGTCGGTACAAGCGCCCAGATCGCGGATTTCGCCAAACTGATGGAGCACGACGTCGTGGATCCCTATGCACTCCGGCTCCAGCCCGGAAATGACGAGATGGACTTCTCCGTCGAGGTGATTCCTGTCACGGAGAGTTCGTTCCTGTACGGGAAGGCGTTGAAGGAGCTTTCGATGCGCGACAGCGGCTGCATGGTCATCAGCGTACTGCGCGAGAATGAGTTTATCGCCAACCCGAAAGCGGACCTGCGCTTCCAGGCTGGCGATACCGTATGGATCGCTGGAGAGAAGGGCTCCTGCGAATTCTTCAGATAAGATTTACAAGGATATAACCCAGGAAAGCCAGCAGCACGGCGAGTGACCAGTGCTGCGCCAGGGCTATGGTCACGACCGCACCGATCACGGCGATGACCAGGAAAGCGATGCGCTTCACGCGTGTGCGCCTGTCCGTCTCGATCCCCTTTCCGAATTTCATCGCAAACATCGGGATCTCGCTGATGAGCAGTACCGAAAGGACTACTGCCAGGAGCGGGAGCACCCAGGCCGCAGCGCACCAGCGGGCAGGCGCCGAGGACGGCTCCATGAACACATAGCAGCACAGGGCACCGCATATCATCGCTGCGGCCGGTGTGGGCAGGCCCAGGAAGCTGCCGTGCTGGCGCTCGTCGACATTGAACTTGGCGAGCCTGAGAGCAGAGAAAACAGCCAGCACCAGAGGCAGGCAGCAGAATACTCCGGCTCCGGAGAGGTCCACCATGGTCCTGTATAGCATGAGTGCCGGCAGCACTCCGAAACTTACTACATCACACAGTGAATCCAGTTCCTTGCCTATGTCTGAATAAGCATCGAGCGCACGTGCGGCCAAGCCGTCCAGGAAATCGAAGACGGCCGCCGCCAGCATCATGCAGAAAGCGATATCGGGACGGCCGTTGAAAGTGAACATCACCCCCAAGACCCCGCAGACGAGGTTCAAGGAGGTGATGGTATTGGGTATAGCCTTTCGCAGACCCATTACTTGATGCCGAGTTTAGCCTTGATGGCGGCAGGGACAGCATCCTTGTGGACGACGAGGTCGATGCTCTTGCCGGCCACGAATGCCTCGGAAGCGTACCAGATGCCCTTGTAAGCGCCGGTCTCGCCCCATGAGTTCTTCACGAGGTAGAACTTGCGGCCGTACTGGTCCTTGGCGGTACCGTAGATATGCATTCCGTGGTCGTCAGTCGTGCTCTTCTTGTCGAACTCGATCTGACGGTACTCCTGGGTGGGATTGATCTCCTTGAGGTTGTCCGGAACGGGCTGAGATGAAGTCGCGCGGCCTACCCAGCGCTCCTGGTCAGAGCCGGGTGCGGGATTGGCGGCAGTCTCAAGCAGAAGGCCGAGGCCCTGGCGGTTGAAGCCGGCCTCGCTGACATCGGTGCCCCAGGCGGCGGTATAACCGTGGTCGATAGCATAGTCAAGCACCTGCATGAACTCCTCGATCGGAACATTGTATGCTTCGTCCCAACGCCAGTTGTCACAGACCTCGATGGCGAACTTGGTGTAGAACGGATGATGGGTGAACGAAGTGAGGGTCACATAGTCATCGGGATTGATCTTCATGGCATCGCGGTAGGAAGCGGGAGTGTACTGCTTTCCGTCCACGGTGAAGGTCTCGGGATAAGTTCCGAGATAGGCGTCGAGGATGCCCTGGAAACCGTTCTTCCACGCGGTAGTAAGGGTCCTGTTGGGAACCTTGGCGACAGCCTGGACATAGGCCTTGAGCACGGCGTCAAGCTCGGACTGGGCCGGAAGGGCGGTACCGTAGTTCATGCCGGTCATCTCCTTGAGCGGGACCAGACCGTAGTCGCGGACGACATGCAGGACATCGTCAGCCTCTGAGCCTGCGCCGAAGGTGAGGTTGCCGTCGAGGCGGACATACTTGTCAGCCCTGTCAGCATAGGAATGGCTGACCACGAAGAAGACCGAGAAGTCAGGATACTTGGCGGGGTCCTTGATATTGTTGATGCGGATGGCCTCCGACTCCAGGAAACTGATGGTCGAGAAGGCCCAGCAGGTACCGCTGCTGGCCTGGTTCTTAACAGAAGTGATGGGGAGCTCCTTCACTGTAGTGAACTGAAGCTCGGGTGCAGCCTGCGCAGGCTGCTGCGCGGATGCCACGAATGCGCCGGAAAGGAGCGCCATGGCGGCAAGGATGGTTTTCTTCATAGTGATATCTGTTATTGTTATTGTCAACTCAACAAATTTAATCATTTTTATTGAACTTGTCATATACAGCAAGGACTAAAACAACGGTATCTCCAGTTTCACCGTGACATTCCTCCCCGGGTTGTGGATCCCGACATACTTCAGCCTGTCCCTTTATATCCCATTTGAATAACGATGAGGAGCGAAAACGGCATTTTAGAGGCAAAAACGCGGCAGATGCGACATTATAATGTGGCATCTGCCGCATTTTCCGCACTGAGAGGCCGATAATGCGCTTGAAAGAAATTCCCAGTGAAATGATGTGCGGGAAAACCTTAGGGTTACGTATATTTGCAGTATCGTAGATGGAACAGAAAAGGACAACAGGACAGCGGCCGGCGACAGCGCCGCGGGCAAAGACGCAGGGGAAACCTGCACAGCGAGGGGCGGCGAAAACGACGCCGCGCAAGCGCAGGCGCCGGAAGCGCAAGCTGAAGGTGCCGCCGGCAGCGGCGGTGGCAGCAGCTGTGCTGCTCGTCGCGATCGCGGTGGGGCTGCCGCTGCTGCGGCACGCCCGCCGCTCCGGCGAGGGCGGCGCGCCCCTGCCGGCCGTGCCCTTCCAGGCGCTCGGAATCGACATATCCCACAACAATGCCGGCCCGATTCTCTGGGATTCGTTACGCGTCATGGTCGACCGGTCCGGAAGGACAGTCCGTAACATTGAGCAGGCCCGGAAAGTTTACCCCGTAAAGTTCGTATTCATCAAGGCCACCGAAGGAGTCTCGATGCGCGACCCGCATTTCAAGGCCAACTGGACGGAAGCCGGGAAACGTGACATCCAGCGCGGAGCCTATCATTTCTTCCGCTCTTCTCGGGACGGAGCGATCCAGGCAAGGCATTTCATCGAAACGGTCGGTCTGCTCAGGCACAGCGACCTCCCGCCCGTGCTCGACATCGAGACCATACACCGTGGATGTACCGACAAGCTGTTGAATGAAAGGGCTTTGCAATGGCTCAAAGAAGTTGGAAACCATTACGGGCGCAAACCCATAGTCTATACCTCCGACTCCTTTGCCCGCGACATCTTAAGCGACGAGATCAAAAAGAATTATCCTATCTGGATAGCCCATTACGATACTCCTCTCCCATATTTCATGGGGTGGACATACTGGCAGTTCACAGACCGGGCATGGGTTTACGGCATGCCCGAACCGGTGGATATGAGTATCAGGAAATAGCCTATCTGCTGACTGTCCAGACGGCGGAATCGTCGCCGTGGGCGGTCTTCACCACCACTTCATTGGCGCCATCCGCCAGCGCGACGTCTTTCCAGATGACCGTCGAATAAGCATCGGTTTTCTGCAAACCGACAAGCTTTCCGTTGACGTACAGTTTGGCGGAGGGCGCGGTTGTGAAGACGATGACATCTGTCAGAGGCCCCTCACGCTCTACATAACGTTTGGAGCAAAGGTGTACGGTGTTCACCGCCTTGTTCCAGTTGGCCTTGTAGAAATAGAATGCATCCTTGCGTTCCTTCCGGTCGCGGGTTACCAAGCCCTTGTCGTTCTGTCCGCGGGTATCGCCCTCGCGACGTATGGATGAAGCGAAGTCGAACATGTTCCATACAAACGAACCCCAGACATAGTCCCTCTCGGCGATCGCCTTCCAGTCATTGCGGTGTATCCACACCTGACGCTCCTCCGGATGGAATGGATCGGCGAATCCGGCCGCCTTCTCATCGTGGTCATACTTGGCCACATGGTGCTGCACGCTGGCACCGCCGCCGTACTCGCTGATCGCGAGCAGCGTCTGCGGATGGCGCGCGTGCCAGTCATCCATGAACGGCCCGAAATCCGCCACGGAATCGGTATACCAGCCATAATACTTGTTCCAGCCGATTCCGTCGGTGATGAGGTTGTAGCTGCCTTCCTGGTCGGTGGCGGAGACGGTCAGACGGAAGGGGTCGATCTCATGCGCGATGGCGTTGAGCTCGTCCACGATGGCGTCGAAACTGCCGTGGATCTCGTTGAAAATGCCCCAGAAGCAGATGGAAGGATGGTTGTAATTCTGGATGATCATCTCACGGAGCTGCTGCCTAAGGTTCTCATGGAAACCTTCGTCATTGACATAGCCGCCGACGAAAGGAATCTCCTCCCAGACAACATATCCGCGGCGGTCCGCCTCCTGGAACATACGCTTCGCCTGCGGATAATGCGCGAGCCTCAGGGCATCGACGCCCATTTCGTCAAAGAAGTCGAAGTCAGCGAGATGGTTCTCCTCCTTCAGGGCGACGGCGATGTCCGCCCAGTCCTGGTGGCGGCACACGCCGTGGAGCTTCATGTGCTTTCCGTTAAGGAAGAAGCCCTTGTCCGGATCGACACTGAAGTAGCGCAGACCGATGTTCTCCTCCACACGGTCGATTTCCTTGCCGTCCCTTTTCAGGACGGTGACTGTCTTGTACAGGTAGGGGTCCTGCCTGCCGTTCCAGAGATGGGGATTCTCAATATCAGCCGAGACAGTGACACGATCGCCATGCACGAGAATGCCGGGTCTGTCCACCACCTTGTTCCCAGCAGCATCAAGGACCGAGAAATCGATCTCGCAACCGCTGTAGCCCGACAGGCTGGACAGATGGATATCGGCGCGGATCGATGCCAGCCGTTCATCCACGCGGGGCTGGCTGATAAGCACGCCGGTCGAGCCGTAATAAAGCGGGGTAATACACGCCTGCTCGGTGACGACAAGCCAGGCGTCGCGGTACAGTCCGCCATACTGGTTGAAATCACCTCCCTGAGGCGCGATGTCAAGTCTCTGGGAGTTGTTGCACACCACCGCAAGGGCACAGGTATCCCCGGGATGGACATAAGGAGTAATCTCGAATACGAAGGTATTGTATGCGCCCTTATGGTTTCCGACACCCTGTCCGTTGACGAACACAGTCGCCTCTGTACCTGCCCCTTCGAACTTGAGGAACAGCCGTTTGCCGGCATACGAAGCGGGGATTGCCAGTTTGCGTGAATACGAGCCGTATCCGCGATAATAGCCCTCCGGGCTCATGAAATCCGACTGGTTCCAGGTATGGGGAAGGTCCACCTTCTCTCCCCTGCCCGCATAGCGGGCAAACTGGTCGACAGCTCCGCCAGTAGAAATATTCTTGGAGAAAGACCATCCCCGGTTGATACTGATGACCTCCCTGGCATTGGAGGAAATGGCTGCTACCAGCATGGCGGCAGCGGCAGCGGCGAGTTTCAGTGTTTTCATGAGTACGGTAGTTACTCGGACATGTTCTTGACGTACGGAGGAAGGACGAGGTTTTCAAAGCCGTAGAAACGGCGGGCGTTCTCACCGAGGAAAAGACGCTTCTCATCGTAAGTGAGGAGGTCTGACTTCAGGACGAAGTCGAAGGACATGCGGTAGGTGATGGCGGTGATGGTACGGGGATAGTCCGAACCCCACATCAGCTTGCCGATGCCGACCTCGTCAGCAGCCTGGCGGATGGCTTCGACCGCTCCCTTGAAAGGATAGAACTCGCTGTTGAACAGCCAGGTGATACCGCCCGACTCCACGTATACGTTCGGATGACGCGCAAGCCTGACCTGCTCCATCCATCCGGGAGTCGTGACCATTCCGAAATGGCCGATGGCGATCTTCATGTCAGGGAAAGACTTCACGATATCCTCCACTTCCGCAAGCTGATGGTTGTCTTCGTGTAGGCATAGCGACAGGAACATCCCGTTGCGCTCCAGCTTAGCGTACATCGCCATCATCTCCGGATCGTTCAGCGGCCGGGCGAGCCGGTGGCCGGGGATAGCGACGCCGTCAAAGGCACCGCAGTCGATCAGGCAGCCGGCATCGGCCAGGAAGCCCGGCTGCCGGAAATCGCACATGGCGCAGACCTTGAAGCGGTCCGGCCACCCGCGTTTCACCTCTGCGAGATAATCGTTCTGGAGGCCGTCTATGAACTCCTGGACGACAACGGCGGCTGAGACGCGTGCGTAGTCCATGTTGGACAGGAACACATCTGCACTGTTGCGTCCGTCAATCATGAAGGGAGGTATCATCTGTACCTCCTCCCCGAAGAAAACCGACCTTCCGTTACGGAGGGTCCTGATCGGTTTGCCGTCCACGACGGTATCCTGACGCAGCCAGAGGTGGCTGTGTGCGTCTATGACATTGAAGTCCAAATCCTTGCAGTCCATGGTTACAGTAGTTTGATCATTTCGCGTGCGACGGCGCGGGATGCGCCGGTGCCGCCGAGCGCGCTGCGAATGTCCGCATAATCGGACATCATGCGCGCGCGGTACGCATCGTCGCCTGTGAGCCGCCGCACCTCGGCCACGACAGCATCAGCATTAAAGCCCTCCTGGATCAGCTCCCGGAATGCTTCCCTGCCGACGATGAGGTTGCCGAGACTTATGTATGAAAGGTGGTCCCCCACCCTGAATATATGCCTTGCTACGAAAACTGTCAGCCGGGAGCCGCTCCAGCAGACCACCTGAGGCGTACCGATGAGGGCTGCCTCAAGCGACGCCGTACCGGAATTGATGATGGCGGCGTCTGCGTATTTCAGTATGTCATACGTGCGGCCGAAGACAAGTTCGACATTCCGCCGGCCGGCGATAAACTGCGCGTAGTCAGCTTCGCTGCGCGCCGGGGCGCCGGCGATCACCACCTTGCACCCAAGGCGGTCCGCAGCCTCCATGCACACCGGCATCATGCGGGAAATCTCCCCCTTGCGTGAACCAGCCAGTAATGCGACATAGTTTCCTTCAACGGGACGGCTGTAGGCATGCGAATCGACGGCATCCACCAATGGATTGCCCTTGTATACAAACGGGATACCCCGCTGTTCGAAATACGGGACTTCGAAAGGAAAGACTATGAACAGCCGGTCTACGAATTGCTTGAGCTTACGGTTGCGGCCCTCACGGGAAGCCCAGGTTTTAGGAGCTATGTAGTAAAAGACCTTGAAGCCGGCCTTGTGGGCAAACTCCGCAATCTTGAAATTGAAGCCGGGATAGTCGATCAGGATGACTACGTCCGGCCGCCAGGCGGCAATGTCGGCCTTGCAGGCCCGGACATTGCGCATCAGGCGGCCGGCCTTGCCGAGCACGTCACTTATGCCCATTACCGCGCCCTCGCGGTAATGGCGCACGAGCGCGCCCCGCCCCGTCCCGGCCTCCGAAGCGGCGGCGAGCATCAGGTCGCCGCCCCAGAAGCGCACCACCGCCTCCGGATCCTCGGCGTAAAGCCCCTTCATGAGGTTGGACCCATGAAGGTCGCCCGACGCTTCCCCCGCTATGATATAGTATCGCATGTCAATAGTCGTACTCGAAACCGTCCGCCTTCAGGCGTTCCATCCTGGCATAGTCTGTATTGTCGAAATTGTGGATGGTGACGGCGACATATCCGTCCTTCACCAGGCGGTGATCCGCTCCGGTATCATTCCTGTCGTCGTCCACAAAGGTCCCGACCATGAAATAGAGTTCTTCCTCCTGCCCGGGGACGACATCTTCCCAGTGCACGTTATAAGCTTCGAGATCGATCTTCCTTCGCGAGAAATAATCGGTATCCCATTTCTGGAACTCCTTCTCCCAATGGCCGAGCCCCATGTGCGCAAGCCTGACTCCCTTGATCTCCGCCACCGGCAGGTCGGGAAAATTGACATTGAAGTATGTCCCGACACCGAACGCCCCGGAAGCCATGATCCTTTCAAACAATGAAGGGAAAAGTGCCTCGACTCCGGAAAAGTCGGCGTCCTTGCGGATGTTGTCCAACGACACGCCTATGGCCGGGATTCCGTTCAAGGACGCCTCCTCCGCCGCACCGAGCGTACCAGAATAGCACGCTGCCGTGGCGGCGTTTGCCCCATGGTTGATCCCGCTGACCACAAGGTCGGGCTTGCCGTCGGTATATACGTTGTCGATCGCGAACTTGACACAGCTTGCGGGAGTCGCATCGACGTAGATCCAGCGTGCACCGTCGATCTCTCCGAGGTCCCTGACCGCTATCGGACGGAAGCCCAGAGTGACGGCCATGGACGTGCCGGACTGATGCGTTTTGGGCGCCACGACAGTGACTTCACCGTATTTTGTAAGGATGTTGACAAGGGACTTGATACCCCGTGCGCTGTATCCGTCGTCGTTCGTTACAAGAATCTTCATCCACAAATCGATTTATACTACAAAGATATGGAAATTCATCGAAAATTTGTTAAATTTGCATGGATTTGGAAGTAGGTATAAATCAGAATATACGTTTAACTTTTTAACATAAACATTCACACAATGGTAAAACTTGGTATTAACGGATTTGGCCGTATCGGCCGTATGGTTTTCCGTGCAGCTTATGAGAATTTCGCTGGTGAGATCGAGGTTGTAGGTATCAATGACCTCCTCGACGCCGACTATCTCGCTTACATGCTCAAGTACGACTCCGTCCACGGACATTTCAGTGGCGATGTCAAGGCTGAGGGCAACTATCTTGTCGTCGATGGCAAGAAGATCCAGGTCTTCGCAGAGAAGGATCCTTCCAACATCACTTGGGGCGAGCTTGGTGTCGACGTAGTCGTCGAGTCCACCGGTTTCTTCCTCACCGAGGAGCTTGCTTCCGCACACCTCAAGGCTGGTGCCAAGAAGGTCATCATGTCCGCTCCTTCCAAGGACGCTACCCCGATGTTCGTCTACGGCGTCAACGACAAGACCTACGCCGGCCAGAAGATCATCTCCAACGCTTCCTGCACCACCAACTGCCTTGCTCCTATGACCAAGGTCATCAATGACAAGTTCGGTGTCGTCCGCGGCCTCATGACCACTGTCCACGCTGCTACCGCTACCCAGAAGACCGTTGACGGTCCTTCCAAGAAGGACTGGAGAGGCGGCCGCGGTATCCTCGAGAACATCATCCCTTCGTCCACCGGTGCTGCTAAGGCTGTCGGTAAGGTTCTCCCCGAGCTCAACGGCAAGCTCACCGGTATGTCCCTCCGCGTCCCCACCTCCGATGTCAGCTTCGTTGACCTGACCGTGGAGCTCGCAAAAGAGGCTACCTACGATGAGATCTGCGCTGCCATGAAGGAGGCTTCCGAGGGCGAGCTCAAGGGTGTCCTTGGCTACACCGACGAGGCTGTCGTCTCCACCGACTTCCGCAACGATCCCCGTACCTCCATCTTCGATGTCAAGGCCGGTATCCAGCTCGACAAGACCTTCGTCAAGCTCTGCGCCTGGTATGACAATGAGTGGGGTTACTCCAACAAGGTCTGCGAGATGGCCAAAGTTATCACGAAGTAATTACACTTCCATACAAAAAAGCGACTGCGAAAGCAGCCGCTTTTTTTAGTATTCCCTCGCACCGAAAATGGCGGTGCCGATCCGGACCATCGTAGAGCCGTGCTGTACGGCGATACGCCAGTCATCGGACATTCCTATGGACAATTGGTTGAAATCCTTGAGTTCGGGGAAAAGGTCGACGAGATACGCCATGAAGGTATCTATGCGCTCGAAATCGGCATTGATGACCTCCTGGTCGTCAGTGTGGGATGCCATGCCCATAAGGCCGCAGAAACGGATAAACTTATAATCCCCGGCATGGAAAAGGATGTCAAGGATCTCCTCCTCGTGGAAACCCTGCTTGGTCTCCTCCGCGCCGATATGGAGTTCGAGCAGCACGCTTATGACCTTGTCATTGGCGGAGCCCCAGTTGTCGATGGCCTCCAGCAGATGGACCGAATCCACCGACTGTACGAGCGTCGCGTACGGCAGGACCATCTTCAACTTATTCGTTTGAAGATGCCCAAGGAAATGCCACTCGACTGCGTCGAACTCGTCTTTTGTCCTCACCCCCTGCGCCCCCTCAAGGGGGATGGCGCGGACGTCGCTTTTGCGACCGCGCAACCACTGCTCGAACGCCTGTGCCTTCGCAAAGAGTTCCTGCGGGCGGTTCTCGCCGAAGACGGTCTGACCGGCCTGATATGCCTCCAGGATGGCCTCCAAGGGATGGAATTTGGAAACTGCCACCAGTTTGACCCCTGATGGCAGTTCCGATTTGATTCGATTGAGATTGTCTTCTATCATTATCTGCGCTGTTTCTTCTGCTGCTCCTTGAGCTGGGCCTGCTGGATGCGCTGGGCCTCCTCGAGGCGCTGCTGCCACTTGCTCTTCGGAGCCGGCTTGTTCTCGGCAGCCTTGATCTTGGCACGAATCTCCTCAGGTTTGACGAAGAACTTGCGGAGGATCCAGTTCTGCAGCATCATGAAGAGGTTGCTGAGCAGGTAGTAGTAACTGAGAGCCGCGGAGAGGTTGTTACAGATGAAGAACATCATGATCGGCATCATCCACAGGCTCATGAAACGCATGCTCTGGGCGTTCGGATCATTTCCCGCGGGCTGGTTGCCTATGGTCATCTTGGAATAGAGCCACATGGTCACGGCCATAAGCAGGGCGAAAAGTGACAAGTGGTCTCCCAGGATGGGGATCTTGGTGCCGTAATCTACTATGGAGTCGTATGCCGACAGGTCCTGACACCACAGGAAAGGCTGCTGACGCAGCTCGATGGATGCCGGGAAGAATCGGAACATGGCCCAGAGTATAGGGAAGGTCAGAAGGGTCGGGAGACAGCCTCCCGCCGGACTGATGCCGGCTTTCTTGTACAGCTCCATCGTCGCCTGCTGCTTCTTCATGGCGTCCTCCTGCTTGGGGTATTTCTCGTTCAGCTTCTCCATCTCGGGCTTGAGTGCCGACATCTTGGCGGACGACATGTACGACTTGTTGGTCAGAGGCATGACAGCGATCTTGATGATGATGGTCATCAGGAGGATGATGATACCGAAGTTGCCGATGTAGCGGTGGAGGAAGTTGAAGAGAGGGATGATCACGAAGCGGGTGAACCAACCGACAAGCCAGCCTCCCAGAGGGATGATCTTCTCATACTTCAGATCGTAGGACTTGAGGGTCTGGAAATGGTTCGGACCGAAGTAGAACTCGAACGGAACCGAGACCTCGGAACCGGGCTGGAACTCGCAGCGCATGTCGGCGGCACAGGCCATGAGGTCATGACTTTCATCGCCCTCGGGGATGAAGTTGACCGAGAGCTGGCCGGATGCGAACTGTTCCGGAGCGCGGAGAATGGCGGAGAAGAACTGCTGCTGGAAAGCGAACCATGACAACTTGGAGTCGATCCGGCGGCTGCCGTTGCGGCCGCGGCCGACCTCCTCGGGCTTCTTGTCGCCTTCGAAATAATAGTCGATCTTGGAATACTGCGACTCGTTGCGGTAGCCCTTCTCCATGCGGGGAACGGTCACCGAGAAATCAAGGTCAAAGGAAGAGACGTTGCGTGGGATGACGCCCTGCATGCCGACAAACGACAGAAGGTTATCGACCGAATAGGAATCCTCGCGGAGCTCATACTTCTGCTCGATGTATCCTCCCTGTGCGAAAGGAAGGCGCATCACTACCGAGGAATTGGTCTTCTCGACGACCGAGAAAACGAAGTCCGAAGTGTTGATATACTCTCCGGCATAAACCCGGAAAGAATAGTTGCCTGCGCCAGGCTTGATGAGATAGAGGTCATCCTGCCCATAAGTCTTGTACTCCTTGATGAGCACTGAATAAGGCTGCGCGCCCTGGGTCGTGAAGGTCACGGCAATCTTGCCGTTCTCGAGGGTAAGATACTCGGCGGCAGCGTTATGGGACAGTTCAAGCAGGGAGTCCTTGTAGATGGAGGCCTGGGGAGCCTGTCCCTCAGCCGCTACGCTGTCCGGCAAGGCGGTCAGGGCTGCAGCAGAGTCCAGGGCGGCGCGCTGCAGCGCCTCCACCCTGGCCACGGAATCCAGCTGTGCCTGGATCTCCATCTGTTTGTTGTACTGCCTGGACTGGTACCAGGTGAATCCGAAAAGGATCAGTCCTATCAGGACGAGGCCGATGAATGAATTCTTGTCCATACTACTCCTCCGCTGCCGTCTCCTCCGCCTGTCTGATCTTGGCTTCGAGCCCCTTGAGCTCTTCCTTGGCATCCTCAATCCTCTTCTGCATCTGCTTGATCAGAGACTCGGCGTTCTTGGACATGGCGAAGAAACCGATGTTGTTCTCGTATGTATCGATCTCCGACTGGAGGGTGTTGTAACGCTGGATGAGGATATCCTTCTCGCTGCGCGGCTTAGCGGGACCGCGGCCGGAGCCGCCCCTCTGGGGACGGGTGCCGAAGCCGGGGAACTTGGCCTGCATGGCCTCACGGTAAGCCTGGTTGACGGCATCCTTCTCCTTGAACGGGACGAAGCCGATCTCCTGCCACTTGGCGGTAAAGTCCTGCATGGCTGCCTCATCATCGGTCCCGGGGACATAGGCCTCGATCTCTTCGATGAGCTTGCGTTTGGCCTTGAGGTTGCCGTAGAAGTCATTCTCGGGCTTGGACTGCTTGTCGCGGTTCTCGAAGAACTCGTCACAGGCGGCGCGGAAGCGCTTCCAGAGCTGCTCGCTCTTCTTGCGGGGAACGGCGCCGATCTCCTTCCACTGCTTCTGGAGGTTGATGAACTGGTCGGTGGCTTTCTTCCACTCGGTGCTGGACTTGAGAGCCTCGGCCTGCTCGATGAGAGACATCTTCTTTTCGAGGTTCTCGTTCATGTTGTCCTTGTATTGGGTATAGAACACGCGCTTCTTCTCGAAGAATTTGTCGCATGCCGCGCGGAAGCGGTCGTAGATCTTCTGATTCTCCTTCTTGGAGGCGAAACCGATGCCGCGCCACTGCTTCTGGATGTCCTCGATCTCCTTGGAGAGGGAATTCCACTCGTTGGAAGAGTTGACATCCTTCTCTGCGATCTCCTCGACGAGCTCACAGAGCTTGGTCTTGGCGGCGAGGTTGTCGGCCTGCTTGGACTTCTGGTCCTCGAAATAACCCTGGTAGCGCTTATTGATCACGGCCGTGGCGGCCTTGAAGCGCTCCCAGATGGAGTCGCGGTACTCCTTGGCCACGGGGCCGAACTCCTTCCACTGCTCGTGGAGCTTCTGGAGCTCGCGGAATGCCTCCACTACGTTCTCGTTCTCGGAGAGCTTCTCCGCAGCCTCGCAGAAAGCTTCCTTGGCCTCGAGGTTCTTCTTGAAATCGAGGTCGCGGAGGTCACGGTTGATCTTGACCATGTCGTAGAACTTCTCGACATAGTACTGGTATGTATCGTTGATATCCCTGTAGTTCTGTGCGGGAACGGGGCCGATAGCCCTCCAGCGGTTCTGGATGTCGCGGAAGGCGGGGAATGAGGAACCTACGTCCTCCTGCTTCTCGACGAGGGTCTTGAGCTCCTCGATGACACCCTGCTTGGCCGTGAGATTGTCCTCGCGTTCCTTCTCAAGCTGGCGGTTGAACTCGGCGCGTTCTTTCTTGTAATCGTTATACAAGGACTTGAAACCGGCCTCGATGACCTCGAAGGGATTGTTCTTCACGGTATCGTCGCTCTCGGCGGGAGCGGCTTCCTCGACGGGAGCGTCGGAGGCAGGCTCTTCCACGGTGCCCAGTCCGGCATCGGCTTTCTCCTTGGAGAGGCGCTTGTAGAATGCGGATTTGATGGCTTCGGCTTCTTTAGACCGCTTGACGCGCTCGAGTCCGGTGCCCAGCTTCTCGAACAGCTCGGAAAGCTCGGCGAGGGTCTTCTCGGCGAAGTTGACGGGCTCTGCAGCAGGCGCAGCGGCGGCCTCCGGCTCTGCGGCGGCAGGCTCTTCCGCGGCGGCCTCGGATGCAGGCTCCCCGGCAGAGGGGGCCTCGACCGGAGTCTCGGCGGCAGGGGCCTCTGCAGACTCAGCCACGGGCTCCACGGCAGGGGCTTCGGCTACGGTTTCAGCTTCGACATTGACAGGCTCGGCGACGACGGCGTCCTTGTTTTCAAGTACATCTGAAGAAAGGTTCTCTTCAGGAAGGATAATTTCGCTCATAATGAATAGAGTATCAGTAAATAATAAGGTTGTAGAACGCAAATATACCAATTTATTGGATAAAAAAGCTATTTTTGCAGAACTAATCTTTCAATTTGTCGGACCGAATATGAGAATCGATATCCTGACCGTCGTACCCGAACTGCTCGAAAGCCCTCTGAGCCACTCCATAGTCGGAAGGGCCGTTAAAAAAGGCCTGGTAGAGATCCATGTCCACCACCTGCGCAAATACGGCATCGGCCCCAGGAAAAACGTCGACGACTACAGCTACGGCGGCGACGCCGGCATGGTGATGATGGTTGAGCCGGTCTACAGGATGATAGAGGAGCTCAAGGCGGAACGCCATTACGACGAGGTCATCTACATGTCCCCCGACGGGGACATCCTCGACCAGGGCATCGCCAACGACCTGTCACTCAAGGAGAACATCATAATACTGTGCGGGCACTACAAGGGCGTGGACCACCGCATACGCGAACACCTCATCACCAGGGAGATCTCCGTCGGCGACTACGTGGTCAGCGGCGGTGAGATTCCCGCCGCGCTCCTCGCCGACAGCATCATCCGGCTCATTCCCGGCGCCCTCACGGACGAGACCTCTGCACTGAGCGACTCCTTCCAGGACGGGCTGCTCTCCCCTCCCGTCTATACCCGCCCCGCGGAATTCAATGGATGGAAGGTTCCGGACGTGCTCCTCAGCGGCAATCCCAAGCTCATAAGGGAATGGCAGGACGAGCAGGCGCTCGCCCGTACCAAAGCCCTCAGGCCCGGCCTCCTCGAGAAATAACTATCTGATTTTCCGAAGTGTTACATGAAGGACCGCACTCTGGTGCGGCTCCAGCGTGAAAGTGTATCCGACCATTGAAGTCCCCGGATTCGGCGCATCCGTTGGATGGAGATGCTCCATACCCTCTACATCCTTATCCGACCCATAAGTCGTCGGCCATATACCCGCCCGGGGTTCCGGGCAGCGCTCTCCTGCGTCGGACACTTCAGCCGAGAGCATACGAACGTGCTCTCCCGAGCTTAACAGGATGCCTCCAGTATGCAGTGAAGCCTCTGACTCCGAGCACATTGCCCAACGGACGTGACAAACCGTGTCTCCTGCCTGTATGGCATCGATGACATGCAACTCGCCGTCCTTAAGATAGACGGAACGGCTGCACGAGTCCAGGTCCTCCTTGTAAAGGGCGGTCAGGTCGAGGTCTGCTCCTATGCGGTCAGCGCGCGAAGGACTGTCGGGCATCCGCACCCGGCTGAAGCCTGTCTGCCGGTCAACCCTGGGGACATGCCCGTTGACTGTCAGGATGTTATGCGAAAACGGCCCCGTACGGAAGATCTGCCAGCGTTCTCCGTCCCATATGATGTCCCACAGGTCCACGCCGGCGTTCTCCAGGGACCCGTAGTCCTGCATGCCCAGGTCCGTAGCCCACGCTACCCCGTCCGACTCGAAATAGAACGACCCCTGGTCACAGTGCGAATGGCTCGACATGGACTTGCCCCCCTTGACACCAAGGTAGTCGTCATCACGGGATGTCCATCCGCTCCGATACACGAATACCGGCGTAGTGCCCCCGCCCAGGAAATAACTGTCCTGCGGACACACGGCCGCATCGGACTGAACGCTCGAACGGCGGGCACAAAGGATATACATCGGAAGCAGCCTCTCTTCGCACAGACGGTCGAAACCAGTCACACCAAATATCCTGTTCTCCTCATAAAGGAGTGACGGATCGTTACGGCGGCCGGCCATCCAAGGCTGCATATAATGCCATACAGCGCGGCGGCCGCAGTCCGAATAGCTGAAACAATTGCCTGCGGGAGTACTCGTGAAACGGATGAAGTCGGCCGATGCGAGGAAGTCCCCATAACCCTCAGGATGAATTTCACGCTCAGGGAAAACATCCTCCAGGACAAGCTCAAGCATGATCTGGAACGACGTGCCGTAGCCCCAATAATTATATCCTTCAGGATAAGCTCCTCCGGCATAAGCCTCATAAGCGAGTTTATTGGATTCCAGGGACTTATCCACCATGGTACTGCAGAAATCCGGATCGTTCTCCCACACGGCCAGGGCTCCGAAGACCATAGCAGCATTGCATACGGAATTCCAATTGTTCCCTATCCTGTAGAACCATGCATCGGCATCGTTCAACGCTGCCTTCAAGCCTTTCTCCACTATAGCCGAGGAAATGACGGAACGTTCATCCCCAGTCATGCAGGGATACAGCCAGTCATAACCTATGGCCAAAGCCATGGTCATCTCTGCATCGTCCAGGAAATGCGAAGAATTCCAGTCCGGGAAGGCGCTTACTGCAAGCATCTCTTCAACCGCACGCCTGGCGTATGCCTCCCCTCCGTGCATCCGGTATGTCCAAGAGAGCCAGAACACACGCTTCAGCACTTCGCGTGAAGTCTGAAGGAGACGGTTCCCGTCCATGTTGCGTCCTACCGGAGCGACGGTCAGGACAACATCACTGTAATCCCTTATGATGCTGTCCGCCTGGAAGATAGGGCCGGAAGCGGCTACGGCGGGCTCCTCCCCCGCCCGCATCAGCAGGCGCGGATGCGCGCCGGGGGCAATCTCCGCCGCTGCGGCAGCGGCCGAGCATGACAGCAGTATCAGCAGGAAAAGTCTTCTCATGGAAGGAAAAACGGTGGCCTGCACAAAGATAGCGAGAAAGGCACTTTTTTTCTTCAAAAAATTTGCAGAATCCCAAAAGTTCACTACCTTTGCAGTGGAATTAAAACGTTACAAACGGAACACACTCTACTCTTGCAAAAGAGATCTAACCAACAATAATTAACCTTTTTCAGAGGTAAATACACTACTAACTAACCGATTAATCCCGCAGTGATGCGGGATTAATTCGTTTATGAAACTGATGATGCCGACTATTTCTTTTCGACGAGTTCGATCTCGTACAGACGCTTCCAATACTTTCCGGTGAGATAGGTCTTGCGGGAAACGGGATCGAAGGCGATGCCGTTGAGCACGTCGGTACGGTTGTCGCGGAGGGAGGCAGGAAGGAGGCCGGTACAGTCCACCGTGGCCTCGACAACGCCGGTGGCAGGATTGATGATAACGATGAGGTCGGTGGTATAGACATTAGCCCAGACCTTACCGTCTATGTATTCGAGTTCATTGAGATAGCGTACGGGACGTCCGTCAAGCGTGACGTTGACGCTGCGCTGGAGCTTGTATTCACCGTCCAGGAAGTACAGCCGCGAACTGCCGTCGGAGGCGATCAGCTGCCTGCCGTCGGTCGTAAGTCCCCAGCCCTCGCGGGGATAGGAATACGTGGACTTGTACTCGAGGGTGTTGGCATCGTAGACGAACGCCACCTTGCTCTCCCAGGTTAGGATATAGAGATTGTCCCCCAGGACCACTGACCCTTCGACGAAGTACTTGCGGTTGAAATCCAGCTTCTCAAGGGCATTGCCGGTAGCGAGGTCGACCTTGCGGAAAGTCGATGAGCCGTACTGCCCCGTGCTCTCATACATATCGCCCTTATGGAAGAACAGTCCCTGGGTATACGAATCTGTAGCGTGCGGATATTCCTTCACGACCTTGACTTTATACTCCTTGACCTTGGCATCGCAGCCGCTGCAGAGCAGAGCGGCGAGCAGGACGGACATCATCACAAGAAATGACCTTCTCATAGCATTCCAAAATAAAAAAAGGCGGAGCCGTAAGCCGGTTTCTGTTTTTGAATCTGCCATTTATCTTCGCAACCTACCCCCCGGCATCGGGCGGGCCGCCCTCGTCTGCCGGTATATTTGGTCTTGCAGGCCCCGGTGCCGTACCCGGCGCACATCGCTGTGCGGCGTCGTGAGCTCTTGCCTCGCGTTTTCACCCTTGCCGTCTTCCGTCAGAGGCAAAGCCTCTCAGCGAAGGCGGCGGTTGTTTTCTGTTACGGCCGGCGTAAGATCGCTCCCACCTGCGCTTTCCGCAGCGGGGTGCCCTGTCCTGTCCGGACTTTCCTCAGCATGATGCCGCGGCAGATCGCTCCACCTTTCTGACTGCAAAGATACGAAAGAATTGAAAATTCCCTTTCAAAACACTAACTTTGTGGCCTCTTCTGTACAGAAGCCTAAGCCTTAACCTAATTGTATGTCAAAGACAGTAACTATTATAGGACTCGGAGTGATGGGATCAGCCCTCGTCTTCCCCCTTTCGGAGAACGGGGTATCCCTGAAGATCGTCGGAACTCCCTATGACAGGGAGATCATAGACGAGTGCATCCGAACCGGCCGGAACCCCAAACTCTCGCGTCCCTTCCCCGCCGGCATCACTTTCTATCAGTTCGAGGACTGGAAAAAGGCGGTCCCCGGATCTGACTTCGTCATCGGAGGCATATCCTCGTACGGTGCCGAGTGGTTCCTCGAGGAGGTTCTGAAGTATATCCCTGCGGAGATTCCCGTCATCACGGTGGTCAAGGGCCTGAGAGTGAATGAAGACGGTTCGCTCTCCACGTGGCCCCAGTATTGGGAGAAGGAGCTTTCCGAAGCCGGCATCAGCCGAGAGGTCTACATGCTCGGCGGGCCGGGCATCGCCCAGGACATCATCGACGGCGAGCACACCGCTACCACCATCAGCGGTCCCGACTCAGACGTGCTGCGCATGATGAAGGAGTGTCTCCAGACCGGCTTCCTGCATGTGTCCATGACGCATGACGTCACCGGCCTCGAGTATGCGGTAGCCATCAAGAATGCCTATGCCCTCGGCCCGGCGATAGCCATCGGCCTCGGGCAGAGGGAAGACTCGGTGCGGCCCACCGGCGTAAACGCCCAGGCCGCCGTCTTCTTCCAGGCAGCCAGGGAGATGCGCCGCATCCTCAGGACCGTGCAGGCCGAAACCGACTGCATCTCGATGGGCCTCGGGGACCTGTTTGTGACCGTCGAGGGAGGAAGGACCAGGACCTTCGGCATCCTGCTCGGCGAGGGTTACTCGCGGGAGGAAGCCCAGCTCAAGCTCAAAGGTGTCACGCTGGAGTCCATCAGCGCAGTCAAGAGCCTGTACGAGGGCATCTCCGTGCTTGCGGAAAAAGGTGTCGAAACGCCGAACGGCAAGGTCGACATGAAGGAGTTCCCCCTCATCCATCACCTTTACCAAGTGCTTTTCGAGGGCAAGGACGCAGACCTCCCCTGGGAGGAGTTCGCATTTGACACGATCTGAGCCTGAAGCGGCCATATCATTTTTCCGTGTGTTGATTGACAAACACACGGTTTTTTTATATATTTGTGAGTACTAAAACCGGACTGAAATGACTGAGGACGCTTCCATGACCATCGACCTCGAAAAGGTCGTAGAATCCAAGGCCGGAAAGGGCCGCATCCCCAAGTTCCTCATCAACTGGGGCAAGAGATTTATCCACCAGGACTACATAAACGAATACTTGTCAAAGGGTTACACCGGCGTTGACTTCTGTGAGGGCACGATACGCTACCTCGGGGTCGACGTCAAAGTTGAAGGCATGGAACACCTAGACGGTTTTCCGGATGACACCCGTTTCACCTTCGTGTCCAACCATCCGCTTGGAGGTATCGATGGCGTCACCCTCGGCATGGTATTCGGCCGCCGCTTCGACGGCAGGATCAAGTATCTTGTCAACGACATACTGATGAACATCAAGGGACTTGCCCCGATGTGCGTTCCCGTGAATGTCATAGGCGGTCAGTCCCGTGACCTCCCCGCCCTCATTGACGGAGCATTCAATTCTGAGAATCAAATCATCATGTTTCCCGGCAAGCTCTGCTCCCGCAAGATAGACGGTAAGATCCAGGACCTGCCCTGGGGCAAGGCTTTCATAAACAAGAGCGTCCAGACCGGCCGATATATCGTACCCGTACACTTCATCGGCCAGAACTCCAAGAGGTTCTACCGTATCGCCAACCTCAGCAAGAAGCTCGGCATCAAGTTCAACGTCGCCATGCTTTTCCTGCCCGACGAGATGTACAAGGCCAGGAACAGCACTTTCACCGTCAAGGTAGGAGAACCGATCGCACCCGGGTTCTTCACCAAGGAGAGGAGCGCCCAGGAATGGGCACAGTGGGTAAGGGGAAAAGTTTACAGCATCTAACACCGATCGACCATGGAACCCATCATCGACCCCGTGGGCATTGACCTGATCAAGGCCGAGCTCACCCCGGAGAAGAAACTCCGTGACACCAACAAGGGCGGAAACGAGATTTATGTCATTGACTGGAAGGACTCCCCCAACACCCTCCGCGAGATCGGGCGTCTCAGGGAGATAACTTTCCGGGCAGCCGGAGGCGGCACCGGAAAGGCCATGGACATCGACGAGTTCGACCTCATGGACAATCCCTGCAGGCAACTCGTGGTATGGGACCCGGACGCCGAGGCCATCCTGGGAGGTTACCGTTTCATACTCGGGCCGGACATCACCCTGATGGAGAACGGACAGCCGCGCCTGGCCACTTCCCACCTTTTCCATTTCTCGGACAAGTTCCTGAAGGACTACCTCCCGCACATCATCGAGCTGGGACGCTCGTTCGTGACGCCCGAGTACCAGAGCTCCAAGGCCGGCGCCAAAGCGCTCTTCGCACTGGACAACCTCTGGGACGGCCTGTCTACGCTGATGATCCTTCATCCGCACATGACATACTTCTTCGGCAAGGTGACGATGTATCCGTCATACGACCGCTGCGGACGAGATCTCATACTCCATTTCCTTGCCAAGCATTTCCCTGATCATGAGGGGCTTATGTACCCGTTCAATCCCATCAAGATCGAGCACGACCCGAGGATGATGAACCTCATCCTCAAGTCTGATGACTTCAAGCAGGACTACAAGCTGCTCAAGGAAGCCATCCACTCTCTCGGTACCGCCATCCCTCCCCTGGTGAACGCATACATGAATACCTCACCGGAGCTTAAGTTTTTCGGCACGGCCATCAACGACGATTTCGGCGACGTCGAAGAGACCGGCATCCTCGTCGGTTTCGACGAGATGTATCATGAGAAACGCGCACGCCATGTCGAATCCTATATCAAACAGAAAATCGCCCAGATCCGGGCACGTTTCCCGAGTCTGAGCGAAAAGAATCTTGAAAAGGTCACTTCCCGCTGGGAGAGCAAGCGGAAAAGGGCCCAGGAAAAAGTCAAGGAAAAGATCAATCGGAAGTAGCGGATCCGCCCTTCTTCTCAAGTATACGCTTGCGCAGGCCCTTGTTGAGAGACAGGGGCCTGATTGCGTCCGAAGTGTCAAGCCACTCAAGCGCAAGGTCATACTGGCCCAGCATGAAACATCCCAGGGCGACATTGTAGCGGGCGCATGACGTAACAGTAGAATTGTTGGACTTGGAGAGGTCCATCCACAAATCTATGGCTTCCGCCCATTTCATGTCATCCGCCAGAAGCACGGCGTCAATCCACTTCCGGCCAAGGCCATCGAAATAGAGCACCGTGAACTGCTCCTGCTCCCATCTGCTGCGGAGGGGTTTCAGGAGCGCCGTGCCCATATTCATCGCACGGCTCTCATCCGTAAGGGAGGCTGCACTGGAAGAACACTGGAGCGTAGTCACGCCGTCATCTTCTCCTGCCATCGAATCGTATACATAGAGCTTGCTGGTGACGGGAAGACTTCGCCCGGTATGGCTTTCACCCGCCACCGGAGTATCCAGGATCATCACGACATCGCTGTCGAGAAGCATGATATACTGGGAAGCAGTATCCTTTGATGCATAGTCGCCTGCGGCATCCTTGGTCAGGTTGTATACCTTGACGGCTTCCGCGCCGTCGAAAAGGTCGGACTCCAGGCCATAGGCCAGGGCGTCAGCCGCACGGTTGTTGAACAGCGAATCGCGCCCGTCGGGGGATTCGAGGTATACGACGGACAAGGATTTTCCAGCCAGGTCAAGTCCGCACTCGGAAGGCTTGCGGGACTCCACCTGCATGACATAAGCAGAAGGAGCACAGGAAACCAGGGCGGCAGCGGAAAGCGCCGCGATCACGAAAGACAAAACAGAAAGACTTTTCATATCTCAATCATTCGATAATTTCAGCTATAAGGTCATACTCGTCTGCGCCGACAATACGTACGTCGATGAAACTTCCGACGGGCGACCCGGAAGGATACCTTACAAGAATCTCGCCATCGACGTCGGGGCTCTCGTAACGGCTGCGGCAGACGAGGATACCGTCCACCCAGTCATCCACCAGCACGCGCTCGACACTCCCCACGCGGGAACGGTTGAATGCCAGCGAGATATCTTTCTGGAGCGACATTAGCGCATCCAGACGGGCATTCTTGACCTCCTCCGGCACGTTGTCCTCAAAATGCTCTGCGTCGTAGGTACCCTCCTCTTCTGAGTATGTGAAAGCTCCAAGCCGTTCGAAACGGGCTTCGCGGACAAAGTCGAGCAACTCTTCGAAATCCTCTTCCGTCTCACCCGGATGCCCGACGATCATGGTGGTGCGCAGGGCGACTCCCGGCACCTTTTCGCGCATCTTCCGTATGAGCGCGCGTGTCCAAGCGCCGTCGACATGACGGTGCATCATGTCCAGCATCCTGTCGGAGACATGCTGGAGAGGAATGTCGAGGTAAGGGCAGACCTTGGGATTGGAAGCCATCTCGTCCAGGACATCCTCGGGGAAATCGGCAGGGTACGAATAATGGATGCGGATCCACTCTATTCCCTCCACCCCGGAGAGCCTGCGGAGCAGCTCTGCCAGAGCCCGGCGGCGATAGATGTCAAGCCCGTAATAGGTAGTGTCCTGCGCGATGACGACAAGTTCCTTCACTCCCTGTGCTGCAAGCCGCCGGGCCTCTTCAACGAGGTCCTCCATCGGTACCGAGCGATGCGCTCCCCTTATGAAAGGGATGGCGCAATAGGAGCAACGGCGGTCGCATCCTTCGGAAATCTTCAGGAATGCATAGCTGCGTATCCTGCCGGTCAGCCGGCGGTCGTTACGCGCAGCTTCGGAAGGTTCCCCCCCCAAAGCGCGCACCACCGGCATAAGGTCACGCGCCCCGAACCAAGCGTCAACTTCAGGGATAAGCCCGGGAAGTTCGGACGCATAGCGCTGGGACAGGCAGCCGAAGACCATCAGCTTGCCGGCCAGGCCGGATTTCTTGCGTTCAGCGGCCTCAAGGATGGCCTGGATGGACTCTTCCTTGGCATCGCCAATGAATCCGCAGGTATTGAGCAGCAGGACGTCAACGGGCTCCTCCACGCCCTCGGGAACTATCTCATACGACTGTCCGACCTGGGCGAGGAGATGCTCGGTGTCAACTGTATTCTTGGAACATCCGAGCGTGACGACCTGCAATCTTTTATTCATTGGCAGGATCCGGTGAAGGCTCAGCGTCGGCCTCCGCCTCCTCTTCTTCCTCAACGAACTCGAGGGAAGCGTGGGCCTTCAGATCATTGTACCACTCCACCACCTTTTTCATATGCGAGACATAGAAGCGGTCCTCGTCATAGTCCGGCACAGCCTTGGCGAACAAGGACTTGAGCTCGTCCGGGGAGGATTTGGCACCGGGAGCGTCAGCGTCTCCGAGAGCCTCGTGAAGGGCACCGAATACATCCTTGAGCCTGAGTTCGCCCTCGGATGTGAAAATGGCGATATCGGCAAGGGTGGTGATGCGGCTGCGCATGTCGAAAACGGTGCGCTTGCCGTCGGCCAATGACTCGGCGATGACGCCGTTGCGGGCCTGGGCGATATATTGGTACAGGCCGTGCTGGCCGGATACTGACAGGATTTTCGAAAGGTCTGTTTTCATTTTTTCTTCATTATTGTTGAGTTGCAAATATACTAATTTTTCCAGAGCCTTGTCCGTGCGGGAGCATAGAACCTCGAGGGTGGAATCATTGACGATGACTGCGTCAGCTAGTCCCGGGTCCTGATGCTGGGCCCGGATACGCCGCAGTACGGCCTCGCGGGGTGCTCCGTCACGGCTGCACGCCCTCTCGAGCCGTATGTCCTCAGGAGCGTCGACGAGGATGACGTGGTCGAATACACCCTTGAAAAGAGGCAAGTCCGCGGCTATGGCCGACTCCATGACGACGGCAGCCGCATCCTGGGCGTCGCGCCAGCGCAGGAAGTCCGCGAGGACTTCCGGATGGACGACAGCCTCCAGACGGCGCAGGGCTTCACGGTCGGAGAATATCGCAGCGGCGAGGGCCTTGCGGTCCAGCCGCCCCTCTGCGTCGAGCATGCCGCCGCCAAGCGCGGCGTCCACGCGCGCCGCCAGGCCTTGGACTTCGTCATACAGCCGCTTGGTCCGGGCATCCGAGTCATAAACGGGGATGCCGCGCGAAACCAAATGGCGGCAGACTTCAGACTTGCCGCTTCCGATGCCGCCGGTGACCAGGATGGTTTTCATCGCAGGACGCTCTCTATGCACTCGAGCACACCGGGCTCGACCGTGTAGTCTATGACGCTTGAGGGAAGTCCGCTGTCGCGCGGCACGCAGCGGCCGTTGATCGAATGGACGAAATCGTTGTAGTCCACATAGAAGGAGATGCCCTCAGTCGGGTCCGAGGCCAGGGGGAAGACGCAGCGGAAGACTACGTCTGTCACAGAAGGATATACTGTCAGGTCCCTTCCGGCCGGGACATTGCGGGTCCCGACCTTGACCTCCCTGCGAACTTCGACATATCGGGTGACGTCAAGGGCGTAACTGACTTCATCGACGGAAAGCCGGACGCTCCCCCGCGGCGGCTCGATGCGGGCCATGCCGTGAGCACCTGCTGAAAGGTTCTGGAGCGTAATCGTCTCCGTAACGACACGGTCGATATTCTGGAGCTGCAGGGGCTCACCATATACAATGACCGAGTCAGGGGTTATCTTCATGGGGCCGCGCGCCATGTACTGAGGTTTGAAGCCGGTGACGCTCACGGCCTGTACAGGAACGGTCTTGTGGTTCTCCTCCGGGAAACGGAACTGCACGCGCGAGGACACGAAGGACTCCAGCTGGACATTGTCGCCGAAGATCTCGCTGAAATAGCCGCTCAGTTCGTTGCTTGTGATATAATACACATCGCCCTCGTCTGGATGGAGGTCATCCGGCGAGAAATAGACATACAACTGTCCCCGGCGGGACATGCGGTTTTTCTTGAGGAGACGGTAGCCTGTGGTGCGGCAGCGGGCCACCACAGGGCTGGTGTTGGAAGACTCGGCAGAGTGCCCTTCGATATTGCTGCGCGCGATGACCGGCACGCTGACGACGGAAGAGTACTGCAGCGAAAGATTGTGGGATATCCATATGCTGAAAGCCAACAGGAGAGACAGCAGAAAAACTGCGAGGTCCCTCCCGTTCATGCCCAGCTTCCGGAGAAGCCTGTGCAACGTGTCCTTCAGCATGGATCAAACACCCGTTTACTGGGCGCTCGTATAATCCTTTACGATGGAATTCTTGTCGACCCTGAGCTTGACATCGCCGTCGACCTTGATGAGGACGGTCCTGTCGGTGATCTCGTCCACGGTGCCGTAGATACCTCCGGTGGTGACGACCTTGTCACCCTTCTTGAGGGATGAGCGGAAAGCCTCAAGCTCCTTCTGCTGCTTGCGCTGGGGCCTGATCATGAAGAAATACATCACGCCGAAGAGGAGGAGGATCATGATCCACATTCCTCCCGCACCCGCGGTCGGAGCGGCCTGCTGTGCGGCCTGTAGAGGGATAGTAAGAAAGTTCATGTCTGTGGTTTTATATTTATACTACAAATATACACGAAAAACTTCGATAAAAAAACTAGAGCAGGCCGCGGCCAGACTTGACGATCTCTCCCGAGGCGAGCATCTCCTGGATGATCCCGTCGAGTATGCCGTTCACGAAAGACCGGCTCTTGGGAGTGCTGTAATACTTGGAGATGTCGACATACTCGTTGATGGTGACCTTGACGGGGATCTCCGGGAAGGCCTTTGCTTCCGCCAAGCCACAGATGATCAGTACCATGTCTATGACGAAAAGCCTGTCCTTGTCCCACTTCGGAACGGACGCTGCGATCTTGTCATAGAAGGTGCCGTAGTTGCAGTATGCAGCCCGGAGGAGCTCGGTGACGAAGCGCTTGTCGCTGTCCATGCCCTCGCGGCCGGCCATCTCGCTCTGGTAGAGCGGCGGCAGCGACCAGCGCTCCCCCGCCACGAAAGAGTCGAGCGTACGGCAGCAGCAGGTCAGTGCATAGGCGAGATCGTCGTTCCAGTAGATGGAGAGGTCCTCCAGGATGTCCTCGAGGTCGGTATTGTCAACGAACTCCTCCTCGAATATCCTGATGAAGAGCTTCACATCCTCAGCCAGGGAGCGCTCCTGGGAAGCCATGTACTTGGAATAATAGGACTTGCTGCGTATGCTGTCGTAAAGGTTCCTGAGAAGCACGTCGTACTGGTCCCAGGAAAGCTTCTCGCGGGAGACGGCTTTCTGGAAGTCCGGATCCTCGGACAGGAGCGGCGCTATGGCGTTTTCGACAAATTTGAGATTGGGATGCTTTTCCTCTTCCGTGGGGTTGAACTTGGAGCGGGCCGCATCGATGCGGGCGCGCGCCTCCTCCGTAAGGGCGGGAATGATGGAAAGCATGAAGAGATAGAGGCTGCGGGTGGCCCTGCAGGACATTTCCAGCTGGGCCTGTGCTTCCTTCAAGCTCATGGAAGGGTTTTCAGCATAGCTGTAGAGCACCTTGAAGGCCTTTATCCTGAGAATTCTTCTGTTCAGCATGTTATTTCAAACAAATAGCATATTTTCTGCAAATATAACACGAGAATCGGGAAAAAATCCTATTTTTGCGTAGAAAAGCATTAAAAACAAGACCATGTACAGAGAGGATTTCGAGCGGACAGGCACCCCGGACAGGAACGGCGAGGATGTTTTCTCCAAACCGGTCAGGGCCGGCAAACGTACGTATTTCTTTGACGTCAAAGCGACGAAGGGCAATAATGATTTCTACCTGACCATCACCGAGAGCAAGCGCAAGCAGGAGCGTGACGGATCATTCTCGTTCGACAAGCACAAGATTTTCCTGTACAAGGAGGATTTCGACAAGTTCCAGGAGGGTCTGGCCGAAGTCATCGGATACATCAAGCAGAACTGCCTGAGTTCAGACTCCCCTTCTCCCCGCGCCGGGGAGAGCGACGTCGATTTCGACGAGCTTTAAACTTACAGCCATGGACCCCAGAGTTGAAAAGATCAATGCCGCTGCCGCGTTCATCCGCGAGCAGCTCGGAGGCCGTGCCCCCGTGGCCGGAATCATCCTCGGCAGCGGGCTCGGCAAGCTTGCCGACCGCATAGAGAACCCTGTCGTCATCCCTTACCGGACCATCCCCGGGTTCCCTGTATCCACCGCCATCGGTCACAAAGGCAACTTCATCGCCGGGGATTTCGGCGGCAAGTTCGTCATCGCCATGCAGGGACGCTTCCACTACTACGAAGGCTATCCGATGGAGCTCGTCACGCTGCCGGTCCGCGTCATGAAGACGCTCGGCATCGAATATCTGTTCGTATCCAATGCCGCCGGCGGAGCCAATCCCGACTTCGAGGTCGGCGACCTGATGATCATCAAGGACCATATCAGCCTCTTCCCCAACCCTTTGCTGGGACCCAACTTCGAGGATTTCGGTCCGCGTTTCCCCGACATGACGTGCGCATACGACCTCGAGCTCATAGACAGGGCCCAGCAGATTGCCATCGATATGGGGGTGCGGTATCACAAGGGTGTGTATTTCGGCAATCCCGGTCCTACTTACGAGACTCCCGCCGAAGTCCGGTTCTACCGGATGGTCGGCGCTGACGTACTCGGAATGTCCACCATTCCGGAGGTCATTGTGGCGCGCCATTGCGGCATCCGCGTGTTCGGAATGTCCGTGATCACCAACAAGTGCAATACCGACAACATCACCAGGAACCACAACGACGGTGAGGACGTGGTCCGCGCAGCGGATGCCGCCGCAGACCGCATGTGCGAGCTCTTCACCCGCCTCATCGCGACACTCTAGCCCTTTTACGGCAGCAATGCCATCCTGAAAACGTCCTGTTCCGCAGGACCCCTCCCAAGCATAGCTTGGGCCCCTCCCTCTTATGTTGCCGAGGGTGGCACAGTTTTCATGATGGCATTGCTGCCGTAAAGGTCAATCGAGATCGGAGACCCAGAGGGCGGCGGAGACGTCGGAAGGAGCTGCCCATGCGCCGCGGGGCGACAGGCAGACCGACCCGACACGCGGGCCTTCAGGGGAACATGAGCGCTTGAACTGCTGGGAGAAGAATCTCCAGAGGAATTTACGGAGCCACCGGTCGACGGTGGCTTCGTCGTATTTGCCCGCGAACGCCTCCAACGCGAGGGAGCGGATCTCGCGCGGACGGCGGGCGTGACGCACCAGGTGATACAGGAAGAAGTCGTGAAGTTCATACGGGCCGACGATGTCTTCGGTCTTCTGCTTGATGTTGCCGTGCTCGTCAACCGGAGTCAGTTCGGGACTGATGGGCGTGTCCACGATGTCCAGCAAGGTCTTCCGAGCCTCCGGGAAACGGTTCACTGCAGCCCAGCGCACCATAGCCTGCATCAAGGTCTTCGGTACGTCGGCGTTTACGGAATAATTGGCCATGTGGTCGCCGTTGTAGGTACACCAGCCGAGTGCGATCTCAGAAAGATCCCCGGTTCCGACCACGAGGCCGTCGGTGTCATTGGCGATGTCCATCAGTATCTGGGTACGCTCGCGAGCCTGGGCATTCTCAAACGTAACATTGTGATTGTCAGGATCGTGGCCTATGTCCGAGAAATGCTGCGACACGGCTGCACCGATAGGGATCTCCCGTGCATCCACTCCGAGCGCAGCCATAAGGTCGGAGGCATTGGAGTGCGTGCGTTTCGAGGTGCCGAAGCCCGGCATCGTGACGGCGATGATGCCCTTCCTGTCGTAGCCGAGGCTGTCGAAAGTCGCAGCCGTCACAAGCAGCGCCAAAGTGGAATCAAGCCCGCCCGAGATACCCAGGACCGCGGTTTTGCATCCGACATGTTCCAGACGGGTACGGAGTCCGTTGACCTGGATGGAAAGGATCTCTTCGCAGCGTAATGCCAGCACATCCGGATCGGCGGGGACGAAAGGATGGGGATTGGGCATCTGGACTTCCGGAGCCGGCGAAGGCTCCTCCGCTTCAGCAGAAGGGTCCAGGGCGGCATAGATGATGCCCGACTCTGTCTTGAAACGCCCGTTCTCCGCCAGCAGCCGGCCTTTCTGATAGATCAGCGAAGGGCCGGCATATACGGCGTCACCTGTGGACTCGCCGTACCCCGCGGCGCAATAGACATAAGCAGCCCCGGTCCGGTAAGTCAGCCCGGCCAGCGTCCGCTTGCGGACCGCATGGCTGGTCACCAGCTCCGGAGCGGCCGCCAGATGCAGCACCAGGGATGTCCCCTCGGGCAGGTCTTCAGGGATGCGGTCCCCCGTGACCAGAAGGAAACGGGAGTCACTTCCTACGAAGCGGCCGCGCTTGATGATTGCCGCTCCGGAGGAAAAACCTCCTTCCGAGGGCACCGGAAGGCCGATGACGACCGTCGCGTCCAGGCTGGGCAATGCCTTCGCGACCGACTCAGCCGCCTTCTGCGCAGCATCAAGCAAAATCGACTGCTTGAAAAGGTCTCCGCAGGAAGAGCCGGTGACGCTCATTTCAGGGGACACGATGATGTCAGCGCCTACGGCTGCCGCCTCGCAGGCAAGGCTGATGATCTCCTCTGCATTCTTCGCAGGATCCGCAAGCCACACCCTTGGCGTGACGGCGGCAACAGTCAAAACTCCGTTTTTGCTCATGATGTTGCAAATATATGCGAAATCGCCCAAAATTGTCCGGGATAGGAGTTCATTTTCCGCACATTTTTTCTAAATTTGCAGAGTATGTGTAAATTGGACAGGAATGTTTGAAGAAATACAACAGAATTTCGAACGCATCATCGCACTGTACGAGGGTGAAAGGGAGGCCAATGCCGACCTCCGTTCCAGACTCGCCGCCAGCGAAGCCTCCAATGACACCTACAGGAAGCAGATAACCGAGTTGGAGAGACAGGTAGAGAATCTCAGGCTCGCTGAAGCGTTTCTGACACCGACAGGCAGTTCCGACAGCGCGAAGGAACGGATAGATAAACTCATAAAGGAGATCAATAAGTGTATCTCGTTGCTTGAAAAGTGATATGGAACAGAGCATTACCATCAAGATAGCCGGCAAGGACTATCCCCTTAAGGCGACTTCTCCGGAGATGGAGCAGCTTATGAGACTGGCTGCTGACTCCATCAACCAGAAGCTTGCCGCCTATGATGCCAAGTTCCCGGACAAGACACTTGTGGACAAGCTCTCCTTCGTGGCCCTGAACGAGACCGTCAGCCGGATGTCATACCAGAAGAGGCTTTCCTCTGTGAACGAGGAGGCCAAGGCGATGCTCAGCCGCACAAGTGCCTACCTGGACAACATTGATAAAAAGTAGCCGTTAGTCCATCGTGCTGAAAACAACAAGTTCCTCGGAACCGGGTAACTCGAATGAGGGATGGCAGGCCAAGGTGACCTCACGGGATTCCGCGGAAGCGGGACGGTGGACGCCGGAACTGATTCGGAGCTCAAATCTTATCATTAAGATTTTCTGACACCCGACTAACGGCTTTTTTTCAATATACCAAGCCGGTGCATGCTTCCAGGCATGTGCCGGCTTGTATTGTATTAAGACCTAAAGCATTTTTATTAACCATATAATCTTCACATATATGTTGGTTTACTACATTTTGGCCGCCATACTGGGCGCTGCGCTCGCCCTGGCCATCTCCATATTCATCCGCAGGCAGGGCCTGAAGGGCAAGCGCGAGGAGATCCTCGAGCAGGCTCGCCTCGAAGCGGAAAAGATAAAGAACGACGCCGAGAACATCAAGAAGGACAAGATCCTGCAGGCCAAGGAACGCTTCCTCCAGCTCAAGAGCGAGCACGACCAGTACGTGAGCGAGAAGAACAACCAGCTCCGCGACGCCGAGAACCGCCTGAAGCAGAAGGAGAATACCCTCAACCAGAAGAACGAGGACCTTGCACGCAAGATCAAGGAAAACGATTCACTCAAGCAGAGCCTCCAGGCCCGCACCGAGAATGTCGACAAGAAAGGCGAGGAGTACGACCGCCTCATCTCGCAGGTCAACCGCCAGCTTGAAGCCATCGCCGGCATGAGCGCCGCCGAGGCCAAGAACGTCCTCATGGAGAACATGAAGGCTGAGGCGCGCACGGAGGCCCAGGCCTACATCAACGACACCATGGACGAGGCGAGGCTCAATGCCGCCAAGGAAGCCAAGCGCATCGTTATCAATACCATACAGCGCACCGCTACAGAGACGGCCATCGAGAACGCAGTGACGACCTTCCCCATCGAGAACGATGAGATCAAGGGCCGCATCATCGGCCGTGAGGGACGCAACATCCGCGCCCTGGAGGCTGCCACCGGGGTTGAAATCGTCGTGGACGACACCCCGGACGCCATCCTCCTTTCCGCGTTCGATCCCGTTCGCAGGGAGGTCGCACGACTCGCCCTTCACCAGCTCGTCATCGACGGCCGCATCCATCCCGCACGCATCGAGGAAGTGGTCGCAAAGGTCCAGAAACAGCTCGAGGACGAGATCCTCGAGACCGGCAAGAGGACTTGCATCGACCTCGGCATCCACGGCATGAGCATGGAGCTCGTCCGTCTCATCGGACGCATGAAATACCGCTCCTCGTATGGCCAGAACCTTCTCCAGCATTCGCGCGAAGTCGCCAACATCTGCGCGATCATGGCTTCGGAGCTCGGGCTCAATCCCAAGCTGGCCAAACGTGCCGGTCTCCTCCACGATATCGGTAAGGTCTCCGAGCAGGATCCGGAGCTTCCCCACGCCCTACTTGGCATGAAGATCGCCGAGCAGTACAAGGAGAAGCCAGAGATCTGCAACGCCATCGGAGCCCACCACGAGGAGACGGAGATGACTTCGATCATCGCTCCGCTGGTGCTCGTCGGCGACGCCATCTCCGGCGCACGTCCTGGAGCCCGCCGCGAGGTCATCGAGTCATATATCAAGCGTCTCAAGGGCATGGAAGACCTGGCAGCGTCATATCCCGGCGTCACCAAGTCGTACGCCATCCAGGCGGGACGCGAGCTCCGCGTGATAGTAGGTGCAGAGGAAGTGACTGACGAGCAGGCCGCCAGGCTCTCGACCGACATAGCCCAGAAGATCCAGGAGGAGATGACTTATCCCGGCCAGGTGAAGATCACCGTCATCCGGGAGACCCGCTCCGTGGCTTATGCCAAATAAGGGGACCGCTCCCCTACCTTTCCATAGGCCTGTGCCTGGACCGGCGGCAGGCCTTGATATTGTCCAGGAGTGTCCGCCTCTCTCCATCCGCGAGGACGAAGTCGCAGAAACGCTCCCAGATGTAGTCCACCGCCTGTGCGCTCGGATGCACCATGTCCTCGGCATAGAACCGATAGTCTCTGAGCTCGTCCATAAGGATCTCGTAGGCAGGGAAATACACCACGCGCTCCCCATCAGTCACGCTGTCAGCGGCGAGCAGGAGGGTGCCTTTGCTGAGCTGGTTGCCGTGGGCACCGTCGGCCATATGGCGGATAGGACTGACAGTGAAGATGAAACGCTTGTCCGAGAACCTGGACACGATGCCGGACAGGATGGATACGGTGTCCTGGAAGGAAAGACGCTCGCGCGAGAACTCGCGGTCCGGCCGTTTCAGGCAGTTGGCGACCACCTTGCCGCTCTCCCTGTGCCGGAAGCACCACGCGGTGCCGAGGGTCAGGATGACAAGCCCGGCCTTGCTCCAGCGCTCATGGGCCTCCGAAAGGGAGGCGTTCGCATGCGCGAGGAATTCCTCCGGAGTCCGGCGAGCGAAGGAAGTGTGATGACGGAAGGAGCAGACGAGTCCCGCACCCGCGCCCATCTCCACGCAGTCGTCCTGGACGAAAGGCTCTCCGCTCTCCAGCCTGTTGACCGCATCGGAGATGGAGACCGGATTGTAGAGTGTCCCGAAAGGGTTTGCGCAGACATCGAAACCGGCGTCCGACATGCGCGCGCCGATCTCATCTGCGAAACAGCTGCCCAGCAGCACGATGCCGTCCGAATACGACATGCGGAACGGAACGCTGCCGCACTCCACCCTGGTTTGAAGCTTCAACATAAACGCCATTTTTACAAAAATACGGAAAAAGATGCAGAATCCTCCCCACCCGGCACGAAAGAGAACGGATTCCGTGCAACGAACAAGACCGGAAATGCATCTTATATACGTGCACATTTAGACATAGGTACCATGAAAGTCAAGTCTTTGATTCTCTCCGCCGCGCTTTTCGCCGCTGCGTCGTCAGGTATTGCGGCCCAGTCCCTGCTGGACCTTCCCGACCTGCTCCGCAGGCAGACAAGCACCCAGGACAATCCCGTTAAGGTCGAGTACAACATCGATTTCCATTATTTCACCGATATAAGGAATTTCGATGCGTGCGATGAGATCTTCATGCTGACGAATACCTACAACGTCGCCCGTTTCTCCCCGTCGGCCATACTTCGGTTCGACCAGAACCGTAACATCACCCACAGGCTTGCGTTGGGAGTCGATCTCACGAAGAACCTCGGCGTGAATCCTACGGACATCGCCTCTTTTTCCGAAACCGAACATGATCCTTCCCTCAGGAACAGCGAACTGATCAAGGATTTCTTCTTCTACTACAATTACCGGACTCGGGCTGGCAACGGTCAGTTGGACCTTTATGCCGGCATATTTCCCAGGACCGTGCTAGGAGGAGATTACACACGTGCCATCTTCGCAGATGACCTCCGGTATTATGATCCTAACTTCGAGGGGATTACAGTCAAGTACGAGGCTCCCCGCTTCAAGGCTGAGCTCACCGCTGACATCGTGGGCAAGCGCGGTGTCGACAGGGTAGGATGCGAAATGGTATCTACCGCCGGTGCCTTCAAGGTCCTGGACTGGGCGTTCCTCGGCTGGTCCGGCTCTTATGCGCACACGAGCGGCAACCTCATATATGGCAGTGACACTGATGTGGCGTTGTTCAACCCTTATTTGAAAGCGGATTTCGGTCAGAAGACCGGCATGCAGGCACTGTCGTTCAAGGCAGGTCCGATCGCATCCTACCAGCTCGACTACAGCATAGCCGTAACGGATGAAGCGACCGGCGAGGTGATCAGTGACAAAGCCCATTTCCCCATGGGGGTTGAAGCCGTATTCGATGTCCGCAACTGGGGTTTCGGTCTCGAGAACACATTCTATTACGGTGACAACCAGATGGTTTACCGCAGCAGCGACTATGATTCCATATCTTACGCTTCGACGTATGCAAGGACCCTTTATTCAGGAGAGACCTTCTACTTTACCCGCAGAGGCTATGCTTCATGGTATGACCGCATCGAGCTTTATTGGCAGCCCCTGGCCAGCGGATTCGTAAATGCGAGGATCTCAGCCGTCTGCCATTTCATTACCCCCTCTGGAGAGGATGAGGACCGTATCGGGCCTTTCATCGGAACGCAGGCCAAGGCTACGCTGATATTCAATCTCGATTCGTTCCGCCACGCCCGTGAAAACGCGTCCTCCGGACGCCGGCAGGCCCGGCAGGAGCGCCCTGCCCAGGTCGTCCCGCTATAAGCCTGTAAGTCTTTCCCGACGATACTCAGACCTCCCAGATATGTACAAAGCCTTTAGATTCATCCTTTCCGCCCTGCTCGCAGCGGCATGCTGCGGTCCCAAGGACGGTGAATACAGTTTCCATATCCTGACCACCAACGACATCCACGGAACTTATTTCGATTCCACGTATGTCGACGGCCGCACGCAGAATTCCATGCTTGCCGCCAACTATTTCGTGGACAGCGTCCGCACTGCCGCAGGCAAGGATAATGTCATCCTCATCGACGCGGGCGACTTCCTTCAGGGCAACAACGCCGCTTATTACTACAATTATGTCGAAACCGGAGTCCCGCATGTATTCTCGCGCATGGTGGACTACATGGACTATGACGCCATAGTCTGGGGCAACCACGACGTGGAGACCGGCCATCCCGTATATGACCGCATCTCTCGCGAGATCGAAGGCTTCGGTATCCCCTTCCTCGGAGGCAACGCCATCAAGGAAGACGGCAAGCCGTATTTCCCGGTCTATACCATCCTGAAGAAGAACAAGGTCAAAATCGCTGTGCTCGGGTTCAACAATGCGAACATCAAGGCCTGGCTGGACGAGAGCATCTGGAGCGGCATGCATTTCGAGTCGCTGATACCGCTGGTACAGCAGGATGTCGACATGGTCATCGCGAAGGAAAAGCCGCAGATAGTCATAGTGGCGGTCCATTCCGGCACAGGAGACGGTGACGGATCGGTCCTGGAAAGCCAGGGTCTCGACTTGTACAAGAGCCTGAAAGGCGTCGACGTACTCGTCTGCGCCCATGACCACAGGCCCTTCGTGACCGACAACGGCACCATCGCCCTTCTCAACTCCGGAAGCCATTCGCGCAATCTCGGACACGGCATCGTGGACCTTACCATAAAGAAGCACAAGGTAGTTGCCAAATCCGTCAAGTCCGGGCTTATCCCCATCCGCAAGGAGATGGCCGATCCGGAAATGCGAAAGGCTTTCCAGAAGGACTATGAGGCTGTCAAGGCTTTCACCCTCAAGGAAGTAGGCGAGCTCAAGACCGACCTGAGGCTAAGCGATGCCTTCGCCGGCATGAGCGATTATCTCAACCTTATCCACACCGTCAGCCTTGGTTGCGAACCGGCACAGATATCCATTGCTGCTCCACTCAACCAGCGCGGAGTCATCAAAGCCGGCAAACTGGTATACAACGACCTGTTCACCCTGTACCAGTACGAGAACCAGCTTTCAGTGGTCAAGCTTTCCGGTAAGGAAGTGAAGGACTATCTCGAAGCATCCTACGACCTGTGGATACGCACGGCCGCAAAGCCCGGGGACCGCGTCCTGAACATCCACAACCTTCCTGACGCCCGCACAGGACTGGAGCGCTGGTCGTTCGTCGGCGCCAGCTACAACTTCGATTCCATGGCCGGGATCAACTACACCGTGGACGTCACCAAGCCCGCAGGAGAGCGTATCACCATCAGTTCGATGGCGGACGGCACTCCCTTTGATCCGACCGCTACGTACAACGTAGCCATGACCTCCTACCGCGCTTCCGGAGGAGGCGGGACATTGGACAAGATCGGGGTTGATACCGACCGCATCGAAGAGAGGGTCGTGAAGAAGTATCCCGAGATCCGGGATATGATCTACGAATACCTGAAAGAGCACGGATCGATCGATCCTGCAGTGATAGGCGACCCCAAGGTCATAGGCCATTGGGAGTTCATCCCCGAGTCCATCGCAGGACCGGGCATCGCCCGCGACATGCGCCTCCTCTTCGGAGACTGACACGGAGGCAGATTGCCTCGACAAACCCGTGGCCGCCCGTGGCCTCGTGAACGGGGGGACCGCAAGCGAAGCGCAGCGGTGGGATGAAGCGAAGCGAAAGGTTTGTGAGGCAATCTGCCTCCGTGCCTCGCTAGCGGCGGCGCATGCCGCGAAGCTGCTGGGCCAGAGAGCCGTTGACGGCTGACTTCATCATCTTGCGGGTGCCTTCGAACTGCTTCAGCAGGCGGTTCACCTCCGGGAGGGATGTGCCCGATCCGTCGGCTATCCTCTTGCGGCGGGAGCCGTTGATGATCTCCGGATGGCGGCGCTCCTGCACTGTCATGGACTGGATGATGGCCTCGGTGGCCTTGTAGGCGGTCTTGTTGTCGATGTCGACGTCCTTGAGTGCCTTGTCCATGCCCGGGAGCATGCCTGCCAGGTCCTTGATGTTACCCATCTTCTTGACCTGCTGTATCTGCTCGTAGAAATCCTCAAGCGTGAACTGGTCCTTGGCGAGTTTCTTCTTGAGTTCGCGTGCCTGCTTCTCATCATACTGCTCCTGGGCCTTCTCGACGAGGGACACGACGTCTCCCATGCCGAGGATACGGTCTGCGACGCGGGCCGGATGGAACACGTCCAGGGCCTCCATCTTCTCGCCAGTCGAGACGAACTTGATGGGCTTGCCGACCACGGCCTTGATCGAGAGGGCTGCACCGCCGCGGGTGTCGCCGTCCATCTTGGTCAGGACGACTCCGTCGAAATCCAGACGGTCGTTGAAGGCCTTGGCAGTCTCCACGGCATCCTGGCCGGTCATGGCATCCACGACGAACAGCGTCTCGGTCGGATGTACAGCCTGGTGCAGGGCGGAAATCTCGTCCATCAGCTCCTGGTCTACGGCCAGACGTCCGGCGGTATCGATGACGACGACGCTGAATCCCTCGCTCTTGGCCGTACGGATGGCATTCTGCGCAATGGCGATGGGATCCTTGACGCCGTCCTCACTATAGACGGGGACATTCACCTGGGAGCCGAGCGTCTTCAACTGGTCGATGGCCGCAGGACGGAAAGTGTCGCACGCCGCGAGCAGGACCTTCATTCCCCTCTTGCTCTTGATATGGTTTGCGAGCTTGGCGGAGAATGTGGTCTTACCGGAACCGTTCAGACCGGCCACCAGCACGATGCCGGGCTGGCCCTTGATATTGATGTCGGTGTACTCGCTGCCCATGAAATCAGCAAGCTCGTCGTGGACGATCTTGACCATCATCTGCTGCGGCTTGACCGCTGTGAGGACATTCTGTCCCATCGCCTTGGCCTTCACCCGGTCGCAGAATTCCTTGGCAACCTTGTAACTGACATCAGCGTCGAGCAAAGCCCTGCGTATATCCTTAAGGGTCTCGGCGACATTGATGTCGGTGATCTTTCCTTCGCCCTTCAGTATCTTGAAGGAGCGCTCCAGTCTCTCAGATAGATTCTCAAACATATATTAATCCAAACTATTATATTTCATCCGAATACACGGCGGGAGCAAGGTCCCTCATGTTGTACCGGCTTGCCATGGTACGGCCATATGCGCCTGCGGTGCGTATGGCCATCAGGTCCCCGCGGCAGGTCTGCCGCAAGATTCTTCCCTCTCCCCAGACATCGCTCGACTCGCAGATGGGTCCCACGACATCGTAGGCGCAGTCCTTGGTATCATCGCCACGGAGATAGGATGCGCTCAGGTTTTCAACTTTGTGGTACGCCCCGTACAAGGCGGGACGGATAAGGTCGTTCATGCCCGCATCCACTATGACGAAATTCTTGGTGCGTCCCTTCTTGACATACACCACCCTGGTGATCAGCGAGCCGCACTGCGCCACGATGGCGCGACCCGGCTCGATATGGAGCTTGTAGCCCTCCCCTACGGGGAAACAGCTGCGCAGGGCCTTCATCCACGTCTCGAAGTCGGCGACAGGAGAGCCGTCCGGATCCTCGTAGTCGACACCGAGACCTCCGCCGAAGTCGACATTCTCAACCTTGAGCCCGTGCTCCTCAAACCAGCTCACTAGTTCACGGCCGCAACGCGACTCTAGGCCAAATACATTCTCCACGTCCGTGATCTGCGAACCGATATGGAAAAGAAGTCCCTTGAACTCGAGGTTTCGGCAGGAGCGGAGCTTCTCGAGGGCGGCGTCGAACTCGAAGCGGGAGATACCGAACTTATTCTCCTCCAGGCCGGTAGTGATATATTTGTGGGTATGCGGGTCGATATTGGGATTGATACGGAGAGCAACGGGCGCCTTGACACCCATGCCTCCTGCAATGCCGTCGATGGCATCCATCTCGGGGATGGACTCGACATTGAAACAGCCGATGCCGACCTCGAGCGAAGTACGGATCTCCTTGTCGGTCTTGCCTACGCCAGCAAGCATGATGGAAGCGGGGGCGAAGCCGCATTTCGAAGCTTGTACGGCTTCGTTGGCGCTGACGCAGTCAGCACCGAAGCCGCGCTCGGAAAGCATGCGCAGCAGGCGCTCCTCTGAGTTGGCCTTGATCGCATAGTGGACACCTATGTCATAGGTCACGGACAAGGCAGCAAGCTTGTCCGCCGTCCGCTCGAAAAGGCCGATGTCGTAGAAATAGAATGGGGTTTCCATTTCCGCGAACTTGTCGAAATTGTGAATGTCAAGCATCGTTTTATGTTTATTGAATGTCGAAGATTACAAATTTAGACATTTTTGCTAAATTTATAGCATCTTTACTGAACTCAGACTATGGACATCCGAATGCGATACCTCTCCGCCCTCAAGTCTTCTTCAGCCAGGACACCGTACGTCACCCCAGCCCGAAAGATCATCAGGCGGGAGTTGATGGAATGGATATTGTTCCGGGAGTATCTTGATCCGGCATCGGACATGGACTGCGTTGCAGAGAGGCTCGGAGTGCCGCGGGAGGATGTCTCCGATCTCCTGTGGATCTGTACTGGAGAACGTTTCCTGACCATCAGGAAACGCCTAAGGATAGGTGATGCGAAAAGGTTGTTGCTTTCCCGTCCGGACATGACTATGTCAGAGGTTGCAAGGACAGTCGGATTCCAGGACAAGAGTGACTTCAGGAGAGCCTTCAAGGAAGAGACCGGCTATCTTCCCCGCGTCTGGAGGGAGAGCGGAGGCAGAAGGCTCAAATGCCGTATCAAGGCTATTCGGGAAGCAGGTAGAAATCGTTGTTCCTCACTTCATAGGAACGCGTGACATTGTCATAGGAGTCGGTATGCGCACGCAGGTAGAGCTCCTGTTCAACCGGTTTGAAATGGACGGACCTCGACTTCGAGTCATCACTGACCACCAGCACATAATAGACATTCTGCATGGTCATCTCCCATGCTTTGTGGAACTGGTACCTGCCGTCGGAGGTGGTCCATGTGGTTTCAGAATAGATAGGATTGTTCCGTGCGGAATCGTCGTACCAATATGCGGTCATCGTGATCTTTATGTCCGGAAGAGGAGTGCCGGGAAGCGACTCCGACGAGTCGTATACCGTTCCGGATACAGTAAAGAACTTTACACTGAAATCTATGGATTGAATGTCCTCCGAATGATCCTTGCCACAACCAGTTAAAGCCGCTGACACAGCCAGCAGCAAGAGCATGATGATAATGCGTATATTTACCGTTAATGACCTAAACATCCGGGGTTTGATTTACCGGCAAGGTTCCAGACACGTTTCGGCAAATATACGCATTTTCACGGAAACACAAACAAAAACGGTTTATTTTCTTCGGATTGAACCCACTCCCTGCACTGATGTAGTCACATCCGCGACAGAAAGTCCGGCGATGTCGATGTCACCTGCACCCTTGATGGAAAGGTCAGCTGATTCTGCGACTCCGTCCAGGTCTACGTCGCCGGCGCCCAGCACCTCGACCTTGACATTCTGGCAGGACAGGTCGCTTATGTCGATGTCTCCGGCACCACGCAGGACAACCGATACATCCTCCAGGCACTCCAGGCCTTTCAGGTTGATGTCACCCGCACCTTGGATATCGATATCCATGAAGGGGCTGACTATGCCGTAAGGTGCATCGAAATCACCGGATCCTCGGATATTGAGCCGTGTCAGGGTCGAGGACTGGGCGGTGATGAGGACCTTGCCGCGAGACTGCCTCCCGTCGAAGCTGAGCTTGAGTATGCCGTCTTCAACCTCGTACTTGATCCTGTCGATGAAGTTCTCGGGGGCCTCGATCTTGATGGAAGGCTCCCCTTCCCCCATCTTGTATACGATGTCTGCCGCAACTGACGTCTCGATACCGGTGAACTGTTCCAAATCGTATGATACAGTTTTCGTATCCTTGCTGGCAACCACCAAATCGGAGGATGTCCCCTCGAAGACACCTTTGTTTATTCTCACGAAAGTACAGGAAGACAAAGAGATAAGTAGAATCGCCGATACAGCGGCGAAGGATAGTATTCTTTTCATTGCTTTTGTTCGATTATGCGTTATTGAGGATCTCTGAAGGATCTATGCCGAGGAGTCTCATCCTCTTGATGAACTGGGGCGCCTCGTTCTCGAGGAATTCGCGGCGCTGCTGCTCAAGGATGATATCCCTGGCAGGGCCGGCCACGAAGTAGCCGATGCCGCGCTTGTTGTAGATGATGCCTGCGTCCGTGAGTTTCTCGTACGAACGGGCCACCGTGTTGGGGTTGACTCCGATGGATGCTCCATACTCCCTTACAGAGAGTATGCGGCTCTCCGGCGCCAATCCTCCGCTCAGGATCTGCTCACAGATATTGTCGCAGATCTGGAGATAGATGGGTTTGTTGGGATCGAATTCCATAGTTCTAGTGTTTGATGGTTCTGACACGGAAGTAAAGTGCGGTCAACAGGCCACCGATGACTATGAGGTATATGGCGTTGATGAGGAAGTTGACCCAGAAGCTGGCTTTCTCAGCAGTCAGGTTCTCCAGGAAGGTCTCGAAATTGCTGAAATCAAAGCTTTTGAACACAATCGCAGCGATGAGGGACAGCAGCATGTTGAGACCGATCAGACAAAGGATGGTCTTGGCAGCCTTTCCTTTATTGAATATGATGGCTCCCAATGCGAACGGAAGAACGCACATGCACCAGCTCATCCATGTACCGGCGATGGTCCCTCCCGGCGTTAAGAAAACGATGCCAAGGTCATTGCCGTTTGTCAAGAACTGGGATAAGCCACCGCCGATCTGACGGACGACGGAATCTCCGTAAACGGGGACGATCCATGACAAAAGAAGGTCACAGATGGAGAAAAGCCCGAGAACGGCAATAGGAAGCACGATGCACAGCATAATGGCCATGGAAAGGAACTTCTCGAACGAAGATGCTGGGATCATCAGCCAGTCGGAACCGCTCCTGCGCTCGGTAAGATGTCCGTAGAGTTTCACCGGGCCGGAAATAGCGACTATGATGAAGGCGAAAACCAGGATCATCATTTTCACGGGGGCCGCGACTTCCGGGACACTGCCGGTGAAGACCAGTCCGAACAGGGTATTGAAGAAAAGTACGATGAGGGGCAGAAGGCCGATGGTCAGCGCCGATACGCCGAAAGTGTTGCGGGCGTTGTTGAGGTCATAGGCGAGATATCGTCCGAACCTCTTGATATCGAATACGTTGTTCATGATCATTCCTCCTTTTCCTATTTGTTGAACATTCCCTTGATGAGGTCCTTGTGCCTGTGTACGGCATTGAAAAGGGCCTCGATGTTGACCTTGCTCTCCAGGCCTTCCGTGTTCATCAGGACCTGTATGAAACCTCCGGGCAGCTGCTCCGAATACATGGCGCCCTGATGAAGGGTGGTGCCATAGTCGAAGAAGAGCTTTTCAGTGATCTCCTCGATGGTGGCGTTCATCAGGACGTCGCAGCGGTCGAGGATGATGATGGGATCGATGATGTTCTCCAGGTCACGCACCTGGTGGGTGGAGATGACGATGGTGGAGTCCTCGCTCGTATAGAGGCCGACCGCCTTGCGGAACTGGGCCTTGGACGGGATGTCCAGGCCGTTCGTAGGCTCGTCCATGAAGAGGTACTTGGTGTTGCACGCGAGCGCGAAGGCGATGTATGTCTTCTTAAGCTGGCCGGCAGACATCTTGTTCATCTTCTTCTCGGGATCGGTCTCGAACTCTTTCATGATACTCACGAACTTGTCATAGTCGAATCCGGGCCAGAAACTTCCGGCATAGCGGGCGAAACGGGTTCCGGTCTGGTTGTACGGCATCACCTCGTCAGGAAGGTAGTATACGGACTGCAGCAGCGAAGGCTGGCGCTTGTAAGGGTCGCACCCGTCGATGCAGACGGTTCCCTGTCCGGCCTTCTTCAGGCCGCAGAGCAGGGTCAGGAGCGTGGTCTTGCCCACGCCGTTCTCCCCCAGGAGGCCGTAGATGCGGCCTTCCTCAAGATTGAGGGAAATGTTTTCCAGCACGGATGTCGATCCGTAGCTGAAGCTGAGATTTTTGATTTCGACCATATTGTTAGTGTATTAGTTCTCTATTACACTGCAAAGATACACACAAAAATCAAACCTCCAAATTTTTTTTGTTTTTTTTTGGAGGTTATTTCAACAATAGGGCAGGTTATGCCTGATGGGCGGGGCGGAGAAGGTCGAGGACGACCTTGACGGGATTGAAGGTTTCGATTGGGACTTCGACGAAGAGGGTGTTCCAGTCGCTCATCGAACCGTTCCAGAGGCCAGGAAGCTCAAGGGCCTTGAGTTCGCGGCCCTGATAGCTCTTCGAGCTTATGAAGCCGGCATCCTCGTCCACGAAATCGGGAAGATTGAACTTATTGCCGCGGTAGTCATGCAGGCAGCAGACCAGGTCGACGGGGTTGAAATGCGTGGCGTTCTTGAGCGCCTTGACCGCCTCGGGATTCTCCTTGTCGATCTGGACGCTTTCGAGGATCTGGAGCGAAGTGGATCCGTCTTTCGCGCGTATAATGAAAGGTCCACCGCCGGGCTCGCCCTGGTTGCGCACCATTCCGCAAACGCGGATCGGGCGGTTCAGCTTGGCCTTGAGGGCCAGGGCGCGCTCCTTGCAGTTCCTCGCCTGCGGCATCTCGATGCAGAGCTCCTCGCGGAGGAAATCCTCGATCTCGTTGCAGAGCATCTGGCATTCGTTGGTAGCATAACGGTCCTCCGGCATGGAGAAATATCCGGACAGCACTTCAGGGATGGGTACGGAGTACTCGCTGAGTCCCTCTCCCGTCACCATGTCCATCTCGACGAGATAACCGAAAATGGCATCGCGGAGCTGGAGCGCACGGCCGATCAGGGCTTTCTTGTATTTGGAAGTAAACGGAAGGAGACGCTCAGCTGCGACATTGTCGATATTCTTGATGGAAACCACTTCCTCCTGCACCTCATTGAGGTTATAGATGAGGGCGCCGTGTCCGGCGGGGCGGAAGAGCAGCGAACCGTCCTCCTTGCGGAAAGGTTTGTTGTCCTTGTCAACGGCGATGGTGTCCGTGGCCTTGTCCTGATAGGTGAAACGGACATTGTACTTGACACCGTACTTCTCCTCGTAAGCTGCGCGGACCTCCTCCAAAGCGGCCTCGAACAGCTCCCTGTGCTCGGGAGATATGGTCACTACGAGGTTCACGCTGCCGTCGGCGGCGCGCATGTAGTCCTGTCCCTCCACCAGATGTTCGGCGAAAGCGGTGCGCGCTTCGCCGTCGGCGTACTTATGGAAACGGATCACGCCCTTGGGCTTGGAGCCATAGCCAAGGCCCTTGTCCGTGAGGACCTTCTCCGCGACGTTCAGGCGGAACTCGCGGCTGTCCTCGACCTTTCCGAAGAGTTCTTCGGTATAGAAGGCGAAGCGGTCCACGGCCGCCGCAAGGCGGGCGGCGGGCGCGTCGGCCGGCAGGTCCTGCCCGGACTCGAGCGTCGCCATTCCGGCGAATATATCCTTGAACATGCGTGAGGCAGCACCTGAAGCCGGCACGAACTTACATGCCCCGGCGACCGTGGTATTGCCTACATATTCGGTCACGTCCTTTATCTCGTCCTCATCGAGCACCTCGATGCCGCGGCCCGGCGTGGCCGGAGCGACTATATCCATCCAAGGGAAACCCTTCTTGAACCTCTCCACCTGCGATTCGACAGCCTGCACGGTGGTTCCCCTTCCCGTGATCTGCCTGACGTCATCATTAGTAAACATAGTGAATCAATTATGTGTGTTATTCTATGTAAAATTCTCTCCTGTAGCTGTAGTTCCCGCGGATGCCGGCGAAACCGCCGGGATTGACGCGGAACATGAAATCGTCTATAAAGATAGGATAATTATATTGAAAAAGCGAGGCAATCTGTCCCTGGCTCTTTCCCCTTACATCAAGTTTGACCGCTTCGAGCTCCTTGACCTGGGTTACAGGGAAGAAGTCAAGCAGCGGCTTGATGTCGAAGAAACGTGCTACGGTCTTCACTGCTGCCGCCGTACTGCGTTGCTTGCCCTGGTATGAATACCCCGCGATATGGGGAGTCGCGATGTCGACCATGGAGAGCAGCTCCTGATCCACGTCGGGTTCATTGTTCCACGTATCGATGATGACGGCTCCGAGCTTCGGTATCGCCGCCTTGAGGGCCTGGTCGGAGACCAGTTCGCCGCTTGCGGCATTGATGAATATCGATCCGGGACGCATCCTATCGAAGAAAGCTTCGTCCGCCATCCCGCGGGTAAAATCATTCACCGGGAGATGCATGCTGACTATGTTGGAGTTCTCGAGCAGGTATTCGAGGGAGCAGAAATCGAACTGTCCTTCGGCTTCGGCACGGGGAGGGTCGTATATCAACACCTTGAATCCCAGTTCCTTGGCGCAGCCTACGACACGGCTGCCGACATTGCCTGCGCCGATGACCCCTAACGTAGTCCCATCTATCCTGATGGCCTTGCGCGAAGCGACTCCGTACAGTGCGGACAGGACATAGTTCATCACGCCTCCAGCGTTGCTGCCCGATGCGTTGCTGACGAATATGCCGTGCTCCCGGCAATAATCCATGTCGATGTTGTCCGTGCTGATGGCCGCCGTAGCTATGACGCGGACCGACGTGCCGGACAGCATGTCCGCGCCGCAGCGGGTCCTGGTACGGATGACCAGCGCATCTGCATCGATGATGTCTTCATGGCAGATATCCTCGCCCTTGAGATAGACGACGTCGGCGTAAGGCTCGAAGACACCCTCGACGAACGGGATCATGCGGTCGATAACGATTTTCATGGCTTATTTCAGAATGAGTTCACGCACGAAGGAAACCCGGGGATCGTCCTTGACAAAAAGCTCGTCCCTGGACAGTATGAGGTTGATCCTGTCCACCAGTTCGGCACTCTGGAAGGACAGATGGTTGCGTACGACGGAGGAATTGAGGGTGATGTACAGTTTCCCGTCGCGAAAAAAGCGTTTCAGGGTATAGCCGGCCGCCCCGGACGCCACGTCCCATGCCGCGAAGATACGGTGGGTGTTGAGCCCGGCGGAGAGTTTCATCGACTTGATATACAAAGGGACAAGCTCCTCCATCGACATTGCCCGCTTGCGGGTGATGCGTACAGGACTCTTCTTCTCCATGTTACTCCTCCATCCTGGTGAAAGTGCCGTCCACGGTCTCGAAATAACTCCGGTCCTCAGTCAGGGCATCCACGATGCCGGCGAGCCGGACCTTGTTGCTGTCGGACAGGAAAATCTGGCCGAAGTCCGATCCCGCCACCATGGAGAGAAGGTTGGACACGCGGTTCATGTCCAGCTTGTCGAAAAGGTCGTCGAGAAGGAGGATGGGCGCGAAGCCGTAGGACTCTTTCATGATCTCGTACTGTGCGAACTTCAGGGATACCAGGAACGACTTCTGCTGGCCCTGGGACCCGCATTTCCGGATGGGATATCCATTCATCGTGAAGAGGAAATCGTCGCGCTGGACGCCCACTGACGTATATTTCAGGGCGCGGTCGCGGTCGCGGCAGGCCCTGAGCTGGGCGGCCAGCTCTCCCCTGTCGGCATCGGTACGGTACTCTATGCCGACCTCCTCCCTGCCGCCTGAGAGTTCGGTATAGTAGGCCTGAACCACGGGGGCCAAGGACTCCGCGAGATTCTTCCGCCCCTCCGCAATCGGAGCGGCAAGGATAGAAAGCCTCGCGTCGAACGCATCCAGCAGGTCGGGATCCGGATCGGAAGACTTGAGCAGGCGGTTGCGTTGCAGGAGATATCGGTTGTACTGCTGTACGTTGTCGAGATATGCATGGTCCATCTGTGACAGTACCGCGTTCATGAACCGACGCCGCTCTTCGCCTGACTCGCTGACCATGGAGATGTCGGAAGGAGATACGAGCACGATGGGCAGCACGCCTACATGCTCGGACACGCGCTTGTACGGCTTGTCGTCACGCTTGACCTTCTTCTCGCCGTCAGAGCTTACCGAGACGGAAAAACGCGACTCCAGCCCGTTGGGCATAAGGTACGACCCTGCAATGGCGAACGCGTCCGTACCGTACCGGAAATTGAACCGGTCTGAAGAGCCCAGCGCGCTCTTGGTCATGGAAAGATAGTAGATAGCGTCGATGAGATTGGTCTTGCCCTCCCCGTTGTTGCCGGAGATACAGTTGATGTTCGGGGAAAAAGACAGCTCCTGAAGGGCTATGTTCCTGAAATCCTGGACCACTATTTTCTTGAGTACGGGCATAAATCGGCGTTGTTCTTTGCAAAGTTATCATTTTTTTCTATTTTTGCGTTCTGTTTTGCCCGTTTGGTAAAAACAGCATCCTACAGATAATATAATATTACGTAATATGGCAAAGGAAAACCTTAAACAGAAGGAAGCTCTCCAGCAGGAGAAAATCAATGAGACCGTCTCGAAGACCGAGCAGTTCTTCAATGAAAACAAGAATCTCATTTACGGCCTCATCATCGCCGTCCTCGTGATCGGATTCGGCATACTCGCATACAACCAGTGGATCCTCAAGCCCAAGCAGGCGGAGGCTATGGAACAGAAGTTCCCGGCCGAGGCCGCTTTCGCCGCAGGCGAATACGAACTCGCCCTCAACGGAGACGGCAACATCCTCGGATTCAAGGACATCCTCGAGGACTACGGCACCAAGGGAGGCAAGGACATCTACCTGTATTCCGGTATCTGCGAGCTCCAGCTCGGCAACTTCGAGGAGGCCGTCAAGTATCTCAAGAAGTACAAGGGCAAGGACCACATCCTCTCCGCCCGCGCCCTCGCCTGCATCGGCGACGCCTATACCGGGCTCGAGGACTACAATACCGCCATCGGTTACTTCGAGAAGGCCGCTGACCTGTCTGACAACGTCTATTCCGCATCCTACCTGCTCAAGGCCGGCATCGCCTACGAGGAGCTCGGTGACAACGACAAGGCCCTTGCATGCTACAACAGGATCAAGGACAACTACTTACAGTCCATCGAGGGTTACGACATCGACAAGTACATTTCCAGAATCGAATCCAAATAGTCTGAACCATGGGAAGAGCGTTTGAGTTCCGCAAGGAAAGGAAGTTGAAGAGATGGGGGCACATGGCCCGCGTCTTCACCAAGCTTGGAAAGGAGATCACCATAGCCGTCAAGAACGGCGGTCCCGACGTGACCGGCAACCCCCGCCTCCGCGCCCTCCTGGCCGAGGCTCGTTCCGAGCAGATGCCCAAGGAGAACATCGAGCGCGCCATCAAGAAGGCGACTGACAAGACCCTTGGCGACTTCAAGGAGATCGTATATGAAGGCTACGGCCCTCACGGCATCGCCTACCTCGTAGAGGCTGCCACCGACAACAACACCCGCACCGTGGCCAACGTCCGCAGCTATTTCAACAAGTGCGGAGGTTCGCTCGGCACCACCGGTTCCGTCAGCTTCATGTTCGACCACAAGTGCGTGTTCCGCATCAAGGAGGATCCCGCCAAACCCGTCGACATCGAGGAGCTTGAGCTTGAGCTCATCGACTACGGCGCAGAGGAAGTGTTCAAGCAGGAGGTCGAGGACGAGGACGAGAACATCACCGTCGAGATCAGCATCTACGGCGACTACACCGCCTATGGCAACATCCAGAAGTTCATCGAGGAGAACGGCTACGAGCTCATCTCCGGAGGCTTCGAGCGCATCCCGAACGTCGATCTCAAGGACGTTACGCCCGAGCAGCGCGCCACCCTCGACAAGCTCACCGCCCTCCTTGAGGACGACGAGGATGTCACCAACGTCTATACGACAATGAAACCCGCGGAGGAGTAATCCATCCATCCGGATCAAATAGTATAAAAAAGAGACATCCTGGTTTTCAGGATGTCTCTTTTTCGCCTCTACACCTTGCCTAATTAAGGTTTTTTTTATATATTTGAAGGAATATAAGTAATTCATACCATAATGAACATACAGCAGAATAGGATCAATGAACTCGTAGAGCGCAGGGCTTCCGCCCGGCTCGGTGGCGGTCAGGAGCGCATCGACGCCCAGCACCGGAAAGGCAAACTCACCGCAAGGGAGCGTTTGGAGCTCCTGCTCGACGCGGGCAGTTTTGAAGAATTCGACATGTTCGTCCAGCACCGCTGCACCAACTTCGGCATGGACGCCCAGCATTTTGACGGCGATGGCGTCGTGACCGGTCAGGGCACGATAGACGGCCGTCTGGTATATGTTTTCGCACAGGATTTCACCGTATCGGGAGGTTCCCTTTCCAAGACCATGTCGGAGAAGATCTGCAAGGTCATGGACCTCGCTGTACGCAACGGCGCCCCGTGCATCGGCCTGAACGATTCGGGCGGAGCCCGCATTCAGGAAGGCATCGACTCCCTCGCCGGCTACGGCGACATCTTCGAGCGCAACATTCTTGCCTCCGGCGTCGTGCCGCAGATCAGCGGCATCTTCGGCCCCTGCGCCGGCGGAGCGGTATACTCCCCCGCCCTCACTGACTTCACCCTCATGGTCAAGGACACTTCCTACATGTTCCTTACCGGACCCGCCGTCGTAAAGAGCGTCACCGGCGAAGAAGTCACGCAGGAGCAGCTCGGCGGGGCCGTGGTCCACGCCTCCAAGAGCGGAGTGGCGCACTTCGCCGCCGCCTCCGAGCAGGAAGGCATCGCCACCATCAAGGAACTCCTGGGCTATCTTCCCCAGAACAACCGCGAGGAGGCCCCCGAGCGTCCCACGGCCGATCCTATATCACGCGTAGACGACGCTCTCAACGAGATCGTTCCCGACAATCCCAACAAATCATACGATATGTACCGCGTCATCTCCGGCATCGTGGATGACGGCCGTTTCCTGGAGGTACACAAGGATTTCGCCAAGAACATCATCGTGGGCTTCGCCCACATGAACGGCCGCAGCGTCGGCGTCGTGGCCAACCAGCCCGACGTCCTGGCGGGCGTGCTGGACATCAACGCCTCGCGCAAGGCCGCACGCTTCGTGCGCTTCTGCGACGCGTTCAACATCCCCCTCGTCACGCTCGTGGACGTTCCGGGATTCCTCTGCGGCACTCAGCAGGAGTATGGTGCCATCATCACCAACGGCGCCAAGCTGCTCTACGCTTACGGCGAGGCCACGGTACCCAAGGTGACCGTCACCCTGCGCAAGTCCTACGGCGGCGCACATATCGTCATGAGCTGCAAGCAACTCCGCGGTGACATCAATTACGCCTGGCCTTCGGCCGAGATCGCAGTCATGGGCGCCAAGGGCGCCGTCGGCGTGCTCAAGAATGTCACCGAAGAGGAGTACAACAACCTGTTCTGCAATCCTTACCAGGCTGCGCAGAAAGGCTATATCGAGGACATCATCGAGCCTCGCAACACCCGTTTCCGCGTGATCCGCGCACTGGAGGCCCTCAGCTGCAAGCAGCAGGAGGTCCCGGCCAAGAAACACGACAATCTCCCTTTGTAGAGCAGGCTTATGATGAAAAGAATACTGACAGTATCCCTCGTCATCCTGGCCGCGGCGTCCCTCCGGGCGCAGAACGTCATCGACCTCATCATCTCCGAAGCCATGGTGGACAACACCTCTTCGGTGGTGGACGATTTCGGTGAACACACGCCATGGGTCGAGGTGTTCAATACTTCGCAGGGCACGGTCAACATCGCCGGCTGCTACTTCACCGACGACCCGTCCAACCTCACCAAGAGCCCTATCGTCAAGGGAGACCTGCGTACCAAGATAGGTCCGCGCCAGGTCGCCGTCTTCTTTGCCGACGGCGATGCCGCCAAAGGCACCTTCTACCTGAATTTCCCTCTCCGCGAGGGCTCCACGCTCTACCTCGTCAGCAATGACGGCCGCACCGTCATCGACAGCATCGAGATCCCCGTGGGCGTCCCCGAGGGACAGAGCATAAGCAAGTTCGCCACCGATGTCAAGGAGCTTGTGTTCGACGACATCCATGCCGCCGCGCCGTCACCCCGGTCGGTCAACGGCAAACACAACCAGAAGTCCAAGGCGGAGATAGTCAAGGAGAACGACCCCCACGGTTACACCCTGACCATAGTCAGCATCTCCGTGGTGTTCCTCGCCCTCCTCATCCTCTTCACCATCTACAACTTCTCCGGCAAGGTATTCTCCGGCCAGATCAAGTTCCGCAATCCTTTCAAGCGCAACACGCGCGCGGCCGGGGTAGCTTCGCTGCCGGCCGGCGGATGCGATGAGGAGATCGCTCTCGCCATAGCCATGGCCCTCCAGGCCGAATGCGGCGGAGAGACCGAGGCGGCCATAGCCCTGGCGCTCCACCGCTTCCTAAGCGAGAGCACGCATGACGCCGAGCCGTTCGTCATCACCATCAAGCCGCGCAGCAGCAGTGCGTGGAACGACAAGACCAGGATTTTCAGAAAACAACCAAGATAATATCCATACCATGAAAGAATATAAATTCAAGATCAACGGCAACCAGTACGAAGTCGCCATCAACGCCATCGAAGGAAACATCGCAGACGTAACAGTCAACGGAACGGCCTACAAGGTCGAAATGGAGAATGCTCCCGCAGCAGCGCCCGCTCCGGCTCCGGCCGCAGCCCCGGCCGCGGCGGCAGCACCGGCTCCGGCCGCCGCTCCCGCGGCAGCCCCCGCAGGTCCCGGAACCGACATCAACTCCCCTCTCCCGGGCGTCATCATCGAGGTATCCGTCAAGGAGGGCCAGGCCATCAAGTCCGGTCAGAAGGTAGCTGTCCTCGAGGCCATGAAGATGGAGAACGACATCGTGGCCGAGAAGGACGGTACAGTCACCGCCATCCACGTCCACAAGGGAGACTCCGTACTCGAAGGAGCGAAGATCGTCACCATAGCATAATCGCAGCATGGGCAACATTTTCGACAGTCTAGTACAGTTCTGGCAATTCACCGGGTTCGCCAATATGACCATATCGCATATCATCATGATATGCGTAGGCATCATATTCATCACCCTGGGTATTGTCAAGGAATGGGAGCCGCTGCTGCTCGTCCCGATCGGCTTCGGCATCATCATCGGCAACATACCGATGTTCCCCGGCCTTAACATCGGAGTCTATGAGGACGGCTCGGTGCTGAACACCCTTTACCAGGGTGTACGCATGGGCTGGTACCCGCCGCTGATCTTCCTGGGCATCGGTGCCATGACGGATTTCTCGGCCCTGATATCACAGCCGCGGCTGATGCTCATCGGCGCCGCGGCGCAGATCGGCATCTTCGGGGCCTATCTCCTGTCCATCCTGTTCGGTTTCGCCCCCAACGAGGCCGGCGCCATCGGCATCATCGGCGGAGCCGACGGTCCTACCGCCATCTTCCTCTCCTCCAAGCTCGCACCGGACCTCATGGGTGCCATCGCCGTGAGCGCTTATTCTTACATGGCCCTCGTGCCCGTCATCCAGAAGCCCATCATGCTCCTGCTGACCACCAAGAAAGAGCGCCTCATCGAGATGCCCGCCCCGCGTGTCGTCAGCCAGAAGGAGAAGATCATATTCCCTATCATCGGCTTCATCCTCACCGCCTTCATCGTGCCTTCCGGCCTTCCGCTGCTTGGCATGCTCTTCTTCGGCAACCTGTTGAAAGAGAGCGGCGTGACCAGGCGTCTGGCGGAGACCGCCCGCGGACCGCTCGTCGATGTGACGACCATCCTCATCGGCCTTACTGTGGGTGCTTCCACCCAGGCTGACAAGTTCCTTACCGGAAAGTCCCTCCTGATCTTCGGCCTCGGACTCACCTCCTTCATCATCGCTACTACGTCGGGAGTCCTCTTCGTCAAGCTCTGGAACCTCTTCCTCAAGGATGGCCGCAAGATCAACCCGCTCATCGGAAATGCCGGCGTGTCGGCCGTGCCTGACAGCGCCCGTGTCTCCGAGGTGGTAGGAAGGGAGAGCAACCCCAAGAACCACCTGCTCATGCACGCCATGGCCCCTAACGTGGCCGGCGTCATCGGATCGGCCGTCGCGGCCGGTATCCTCCTCAGCTTCCTCGGATAGAGGGAGCACCCGGACTGACCATTTAGGACACTAATCATATTCAAGGGGGGGATCTCCCTCCGGAGAGCATCCCCCCTTTACACTAATAACACTAAGTATGAACAAACTGCAAGAATTGACGGACAAACTGTACAATGACGGTCTGTCCAAAGGCAGGGAAGAAGGAGAGAGGCTTCTCGAAGAAGCCCGCAGCCAGGCCGGCGAGATCGTCGCCAAGGCCAGGAAAGAGGCGGAAGATATCGTCTCCGAGGCGCGCAGGCAGGCTGACGACTACAGCCAGAAAGTCAAATCCGACCTCAAGATGGCCGCCGCCCAGAGTTTCCAGGCCACCAAGAGCGATATCGAGAACCTCATCATAGGCAAGTTCGCCGGTGAGGAGGTGAAGAGCACCCTTTCCTCAGCCGATTTCGTAAAACAATTCCTACAGGCCATCGCCGAGAAATTCTCCACGGACGACGCTTCCGACCTTAGCGTGGTCCTTCCTGCTTCATTGCAGGACGAGCTCGAACCTTTCGTCAAGGGACAGCTCTCCAAGGTCCTCGGCAAGGAAATCAGCGCATCTTTCTCCAAGAAGCTTTCAGGCGGATTCACCATCGGGCCCAAGGACGGCGGATACTTCATCAGCATGACCGACGAGACCTTCAACGAACTGATCACCGAGTATCTGCGTCCGGTTACCAAGAGGCTCCTTTTCGGATAGGTCCATGGACAATTACGAGTACTTGATAGCCGGGCTTCCGGCCCTCTCAAGCGACGTGTCCGGGCAGGACTGTCCTTCCGCTTCCGTGCTTATCAAAGAGATCCGGGAGCTCAGTTCCGACAAGGACAATATCCTCTTCGACACGCTGCTGAAAGGCTATGAGGAAGAGAACTTCACGCCGGAGTTCTACGGTGCGATGCTGTCGCATCCCAACAGATTCCTCCGCGAGTTCTTCCGCTTCGACCTCAACGTCAGGAACGCCAAGGTCCGCTACCTCAATGAAAGCCTCGGAAGGCCCCGGAATACGGATATCTTCCTCGAGGACGAAGGAGAGTTCGAAGAGGAGGCTGAGGTACACCGCGTCCTATACGGGCCCAACCTTCTCTCGCGCGAAAAGGGACTGGACGAGTTGATGTGGAAGAAGATAGACGAGATCAACACCTTCGACTACTTCAACGTCTCAGCCCTCCTCGGCTACATCGCCAAGCTGAAGATCATCGACAGGTGGATGGCCCTCGACGAGGCAACCGGCAGGGAGATGTTCCGCAAGCTGGTGGACGAGATCCGAGGGACCTTCAACGGAGTTGAATTCAATGAAACAAAATAACCACACGATATGAACACAACCGGAAAAGTTACGGGTATCGTATCCAACCTCGTGACCGTACAGGTGGACGGTCCTGTGGCGGAGAACGAACTCTGCTTCATCGACCTCGGGGGCACGAAGCTCATGGCCGAGGTCATCAAGGTGAACAGGGACAGGGCTTCCGTGCAGGTCTTCGAAAGCACCCGCGGCCTGAAGGACGGGGATACCGTCGAGTTCATGGGCAGGATGCTCGAGGCCACTCTTGGCCCCGGTCTGCTCTCAAGCGTCTACGACGGCCTCCAGAACGACCTCACGACCATGAAGGAGGTCTTCCTCCAGAGAGGGGAATACACTGACCCGCTGGATCACGAAAAGACATGGGACTTTGTCCCCATCGCAAAGGCCGGCGACAAGGTCGTCGCCGCCGACTGGCTCGGAGAAGTCAAGGAAGGCTGGCTTCCCCACAAGATCATGGTACCTTTCTCCTTCAAGGGTGAATATACCGTCAAATCCATCGTAGAAGCCGGAGAGTACAACATAGACAAGGTCATCGCAGTCCTCACCGGCGAAGACGGCGAGGATGTTGATGTGACCATGACACAGAAATGGCCTGTCAAGGTCGCCATCAAGGGTTACAAGGAGAAGCCCCGGCCGTTCAAGATCATGGAGACAGGCGTTCGTGTCATCGATACGTTCAATCCCATCGCCGAGGGCGGTACGGGCTTTATCCCCGGGCCGTTCGGCTGCGGCAAGACCGTGCTCCAGCACGCCATTGCCAAGCAGGGAGAGGCCGACATCATCGTCATGGCGGCATGCGGCGAGCGTGCCAACGAAGTCGTGGAGATCTTCACGGAATTCCCGGAGCTTATCGATCCGCATACTGGGCGCCACCTGATGGAGCGTACTACCATCGTCTGCAATACCTCCAACATGCCGGTGGCCGCCCGTGAAGCATCCGTCTACACTGCCATGACTATCTGCGAGTATTACCGGGCGATGGGCCTTAGGTGCCTGTTGCTTGCCGACTCCACTTCCAGATGGGCCCAGGCCCTCCGTGAGATGTCCAACCGTATGGAGGAACTTCCCGGAGCTGATGCATTCCCGGTAGACCTCTCAGCCATCATATCCAACTTCTACTCCCGTGCGGGTGTCGTCGTATTGAACAACGGACAGACCGGAGCCGTGACCTTCATCGGTACGGTCTCCCCTGCCGGTGGAAACCTCAAGGAGCCAGTCACCGAGTCCACCAAGAAAGCCGCCCGCTGCTTCTATGCCCTCGAGCAGAACCGCGCCGACCAGAAGCGCTATCCTGCCGTCAACCCCATCGACTCCTATTCAAAATACCTGGAGTATCCGGAGATCCGCGAGTACCTCGACCGCACGGTCGAGCACGGATGGGTGGAGAAGGTAAACGCCCTCAAGGTGCTGGTGCGCCGCGGCAAGGAAGCGAACGACCAGATCAACATCCTCGGAGATGACGGCGTGCCGATGAGCTACCACGAAGCGTTCTGGAAGTCTGAGCTCATCGACTTCTCGCTCCTCCAGCAGGATGGTTTCGACCCCGTGGACAGCCTCTGCCCCATGGAGCGCCAGAAATACATGGTCGACCTCGTCAGTGACATCTGCGCCAAGGAATTCAAGTTCGACGACTACGAGAAATGCCGCGAATGGTTCAAGGAACTCATCAACCTCCTGCGGCAGATGAACTACAGCAAGTTCGAAAGCGAACCTTTCATGAAGTATCGTGAAGAAATCACCAAACACCTAGAGACCAATGGCAACTAAAGCATACCACAAAGTATATACGCAGTTGGACGCCATCACCAAGGCCACTGTTTCCCTGAGGGCGAAGGGTGTTACCAACGACGAGCTGGCAACCGTTGACGGACGTCTCGCACAGGTGGTCAAGACCAAGGGCGACCTCATCACCCTGCAGGTATTCGCGGGTACGGAAGGTATCCCTACGAATGCAGAAGTAGCTTTCCTCGGCCATCCGCCGATCATCCGCGTAGGCGAGCAGCTGTCCGGCCGCTTCTTCAACGCATACGGCGATCCTATCGACGGCGGCCCTGCAGTTGACGGCGAAGTCCGCCAGATCGGCGGTCCTTCCGTCAACCCCTACAAGCGCAAGCAGCCTTCGGAGCTGATACCTACCGGTATCGCCGGCATCGACCTCAACAATACCCTGGTTTCAGGCCAGAAGATCCCGTTCTTCGCTGATCCGGACCAGCCTTACAACCAGGTCATGGCCGACGTGGCCCTGCGAGCCGACGTGGACAAGATCATCCTCGGCGGCATGGGCTTGAGCAACGATGACTACCTTTTCTACCGCCATGCATTCGAGGATGCAGGTGCCCTCGAGAAGATCGTCTCCTTTGTCAACACCACAGAGGAACCTCCCGTGGAGCGCCTCCTCATCCCCGACATGGCCCTTACGGCCGCCGAGTATTTCGCCGCTGACAAGAACGAGAAGGTCCTCGTGCTCCTTACGGACATGACGCTGTACGCCGATGCCCTGTCCATCGTCTCCAACCGCATGGACCAGATACCTTCCAAGGACTCGATGCCGGGCTCGCTCTATTCCGACCTCGCCAAGATTTACGAGAAGGCCGTGCAGTTCCCCGCCGGAGGCTCGATCACGATCATCGCCGTGACCACCCTCAACGACGGAGACATCACGCACGCCATCCCGGACAACACTGGATACATCACCGAAGGACAGTTGTTCCTCCGCGCCGACACTGATACCGGCAAGGTCATCGTCGACCCGTTCCGCTCCCTGTCCCGTCTGAAACAGCTCGTCCAGGGCAAGAAGACGCGCGAGGATCACAGTCAGGTCATGAACGCCGGCGTCCGCCTCTATGCCGACGCTCAGAACGCCAAGACCAAACTGGAGAACGGTTTCGACCTCTCCGACTACGACCTCCGCTGCCTGGACTATGCCAAGGAATATGCGATAAGGCTCCTCAGCATCGATGTCAACATCAAGATAGACGAGATGCTCGACACCGCGTGGAAGCTGTTCGCCAAGTATTTTTCCAAGGCGGAGACCGGCATAAAGCAAACCATGATCGACAAATACTGGCCTGCTGAATAACTGTTATGGCTATAAAGTTCCAATACAATAAGACATCGCTGAATAACCTCGGCAAGCAGCTGAAGGTCCGTCAGAAGGCGCTCCCTACCCTCCAGAACAAGGAGTCCGCCCTCAGGGTCGAAGTGCGCAAAGCCAAGGACTATTCCGACCGGCTTGTTGCGGACCTGGAGGCCACCCGGAACAGATACGACTACCTTGCTGCCCTTTGGAACGAGTTCGAGCCCAGCCTGATCAAGATCACGGACGTGGACCTCGCAACCGTCAAGGTTGCCGGAGTCAAGGTGCCCGAGCTCAAGGAGATACATTACGAGATCCAGGATTTCAACGCCTTCGCCAAGCCCGCGTGGTACGCCGACGGCGTCAACATCCTGAAGGAACTCACCCGCCTGGGCATTGAGTCCGAAGTATGTCAGTACAAGAGCCGCATCCTGGACTATCAGCGCAAGAAGACCACCCAGAAGGTCAACCTGTATGAAAAGGTCCAGATTCCGGGATACCAGGAGGCCATCAGGAAGATAAAGCGGTACATGGAGGACGAGGAAAACCTCTCCAAGGCATCCTCCAAGATCGTGAAGGAACGTCACGCACTGGAAGAAGAGGAGGAAACGGCATGATTGAGAAAATGACAAAATACTCCTTCGTCCTGCTCAAGGGCGGGGAGGAGAAGTTCCTGGACCAGCTCCGGGAGCTCGGAGTCGTCGATATCAAGCGCTCCTCCGTCCCAGTAGATGCCCACTCCACGGACCTGCTGGACCGCATCGGCCAGGTCAAGAACGAGATCGAATCACTCCAGAACGGTGTCGACACCCACTTGACCGAACTGCTCGAACAAAGGCAGAGCCTGGCCGACGCGGAAGAGACCATCGCCCCGTGGGGCGACTACGACCGCGACAAGACGGAGGCCCTCGGCAAGGCCGGGGTCCCCATCCACTTCTACCGCACCCGCAAGAAGGGCTTCGATCCTTCATGGGAGGCGGATTATCCGCTTGAGGTCATCTGTGATGACGGCAAGACGGTGCATTTCGTCATAGCGGGCGATGCCGCAGGCTTCCCCCTCGCCGAAATGCACTCTCCCCTCTCCACCGTCCGCGAACTCGAAGGAATGATAAAGGCCAAGGACAAGGAGATCGAGCGCTACCGCAAGCATCTGGAAGACAGGAAGTCCGAAATACCCGGACTGGAGGACCGCAAGAGGTCGCTGACCGACGAACTCAACATCTACCTTGCCTCCCTCGCGGGTCAATCCGCAGTCGAGGACCACATCACGGTATATGAAGGCTTCGCACCTACTGACAGCGATTCCAAGCTGGCAGAGGTCCTCGATGCGTCCGAAGCCCTCTGGATCAAATATGTTGCAACCAAGGAGGACAATCCTCCCATCAAGCTCAGGAACAACAAGTTCGTCAAACAGTTCGAGACCCTGACCGACATGTACGGCCGGCCCGACTATGACGAATTCGACCCGACTCCGTACATTTCCATTTTCTTCCTGCTGTTCTTCGCCATGTGCATGGGCGATGCAGGTTATGGCCTCCTGCTGTTCATCGGAGGCTTCCTGCTCCGCAAGGTCGACAGCATGAAGAATCTCGCTCCGCTGGTCACCATCCTCGGAGCCGGAACTTTCGTTGTCGGCATAGTCATGCATACCTTCTTCGGCGTCGATATCTCGGCGCTGCCATGGATACCATCATGGATGAAGAAGGTCATGATCACTGGAACGATAGGAGGATTCGAAGCGCAGATGGTGCTGGCGCTGGTAATTGGTATCATACACCTGTGTCTTGCAATGGTGGTCAAGACCGTATACGCCACACGCAACAGGGGTTTCCTGGGCTCCCTCGGGGTCTGGGGATGGACACTGTTGATAGTCGGAGGCGTGGTCATCGGAGCTCTTGCGATGTTCAAACTCCTGCCTCCTGCCGTCACCAAGTGGATAATTATCGGGCTGGGTATCATATCCGCACTCGGTATATTCCTCTTCAATGACATCCACCGCAGTCCGCTCAAGAATATTGGGGCCGGCCTATGGGAGACCTACAACACCGTCACCGGACTGCTCGGCGACGTGCTGAGCTACCTGCGCCTCTATGCCCTCGGCCTGGCCGGAGGCATGTTGGGCAAGGCTTTCAACGACATTGCATCCATGACACTCGGCGACGGCTCGTTCGGCGTCGGCTGGTTATTCTTCGTAGTTATCCTTGTAGTCGGACATGCCTTGAACCTTGCAATGTGCTGCCTCGGCGCATTCGTCCACCCGCTCCGACTCAACTTCCTGGAGTTCTTCAAGAATTCCGGCTACGATGGGAAGGGACGGTGTTACAGACCAATAACGAATTCAACAACAATAAAATAAATCTATCGCTATGAATGAAATTCTCGGTTATCTCGGACTCGGTCTGATGCTCAGCCTGTCCGGCATCGGCAGCGCTTTCGGGACCACTATCGCCGGTAACGCAGCCGAAGGGGCCCTCAAGAAGGCTCCGGAAAAGTCCAGCAGCTACCTCATCCTGTCCGCTCTCCCTGCCACCCAGGGTATCTACGGTTTCGTCGGATTCTTCATGTGGCTGCTCGTCTACAAGTTCGACTTTGCCGCCAACGGGCCCGTCCTTTTCGGTATAGGTCTCGGTATGGGTCTCGTGTGCCTCTTCTCCGCCATCCGTCAGGGTCAGGTCTGCGCCAACGGTATCGTAGGCATCAGCCAGGGTCATGACGTGCAGACGAACACACTCATCTACGCCGCCCTTCCGGAGTTCTACGCCATCCTCGGACTCGTCGGCGCCCTGATGCTCACCCTCGCCATCTAGAGCCTGGACCTTTCCCGGGCGCCATGCTCCCGGGAGTCGAAATAATCCGGAGATTCAGTTAAACTGCTGAATCTCCGGATTATTTCTATCATGTACTTAACTCTCCCCCCCCCCCTCGACAAATCGTCGGGAACACAAACACCCATTCCAGAAGCCTCAGAGGGCAGTCAATGTTCGCAAACCAAAGAAATACGCTGGGTTGCGAACATGACTACTGTCTATAGAAGCGTCCAGGGCATATCCTTGTTCCAAACGATTTGTCCATCCAGAAGGGTTGGTCTCCAAAAAAATATCCTGCGGGAAACCTCGCAGGATATAAAGGGAAGCGCTTAGCCTGACGGCTACGGCTGGGCCTCTGCCCATGCGGCGCCTTCGGGCGAGCGGCGCCACTCGAAGTACTCATTGAGTACCCACATGGCATCCTCGTCAGGAACGGCCTCGGGATGAGGGCCGGAGCCAGTCAGGACCATAGTCACGTGGTTATCCTTGGTGAACTTGGGCCACTCGGGAAGGCCTTCGCCGTTCGGATCGCCATACTTGGCGAAATTGGTCCAGTAGGTCGCCATGGTCTCGGAGAGATAGCCGTCCGTCGTGAGATTCTCACGACGAAGGCTCTTGAAGACATAGTCTACATCTTGACCATGAGGCGATCCGTGTCCGTACTGGGGCGAATCCTCCGGGTAGTCGGGATGCTGGTCAAAGTAGTACATATACACATTTGCCTTGCCTTTCTCGGACTGGAGACGGGCCCAGCTCCAGGTATGCCAGCCGAAGGAAGCATCGCGGCCGAGGTCGCGGGCTGACTTGGGCACTACCGAACTGCCGTCAAGCGGATAGGCTGCCAGAAGTTTCTCAGCATAAGGCCCGTAACGTTCCTCTACGGCAGCCACATGTTCCTCGGGAACATTGCTGCTGCCGAAACTCGCGCCTTCATCGGAGTTGTATCCAATAAGTACGTTCACGTCGTTGAAATTGCCATTCTCGTACATGCGGTACTGGTCATCAGGGATCACATAGCCGTCTACTATAGGCCAGGCGCCTCCGGTGACGACCATCTGGCGCGCGAAGGCGCCGGCGTCCATGGCGCGCAGCTCAGCCAGCGACTTGGCGCCGAGGCCTTCGGCGTACTTGACGCCGTCCTGCTCTGCCATGGCGAGGGTTTTCATGTTCTCGCCTGGATAGGAGTGATGACGCACGGGGCCGAAGGAACCGCCGCTCTGCGAAATTGCACCGCTGATCAGGCCCTTGGCAAGAGGAGATGCGCAGAGCATGCTGACGGAGATGCCGCCGGCGGACTCGCCGAAGATAGTCACCTTGGACGGGTCGCCTCCGAAGGCCGCTATATTGTCGTGGACCCACTGCAGGGCGGCGATCTGGTCCATGATACCGTAGTTGCCGGACACGTGGTGGGGGCTCTCGGCAGTGAGTTCGGGATGGGCGAAATAACCGAGCTGTCCGACACGGTAATTGATCGTCACAAGGATGACGCCCTTCTCCGCGAGGGGACGGCCGTCATACTGCGACGATGACCCCATGGCGAAACCTCCTCCGTAAATCCACACGAATACAGGAAGCTTGTCCTTCGGAGTCTTCGCCGGCGACCAGACATTCAGGTAAAGGCAGTCTTCGCTGTTGTTGGAGCCGGGGAAGCTCATGCCCTGGACGGGACCGGGGCCGAATTCCAGCGCATCCCTCACCCCTTCCCAAGGGATAACGGGCTGCGGCTCTTTCCAACGGAGGTCACCGACAGGCGGAGCGGCGAAAGGAATGCCCTTGTAAACACACATGTCTTCGGTGACTTCACCTTGGATCCAGCCTCCCGTGACCTTAACCTGACCGGGGACGGGCTGTTTGCATGACAGGGCCATCGCCATAAGCGACAACCCTGCTAGAAGAATACTGATTCTCTTCATATACTATTCCTTGTATTGCATTTTGCTGGTATTGTCGAGGACCATAGTGGCCTCTGTCTCAGCATTGAAGGGCTCCCACTTAGGAAGCTTCTTCGTATTGGGATCGCCGTTGCGGATGAAGTTGATCCAGGCGGAACTGACGCGGTCGGCCATCTTGTAGGCCTCCTTGGTCCCGCCGGTCATCTCGCGCTGGACGGCGACGTTGTTGAACATGAACGGGAGTTCCATGCCGTGACAGGCCGCAAGTGCGCCGTCGTTCACTGCCGACTGCCATTCGAAGAGGTAGACATAGGCAGGAGCGCCTCCCTGGGCGGCTTTAACTGTCGCCTGGGAGATGACGCCGGCGCGGGCACGCTCATCTACGGTGAACTTTACGTTGTTGGTGTAACAGAACTCGTTCAGGTTGGAGCCGATAAGCATTGGAACATCACGGCTGCACTCCGGCGCCACAGGATCGAAAGGATGCTGGACGAGGTACTTGCCGTCAACCACGGGGGCAAAGCGGCCGCCGGCGCGGCGCGAAGCGCGGTTGCCTGCCGCCTCGAGCTCGTCGTACGGCACCTCGGCAAGTTTGTCCGCAGTCTCGGGCGTGAGCCCGAGCTCCTCCAGGACGGCCAGGCCGAGCGCCTGCGACTGCTCGGGCAGGGACTGCCTGAGCGTCGAGCCGCTCTGGACCACCGCACGGTGGAACAGGCCCTGGGCGGAAGGCATCGCCATCAAGGTGGAGACCTTGCCGCCACCGCCGGACTGTCCGCCTATGGTCACGCAACCGGGGTCGCCGCCGAAGGCCTCGATGTTGTCGTGAACCCATTCAAGCGCCTTGACCAGATCCTGCATACCGAGGTTGACAGACTCGGAATACTTGCCGCCAAGGGCAGTCAAGTCAATGTAACCGAGGATGTTGAGACGGTGATTGACCGTTACGACCACGATGTCTCCCTTCTCTGCTAGCGAGCGTCCGTCCTGCGCGGGCAGGAAAATAGCTGAGCCGTTGGCATATCCGCCTCCGTGAATCCACACGAATACGGGGCGCTTCTTGCCGTCAAGGGCAGGAGTCCAGACATTCAGTACCTGGCAGTCCTCGCTCAGGAACTCGATCTTGAACTGGAAACCGAAATCGTAGTCAGTAGGATCGTTCCAGCGGACATTCTGGTTCTGCATCGCCTTGGGGCCGTAGACCTGGCACTTCTTCACACCGTCGAACTTGTCGGGATACTCGGGAGGCATGAAGCGCTCCGCCTTGGCATACTGAATGCCCTTGAAGGTGTAGATACCGGCATCGTTGTAACCTTGTATCTTTCCATACTTGGTGGAAACTATGGTGTCCTCCCCGGTCGTGAGCGGTCCGGGCACGGACGTGCCGCAGCAGCCGCCCAGCGCGATGAGCGCGGCGGCCGCCACAGCGACGTGCTTGAATGCAAAGATTTTCATAGCGACTCTTCTGTTATTTCTTCTTGTTGAGGGCCTTGGTGATCTCCTCGGCACCGAGGGTAAGCATCACGAACTGCGGCACGTTGCGGGTACAGCACTCGTTCTCGCCCCAGTGGAAAGGATAGTCATCCTTATGCTCCATAAAGTCGGGATTCATCATCAGCAGGCCGGGAACGATACCTCCGGGGATGACGGTGTAGTCACCGCGGTTGTTGCCGTAGGCCACCTTCTTGGTGTTGACGCCGACCGAGGTGATGAAGGAAACGTTGGAGTACGGATGGCGTCCGAAGATGAAGTGCATGCCGTTGAGCACAAGCTCAGGGTCGATCATGTCCGGGAAGTACTTCCACACCATGTAGTTGTTGTAGGCCCATCCGAGTGCGATCTCGGTGCCGCCCCAGCCGCGTCCCGATACGGGAACGCCGTAAGGGTTCTCCTTGGCAGCCTGCTCGACACCCTTAACATATTCAGGGACAGCGGCCTTGACAGCCTTCTGGAAATCCTTGTCCATAAACGGATAAAGCTCGAGGGCGGTGCTGAGGTTGGAGCCTCCGCGGAAGAATCCGCCCATGGCTGCAGCGCCGGCCGGAGCCGGCTGGGGTTTCAGCTGCTCGAGCACCTTGGGCAGGAAGAAGTCCTTGTACTTCTGCTCGCCGGTGGCGCGCCAAAGCTGTACGGCCGCGCCGGTGCGCTGGTCGCCCATATTGAAGCGGCGCATCATCTGATTGTTGGCATTGGCTGCCATCTTCTCGGGATCGGCGGCCTCGAAGTTCTCGTCCCACAGCTTTACGGCAAGCTTGAGGGCCTTGGCCGAAAGCTCGGGATTGTAGTCCTTGAGGGCGCGGGCAGCGGCTGCCATCGCAGCGATGGTGGACATCTGTCCCGCGGGGTTGCCGCCATTGCTGGTGAAAGCGTAACGGTCGTCGCGGGTTCCGGAAGTGCCACCCACGACATCGTAAGGCCTGAGGGACGGGTTGTAGACCAGACCGTCGGTCTGGGTCATGCCGTCTCCGATATGGGCATACTGCCACATATTGCCCTGGACGATACCCTGGGCGACAAAGCCGATGTTCTCCACCTGGGCGATGATGTTCAGCAATCCGTGCTCGCACTGCTGAAGCACGTCAGGCTGTCCGTCCGGACGATGGATGTCCACGAACTGGGTCTTCTGGTCGATATAGGTCTGGTCACGGTCTTCATGGAAGAGGTCCCAGAGGAAAGCGAACTGCTGGGTGAGTCCGATCACGGTACCTGACTGGATGTCGAAGTCTCCGGCATCGTACCAGGCGCCGACAGAAAGGCCGGGGATATGCTCGAGAGGTTCGTACTTGGTATTGGTAGTGGGGCCCTGACGGTAACCGTCCTGCTGCTCATAGTTGAGAGGAGCCTGGAGGGCGTCGTCCATGTTGGAACGGCCGTGCCAGATACGGTAAGCCTCCTTGACCTCCATGTGGTCCATCTGGACAGGGAGCCATACATCCATCGTCGTATGCCACTTGTCGCCGTAAACATTCTCGGCGATCGGGAATATGTTGGAAGTCTCGTCACCGAACTCGATGCAGTAGAGGCCGGGGGCCTTGACAGCCGTGAAATCCACGGTAGCATAGTTGTAACGGTTGTTGTACACACCCCACTCCTTTACGGCTGGTTCGAGGGCGACGGAACGCTTTCCGTCGGCATCCACGCGGATGATCTTCGCCTTGGCAGGCAGCTTGTAATTCTTGTCGAGCTCGACGACGGCTACCTTCTTCTGGGCCGGAGTATAGCCTACCTGCGAGAAACCGATATTGGGCTTGCGCACCCACGAAGGATCGTAGGAAGGCTCGATGTACCACTCTGCGACCTTGCCGGTCTTGCCTCCGGGAAGGAAGGTGCGAACCACGAAGGTGCCGTTCGGAGAAAGGTTGCGGCCGTCGAAGAGATTGATCTCGGAATCGGATTTGAAGCAAACCCTCAGGTCATCATCCTCCGGGGCAAGAACAAGCGTATGTCCTGTGGAAATGGGCGCGGGGACGATGAACTCGCCGCGGCCACGGTCGTTGAAGGTAGAGAGTCCGAAGATCTGCGTGATCTTCTCGCTGACAGGACGCATTTCGGTCGATCCGGCAGGGTGTTTCGGGAAGATATCAGGCATGCCGTCCATCAGGAAGGTCTTGCCGAAATATGTCGCAGGGAAGAACTCCATGTTCATTCCCGCCTTGCCGACAAGGCTCTCCGGGATAGGATTGTCGAGATAGACGGCCATGGTGACACCCTTGTCCTTGCCGGTCACCTTGATCGTGGACTTGAATCCATAGTCGGCGTAGTCGAGCACGACCGATATGGAATTCTCTTCCTTGTTGACAGTCCTGGACTCCAGGACGGGATAGATATCCCACTGCTCGGGGGTGTTCATCAGGCGGATGCCGCCGCCCGTGGCGATACGGACGCCGCGGAGGATGATCTCGATGGCGGCGGTCTTCTCGTCACAGAACATGCCCGTGTAGTTGTTGCTGTAAACGAGGAAGTTGACACCGGTATCCTCGAAATACTCAAGGTCATTGACTTTGAGGTTCTGAGCTGACAGGCCCGAGCACAGGGTGGACAGCAGCAGGGCTAGGATTGTGAGTTTAGCTTTCATTTAAAGAATCTTTGGAGAGTGATTGACAGATAATTACGTGCGTTCATCCAAGTATGCGCACCTTCGGTGAAGACCTTCTCGTACTTGATACCCTTGGCATCGTTGTACTCCTGGTGCCTGATGACATCAGGATAGAGGCCGTCGGAGGTGCCGACACCGAACCAGAACAGCTTAAGACCGTCGTTCAGCAGGGCGGGATTGGCGGCGTACTGAGGGAAGCAGGTATCCAGGGCCTCGGGGATGAGGTATGCGCTGTAAGAAGCCAGGTATGCGAACTTGTCAAGGTTGGACAGGGCCGCGAAGAGCGACTGGCCGCCGCCGCGGGAGAATCCCGCTATGGCGCGGTGGTCCCTGTCGTTGACCGTACGGAAATTGGACTCCACATAAGGCATGATGCAAGTGGTAAGCTCCTCGTTGAACACCTTGTACATGCTGACGGAAGCCATCGTATTGGGCCTTGGAGTGCCGTTCATCATATTGCCGTAAGGCATCACGACGATCATAGGTTCGGCCTTGCCCTGGGCGATGAGGTTGTCGAGGATAACATTGAGCTTACCTACCTTGAACCAGGTCTCCTCGGTGTCGGTTGTACCGCTGACGAGGTAGAACACGGGATACTTCTTGCCGGAAGTCTCATAACCGGCGGGAGTGTAGACAAGCAGTGGCCTGTTCAGGTCAAGGACGGATGACTTATATGTGCAGTACGACACGCGGCCGTGAGGAACGTCATTGACGGTATAGAGGGCTTCCGAATCGGGAATCTCTACGAGGCTCTGCTTGAAGTTCTCGTTCGGGAAGATGTTCATGTTGGCGGGGTCGGCGACGCTGACGCCGTCCACGATGAAGTTGTAAGGATAGATGTCTGCCTTCTCAGGCTGGACGGTGATGCTCCAGATACCCTTGCTGTTGCGGGTCATGGGGAGACGGCCCTGGGTGAACTGGGAGGTGAAGAACACTTCCTTGGCACGCGGTGCGCTGATGTTGAAGGTCACGTTGGGGGTCATCGGGCGCGCGGGAGCCCCTTCGGGCCTGCGCCCGCCCATTCCCGGGAAACGGGGCATCGAATGGATGATGGGCGACTCGAGACCGCCGTCGATGGCGCCGCCGGTCTGACGGGCCTCATAGCCCATCAGCGGAAGCATCACCATGGCATAGTTGCGGCCGAGCTGACGATAGCCGGCGGCGCTGAAATGCAGGCGGTCGAAATTCTCCTTGCAGCCGCTGGATGACACGACATGGCCAGTAGGGATGACATCAGGGATCATGTTGATGATACGGTTCATGGGGCCGCAGACGCCGCCGCGGTCGCTGTTGACCACCTCACCGGCCAGCAGAGGACACTCCTCTGCCTTGAGGTTGAGATCCTTGAGGAAATCTTCGTAGATGCTCTTGACCTTGCTCGGCCAGGTTTCATCATCAGGATCGGATTCGCCCTGATGCAGGAGGATACCGGAAATCACTCCGTCCTTCTGGGCCTTCCTGGCGAGATCGACCACATAGTTGTAAGGATTGCCTCCGTAGATCTGCATGATGTTCTGCAGCCAGTCCGCACCGGTCTTGCCGTATTCCTCAGCCCGGTCCTTCATGAATGCATCTATCTTGCAGCCTGCCACGGAAACGTTGATGATACCCACTCTGTGTCCCTCAGGGAGGTTCTCAAGCAAGGTGCGGCCGAAATAGTCGGCCGGGGTAAGACCGGTGTTCTCGCGGCAGAGCGGCGGGACGGCAGGATACCAGTTGCCCTTCGTACGGTTCATGCCGGGGAAATCCACCGGGGCCATCATCAGGTAATTGGGGCTGATGCCCTCACGGTCCTGGTCCTCGACGCGGGCGTTGCCCTCCATGTTGGACTGGCCGATGCAGATGAAGATGTGGAAATTCTTGTCTACGGCGCCACGGGCTGCACAGGCAACCGTCAGCGCCATAAGGATCATTAACAGTTTTTTCATTTCAGATCGCTTTTATTCTAAAGATTGATTTTCAACTGTGAACCGTTGTACTCGACGGCCTTCTCTCCCTTGACGCCCTTGCCGTAATACACGATGCGGAACTTCCTGTTCTCCAGCATCCCGGGATAGGAGCCCTTACGGGCGCCGATCGTCAGGGTGCGTCCCTTGAGGCTGAAATCGATGGTGCTGTACACACCGTTCTTGTAAGCCTGTCCGTCGAACTCGTCCTCGTAGAGCGTAAACTTGCCGTCTGCGCCAAGGTACACACGTACCTCAAGGTCATCCCAGGGCTTCTCATCACAGTACTGCACATCCGGACCTAGAGGGACTATGGCGCCGGCGCGGGCGTAGAGGGGACAGCGGTCCAGCGGAGCGTCGGCCGCGATCGTCTGCCCGCCCTTGAGCGCCTCACCCGTCCACCAGTCATACCAGTCGGCTCCGGCAGGGAGATAGACATCGTAGGACTTGGGAACGGTCCAGTCAACGGGATCCTCGGACCACTTGCGGGTCTCTTCCGTAAACAATGCCTTACCCACCGGGGCTACCAGCAAAGCACGGCCGAACATGTACTCGCCACCGAGCTCCCAGACATTCTTGTCCTTCGGGAAATCCATGAACAGGGCCCTCATGAAACTGTCATCGGCAGAACTGACCTGCCACGAAGTGCTATAGATATACGGCAGGAGCGCATAGCGCATACGGATACTCTTCTCAATGGCATCGTAAACGGGTTCGCCCTTCTCACCGAACTCCCAGATCTCGCGGCGCGAGGACTCGCCATGGCTGCGCATCATGGGATTGAAGAGGCCGAACTGCAGCCAGCGGACATAAAGCTCCTGGAACAGAGGATTGCGGGAGCAGGTCTGTGTCTCGCCGCGTTTGTTGTATCCGCTGGGGAAGAATCCGCCGATGTCGGAGTTGAAATAAGGAATGGCCGTGAGGGTGAATCCCTGGCCGGCGGATATCTGGTGACGGAAGTCGTTCCAGGTGGACTGGACGTCGCCGCTCCAGGTATTGGCTCCTGTACGCTGCTGGCCAGCATAGGCCGAGCGGGTCAGGACCATGGGGCGACGGTCGGAGACGGTCAACTGCTTCTCGGTAACGCCCTCGACGGACATCAGCGGGAAAGCATTGAGCACGCTCCTGTATGAGCCCATGGCGGTCATCTGCTCGAGGTCGCTGTCCTTGTAGTCGAGATGGTCCGGCTCGGTGGAGTCCATCCACCAGCCGTCGATACCCATCTTCTCAAGACGCATGAGATTGTCCCAATAGATGTCGCGGGCCTCGGAACTGAAAGCATCGTACGGAAGCACGCCGGAAGGATAGTCCCTGCGGGGAGGCCAGTCGCTCAATCCGCTCTGCGGCCACGTGCCGAAATGCAGCAGATGCCCCTTGGTATCCAGCTCGCGGAACGGCTTGGTCATGGGGCCGAACGAAGCCCAGATGGAAATCAGGATATGGGCGTGGCTGTCATGTGTCTCGTCAATCATGGCCTGGGCGTTGCGGAAATCGTCATTGAGGAACTCCATGGCGTTCCACTGGTAGTTGTTGCCCCAGTACTGCCAGTCCTGGATGACGACGTCGAGCGGCACTCCCCTTTCGCGGTAGCCGCGGAGCACACCGAGATACTCGGCCGAACTCTTGTAGCGCTCGCGGCTCTGCATGAAGCCGAAGCCCCACAGGGGGATCATCGGCACATGGCCAGTAAGCCCGCGCATGCCGGCTATCACGCCGTCGGCGTTGCCGCCGTAGATGAAGTAATAGTCGATCTGCGTGCCGACCTCGGACTCGAACGACGCAACGTCATCCTTATCGGTGAAGGTGCCGGTTGAAGGATTGTCCCAGAAAATGCCGTATCCCTTGACCGACTGGACGAAGGGAACGAAGTCCTCGGTATTGTCCTGGCGCATGTAGCGTGTCTTGCCGCTGAGGCTCAACTGACCGTCCTGGAGGATGCCAAGACCATAAAGAGGCTCTCCGGCCTCGAGCCGGAAAGCCTGTTTCGTCACGAAAGCGCCTTTGTCCAGGCCCTCCGTGCGTTCAGTGAAGGAGGACTCCCCTTCCTTCATGAGCATCTTGCCATTCGCAGTGGCAAAGCTCACGGTGCCGTCGGCCGCGACAGTGACCTTCAGCGACGGGGAGGAATACACTTTGGAAGTGCCGGAAGCCTTGACCGTCACGCGGACGTCTTCCGGCTGCGCTACGACGGATACACTGCCGTCATGGAAGCCCGAAGCCTCGGGAGCCTTCTGCACGCGCACGACAGTCGGAGTGAAGAAAGTGACCTTCACCTGCGGCGAAGGGGCCGCGGCCATAAGGGCCAGGGCAAAAAGCAATGTTTTCATAGATTATCAGAATTTCTTTTCAATGGTCATAACACCGGCGGAATAAGGCTCGACGCTGAGGGTAACCTTGCTCCCGTCACATGCAGGCGATGCCTTCTTGAGGGCGACAGCATCCTTCTTTTCCATGCTGTTGGCAATATCAAGCGCACCCGGGGCATAGTATTCGTACCCGGTCGAAGCGATACCCTTCCAGTCGCCGATAACGTCCAGTGTATATGACTTCTCTGTCGGATTGACGACCTTGACGATGACGTCGCGGCCGTTCTCGGACAGGGTGGTAACAACACTGAGATCCTTGGTATCGCCCTCATGGTCAAGACGATAACGGGAGAAATGGTCGTACCAGAGCTTGGTCACCTGATAGTTCGGAGCCACGAATACATCCTTGTAGTCGAAGTTGATGAAGGCGTTGTTCCAGTCGGGCATGTCGGTACGGCGGATGAAGAGAGCCGCAGCACCCATGGCGACGACATCACGCTCCTCGCAGACATTAAGGAAGCCGCCGGCAAAAAGGCCGGTCTTCCAGTCAATGCTCTGGAGGTTCCACTCGGAGATGAAGAGCTTGATATTGGGGTTCGGGCTCTCGGCAATCACCTGGGCGTAGCGGTCATACTGGTCGGCCAGCCGCTTGGGACCGGTGGCATATCCGCCCTGCTGCTCGTAGTGGTGCAGGCTAAGATAGTCGAAATAGCTTCCGGAACGATTGATGAAATCATTGTCCTCCTGGAAACCGCCGCAAGCGATGATCTTAATGCTGGGATCGACCTTGCGCATGGCGGTGGAGAACTCGCGTACGCATTTCTCATACCTGTCGATACCCATCTCCCACATCTCGTTGTCGATCTCCCAGTACTTGACGTTGTACGGCTCGGGATGACCGTTTGCGGCGCGCTTTGCGCCCCACTCGTCAGTCGCGGGGGCATTGCAGTAACGTACCCAGTTGACAGCATCCTCCAGGATTGAATCGTACTCCTCTGCGGGACGCTCGAAGTGTACGGAGACTACGATGATGGGCTCGGTATTGACGGTGCGGCAGAACTTGATGAACTCGTCGGTACCGAAACAGTTCTGGTCATAGTCCATCCACATCCAGTGAGGCCAGCGGTAGCGGTTCTCCTGCGGGCCGACACCCCACTGCCAGTAGTACTGGGCGACATAGCCGCCGCCGGGCCAGCGGAGGCAGGTCGGATGCAGGTCCTTGACCGCCTGGAGGATGTCGGGACGGAAGCCTCCGAGAGCCTGGCCGGTAGCGGTCGAGAGCGTCACCTGGTCCACCTGGACGGTGCCGTTCTCCACGATGATGGCGAAGTCGGCGTCACCGGCGCGGCTTCCGGCCGGAAGGCTGATATCGAACTTCTTCCATGCATTGCCCGGAACGCCGAGCTTCTGTTCGGCGATAAAGGTATTGCCCTGCTTCAGGCCGACGGAAAGCGTGCCGTTGCCCTTGGCATATATCGATCCTACGAATGTCTCGCCGGGGATCAGGTTCTGAGGGCCCTGGCTGACGCCCGCCTTGGAACGGGCGGTGATCTTCTGCGAATAATCCATGTTGACGGCATCGCCCTTCACCATTTCGAAAGAGGCGTCGCCGAAAGCATTCCACTGAGGGGCTACGTCCGGGATCTTGACCACATCGGGAGTACCCTCGAAATACGTCTGCTTGCCGTTCAGGGAAGTGACCTTGATGTTCTTGTAAGTGGCTTCGGTATAGTTGACCCAGAACACGATGTCATTGTGGCCGGTGGCATCCGCCTTGGAGTAGCTCAGTACACGCTTGCCGTCGAAATAGACGTTGATGGACTTGCCCTTGCAGACTATGCGGAGTTTGTGCCAGTCCTGGTTCTCGTTGATCTGGTCTGCCGTAGCGGTCCTGGACACGATAGGATCGAGAGTCCTTACCATGCGTCCGGGCCTTCCTCCAAATGACGGGCCCTCCCTCTCGACCATTTTCGCTATCGAGAAGTTGGGATCCGTAGCCTGCGCGGAAGCCTGCTGCCTTGCGCGGGCGAGCTCAGCTGCCTGGACCTGCGCCTCAGTCTGCGCAGGGGTGAAAATGCGGGCCTCATAATAGGGATTGTGGAGTCGGACATAGTACGGCTCGCCGTTCGCCTGGTTCTTGACCGCAAAGCGGATATCCATCAGGCCGCCGCTCCAGGAGCGCCTGGCAAGTCTGTACGACCTCCAGTTGACGTCCATCGTGATCTCATAGTCGTCAGTATCGACCGAGGTCAGCGGCATCGGCTGCTCATAGCGCGTAGGAGAATGAAGGACCTTGTCCTCATCCATATACCATCCGTCGAAATAGCCGTCGCGCGGAGTGATGCCGGGATAATGCTCAGGTTCGAAGGAGCGCTCGTAGATCAACTCCTGCCATACACCGTTGTTGGCGGAGAAATAGATGTGCTCGAACAACTGTCCGTACAGCATGGGGTCGATCTGCCCCGAAGGAGCCTTGGAATGGACGTTGATCGATGCCTTCTCCTGGGCGGAAAGGCACAGTGTCATCACCGTCAAGGCGGCAATGATTGCGAAGATACGTTTCATAGGAAGTCAGTTTGTGTTATTATTTAGTATTTGACTTGGCTAGTCTATTGGAAAAGCATGGGGGCGAACTGGTGCAGCGAACGCCTCCAGGTGAGCCATTCGTGGCCGGTACCCGGTGACTCATAGTATACATGCTTGATACCGAGGCTGTCCAGTGCAAGATGCAGGTCGCGAATGCCGGCATACATTCCAGCGGGCTCGTCGGTACCGATGCTGATGTAGAAGAGATGGTAGTCGTCGTTGAGCGACTGGGGATACATCTCGGCATCCCTGCGGTCGTTCGGACCGCGGCCGGAGCCGCTGAATCCGCCGATCCATCCAAACAGTTCGGGGTGGTCCAATCCTATGGTATAGGCCTGGAAGCCGCCGAGCGAGAGTCCGCAGATAGCGCGGTTGTCTCGGTCGGTAAGGGTACGGAAACGGGCGTCGAAGGTCGGGACTGATTCTTCGACCATCACTTTCTCGAAAGCATCGAAATTGAAGAGGTTGGGGCGGACAGCCGGATCGGCGTCAGCCAGAACGGCGGTACCGCGTTCCATCACGACTATCATAGGGACGCACTCCTTGGCTGCGATGAGGTTGTCCATGATGTTGCCCAGCATTCCCTGGGTGCTCCATCCAGTCTCATCCTCTCCGGCTCCGTGCATGAGATAGAGCACGGGGAAACGTCTTTCGGGCTCGGAAGCATACTGAGGAGGAAGATAGACATAGCTAGTCCTCTCCACCCCGGTCAGCTTGGAGTCGTACTTCTCTATACGGATCTCACCGTGGGGAACTTTCTTCTCAAGATAGAAATCCACCCCGGCCTCGGGCACCTCGATACCGCTGGACCAGTATCCGGAACCGAAGAATTTCTTGGTATTGGGATCGGCCACCCTCTTCCCGTCGATAGTGAGCATATAGTAGTGGAATCCGGGGACAAGAGGGTCGGTAGTAACCTCCCACACTCCATCTTCACCCTTGGTCATAGGATAGGGTTTACCGACATTGACCGACACCTCTTTGGCGTCCGGCGCCTCGACGCGGAACACGGCGCTCAGGTCTGGATTGATCTTGGGATACTCCTTGCCGGGGAGATTAGTGGTGGCTGGGGTAGGTTTTGTCAGCACGCCTACCTGCTTTCCTCCGCTGCACGCAACGGATACGATGGCCATGGCGGCAAAGGCCAGGGAAATGATGACGGAATGTTTCATTGTTGTCTGTAGGATTGGTCGAAAAAAGGACTGAGGATGGACGACCCATCCCCAGTCCAGATTATTGCCGTTTCAATTATTTCAAGATGATCTGGTGTCCGAGCTTAAGCTTGTCGCCGGAGTCATCGACAGTCCAGTACTGAGGCTTGCGGGGGCCGTTGCCCTCGACGTGATGCACGACATAACGGAGCTCACCGTCGAAGGTGCGGAAGAGCATGCCATGACCGGAGTTGTTGCCGAGGAACGGCTCGGGCTCCTGGACCCAAGGTCCGGCGATAGTACCGGACTCGGAGTAGCAGACCTCCTGGAGATAGCGCTCCTTGCCCCAAGTGGACCAGAGCATACCGAGCTTGCCGGTCTGGGTGCGGAACATCTGGGGACCGTCGGTCACCCAACCGGGCATCTTCATGCCGAAGGTAGCCTCTCCGAGGCCGTTCATTTCACCGCAGGACGGAGCCTCGGATGCGCGGAACATGGTGACAGGCCACTCGGAGATGGTCTGGGTGAGGTCCTTGGACAGCTCGATGTAGTCCATGGTACCGTCGATCAGCTGGGTCCACTCATGGACGAAGACCATATAGATATGGCCGTCCTCCTCATAGAGGGTTCCGTCGATGCAGTCCCACTCATAAGGCTGATAGTCGTAACCGGGAGTGATGGAGAAAGGAACGAACGGTCCCTCGGGACTCTCGGAACGGAGGAGATAGGTCTGGTTGTGAGGCACGTTGTAGCGTCTGGGCACCTGCTGGATGATCTCGCTGTGGTCACTCCAGGTACCTGCATAGTAGTAATAGTTACCGATCTTGTGGATCTCGGCCGCGGCCGCGAAGCCGGCCTTCTCGCACCAGGTACCGGTCAGGTCAATGACATTGTAAGGTCCCTCCCACATCACGAGGTCCTTGGAACGGTACTGGCGTCCGCCGGAGCTGGTGAGATAATAGGTCTTGGTGGCCTCATCCGCATAGATGAACGGGTCGCTCATCGAGAGGTCGTTGAAATGGACGGTGCGGATGCGGTTCTGCTCCTCACGCATGCGGCGCATGCGCTCAGCCATACCGGTGGTGTCACGCGGGGCGGAAGATATCATGCCACCGAAATTATTCTGACCGGGACTTGCAGGAGGAGCCTGCTCTCCAGGTTCGATGACCTTGCGTTCGGTAGAAGGTTCACAGGGGTTGGACTGGTTCTGCTGGCAGGAGAGAAGCAGTAACGCTGACATGGTTGCCAAAATGGCGATTTTGATAAATCTCATGGTATTGGATGTTAGTTTATGAATGCTCTATGCTATGCTTTCACAAAAATACAATTTTCAGCGAACATGGAATTGTAAATATAGACCATTTGCTTTAAAATTGATTCAGGTTATGGTAAATAAAAAGAGGACGCCATCAGGCGCCCTCTCCATAATGGGACATGTTTAAGCTTCGTTTTGAAACTTTCGACAAACTCTATCGCTATTCGCCTTCCTCTGCAACGTTGAGGTACTCCCAGCCAAGGACATCCTTGAACTTGTTGACAGCCTTCCTGTCACGAGGGAACGGGAAGTATTTGTACTTGTCGGAGAAGTCGTTGTACTTCACCGAAGAGTAAGTCTCGTAAAGTTTGTGATACTTCTTGTATCCGGGCTTGCCTTCCACGAAGTACTCGTCGAATACGGTAGGGACCTCCTTGTGGATGCCCTTGCCGCCCCAGCTGGTGTTGAAGATGGCCTTCATGTCGACCTTTCCGAGGTTGTCCCAACGGACGAGGTCGGGGAAGCGGCAGCCTTCCCACCACATCTCGTACTGCTTCTCCTCCATCACGTCCTGGAAGGTGAGCTTGCTGCTGATCTTGCCGGATCCGGAACGCTCCTGGACCTGGTTGAGGGCTGCGAGACCCTTGGCCTCGTCACTGGAACTAATGCAAGCCTCGGCGTAAAGGAGGAGAGCCTCGGCGTAGCGGGCCACAGGGAAGTTGGACTGGTTGGAGGAACCGCCGCTGACGGCCTGGACGTTGTCACCACGGTATTTGTCGCTGCCGCCGGTAAGGATCCTGGAGGGCTTTGCGTAGGACATGCGTTTCCACTCGAAGTAAGGGCCGTGGCTGTAGATACCGGTCACGTCGGAGATACCGCGGTTGGGATCGGCCATCCTCTCCTCGAGGGAAGCGTCGTTCTTGTCGGAGTTCCACTCCATCTCATAGAGCCACTCATCCTCGGTGATGAAGCAGGCCTTGCGGCGAGGAGAGTCACCGTCGTGCTCCAGGAACTTCTTGGCGAAGTCTTCCTGGATGGCACCGCCGTTCCAACCTGCGCAAGGGGTGCAAGGAGGAATGGAAGCGAGGTGGTCGGTACGCCAGCAGAGGACGTTGGCGACCATCCAGCGGCTGCGCATGGTGTTGGTCCATCCGAGGTTGGGGTCATAGATGTAGTTGGGAGCGAAGATCTTCTCGCTGTTGCCGTCACCATCGATGTGGAAGTTGGTCCAGTACTCCTCGGTAGGGATAAGTACATAGTTCCCGGAAGCGATGAGGTCGCCGAGGTACTTGCGGGCGGTGGCCATATCATTGTCGAACACGGCGGCTTTGCCGGCGGTGAACTGGGCGAATCCTACAGTCATGATAGCGGTGCCGTTCTTGTCGTTGGGTCCGTTGCGCTTGGGCAGGTAGCCGGAAGAAATGGCCTTCTCGCACTCGGCGATGACCCACTTGAGGATGGCGGACTGGCTTTCGGCCTGGACAGGGAGCTCATCGGGCTCGAGCAGGCGGTCGATGATGGCGGGACGGTTCCAGATGATGGCCATCATCATATGGACGTAAGCGCGCATCACGCGGGCCTGGGCGACGCACTTCTTGGTGTACTCGCTTTCCCACTTGGGCTCGGTGTTGTTGCGGTTCTCGGTCGTGAAGTTGGAGATCACAAGGTTGCAGGCATAGATACAGGAAACATAGCGATCGTAGCAGGTTTTCAGGAGTCCAATAGTCTCAGAATAACGGAATTCGTCGAAGATACGGAAATCGTCATGGTCGTCGATGTTTCCGCCGGCCGCGAGGATATCGTCGGAGGAGTAGTTGAGCAGCATCAGCTCAGGGTTGTTGATAGAGTTGGCGGATGCAATGCTGATGAAGCTCGCATAGATGTTGTTGAGGGCAGCCTCGGCGTCTTCATCGGAGGAGTAGAACTCCAATGTGCTGACGGTACCCTTCTGGGGGATCTCAAGCTTCGACTCGCAGGACACTGCGAAGAGCGAGAACGCTAAAAGTATAGGAAGGAATATCTTTTTCATTTCACAAATCATTGTTTAGAACGTGATATTGACACCGAGGAGAATCTTCTGCATCGTAGGATACGAGCCAAAGTCGAGACCGGCACCGGTGGAGTTGTTCATAGAAGCGGTCTCAGGATCGAGTCCGGGATACTTGGTGAAGGTGAAATAGTCGTCGAGCGAGACGTAGAAGCGGAGGTTGCTGATGGCGACCTTCTTCGTGATTCTCGAAGGGATGGTATAGCCGAACTGCATCTGCTTGATACGGAAGTAGTCGCCCTTGAACACGTTGGCGGTCGAAGACCAGAACTGGTAGTTTCCTGAGACCTCGGAAAGGTTCGGATACTTGCCGCTCTCATAGGCCTCGAGGTAGTACTTGAGGTCGTTCTTGAAACCGGTACGGTGAAGGACAGGCATGATGACGTTTCCTGCGACACCGGAACCGTAGAGGGCGAAGTCAAAGCCCTTGTAATCGAGGCTGAGGTTCAGGCCGAAGGTATATTTAGGAGTGGTCTGGCCGATGAACTTCAGGTCACCGGAGCTGACGACATCGGTGCGCTCGCCGTTGGCGTTGATGAACTCGGGCTTGCCGTCGCTAGAGACACCGGCATACTCGTAACCGTTCATGTACCAGATCGGGTAACCTACGTCGAAGACTGTCTCAACCTGGTAGTTGGAGGAGCTGGCGTCGGTCCTGCGGGAAGGAGTGGAACCCTCGGCGAGAGAGAGGACTTCGTTGTGCAGTGTCGAGAAGTTACCGCTGATGCTGTAGTTGAGGTCGCCGATGTGGTCCCTCCAGCCAAGCTCGAACTCCCAACCGGTGTTGAGGACATTACCGCCGTTGGTGGTCACGGACGAGAAACCGAGCTCGGATGGGATGGTAACACTGAAGAGGAGGTCCTTGGTCTGCTTGTTGAAGTAGTCGGCGGTGAAGGTCAGGCGGTTGTTGAACATACGGGCGTCGATACCGAAGTCGATCTGCTCGGAGGTCTCCCACTTAAGGTTCGGGTTAGGGAGCTTGCTCGGGGCGGAACCGTAGGAGTTGCCGATGTTGTCGACATCGTACTGGTAGGAGCTGGAGCCGATGTTGATCGTAGCGGTGTAAGGATAACCGCTCAGCACGCTGATGTTACCGTTGCGTCCCCAGGATGCGCGGAACTTCAGGAAGTTGAACACGTTGGTGTTGACATTGTCCTTGAAGAACTGCTCGTTGCTGATGGTCCAGTAAGCGGAGACTGACGGGAAGTATCCCCAGCGGTTGCTGGCGGGAAGCTTGGAGGAGTCGAATGCATCAGCACGGAAGTTGGCCTGGATCTGATACCTGTTGTCGTAGTTCCAGATGAGACGGCCGAAGTAGGCGAGGGAAGCGCTCTTGCTCGGGGCGTTGCTGATGGTCTTCGGAGCGCCGGAAAGCACGTAGGAGAGATAGCGGAAGTTGGGCTCGTAGCTGGAGAGGATGTCCTCGCCGCTGGAGCCGGCGTTCACATTATCACTGTTGGACTCACGGTAAGACATACCTGCCATCACGGTGAAGTTGTTCTTGCCGATGTTGAAGAGGTAGTTGGCGAAGTTCTCCCACTGATAGTACCAGCCGGTGGAGGCGTTGGCGGAGATGCTGTAGGTCTTCTGCGAACCGCGGTCGCCGATCCAATAAGGAGCGCTGTAGCTGTGGCTGACGCCGAAGTTGAGGCGGTAGCCGAGACGGGAAGTGATGGTCAGGCCCTTGAGGGGCTTGAGGTTGGCGAAGAAGGTTCCGTTGATGTTGAAACCGCCGTTTTCACTGTCGGTGGCGTCACGCTTTGCGAAGGCGCTACCTTCCATATCGGAGTACTTGGTGTTGGCATACCAGCCTTTCTCGTCGCGGAACAGGGTGTAGTTGATGTCGGAGGTTCCGTTCTGAAGGGCATCGTAGATTGTCTTGAACGACAGGGACATTTCCTCAGGAGTGACCCAGTAGACAGGGGTCATAGGGTCCATGGAAAGGACGGATTCGAATGAAGAACCGTAACCACGCTGGGAAACGCTCTGGGTGGCCCATTTCTCAATGGAGTTGTTGACTCCGACCTGCAGCCATTTGAAAAGGTTGTAGTCGGCGTTGACCTGGGCGGTGAGACGCTTGTACACATCCTTCTTTCCCTTGACGACACCGTCGTCGTACACATAGTTGAGGGAGGTGAAGAAGTGTCCGTTCCTATTACCGCCGGAGAAGCTGATGCCGTGCTGCTGGCTCCAGGTGGGCTCGAAGTACTCGGAGAGCCAGTCGGTATCGATGACGCCGTTCTCGTAGTAAGGGTGCTTGTAGTCGTACATGCCGATACGGGAATCCACCCAGTCGTCGCCATATTCGTAACCGAGATACTTGGTCAGTTCGTCGCGGTTCATCATAATGCGCCTGTGGAAGTCCTGGAGGGTGGCCTTGCCATTGTAGGTGACGGTGGCGGTG